>CAKZMQ010000010.1 GCA_937128795.1 uncultured Solirubrobacterales bacterium | reverse complement strand
ATTCGTGCACCGAGCGCCGGGGTAAGCGGCGCGGCCTCGATCAGCCGATAACTCGCGGCGTCGGCATCAGGCATGGCGGCCTGGAATTCCTCGAGCGATACCATGCCGTCGCCATCTGTGTCCGCGTCCAAGGCAAAGGCCAGGGCCGGTACGGTGAGGGCAAACGCGAAGGTTGCTGCGGAAAGTTTCTTGGTCATTTCTGGTTTCCCTTTTCTGGGTTCAGGTTGTCCGGGGCGTTTCTGCCCGCGGACCCTGAACATGAGCGCGTCCTTCTCCACATCAGGGGCGACGGCTACCGTTGAGGTGGTTCTCTATGGTGAGTCGACTGGTGAACTCCTCGGCGTCGCCCATATTTCCACATTCACGGCGAGCACTTCACGGGCGGGCTTGATCTCGCCGACGTAGCTGGATCGTTCGGCGATTTCGATCAGGTCGTCCCGGAGGGAGGCCTCGATCCCTGGCGCAACGACGGTACTCGCTGGACCACACCAGTGATCGTCGCCTCGCGCGGTCTCTGTTACACCGCTGGCATCGAACTGATGCTCGCGGCCGACATTCGCATCGCCGCCAGCGACAGCAAATTTCTGCAGTTCGAGGTCCAGCGGGGGATTTTTCCGTTCGGCGGCGCGATGACGCGCTTCGTTCGTGAAGCCGGATGGGGCAACGCGATGCGCTGGATCCTCACAGGCGAGGATTTTGGTGCCGACGAAGCGCTACGGATCGGGCTGATCCAGGAGATCACTCAGCCCGGCAAAGAACTCGATCGTGCGGTCGAACTCGCCGAATACATCGCCGAGCGCGCCGCGCCCCTTGCGGTGCAGGGTGCCCTGCGAACAGCCCACAAGTCGATCGACGAAGGCCACGACGCCAGCGCCGAGTCTTACGTCGCAGAAATCCAAACGCTATTCGGCACCGACGACGCCCGCGAAGGACTCCAATCCTTCATCGAGCGCCGTCAAGCCAAGTTCACCGGCACCTAACCCCCGCAAACAAGGTTCCCCAATTGGGGAACCTTGTTTTACAGAGTTGTTAGTCGTTGTGGTGGTCGGCGAGGGTTTTGGCTTTGGCGCGGTCGAACTCTTCTTGAGAAAGGACGCCTTTTTCTTTGAGGTCGTTCAACTTTGCGAGGTCATCGACGGGTGACGACGCGACCTCACGAATGTATTGATTGGCGGCCTTCTGGTAATCGGCCTGCTCGGCGATTGCGCGATCACGCATGCCGTTCCCGCGGGCGATCAAGTAGACGAACGCGCTGATGAACGGGACGACGACCAGAAAGAGCAGCCAGAGCGCTTTCGACCACCCGCCGAGTTCATGGTCGCGAAAAACATCAACAACGATCGTGACGAAGATCCAGATCCAGATCACGAACAGAAAGATCTCGAGAGTGAGCAGCAGCGCCTCTCCCAGTCCAAAGGATGAGTCGTCGGCAAATGGAATGTTCATATTTCCTCTATGGCGTGGTTGAAAACGCGGCGAACCAGCGTCAGATGATGATGTTTCGGACTATACGGCAACCAGACACCAGCGGTTGATCAGCGGGAATCGGACGCGAGGATCGCGATGTCCGATTTCCGCCACATTGTGCAGTGGATCCGTGTCAGGATGGCCCAAGACCGATGCTTCCGAGTTTCGAAAACTGCTACCGCGCCGCGACCGAGAAGGACGCGCGATTCGACGGATGGATCTACTGCGGCGTGACCTCGACCGGGATCTACTGCCGTCCAAGTTGCCCGGCGCGCACCCCGAAGGCCAAGAATCTGCAGTTCTATCCCAGCGCTGCCGCAGCGCAGAGCGCAGGTTTTCGTGCCTGTAAGCGCTGCCGGCCAGACGCCGTGCCCGGTTCTCCGGAGTGGGACCAACGCGCTGATCTGGTCGGCCGGGCGATGCGCTTGATCGCCGACGGCCTGATCGATCGCGAGGGCGTAACCGGACTGGCCGCGCGCCTCGGCTACAGCGAACGCCACCTCAACCGCCAACTCGTCGAGAGCGTCGGCGCCGGGCCGCTCGCAATTGCCCGCGCGAACCGCGCACAGACTGCGCGCACTTTGCTCGAGATGACGGAGTTGCCGATCACCGACGTGGCGAGCGCCGCCGGATTCGCCAGCGTCAGGCAGTTCAACGCCACGATACGAGAGGTTTTCGCCGAGACGCCGCGTGAACTCCGACGTCGCGCCAAGCCGCCGCAGTCCGATCGCACTGGAGTCGAGTTGCGACTGCCATTCCGAGAGCCACTCGATCTGACGCGCATGTTCGAGTTTCTTGCGGCGCGGGCAATCCCCGGTGTCGAGAGCGGCGATTCAAACGGGGATATCGGTTACACCCGATCTGTCGCATTGCCGCACGGCCCCGCGGTCGTCGCGCTTTCGCCGAGCGACGAATTCGTCCGAGCGCGATTCATGCTTGCCGATCTGCGCGACCTCGGAACGGCAGTCGAGCGCGTTCGCCGGCTGTTGGATCTCGACGCGGACCCGACCGCCGCGGACGCGGCGCTGGCTCGTGACCCGGCACTGCGCAAGTCTGTGATCGCACGACCGGGAATGCGCGTGCCGGGTTGCGTGTCGACCGAGGAACTGGCGATGCGCGCGGTGCTCGGCCAACAGGTGTCGGTCAAGGCAGCGACGACAGCTGCAGCGCGGATCAGCGAACGGTTCGGTGATCGATTGAAGTCGACGATCGAATCGATCACGACGCTATTCCCGAGCGCTGCCACTGTTGCCGAACTTGATCCCGCGGATCTGCCGATGCCACGCAAGCGAGCGGCGGCACTGGTCGCACTCGCCAGATCGCTGGCTGAGGGCGGCATTCGTCTGGATGGCGGTTGGGATCGCGACGAAGCGCACGCATCGCTCGTCGCAATCCCGGGCATCGGTACATGGACCGCCGACTACATCGCGATGCGCGCGCTGCGCGATCCAGATGCCTTTTTACCTTCGGATTTGGGGGTACGGCGCGGCCTTGAGGCGATCGGTCTGGCGTCGACGCCCGCCGAAGCGCTGATGGCCGCCGAGCGCTGGCGCCCTTACCGCGCCTACGCGCTGCAACACCTGTGGGCGCTCGCCGCCGATCCGCTCGAACCAGAAATCGCAGCAAAGCCAAAAATCGCAGAAAAATTAGGGAGGAAGAAATGACTGATCAGCAGACTCGACCAACCGAGTACTTCACGACAATCGAAAGCCCGATCGGCAGATTGCTGCTGATCGGCGATCACCAATCACTGACCGGCCTCTACATGGTCGAGGCCCACGACTATGGGTATCAACGGTCAAGCCGCACGGAGAACGCCGACAAATTCGGTGCTGTGATCGAGCAACTCGACGACTACTTCGCCGGTCGTTCGAGCCGGTTCGACCTCGCGCTGGCTCCAGCCGGCACTGAGTTTCAGCGTGCAGTTTGGGATGCGCTCACGACGATCCCGCACGGCGAGACGCGTAGCTACGGGCAGATCGCCGCGCAAATCGGTAGACCGAAGGCCGCCCGCGCAGTCGGCATGGCAAACAACCGCAACCCGATCGCCGTAATCATTCCCTGCCACCGCGTGATCGGCGCGGACGGCTCGATGATCGGATACGCCGGCGGTCTCGATCGCAAGACATGGCTGCTCGATCACGAACGCGAGCTCGCCGTCGCTTGAGCGATTTTCGCGTCAGTCCGGTGCGCGCAGCGCGTATTCGAGTTCGAATCGCGCATCTGGATCGTCGAGCACGTCGCCGAGTAGTTCGCGCAATCGAGCCATCCGGTAGCGCATCGTCTGCGCGTGAACGTGCAGTTCCTCGGCCGCAGCGGTGACGTTTCCGTCGTTGCGCAGCCAGGCGAGGAGCGTCTCGGTCAGGCGGGCGCGGGCGTTTTCGGTTTCGTCATCGAGCACAGCCAAACGCGACTGGCGTATCTCGTCGACGAGCACGTGGTCTGCTCGCACGATTAACTCGGCGCGATGTTCGTCGGCAATCACGATCCCCTCCAGACCTCGTTCGCGTCCCAGTCGCAGCGCGGCTCGCGCGTGTTCGTAAGAGCGCGGGGCTTCGGCCGGCGTCGCGACGCTCCCGAGGCCGGCGGAGATTGCCGCGAACCCGCGAACCAGTTGGCCGCGACGAGTGTTGTCGCGCGGCTCCGGCAGCAGCGCAACGAATTGCCGATCGAGCAGCGTGAAGATCGTGCTCTGCGGCAGGCGTGCCGCCGGAGTTCGCCCGAGATCTTCGTGCCAGACCACGACCGCCAACTCCGGAGGGACCGGCCAATTCGCCTGCTCCGCGGCGGACGCGAGAGCTCGTGGATCCGCGCCCAGGCCTCCGCGTACGAGCAGTTCGATGAGTTCGCCGCGCCGCGCATCGAGTTCACCGGCACGTTCGGCCTGGGCCTGTGCGTAGCCCTCGGCCGATTCCGCCGAAAGCGCGTCGATGTAGGCGAAGATCGATTCCGCCAAGAGGTTCGTGTCCTGCTGGGAAAGACCCGCCGCCAAGCTCGCATCGGCGAGCCGACGCCACGCAACCTGGGCGCCGAGCCGATACGCCGCCAGGAGGGCACCGATCGAACGGCCGGCTTCGAGCTCGCCCCGACCGAGCGCGACGTAAACGCGTCGACCTTCTTCGCGTTGAGCGGTCCCGGGATCGCGCACCATCGCGACGAATTGTTGGAGAGCCTGGTCGACCCCGAAACGGACGGCATCGCCGAACGCGCCGGATAGCGGTCGGGTGTATGCCGGAACCTCGCGGCCGAGCGTTTCGACGATCTCGTCGCTGATCTGCTGCCGTTCGGCCTCCATCACCTCCGCCGCTTCTGGTGGGAGGCGCTCCCATGGATTGCTGCGACGAACGTACGCTTCGGATGATTCGGGACCGGCCACGATCGAAAATTTATCAAAAAACAACAAAAAATCGCTAAAAGTTTGGAAAATATGGGACTACGAACCCGGAAACCTTCACGTACATTATGGCCATGAGCAAACTTGAACGCCGTATAACAATTGCAGCCGTCGTCATCCCGTTCCTTGGATTCATCGCGGCCATCGTGCTGCTCTGGGGCGGAATGGTTGACGCGCTCGATCTGGCGATCCTCGCCGTGATGTACGCCTTCACCGGCATGGGAATCACAGTCGGATACCACCGCCTCTTCACGCACCGCTCGTTCGAAACGAAGGAATGGGTTCGCGTGACGCTGGCGGTCGCGGGTTCGATGTCGGTACAGGGTGCGCCGATCCACTGGGTCGCCGATCACCGCAAGCACCACGACTTCTCGGACGAAGAAGGCGACCCGCACAGTCCGCACACGCACGACCACCAGGGTTGGAAGGGCGTGTTCGTCGGCTGGTACCACTCGCACATGGGCTGGCTCTTCAGCCGCGACGAGCGTGCCTCGGCAAGTCGCTATGCGCGCGACCTGAAAAATGACCCGAACATGGTCTGGGTCGACAAACACTTTTTCAGCATCGTGCTGCTCGGTCTCGCAATCCCAGCCGCGCTCGGTTTCGTACTCAGCGGCTTTACGTTGTGGGGTGCCTTCACCGCATTCATCTGGGGTGGCCTCGTGCGCATCTTCCTCCAGCACCACGCCACATGGAGCGTCAACTCGATCTGCCACATGTACGGCGACTCGCCGTTCGAGACCGAGGACCATTCGCGCAACAACTGGGCAGTGGCGTTCGTGTCACTGGGCGAGGGCTGGCACCACAACCACCACGCCTTCCCAACTTCGGCCAAGCACGGCCTCACCGGTCGCCAAATCGACCCCTCGTACATGTTCATCAAGGGCCTTGAGAAGGTCGGGCTCGCCTGGAACCTTCGCGAGCCCAGCGAAGAGGCGATCCAGAGCAAGCTTCGTGTCGTCTCCGCAGAGAACGACGCAGATTTCGCATCCCAGCGAAAGACCGACTCGGTATCCGAGTCGATCCCTGACGGCGCCGCACTAACCACAAGCGAGCCAGTAACCACCAGTGAAGACGAGGACGCAGCGGCAGTCGCCGCCCGCGCCGAGTCACCGCTCGCAGGCGCCACCGAAGAAGAGCGCGATCGCCAGGCAGTTGCCTAGCCCGTACTTCTTCACTTCACGCAGAAAACGCAGTACAGATCGAAAAGTTGAATGCGTCGTCGGCTCTGCCGGCGGCGCATTTTCTTTGCCGCCGCCGAAATCGGCTATTTGCCTGCGAGCTTCTTCTCGGCCTTCGCGATCATCGTGCGCATATCAGGGACGGGCCGCTCAACCACTCGTCCGTGACCGGGAGCGAGCCGTTCGGGAGCGAGTTCGACGAGCTTTTTCGCGGACTCGATCACCGTCGGTCGATGCCACGTCGCCATCGCCGGTAAGGGAAATAACGGATTGACCTGCGCCGTTGTCGCCATGCCCCCAAGCGTCGAAAACACGTCACCGCAATAGAGCGTTCCATCGCGTTCATCCAGCAACGCGATGTGACCGGGCGTATGACCGGGAGTCGCGATCACGCGAAGGCTGCCGACGTGTTCGCCATCCCCCACCAATCGCGTCGGCACGGTCTCGGTACCGCTCAGCCCGCCGCGAAGTTTGGTCTGAGGCTCGTCCTCGTCGAGTGACAGATCGCCGGCCATCAGCCGCGCATCGCGGGACGTTGCGACCACCTGGGCGTCGGGCACGGCGGCCGCAAGTGCATCGAGTGCGCCTACGTGGTCATCGTGTGCGTGAGTGAGCAGGATGCGCTCGATCGGTTTGCTCGCGAGCGCCGCATGGCGAAGGATCGACTTGTGTGAACCGCGGATTGCCGTGTCAACGACGGTCAGCCCATCGTCTTCATCGACGATGAAGACGTTGACGATGCCGAGTCGGCGGATTCGGGTCGCGCTTTCCATGGCCGGAATCTAGCTGCTGACAAAGAAAAAGCGTCGGTAAAAGTCGGAGTTGCGCAACTTTACAAAACATGCTATGTTGTAAAACTTGCGGACGATAGAGAGTCATCTGTAAACCGATCTCGTTTCGGTGTTCGTCCGCGCGCATCAACTTACATCCAGTTACTCAGCATCAGTACACGTAACCGCGAGAGGAATTTCGACCGTGTCCAGCAGCGCAACAACGACCGACGCCGGCGCAGAGTTTCCGCCAGCCCCGCACCACGACCACGAGCACGACGACAATCCCGTCGAGCTCAACCCGCCAGAGACGTGGCACGACCCCAAGCGCTACGCATGGTTGCTTGGCCTGATCGTCCCACTCTCGCCATTCCTTGCCTGGGGTGCCGTCGAACTGACCGGCGTCACGGCGCTTTGGTTCGCGGGACCGCTGGTCGTTTTCGGGGTGTTCCCGATCCTCGACTGGCTGATCGGTGTCGATACCGACAACCCGCCAGACAGCGTGCTCGCCTGGCTCGAGGCTGACAAGTACTACCGCTACGTCGTTTACGCCTACATCCCGATCCAGTACGCCGGACTCATTTTCGCGTGTTACCAGTGGGCCTATGGCGGTCTTTCGACGCTCGAATCGGTTGGCTTGGCGCTGACGATCGGAACCGTCTCGGGCATCGCGATCAACACCGCGCATGAGCTCGGGCATAAGCGCGAAAAGGTCGAGAGGCGGATGAGCAAGGTCGCGCTGGCCCAGACCTTTTATGGCCATTTCTTCATCGAGCACAACCGCGGGCACCACGTTCGCGTTTCAACTCCCGAAGACCCCGCATCGTCCCGCTTCGGCGAGAGCTTCTACGAGTTTTGGCCGCGCACCGTTTACGGCAGCCTTACATCCGCGATCGAGATTGAGAAGAAGCGGTTGGACCGCCTGGGCAAATCATTCTGGTCGCTGCAGAACGATCTCGTGAACGCTTGGATGATGTCGGTTGCGTTGTTCGTCGCGCTTGTCGCGGTATTCGGGTGGGTGGTGCTGCCCTACTTGATACTCCAGGCAGTGATGGGCTTTTCGTTGCTCGAGGTCGTCAACTATCTCGAGCACTATGGCCTGCTCCGGCAGAAGAAGGATGACGAGCGCTACGAACGTTGCCAGCCCTCGCACAGTTGGAACAGCAACAACGTTGCCTCGAACGTTTTTCTCTATCACTTGCAGCGTCACAGCGACCACCACGCCCATCCGACGCGGCGCTATCAAGCACTGCGCCATTTCGAACAGGCACCGAACCTGCCGAGTGGTTACGCGACGATGATCGTCGTAGCGCTCGTACCGCCACTCTGGCGACGGACGATGGATCACCGCGTGATCGAGCACTACAACGGAGACATCACGCGCGCAAATATCCTGCCCCGTAAGCGGGACAAAGTGATCTCGAAGTTTGGATCGGGAAGCGGCAGCTCCGGCAGCGGCAATTCCGGCCCCGGCAAAGCGGCAACCGCAGGAGCGTGACGAGAATGGCCAAGTACAAGTGTCCAGTCTGTGAATACACCTACGACGAAGAAGAGGGCAATCCGCGTGAAGGCTTTCCGGCCGGCACCAAGTGGGACGACGTCCCTGACGATTGGAACTGCCCGGACTGTGGTGTGCGTGACAAGATCGACTTCGAACAGGTCGGCTAGCGGGCGATAATTAGGCCCATGGAAGCATCGGCACCCGCCTCGACCGTCTCGACGAACAGGCGCCCGTACCAGCAGGCGGCGCGCGACCTGCTGCGCGAGAGTCTGCTCGACGCCGCAGCAGAGCTGATGGCAGACGCGCCGTGGAGCGAGATCTCGATGGCGGCGATCGCGTCGCGCGCGGGCGTCAGTCGACAGACGCTCTACAACGAATTCGGTTCGCGCGACGAGTTTGCCCAGCATTACGCGCTGCGCGAGGCCGACCGATTCCTCACGACGGTCGAGGATGCGATCGGCGACGACCCGTCCGACCCGCTTCAAGCCTTGCGCGAGGGTTTCATCGTTTTCCTCGACGCAGCAGAGAACAATCCGATGGTGCGGCACATCGTCGTACGCGACCCCGGAGCCGACGAACTGCTGTCGCTGTTCACCACGCGTGGTGGTCCTGTGCTCGAGCTGGCGACGTACCGCTTGACGCTGAAGATCAGCTCGATCTGGACCGATGCGGACGAAGCTGACGCAAGGACGCTCGCCGAAGGCCTGGTGAGGATGGCGATTAGCCACGCCAGCCTTCCCGGAACCTCGCCGGCCCGGTCGGCCGACCACGTGGTTGCGCTGCTCGCGCCCTTCATCGCGCAGGCGCTCGGCGATTCGTCCAATCACTGATACTTCAAGCCGAAGCCGACTGTATGATCGCCCGCTATGGGACGAATTCGTAAGGGCTGGGAACTGACCAAGAAGGCTTGGGGCGTTGTGCGCGCCAACCCGAGCTTGCTGAGATTGCCGATTTACGGCGGACTGCTCGCGTTTGTTGCGTTGGTTGTATTCGGTGCGCCTGCGGCCTATCTGCTTGGTGCGTCAGAGGAGCCGACGACCGCACAACAGGTCGGCGGCGGCGCACTCGGCCTGCTCGCCCTTTACCTTGCGTCATTCTCGGTGATCTTCTTCAACGTTGCGCTTGCGGCTGCCGCGGACCGATCGTTTCAGGGCGAGGAAGCCGACACGTCTTATGGCATCGCAGTCGCCAAAACGCGCCTTGGCGTGATCGCAGCATGGGCTCTGGTTGCCGGGCTCGTCTCTCTGTTCTTCGCGATCCTTCGCGACCGCGGCGGCCTCGCCGGCCAGATCGCGGCCGGTATCGGCGCGGCGATCTGGTCACTGATCACGTTCCTCGTGATTCCGGTATTGGCATTCGAGGGGATCGGGCCGTTCGCTGCGATCAAGCGGTCATCTTCACTTTTCAAGGACCGATGGGGCCAGCAGATCACCGGAAACATCGCGATCGGACTGATAACCGCGATGTTCTTCATTCTCGGCGCGGTGATTGCGGCGGCCGGTGGGTACATCCTCGTCACCGGTAGCGCGGCAGCGGCAATCGCCGGTGGCGGTCTGCTGGTCGGCGGCCTGATCGTCGTGCTGGTTTCGGTGGTTGTAAGCGGCGCGGTTCGAGGCGTGTTCGGCGTTGCGCTTTACCACTACGTCGCAGAGAATCAGACGATCGGTCCGTTCAGCACGGCCGATCTCGAAGACGCCGTGAAGGTCAAGCCAGCCTGATCCAAGCAGTCGTCGAGCCTCGGCGACCGTTACATGATTTCGTGTTACTCTCGCCCGCATGGGTGAGAATTCGGTACCGGTCATAGAGGCCCCGCCGACCGCATCATTGGCCGATCCGTTGACGCTTGCATGCGGGGTGACGCTGACGAACCGGCTCGCGAAGAGCGCGATGAGCGAGCAACTCGGCTCGCGAGCGAACGCGCCGACGCCTGAACTCAACCGCCTCTATCGCCGATGGGCCGACGGAGGACTTGGACTGCAGATCACCGGGAACGTGATGGTCGACCGCCGCGCAGTCGGCGAACCGCTGAACGTCGTCGTCGAGGACGATCGCGATTTCGATGGCCTGGCCCAGTGGGCTGACGCCGCCAAGTCAGGCGGCTCACCGGCAATCGTTCAGCTCAATCATCCGGGCCGTCAGACATTGCCGGCTATCGCCTCCGAGATTGTCGCGCCGAGCGCGGTCAGGGTGAAGATTCCCGGCACTCCGTTCGTCAAGCCGCGGGCGCTGACCGGCGAAGAGATCGAGACGATCATCCAGCGGTTTGCGACCAGCGCCGAGATCGTGACGCGCGCGGGATTCGACGGCGTTCAGTTGCACGGCGCTCATGGCTATCTGATTTCGCAGTTCCTGTCGCCGAGCGTCAACCAGCGTGACGACGAATGGGGCGGCGACCCCGAGCGTCGTCGTCGGTTCGCCATTGAGATCGCGCGCGCTGTCCGCGAAGCGATCGGCCCCGAGCGCATCCTTGCCGTCAAGCTCAACTCAACGGACTTTCAACGTGGCGGCTTCACCGAGGACGAATCGCTGGCGGTCATTGAACAACTCGGCGAAGGCGGAGTCGATCTACTCGAAATCAGCGGCGGCACCTATGAACGACCGGCGATGGTCGGGTCGCAGCGGTCGTCGCAGTCGGAAAGCTCGCGTGCACGCGAGGCGTACTTTCTTGAATTCGCTGAGCGAGCCAAACTGGTCACGAGAATGCCGTTGATGGTCACCGGTGGATTGCGATCGGCCACGGCGATGACTGGCGCGTTGCGCGAGGGCATCGATGTGATCGGCATCGCGCGGCCCGTGTGTCTTGAGCCGGATTTGCCGAAGCGACTGATCGCGAACGACGGTACAGTCAGCAAACTCAAGCCGATTCGTACTGGCGTCAAACGATTGGACCCGCCAGCAGACCTCTGGTGGAGCAACATCCAGCTTCGCCGAATGGGTGCCGGCAAGAATCCGCGTCGCACACTCTCGGGGTGGGAAGCGATCGGTCACGCGCTCGCGCGCGATGGTCTGAACTCCGTCCGTCGCAAGCGCTCGTAGGGCCGAGTCGGCGGTCAAAGACCGAGGTTGCGTACGCCTGTTTCGTCCCAGCCGAGATGGTGGGCGATCTCGTGTCGCACGGTGCGCTCGACCTGCTCAGTGAGACGAACCGTGTCATGGCCGAAATCCCGCAGCAACGTGTCGCGGAAGATCACGATGCGATCGGGAAAGTTGTCGCGGGCGATCGTGTCGCCCTGGTAGAGGCCATACGCTCCGTGCTGCCTGCCGAGGTCGGATACGACGACCGGCACGGCCTCGAGCACGGCCTGGAAATCCTCTGGCAGCCGGTCGATCGCGTCCTGGACGAGATGGTCGAAGGCGTCGCTGCTTACGTCGGTTCCGTGCGACTTTGCGAGTTCCTCACTGAAATCAACCAGTTCGTCGAACTGGTCGTCAGACAGCTGACCGATGTTCTCCGTGTAGGGCGGGTGAGAATCCATCGAAGGGATTGTTGCCGCTCGCGCGCCAAATCGCGCCAATTGCACGGACGCGCCGTCGCGTGGGGCACATAGGATGCCGCGATGCATCGCAGCCGACGAACCCAAGCACGACCATGACTGACCACGTTATTCGGCTGAACGGAGTGAGCAAACGCTTCGGATCGCTCACCGCGGTTGACGATGTGACCGTAGACGTCCCCGCCGGGCGTTGCTTCGCGTGGCTCGGTCCGAACGGCTGCGGTAAAACCACGCTGATCCGGATGATGCTCGGACTTGCGCGATCGAATGCAGGCACGATCGAAGTCTGCGGATACAACGTTCCGGCGCAGACTGCCGACGCCTTGGCAAATGTCGGGGGGATCGTCGAGGAACCACGTTTCTATCCGTACCTGACAGGGCGCGCGAACCTTCAGGTCTGGGCCAAGCACTACGGGCCCGAGGCGGCGGCGCGGATCGACCACTGTCTCGACCGCGTTGGTTTGATCGAGCGCGCCGATGACACTGTCAAGACGTATTCACTGGGCATGCGCCAGCGCCTCGGCGTGGCGCGCGCACTGCTCAACGACCCCAAACTGCTGATTCTCGATGAGCCGACCAACGGGTTGGACCCAGCCGGTCTCGCCGAGTTTCGCGACCTGATCCGCGAGTTTGTCGACGAAGGTCGCAGCGTCTTCATCTCGTCCCACATTCTCGGCGAGGTTCAGAAGATGGCCGACGACGTCGCGATCATCCAGCACGGAAAGATGGTCGCTTTCGGCAGTGTTGACGAGTTGGTCAACGCCGGAAAGCAGAAGATCTACGCGCGTACCAGCGATGCAGAAACGGCGGCGAAGCACATCGATGGATCGCCCGGCATCGGACTGGTGACGGCCGACGAACACGGCGGTTTGACGATCGAAGTCGAACAGGTCAGCGACGACCTCTTGAAGTTCGTGGGCAAGGCGCTCTACGACAACAACCTGCCGGTCTTCTCGTTGTATCCAATCCACGAAACGCTCGAGCAGCGTTTCCTCGACCTGACTGACGGCGAGGTGTCGCTGTGATCGATCTGCTGCCAGCGGAATTCAAACGCCAGATCGGTCGAAAGGGGTCGTTCTACGGCTCGATGGTGTGGGTTGGATTGTTCGGACTCGGCGTGCTGATCTGGGCGATCGTGTCGAGCACGTCCACTGGCGATGTCGCTGTCGAGAGCGGGACCGGGCTGATCACGTTCGCGGTGATTCTGGCGGCGATCGTCGTTGGCGCCACGGCTGGTTCTTACGACGTCGCCGAAGGCACCATGCGGTATTTGGTGTTGACCGGACGGCCGCGCTGGCAGCTTGTGATCGTTCGGGTGTTGGCTCTGCCGGTGACCGTCACGCTGATCGCGCTTCCGGCGATCGGTCTGACGTTGCTCGCGTCGTCGATTGCCGGCGGAGTCGCTCCTAGCGGCACGGAGGTTTTCGACCTCTTCTATTCGCCGCTGATGTCCGGATTGCTATATGGCATTCTCAGCCTCGCGATCGGCATGTTCCTGAAGTCCAACGGAGTGGCGATCGCCGTCGCCGTGGTACTCAACTTTGCCGGCTTGCTGATCGCCGGTCTGATTTATGAATTCGTTTCACGGGATCTCGCCAATGGATTTTTCCCGATCGTCGCCAGTGTCGTGATCGAGCGTGAGGCCACCACCGGTGCCGACGAAACGCTTTCACTCGGCACGTCGATAGTGATCCTGATCGTCTGGTTGGTAGCGCTCGTCGGCGCATCACTCGGGCGCGTGCAGCGCGCCGAGTATTAGCGGCTGCTGAGTCCGAACTCTTTGGCGATCAGTTCGTACGAGCGCTTGCGTGCGTCGTGATCGTGGGCGATAGTCACGACGATCGCCTCGTCGGCGCGGTACTCCTCGATTGCCCGCTCGATGCCTTCTCGCACCACGGCCGGGTCGCCGACGATCATCCGCCGTCGACGGCTCACCCCGGGTTCGCGGCCTTCAGCGCGCAGAAAATCGACTGCCTCGGCCACGGGTGGAACCTTGATCGGTGTTCCCCGCCGCAGCATCAACATAGACATCTGAATCGACGCGGCGAGCTCGCGCGCCTCTTCGGTCGTCGGCGCGCACATCACCCATAGGCCCACCATCGAATGCGGGGCATCGAGATCGGCGCTCGCTTCGAACCCGTTGCGGTAGCTGCGGGTGATTTCTGCGCCCTCACTGTTGATGAAGTCGGCGAAGGCGTAGCGCAACCCGATCTCCTTGGCCCAGATCGCGCTCTGGGCCGAAGATCCGAGCAGCCAGCACTCTGGCTGCTGGTCGCCACCTGGCAGGCTGCTCTGGAGGCGCCAGAAGGGATGATCCTCTGGCAGCTGTTTGCGGAAGTAGGCGAGCAGTTCAAGTAACTGCTGCGGGAAATCACCGGGAGCTGCCTGCCGGCGATCGCGTTGCAGCGCGAATGTCGTGATCGGGTCGGTGCCCGACGCCCGACCGATCGCGAGATCGATCCGGCCGGGATATAACCCCGCAAGCAAACTGAAGTTCTCGGCGACCTTGAATGGGGAGTAGTGGGGAAGCATCACACCGCCGCTGCCGACGCGAATCTTCTCTGTGGCGGCAGCGACCGGTCCGGCCAGAACCTCCGGGCTGGGCCCCGAGAGCGAGAGGCCATGATGTTCGGCCAACCAGTAGCGATAAAATCCAAGGTGGTCGGCAGCTTGTGCGAGATCGAGCGTGTTGTGCAGGGCGTCGCCGGCGATCATGCCCTCCGATACCGGCGACTGATCGAGCACGCTGATCAGCGGTGAGCTCACAGATCGATACCGGTCGCAGCAGCGTCGATTGTCGCTGTCAGCCAACTCGTCGCCGGCGCGATCTGCTGCGAGTCGATCCAATGGCCGCCGTCGAACTCCAGATACTCCAGCGGCAAGCCTGCTTCCGTGACCTGTTCTCGTGCGCTGTGCGCAAAGTCGACCGAGATAACCGGATCCTCTGCGCCATGAGAGACGAACATCCGCAGTGATCGTCGATCCATGAAGCTCGGTTGCCAGTCATCGAGCGTCGGGATGAATCCGGAAAGTGCCAGAACGCCGGCCGGAACGGGGCGATCGCTGGAAAGTGCAAGCGCATAACTCATCACCGCACCCATCGAGAAACCACCGAGCACCGTTCTGCTCGCGGGGATGCCCGTCCGCGCGAACGCCGCGTCGTGGAACGCGGCGAGCGCTTCGCGCGACGCGTGAAAAGTTGCCTTGTCGGGGAACCCGACACGCGGAACGAGATACCAGTGAAAGCCCGGCGAGCCGGGGAGCTCCAGCGGCGCGCGCGGCGCAACAACGTGCAGGCGATGCTGGGGATCGATCGCGTCGGCAATCGGCAGCAGGTCGCCCTCGTGCGACCCGCGCCCGTGGTGGAGAATCAATTGACCGATCGCAGTGCCGTCGGCCGGACGCTCGTAGAACAGAAGTTCCTTCATGCGCCCGTCGTCTCAATCAGTTGATTGGTGATTTCCGTGACGCTATCGACAACTACGTGCGCCAGGTCGATGGCCTCCGGCGCCGGGGGAAATTCGCGGTTCGGCACAGCGATCACTCGCATCCCGGCTGCGACGGCAGCGCGCACACCGTTGCCTGAATCCTCGATCACGACGCAGTTCCCGGGATCCGAGCCGAGCCGCTCGGCAGCAGCGAGAAAGACATCCGGTGAAGGTTTACCGCGGCCGACTTCCTCTGAAGAAACGGTTACCGCGAACGCGTCCGCAACACCGGCCAGATCAACGACGAGATCGATCAATTCGCGGTTGGAAGACGAGGCAATGGCCAGCGGCCAGCGTTCGGCTGCTCGGAGAACGGCGTCGACCGCACCGTCGATCAGCGGAATACGCTCGCGATACAGATCGATCAATTGGGCGACGACGCGATCGTTGATCTGTTCGGCGGAAAGCGGCACCTCCAGCTCGTCGCGCACGTAAGCGGACCATTCGTTGGACGCCATGCCCATCATTGCGCGCTGCGCGCCGGCCCCCCAGCGTCCGCCGGTTTGTTTGACGAGCTGCTCACGAGCTTCGTCCCAGAGCGCCTCGGACTCGACAATCACGCCGTCCATGTCAAAGATCACTGCTTCTGCGGGCATGCCGAAGAAGCTAATCGATATTGATAAACGGACTGTCGTCCGCTTGTAGTAGCATCGGCGCGATGAGCGTCGAATCTGACAACCAGTTTGAACTCGGAGTAGTCACGTTTGCCGATACCGGATCCGACTACAGCGGCGGCCAGGCGTTCACTCCGGAGCAGCGATTGAAGAATCTGCTGGAGGAGGCCGAACTCGCCGACGAAGTTGGACTCGACGTGTTCGGTCTCGGCGAGCACCATCGGCCGGACTTCGCGGTTTCAGCGCCAACGGTCGCGCTTGCTGCGATCGCAGCTCGCACGAAGCAGATTCGTCTCACCAGTGCGGTCACCGTGCTCAGCAGCGCCGATCCGGTGCGCGTGTTCGAGGAGTTCGCAACGCTCGACCTGATATCCGGTGGTCGCGCCGAGATCATGGCCGGGCGTGGCTCGTTCACCGAGACGTTCCCACTGTTCGGTCAGAATCTCGACGACTACGACGAACTGTTCGCCGAGTCGCTCGAACTGCTGTTGAACGTTCGCGCGCACGAAAAGGTCACCTGGCCGGGCGGACACCGAGCGGCAATTGACGATCGCGGCGTGTACCCACGACCTGTGCAGAACCCATTGCCGGTGTGGATCGCGGTTGGCGGCACGCCGCAATCAGTCGTTCGCGCCGGTCTGCTCGGTCTGCCGCTGACGATCGCGATCATCGGTGGAACTCCAGATCGCTTCGTGCCATTCGTCGATCTCTATCGGCAGGCTTTGGAAAAGGGCGGCCACCAAGAGTTTCAGTTGGGGCTCAACTCGCACGTGTTCGTGAGCAAGTCATCCACTGCGGTGGACGACTACTTCGATTACATGTCACCCGGCTTCACGCAGATCGGTAGGGAGCGAGGCTGGCCACCGATGACCCGCGAGAGTTTCGACCAGCGCATCCAAGGAGACGGCGTTCCATGGATCGGCCACCCCGAAGAGATCGCGGCAAAGATCCTGCGCGAACACGAGCTATTCGGCAACACGCGATTCCTTGGCCAGAGCAGCATTGGACCGATGCCGCATGCCGAGGCGCTGAAGTCGATCGAACTGTTCGGCACCGAGGTCGCGCCGCTCGTGCGCGAGGAGGTTGCTCGCCGCCTGGCGTGACGGACGATTACTCAGCCTTGCCGATCGCCGTCCAAGTCCGGCAGCCCCAAGATCCCGATGGACAAGGCCTTTTGCGCCGCATGCCCTGTCCATGCAGCACGCCGCATGGACAGGGCATGCGGCAAGATCTCGCCGAATAGAGCGCTGCTCACCGATGCGCTGACGGATGTCGTCACAGCGAGCGAGCGTGAGGCCGCCACTGAGTTGCACGCGCGCGCCGCTTCGCAATACCGGTTGACCCCTGCTGCTCGGAGCCCAGCCCGGCACCGCGCGCCACCCTCAATAGTGCCCAGCCGAGCAGCAACACGAGCGAAAAGGTCATCAGCGCCACCAGCGCGCTGCCAAATGCGAACAGCCACCCGGGAACGTCCGTGCGACGTTCTCGCTGCATCATCGTGCGGTCGGCGATAACGCTGCGCTCGAACTCGGCGGGTGCCAGCGTCGCGGGGACGCCGAGTGCACTGTCGGCAGGCAGATACAGCGGCACGCTGGCCATCATCGACCCGCGGTGCACTCTGAAGGCGGCCTTCCAGGTTCCGTAAACCGGCAGCGGCTCCGTCGTGCGCCACACGCCGGGAGCAACCTTCTGAAGTTCGTCGACTTGGGCAATCGCGTCGCCCTGCCAGGCGAAGCCGTGGATCCAGTCGGCTTTGTCGCCATAGGTCCTGTCGCTGTAGGCAATCGTCGCGTTGACTGTGCGTTGCGGGGCGGCGGTGACCTCGGTCAGCGTGACCTTTGCCGTCATGCCCGCCGGGGCACTGGTCGGAAGCAGGCCGATCGCCACGACGGCGAATACTGCGAGCGCGCCGATCGGCGCCGCGCCAACTCGGCGGCCAAGCACTGCGCTGCCCGGGTCGGCCGTCAATGTCGTGCCGAAGAAGGTGCCGACGATCGCGCCGCAGACTCCGACCACGATCGCAAGCGCCGCCGCCTCCGGCAGAATCTGCGCCGGCCAGGCGATCGGCATCCAAATCTGTGACCAGCCGTATTCGGCGAGCATCCCCACACTGCCGACGAGCACGCCGGCGAGGGCTGCAAATTTGTAGCGACCACGACGCAGGGCGACCAAGGCGGCAAGTTCGACCATCACCGCTTCGGCGAAGTAGAGCGGAAAGTGCAGCGTCAACTCGCCGAAGCCCTGGGCCACAATCAGGCTGAGCAGTCCGCTGAGCGCGACCGAACCGGCCATCGCAATCAATGCGCCGCCACGGCCATAGAGCGTGCGCGCCGCGGTCAGCACCAATGCCGCAGAAAATGCGATCAGGACGGGGTGAAAGAGCAGACGAAACTGCGGGAATCCATAGCTGAATTCCTGCTGGTACGCGAGCGTCATCCCTGTCAATGCACCGCCCAGCAGCAATGCTGTACTCACCCATGCGAAGGTGCCCTTCGCGTTGGCGCCGGTTCGAGCGTCGGCGCGGCGCTGGGCGCGAGTGCGCGGCGGCCGCACGCTGCGCATGCCTTCGCGCATCAACACGAACGAGCAAAAGAGCACAAGCAGCCCGCCGGTGATCATCATCAGGTGTGTCGGCCCCCACAACGTCACGTCCTGACCGAACAGGCGGTGCCAAACATCGTCGGCGACGAAACCGGTCATCGCCATCGTGCCGCATGCAAGCATCGCGACACCGCCGGCCGGGGCGAACCACTCGTGGCCAAGTCGCACCGATGACGGCCCCACTGAATCGCCCTTCGGCATCACCACTGCCAGCCAGCCCGCGGTGACGAACAGCACGACGCCGACGATCAGTAGGTAGTGGGACGGGTTGGCAAATGGCCCGGCGTCGCGGCCGCTGTCCAGGTGCAGCGCAACGTCCCAAACGAAGCCGACGCCAGCGATCGCCAGTGCGACCACGGCAACCGCGTACGGGATGACGGACCATCCCGGAAGGCCGGTCCGCCGCCGGACCGTCGCATCGGCTCGATCCAAGAGGTCAGTCGAACCGGCGCGATGCCGCAGCCCGAGGACGACGAAGATCGCCATCCAGATGCTTGTCGCAAGACCGCCGATGACGATCTGCCTGATTTCGGCCCCGGCTGCGGGCGCAGTCTCAACTGCCGCAGCCGCGGCGAGAGATAGTTCACCAATCGGCACGTTCATGGGCGCAAGCGTACCGATCGGTACAAAAAACGACCGTGACTTCGATCACACAAAGCTTACCGCGAGAAAAAAGTGGATCAGGCGGGTGGTGCCAGCGAGGTGAGCATCGCCTGAAACGCGCCGATCGTCTTCTCAAGCTCCGGCGTGTCGCCGCGTTCGAGCCATTCGAGTGCCAGGCCGAGAAAGCCGGCAAGCACGGCGGTCACAGCGATGTCGTCATCGACGGTGATGCGGCGGCCGTTCGCTCGGGCTAGGTCCAGTTGCTTGCGCAGCAGATCGCGAAAACGATCCTTGAAGTTCGAGACGGTGCGATCGAGTCGAGCGTCGGTTACGGCCTCGGTCGTAACGCCGAACAGCGCGACGAGCAGCGCTCGATCGGCGGTGATGGCCGTCCACATTTCGCTGAAACCAGCGGTGACCGCTTCGGCCGGGTCCTCGAGCCCGTCGATCGCATCGTCCAACGCAGTGATCAAGCGCTCGCCGATCGACTCCGCCAGCTGGTCGAACAGGGCCTCGCGGGAATCGAAGTAGTAGAGCACCATCCGCTTGCTTACGCCTGCCTCATCGGCGACGCGCGAGAGCGATGTAGCCGAAAAGCCGTCGCGACCGAGGCATCGCAGCGCGGCGTCGAGGATTTCTTGGGCTTGTCGAGCGCCCTTTGGCGTGGGGGGTGCACTGAAGGCCATCGGTCTCATTTTAGTCGTAAGTGACTCAATAGTTACTTATCTGTGGAACGGCGCGCCTGCTTCAATCCACCGATGCCTGCAATCGAGCTGAGCAACGTGGTCAAACGCTTCGGCGAGATTACAGCCGTCGACGGCCTGACCCTCGACGTGCCGAAGGGAATCTGCCTCGGACTGCTTGGCCCGAATGGTGCCGGCAAGTCGACGACGATGCGTTTGTTGACCGGTCAATCGATCGCCGACTCAGGCAAGATCAAGGTGCTCGGCCTCGACCTTCCCAAGCAGTCCAAGCAGGCTCGCGCGCGTATGGGAGTGGTTCCACAGCTCGACAATCTCGACGTAGACGTCACGGTCGAGGACAACCTCGCTGTTTTTGCGCGTCTGTACCGCGCACCCGACGTTCCGGCCGCCGTCAACCGCTCGCTCGAGATCGCGCGACTCACCGATCGACGCAAGGCCAAGGTGATGGAGCTCTCCGGCGGTATGCGCCGACGGCTGCTGCTCGCCCGTGGCCTGGTGCATGATCCCGAACTGGTGCTGCTCGATGAGCCGACCGTGGGGCTCGACCCCCAGATTCGCACACAACTTTGGACGTTGATCGATGGGCTGCGCAGCGCGGGTGCGACGATCCTGATGTCGACGCATTACATCGAAGAGGCCGAGCGGCTTGCCGACGAGGTTGCCGTGGTGAACGCGGGCAAGGTGATCGCCCGCGGCAAACCGGGCGACCTCATCCGCGAGCATGCGGGCACCCGCACGGTGGAGATCTACGGGCCACCGCACGAGCTTGATGCGCACCGCGAACAGCTCGAGCTCGAGGGAGTCTCGGTGCGCGCCGCCGGCCCCGCGATCGCCGTGCTCGACGCAGAGCAGGCCCCGCGCCACCTGATCCCGGATCATGCCGTCGAGCGCGCAGCGTCGCTCGAAGACGTATTCGTCAAACTGACTGGAGAGGATGCCGAATGAGCGCGGATTCCGAAGCAGTGGCGGTCGAGACGGCGAAATTGCGTCGCTTCGAGCCGCGGGCGATTTCCGCCGTGATGAGTCGCGAGGTTGCCAACTTTCGAACGTTTTGGAAGGGCACGACGTTCAGCAGCGTGCTCGAACCAACGATCTATTTGCTCGCGTTCGGTCTCGGCCTCGGTTCGACGCTGGTTGGCGACGTCGGCAGCATTCCTTATGTGGAGTTCGTCGGCACGGGAATGGTTGCGACGGCAGTGATCTTCAGCAGCGCGCTGCCGGCGATGTTCGGCACCTTCGTCAAGCACCATTTTCAGCGCACCTACGACGCGATCCTCGCCACGCCCGTCGACACCGAAGAACTGGTCACCGCGGAAGTTCTCTGGATCGGCCTGCGCTCAGGGTTTTACGGCACGTTTCCTCTCCTGGTCACGATCATCTTTTTCGGACTCGACCCAAAGCTGGGCATGTTGCTCGTGCCGATCTTCTGCATGGTCACGGCCGTCGGCTTCGCCGGTTTCGGCGTGTCGGTCGCGGCCAAGGCCGAAAAGATCGACCAGTTCAACTACGTCACCACGCTTGCGATCACGCCGCTGTTCCTGGTCGCGGGGACGTTCTTCCCGATCGATCAACTGCCCGAGGGTTTTCAGGTCGTCGCGCAACTCAATCCGCTCTACCAATTGGTCGAGTTGGTGCGCGGTGCTGCCTTCGGTTTTCAGACGGTCGACATCCTCCGGTTCTGCGGACTGGTTGCCTTCTCGACCGCGCTCTGGCGTCTTGCATGCGTGCTGATGCAGCGTCGCCTGATCGACTGATCGCGCCGTATTCGTCCCATGCACGTGTACCCATGACGGGGACGTCCGAGCACGAGACTAGTTTTGCGCGATGCTCATACCTCGCCGTTCCTTTCACGCGTTTCTCACTATGGTCCTGCTCACGACGCTGCTTGCGGTTCCCGCAGCTGCAACTGCCAATCCACCTTCGAACGATAATCGCGAATCAGCCCGCGCAATCTCGGTGCCCCAGCGTGTTTCAGGCACGACGGTCGAGGCCACCGACGAACAGGGCGAGCCGCGATCAAACTGTGCGACGAGCAAGGGTTCCGTTTGGTACCGCTTCTCTGGCAACGGAGGCTTGGTCGCACTGTCGCTTGTCGCCAACGGCGATCTCGACGCAGTGGTTGAGGTCTTCGCCGTACGTCGATCGCAGACGACGTTACGGGCTTGCGACAGCACGAACTCAGCCGGCTTCGGCGTGCTCAGTTTAAAGACGTCGCGGGGCACCGATTATCTGATCCGAGTGGCCGGTCGGAGCAATTCAGTCGCGGGAAACTTCACGCTGAATCTACTCAAGGCGGCCGAGCCCGCCCGTCCACCGGGCAAGCGCTTGCCGAGCCGCGGCATCTCAAGCAGTGTGAACCTCACGAGCAATCCAAGCGATGCTTGGTCGATTCGACTCACCGCGGGCAAGACGTACCGCATCAATCTCGCGAGTAACAGCTCGGACGTCGCGTGTCTGCGGGGCGGGCTCTATAAGTCCGGCGATTCGCCCGACGAGGGTCCACCGGTTCGGCGACTCAGTTGCGGCGACGGCTACACCTTGTTCACGCCGGGTCGCGGTAAGGGTGGTCGCTACTCGATCTTCGTCGAAAGCGCGACGAATTCGTTGTCATCGCAGCGATATCGCCTTCAGGTTGGCAGGGCGCAGCGCGACGACACCGGTCCGGGCTTGTTTTGGTCGGGCCTCACCAAGCGTGGCTCGCTGAATGGCAGACGACTGGACGGTGAGGACCTATACAACTGGGACTTGAATCGCACGGCGTTCGTCGGGTTGCGGGTTGCGTCGCGCGCTGATTTCGAAGTCGTCCTACTCAGCGTCGGCGGTCGTCGACTGGCCTGCAGTTGCGATGGTGCGATATCTCGCAAACTTAAGCCGGGTACCTACTTCGCGCTGGTTTTCGCGAGTTTTGGCGCTCGTGGCAGTTACACGCTCAAGCGAACCGTTCGTACGATCACCAAGACGTCGATCGGCTTCAACGGCAGCAAGAACAAGCTCGTCTCCGAGGGTGCCTCGGTCCGATTGGGCGCGACCGTAACGCCTGCTGGAAGCGGCAAGTTGATCATTACGCTCGAACGCAAGGACCCGGTCTATGGGTGGCAGTATTTCAACACCTACACCGGATCCGGATCCGGGGGCGGAATGAGTACTTCGTTCACGCCGCCAGGCATCGGCGAGTGGCGCGCAAAGGCCGAATTCAAGGGGTCCAAGACCGCCAACCCGAGCAAATCTGGCTACGCCCGCCTCAGTATTCGCCGTTGACCACAACACGAATTGCATACTGTCACCTCATCGCTCCACCAACTCGCGAAGTTGGTGGAGCGTCGCGGTAGGGCAATACCGAGCTGAATTACTAGCGCTTGGCGGAGAAGCGGTACGTCGCGCTCTTGCAGGTGGACTTGACCTTCAGAGAGCTGGTTTCCTGGGTCACGGAAAAGCTGCCGCTGGCTCGCCCGTTCCGCTTCAGCTTCAACTTGAACACGTACTTGTACGCCTCATCACCGTTGTGAAAACCCTTATTGACCCAATTGAGCTTTCCGCTCCTCGGCAGCCACGCCTGATTGGGCATCAGCGGATTGCGCATGTAGTCGTTGGGACCATCCGGCACGTCGGGGCAGACTAGATTGACCTGCGGGATGAATCCCTTGCCCGAGAGGCAGTATCCCCTGCGCTTGCGCGAGGTGAGTTTGACGTAGCAAGATCCCTTGTAGATCTTGAACTTGAACTTTCCGGCGCTGCTCTTGGCCTTGTAGGTGCCAGTCTTGAAGCCCTTCTTGGCCGCGCTTGACGGCGCCGCGAAGATCGCGAGCACGGCGACTGCGGTTGCGAGGATGACTACCGAGCGTTTCATCTGTTGAATCCCTTCGGGACGTTTGCATTGGTGCGAAGTTGCGGGCAGCACGCGTGCAGCGATTCGCCGAGGCGTCCAGCTTACCGATTTGATCTCGGTTTTCATTTACATCAAACGATGGTAAGTTGAACGCCGTTCAACCGTCTGCCAGTGTCAGTACGACCCCGTTCACACCACCCCACAAGGAGATTATTTTGGCCAGCAAACCCTTCCTCGCGGGTCGCACCTGCGTGATCACAGGTGCCGGCTCTGGAATCGGTCGCGCCCTCGCCGAGCGGATGTCGGGCATGGGCTGCCCGGTTGCGATCTGCGACTGGGACGAGGTCGGATTGGAAGAGACCGCGAACGGACTCGACGGTGAGGTGTTCGCGCGCAAACTCGACGTCAGCGACCGCATCGCGACGATGAGTTTCGTCAGCGACGTCAAGGATTGGGCCCCGGCACCATTCGGTATGTACGTCAACAACGCTGGCGTCACGGTAAGCCAGCTCGCGGCAGAGGCGGCAACCGAGGACGACGATTGGGTGATGAACGTCAACTTCTGGGGAGTCGTCCACGGAACACGCGCATTCCTGCCGATCCTGCTTGAGCAGGGTGACGGTGCGATCGTCAATGTCTCGAGCATCTTCGGCATGATCGGCTGGCCGGCCCAGAGCATGTACTGCGCCTCCAAGCATGCCGTTCGCGGCTATACCGAGTCCCTTCGTCACGAGCTGCGCGACACCGACATCCGCGTCTGCACGGTTCACCCCGGTGGAATCAAGACGAACATCGTCAAGAACGCCCGCTTCCACAAAGACGACCTCGGTAACACCGACCGCACGGTGCTTGAGAAAGATTTCGAGAAAGTCACGATCACGTCGCCTCGCAAGGCGGCAAAGATCATTCAGACGGGAGTCGACAAGAACAAGCCGCGCATCATGGTCGGACCCGATGCGGTCGGCTTGGCGGCAATGCTGCGTTTCGCGCCGGTCAAGTACTTCGACGTGATCAAGAAGGGCGAGAGTCGGATTCGTCGTTAGTCGGAGTGTGATTCGGAGGCGCGCGCGAGCAGAATCGCTCGCTCCTTTTCGTTTCGGGTGAGCCTGGCCGCGCGCTGAAACTGCTCGCGCGCGGCTGCGGTTTCGCCGACCTTCGCGAGTAGATCACCGCGAACGGCGGGCAGCAAGTGGTAGGTGGCCAGCTCATCGGAATCTGCAATCGCGTCGAGAATCTCAAGCCCAGCCATCGGTCCATCGGTCATCGAAACGGCGACGGCGCGATTGAGTTCGATCACCGGCGACGGCGCGATCAGGGCGAGTGCGGAATAGGTCTCGGCTATTCGCGCCCAGTCCGTCTCCTCGGGCCGTGCGGCCGTCGCATGACAAGCGGCGATCTGTGCCTGCAGCGTGTAGCGACCGGACCCTCGCGATAGCGCGATTGCCCGCGCCAGCTCGGCAGTACCGGAATCGATCAATACACGATCCCAGCGTCCCCGGTCTTGGTCGAGCAGCAGCACAGGATTGCCGTTTTCATCCGACCTTGCATCCAGCCGCGAGGCTTGAAGCTGCATCAAAGCCAGCAGGCCATGTGCCTCTGCTTCGTCGGGCACCAGATCGACCAGCAGACCCGCCAGTCGGATGGCATCGTGGCAGAGGTCCTTGCGAATCCAGTCGTCTCCGGCCGTCGCCGAATAGCCCTCGTTGAAGATCAAATAGATGACCTCCAAAACCGCTGCCATTCGCTCTGGAAGCTCGGCCCCAGTCGGCACCTCAAAAGGAACGTTGCTGACGGCCAGCGTTTTCTTGGCTCGTGAGATTCGTTGCCCAACCGTCGCGTCAGACGTGAGAAACGCGCGGGCGATCTCGTCTGTCCGCAGACCGCCGAGCATGCGCAGCGTCAGCGCCACTTGTGACTCACGCGAGAGTGCGGGGTGGCAGGTCGTGAAAATCAAACGAAGCACGTCGTCCTCGATCTCGGTGTCGAGAACCGCATCGATTTGCGGAGCAGCAAATGCGCCGCGCGACTGCATCTCACGACCGATCTCATCGCGCTTGCCTTCGAACGACTGTTTGCGTCGCGCTCGGTCGACAGCCAGATTCTTTGCCGTGGTCATCAACCACGCACCGGGGGTGCTCGGAATGCCCTGCTTGGGCCATGTCTCGATCGCCCTCACAAAGGCATCCTGGGCGAGCTCCTCTGCCAGACCAATGTCGCCGCGGCAAAAACGCGCCAGCCCGGCCATAAGTCGCGGCGATTCGCTGCGCCAGATCTGATCGATCTCTTGGATGCGGTCCGTGCTCGACACGAACACCGATTAGATCAGGTCGCGCTGCCGCTGGTTTGGGGAGGGATTCGAGAAAATTCATCATCGCCCGATTGACGATCTGGCGCATCAGTTTTCGACAACAGTTCGGTGAACTCTTCGTTCGCAGATAGGTTTCATCAGATGCAGTCCAAGCCGGCCTCAAAACTGCTCGCGGACTGGCGCGCGGAACCGGGCGAAAAGACGCTCGGTGGATTGCTCGACACGGTCGGCCTGAGGAGTTTCGCGCTGCTGTTCGTTGTGCTGCTCGGGTTACCGGCGTTGCCGATCCCGACGGGTGGGATCACCAGTGTTTTCGAAATCCTCGCGATGCTTCTGGCACTGCAACTGATCGTTGGACGCAGAACGGTGTGGCTCCCGAAGCGCTGGTGCGCGACTGCGCTGGACGGCGAGCGAAGCACAAAGCTGATCGACGGATTGATCGATTACACAACCAAGATCGAGCGTCATTCTGCGCCCAGACTTACCGCGTTGTTCGGTCACTGGTGGAGCGACGTTGCCTTCGGGATCACAGTGCTCGTGGGCACGATCGGGTCGTTTCTAGCGCCGCCGTTCTCTGGTCTTGACACGCTTCCAGCCCTCGGTGTGGTGATCTTGTCGATCGGCGTCATCATGGAAGACATCGCATACGTGATTGGCGGAATCGCTCTGATCGTCATCGGGATCACTCTTGAGCTCACGGTCGGCGGAGCGATCTACAGCGGAGTCAAGAGCCTGCTCTGAATGCGGCGCCCGGCGTGCCGTCTCGGGCGAGTGCGAACATGTGTTTGTGAGTGTTCAGTCAACGATCCTGCATGCCGATCTAGATGCGTTCTACGCGTCGGTTGAGCAACGCGACGATCCCGAACTCCGTGGCAAACCCGTGATCGTCGGCACCGGAGTTGCACTGGCCGCGAGCTACGAAGCGAAGGCGCGCGGGGTCTCGACACCAATGGGCGTCAAACAGGCAAAAAGAATCTGTGCGGACGCGATCGTCGTACCGCCGCGGATGGAGGCCTATTCGGCGGCCAGCAAAGAGGTCTTCAAGATCTTTGAGGAGATTTCACCACTCGTCGAAGCGATTTCAGTCGACGAGGCATTCATCGACGCCACGGGAATGGAGCACATCTCCGGCACACCCCGCGAGATGGCCGAGCGCATCCGTCGAGAGACTCGCGAGATCGTCGGCCTGCCGATCACGGTAGGCGTCGCAAACGTCAAATTCATCGCCAAAGTCGCGAGCGCGTTCGGCAAGCCCGACGGTCTCTACGTGGTCGAGCCCGGTCGAGAACTGGAGTTTCTGCATCCACTGGACATCGAGCGGCTGTGGGGCGTCGGCACGGTGACCGCGGAAAAACTTCGCGCTCGCGGTATCCACACGATCGGCGATATCGCCGCCTACGGCGAGGAACGGCTGGTGGCGATCGTCGGAAAGTCTGCAGCCGCCCGATTCACGGATCTCGCCAACGCGCGCGACCCGCGGCGCGTGCAACAACGCGCACGCCGAAAGTCCGTCGGCGCGCAACGCGCCGTGCCGAAACGTCCATACAGCAGAGACGAGGTGGATCAGTTCTTGACCGGGCTGGTCGAGAAGGCCGCGCCGCGACTTCGCAAGACCGGACGCGCGGCACGGACGGTCGTGCTCGGCATCCGCTTCGGCGATTTCACACGGATCAGTCGCTCACATACATTGCCGCGGCCGACCGCCAATACCGAGGAGTTCCTTGCTGCGCTTCGCGAGTTGCTTGAGCCCGAACTCGACCAGATCCGCGAGCGCGGCATAACGCTGATCGGCATCTCACTGGCCAATCTCGAAGAGGGCGCGCAGCTTGAGCTGGACTTCTCCGAGACCGCCAAGCTCCGGGCCAACCCGCGTGTCGACGAAACCCTCGATGCGGTCCGCGAACGCTTCGGCAAGGACGCGATCAAGCGCGGCGTGCTCGTCGAGCACGAGGAGGGGATCAGCGTTCCGCTATTGCCGGATTGATCGCCGCGCCTAAGCGCGACTACTTCTTGCTTGCCTTCGCCAGCATGCGGTCACTGATCTTGTGCGTCATCGTCAGCGGCGTGAAGCGATTGAGCCAGCGCGTCGCCTTGCCGCGAAGGCTCGGAACGATCAGGAACCCACCGCCGTCAATTCCGTCAAGGATCATCTTCGCGGCAGGCTCCAACTCCATGCTGCCTGCGAACTGCTTCAGTTCGCCGGTGATCTTCGAACCGCTGCGTCGCTCTTCCTCGACCATCGGTGTGACGACTTCGGGCGGCGCCACAACCGAAACCTCGATTCCGTTCGGTTTGAGTTCGAGGCGCAGCACTTCGGCCAGCCCAACGACGCCGAACTTGCTCGAGCAATACGCGCTGTAGCCAAAGTTGGCGACGAATCCGGCCAGCGAGGCGATCAACACCAAGTGGCCGCCGTTTTGCAGGTGGGGAACAGCCGCCTTGGCGACGTTGCGACTCCCGTAGAGATTGATGTCGACGACGCGGCGAAACTCTTCCTCGCTCGTGTCGACGAACGGCTGGGCGGTAACCACACCGGCGCTGTTCACGACCAACGTCGGAGCACCGAGCGCTGCCGCGCCAGCATCGACCGCGGTTTTGACGGCCGCTTCGTCGCGAACGTCCACTTGCTCAAAGTGCACGCTGCCACTGCCGGCCGACTCGAGTACAGCGCGCGCGGCGTCGCCGAACGCGATATCAAGAGCGATTACGTCGTCACCGCGGGCGATCAGCAATTCTGCAAGGCGATTGCCAATCCCGCTGCCCGCGCCGGTGATCAAAGCCGTCATTCTGGAGAGACTACGCCGCTCCGCCGCGAGCAGCGCGTGATACACGGGCGCTGTAGTTGTATTGGGACGAAGGACGTTTCGGAATCGCGTGAAATGACGCGCTTTTCGACTAGTTTTCGACAACACGACTTATGCCCCCACTCCCGCATCAGGAGCTTCAATGACCGTCGCAGAAATGTCTGACCACCAACGGCTAGCGCTCGACAACCGATCGAAGACAGTTGCCGAGATGTTCAAGTTGCGCGTAGAGAAATCAGCGCAGCGCGAAGCGTTCCGCTTTCCCGACGAGAACGAGAATTGGCAGTCGGTCACTTGGGCGGAGGTCGGCGAACGCGCCGACGCTCTCGCCGCGGGTTTGATTTCGCTCGGCGTCGGCGTGGAGCAGTGCGTGGCGATCATCTCGGGAACACGCTTCGAATGGGTGCTCGCCGACCTCGCGATCAATTCGGCCGGTGGCACGACCACGACTGTCTACCCCTCGACGATGACGGACGACGTCTCCTACATCCTCACCGACTCGGCTTCAGTAGTCGTCTTCGCGGAGGACGACGAACAGATCGCCAAGCTCCGTGAGACGCGCAGCGAGTTGCCACAGGTGACCAAGGTGATCGCGTTCAGCGGCGAGACGGACGGGGACTGGGTGATCGGCCTCGACGAGCTCGAAAAGCTCGGCGCGGACCTGCTCGCGTCCAGCCCGTCGACGGTTGACGATCGCATCGCGGAATTGACGCCCGATTCGATCGCGACTTTGATCTACACGTCGGGCACAACCGGTCGCCCAAAGGGTGTTCGCCTCAGCAACGATGGCTGGTGCTACGTCGCGCGCGGCGTTGCCAGCGCCGGCTTCATCGGCGACGCCGACCTGCAATTCCTCTGGTTGCCGCTGGCTCACGCTTTCGGCAAGTTCCTGATCGTCGCCCAGCTCGAAATCGGTTTCGCGACTGCCGTCGATGGTCGCGTGCCGAACATCGTCGACAACTTGGCGATCGTCAAGCCGACGTTCATGGGCGCCGCTCCGCGCATCTTCGAGAAGGCGCACGGCCGAGTGGTTTCGATGGTCGCAGAAGAGGGTGGACCGAAGGAGAAGATCTTCCACTGGGCGTTTGGCGTTGGCATCAAGGCTTCGCGTCTGGAGCGCGAGGGCAAGACCGTTCCGCCACTGCTCGCGTTTCAGGTGAAGCTCGCCGACAAGCTCGTGTTCGAAAAAGTGCGCGAGCGCTTCGGCGGCAACATTCGCTTCTTCGTCTCCGGGGCCGCCCCGCTCTCGCTCGAAATCGCCGAGTGGTTCCATGCCGCAGGACTGCTGATTCTCGAAGGCTACGGAATGACCGAGACCTCGGCGGCGTCGGTCGTGAACACGCCGTTCGCCTTCAAGCTCGGCTCGGTCGGTCGGCCCGTGGCCGGAACCGAGCTGAAGATCGCCGAGGATGGAGAGATCCTTCTGCGTAGCCCGGGCGTGATGCGCGGATACCACAACCTCGAAGAGGCAACTGCCGAAGCCCTGGTCGGGGACGGCTGGATGGCAACCGGCGACATCGGCGAGGTCGACGCCGACGGATTCGTGCGGATCACCGACCGTAAAAAGGATCTGTTCAAGACCTCCGGCGGCAAGTACGTCGCGCCGACTCACCTGGAAGGCCTGTTCAAGGGAATCTGCCCGCTTGTTAGCCAAATCATGGTCCACGGCGCCGAGCGCAAGTTCGTATCCGCGCTGATCAGCCTCGACCCGGACGCAGTCGAGCTGTGGGCCGAGAGCAACGGCATGGCAGGCAAGACGTACGGCGAGATCGTCAGCTCGAACGAAATGAATGAGCTGATCAGCGGCCACGTCAAGCAGCTCAACAGCAAGCTCAACCCGTGGGAGCAGATCAAGAAGTTCCACATCCTCGAGCGCGACCTGACGATCGAAGACGGCGAGATCACCCCGAGCATGAAGATGAAGCGCAAGGTGATCGAGGAGCACAACGCGGACGTGCTTGAGGGCTTTTACGCCTAGCCCAACCGATCTAAGGCCGGTAGGCTGGATCGTCATGCAGGCATTCAAAACAGCAGTCGAACAGCTCGACCTCGATTCGGCGGCGGCTCTACTCGCCGACGATGTCGAGTTTCACAGCCCCGTTGCCTTCAAGCCGTTCACGGGCAAGGAAGCGGTCACCGAGGTGCTTCGCGCCGTGATGGACACGTTCGAGGACTTCGTCTACACGGACGAGCTCGAAAAAAACGAATTCTCAACACTCTTTTTCGACGCCCGCGTCGGTGAGAAAAAGCTGCAGGGCGTAGACATCCTGCGCCTGAACGACAACGGCAAGATCGCTCACTTCACCGTGATGCTGCGCCCGCTCTCGGGAGTGATTGCGATGGCCGAGGCTATGGGGCCAAAGGTCGCGCACCTGGCCAAGGAGTAGCCCACGTCACAGCTGGCCGAAGTCAGCCCGGGCACTCAATCCAGCGCACGACCTTTCCACCGTTCAGTTCGTGCCACGACGGCGCCGACGGCGGCGGGTCATGCTTGAAGGCCTCGACAACTTCGCTCGGGCCGTGCAGCTGATCCTCGATCGCGGTCGTCCAGTGAACCGCCGGATCGAGTAACCGTTCAAGCTCGTGCCAGTCACGCGCCTCGATTGCGTCGAGCACATCGCATACGGCTGGTGGAAAGTCGGCCATCAGCTTGGATTGTTGCAAGATTCTCGTAGATCGCTTTGCACGTCCTCACGGCCGATTCGTCGCGTGACAATCCGGTCGATGACGCATCGACCATGCGCATCAGAGCTTCGTCGGGGCCAAGTCACACTGATTTTTTTCTCTCCGAAGGCAACTAGTGTCCGTTCGGAGATGGGCGATCCGAACGAACCCGTGGTGGTGTACGTCTCCTCGTCGCAGGGCGAAGCCGAGATGATCCTCTCGCTTTTACGTGACGAGGGGATCGTCTGCATGTCACGCATGACCGACCGAACAGCCGGATTTGGCGACGGAGTCGGAACGTGGGGGCCGCACGAGGTGTTGGTGCGGCAGAGCGACGCAGCGACGGCGCGCGAGCTGCTCAGTCAAGACGACGTCGCGAAGTGATCAAACGCGCCCGGGCGCCACTTCGCACTTCACCCTGCGATGACGATCTTTCCTTGAGGGTGTCCTTCGCCCTGGTGGCGCATTGCGTCGGGGACCTCCTCCAAGGTGAAGCGACTGTCGATTACCGGCGCGATCCCTCCGGATTCGACGAGTTCCTTCAGGACGGTCAGATCCTCTCTGCTGTGTTTGACGACGAACACACGCATCCGCTGGCGCACGAACGGCGCGAGCAGTAGCGCTTTGGCCTGTCGCCCCATGCCGAACCAACGGCCCATGTCCTTGACGCCGACCACCACGTACGTGCCCCGAGGGCTCAGCACCCGTCTGCAGTCCGAAAGCGAATGGCTCCCCACCAGGTCAATAAGAACGTCGTACCGTTGCCCGGCCTGAGTGAAGTCCTCCTTCTTGTAGTCGATGACTTGGTCGGCGCCGAGTGACCGGACCAGTTCGACGTTCTTGGTGCTGCAGACGCCGGTTACGTTCGCCTTGAACGCCTTTGCGATCTGTACCGCGAACGTTCCGACACCGCCCGACGCACCGTTGATCAACACGGTTTGCCCGGACTGCACTTTGCCTTGATCGCGAACGGCGGCAAGCGCGGTGAGCGCGGAGTCTCCGACGGCCGCGGCCTGCTCAAAAGTGAGATTGGCCGGCTTGGGAAGGAGGTTGTCTTCCGCAGTGCACGCATACTCAGCGAAGGCGCCATTGCACCAGCCAAAAACATCATCGCCCGGTCGAAACTGCTTGACGTTCGCTCCGACCGCCTCGACTTTTCCGGCGATGTCGAGTCCCGGCACCGCTCGCCGGGGTTTGCGCAGGCCCATCGCCGCGCGCACGACATACGGCACACCCCGCAGCACGTGCCAGTCGCCGATGTTGACGGCAGCCGCTCGGATCGCCACCAGCACCTCGTCGTCCTTCGCCACGGGCATGTCGACATTCTCGAGTCGCAGCACATCGGGTGAGCCGTACTTTGTTTGGACGATCGCCTTCATCACGTTGTTCATACCTCGTTTGATGCCGGTGCTGCGATTGCCGTGAACGAACGCCCTCCGAAATGCTCACAAACTGGCGAGACAATTAGCGCGCCCGAGAGGATTCGAACCTCTGACCTTCGGTTCCGTAGACCGACGCTCTATCCAGCTGAGCTACGGGCGCAAGGGTGCATAGATTAGATGGGTCAGACGCAAAGTCAAGGCGTGCACGGAAAATGGACTTGTTAGTCAATTAGTTGTATAGTCAATATATGACTAAACAAAAAACTACCTATTCTGCACTCGCTCGCATCGCGCTGCTCAGCACCGCCGCCATTTTGCTGTTCGCGGCAGCTATCGCCGCTGCTGCGACGGATGCTTTCGCTTCGACAACGGTCGCCAGCGAGACGACGATCGTCGAGAGACAGATCACAATCCCGGATGAAGAACTCGGGCATCTGACGTTCGATGCGATCACCGCGGGAGATCCGCAAGCGATCGAACAAGACCGCCTCGTTCTGTTGCTGCACGGCTTTCCGCAAAGCCGCGAATCGTTCGCTGAGCTCCTTCCCGAGCTTGCCGCGAGGGGCTACTACGCCGTCGCACCGAACATGCGGGGCTACTCACCCGGCGCCAGGCCGACCGATCGCTCGCAGTACACCGTCGAGAAATCCTCCGTCGACGCAGTCGCGATGGCAATCGTTCTAGGGGCCGAAAAGTTCCATCTCGTCGGCCACGATTGGGGCGGAGCCGTCGTGTGGGGCGTCTCCAGCGCAATGCCACAAGTGCTCAAATCGTCGTCAGTCCTTTCGACACCGCACCCGGACGCGATCAAGACGACGGCGAAGTACTGGTGGAGCCCGCAAAGCCTGATGCTCTCGTATCTGAAGCTCGTTCGAATCCCCGACCTGGAGAGGGCGATGTTCATTGCCGGCCCCGAGGGCTTCGCACTCGGATTGTCCGTAATGGGCCTTCCGTACTCCAAGGCACGCACCTACGCGAAGACGATCGGCAACGCGGCGGGAATGCGCGCCGCGCTCTCCTGGTATCACGCCAACGAGGTGCCGGCCAGCTATCTGATCGGCAAGTCGACCGTTCCGACGCTCTACATGTGGGGCGACAAAGACTTCGCCTTCAGCCGTGACGCCGCAAACAAAACGGCAGAGTACGTCGACGCGCCGTATCGATTTGTACCGCTCGAGAACATCGGCCACTGGGTCCCTGAACGGGCCACCGCTCGGGTTGTCAGCGAAGTGCTGGCACACATCGAGGCCAACAGCTGAGCAAATCGCCGTCGGTGCGACATAATCCAGCGCCATGGCATTGGCCCATTCACTGCTCGCGGCGCTCGCTCTTGGTCCGGCCTCTGGCTACGACCTTTCGAAGGTTTTCGATTCGGGAATGTCGGACTTCTGGCGAGCGTCGTCGCAGCAGATCTACACCGAGCTTCACAAGCTCGACGATCGCGGCCTGATCGAGGGGACGCTGCAGCAGCAGTCCAATCGGCCGCAGAAGCGCGTCTACGTATTGACCGACGCCGGCCGGACGGCGCTCCACGAGTTCACGCGAACTGCGCCGCGCCGTCCGGTGATTCGTGACGAGATGATGGTCAAGCTCTACGCCGTTGACTCGGCCGACGTCGAGGCGGTGATCGAAGATCTCAGCGCGCGTGCAGCCGAGGCGCATTCGCGCGTCCAGCAGCTACGTCAACTTGTTGCGATTTTCCGAGCCGACAAGTCGCACGAGGAGTTTCTGAGTAGCGGCGGCCCGATCGGTCCCTACTTGACCTGCCTACTGGGCATCGCGCATGAACTCGACAACGCGAAAGTCTGCGCCTGGATCGCCGAGGTGTTGCGCGCTCGAGAGGACGGATCCGACGAACCACCGCCGCGCGATCCGATCAACTTCGGCATCTGAGCGGACGGGCCTTTGCTTCATGCCCGCAATTTATAACCGCGCCGAAACAGCCGCAGATTGACCGAGAACAGCACTGCCGTCGCGGCAGACAGCGCGCCGAAGCAGAGCCACACGTCGACGGCCTCGATCCCGAGGAACCCGAATCGCACCAAACTGATCATGTAGTAGACCGGGTTGAAGTGCGAGATCGTCTCCCACGGCTCCGGCAACAGTGTGACCGCATAGAAAACACCACCGAGAAAGATCAGCGGCTGAATGATGAACGTCTGGTAGAAGGCGACGTCGTCAAACTGCTCGGAGCGCAGTCCGATCAGCACGCCGAGTTGCGCGAAAAAGAATCCGACGAGCAGTAGCGACGGAATCAAGAAAAACGGGTGCTCGACGGGAAGGTCGACGAGCAGCACGGCAACCAGAAAGGTGATCGACGAAACGATCATTCCACGCAGGAAACCGCCCAGCGAGAAGCCCAGCAGCAGTTCGTGTGGCGCGGCCGGGGAGGAGAGTTGGTCGTCGATCGAACGCTGAAACTTCTGCTGGAGCAGCGACGACGAGGTGTTGGCGAACGCGTTCGTCGCCCACGACATCATGATCAGACCGGGGATGATGAAGACGACGTAGTCAAATCCCTGGAGCGTCCCGACCCGACTGCCGAGCGCGGCACCGAACACTGAGATGTAGAGGAACGTCTCGAGCAGCGGCGCACCAAGCGTCTGCCGCTTGATCTTCAGGAAGCGGTTGACCTCCCGCCTGATCAACGATATAAAGCGGATCTGATCTGGACTCATCAGACCTAGGGCTCCAGTTCGACGTGCGCGCGCGAAAGCTCTTTGCGGCCGACCAACTCCAGGTACGCGTCTTCGAGCGAGCTGACGCCGAAGCGCTCGGCAACTTCCTGATTGGTGCCGGTGGCAACGATTTCCCCCTGGTTGATGAAAGCGATGCGACTGCAGAGCTGCTCAGCCTCTTCGAGGTAGTGCGTCGTCAGCAGGATCGTCGTGCCTTCCTCATTGATCTTCTGCACGTAGTGCCATAACTCGAGTCGCAGCTCGACGTCGACGCCGGCGGTTGGCTCGTCGAGAATCAGCAGCGGCGGGCGATGCATCAGCGCGCGGGCGAGGATCAGTCGACGCTTCATGCCGCCGGAAAGCGTGCGCGTGCGCTCATGTCGCTTCTCACTCAATGAAAACGTTTCGAGCAACTCGCGCGTGCGCTCGCGACGCTCCTTCTTGGGCATTCCGAAGTAGCCGCCGTGGTAATCCAGCGACTCCTCGAGTGTGAGAAACCAGTCGAGGTTCAGCTCTTGCGGAGCCAAACCGACGCCCATCCTCGCCAGCTTGTAGTTCTTGATCGCATCGTTTCCGAAGATCTCGATCCTGCCCGAGGTCGGCTGAGCCAGTCCCGTCGCGCAGTGGATCAACGTTGACTTGCCCGCACCGTTGGGCCCAAGTAGCCCAAAGAACTCACCCGGCTGGATTTCCAACGAGACGCCCTTGAGGGCCTCGACGCCGGTGGCGTAGCGCTTGACCAGATCGGTCACTTGAAGCGCATTGGCGGCGGTTGCGATGGTGGACTCGGACGGCATGCGGCCGGGACTATACTTTATGAAGTATTCGCGGTTCACCTAGGCTGGCGGCGCCGCGACCCGCGCGGCGCGTCAACCGTCAGACACGGGTGCGGGCACTGCGTCAGGAACGGCTCCGGCGGGCGCACTCGGCTCGGGCTGCTTCACTGGATCCGCGTTCTGGACGGGCGTCTTCTTCGGAGACTGCTTTTTTGGTCGCTCAGCAGTCTTCTGTTGCGGCGTCCTTTGCTGCGCGCCGTCAGTTGGCACTGTCGTCCCGCCCGCATCGACGTACACGAACTTGGTCTCGCGGACGATCTTCGTGCTCGGGCGCTCATGCACGACAATCGGCTCCTGCTTTGTCGGGGCGGGACCGTTGACGATCAAACCGAGCGGAACGGTTGCGACCAGCAGGACCACCGCGGCGTGCGAGAAGGCGCGTCGGCGCGGCGAGGCTTCGTCGGCGTATAGACGGCTACGAACTTTGAGCAACCGCGTGGCAAAGCCTCGCGCCGACTTGAACTTGTCCCAGATCGTCTGCTCGATCGGAGTCAGCAGTGCATGCACCACCTCGAATAGAAGCGTCCATGCGACGGCACGCAGTGCCCACGACGAGGGACCGTCCACGCTCATGATGATCGGCCACCAGAGGAGGACGACGGCCGCAGATATCGCTGCGGCGATCAGTTTTGAGATCAAGTTCTGCATAAGAGAGTCAGACACGTTCGAACCGCAATGCGGCGAGAATGTTGCGGTTCGCGAGCGACTTCACACAAATTTCGTAATTGGCCCACGCGAGTCACGATTTCGGAGCGCACGCACTCACGCAATGGCGCACACGGCCAACTGCATCGCACAGTACTTTTTGAAGCAGTGGAAACATCGACGTCAAACATCGCGACTGCTCAAGGTGAGCGTCGCCAGTTACTTCCCGACGACCTCAGGCTCGGTGCCGTACACCTCAAGGTTTCGGACCTCGACCGCTCGGTGTCGTTCTATTGCGAGATTCTCGGCCTGCAACTGAATGTGGGCGAAGACGACACGGCGTGGCTGGGCGCCGGCGGCGAGAACTTGATCGTGCTGCACGAGGTACCCGGCGCACACGCGGTGAGCGGCCATAGCGGTCTTTATCACGCGGCGATCCTCTACCCGAGCCGGCTCGAGCTTGCGCGCGTCGCCCAGCGAATTTCAGTCACCAACACTCCGATCCAAGGCGCATCAGATCACGGCATCTCCGAGGCGATATATCTGCCCGACCCCGACGGCAACGGGATCGAGCTGGCTGCCGACCAGCCGCGCGAGAGCTGGCCGGACCTCTCCGACATCACCGCGATCGCGCCGAGCCCGCTCGATATGGGTGGTCTTTTCAATCTCGTCTCCGGGCGCGAGGCAGAGCTGGTAGCCGATCCGCTGACGCAGATCGGTCATGTGCATCTACACGTCGGCGACATCGCCGAGGGCTTGGCTTTCTACCGAGAGTTGGTCGGTTTTGACCTCGTCACATACGTGGACATGGCGGCGTTCGTCAGTGCCGGGGGTTATCACCACCACCTCGCGTTCAATACCTGGCAAGGCGTCGGTGCGCCACCAAGCCCGCCGGAGGCTGCTGGGTTGCTGCACTGGAACGTCGTGTTGCCGAGCAACGGCGACGTCGAAGCGGTTGCGGCACGTCTGGTCGCGGGCGGCTACGAAACAACGGATGTCGAGGCCGGTTTCGAAGTACGCGACCCGTGGCAGAACGCACTAAGAGTTGTCTGCGATTGATTCGGTGGCTTGGTTCCGCGCCAACCACCAATCAACGACAAATCCACCGAACGGCACAATCGCGCCGACGAGAATCCAGAAAGTCTGTTGCTTCGTCCATCCAGCCGGCTGCATCAGCCCAAACGCCATGATCACGTAAAAGATGAACAGCGCGCCGTGGATTGGTCCGAGGATCGTCACGCCAATCTCCGTGCCGCCGGTGTTCTTGACGATGCTGGCAGCGATCAGGATCAGAAAGCTGGTGGCTTCGGCGAGTGCGAGATAGCGAAAGTTGCGAACGGTCATTCTGGGCCGCGATATTAGTCGCGTGCGCGGGAAGCCGCGATCAGTCGTTGGCTTCGACCATCGGCAGGCCGACCGCCATCCAGTCCTGGATGCCGCCGCGGTAGTAGGCGAGCCGCTCCGGTGGATATCCGCTCTCGAGCAACTTCTCGACGGCACGTGGTGTCGCCGGACAGGCCGGACCGTTGCAGAAGAGCACGGTCACGCCGTCGTCGTCCAAGTCATCAAGGTGATCGCAGATCTCCTCCCAGGGGACGGGCACGGCACCGGGAATCGTGCCGGACTCCTCGACGAAGTTCGTCTTGCGCGTGTCGATCGCGCGGCCACCGTTGTCGAGGTGCTCGATCATCTCGAGCTCACCGATCGTCTTGATCTGCGGGTGAAGTTGCTGGGGCTGGATGACGCCCCACCATGGGTCGACTTCAAGCTCGCCAGACTCGTTGACGTGCGGTACGAAGTGAGCTTCGTGGCCCTCTGGCGGCTCCGCACGCTTGAGTTCCGGCTTTGAGGCCCTCTGCCTCGATGGGTCGATGTCGCAGCTTTCGTGCATGTCGGCATTATACAACTAAATAGTTGTATGATGTGCGCATGCCGCTCACGAAACCGATCTCCCCGGCCCAGATCGAACGCATTGCCGGCACGTTCCGCGTTATCGGTGAGCCGATGCGGATTCGCCTGCTCGACGCGATGCGCGACGAAGCCGCCACGGTTAGCGATCTGGTCGAGGTCACCGGGGCGTCGCAGCAGAACGTCTCCAAGCACCTCAAGGTGCTCTACGACGCCGAGTTGATCTCGCGACGTCCGGAGGGCCGAGAGGTCTATTACTCGATCGCGGACGAGACCGTTTTCTCAGTCTGCGAGAAGGTCTGCGGCGACTGAGTCCTCACGCCGCGTAGAGTTGCGCCGATGGCCGAAGCTATTGACGTTTCTGTGCGGGACGGCGTTGCCGAAGTCGCGCTCAACCGACCGGACAAACTCAACGGTTTGACTCTGGCGATGCTCCGCGATCTCGCCAAGCTCGCGCGCGAGCTCCGCCGCGACCGTTCGTTGAGGGCTGTCGTGCTGCGGGGCAACGGCGACTCGTTCTGCGCCGGGTTGGATTTCGCCACCGCGACAAGGCAGCCGCGGACGGCGGCGAGAATGTTCGTGCCGAATCCGCTTCGGGCGACCAACATCTTTCAGGAAGCGTGTTGGGGTTGGCGTCGGGTGCCGGTTCCGGTGATCACCGAGGTTCACGGTCATTGCTATGGCGGCGGCCTTCAACTTGCTGTGGGCGCGGACTTTCGCTTCACCACGCCGGATGCAGAGTGGTCGGTGCTCGAGGGCAAATGGGGATTGGTTCCAGACATGAGCGGCGTCCGAGGACTCAGCGAGCTGGTCGGCATCGACACAGCGAAGCGCTTGACGATGACCGCAGAAATGATCTCCGGAACCAGAGCGGCAGATATTGGCTTGGCGACCGAGGCCGTCGACGATCCTGCTGCCGCCAGCGCTGATTTGATCGACTTGATCAGGACGAAGTCCCCCGACGCCGTCGCGGCGGCCAAGCGACTGTTCAATGAAAGCTGGACCGCCGGTGAGCGCAAGACGTTCAGAGCGGAGCGGCGTCGGCAGCTGCGGCTGCTCGTAGGGACAAACTCGCGCGCAGCGCTGAAGGCCGGCATTAGCAATCAGGCCCCGAAATATGGTCCGCGTGGTCGCAGAATCTAGGGTCGGCTCAACGACGGCCGTCCGCGATCACAGATCGAGCTCGTAGTAGTAGTTGGGCGCACCGTCTTCGAGGTTGGTGAACCCTTCACTCTCGTACAGGCCGCGCGCAGCGATGTCGTGTTCGTTCGTACCGAGATCCATCCAAGCGCAGCCTTCGGCGACGGCGACCTGCTTGGCTGCCTGGAGCAGTCCGCGACCCAGGCCGTCGCCGCGCCGAGCGGGGCGCACGTAGAGCTCGGCCAGGTAGCACTCGTTCGCGAACGACCAGATAGCCGGCCGGATTCTTAGGACAGCGATGCCATCGGGACCGCCGCCGCCGAGCAGCACTCGCGTGTCGCCGTGTTCAAGTAGCTCGACGATGCGCCGCGCCACCTCGTTTGGCGGCGGTGTCGAGTCTTCGTACTCGGTGTTGAAGTCGAACAGAAGCTGGCCGGCCACCTCCGCGTCCTCTGCCGACGCGAGGCGCACGCGATTGTCGACGAACTCGGCCAAGGGCAACGATTAGCCTGCGTGGTCGGCGGGGTGGTGCTGCAGCGCACCCGAAGGACAACGTTCGACTTGCGCACGAACTGCGTCCGCGTCGGCGCCGTCGGGATTGATCCAGGGGCGGGCTTTGGTATCGAAGACGGAGGGGAGGCCCTTTACGCACTCGCCCGCGTGCTGGCAGACCGACGCGTCGAAGCTGACGGCGACGTCCTTACCGTTGTAGTGCTTGCGATTGGAATCCCTGCGATTGGAATCCGGGGTTTCGCTGGCCGCGTTGCCTTCATTGCCCATCGCCGCATCATAAGTCCTTGCAGCGCGTGGTGAGCCACACTGCCGCCGCGGTTGGCTCGAAACGGCTGGGCTTATTTCGAGGGCGCTCTGAATGTCGTCGCGCGAACCGCCGGATTCGTGCGAACAGAAATGAAGTTCCAGACTGCGATTGCCTTGCCGCCGTCGGTGACCGCCACTTCAGCATCCATTGTGTTCAGCGCACGCCGGTCGAAGCCGGGGACGACGACAGGCTTTCCCAATCTCAGCGTGGGTTTGACGAAGGAAAGCCGCGTGCGGCGGCCCTGAAACCACCGGAGGTAAGTGCGTCCGCGTTTGGTGGTTATCAACTGCGGCGTCGGCGATGGGTTGTTGGAGGAATCGAAGCGAAGACTTCGCCGAGCCGTGATCGGAGCGGCAGGCGGCTGTCCGATCGGTCCCTTCGCGACAAGAATGCTGGCTCGGCTCACCGTTGCATCGATCGAGCTCAACACCTCATACGCAACCAAAACCCCGCCGCCGCGCCTTCGCGCGATCGACACGTGCCCGGCGGCCTGCGCACCGTTCAGAGCCAATTCGATCGGCGGCGCGAACAGTCCGCCCGGCGCGCGATACGTCAGCAGCGGTTTGTTCGCGCACTGCGCGATCAACGTCGCAGCGCCGGTCGGCGCCTGGACCAACTGCGCTTGTTCGCAATCGGCGGCAACAAGTTGCGGCGGCGTGAATGGACCGGCACCAGTCGCCGACGATACGTACAGGGCGCCTGGGATGCAGTCCAGCTCGGGTGTGAGTGCCAAAGAATCACCAGCGCAGCCTGTTGGTTCGCGGATCCAGTGGACCGTCGGATTGCCGAGCCCGTCCACGGCGACACCGATCTGCGTGAACTCAGCCGTCGACGGTTCGACATGGGCAGCACGCCTCGAAAGAATCGTGCCGGACTTCGAGATCGTGACAACCGCAATCGTGCTGCTCGACTCGAGCAACGCGACAGTGCGCGTCCGCGTCGTACGCGGCCCGATGAACGCCGCCTTCGCGCCGGCATCGGTCCCGCCGAGCCATGCAAATCCATCGACCCCCGAACTCGTTGCTGTCTCGAGCGGTCCGATCAATCGATCCGCGCGGCCCGGGCTGGTTGGCTTTGAGCGGAACGGTCGCGAAGCGCTGCCGGACTGCACGTACACGCGCTCGAACACCCCGTTCGGCGGCTGCTGACGCCAGGTGATGGCGTATTTGCCGGAACCGTTCATCGTCAACAGCGGTTCGCTCGCGTTGGCGCTGGAGGGGAGGTCAACGACTTTGGCAGCGGCATCGTTGGCGCAGAGCGCCAGCAGCGTGACCAACCCGAGCGATGCGATCGCATGGAATTTTCGTGATCGGAGGCTGTTGATGATCGTCGACACTTTCAAGTTCATCGCGACAGCCGTGGCGCAAAACGGAGAGGGAGGGATTCGAACCCTCGATGGAGCTATAAACCCCATACTCGCTTAGCAGGCGAGTGCGTTCAGCCACTCCGCCACCTCTCCCGGAGAGTGCGCAATTCTAATCGGAGTCGGTGGCCGAGTCTGAGATTGCTGCCGAGGCGTCCTGTTTGAACAACCACCAGAGTGCCAGCGCGGGTACGAACAGCGGCAACCAGCCGTAGTCGCGGCCGTAGTAACTCCACACCGTGCCGACGTCAAAGGCGTCATTGCCGAGGACGGTCAGCGTGCCGACTGTCAACACACCGACGAGTTCGAACGTGCAGGCGATCCGCCCGACGATGATCCCCACACGGTCGCCGCGCCAAATCGCCCAGACCGCGACCAGATATACGAGCGCAGCGAAAGTGGAGAGCGAATAGGCCACCGGCGCTTCGTCGAACTTGAAGATCAATTCGTAGGTAGATCTCCCGACCGCGGCGAATGCGAGCAACGAATATGCGGCGAGCAGCGCGACCTGCGCGTCGCCGCGGAGCTTTCGGGTCTTGTTCACGCGTGAATACTGACCGATCACCGGGCTTGTACTCAGCTGTCACTTCAGGTCGGCGCGATCCCTAGACTGCTCGCATGCCCAGGACGATCAAGAACTGGTCGCGATTGCAGCGCTTCACGCCGCGCAACTACGCCGAGCCGGCGACGGTCGATCAGGTGGTAGCCGCAGTCAATACAGCGCGCGGTCGAAGTGAACGGATTCGCGTAGCCGGCAACCTCCATAGTTTCAGCGAGATCGTCCGCACCGACGACACGCTGATTTCGCTGAAGGCGATGAACGGGTTGATTGACGCGGATGTGGAGAGTGGACTGGTCCGCGTTCGCGCCGGCACTTCGATCCATCAACTCAGTCGCCAGCTCGACGCGCTCGGGCTCGCGCTGCCGAACCTTGGCGACATCGATGTTCAGTCGATCGCCGGCGCCGCAGCGACCGGTACGCACGGTACGGGTGAGAACTACGGCAACATTTCGGCGCAGATCCGAGCCGTCCAGCTCGTGACGGCAGCGGGCGAGGTGGTTGAGATCGACGAGGACGATCCTTCGGCGCTGAAAGCAGCACGGGTGTCGCTCGGAACGCTTGGGGTGATCACCGCATTGACGCTTCAGTGCGTTCCTGCCTTCCGGCTCGACCGCTTGGACCTGCCACGTCCGGTGAACGAGACGCTTTCGCAGATCGACGACCTCGCAGCGAACTTCGATCACTACGAGTTCTATGTTTTGCCGTACTCCGACCTCGCGTTGCAGAAGCGCATCAATCGCACCGATGCAGCCGCAGAGCCGATGCCCGCGGTCAAGCGATTCGCCAACGACGTGTTGGCCGAGAACGTTGCGCTCGGCGCGATCGTCAACGCCGGCAAGGTCGCGCCGAATGCGATTCCGCCGCTCGCCCGGACGATGGCGAAGTTCTTCAGCCCGGCGCGGCGCCTCGACAAGAGTTTCGACGCTTTCAGCACAGTGCGCATGGTGCGCTTCAACGAGCTTGAGTACGCAATCCCGCGTCAGCACTTGGCCGAGGCCGTCGAGCGCGTGCTTGCCGTGATCCAGGAGCATCAGTTCCCGGTCAACTTTCCGATCGAAGTTCGCGTCGGTCAGGCCGACGACGCCTCGCTGCTCTCGACGGCTGCTGGCCGGGACACCGGTTATATCTCCGTCCACACATTCAAGGGCATGGAGTACGAGCCTTACTTCCACGCCGTCGAAACGATCATGGACGGCTACGAGGGCCGACCTCACTGGGGCAAGATGAACTGGCAGACCGCCGATCGACTCGCCGGCCGCTACGACGGATGGAACGAATTCCAACTGGTCCGCTCCGAATTCGATCCCGAGGGCGCATTCACCAACGACTACATCGAACGCATCCTCGGCCCCGTAGTAACCAGCCGCATCCAATAAACCCGCAATTTGCGACCAACCTGTGGCACCAGGTGCCACAGGTTGTACGGAAAATGCGTACAAGGCCTCACACCTGGTGTGAGGCCTTGGTCGGAAAATGCGGGGTTTTAGAGGAAGGCGTGGCCTTCGCCGCGGTAGGTGGGGACTTCGTCGATGATCTCGCCGTTTTCGATCAGCGTGAGCGAGTTGAAGCGTTCGCTTAGCTCGCCGGCCTTGGTGTGGCGGAAGTAGACGCGGTCGCCGATTGCGAGGTTGCGTGCGGGCTTACCGAGCAACGGGGTTTGCACCTCGCCGGTGCCCTCGTTCGGATCGAGCTTGAGTCCGCTGGGCAGGTACGGCGTCGGCATCCGATCTTTCGCGCCGACTCCGCTGGCGAGGTAGCCGCCGCCGAGCGCCGTCGCAACGCCTGCGGATGGCTTACGCACGATTGGCAGTGAGAACATCGCGGCCGGCTCAAGTGTGAAGGTGCTGTAGGTGTCGAAAAGCGTCGGAGCGAAAAAGCCCGAGCCCGCGGCAATGTCGGTCACGGCGGCCTCCAGCGACGTGGTGTGCAGGCTGCCGGTCCCACCGCCGTTCACGAATTCGAGTTCCGTCACACCGCGCACCGCAGCCACAACTTCGGCCCGTCTTTCGGCCAACTCGGCGACCGAGCGCTTGTGCAGCTGGTGGATCATCCGATTGCGAGCCTGCGTAGCGAGGCCTCCGGGCGCGGCGTCACCGAGACCAGCGACCTGCCCTTCATAAAACATCATCCCGACCAGCCTGCACGCCGGGCGACGCTCGATTTCATGCGCCAGTGCAACTGCGGCTTCGGCATCGTGAATCGGAGATCGCTTGGGACCGAGCTTGACGCGATCACCGAGCGTCCAATAGCCCGAGTCCACCTCGATCGCCACGCGTACCGGTGCGCCGCCATCGTGCGCCTGCTCGATCAGCTCAAGGTGTTCGACGCAGTCGACCATCGTCACCGGTGCGCCTGCGGGATCGTCCTGCGTGACCGACGCAAGCTCGCGCAGCGCATCACCGTCGACCGTCGGATACGCCAGCACCAGGTCATCGAAACCGAGCCGACGCAGCCACAGCGTCTCGGGAAGTGTGAACGTGAGTTGGCCGGCGAAGCGCCGGTCACGATCGAGAATTCGCCGCACGACGGGCGCGCAGCGCAGCGACTTGCTGGCCACGCGGATCGGCTTGTCGCCAGCCCGGTTCAGCATCTGTAAAGCGTTGTTCCAGAGCGCGTCGAGGTCGACGAAGGCGAATGGGCTGCCGCGATCTGCGAACAGTCGTTCATAGCGTTCGAGCCGCGCGGTCGGCGAGAGTGACGTCGCGGCTGGGGTACTGGCCTCCATCGTGCGGATTCTATGGACGTCGCGGGCCGGCTGCCAACTGAAAACGATCGAACCAGTAAATTGATCGCACGATGCTTTTTCGCCGCGAACCAGAAATGCCGCCCCAAGAGGCCGCACTGCCGGGCAGGCCGACGCCGATCGATCCGGGCGACCGCCACTTCGTCAACGGTAATCCGATCAAGGGGCCGTGGCCGCCCGGTTTCGAAATAGCTGTATTCGGCAACGGGTGTTTTTGGGGCACAGAGGAGGCGTTCTGGAAACTGACTGGCGTTTACAGCACAGCAGTCGGGTACATCGGCGGATTCACGCCGAATCCAACTTATGACGAGGTCTGCTCCGGCATGACCGGGCACACCGAAGCCACGCTGGTCGTCTTCGACCCCAAAAAGATCAGCTACGAGCAGCTGCTGAAGATCTTCTGGGAGGATCACGACCCAACCCAGGGCATGCGCCAGGGCAACGACATCGGCACGCAGTACCGCAGCGGTATCTATCCCATAAGCATCGAGCAACGACACATCGCCGAAGCGTCAGTTGAGCGCTACCAGCCGATCCTCACGGCTGCCGGTTACGACGAGATCACAACCGAGATCAAGGACATCGAGCTGGAGCGTGACTTCTTTTACGCCGAGGACTACCACCAGCAGTACCTAGCGAAAAACCCGAACGGCTACCGCTGCGCCAGCGCCACCGGAGTCGCATACGCACTCGGCGCAGCCGACGAACTTGTCAGCTGACCAAATCCGTTAAGACTCGAGCTTCTGTTTCAGCTCGACAAGGTCTTTCTGTAGCGCCTTCTTTGTTGGACCCTTGAACAGCCAGCCGATCGGCGTGAACAACTTCGCGGCGAGCGTCACCGGTTTGCCGGCGAACGTCTGCGTGACCAAAGTCGAGTTTTCGCCGGTCGCCTCGAAGACGATGTCCGTTCGGTATTGCATCCCGTGCGACTCTGCCTCCACCGAATACGACGCCGCGGGGTTGAAGTCGACGATCCACATCTCCTCGGTCGCCTCCTTGCCCATCATCTTGCGCATCTCGCGCCAACGAGTGCCCACACCGACGGGGCCGTCGCTGAGCATCTCGATCGTTTCGATCGCCGAAATGTTTTCGGCCGCGTTGGGGATGTCCGCGAGCAGTTCGAAGACTCTGTCGCGCGGGGCGGCGATTTCAATCGAATTGACAATCTGCATCTGCGCAACTTTACAGATCCAAGGCCACTGGTTGTCTGCGCATCACGCCCCGACCGAAAGTTCGACCCCCGTCAGTTTTTCGGTCGGGGCATGGGCGCGTCAGAGTTCTTTCGCACGGGACCTGGCGTGCGGCGACAGAACTACCCCCTTGCTCAGAGCATGTGCATCGCCGCACGCCAGGTCCCGCCCGAGGCGAACCCCGAATTCCGTGACGGCGAACTGCCGGTCAAAGCCTTCATTCCGACAATTCCTAGTCACGAGGTCGGATTGTATTAGGTAACCCTAACTATTTCAAGACCCCGTGCAAAAAAGTTTCAAAAAAAGAGGCCCGGCAGTGATTGCCGGGCCTCCAAATGCGGCGCAAAACGCCGAACAGAACGCGATTCAACTAAACAGAAGCAGTCTGCTTGTTCGGCTGCGGGACGATGCGAATGTACGGTCGCGGTGACTCCCATCCGTCCGGATAGGTCTCCTTCGCCGCTTCGTCGCTGACCGAGCCGGCGATGATCACGTCGTCGCCATCCTGCCACTGGGCCGGTGTCGCGACTTTGTGGTTGGCGGTCAGCTGCAGCGAGTCAATCACTCGGAGCACTTCGTCGAAGTTGCGACCGGTCGTCATCGGGTAGATCAGCACGAGCTTGATCTTCTTGTCCGGACCGATCACGAAGACGTTGCGCACGGTCTGGTTGTCGGCGGGCGTGCGATCGGCAAACTCGCCAGCGGTGCTGGCGGGCAGCATGCCGTACAGCTTCGAGACGTTGAAGTCCGAGTCGCCGATGATCGGGTAGTTCGGGGCGGTGCCCTGCGTCTCGGCGATGTCCTCGGCCCACTTCTCGTGGTTGTCGACGGCGTCGACCGACAGGCCGATGATCTTCACGTTGCGATCGTCGAACTCGGGCTTGATGCGAGCCATGTAGCCGAGCTCGGTCGTGCAGACCGGCGTGAAATCCTTCGGGTGTGAGAACAGCACGGCCCAGGAATCGCCGAGCCAATCGTGGAAGTTGATCGGACCCTCGGTGGTCTGGGCATCGAAGTTGGGCGCCTCTGCGCCAATTGGAAGACTCATCTGAACACTCCTTGGTGGCGGTCAGCCCGCCTTTGGAACCGATCGCCTGGGAAAACAGCTTGAATTCGGATCAGTTTAGTCGCTTTTCTCCGAGTTGTGCGCACTTCCGTATAGGACACGGAGGGTGAGGGATTCGAACCCTCGAACGAGTTTCCCCGTTACTGGTTTTCAAGACCAGCGCATTCAACCGCTCTGCCAACCCTCCGCAGATGAGATTACTCGCGGTGATTTCGCACCTTGTAGCGGGTAAGGGTGTTTAAGAGGGAGATGCGTCCGGACGCATTTGCAAAGCCACGCCAATAGGCATTGGGGGATACCAAATGCGCAATTACACAGTGGAGCATTCGCTCCGAACAACGATTTATCCGTTGATCGCATTCGCGATCGCGGCAGTAGTGATGTTGACGTTCAGCACAGTCTCGGCCAAAGCGGCCACCGGGAAAGCCGGTGTGACCGTGAGCGGAGCCGGGGCGAAAAAGGCGAAGCGCGAGATTCGTGCGTCGTTGACCTACACCAACACACATGTCAACTCAGCGTTTACGCCGGAGCGCGTCACGCGCATCCAAATATCGTCGCGGGCGCTGAAATGGAACAGCCGAGCGCGAGGCGTACCGCGCTGCCGTGCACGAATTCCGAACAATGGTGCCGCTGCCCGTTGTTCACGGCGGTCGAAGATCGGCACCGGCCGCGTGTCCGGAATCTTCGGTCAACCGGGCCAGAGCGCAAGCCTGCTCGGCGTGCTCGCGCCCGTCCGCGGCAGGATCACGCTCTACAACTACCGCCCGGGTCGCGGGCAAACGGCACGATTCCTGGCCGTTATTCGAACGACCAAACCGCTCGCCGGTGTTTCGATCAACGTGCTCGTCCCGGTCTCGCGCCGCGGCACGATCACGATTGATGTGCCGGACGTGGTAGATATGCCGCCAGCGATCATTGCGGCTCTACCAGCGGGCTCGCGTTTCATCATGACGAGTCTGCGGACCAAGATCACCGCGAAACGTCAGCGTCGTGGCAGGCCATACGCCTACCTGCGCACGGTCAAAAAGCTCGACGTGAAGATCGCGGCATTCTACGAGTAATCGGCCACGCAGAATGGCGCTGGGGAAATCGCTCCAGCGCCTTGCGTTGCCGGTTGTCCGAACGAAACCGGATTCAGCCGTTCGGCAAAATCGCGCCGTTGTCTGGCGGCAGTTCGCCCAACTCGTCTTCGAGATCCGGTGCGTCGACCAGATACCGAAAGCGCACGGCCAGAGCGACTGCCTGCGTGCGGGTGTCGACCTCAAGCTTGCTGATTGCGTTGCGCACGTGAGTGTGAACCGTGGCGGGGCTGAGCGAAAGCTCGTTGGCAATGTCCTTGGCGCGCTTGCCCTCGGCGAGCAGCTGAAGAATCTCGACCTCTCGCGGTGAAAGCGCCTCCAGATTGCTGACGCCGGGCGAGGGTGCGTCGAAGCCGCCGTTCACGAACGTGCCACCACCGGCGACGGTATGGACTGCCTCGTGAAGCTCTTGGGCGCTCGATGACTTGAGCACATAGCCGGTTGCTCCGGCGCGCAACGCGAGTGCGAGCAGGTCGGGCTGGGGATGGGCGGTGAAGATGATCACCTTGGTACCCGGTGACTGCTCGATGATCTGCTTGGTAGCCGCGATCCCGTCGATCGCGGGCATCTCAACATCCATGATCACCACTTCGGGCTTCTCGCTCTTTGCAAGGTCAATCGCCTCGAGCCCGTTGGCAGCCTCGCCGACTACGTCGATGTCGTCGTTCTCGAGCAAGCGCAGCTTGATCGCGTCACGTACGATGTGGTGGTCGTCAGCGATTAGAACCTTGGTCATGTTTCTCCGATCTAGGTCGAGCCGATACTTGACGGTGCGCCGAAGCCCTGCAGCACCTGCGGAACGGAAACGGAGCCGTCTTCGTTCTGATGATTTTCAAGTATTGCAATTATCGTCCGGCCAAGCGCCGTCGCTGTTCCATTCAGCGTGTGTGCGGTTTTCATCCCGCCTCCATCCTTGGATCGGACACGTATACCCAAACGTCTTGCCTGATAATCGGTCGTGTTTGAACAGGACGTTAGTTCTCGGTAGGCCTTCTGGCTAGGAAGCCATGCCTCGATGTCGTACTTCTTGGCCGCCGACGAACCGAGGTCGTCGACCGCAATATTCACGACGCGATATGGCAACCCGAGGTCCTGCATGATCGATTCCTCGATCGAGAGGATGCGTTCGTGCTCCTCGGTGCTTTTGTTCGGGTCACAGAAAACGAACATCTCGACTTTTTCGAACTGGTGGACGCGGAAAATGCCTCGCGTGTCTTTGCCGGCGGCGCCGGCTTCGCGGCGGAAGCAGGGAGAGATGCCCGCGTAGCGCAGCGGAAGATCGTCGGCGTCGAGGATCTCACCGTCGTGCAGGCTCGCAAGCGGGACCTCGGACGTGCCGGTCAGGTAGAGGTCGTCGTCGGCGAGTCGGTATATCTGTTGCTCGGTATCAGGGAGAAAGCCTGTGCCGAACAGTGCGCGTTCGCGGACGAGCACCGGGGTGATTACCGGCGTGAAGCCGAGGTCGCCAAGCTTGTCGACCATGAACTGGATGATCGCCAACTCGAGTCGGACCAGGTCGCCCTTCAGATAAGCGAAGCGAGAGCCAGCGACCTTCGCCCCGGCCTCGAGGTCGATCATGTCACCGGCCAGCTCGACGTGGTCGCGACCGCCGTCGGCGCCTTCGCCCCAGCGGCTGATTTCGGTGTCTTCGTCGGCGGCTGAGGGATCGGGTGGGTTTGGCACCCCGGCCATCACCTCATTCAGGCGCTCCTCAACGTCGGTCAGCTCTTCTTTGAGCTGCTTGCCCTCCGCGGCGATCACCTTCATCTCGTCGATCGCTGCCTGGGCGTCGCCCCCGTCGCGCTTGGCGGCGGCAATCGCATCGTTGGCCGCGTTCTGGCGTGCGGAGATCTCTTCCGACCGTGGCAGGATTTCGCGGCGGCGTTTGTCGAGCTCAAGGGCTTCGGTCAGGCGTGCGTCCGAACCGTCCTTGCGGCGGGCGAGTGCGTCCAGCGCTGGCTGGGGGTCGTTGCGAATCGCTTTGAGGTCGAGCATCGCGTCAAAACCTATCGACCGCGCGGACGGCGACCAGCGAAGTCAACGGCGACCGGTCCAGCCACCGGCGAGCGGAAAGCCGGTCGATCGAAACTATTCGCTGCTCTTGCCCGAATACTTGGCGAGGAAGGTGGCGACATCTTCGGCGTCTTCACCGGTGACGATGTTGCCGGGCATGATCGCGCCAGAGAATCCGCCTTGTCGTATCGCGGTGATTGCGGACGCGTAAGACTCCTTGCGCTGGTCAAAGTTCGGGCCGTTCGTGCGGTCCTTCGAGTTGACCTCGCCATCGGGCTTCGACCCAGTCGTACCGGCAGCGGAGATCGTATGGCAGCCGCCGCAGCGCTGAGCGAACAGTTCCGCGCCGCTGTAGGCGGCGGTTTCGCTCTTGGGCACGCTGATGCCCTGGCTTCCGCATCCAGAGACCACGAGCGCCGCAAAGGCGACCACCGCGATCAGCAAGGTTCGGGGTCGATTGAACTTCACGGGCGGGGATAATACGCGACCGAAATCGGGAATTGCGGTCGCCGCATGGATGACGCGTTCCGCGCGTGGTGTTGAATACCCCGTGCGATGAGTGATCAGGCCGAGACACGCAGGTTCCGCGACGCGATCGGACACTTCGCCACGGGCGTTTGCGTGGTCACCGCATTCTCCGAAAACGGCCCGACCGGGATGACTGCAAATGCGATCACCTCGCTGTCGCTCGACCCGCTGTTGATGATCGTCTGCTTCGATCGCAACGCACGTACTCGCGTCGCAGCGGAGGCGACTGGGCGCGTTGCGGTGAACGTCCTCGCCGCGGATCAGAAGGCGCTGTCGCATGTGTTTGCGTCGAAGGCCAGCGAAGAGGAAAAGTTCGCCGGCGTCGACTGGAGTGAACGAGCAGGTGTGCCGGTGCTGGAAGGTTCACTCGCCTGGTTCACCGGGTCACTCGAGGACCTGCGCCCCGGCGGAGACCACGAGATCGGCATCGTGGCCGTCGAAGAGTTTGGTGCCAGTGGCGGGGAGCCGCTGATCTACCACCGCGGTGCTTACTCGCGTCTGCTTGGCGAACGACCCTAGAAACCGCCACTGGTCGTGCCGGCTCGAAGTGCCAGCGCGGCGATGATCAGACAGCCGAGGGCCATCACACGGGTCTCGGCGATGAAGATCTGCATCGCGAGGCCACGGGCCTCGTCGTCGGGCAGCTTGTCGTACTCGATGTCGCCGACCACGTGCTGGGCGGCGCCGACACGCATCAGTTCGGTCACGAGCATCAGCGGCAGCGGCAGCACGCCATACAGGTAGTGGATGTCGGTCGACGCCTCGAAACCGCTCAGTACGAGCACGACTCCGAGCACGATCTGCAGGACGATCGTGACCTGGGCGAAGCGCAAGAGGTGCCAGAAGAACACCGAGGGTGTGCGCGTCAACCAGGCGACGATTCCCCACAGGCCGGCGACCAGGTTCGCGGCAAACATTGTGACACCCATTACAAGGTGGACTTCAGGCATGGGCACAAGCCTATGACGCCGCTGCTGATCTGCGCTGGAATCGAGAGTTTGCGCGGTTAATCACTATGTAACACAGTGTCACAATGTCGTATGATGGATCGCGTTGTCGCGCCCGGACTGGCGTAGGCATCGGTCGGCAAGTAGCCGAGCCGACCAGACCCCCAACAAACTGAAGACAGATAGAGAGCCGACAATGCTCAACAACTACCTCCCGGTGCTCGTTTTCCTGATTCTTGGACTGGTCGTGGGTGTGCTCTTCACGTTTGGAAATCGGCTGATCGGGCCGAAGAAGCCAAAGTCCTGGACGCCGTCCAAGGAGGCGCAGGAGGATCCGTACGAGTGCGGCCTGCCATCAGAGGTCAAGAAGGGCTTCCGCTTTGGGATCAGCTTCTACCTGATTGCGATGCTTTTCATCCTGTTTGACGTTGAAGTGCTGTTTCTCTATCCAATCGCGACGCAACTCCAGGAGTTCGGCGCCGTCGCGCTCGGCAAGGTGGTCCTGTTCGTCGCCCTGCTGTTCGTCGGCTTCGCGCAGGCGTGGCGACGGGGAGCGCTCGATTGGGAATGACACCGGACAGCGCAAACGGCAGCGACAACCCCGGCGGCGCTCTGCCCAATCCGTTTTACACGGATCAGCCCGGTTCGCCGGAGGAGTTCCGCGCCCGTCAGCTGCGGGCGCGCGAGATGCTCAAGGGCGATATCGAGAGCGACGACTTCGAGAAGTACGTCGAAGAGGCCGTGATGTTGACGACGCTCGACAAGGCGCTCAACTGGGCGCGTTCGCAGACGGTCTTTCCGATGACCTTCGGACTCGCCTGCTGCGCGATCGAGATGATGTCGATCGTCAGCGCGCGATACGACGTCGCGCGTTTCGGCAGCGAAGCCTTTCGCGCATCGCCTCGTCAGGCCGACCTGCTGATCCTCTCGGGCCGCGTCTCGATCAAGATGGCACCGGTGATCCGCCGCATCTACGATCAGATGCTCGAGCCCAAGTGGGTCATCGCGATGGGCGCATGCAGCAGCAGCGGTGGGGTGTTCAGCAACTACGCGATCGTGCAGGGTGCCGACAAATTTCTGCCGATCGACGTGCACGTGCCGGGCTGCCCGCCGCGGCCGGAGGCGTTGATCTACGGACTGATCAAACTTCAGCGCAAGATCAAAGGCAATCCCGATCTCGGCTGGCGCGAGCGCTACGACGCCTTCGGCACCGAGGAGTACCCGTACGGCACCGCCAACGCGCCGCACGACGTAGATCTCGATCAGCTGATCGCCGAGCGTCGCCTGCAGAAGGGCAATGGAAGACCCGCCGCGGGAGGGTCCAGTGCCTGACGCACCCGGTCTCGAGCTGATTGCCAACGCGCTGCGCGAACACGTCGGTGCCGACGTGGTCGTCGAAACCTCGTATTACCGCGAGCAGGCCTGCGTCGAGGTGACGCCGTCGGCATTGCTGGCGGTCCTGAAGTTCTTGAAAGAAGATCAAACGCAGGGCTACGGCTTTCTCGCCAGCGTTCACGGCGTCGACTACCTGCCGGAAGCGCCGCGGCTCGGCGTGCACTACGAGCTGCTGAACATGCGTCGCGTCGAGCGGATTCGCGTGAAGGTCCGCCTTGAAATCGACGATCCGCACGTCGCCAGCGCCGTCGAGCTGTTCCCGACCGCCGACTTCCAGGAGCGCGAGATTTATGACTTCTTTGGCGTGATCTTCGACGGCCACCCCGATCTTCGCCGCATCTTGATGCCGGAGGATTACGAGGGATTCCCCCAACGCCGCGACTTTGCGCTCGGCGGCGAGCCGGTGATGTTCACGCACAACGAACCAGAAGGACCGGGTTGGTACGAGTGAGGCGTCTCGGCAAATGACAGATCGATCGACACCGACTCCCGAGGAGATCGCCGAGGGCACAAGCCCGCCCGACCCGCTGGGCGTGAGTTATCGCGAGCGCGAAGAGTCGATCACGCTCTCACCGCTGGGCCAGCAGATCGCCGAGCAGCGCGAAGCCAATCGCGCCGAACGTGGCAACGTAAGCCAGGCCGACACCGCGCTCGCGCCCGAGACCGAGCTGCTGACGATGAACATCGGCCCTCACCACCCGGCCACTCACGGCGTTTTGCGATTGCTGACCACGCTCGAGGGTGAAGTCGTCAAAGAGACGAAGCCGCTGATCGGCTACGTCCACACCGGTATCGAGAAGAACTGCGAGGACAAGTCCTACTGGAAGGTGATTCCGCTGATCGAGCGGATGGACTACGTCTCGTACTACTTCAACGCCCTCGCCTACTGCATGGCGGTCGAGAAACTGCTCGACGAAGAAGTTCCCGAGCGCGCCCAGTACCTGCGCGTCATCCACCTCGAACTCTGCCGCATTCACAGCCACATGGTCTGGCTCGGGACGAGCGCGCTTGACCTCGGCGCGATCTCGATGTTTTGGTACTGCTTCCGCGAGCGCGACAACGTGCTCGACCTGTTCGAAATGTCGTCAGGACAGCGCATGCATACGCGCTTCTTCCAAATCGGCGGCGTATTCGAGGACATCCCGACTGGTTTCGCCGACAAGCTGCGCGACTTCGTCCAGCAGATGCCCGGCCGGATCGATCAGTTCGCAGACCTGCTCGACAGCAACGAGATCTTCCTGCAACGCATGAAGGGGATCGGCGCGGTCAGTGAGGAGCGTTTGCTCGAACTCGGCGTGACCGGGCCACTGCTGCGGGCGACCGGAAATCCCTGGGACCTGCGCAAGGCCGCGCCCTACAGCAGCTACGACGACTTCGATTTCAAGGTCCCTGTCGGCACGGTCGGTGACAACTACGACCGCTACAAGGTTCGCCTGATGGAGCTCTACGAGAGCTGCAAGATCATCGAACAGGCGCTCGACGGCCTGCCGGAAGGCCCGTGGATCACCGACAACCGCAAGGTCGCGCTGCCGCCGCGCCACGAGCTGGCAACGAGCATGGAGGCGCTGATCCACCACTTCAAACTGGTCACCGAGGGGATTCGCGTACCGGCCGGTGAGGTGTACCTGCCGATCGAATCGCCGCGCGGCGAGCTCGGCTGCTTCGTTCGCAGCGACGGTTCGAGCAAGCCTGCACGACTGCACATGCGCGAGCCCTCGTTCGTCAACCTCCAGGCGCTCAGTGACATGGCTAAGGACACCTACCTCGCCGATCTGATCGCCACGCTCGCGATGCTCGACCCGATCCTCGGAGGCATCGACCGATGAGTGAGCACCAGGAGGCCATGCGATTTGAGGATGCGATTCCGCAGCTCGCCGATGTCGATGTACCGGCCGAGCTCAAGGACTGGATCGAGCAGCGCATGGCGATGTACCCAGACAGGAAGTCGGCGATCATCCCCTGCTTGATGGCGGCGCAGAAGCTGCACGGTTGGCTGTCGCCAGAGGCCGTGGACCAGGTCGCTGCTGTGATGCGATTGACGCCGGCGCGATTGGTCAGCGTCGCGACCTTTTACGACATGTTCGAACTCGAGCCGTCGGGCCGCCGCACGATCTACATGTGTACGAACATCAGCTGCATGCTGCGCGGCGCGGACGCCGTGATGCAAGAACTTGAGAGAGCTGTCGGCGTCACGAATGGCGGAGTGAGCGACGACGGGATCTTCCTTCGCAGCTTCGAATGCCTCGGTGCCTGCGATATCGCGCCGATGGCAAGTGTCGACGGTCAGTTCGTCGGGCCACTGACGGTCGATGACGCGAAGCAACTCGTGGCGGACATCCGCGCCGGGGGCGAAGTGCTGCCGGCCAAACAACTTTCAAAGCGCCCGGTGGCCGTGACCCTCTGGGAGGGCGGCGGCAAGGTCGGCGCCTACGACGTTTCCGACAGTGCCTCAGGAGCAGCGTGATGGACGATCTGCTCTTTCACAACATCGACGAGCCGGGCCTGGCGACGATCGACACCTACGAGGCGCGCGGCGGCTATTCCGAGTTGCGACGCGTGCTCAGCGACCTGACGCCGGACGAGGTACTCACCGAACTACAGGCCAGCGCGATCCGCGGTCGTGGCGGTGCCGGCTTTCCGATGGGTACGAAGGCGAGCTTCCTGCCAAAGGGCGACATGGACAAGTACCTCTGCTGCAACGCGGACGAGTCCGAGCCCGGCACCTTCAAGGACCGCGAGTTGATGCAGAAGAACCCGCACCAGTTGATCGAGGGCATGATCATCTCCTGCTTCGCCGCTGGGATAAACAAGGCATTCATCTACATCCGCGGCGAGTACGAACAGCAGGCTGACATCCTCGACGCAGCGGTCAATGAGGCCTACATCAAGGGCTATCTCGGTGAGAACATTCTCGGCAGCGGCGTCAATGTCAGCCTCGTCGTCCACCGTGGCGCGGGCGCGTACATCTGCGGCGAAGAGACCGCGTTGCTCGATTCTCTGGAGGGCAAACGCGGTAACCCGAGACTCAAGCCGCCGTTTCCCGCCAACGCCGGCCTCTTTCAGGGGCCGACGCTGATCAACAACGTCGAGACGCTCAGCAACGTCAGCCACATCATGCGCATGGGCGGTGCGAAATACGCCGACCTCGGAACCGAGAAGTCGACCGGCACGAAGCTCGTCTCGGTCAGCGGTTGCGTGCAGAAACCCGGCAACTACGAGATCGAGCTCGGCGTGCCGTCTCGCGAGATCATCTATGGACTGGCAGGTGGGCCGCCCGCAGGCCGCCAGATCAAGGCGTGGTTCCCGGGTGGGTCATCGGCGCCGGTGCTGACCGCCGACGAGCTTGATCTTCCGTACGACTTCGATTCGATGGCCGGTGCCGGCAGCATGCTCGGCTCTGGGGCGATCATCGTGATCGACGACTCGATTTCGATCGTCGACGTGGCACTGCGCACGGCCAAGTTCTACAAACACGAGTCCTGCGGCAAGTGCACGCCGTGCCGCGAGGGCACCAGCTGGACGGTGAAAATGCTCCAGCGCGTTGAGGACGGGCTGGCGACCCCGATGGATCTCGACATCATCGAGAGCGTCTGCGACCAGATCATGGGCAACTGCCTGTGTGTGCTTGGCGACGCGATGGCGATGCCGGTCAGCTCGATGGTGAAGAAGTTCCGCCCGGAGTTCGAGGCGCACATCGAATCGGCACGCGCAGCGCGAATGCCACTCGATGAGGCGACGCTGACCGACGAACTCGATCTGAAGGAAATGGCCGCACACTGATGCCCGAGGAAAAAGACATGAGCGGCAAGTCGAACGTCGGCGAGAGTGTCGACGCGGGTGAGGAGAACGTGACCTCCTCCGACTCGGCGGTCGCAGTCCAAGTGCCGTCGCTCTCGTACGAGTCGCCATTCACCGTCGTCGACGCGCTCCCGCCGGGTTACTCCAAACGCCCGGCCGGTGAACCAGAGCGCAACGTCATCAGCTTCACGATCGACGGGGCCGACGTCCGTGCGCCCGAGGGCATCATGCTCGTCGACGCGGCCAAGTACGGCGGCGTCGAGATACCCGTGTTTTGTTACGAGCCGAAGCTGGGCGCGCCGGTCGGTGCGTGCCGAATGTGTCTGGTTGAGATCGAGGGGATTCCGAAACTTCAGACTGCCTGCTCCACGCCGGTGCGTGACGGCATGGCCGTGAGCACCCGCAGCCCGCGTGTGATCGAGGCGCAGAACAGCGTCGTCGAGTTCATCCTCGCCAACCATCCACTCGACTGCCCGGTCTGTGACAAGGGCGGCGAGTGCCCGCTACAGGACATCTCCTACGGCTGGGGTCGCGGCAAGAGCCGTTTCGCCGAGCCCAAGCGTCACTTCGAAAAGCCCGTCGCGCTCAGCCCGAGCATCGCGATCGATCGCGAGCGCTGCATCCTCTGTTATCGCTGCGTGCGCTTCAGTCAAGAGGTCAGCGAGGACTATCAGCTGGTGTTGCTCGACCGTGGCGCCGACTCGCACGTCGGTACGTTCGACGGCAACGAATACGTTGCGCCGTTCTCGGGCAACATCATCGACCTCTGCCCGGTGGGCGCGCTGACCAGCCGCGCCTATCGATTCCGCGCGCGCCCGTGGGACATCGAGCAGGGCGGTTCGGTCTGCTCGATGTGTCCCGGCCAGTGCAATGTCGACTACACGGTCCGCGACGACAAGGTGATGCGGGTTCAGGCACGCGAAAACGCCGCCGTCGACGATGGCTGGCTCTGCGATCGCGGTCGCTTCGCCTACCAGGCATGGGAGAGCGACGCGCGGATCACGCAACCGATGATCCGTCAGGGCGAGAAACTGATGCCGGCGCGCTGGGACCACGCACTCGAGGTCGCCGCTGCGGCTCTGAAAAAATCAGGCCCCAGGACTGCTGCGCTCGCCGGTGGCGGTACGACCAACGAGGAGGGCTGGTTGCTGCGCCGCCTGATGCTCGAAGCGCTGGGATCGCCGCATTTCGACTCGCGACGTGGCGGCAAGCTCGATGCCGACGTCGCGCGAACTCTGACCGAACCGGCTGTGACGCTCTCTGTTCCCGACGTCGAGTGGGCGGACGCGATCGTCGTGATCGGCAGCGAACTCGTCGACGAGATGCCAATCCTTGACCTGCGCGTGCGCAAGGCCGTCAACCGCAATGGAGCCGCGCTGGCGGTTGCCACCGCGCGCCCGAGCTCGCTCGACGACAAGGCGTCGGTTACCGCGCGGATGGCGCCGGGACGCGACGACGCATTCATCCAGGCCCTGCTCGCCGCGCTCGCCGGTAATGACGTCGGCGACCTGGCTTCGCGCGCGGGCGCAGACGCGGAAAACATCTCGCAGATTGCCGGACTGCTCAAGAACGCGAAGCGCCCGGCGGTGCTCTGGGGCGAGCGGATGCTCTACGCATCTACCGGTACGGCATCGGCGAAGGCCATCTGCAATCTCGTGGCGATGCTGGGGCTTGCCGCAACCGACGGTGCCGGTCACCTGCAGATTCCCGTGCAGGCGAATGGTCGCGGACTGCGCGAAGTTGGCGTGCTGCCGAATCTCGGCCCCGCGCTCAGCGACAGTGCAACCCAGGGGATGTCGAGTGACGAAATCGCCGACGCGCTCGGCGACGAACTTTCAGCGATCCTGCTGCTCGGTACCGACCCGATCCTCGACAGCCCCGACGGCGCTCGCTGGGACGCCGCGCTCAGGGCAGCCCCCAACGTGATCGCCTTCAGCAGTTGGCTCGACCCGGCGACCGAACGGCACGCCACGGTCGTATTTCCGGCCGAAGTCGGTCCCGAGAAGGAGGGCACTCTCACACATCCCGATGGCCGCATCCAGCGACTGCGCCAAACCGTTGACCACGCGGGCGAAGTCAATTCGGGATGGTGGGTGCTCGACCAGTTGGCCGCTCGCATCGGCGTTGATTTCGGCGTGAAAGTCGTTCATCAGGTGACTGCCCAGATTGCAGAGGGCGTCTCGATCTACGCGGGCATCTCCAGCAATGAGATCGGCGGCACCGGTGTGCGCTGGCAGGAGCGAACGGCGGCATCAAATCTTCCCGCGCCCGCCCGCTCAACGTTCGATTTGGAAATTCCGCCCGCCGCACCGCAGGCTGCGCCGGGATCGAGCAGCCTTCGCTTCGGCACGTTCCGCTCACTCTGGTCCGGGGCGGACGTGGAGAACGCCGCGACGCTTGCACCGCTGGTGACCGCGTCGCGACTCGAGCTTTCACCGGCCGACGGCCAGCGCCTCGGTGTTGCGACTGGCGATTCGGTCACCCTCACGAACGCCGCAGAGGGCAAGACCACGGCAGTCGTCGCACTGCGTGACGCCGTACCGACAGGGTCAGCCTTCTTGCTCGACAGCCAGGACGATGGTCTGCGCCGCATCGCGGCCGGTCGCCCCGAGCTCGTGGAGGTAACCCCGTGACTGCGCTCGATTTCTGGATGATCGCGCCGCTCGCAGAGGTCGGCTTCGAGGTCTCGGTCTGGGCTCAGGTGATCGTCTCGGTGATCATCTTTGCCGTCGTACTCCAGCTCGTTCCGATCGTGCTCTTGATGGAGCGCAAGTTGCTCGGTCGCTTCCAGGGCCGCTACGGCCCGAATCGCGTCGGGCTGTTCGGAGCGATGCAGCCGCTCGTCGACATCGTCAAGCTTGCCTCCAAGGAGGACTTCGTCCCGCGCAACGCTGCGACCGCGATCTTCATCATCGCCCCGGTCATCTCGCTGGTCACGGCGGTAGCGACGATTGCGATCGTGCCATTCGGCAACACCGTCGAGGATGGATTGTTCGGTGCCAACTACACGCTCTATGGCATTGACGTCTCGATCGGTTTTCTCTATGCGTTCGCGTTCGGCTCGATGGCGTTCTATGGCTTGATGCTGGGCGGCTGGGCCTCGGGCTCGAAGTATTCGTTCCTCGGCTCGATGCGCTCGGCGGCGCAGTTGATCAGTTACGAACTTGCCGCCGGGCTGTCGCTGGTCGGTGTCGTGATGATGGCCGGCACGCTGAGCCTGACCGAAATCGTCAACAAGCAGGACCAGATGTGGTTCATCGTGCCGCAATTCGTCGGTTTCCTGATTTTCTTGGTCGCCAGTTTCGCCGAGCTCAATCGCGCGCCATTCGACCTTGTAGAGGCCGACGCCGAGTTGGTCGCCGGCTATCAGACCGAGTACGGCGGAATGCGATTCGCGTCGTTCATGATGGCCGAATACATGAACATGGTTGTCTTCGCCGGGATTGCGACGGCGATGTTCCTCGGCGGGTGGCACGGCCCGGGACCGGGCTGGCTCGACCCGGTCTGGGTGATCGTCAAGATGTTCGCTTTCATCACGCTGTTCGTCTGGATTCGCGCCACACTGCCGCGGCTCAGATACGACCAGTTGATGAGCTTCGGCTGGAAGATCCTGGTGCCGATCGCGGTGTTGAACGTGCTCGTGACGGCCACGTTGGTGGTGGCGCTGTGAGCGTTGAATTGCCGAAGCCAACGGTCTACGACCCGGGCGACGACGTCGTCGAGGTCGTGCGCGGCCCCGACCCCGGAGGAGCCGCGGGCTTCTATCGCGCCTTTGGCGAGACTCTGCGCGGGCTGAAGACAACGCTCGGTCGCTTGGTCGAAGGCCCGGTCACGATCCAGTACCCGGAAGAAAAGACTCCCGTCTACCCGCGGTTCCGCGGTCGCCACAAGCTGCACAAATTTGAGGACAGCGACCTCGAAAAGTGCGTCGGTTGTTCGCTCTGCGCCGCCGCCTGCCCGGCCGACTGCATCCGTGTCGTCGCCACCGACAATGATCCCAACGATCCGACCTCGGCCGGTGAGCGCTACGCGGCCGTTTACGAGATCAACATGGCGCGCTGCATCTTCTGCGGCTACTGCGAAGTCGCCTGCCCGTTCGATGCGATCACGCTGGGTCACGATTACGAACTTGCCGACTACAACCGCTCGGACCTGATCTTCACCAAAGAGATGTTGCTGGCTGAACCGGTAGAGCGCACGCCACTACGGCGCGAGGGCGAATAGGCAGGGGCAGGCTCAGTGGTACCGATCCTCTTCTTCATCGCCGCATTCGGCGCCATCGGTGGTGCCGTCGGCGTCGTGATGCTCAAGAACCCGTTCTTCAGCGTTCTGGCGCTCGTCGGCCACCTCTTCTCGCTGGCGGTGTTGTTTTTGCTGCTCTACGCCGAGTTCCTCGCCGCCGCCCAGCTGATCGTCTACGCCGGCGCTGTGATGGTGCTTTACGTTTTTGTGGTGTCGTATGTCGGCGGCGCCGACGAACCGCTCGACGACGGCGGCGGGGCCCCGCGCGCGCTTGCACCGATCTTCGGCGGCGCGCTGCTCGCTGTGCTCGCCGTCGCGATCGGCGCATCCGGCCTGAAGGCGCTCGACAGCGAAGGCGCCGAATTACCCGCCGGATTCGGCGAACCCGCGCAGATCGGTGATCTGCTGCTTACGCGTTTCCTGCTTCCGTTCGAAATCGCCTCGTTTCTGCTGACGGTCGCTGCGGTCGGAGCGGTGATCCTTGCGCGCAGGCGGCGCGGGCTCGAACCGATTGCGGACGAGACGCCGACCGACGAGGGAAGCAGCTGATGGACATCGTCTGGTACGTCGCACTGTCGGCCGTGATCTTCAGCATCGGTGCCGGTGGCCTGCTCGCACGCCGCAGCCCGTTGGTGATGCTGCTCTGTCTCGAGCTGATGCTCAACGCGAGCAACCTCGCACTTATCGCGTTCGCTCGTATGTGGGCCAACGTCGACGGCCAGATCTTTGCGCTGGTGGTGATGGTTGTCGCCGCATGCGAGGTCGTTGTCGGACTCGGCATCATCGTCGCCCTGTACCGCAACCGCGTGGCAATCGACATCGACGAACTCGACTCGCTGAGGGACCCGACGGAAGGCGCGATCAGTGACTGAACTATTGACAAGCGCTGAACTGTTTGGCAACGTGGCGCCGCTGCTTGCCCACGCCGCTGACTTCGCGGAGGGGGCACGCCCCGAGCATTCGGCAACCTACGGCTGGCTGTTGCTGTTCACGCCGCTGGTCGGCGCAATCGTCATTGGCCTGACCTGGAAAAAGGTCAGCGACCGCGCCGCCGGTCTGATCGGCACCGCCGCGATATTCCTTGCTTTTGGCGCCGCGCTTGCCTGCTTTGCCCAGTTGATGGGGATGGATCCGGAAGAACGGCACATCCTTGCCGGTTACACCTACGCGCAGGCATTCGGTGTCGACTTCCGCTTCGACATCTACATCGATCAGCTTTCCGTCTTCATGGCGCTGGTCGTCACCGGAGTGTCGGCGATGATCCACCTCTATTCAGTCGCCTACATGAAGTCGGACGCCGGCTACCACCGATTCTTCTCCTACCTCAACTTCTTCGTTTTCTCGATGTTGTTGCTCGTGCTCGCGGGCAACCTCGCCCTACTCGTCGTCGGCTGGGCGTTCGTCGGCGCGGCGTCGTACCTGCTGATCTCGTATTGGTATCGGCGCGAGACGGCGACCGCGGCCGGCATCAAGGCCTTCGTGATCAACGTGATCGGCGACGTCGGGATTGTCGTCGCGGCGTATCTGCTCTGGACTGAACTGGGCACGTTGACGATCCCGTCGATGCTCGCCAACGCCGAAGACGCCTTCACCGTCGCCCCGTCACCGGAGTACACCGCTGCCGCGTTGTTGCTGCTGGTCGGCGCCTTCGCGAAATCCGCGCAGGTGCCGCTGCACACGTGGCTCCCCGACGCGATGGAGGGTCCAACGCCGGTCTCGGCGCTGATCCACGCCGCGACGATGGTCACCGCCGGTGTCTACCTGATCTGCCGTATGCACCCGTTCATCGAAATTTCCGAGACGGCGACGCTAACCGCTGCTTTTCTCGGCACCGCGACGCTGCTGATCGCAGCGACGACCGCGCTCGTGCAGACCGACCTCAAAAGGATCATCGCCTACTCGACGATGAGTCAGATCGGCTACATGATCGCCGGCGCCGCAGCGGCGGCCTACAGCGCGTCGCTGTTTCACCTGATGACACACGCCTTCTTCAAGGCGCTGTTGTTCATGAGTGCCGGTTCGGTGATCGCCGCGATGGCCAGCAATCAGGACGTTCGCAGAATGGGCGGGTTTCGCAAGGCGATGCCGTTCACCTACGTCGTTTTCACCATCGGCGCGCTGACGCTTGCAGGATTTCCATTTTTCTCCGGATTTTTCAGCAAGGACGAGATCATCTCGTACACGCTGCATCGCGGAGGAGCGTTCACGGTGATCGCGGCCGGCATGTACATCGGCGCAATCCTCACGGCGATCTATTCGATGCGCGCGGTGTTTCTTGTCTTCCACGGCGAGCCGTGCGACGAGGCAAAGCAGCTTGAGGGCGGCGAGCTCGCTCACGGCAGCCCTGTGAATCCGGCCACCGGCGCGCTCGAGGACACGGACGTCGGCTTCCCCGGGCCTGATCACCAGATTGCCGAGCGTGAAGGCGAGATGCGCACGGCGATGAGCGTGCTCGCGTTTCTCGCGGTGGTCGCCGGTGCTGTTCAGATTCCGGGAGTGACCCACCTGATCGAGAGTTGGCTTGAGCCCGTTTTCGAGGACTCCCGCTACGCGCACGACATTCCGTCGATCGCAACGCAGTGGATCGGGCTTGGCGTCGGCGCGGCGATCGCGCTGACCGGAATCGCGATTGCCTACTGGACGTACGTAGCCAATCGCGGAGTGTCAGAGCGCCTTGCGACGCGCTTTGGGCGTCTCCACGAATTGTTGTCGAACGCGTGGTACTTCGATCGCATCTACGACGCGATGATCGTACGGCCCGCCTCGGCGATCGCCAGTTTCTGCAACAACGTGGTCGAGCGATTCGTGGTGCAGGGCATTGTTGAGGGCGCGACCGGAGCAGCAAAATCGGGTGCGTCGCGGATTCGTTCTTGGCAGTCCGGACTTGCGCGGGTGTACGCGCTCTCGGTGATCGGCGGCACGACGATCATCGCGATCTACTTCTTGGTGCTGGCGAAATGAGCGTGGGCGGATGAACTCGGCACTCACACTTCTCATTCTCCTGCCGCTGATTGGTGCCACGATTGCGGCGCTCGCACCTGTGAAGCAGGTCGGCCAGATCGCCGCGGTGATGACGCTCGTCCAGATCGGTTTCCTCGTGCCGATCCTGATCGACTTCCAGGTCGGCGTCGAGCTACAGGCCTACGTCGACGAGATCTGGATCGAAGAACTCGGCATCCACTACGCGCTCGGAATCGACGGGCTGAACATATTCATGGTGGCCCTGACCGTCTTCGCCTGGGCGATCGCAACGTTCTGGGCGGCAACGAAGGAGTGGGAGCAGCCGCGAATGTTCTACGCGATGCTGGCGCTCGCTGAGGCCGGCACGATCGGCGCCTTCGTTGCGCAGGACTTGATCCTCTTCATCCTTTTCTTCGACCTGCTGCTGATTCCGTTCTACTTCCTGATCGGCATGTGGGGCGAAGGCGACCGTCGACGCGCCACCGGCACGTTCATGATCTACACGTTGGCCGGCAGCCTGCTGATGCTCGTCGGCGCGGTGGCCTATGGCGTGATCTCGTCGTACCAGAACCAGACCGAGATCAGCTTTCTATTGAGCGACCTTGCGGCGGCGCCTGTCGGCGGGTCGACGCAGGGTTGGATCTTCGCCGGGTTTGCCCTGGCCCTGCTGATCAAGATGCCGATTCCGCCGCTCCATGGCTGGATGCCGATCACCTACCGATCCACGCCGCTGCCGGTGCTGGTCGTGCTCTCGGCGGTTGTGGCGAAACTCGGCGCGTACGGGTTCTTGCGCGTCGTGCTGCCACTGATGCCCGACGCCGCAAACAACTTTCAACACGTCTTGCTCGTGCTGGCGATCATCGCGATCATCTACGGCTCGGTGATGGCCTTCAGCCAGGACGAGGCGCGCATGGTCGTCGGATACTCGTCAGTTGCGCAGATCGGATTTGTGTTGCTAGGGATCTTTGTACTTGATGCCAAGGGCGCAGAGGGCGCGCTGCTGCAGATGCTCAACCACGGCATCGTCGTCGTCGGATTGATGCTCGTGATCGGCTTTCTGGCGGCGCGCAGCAATAGCGAGCGACTGTCCGAGATGGGCGGTCTTGCCCGCAGCGCTCCGATCTTCGCGGTGATGTTCCTGATCGTCGCGCTGGCGACGCTTGCGATGCCCGGGTCCGCGAACTTCGTCGGTGAGCTCTACATCATCTTCGGCGCTCTCAGCGACCAGTTCGTGTATGGCGCGATCGCAACCATCGGCGTGCCGTTGGCGGCCGTCTACATGATCCGTATGTTCCAAAAGTCGATGCACAATCGCGAGCACGCCGAGGGAAGGTCGCGAGAACTGAACGCGACGGAGTTCGGCCTTCTGCTGCCCGCGGTGCTGGCGGTACTGGCGCTCGCGGTCTACCCACAGTTCGTCGTCGAGCGCATCGAGCCGAACGCAGAATTCACCGTTGAGGCCTACCAGCCGAGCACCGCAGTGGCTGGCGGCGGTGGCGCCGCGGTGAGCAAGGAGGCGGACGAATGACCGCAGCTGCACTGAACGTGCTCGGCGCGGCGACGTCGCCGCCGATCGAGTACGAAACGCTGTTGCCGTTCCTCGTGCTCGCAGGCGGTGCGGTGCTGACGCTTATCGTCTCGATGTTCCCGGGTCGCTTCGTGCAGCGCGCTTTGACGCCGATCGTCGCCACCTCAGGACTGCTCGCATCGCTCGTGCTGTTTGCGATTCAGCTGAATGAACCCCCAGAGCTGTTGCTCAGCGGGTCACTTCGGATCGACGACCTGGCCGTCGTCTTCTCGCTGCTGATCATTACCGCGGCGCTCGTCGCGACCGTTCTCGCGTGGCGTGGTTCGACCGTTAGAGAAGCGGGTTCGGGCGAGTTCTACGCGCTGCTGCTCTCTGCCGTGCTCGGAATGACTTTGCTCGTCGCCTCACAGAATCTCGTCACGCTGTTCCTTGCGCTCGAATTATTCTCGATCCCGCTCTACGTGTTGTGTGGGGCAGACCTACGGCGCAACCGCTCACTCGAGTCGGGTGTGAAATACCTGATCATCGGGTCGCTCGGCTCGGTCACATTGCTTTATGGGCTCGCGTTCGTGTTCGGTGCCACCGGCAGCACCGGCTATGCAGAGATCGGCAAGGCGATCGCCACCGGCAATCTGGCCGATGATGCACTGCTGCTGGTCGGTGTCGGGTTGACGCTCGTCGGCGTCGCGTTCAAGGCCTCGATCGCGCCGTTCCACCAGTGGACGCCAGACGTTTACGAGGGTGCCCCGACTCCGATCACCGCGTTCATGTCGGTTGCCACAAAGGCGGCAACCTTCGGGTTGCTGCTGCGCCTGACCGGCGAAGCCTTTCTACCGCTTTACCACGACTGGGCGCCGCTGCTGGCCGTGCTCGCCGCGGTGACGATTCTTGTCGGAAATCTCGGCGCCCTCGGCCAAGAATCGCTCAAGCGTATGCTCGCCTACTCCGGCGTGGCGCAGGCCGGATATCTGCTGATCGGTGTCGTCGTCGGTACGGCGCTGGGCGCGCGTGCGACGGTTTTTTACCTGCTCGTTTATCTGTTGATGAACGTCGGGCCGTTCGCAGTGATCATTTCGCGCGAGCGTGCCGGCCTCGGCGACGGGCTGACGGGCATGCGAAATCTCGGACGCGAAGCGCCGGTCATGGCTTGGTCGATGACGATCAGCATGATCACACTCGCCGGGCTGCCGATCACCGCCGGGTTCGTGGGAAAACTGTTCCTGATCGAGTCGGCGATCGACGGTAGATACGCCTGGCTGGCCGTTGTGCTCGTGCTCGGCTCCGCATTGTCGCTTGCGTACTACTTGCGCGTGGTCGCTGCGATGTGGATGCGTCCGGTGGCGAAGCGAACCGGTCGTCCGGGTCGCGTCGCAGCGGTCGCTGGGGCAGCTACAGAAGGTGGAGCCGGCAGGTTCCCGGAACTCGTAGCGATTGCCGTTTTGGCCGCTCTTGCGAGCATCGTCATTGGTGTATGGCCGCAGCCGCTCTTGGACCTCGCAACAGATGCCGCGGAGGCGTTTTTCTCGCTCAGCAACTAGCGATACGTCAAAAACTAGACATACGTTCGACGGGTGTCGACCCCATACAGAAACCAGTATTTCCCTGCACCATGCGGGGTAATGGTCCAATTTGACGGATTTCCCGGATTTTTGCTGTCAAGCAACGCGCAGCGGCGGGACGATAAGCCCCGTAATGACCGACACTGGATCAACAGCCGTGGCTCAGCACGGGCTGGCCGACCTGGCATCAGGCGGCAACAAGACGGAGGAGCGCAACGCAGCTCTCCGCCTCGAAGGCGCCGCTGATGTGAACGAAGAACTCGCCGAGATTGGTCTCTCGGCAAAGACCGGCTGGTATGCGTCGATCTTGCTCTACGGCGTCGGTGGATTGGTCACGGTGGCCGCCGGACTCTGGCGCCCGGACCTCGTTCCTACCGGCGTGACGATTCTCGGCGGTTTCGCGATCCTGCTCGCCATGCTGTCGGTCGTCGGCGCCCGCTACCTGATGAATGCCGATTGGGCCACGCACATGCGGCTCGGCTTCGGACTGGGAATCTTTCTCGTTGGTGCGTTCGTTGCGGGCGACCTGCGGCAAGCGTTCGTCCTGATGCCGATGTTCGTGCTGATCACGCCAACCTTCATCTACGGCAGACGTTTTGCCGCGCCCTATGTGATCGTGGTTACGGCGGCGATGTTCATCGTATTGCTGGTCACGCCGGGCCCCGCGCGGGTAGCCCACGCGATCATCACCGTCGGCGCAATCGTGATGCTGGTCGCGTCATTCATGCTCGCCGAGCACGGCACGCGGGCGCTTGCTCGCGCCAACCGCATGCTCGCCTACACCGACGCGCTGACCGGGATCGCGAATACGCGCCGCCTGCGCGAACGGTTGACCGAGGCGCTCGGCAAGCCGTTCGGGGCCGGGCAGCCGTTCGCTCTGTTCGCCATCGACCTCGACAACTTCAAACTGGTGAACGACAACTTCGGCCATTCGACAGGGGACCGCGTGCTCAAGGCCGTCGCGATCGCGCTCGATCAGGAGGTCCGTGCGGAGGATCTCGTGGCGCGTCGCGGCGGTGATGAGTTCTCCGTGCTGGTTGCGAACCCGGACGGCGCGGACCTCCAGGAAATGACGTCGCGCTTCGAACTCGCAATCGAACGCGCACGCAGGTCGACCTGCCCAGACGTAACCCCGAGCGGAAGCGTGGCCTGGGTGCAGTCGCAGCCCGGTGACACAATCGCCTCGGTTCTGCAACGCGCCGACGACGAACTTCACGCGCGCAAGAGCGCATTTCACGAGAGCACTGGTGGACGTGCGGCGGCAGCGGCCGCGATGGCCGCGAACTCCAATGGCGGCGCCACCGTCGTCCGCATCACAGACCGCGATGCAGCCATGCGGTCGGTTGCCGCAGCGGTAAACCGCGCATTCGCACGCCCGTCGAAGGGCGGGCCTGCGCGCTTCAACGCGATCAACCAACGCGTCCGGCGTGACGTCGCGAACCTGCACCCGATTTGGGCGTACTGCGGTGTATCAGTGGCGTTGGGCGGCGCTGCGATCGCGATACTGACCGCCAGCGGGCAGCTGGCTCCGATCTCCACCATCACCGGCGTTGGCGTTGGTCTGGCGATGTTCGCAGTCGGCGCGATTTGTTTCGAGGCCGCGCGTAGGAAATCGCCGAGCAAGTACATCCCGCTCGGTTTCGCCGTCTCGATCGCGCTCACAACCGTGGCGGTCGCATCCGCCGGACTCAGCGGCGCCGCTCTGATCGACATATACGCGGTTTACGCGTTGTACGCGTTCTACTTCATGCGACCGCGTATTGCCTCGGTCATTCTCGTCGTCAGCAGTGCGCTCTACATCGGTTTTGCCGTCGGCGCGAACTATCCCGACGGCGGAATCCGCGCCGCAGTGACGGTGACGGTGATTGTCGTCTGCGCGTCGATTCTGACCAAGGTGCAAAGCGTCACTCGTCGCTTCGTTCGGACAAATCGCGAACTCTCCGAGGTCGATGCACTCACCGGCGTGGCCAATCTGCGCGCCCTGCGAATTCGTGTGCGCGGCGCTCTCGAATCGGCCAATCCGAAGTCGCTCGAACGTCGACCGATGCTCGTGACGGTCGACCTCGACCGCTTCAAGGAAGTCAACGATCGCTACAACCACACGGTCGGTGACCAGGTTCTCGAATCGGTCGCGCGCGCGATTTCAGAGACCGTGCGCGTCGAAGAGTTGGTTGCACGCCGCGGCGGCGACGAGTTTTTCATTCTTTTCTCCAACGAGACGAGCGATCACATCGAGCAGGTCGTTGCCCGAATGCGCGACGCCGTCGAGCACGCGCGCCTACGCATCTGCCCGGACCTCGTCCCCACGGCCAGCATCGGCTGGGTCGGTTGGGCACCACACGAGTCCGTCGATGACTTCATGCTCAGCGCCGACAACGTGATGCATGACGAGAAGGTCGAGACGCGTCAGCGCGACTACGGCCGCCTCCACGCCTAGCGCCATAAGCTTCTCATCGGCCCTTTTGCAGGGACATTTTCAGCCGTCCGGCTCGTCTGAAAATGTCCCTCGACGCGATGGCAGTTGGGGAACTTGAAATGACCGAATCAGCAGTCGATCCTTCGATCGTGCGAGAGCGCTTTTCCGCCGATCAGCGCGCGTTGCTCGAGCCATATTTCACGAACACGGACCTACCGGTATTTGGTCTGGTGAATCTGCCGGAGACGGTCAAGGGTGCGATGTTTGCGCGGTATTCGCGTTATCGAGGCACTTTGCGCCAGATGTTTCTCGACGAGTTCGCCACCGACATGGACGCTGCGAGCGCGGCTGCCTTCGACGGCATCGAGGGCGACCGCGCCGCCGACCTCTACAAGCGAATCTTCCTCGGCTACGGCGACGATTCAGTTGCGCAGCTCGGCGGCGCCCACATCGCCTGCGAGTGGGTGTCGAATGTGCTGACGAAGATCCTCCAGCGCGGCCGTCTCGCCGCGTATCTCGAGCAATCGACCCGCTACATCGCCTACGACGCTCCGCTCGACGCGGGAGTTTCTCGCGGCGGAGTCGGGGGCGGCTACCGCTACTTCCGCGACGCGGAGCTTGGTCCCGCATACGAAGAGACGATGGATTTCCTCTTCTCGACCTATTCACAGTCGCTGCCCAAGGTGATTGCCTGGGTCGCCTCCGAATACCCGAAGGGTGACGCCGACGACGACGCCGCGCACATGCGTGCCGTCAAGGCAAAGGCCCTCGACCTGATGCGTGGTCTGCTGCCCGCGTCATCGCTCTCGCACATGGGCATGTTCGCCAGCGGGCAGGCCTACGAGAGCTTGCTGCTGCACCTTGCGGCCTCGCCGCTGCCAGAGGCTCAGCGGTATGGCCAGATGATTCTCGGCGAACTGCAGAAAGTGATCCCCAGTTTCGTCCAGCGCGTCGACAATCCCGAGCGGGGCGGACGGTGGGTCGAGCATCTGCAAACGCTTCGCCATTCAAGCGAACAATGGGCCGATCGCCTCGGTATTGGCGAGGCAGAGGACGAATCCACGGTCGGGCCGTACGTGCGCCTGCTGCATCACGAGGGCGACGAGCGGCGGCTTGCGACGTCGTTGCTGTTCGAGGCGGCGAGCGCGAGCGAGGCGCAAACGCAGGCCGCCGTGGCGGACCTCGACCAAACGCAGCTGACCGCGCTGCTCGCTGACATGGTTGGCGACCGCGAGAACCGCCGGCACCGCCCCGGTCGCGGCTACGAATCCTTGCGCTATCGCTTCGAGATCGTCAGCGATTACGGTGCATTTCGCGACCTCCAACGCCATCGGATGCTCACCTGCCAGTGGCAAACACTTTCGCCGCACCTCGGTGCAGAGATTCCGTCTGAGCTCGACAGCGCCGGCGTGGGCGACGCCTTTCGCACTGCGCTCGAAGCCAGCCGCGCCGAGTACGAGCGGCTGTGGGACGCCGGCCTGCAGGCCCAAGCACCGTACGCGCTGTCTTTGGCCTACCGCTTGCGTTACATCCTCGACCTCAACGCCCGCGAGGCGATGCAGCTGATCGAACTGCGCTCCGGCCGGGAAGGCCACCCGTCATACCGAGCCGTCGCCCACGCCATGTGGGACCAGATCAACGCCATCCATCCAGCAGTCGCAGGCGCGATGACGCACGTTGATCGCGAAATGGAGCCGCGACTGGAGCGCCTGATGGCCGAGATTCGCAACGAAGAGCGGGCGCGCGGCGCTTAATAGTTGACGGGCTGCAAGGCAGAGACGTGCGGACGTCTGTGCGCTTAGGATGAGCCGAGTTGGAAAAAACCTATGGGGAGAGGTTGCATGAGTGACGAGGTCGCACAGCCTGATGTTGCGGTGACGATGGGGACCGAAGAGGTGTTCGAGCCTTCGGAGGAGTTCCGGGCAGCGGCGTCTTTTGCGGATCCTGCGATTTATGAAATTGCTGAGGCCGATCCGGAGGGATGGTGGGAATCCTGGGCCAAGCACCTTGAGTGGTCCGAGCCTTGGAGTGAGGTGTTGCGATGGGATGCGCCGTGGGCGAAGTGGTTCGTCGGTGGCAAGCTGAACGTCTCGGCGAACTGTTTGGACCGGCACGTTGCTGCGGGAAACGGTGAAAAAGTCGCCTACCACTGGGTCGGTGAGGATGGCGCGACTCGCGACGTCACCTATCGCGAACTGCTCGCGACGACCGAGAAGCTCGCGAACGTCCTCAAAGACCTTGGAGTCGAGGCCGGCGACGTCGTCGGCATCTATCTGCCGATGATTCCCGAAGCGCCGGCGGCGATGCTCGCGTGCGCGCGCATCGGTGCCGTGCACAACGTTGTCTTCGGCGGCTTTTCCGCAGAGGCGGTGCGCGAGCGAATGGCAACGTCGAACGCGAAACTGCTCGTGACGGCAGACGCCAGCCTGCGCCGCGGCGAACCGATGCCAATGAAGGCGGCGCTCGAAGACGCGTTGACCCAGTTGCCAGAGCTGAAGAACGTGGTGGTCGTTGATCGCACCTCGGCGCTCGAAGGCGCCAGCGATGTCGACGTGCCGATGACCGAGGGCAGAGACGTCTGGTTTCACGAGGCGATGGAGGCGGCACACGACTTCTGCGAGCCGGTCGCGCTCGACTCCGAACACCCGCTTTTCATTCTCTACACCAGCGGATCGACGGCCAAGCCCAAGGGAATTCAACACACGACCGGCGGCTATCTGACCGGTGTCTCGGCGACGCACCGCATGGTCTTCGACATCGAAACCGACCTCGACGTTTTTTGGTGCGCCGCCGACATCGGCTGGGTCACCGGCCATTCCTACATCGTGTATGGCGCTCTCTGCAACGGCGCGACGTCGGTCATGTACGAAGGCGCGCCTGACTACCCGCACAAGGGCCGCTTCTGGGAGATCATCCAGAAATACAAAGTCACGATTCTTTACACAGCGCCAACCGCAATTCGTACGTTCATCAAGTGGGGGCGTGAGATTCCCGACGGCTACGACCTTTCAAGTCTGCGATTGCTCGGCAGCGTCGGCGAACCGATCAATCCGCGCGCGTGGCTCTGGTATCGCGAGGTGATCGGCGGCGAACGCTGTCCGATCGTCGATACCTGGTGGCAGACCGAGACCGGGCAGATCATGATTTCGCCGTTGCCGGGCATCACCGCGACCAAACCCGGATCGGCCACCCGGCCATTCCCCGGGATCAGCGCCGCAGTCGTCACGAGCAAGGGCGAGATCGTCGAGGAGGGCGGAGGTTTTCTCACGCTGCGCCGCCCCTGGCCCGGAATGGCGCGGACGCTCTACGGCGATCCCGACCGCTTCGTGAAGACCTACTGGAGCCGCTTCGGTAAAGACGTCTACGACGTCGGCGACGCCGCGCGGATCGACGAGGATGGCTATTTCTGGATCCTCGGTCGCACCGACGACGTGATCAACGTGTCGGGGCATCGCCTGAGCACAATGGAAATCGAGTCGGCGCTGGTCTCGCACCCGCAGGTCGCCGAGGCAGCGGTGATCGGTCAGTCGGACGAACAGACCGGCCAGGCGATAACCGCGTTCGTGACGGTCGACGGCTCGGCCGACCCGGACGACGCGATGAAAACCGAATTGGCTGCGCACGTCGCCGAAAAGATCGGCAAGCTCGCCCGTCCGCAGCGAATCATCTGGTCGGACGACCTGCCGAAAACGCGGTCAGGCAAGATCATGCGCCGGCTGTTGCGCGACATCGCCGAGGGCCGCGAGCTTGGCGATGTAACGACGCTTCGCGACCCAGCGGTGGTCGGTCTGATTGCCGATCGCGTCGCTGCCGGCGAGGAGGACTGACGCCGCGCTAGTCGCCGCCGGCGGCTTCCTGCCTGATTTCCTCGCCCTTCTCCGTGATCTCACGCCACGACACCGCGCGACCCAATGCCCATGCGGGCGGGCGCTGGGTTCCGCGTCCGAGCAGCATGATCGAAACCGCGCCGATCCAGAACACCGACAGGATCGCGGCGAGCGGCGCGGCGATCACGCTCGCGAGGCCGATCGCGACGGCGACATAGCCGACGACTTTCGTGAGCAGACCAACGCGCACGGAAAAGATGCCGACCATCGCCCACGCGACCGCCAGAACCAGCTGCGCAACGAGGTAGATGTAGCGGGTGATATCGAGTCCGTCGCTCTGCGCGAGCCTGGTTGCCTCGGCAACTGTCTTGATCGTGCCGTCGACGAAGTCGTTTGCGATCGAAACCTGCACGAAGGTGAACGCGGGCAGCGAAATAGCGACCGCCACCGGCCCGGCGACCGCGAGAATCGGAATCAAGCGCGGTGCGCGCGGTACTCGCGACCGGATTGCGAGCGCCAGATGCAACAACACTGGAGCAAGCAGGAGAGATCCCACTGACAGGAAGAAGAACGCAAGGATGAAGACACCCGAGTTGTCGCTGATCAGCACGAGGTCGGTCGCCTGATCGGGCTTGGCGGCTCGATCCTTCTGCACCAGCCAAAGACAGAAGAAATACCCCGACATCGCCGCGACAGTGGCGACAGATATCACGCCGACGATCCGCCCCCGGGCGTTTTCGACGACGAGTTCTTCATCGGACATCTGACGGCCGACGGCCGGTTGAGTGTCGGTCACTGAGTCGGGCACGCGCCGATCCTATCGGTGCGGTCGATCGTCCACGGGGGGCAGCGCACCCCGTGCGGCTCATCTATGCTGGCCGCACGATGAGCGGATACGCAGTAGCTGTGGTCGGCCGCGACCGACCGGGAATCGCCGCAGCACTCGCGCGCGCCTTGTTCGGCGCCGATGCCAACATCGAGGACTCGCGAATGACGATTCTCGGCGGTCAGTTCGCGGTGATGATGCTCGTTACGTTGCCCGAGGATGCCGACGTCGACGCCCTCCGCGCCGCGCTCGACCGCGTTCGCGAGGAGCTCGGCCTTGAATCGGCCACGCTGAGGTCGATCGATGACAGCGGTGCCGACGCCCGCCCTGCTCCAACGCACGTGCTCACCGTCTATGGCGCCGATCACCCCGGAATCGTTGCGGCGGTCTGTGATGCGTTGGCCGCGCGCGAGGTCAACATCGACGACCTCGCGACGCGCGTGGTCGGCAGCGAAGACGCTCCCGTCTACACACTGATCTGCGAGTTGACGCTCCCGGGCTCGCTCGAGCCGTCTGCCCTCGCCGCCGACCTCGATGGTGTGGCACTCAGCCAAGGCGTCGAGGTTTCGCTGCGCGAGCTCGACCAGGACATCCTCTAGCGGTCACGCGGCGATGGCAGTCCGCAAGGTCCTGCTCTATCCCGACCCGCTGCTCAAGCGGGTATGTGCTCCCGCGCCCGAGGGGGAAGCGCTGAAATCGGTGATCACTGACCTGACGGACACGATGCGCTCATTCCCAGGCTGCGTCGGTATCGCAGCACCGCAGATCGGATATGAGTTCCGCGTGGCGGTGATCGACCTCTCCAATCACAAGAAGGCGCCGCCGAGTGTGCACGGACTGACGACGTTGGTCGATCCGGAGGTGACCGCCAGCGAGGGTCACGAGATCGCCCGCGAGGGATGCCTGTCGATTCCCCAGCTGACCGCGAACGTCGCCCGTGCCGAAACCGCAACGGTGCGCGTCCGCGGCTCGGACGAGCTCGTCTTCGATGGTTTCGAAGCGCGCTGCGTGCTGCACGAAATAGATCACCTCGACGGGCTGCTGTTCCTCGATCGCGTGACCTCGCTGACGCGGGACGTGTTCCCGCGCAAGCAGCGCAAGTAGCTGCCTACTTGCCCACCGGCCAGAATCGATCCAGCATCTGCAACGTGACGCCGGTCGGCGTGTGCTTCGCGCTCAGCGCGCCGACCTTGTTCAAGGCCTTGGGCACAACGATCCGCTTGCGCTTGAACATCCCATCCAGCCCGGCGCGTGCGCAGTCCTCGGCAGATTGCCAGGTGAAACCGGGAGTGCTGTCCTCGAGCGCCGCCTGACGATCGCCGAAAAACTCGGTTCGTGTCGGGCCCGGGCAGAGCACGGTGATCGACACGCCGGTGTCGGAGAGCTCCGTGCTCAATGCCTGGGAGAACGACGTGACGTAAGCCTTGGTTGCCGCATATACGGCCTGCCTCGGCATCGGCTGGAACGCCGCCGTCGAGGCAACGTTCAATACTGCGCCGTGACCACGTTCAATCATCCCAGGCAGCGCCATGTGCGTCAATGCCGTCAGGGCGAGCACGTTGATGTCGATCTGCGCAAGTTGTTCGTCGGTGGAGCGCTCCCAGAATGGCCCGTCAGTGCCGATTCCGGCGTTGTTGACCAAGATGTCGATGACGTCGCCCCGGGCATCGATCGACTCGAGCAACTCGCGCCGCTGCTGCGGGTCAGTCACGTCACAGGCGACTGGGATCGCCCGGACATTGTGATCGCGCTCGAGTTCGGCGGCGAGCTCGGTGAGACGTTCGATGCGACGGGCGGCGAGCGTGACGTTGTAGCCACGCTCAGCGAGCTGGCGCGCGAACTCGACGCCGATGCCGGCCGACGCCCCGGTGATCAATGCTGTGCCATTTTCTGAAGGAATTGGGATGCTCATGGCGCCCAATCTATCCGACGCGGCACGATTGCACCGCAAGCTCGGTAGCATCGGGCACACTATGGACGAGTTCAATCTTTTCGGCGATCCCGACGAGCTTCAGCGCCGTATGGCTGAGTTTGCGGAGCAGATGCAGAGCGGCCAGCGCGTGGCCTGGGCCGACAACGCGATCGCACTGGCCGTCGACATGACTGTCGCGGCGATGGAACGTATCGAGGCGTCGGGCAACAGCGACGAGCAGGCCCATCAGATCCGCGACGCGATGCGGTTGATTTTTCCCGAAGCAGTCACGCTTGTGCGCGAAGCGCGCGAAGGTCTGCAGTAGCGCGCCCTTCAGTAGCGACGCGTATCAGTAGTAACGCGGTTCGTCCGGAAGGTCGGCGTCGTATTCCAATGTTGTCTGCCCCTCCGAGGATGGATATTCAGCGGTGTCGCCATCGGCTACGTCCTCCGCAGGTGGAAACTCCGCCGTATTGCCGTCGTTGGGGTCTGGCTCCGGCGGGACTTCTGCGACTGCGCCATACGCCAGTTCGGCTGCCGCCTTCTCGGCGGCCTGTTCTGCTCTGCCCTGAGCCAACAATCCGCGCCAGTCGGTCGTGCGAAAGACGAATGCCAGCGCGGCCAGTCCGAACAACGCGTTGAACGCCGCCACGGCAATCTGCTGACCGACCGAATAGGCGGCCAATGTTGCTCCGGAGGCGACGCCGGCCAACGCCGTCACCAGCAGCGCCTGCTGCACGCCCGCGCCCTGCGGCGTCAGCGGTATCAAGCTGGCGGCGGCCTGCACGGCCATCACGGTCAGCACGATGTCGAGCGACACTTCGATGTTGAACGCCACGAGCATCATCCAGACGCTTGCGATGCGAAATACCCAGGCAAAACCCTGTGGCAAAGCCGCGCCTCGTAGATATGCGTCGCGCTGCGTCAGCAGCGTCACCCCACGTCTGACGTTTGCCCAGAACTCGCGGACCCGCACCGAAAGGACTGCAAACAACGTCAGCAGCAGAATCGGGATCAGCGTGATCGTGAAAATCGCAAAAGTCGGGTGGCTGGCGAAGAACGACAGGTCGAATGCGTTGAGTTTCGAGAGATCTGGGAGATCGGGAAAAACGCCCTGCGTAAAGCCGTAGGTCAGGATCAGAAAACCCACCACAAGGTCGAACGGCGCCGCCACCACGAAGGACGATCCGACGGTCGCGTAGTTCGAATTGTTGACGGTCTGCTTGCCGAGGTAGAGGCGCACGATTGCGCCGGCGCGCGCCGGGACGATGCTGGAGATGCCGTTGCCCGCCAGTTCGGCGGCCCAGATGTTGCGCCATCGGAATCGCTCGGCGGGGTACGCGGCGCGCAAGCCGTTGTACCAAGCGACAGTTCGCAAGGTCAGGTACATGCCATGGCAGGCGAGCGCCAGCAGCAGCGGTAGCAACTGCAGCTCTGCGAGGTTGTCCAAGAAACTGTTGACCGCAGAGAAGAAACTCTCGAATGAGTTGCCGGGACCCGACGCGAGTGGCAGCAGAGGAATTTGAGCGATCAGCGTTTGCATTAGACGGCCTGCGCCATACGGTAAGCATGCGCGCGGGCGACCGACGGCGGTTAGTATCCGCGCCGTGTCCTTCACGGGTAAACGAGTGTTGCTCACCGGTGCCGCAGGCGGCCTGGGCGAAACCACTGCACATGCGCTCGCGAAAGCCGGTGCGACGCTCGTCCTCAGCAGCCGCAACGAGGTGAAGCTCCGCGAGATCGCCGAGTCGCTGCCGGGTGGGCCGCACGAAACTCTGCCCGCCGACCTGCTCGCCGAAGGCGCGCCGCGGCAGGTGGTTGCCGATGCCGGTCAGGTCGACATCCTGATCGCCAACGCCGGACGCCCGGGCGGATGGGCACTCGACGAAACCGAGTTCGACGAGATCGACCAGGTCGTGCGGGTCAACTTCGAGGTGCCGATCAAGATGGCGAAGGCGGTCATTCCGCAGATGAAGGAGCGCGGCGATGGACAGATCGTTTTGATCGCCTCGCTAGCCGGAAAATTCGCCCTTCCCGACAGCACGATGTATTCCAGCACCAAGGCCGGCTTGCGCGCGTTCGGTTGGGCTTTGCGACCAGAACTTGCGCGCGACGGCATCGGCGTGAGCGTTGTCACGCCGGGGTTCATCAGCGAAGTCGGCATGTTCGCCAAGCGCAAACGCAAGGCTCCACCACTGGCCGGCACCATCTCGCCGCAACGGTACGCCGCCAAGTTGCTCAAGGGCATCGAGAAGAACGACGGCGAGATCGTGATCGCGCCGCCGCAGCTTCGCGTGCTTTCACAGTTGTCGCTGACCGCGCCGTCGCTTTTCGACCGCGCGTTCCGACGCGCTGCACCGCAACGCAAACCCGCCGAGTAGCAAGCGAGGTTGGTGTTCGGTTTGTCCGCCGGTCCAATCCCGGTCGGGGCGGCGACCCATAGACTTGCCCGCTAGGTGGAGCACGCAGACTCAATTCTGATCGCGGGTCTTCTGCTCGCGCTGGCAATCGGCACATCGGTGATCGCTCGGCGGGCACGCGTGCCCGGTTTGGTGCTGTTCCTCGGACTGGGAATTCTCGTCGGCCCCGAAGGGCTCGGAGTCGTCAATTTTGTCGACCTCGATCTGGCACAGACCGTCGGCGTCGTGGCCCTCGCATTGATTCTTTTTGAGGGCGGCCTGGCAACTGGCTGGCGAGAAATTCAACCGGTGTTCGGCGTCGGCGTCTCGCTCGCGACGATCGGCACCCTGCTGACCGCATTGATCACCGGTTTCGGAGCCGCGTTCTTTCTCGACTTCGGCACGCTGCAGGCGCTTCTGATCGGTGGCATCGTCGCCAGTACGGACGGTGCCGCCGTTTTTGCGCTGCTGCGCGGCTCGACTCTGCGCAAGCGTCTTGCGCGGACACTCGAAGCCGAAGCCGGCCTCAACGACCCGGTGGCGATCCTGTTGGTCATCGGATTCATCGAGTGGATCGAGATGCCGGGTTATGGCGTACCCGACATGGCCCTCCTGTTCGTCAAAGAAATTGGACTCGGTGCGATCGTCGGCCTCGGGGTTGGATCGATCGCCGTGTACGGGATTCGCGCGGTCAGCAACGTGACCTCCGGGCTGTACCCGGTGGCGACCGTGGCCACGGCGGCGACGGCATTCGGCATGGCGCAGGTGATTCACGGTTCCGGTTTTCTGGCAGTTTTCCTCGCAGGCCTGATTCTCGGCAGTGCGTCGCTGCCAGCGAAGCGCCCGATCACCGACTTTCACGACGGCGTCGCCTGGGTGAGTCAGATCGCGGTCTTCTTGGTGCTCGGCCTTTTGTTCGTACCGTCATCACTTGAGTCGCTCTGGCTGGACGCGGTTGTCGTCACGTTGTTGTTGATGTTCGTCGCCAGGCCGATCGCCGTCTTCGTTTCGACGATTTTCGCCCGCTTCGAGTTCCGCGAGGTGGTGCTCCTGCAGTGGGCGGGAATGCGTGGCGCCGTGCCGATCGTGCTGGCAACGTTTCCGCTGGTCGATGGTTTGGCCGACTCCAACGCGATCTTCAACATCGTCTTCTTCGTCGTGTTGACCTCTGCCATCTTCCAGGGCACGACATTCGAATGGCTCGCCAATCGCCTGGATCTGATGACCACGCACCGCGCGGTCGAGCCGCCGCTGATCCAGGCGGGCAACATTCGCAAGCTCGGCGCGGAGTTCTTCGAGTTTCCGATCCGCGACGGCGATGCCGTTGCCGGTCACGTCGTGGCCGAGCTGCAGTTGCCGCGTGAGGCGCTGGTCAGCGTGATCGTGCGTGGTGACCAAGCTTTGCTGCCGCGTGGTTCGACGCAGCTTGAGGCCGGCGACCGACTGCACATCCTCGTTCGCGGCTACTTGGTCAAACGCGTCGAGGAGTTGTTCGAACTCTGGCGCGAGGGACCGATTGGGCAGGAGGAGCGCGAGTACGCACGCCCGATCGCGGGCCGACCAGCGATCTTCTCGGTGCGTCCCTGGCTGCCCGAGATGGGCGATGCCGGCGACCCGAAACAAATCAATGGCGTTGCGGTGCTGCGGCGAGTCCGCACCCGTCACGATGAGCCGGGTGCATTGGTCGTCCTCAATGACGGCCGCTTCGCGGTCAGCAGCAACGGGGTCGTCGCCACCGGCAGTCCGCAGCAGCTACGCCTGTACGCCGTTCGGCGGATCGAGCGATCTGAGTCGCGGTCGGAACGAGCCTGGTGGCAAGAGGTCGCCGGTGCAGTGACCTGAGTCGACTGCAGTCAGACCGAGGATTTTGGGCGCGAGCGCTCGTCTTCGTTGGCCGGTCTGTAGCCGACAGTGTCGAGGTCGCGCGGGTGAGCGTGGCGCTTGCCGAAAAAATTGATCAGATTGCGGTCTTTGCGGAACACGCGGATCGGGGTGGAGTGGAGGTATGCCTTCGCTACAAGATTGACCTGCGCCTGGATGATCGCCGGTGGTTTCTGCGTTCCCATGACTTCGCGCAGCTTGTCGTCGAGCAGGCCGGAGAGCGACTGCCGCGCGAGCCAGGCGCTTCCGGGGACGAAGCTCGGATACCAGCGCTTCCAATCCTCGACCAAAGCGTTGAATATGCCGACGCTCGCGTCAGTGCGTTCATAGGTGCGTTCTTCATAATCGAGCATCCACTGAAGAAACCCTTCGCGCGTCTCGGCTGGCAGGGCAAGTGGCATCTCCGCTGCCAATCCGCGCCAAAAATTGAAACGAGCCGCTTTGTCAATGCTGCTGAATGGGTCCACCCCGAACTGATTGGCGAGTCGATCGGGTTCGAACATCACAGTGGCGAGCGTGTAGACCTTCAGTTCATCGCTGATCGTGAAGTTGCTGTGGATCTGTTCCATCCGGCGAATCGCTGCGCGGCCTGTATCGCTGCTGTATCCACGGCGGTAGAACTCGGTGAAGAAGATGATCGTGTCGTCGTTTCGTCGCCTTGGATCTTTTGCGATGTCGCCATTCCCGGAGCGATAGAGGACCTTGGCGATCGCCGGAACGGCAGCCTGGCGAGCGAATGTGACGAGGTAGATCGAGTGCGCGAAATAGGCGTCGGCGAACAGAACGTTGCTCACCTGAGCGGTGATTTCTTCGTCGTCCTTGACCGGATCGAGCGAATCGACACAGCGGCGTAGCGCGCGTCCGGTGGTCCATTTGTTGCGGGTCTGCTCCAGCACGTTGTACCTCAAAGTAACAAAGACTGGCTATGTGGCCAGCTTGGCTTCAAGTGATCGACGCGAGCGCTTTGAGCACCAAGTCATCGTGCTTTTTGGGCTGCACCTTTGGCAGTACCTCGGCGATCTTGCCCTTGCCATCGATGATGAAGGTCGAGCGCTGAACGCCCATGTACTTCTTGCCGTATATGCCTGGGGATGCCTAGGAATGTGAGTTTTTCGCAAGGAAGTTCAAACACCACTCGAATGGTGTTTGTGGGCTACCGATTAGAAACCGGACCGGAGCCGAAGAAGGGGCCGAAGTGTTTTCGGGCTTGGCGTTCCGTGGCTGCGCCAGTCACTTCGCGCCCGAAAACACTTCGATGTCACAGGATTGGTTCAAAGGTTTTACAGGCTCGTCGCGAACGGGTCTTGTTCCGTGTCCACCCGGACGCGTAATGTGCCGGGGCATGAAGGTTGCAGCCGCAGTTAGTCCGGAGAAGCTCAGGGGTGGTTTTTACACTCCGGACGCCCTGGTTGAGCGGTGTCTTGACCGCATCGAGGAGCTGACCAATGGCCGAGATCGGTTACGTGTCCTTGAGCCGAGCATCGGCGATGGAGCGTTCCTTCGGGGGCTTTCAGAGTTGCGTTGGGAGGGTCGCGTTGAGAGCCTCTTGGGCCTTGAGTTGATCGAGGGCGAGGCTGAGCAGGCGCGCGCTGAGCTTGCCCGATCGGGAATTGGCGGCGAGGTCCTCACGCGCAGCACGCTCGACTGGTCGGCGTCGGCGACGGATGAATTCGACGTGGCGATAGGCAACCCGCCTTTCGTCCGATTTCAGTTTGTGTCACCGGCAGACAGGCGCTCGACTGAACTGCTTTCCGAAAGGCTCGGGTACGAGTTTGGCGGCGTATCGAATCTCTGGATCCCAGTGTTGCTCGGCTCGTTGTCGCGACTTGCGCACGGTGGGGTTTTCTCGTTCGTAATCCCTACGGAGTGCTTCACCGGAATGGCGGCGAGCGTGGTCCGCGAGTGGTTCGTTGGCGAGACCGCAGATCTTCGCTTTGACCTTTTTCAGCCGGGATCGTTTCCGGGTGTTCTTCAAGAAGTCACGGTGGTAAGCGGTCGGCGTGTGCCGTCACGCGAGAAGCGAGGCGTCCCAGTCGCATTTGTCGAGCACGATGGTGTGGGCGCAACCGTCGAGTGGAGCCACCAGGTGGACGGGAGCGGTTCTTGGACCCGTTACCTCCTCGGCCCAGCCGCGCTGGATGCGATGCACGCTGCCGAGAAGCTCGCCCATGTGCGGCCGCTCAGGGAAATCGCAAATTTTGACGTGAGCCTGGTCACTGGCGCGAATGACTTCTTTTCGGCCACGACCGAAACTGTGGATCGCTTCGAGCTCGACGAATGGGCAAAGCCATTGCTCCCACGGTCTCGATTTGCAGAAGGTTTGGAGTTCACGCTCGAAGACCATGCGGCGATGGAGATGGTCGGCGCGAGACGATGGATTCTCGATTTCGGGTCTGAGCGGCCAGAGCCGTCGGAGTACCCAAGGCCGCTTGAATACATCGAGCAAGGCGAGGCTCTTGAGCTGCACGAGCGGTACAAGTGCCGAATCCGCGAGCCGTGGTATCGAGTTCCAAACTTTCGTCGCGGTGATCTACTGCTGTCAAAGCGGAGCCATCATTTTCCGCGAGTGATTCTGAATTCGGCGGAGGCTTTTACGACAGACACGATCTACTGCGGGTGGATTGTCGATCCGGAGTACTCGGCGACGGCATTCACGGCGGGATTCCACAATTCGCTGACTCTGCTCAGCGCCGAACTGTTCGGAAGAAGCTTCGGCGGGGGCGTCCTTGAGCTAGTACCATCCGAGGTCGCGGAGCTGCGGATTCCAAAGGCACTCACGTTTGGCGCGCACCTTCGCGGACTGGACGCGCTCAGTAGATCGGGAGATTCGGACAGCCTGATTGAAGAGACTGACCGGCTAATGGTGGAGGAGGGCATACTGCCTCCTGATCTCTGCTTGGCCCTGTCAGAGGCTCGCGAAGCCCTTGCCTTGCGGCGCACCGATCGCGGTAAATCTTCGTCGCGGGAACTCGTTCCCGCCTGAATAGCTAACCGATCGTCAGCGTGTAGCTTCCGTCGGCCAGACGTTTTATCTCAACTAGGTCTCCGGTGTAGTCGGTGTCGCGGAGTACCCGCGCCAGCGGTCCCCACTGCAATACCGAAGCGTGGTTCGCTTGCTGCGATTCACGATGCGGAGCGTGACTAACCGTTAGCTCCACGCGACCATGCGATTGCCCGCCGATCGTGACGAGAAACTCGACCTCTGCCAATTCGATCGGATTCTGATTCACGTCCAGATCGGCTTGCCAGTTTTCGTATTGGAACAGCTCATCGCGGAACCAAGTTGTCCATTCGATCTCTCGATTTCCACGCACGAGTCGAAGGTTCCGAGTGCCGTGTCCGATGTTTTGCTGAGCATCGGTTGAGCTGAGGTTCTTATCCCAGCTGAGAACCGAAACGGTTGCTGGCGCGGCTGGCGAAGCGGGCGGGGTTGCCGGAGTGGCAGGAACGGCAGGTGGGGGAGCTGATGCGGGCCGTGTGTTTGTGCCGCCTGGAGAGGCCGGGTTGCGTGCAGAATCGGGGACATCGGTTTCAAGAGCTTCAAGCTCGGCACGGGCATCTGGAGACAGCGGGGGAGCGCCCGGCTTGCTGCGATCGCTCGATTGGAACAGTCGCGGGTCGTCGGCCTGTCCGGTGGTCGTCTCGGTCTCATCCACGTCGTCTGCGTCAAGTCCTGTGGGCGTTTGCTGCGGGGCCGGAGCGCGACGACGTTCGTGCCCTGCGATCCGGTAGCGAGGGTTTTGCATGAGTTCTTCAATGAAGTCATCAGTGAGTTCATGCGCGGATCGAGGGTCGGACTTCAAGCCGTCGATGAATTGGCGTACGTCCAACAGCGCGGGTTCTTCGCCCTCGTCGGGGAGAAGAAAAGTTGCCTCAAGCGATGCCTCGTAGTTCGTGAAAAGTCCGCCCGGCGTAGCGTTGCTTGAGCCGACGAGGAGCCGCGCTGCTGTGGGGCCTTCCGCGAGATAGACCTTCGGGTGGAATGTCATCGCAGTCGGGTCGTGAAAGACGTACGCGTTTGTGAAGAGCCGCTGCGCCCCAATCAGCCCCGGTCGTGTTGCTCCCCCTTCGTCTAATCCGACAACAATGGTTGATTGGCCGCCCCCAGAATGAAAAACGTCGAGCGCCTCTGCCAGTCGTGCCAGTCCGCGATAGCGCGCCCAAGCAACAACGGCAGTGAAATGTTCAATTCGAGGGTCTTCAAGCGCATCCGCGATGAATGCCGCAGCGCTGCTCGAAGATTCGAGCGGTTGGGTCCGGAAGTTCAGCTCTGGGGCCATGGCCCCCTGTTCCGTATGCGGTAGGCATTACCTGCATCGCGATTGAGGTCGGGGTCGAGCTAGCTGTCGACGACGACTCTCTAAGAAGTGTCCAGCGAAGCGAAGTCCACCCAAACTGTCTCGGTCGACTCCCAGTAAGTCTTCACAAAGAAGCTCGCGTCGTCGTTGTCAAAGGGCGTCTGTTGAAAGCTGCTTTTGTCCATCGGAGACACCACGACCGCATCGGGGCTGCTCTCGTCACCAGAGACCTTGATCTCAGCAAACCATGGAATTCGCGATCTCTCATACATCACGATTGGAAAAACGGTGGTCGGATCGTCGCCGGATTCGATCGCATTTTGGGTAACTCGTCTCAGATACGCGTTGCAAGCGGAGCCGTCGTCAAAGAAGGCGATCCAGGCTTCCCCTCGCAGCGACATCATTGCGGCGGAAAACAGATACTCCGGCGTTGCTCGATTGCTGAACATGCGATCCGACCAGTTGAATGCATCGAATCCACGTTTGACACGGACAAGCGATCCAATCGGGTTTGGGTAGAAATCGGCACCACTCGCCAGTGCTGCGAAGGAGGCACGAAACAACCGATATGAATCCGGGTGTAGGGCCATGATGGCCCGCTCTGACTCGGCAGTTCGACGATCCTGCGACAGTGGCTTTCCGCTTTCCCAAAAGAGAATGCCGATGTGGATCTTGAGCATCCAGGTCCAAGCGGTCTGGTCATCGGCGGTTCCGGCAGCAACGCGACTTTCGATCCGACTACCGAGGGAGTTGTTGCAGGGCTGGCACGCTGCGACCTTTAAGTTGCGGTATCTGATGTAGGTGTTGTTTGCGAGGACAAGCTCGCAATCGGCCAAGTTGTACTCACGCTGCAGCCACGCTGGAAAGACGTGTTCCCAGTGAATCTCGCCAGGCCGATCCATGGAAAGTGTCTTTCCGCAGAACAGGCACACAGTCTCTCCATCGAGACTTTCGTATGCAGGGTCAATTTCGAACATCGCGAGCCACAGTTTGACGGTCAAACTCGGCGGATACTTCGGCGGCTAACCAGTCACTAAAGTTCGGCGAGCGCCTCGAGCACCAGATCATCGTGCTTTTTGGGCTGCACCTTTGGCAGTACCTCGGCGATCTTGCCATTGCCATCGATGATGAAGGTCGAGCGCTGAACGCCCATGTACTTCTTGCCGTACATCGATTTCTCGACCCAGACGCCGTACTTCTCAGCAATCTTGTGGTCGGGGTCACCGATCAACGTGAACGGGAGGTTGTACTTCTCCTTGAACTTCGCGAGTTTGTCGGGCGTATCGGGTGAGACGCCCACGACAACCGCCCCGGCCTTTTCGTACTCGTCCCAGCGGTCCCGGATCCCGCAGGCCTGCGTCGTACAGCCCGGCGTGTCGGCCTTTGGGTAGAAGTAGAGGACCAACGTCTTACCCGCGAAGTCCTTCAGCTCAACGGTCTTGTCTGCCTGGTTCTTGAGCTTGAATGCTGGTGCCTTCTTGCCGACGTCGGGCATTTGTTTCTCCTGCGTTGGATTGATATTTATGGCCAGGGGCGAGTGCGGTTGGGCAATCTAGTTGGCCGTTAGGCTGGAGTGATGCGAATCGCAGTCTCGACCGACATGATTACGGGCTTCGCACCGCTGCTGGTCGATGAGCTGACCCAGCGCGGTCATGATGTGACGACGTTCGGAGCGTTCGAAGCTGACGCCCGCTCCGATTGGGCATGGGCCAGCGAGTCGGCTGCGCGAGCTGTGTCGGTGGGCGATGCCGACCAGGCGATCGTCTGCTGCTGGACGGGCACCGGTGCCTCGATCGCCGCGAACAAAGTCTCCGGCGTTCGGGCGGCACTCTGCGCCGACGCGCGTACGGCCGAAGGCGCGCGAAAATGGAACAACGCAAATGCGCTCGCTCTCAGCCTCCGCGCCACCAGCGAAGCTCAGCTGAAAGAAATCCTCGACGCCTGGTTCGCCACCGAACCAAGCGACGACCCCGCCGACGCCGCGAACATCACCCACGTCAACAACCTCTGAATCCCGGCAATTTTTGGGGCTTAGGTGCTGGCCAGCACGACCACACCGAGCAGTGCGATGGCGACGCCGATTTTTTGTGAACGAGCGATTCGTTCGCCGAGAAACCTGTGGGCGAGGAGAACCGTGGTGATCGGGAACATCGACGCGATCACCGCGACGATCGCGATCGGACCTTCTTGCGATGCAAACGCATACGTCGCGTTCGCCGTCACGTCGAGCGTGCCCACGAACAACAGCGGTAGCCACAGACGCCCGCTCGGACGCTCGCCGGGGATCCGCGACCAAAATCCAATGACGAGCAAACCGATCGCGGCGAAACTCGTGGCCTTCAACGCCACGATCGGCCAGAACTCACTGACTGCCGTCGCCTCCGCGATCATCACGTAGATCGCGCCGAACCCCGCTGCAGCCACCAGCGCCAGCAGAATCGACGCTCGGTGGTTGATCGCCACCGGGCGGCCCTCGGCCGCCGCGTCCTGTTCTCGAGAGGCGAGCATCACGCCGATCACCACCGAGATCAATCCGCCGAACGCCAGCGCGCTCAGTGTTTCTCCGTTGGCGAGGCCCCAGATCACGGGGATCGACGTGCCACTGGCAGAGACCGGCGCAACGATGCTCATCGTGCCGATCGCCAGCGCTTGGTAGAAGGCACCAAGCGCGATCAATCCGACGACACCGCAGATAGCGCCGAGCAGCAGATCGGTGTTCGGTGGCACCACCTGCCGGCTCACGCCTGCCATCACCAGCGCGAACAGCAGCCCGCCGAGACTCGTGCCCACCAGCACCAATGGCACGGCGAAACGTCGAGTCTGAAGTCCTCCGAGAAAATCACCCGCCCCCCAGCTGATCGCCGAGGCCAGTGCCAGCGCGATCGGGAGCATTTCGCGCTAACTCAGTTCGCGTCTTCTGCGACGGATTCGCGAACAACCGCATCAGCGGCGACCGTCTTGCCGCGAAGCTTCGCCCCGGAAATTGCACCTGCGACGTCAGTTGCCTGCGAACTCGGTACATGGAAAACCGTGAAGCGGCTGAGCACGCGCACACGACGGACGTCGCTGCCGGTCAGATCGCTTTTCGAGGTCACCAGCTCGATCACATCGGCCGGCTCGACGCCCCGCGCCGAACCGCCGCTGACGATCACCGGTGTGAAATCACCGTCGAGCTCTGCCTGATCGGGCTTGATGTGACGCGGGTGCCGGAATTCGCGGTCCTCGGTCGCCGGTGCCTCTTCGACGACCGGCTCCGCCTCAGACTCGGGTTCAGGCTGTGGTTCGGGCTCAGGCGGTGGCTCGATTTCGGCCTTCGCTTCGTCCTCGGGCTCATCCGCTTTGGTCGGTGATGGGCCCCAGGAGAACGGCTCTGGTTTGGGCTGACCGGTGGCGTCGAGTTCCGCGCCCGAGTCGGTGGTCTCTTCAGTGGCGGTGACGTCTTCGACGTTCACGTCCGCTTCGTCGGCTGTTTCTTCGCTCACGGTTGGCTCCTCAATCTGATCTTCGGCAACGGGCTCTTCGGCAACCGGCTCTTCGACAACCGGCTCTTCATCAACCGGCTTTTCGATTTCCGGCTCCTTCACGTCCTCTACCGCTGGAGTGCGTTCGCGCTTACGACGCGTGCGCTCGCCCGTTGTGGTTTTCTCGCTCGATGGCGTTTGCTCGGCGGGCGATGAAGTCGCAGCGGACGACGCAGCGGCGTCGGCCTTGGTTTCGTCGAGTCCCTTCGCCTTGCCGGGGTTCTTTGCATCCCATTCAGGCACGTCGACGTTGATGTGCTTCTCGATCGCTTTGAAATCTTCCTTGTCGCGCGGTTCGACCAAGGTGATCGCGCGGCCGCCACGACCTGCGCGGCCCGTGCGGCCGATTCGGTGTGTGTAGATCTCAGCGCTGTTGGGCAGGTCGTAGTTGATCACGTGGGTGACGTTCTGTACGTCCAGCCCGCGGGCGGCGATGTCGGTCGCGACCAGTACCGGCACGCGGTTGTCCTTGAACGCGATCATCACGCCGTCGCGCGAACCCTGCGACATGTCTCCGTGCAACGCACGAACGCGCAGGCTCGATTTGCGCTTGTCGAGGTCACGAGCCAGACGGTCAACGCCGATCTTGGTCCGCGCGAAGATGATCGCCTGCGTCGGGCGCTCGGCCTCGAGAATCTCGATGATCGCGTCAACCTTGGTGTTGCGGGTCGCCGACTTCTGAAAGTGCTCGACCGTGTCGATCGTCAACGTCGGAGCCTTCACCTTGATCGTCACCGGGTCGTGCAGGTGTTCTGAGGCGAGCTTGGCTATCGCCGGCGGCATCGTCGCGCTGAAGAGCGCAGTCTGACGACCACGCGGGCATTTCTTGAGGATCGTTTCGACGTCCTCCAAAAATCCGAGGTCGAGCATCTCGTCGGCCTCGTCCAAAACAACAAAGCGGGCGTCGTGAAACATCAACGAGTGTCGCGAGTGCAGGTCGAGCACCCGGCCGACTGTGCCGACCACGACCTGCGGGCCGCTTTTCAGGCGGTCCATCTGCTGGCGGATCGGCGCTCCGCCAAACGTTGCCAGCACGTCCACGCCGGCAACAACGCCGTAGGCGCGCAAGGATTGCGCCACCTGAATGCACAGCTCGCGCGTCGGGGTCAGCACCAGTGCCTGCACCTCACGACGCTCGGGGATGATCGCCTGAAGCATCGGAAGGCCGAATGCCGCTGTCTTGCCGGTGCCGGTCTGGGCCTGACCGATTACGTCGGAACCCTTCAAAAGCTCGGGGATCGCCTGCTCCTGGATCGGAGTGGGATCGGTGTACCCGACCTTGTCGAGGGCGTCTGCGAACTCTTTCTTGAGTCCTAGTTCACTGAATTTGCTCAAAGTTCTTCTCTCATAATTGATTTCAACTGTTCAGGGTACCCAGCGCGCACTCGCTAACCTCACCGCCCGATGAGCCTTGCAGTGGTTGGATCAATCGCGTTCGACGCGGTGAAGACGCCTTTCGGCGAGCGCGAGCGCATGCTCGGCGGTTCGGCCGTGCACTTCTCGCTTGCCTCGAGCTTTTTCGCCGACGTTCACGTCTTCGGGCCCGTTGGCGAAGACTTCGGCAACGAGGAATACGCGATCCTGCAGAATCGCAGCGTGAACACCGACGGCATCGAGCGCGTCGAGGGCGGCAAGACGTTTTTCTGGCGTGGTCACTACGAGTACGACCTCAACATGGCCCACACCGACGACACGCAGCTCAACGTCTTCGGTGACTTCGAGCCCAAGCTCAACGATTCAGCCCGCGACGCAGACGTACTTTTCCTCGCGAACATTCAGCCGGATCTGCAGCGCGCCGTGCGCGAGCAGTGCCCGGACGCGAAATTCGTGGCGCTCGACAGCATGAATCTGTGGATCGACATCGCGAAGGACTCATTGCTCCAGACAATCCAGGGCGTCGACGCGGTCTTCATGAACGATGCCGAGATCCGCATGCTGACCGGTCAGAGCAACTTGGTGAAGGCTGCCCGCGAGTTGCTCCAGCTCGGCCCGCGTCTGGTGATCGCCAAGCAGGGTGAGTACGGCGCGGCGCTCTTCACCGAGCACGGCTTCTTCGCACTTCCCGCTTATCCACTTGAAGATGTGATCGATCCGACCGGTGCCGGCGACTCCTTTGCCGGCGGTTTTCTCGGCTACGTCACGCAGCACCTCGACGAGGGCGGCGAGCTCGACGACGACGCATTCCGCCGCGCGATGACCTACGGCTCGACGATGGCCTCCTTCAACGTCGAAAACTTCGGCACCGAACGGGTCCGCGACTTGACCGGCGAGGAAATCGCCGAACGCTTCGCCGGCTTCAAAGCCATCACCCAGTTCGAAGAAGTAGCCGTCTCGTACCGCTAACCACTTTGCAAAACGAGGTTCCCCAAAAGGGGAACCTTGTGGTGTGGAGGCGGTACATTTGGAGTGTGCAGCTTTGGTTTTGGATCTGGCTTGGGTTGGTGCTCAAGTTGCCGGTGGTCTGGCTTTGTTGGTTCGTCTACAGGACGATCAACGACATGCCTGAGCAAGTACTCGGCGAGGACGATGACGGACAGCCGGTGACGGTTGTCTACGGCCAGGGTCCCCGCACGCGTGGACCGAACGGAGGCCTCCCGCTGTTCGGAAACGTGGCACGGCGCAAGGACGTCGGGCACGAGGACAACGCCGACAAATCCGCACAGATCGCCGTCGCCTCGACATCTACGCACGGCCCGCCGCGCCGCCGCTAGCCACCCGCTCGCGCACGTAGTATTGTTCCGCGCCAGATGTTCACTCCGTACTACATCCTTGCCGTCGGATTCGGCGTGCTTGCCGCATTGCTCTCCTTCTATGGCTTCACCGTCAAGAAGGACGATTCAAGCTTTCCCGGCAAACTCGGTGGACCGATCATGTTCGTCGCCCTGATCCTCGGAATCGCCACATTCAGCTTCGTTTGGAAGGGTGGCGAAGAGGAGCTCGAGCACAAGAAGCACGAGCAGGAAAAGCAGCTCGAAGAGGGTCACAGCGAGAACACCGACGCCCCTACCGGCGTCAAGTACGGCAACTAGCCCCGCTGCGGCTGAGCCGCCGACTCGTTCTCCGGCTGCCGCTCAACAGCGTGCGCGCGGATCAGCGGAATCAGATACTGCTCGGCAAACTCTCGCGCGTCGGATTCAGTCTCCAGCCGAACGATCGTCTCGGGCGCCGAAGCCAGCGAAACCACGAGACGCGACAGCAGCTCACCGAGCACCAGCGATTCGAATTGCCCGAGCTCGATCTCGCCCGCCCGCACTGACCCGTTGATGCGTTCGAGAACCAGTTCGCGAGCGTGCGCGGTCGCTTCGCCAGACGTCAGTGTCGACCGCAGAACGTCGCGATCGTTGAGCGCGAAAACCTCCCCGAAAACGGGATGCTCCCGCAGCCCGACAATCGAGTTGCCCAACATAGCCGCACTTCGCGCCTCGAAATCGTCGTCGCGCTGCCGATCACAGGCCGCAAACATCGCATCGATCTCGCGCAGGGTGTAGGCGCGGACGAGCTCGGTCTTGCTGGCGAAATAGCGGTAGAGACTTGCACGCGAGACCTTTGCACGCGCCGCGATTTCGCCCATGCGAATGTGATCGAGACCGACTCGCTCGGCCTCCTCACCGGTGACCGCCAGGATCCGGTCGATAACCGCACTGCGGTTGCCGACCGACCTCGCGTGACCATTTGCAGACGCAGGCATACCCCGTACCTAACCACTGCGCGCCCGCGCGTGCGCCACCGTTCTCACGCTCGTACTAGGCGCAGCAAGGAACTTTCTACGATTGGCGACGCGGCGAAGGCAGTGGCTGGTACATAATCACTGCGACTAAATGCGTAAGAATCAAGCAATCGCAGATTCGCGGACGAAGATTCACTCGAGACTCAGGAGCGACGAGCAATGGCGGACGACCAGGTACAGGTAGCCGAACCCCCAACCGACGCAGCAACCCCCGCTCAATCGGTGACTTTCACCGACAACCGTACGGGTCAGAGCAAGCCTTTGGAAGTCACCGAGGGCACGGTGCGCGCGATGGAACTCCGGCAGTTCAAGACTGACGAAGAAGACTTCGGGCTGATGACCTACGACCCGGCGTACTTGAACACCGCGTCATGTCGCAGCGCGATCACGTACATCGACGGCGACAAAGGCATCTTGCAGCATCGCGGTTACTCGATCGAGGACCTTTGCGAACACTCGAGTTACCTCGAGGTCGCATACCTCTTGATCCATGGCGAACTCCCGACCGCTGACCAGCTCGCACAGTGGACACACGAGGTGACGATGCACACCTTCGTCCACGAAAACCTCAAGGTCTTCGTTCAGGGCTTCCGCTACGACGCTCACCCGATGGGCATGCTGCTGGCAACCGTCGGCGCGCTATCGACGTTCTACCCGGACTCGAAGAACATCGATGACCCGGAAGAGCGCCGTATGGCGGCGATTCGTCTGATCGCGAAGATGCCGACGCTCGCCGGATTCGCCTACAGGCACACCCAGGGAATGCCGTATGTGTATCCGGACAATGACCTCGACTACGCGGGCAACTTCCTCGGCATGTTGTTCAAGATGACCGAGCTCAAGTACGAGCCGGACCCGCGTCTTGCGAAGGCGCTCGACACGCTGTTCATCCTGCACGCCGATCACGAGCAGAACTGCTCAACGGCGGCGGTACGCGCCGTCGGTTCAAGTCAGGTCGATCCCTACTCGGCCGTCGCAGCAGGTGTTGCAGCGCTGTACGGTCCGCTCCACGGTGGAGCGAACGAGTCCGTCCTGCGGATGCTCGCGCGGATCGAAAAGATCGAGAACGTTCCCGACTTCCTGAAGGGCGTCAAAGACGGAAACGAGCGACTGATGGGCTTCGGTCACCGCGTGTACAAGAACTACGACCCCCGCGCGCGGATCATCAAAAAGCACGTCGACGAGGTGCTCGAGGTGACCGGCAGCGCCGAAAACCCGCTGCTCGACATCGCCGTCGAGCTCGAGAAACGCGCACTCGACGACGACTATTTCACCTCGCGCAAGCTCTATCCGAACGTCGACTTCTACAGCGGGTTGATCTACGAAGCCCTGCAGATTCCGCGCGCGATGTTCACCGTGATGTTTGCGATTCCGCGTACGTCCGGATGGATCGCCCAGTGGCTCGAGATGCTCGACGATCCAGAGACCAAGATCGCGCGCCCGCGTCAGATCTACACCGGCCATCGCGATCGCGACTTTCTGGCCGGTCGCGCCGAAGTCGGCCGCTGAACCCGCGTTGCGGTGGGTAAGTACGGGTTGAAGCTCCGCGAGGGACCGAAGGTCACACGCATCCGCTGCGCCACGATCGACGAACTCTTCGATCAGGTCGAACGCCAGTCCGAGGAGATGTCGGACCGTGCCGACGGTGAAGCTGTCAGTTCGATGTTTCGCGAATACGAGGCGATCGAACTCGTCCACGGTCGGATCGAGGTGACGATTGCCGACAGTCCCTTCAAGCACCGTCGCGGCGGCATCGACGTGCGGCGCGACGGCTCGATCGAGGCCTTCGTGGGGCGCACGAGCCGGACGGTGGTGGAGCCGACACCGGGCGAGACGATCCCGCAGGCGCTGCGTCGCGAACTGCTCAAACCAGTCGGTCAATAAACTCAGACCGATGACTGAATCTCTTTCAACCGGCCACAACGCGCACGAACTGGACGAAAACGGCGAGCGAATCCGCTTTTCCAGCGTCGCATTACCCGAGGATTCGCGCGGTCCTTACGAGGTCTTTGTCAATGGCGTGCCGCAGAATGCCGGCGAACACTACGACCGCGAGGGCGAAACGCTCTATTTCTATCGACCGATCCGACAGGAAGAAAAACTCGGCTTCTGGCGATGGCTGTCAATCTTCATTGGCATCGCCGGTAGCTACAAACAAAATGACTCGGTCGACGTGACGTTCGTGCGCGACGGACAGCGGTTGATCGAAACCAGCCTGCCGATTGAAATCCTTGTCGAGCCGACGGAGGAGCAGCGCGGAATGCTCGTCGGCTCCTACTCCCCCGGCGGCTGAGAGGGCCGCAACCGATATGCGAATTGATTCCCTGATCCAGGAAAACCAGCCTGTCTTCTCGTTCGAGTTCTTCCCGCCGAAGACCGACGAAGGGATGGCGAACCTTTTTGAAACGGTCTCGAAACTGCGAGAACTGAATCCGGCATTCGTTTCCGTCACCTATGGCGCGGGTGGATCGACTCGCGATCGCACGATCGCGATCATCGGTCGCATCAAGAACGAACTCGGCATCGAGACGATGGCCCACTTCACCTGCGTCGGAGCCACCGTCGATGAGCTGCGCGAGGTGCTCGATGAGATCGCAGCAACAGGCGTCGAAAATGTGATCGCACTGCGCGGAGACCCGCCGGTCGGCCAGGACAAGTTCGTGAAGACCGAAGGCGGTCTCGGCAACGCCGACGAACTGATCAAATTGATTTCCGACAACTACGACTTCTGCGTCTCTGGAGCTTGTTACCCCGAGCCGCACCCAGAGGCGGTCAGCGCAGAGGATGACCTCGCCCACGCCAAGCAAAAGGTCGACAATGGCGCCAGCTTTCTGGTCACGCAGCTGTTCTTCGACAACGACGCATACTTCGACTACGTCGACCGTGCGCGCGAGATCGGGATCGACGTCCCGATCATCCCCGGCATCATGCCGATTGGCGGATATGAGCAGATCAAACGCTTCACCAGCATGTGCGGCGCGACGATCCCCGAACGCCTGATGTCCGAGCTCGACGCACGCCAGGATGACCCCGACGCTGTCGCCGACCTCGGCGTCGCCTACGCGACGTTGCAATGCGCCGATCTACTCGCTCGTGGTGCGCCGGGCATTCACTTCTACACGCTGAACAAATCACCGGCCACGAGGGCGATTCTGTCATCGCTCCACGCGGCGCGCCCGTGGGATCGCACGCTTGCAGGCGGCGAACCGGCGGTCAGCGCCGCCTGACAGGCTGCCGCGCGAGCTCAGCTACTCGGGCTTCCACTTCACGCTGCAGCCAACTGGATCGGTCTCCTGTAGGGCGGGCTCGTTGCCTGCGAGCACGGCATCCAGAGCATCGCGGAGCCACTGCGCGTTCAGCGATTCGTCGTCGTAATCGGCATCTGGCGCGCCGCGGTACACGAGCCGATCATCGGCATCGAAAACGAAAACGTCCGGAGTCGTCTTTGCGCCGTAGGCTGCGGCCGCCTCCTGCGACTCGTCGCGCAGGTAGGGGAAAGGCCACGGCTTTTCGGCGGCGCGACGCTTCATCTCGTCGAAGGAGTCGGCCGGCTTGATCGAGGCGTCATTCGGGTTGATCGCCAGAAACCGCACGCCGTGATGGACGTAGTCGCGACCCACCTGCACAAGCCGATCCTCCCACGCCAATGCATACGGGCAGTGGTTGCACGTGAAGATCACCACGGTTGGATGCTCGTCGTCGCCGCCGTAGACGTGGTCGTGACCGTCGACGCCGGGCAGCATGAACATCGGTGCAGAGTCGCCGAGTTTCAACTAGTCCTCTTTCTGTGGTTTGGATTCATGCTTGGTTTCATCGGAATATTTTGCCACCGCAGCACGCACCGCTTCCGGATCTGGCGTAGGTGACGGGCTGCCGTCTGCGCGATAGTAGAGACGGCAATTGAGACCGAAGGCCGTCTCGCCGGGATCAACCAAGTCGACGTCGTCCACGCGGATCGTCGGCGATCCGATGAATCGCTCGCGCTCGGCGTCGCGTTCGTTGTGGACCTCGGTGATCCGCAGGTGTTCACGTTCGAGCCCGAAGTCGTCCAGCACAGCAATCAGGTCCGCGAGCGCCCGCTCATGTGACGGGCATCCCTCCCAGAAAAGAAACTCGATCAATCGGCTACCAGCGGTAGGGGTCGATCGGCAGGTCGTCAAAGTCCTCAACAAAGGGTGACTTCGCGGGCGTGATCGCCGGTACCGGTTGACCGGGAGCCTCAACCGGAATCTGCTCCGGCGCCTCGACGAACTCTTGGAGGGCGTCTTCAATCCCGTCCGCGGACCCCTCGCACTGGATTCGGAATCGCTCTGGCTGGATGTCGTCCTTTGACTCCACCGGAACGCCCTTCACCTCGTCCCAGCCGAAGCGCTCCTTGTCGAAGTGGCTGATCAGGATCGCCTGAGCCGGCATCGGGCAGGACGCATCGTGATGGGCAAGGCCCTTCACGATGTTCTCGAGCATTTTTGCTTCAAGTGACATTCAGATGGCATTTTAGGCCGGAAGTCCAACTTTTGTTCAAGTCCTAAAGCCCATTCCTCGATAAGTCACACATCCGGTTTGGAAAGAGGACCTTGCACAGCGCTGCAAAAAAATACGTACTTCTGACGCTCATCGCCACTACGGCCGCACTGGCCGGTGGCTCGACCGCGTCCGCGGCCACGATATGCGTGGGCGCGGGAACGTCGTGTGGCACTCCCGATTACGCGCTCACCGAAGTCGGCCTGCAGGCAGCGCTGGACGAAGCGGCGACAGGCTCCGCCGGCCACGACGTCATCGAAATCGGACCTGGTGTGCTCGACATCACAACGGCTGGGGTCGCGTCGACGCCGCCGGTCGGCGAGACCGTCGCCATTCAGGGCGCGGGAAGTGGTGCGACGACGATCAACGCTTCGATGGACTTCAACCTCAATCCATTCACCCTCAACTTCCAAAACGCGCCTACGAGTACGGTCTCGCAGCTAAAAATCCAGGTCAATGCGAACTCCGGTTGGTTCTACACCGGACTTCTGATGCTGAATGGCGGCACGGTCCAGTCGACGACATTCGATGTCAATTCCGCCGCAGGCGCCATCTATGCCGCCGGGTTGCGCATGGAGACAAGTTCGACCGGCTACTCCACTCCTCCCGTTTGCTCATCTTGCACCTTTGAACTCTCGGGGCCCAACGCGCAAGGCCTGCGAACGCATCTCTACTCCAGTCACGCCGCAACGGTCAACGGATCCTGGTTCGAGCGCACTGGCCCGTCCTCGGACGACGTCACCGGCATCGTCAATGTCAACTCGAACACGACCACGACGGTCTCCCGCGCGATCTTCTCCCAGATGACACGAGGAATTTCAGTCGAACGAGGCACTGTGAACGCGCGCGATTCGTTCTTCTTCCTTGGCGACGTCGACGGTGCTGAGGGTGTGTCAGTCGAATACGTCGTCAACAACGAAGGCGGACGCATCCTCAACGGAAATCTCGACGGAACGACGATGTTCGGCAGCGGAATCAATCAAATCGGTGTCGACGTTCACGCGAATACGACGAACGTTCTGCACGAGTACGGAAACTCTGACATCCGCAACTCGGTGTTCCGTCTGACCGGCTCGGGTGCCGTCGACGTGCGCTGCACACAGCTGAACTACGGTGAGTCGACGATCGGCATTCAGTTCAGCTACGTCGACTCTTCGGCTCCGCTGACCAGCGGAACCTGCGCGACCACGCTCGCCAACAACGTGGACGCGTCCTCAACGCCACCGCAGTTCGAGGACGAGCTGGCCGGAAACCTGCGTCCGGCAGAGGGTTCTCCTTTGATCGACGCCGGCGATCCAACCACCGATCAGACAAACCGACCAACCGACGTCTTCGACTCGACGCGATTTGTGACCGGCGCCAACGGAAACTCCGGCGGCCGAATCGACATGGGCGCCCTCGAGTATCAGGGACCCCCACCGGACGAGGAGCCCCCGATCATCACGATCACGTCGCCGACCAGCGGAACCAACACCACGGATTCGTCGGTGACCCTCAACTTCACAGCGACTGACAATTCCGGAGAAACGCCAGTTTGTGACAAGACAACCGGCAGTAGTCAAGACCTTTCATACGGACAGAACACGATCTCGGTGACCTGTTCGGACTCCGTGTCGAACGAGGCGACTGCATCGGTGACGGTCAATCGAATCGACAACTTGCCGCCTGTGGTCACGATCACGGCACCAACCAACGGATCATCGACGAGTGCCGGCACCGTCGCGGTTACGTTCACCGCGACCGACAACTCCGGTGCGACGCCCAACTGCGACCGGACCAGTGGCAGCACTCAGGCTCTGGCTATCGGCCCCAACCCGATCACCGTCAACTGTACGGATGCAGCCAGCAACGTCGGGTCGGCGACGGTCGTTGTCAATCGCCTCGACGTCACCCCGCCAATCGTGACGATCATTTCGCCGACCAACGGCAGCACCACGGTGAACGCGACGGCAGACCTCGTGTTCTCGGTCAGCGACAACTCTGGCGGCGAGATCCTCTGTGACAAAACAAGCGGTAGTGCCGAGCCGCTTTCGATGGGCACCAACTCAATCATTGTCACTTGCACCGACCCCGCGAGCAACGTCGGAACCGGCGAGGTTCAGGTGACGAGAATCGACGGCACACCGCCGGTCGTGACGATCACTTCGCCGGTCAACAACTTCGTGACCGATACGGCCGACGTTCCGGTGACGTTCACTGCCGTGGATGACTCCGGTCAGACTCCGAACTGCAGCCACACGAGCGGCGATCCCGTTGCGCTTGCATTCGGCCTAAACAGCGTCACGATCAACTGCACAGACCTGTCGGGCAACAACGGATCGGCGTCCATCAACGTCACGCGAGTTTCGGACGCCGCGCCCGTGGTGACGATCATCGCGCCGACAGATGGGACAATTACGCACGATCCAACCGTCGTGGTCAACTACTCCGCGCTCGACGGGCTCGGTCAACCCGCGAACTGCAACGTCGCGGATGGCGCAGCCGTACCACTCACAGTCGGTGAAAACACAATCTCCGTCGTATGCACGGATGGTTCGGGCAACGTCGGTGGTGCCTCCGTGACCGTCACGCGTCTCGACAACGTCGCGCCGACGGTGCAGATCACCGCACCAGCCGACGGAGGCACCACGTCGACCGGAAGCACGCTGCTCTCGTTCACCGCGACCGACAATTCCGGCGAGACTCCGAGTTGCGACAAGCTGAACGGCAGTTCGGTGCCGCTGAGCATCGGTGCGAACACGATCACCGTCAACTGCAGCGACGGCTCGGACAACGTTGGCAGCGCATCGGTAAGCATCACGCGTCTGGACGTCACAGCACCAGTGGTGACGATCACCAGCCCGGCGGACTCCAGCGATACAACGGCGGACTCCGTGACGGTCAACTACACCGCGGTCGACAACTCGGGCCAGGCACCGAGCTGCGACATCGCCGACGGCAGCAGTCAGCCGCTGAACTTCGGCTCAAACTTGATCTCGGTCGTCTGCACCGACGCCGCCAGCAACTCCGGCAGTGCGTCGATCACGGTCACACGCCTCGACAACACGCCCCCGGTGGTCGTGATAACGGCACCTGTCGACGGACTTGAAACGCACGATACGAGCGTCGTCGTGAGTTTCACGGCCACGGACGACACAGGCGAGGCGCCGAACTGTGACCCGGTCGATGGCAGCAGCCAGTCGTTGCTCTTCGGCGTCAACACAGTCACAGTCAACTGCGAGGACGCAATCGGAAACGTCGGCTCGGCGACAGTGAGTGTCACGCGGATCGATGAGGTTGCTCCCGTCGTCTCGATCACGAATCCGGTCGACGGCTCGGACACGACCAGCGATTCGACGCTGATCGAATTCACGGCGACGGACAACTCTGGGTTTGATCCGAGCTGCGACACGACATCCGGCAGCACGCAATCACTTGACTACTACGCGAACACGCTGACGGTGTCTTGTCAGGATGCGAGCGGAAACGTGGGAACCGATTCCGTGACGATCACGCGCCTGGACGAGGAGGCGCCAGTGGTGACGATTTCAGCGCCGACGGACGGCTCAACTACTACTGATCCGACCGTGGTTCTTGATTTCTCGGTCACCGACAACACCGGTGAGGTACCGACCTGCGACAAGACGAGCGGAAGCAGCCAACCGCTGGGCTTTGGTGCAAATACGTTGACCGTGGAGTGCACGGACGCTTCCAGCAACACAGGCAGCGCGTCGGTCACGGTCTCCCGTCTGGACGACACCCCGCCGGTGGTGACGATCACGTCGCCGGAAAATGGACTCAACACCAACGATGAATCGGTCGTACTCATGTTCACCGCGACCGACGATGGCGGCGGAGTACCGACCTGCGACGAGGTCACCGGGAGCACTCACGCATTGAGTTTTGGCGCCAACGTGATCTCGGTTTCCTGTGAGGATGCGTCCGGCAATGTCGCAACTGCGAACGTGACAGTGAATCGCTACGACAACGTTCCGCCGGTGATCACGATCACCTCTCCGACCGACGGCAGCGACACCACCGCAGCATCGGTCGCACTTACTTTCACTGCGACCGACAACTCCGGCGCAACGCCGACCTGCAACAAGACGAGCGGCAGCACTGAACTGCTGGCCTTCGGCATCAACACGATCACGGTTCAGTGCACCGATGGTTCAAGCAACTCTGGCAGCGCATCGGCGACCATCACTCGGCTCGACAACACGCCGCCGGTGATCACGATCACCGCACCGACCGACGGCAGCGACACGACATCAGCCTCGACGACGCTCGTCTTCACGGCGATCGACGACACCGGCGTTGCTCCGACGTGCGACAAGACCAGCGGCAGCAGTGAGGCGCTTGAGTTCGGCAGCAACACGATCACGGTTCAGTGCTCGGACGGCTCGAGCAACAGCGCAAGCGCATCGGTTTCGGTCACGCGGCTGGACAACACACCGCCGGTGGTCACCATCACCTCGCCGGTCAACGGCAGCTCGACAACCGCTGCGTCGGTGACGCTCAACTTCACGGCCACTGACGACACCGGCGTCGCACCGACCTGCGACAAGACCAGCGGCAGCAGTGAGGCCCTTGAGTTCGGCAGCAACACGATCACGGTGCAGTGCACCGACGGCTCCGACAACGTCGGCAGCGCATCGGTCAGCGTCACCCGCCTCGACCAACAGCCGCCGGTAGTCACGATCACCGCACCGGTCCATGGCAGCAGCACGACGGCAGCCTCGACGATTCTCACCTTTACGGCAGTCGACGACACCGGCGAGGCCTTGGACGGTCCGACTCTGTTACTGATGATGGCCACTCTCATCTCTAAAACCGAAACCGGCGCGCTCGTGGCCGCTCCCGTGTCGGCTCCGGATGCTCTGGAAACGATCTTGGAGCAAACCGAAGGACGGGTCATCCGAACCGGCGTCGCCCTGCGACCGCTCCTCCACCGCAGCCAACTCGGACGAAACCGGATCCGGTTAGCGGGGACCAACGAAGGGGAGATCCTTTTCCCTGAATTCAGTTCCGGCTTCGACGCCATGTTTAGCTTCGTCAAACTGTTGGAGTTACTGGCCAATCACAAGGTCTCCCTTTCCGAGATCCTCCAGTCCACACCGAAGTGCTATCAGTCCAAACGCGAGATCACGTGCTCTAGCTCGGAAAAGGGTCGTATCATGCGTCAGCTTCTCAACCGTTACCGGGAGAAAGAACTGGAGATGACGGACGGATTGAAAGTGCGCTTCGAGAACGGTTGGGTGCTGGTCGTGCCTTCTCCGGCTCGACCATCCATGATGCTGTGGGCCGAGGGCACCAGTCAGGATACCGCCGATGCGCTATTGCAGGGAATGGGAGACGTGCTCCTGGAGCTTCTGAACCAACCGGCCCCGGTGGATGCCAACCTTCCTCCGGCCCCCTCCTCTCTAAACTCCATGCTTCCCGCAGAGAAAGCCTTCCACTTTTGGAACGGACAGCGCTACCTCGGGGTACGAGCGCGGACCTTCATCGAGTTTCTAGACACCTTACACTACATTGAGTCCTCGTCTCTCGTCTACCACTTCAAGCGTGGCGATTTCTCCAACTGGGTGGAGCACGAGCTCAAAGACACCTGGCTTGCCGAACAGATGCAGAAGTCCGGGCTCAGCGATGTCACGGTCG
>CAKZMQ010000009.1 GCA_937128795.1 uncultured Solirubrobacterales bacterium | reverse complement strand
GGCGCGGCTGTCCCCGCCGCGGCCGTAGGTGCCGTCGACGTAGATGCCGTCGGGCGTGGTGACCAGAGCCTCCACCGCCTCGCGCAGCAGCACCGTGGTGTGCTGGAAGGCGGCACTCATCGGAGGACGAAGCTCCGGATCTCCGCCGGCATCGGCTGTGCGAGCAGCGTCGCCTCGTGGGCCTCGTGTCGCGCCGCGTCCCACAGCTCGAGCACGCGGCCGTTGCCGATCAGGCGCACGTCCTTCACCAGGCCGGCCGCGCTGCGCAACTCCGGCGGCACCAGCACCCGCGAGGCGCCGTCGATCTCCACGTCGACCGCGCTGCCGAGGAAGACGCGGCGCCAGGGGTCGGCATCCATGCTCATCGACATCAGGTGCTCGCGCGTGGCTTCCCAGCGCTGGCGCGGCATCACCCAGAGGTAGCCGTCGGGATGCTTGGTCAGCGTCAACCGCCCTTCACAGGCCTGCATCAGCAGGTCGCGCTGACGCACGGGCACGGTGATCCGCCCCTTTGCATCGAGCGCGATCGCCGATGTGCCCTGAAAAACGATGTCCGTCACCCCTACCCGCCACGTCTAGACAGAAAATCCCACTGATCGACACTTTACTTCAGGCGTTGGGCCCGGTCAATCAGAAGCCAGGAAAAATTCAATCAAATCAAGAACTTAGAGGCGATTTGCAGAGTGACGTCGACGAAATTCCTTTGAAAAAACAATGACCTGCAACAGGCATTGAAAGTGATGCTTGACCATGCTCACCCCACCCCCCCCCGCAATCAACCCACCCCACGCACAGATCCCGCATGCAACCTCAAACCTTGCAAGGCGGTTTGAGCACCTTCTAGAGTTGTTCAGACCGTCGTGTTTTTGGAACCCCTATCCAACGAGCACGTTTTCGACGGCCCCCAACTTCCTTGAGCACCTACACCTCAGACACTCCTGACGATCGCAAGCAGATGCTTGACGCGATCGGCGCAGGGTCGATTGACGACCTCTTCGCCGACATTCCGGCTGGTGTTCGACTCGGTCGGCCGCTCGATCTGCCCGCCGGCCAAACTGAGTTCGAGGTATTCGATCACCTCGCTGCGCTCGCCGAGAAGAACATCCACGCCGACCGCGAGATCAGCTTCCTCGGCGCCGGCATGTACGACCACTACGTCCCGTCGCTGATCGACTCGATCATCACGCGCAGCGAATTCCTGACTCCGTACACGCCGTACCAACCCGAAGTTTCTCAGGGCGGCCTGCAGGTTATGTTCGAGTACCAGACCGCGATCGCTGAGCTGACCGGCCTTGACGTCTCCAACGCTTCCGTCTACGAGGGCCCGAGCGCGATGGCAGCAGCTGGATATCTGGCGCGCCTCGAAAACGGCCGCAGCAAGTTTGTCGTCTCGACTGCCGTCAATCCGCAGTACCGCGAGACCTTGAAGACCAACGCCCACGGATATGGCGCCGAAGTGATCGAAGTCCCCGCAGTCAACGGCCTCACCGATCCGGCCGCGCTTGCCGAGGTGATCGACGATGACACCGCCGCGGTCTTCATCCAGAACCCAAACTTTTTCGGCTCGATCGAGAACGTTGGCGAGTTGACAACAACCGCCAAAGCGACTGGCGCGCTCGTCGTCTGCGTGGCTGATCCGCTGACACTCGGCGTGCTCGCACCGCCTGGCGACTTCGGCGTCGACATCTGCGTCGGCGAGGGTCAGACGCTCGGCAACCGCCTTGACTTCGGCGGGCCGTCATTCGGTTTCTTCGCAGCGACCAAGAAACTGATCCGCCGCATGCCCGGTCGCATCGCCGGTGAGACCACCGACGTCGACGGCCGCCGCGGCTGGGTGCTCACCCTGCAGACGCGTGAGCAGCACATTCGTCGCGAGAAGGCGACCAGCAACATCTGCACCAGCCAGGCACTCAACGCACTGGCCGGCGTGATCTACCTCAGTTGGCTCGGTCGCCGGGGCATCGTTGAGCTCGGCGAGCTGATGCTCAAGCGCACGGCCTATGCCCGCGAGACGCTCTCCGCCATTGACGGAGTGGAGCTTTTGTTTGACACTCCGGTCTTCCGCGAGTTCGCGATCAAGCTCGACGCACCCGTCGACGCAGTGCTCGACCAGCTGGCGTTGGACGGCATCAACGGTGGTTACAAGCTCGGAATCGACTACCCGGAGTACGAGAACGGCGTGCTGCTGGCGATCACCGAGAAGCGCTCGAAGGAGCAGATCGACTTGCTCGCCAGGTCTTTGGCCAGCGCCGTCGCCGCAACCAACAGCAGCGTGGGGGCAGGGGCATGACCGTCAACGTCACCGAGACGCCGATGCAGGCTGAAAAGGCCACCACGATCTACGAGAAGTCCAAGCCCGGACGCCGCGCAGCGACGCTGCCCGCGCTGGACGTCCCAGACCGCGAAGTCGCCGACCTGCTGCCCGCGAGCGCGATCCGCAAGACCCCGCCGCGCCTGCCGGAGATCGCTGAACCGGAGATCGTCCGCCACTACAACAAGCTTTCGCGCCGCAACTTCGACCTCGACAGTGGCTTCTACCCGCTCGGTTCATGCACGATGAAGCACAACCCGAAGCTGCACGAGCGCGCCGCCGCGCTGCCCGGCTTCTCGCGACTGCACCCGCTTCAGTCCTCGGATCGCGCTCAGGGCGCGCTTGAGCTGATGTACAACCTTGAAGGCGCGCTGTCTGAGATCACCGGCCTGCCGCAGGTCTGCCTGCAGCCCAGCGCTGGTTCCCACGGTGAACTCGCGGGCGTGCTGCTGACCAAGGCCTACCACGAGGATCGCGGCGAACACCGCACGAAGGTCCTCGCGCCAGACACTTCTCACGGCACCAACCCAGCGACCGTCACGATGGCCGGCTACGAGACCGTCAAGGTCGCCACCAACGAGCGCGGCGGAGTCGACATCGACGACCTGCGCGAAAAGGCCACGACCGACGTCGCGTGCCTGATGCTCACCAACCCGAACACGCTGGGACTCTTCGACGAGAACATCGAGGAGATCGCCAAGATCATGCACGACGTCGGCGCGACGCTCTACTACGACGGCGCCAACCTCAACGCCGTGATGGGCATCTCGCGCCCCGGCGACATGGGCTTCGACATCGTCCACATGAACTTGCACAAGTCGTTCACCCAGCCGCATGGTGGCGGGGGACCGGGCAGCGGACCAATCGCAGTCAGCGAACGCATCGCGCCTTACCTGCCCACGCCGCGTGTGGTCAAGGAGGAAGGGCGCTTTGCCTACAACTTTGACGAGCCCAAGTCGATCGGCCGCTTGCGCGGCTTCCAGGGCAACTTTGGCGTGTTCGTACGCAGCTACGCCTACATCTGCTCGCTCGGCGCCGAGGGATTGAAGGCGGCCTCGGAAACGGCCGTGCTGAACGCCAACTACATGCTCGAACAGGGCAAGAAGAAGCCCCGCGTCGGCAAGTACCTTCCCGTCGAGTTCGACCGCACCGCCAAGCACGAGTATGTCCTCAGCGCCGCCCCGGCCAAGCGCGACCTCGACATCCGCGCCACCGACATCGCCAAGCGCCTGCTCGACTTCGGCTACCACCCGCCGACGATCTACTTCCCACTGCTCGTCGACGAAGCCTTGATGATCGAGCCGACCGAGACCGAGACGATGGAGACGCTCGACGGCTTCATCGACGCGCTCGAGACGATCCTCGAAGAGGCCGAGAACGACGCAGGGTTCGTCCAGAACGCGCCTTACACAACGCCTGTCCGCCGTCTTGACGAGGCGGCTGCGGCGCGTAATCCGGTAGTCACGCAGGATCTCGACCAGCTTGCCTAGTACAAAGTCCGCGTGAGAATCTTCAGCGGAATCCAGCCGACCGGTCGCAAGCACCTCGGCAACTACATCGGTGCGATCAGTCAGTACGTCGATCTACAGGAACAGGGCGACCCGGCGATCTACTGCGTCGTCGACCTGCACGCGATCACGGTCAAGTACGACCCAGCCGAGCTGCGCGAGCGCCTCTACGACACGACGGCGATCCTGCTCGCCAGCGGCCTTGATCCAGAAGACTGCATCCTCTTCCGCCAATCAGACGTGCCAGAGCACACCGAGCTGACTTGGCTGCTCGCAGGCACGGCTACGAGCCACGGCGATCTCAACCGCATGCACCAGTTCAAGGAGAAGTCGGTCAAGCAGCGTGAGTTGGTCAGCGCCGGACTGTTCTTCTACCCGGCGCTGATGGCGGCCGACATCCTTGCCTACAACGCCGACCTCGTCCCGGTCGGCGACGACCAGCGCCAGCACCTCGAGCTCGCACGCCAGATCGCGACCAATTTCAACAATCGCTTCGGCGACACCTTCACCGTCCCTGAGTGGCGGATCCCAGAGGTAGGCGCGCGGATCATGGACCTCAAAAATCCCGATCAGAAGATGTCGACGACGAGCGACAATCCGGCCGGCACGGTTTATGTCCTCGAGGATCCGAAGGCGATCGAGAAGAAGTTCAAATCGGCCACCACCGACAGTGGCAGCGAAGTTCGCCGCGCACTCGACAAGCCGGGGATCAGCAACTTGATCGAGATTCTCTCAGTTGTCAGCGGTCGCTCGATGGAGCAGGTAGAGGCCGATTTTGAAGGTCAGCAATATGGCAGTTTCAAAGTCGCCGTGGCCGAGGCGGTGATCGAGTATTTGCGCCCTGTGCAGGAGAAATACAGCGAGCTTCGCGCCGATGAAGCAGCGCTCGAGGCGGCGCTCGGCGCTGGAGCCGAAAAAGCTTCGGCGATCGCCGGTCCGATCGTGGCGGCGGCACGCGACAAAATGGGTCTTGGTCGGCCTGTAGCCTGATCCGCGTGAGCGATCAGATGATCACAGAGCAGTCCGTTGCGCCCGAAAACGAGGCTGCGGAGGCCACCCAGATTGCTGCCGGCGATCTCCGCGAGGCGGGCGGCCGATGGGGAGTTGAAGGCGCGGACACTCCACGCTTCGACGCCCTCCAATTGGACCTCGAAGTATTCCAGGGCCCATTCGATCTATTGCTCGAACTGGTGATGCGCGAAGAGATCGACCTGCTCGAGGTTGACCTCGCGCAGATCGTGCTCGGTTACGTCGAGCTGCTCGAATCGCGCGGAGAGATCGAGCTCGAACCGGTCACCGAGTTCGTGGTGCTGATCGCCGCGCTGCTCGAACTCAAAAGTCGCATGATGCTGCCGCAGGAAGAAGACGGCGGAGTCTTCGACCTCGAACTAGGCGCCGAAGAGGCAGCTGAAGAACTGCTCTCGCGAATGCTTGAGTATCACCGGTACAACAAGCTTGCCGGTTGGCTGCGCGAGCGCTATCACGTCGAGCTGCCGTTTCACTACCGCAGCGCACCGCTTCCGCGCAATCTGCGCGCGGTGAGCTACGACAACGTTGGCCAGGTCTACAACGCCGAAAAACTCTCGAGCGCGATCGGCGACCTGCTGCGCGTTCCCGAGCAACTTTCGATGCCACACCTTCGTGTGCATCGCGCCACGCTTGAACAGCGTCTTTCGCACATTCGCACGATGCTCAAGCGCGCCTCGCATTTTGACTTTGACGAGGCTGTCGAGGGCGCAGACAGGCTGACGGAGGCGCTCACGATCTGGGCCCTGCTCGAGCTGTACAAAGTAGGAGAGGCCGACTGGATCCAAGAAGAGACATTTGGGCCGATCGAGGTTGTGGCCGGGCACCTCCCCAATGGCGGGCGCGCTGCGGCATGAACGACGCGATCGAGAATCTCGACGAGCCGCTCGAAGCCCCCGACCCCGCCGAAGGCATCCCTGAGCACCAGCGCTTGGGACTGCCGGCAAAGGTCGAGGCACTGCTGTTCCTCTCCAACGAACCGTTGACGGTGGCGCAACTCGTTGAAGCCTGCGAGTCGTCCGAATCGAAGATCGAGCAGGCGCTCTCCGTGATCGAGGAGGATTGCGAGAACGGCAAACGCGGAGTGGTTCTGCGCAAGCTCTCCGGTGGCTTCACCTTGGCCAGCGCGCCCGGCGTCGACGCGGCCGCCAAGCGGCTGTTCGCTAAGCCGCGCACCCCGCCGCTGACGCAGGCCCAAGCCGAATGTCTGGCGATCATCGCCTACCTACAGCCGGTGTCCCGCCCCGAGGTGGCACGTATTCGCGGAGTTTCGTCCGAGAGCGCACTGACGACGCTGCTCGAACGCGGCCTTGTCGCAGACGCCGGTCGCTCCAAGTTCGGCGCAGTGATCTTCCGCACAACTGAACTCTTCGATCGGCTGTTCGGCCTCGACGGCCTCGACGCTCTCCCGGACGTAACCGCGTTCGACCCGTCCCCGGACGATGAACGCGACCTTCGCGAGCGCCTGCTGAAGGCCGGCGAGGCGCGCGAAGCTGCCCAGCCTCAGAGCTGATCCACGCCTGAAAATCGCCGGTGCGACCGCCCGATCGCGTCGCGGGGCACGATTGTCCGATCCGACACAACCCGCGGGTAGGTTCGAGAACCGCATAGACAAGCGGTTTGGGGCGTGGACCCATCGAACAAATGTCCAAGTTACCGAGTAGTGGCTATTTATGGCAACACGAGCTTGCCGATATTCCCATTGAACGATTCGGGACAAGGACTTCACCTCACGAGAGTGAGAAAAAGAGGATTCGAGTTTCGATGCTTTGAGTGTCGTTGGCGCGGCAGCGAGTGCAGGGGTCATTCACCCACTTCATGCAAGTCGCGCCCCGACTACCCCCCTGGAGAGACGATTTTCAAAGCTGACTTGGTTCCCTCCGGTGTTTACACCGGAATACCCCCCGGGGACTGGTCGTTAGGCAATTAGGACCCGCACGGACTAGCGGGTCCTTTTTGCATTTAAAGGACGTCCTCCCGAATTCGAGGCTCAGGTCGCCGCGGTGGTCATCACGGCGTCGTCTTCCGAAACTGCCGCAGCCTGGAGCTTGTCGGCCACCAGCTGTCCGCAGGCAGCGGCGATGTCTTGGCCGCGCGTCAGTCGAACCGTGGCCGGCACACCCGCCGCGAGCAGCGTGTCACGGAACGAGCCGATCGTTGTGCGTGCCGACCCGTCGTATCCGGTACCGGTCGGGTTGTAGGGGATCAGGTTGACCTTGAAGGCGCCGTGCGGTGTCAGCGCGGCTGCGAGTTGTTTGGCGTGTTTGGTGTGGTCGTTGACACCGGCGAGCATCACGTACTCGATGAAGACCTTGCGGTTGGTTTCGCGCCAGTGTTTGCGACAGGCGTCGAGTACATCTTCAAGCGGATAGCGATCGTTGACGGGCATGATCTTCGAGCGCAGCGTCGGGTCTGCGGCATGCAACGAAAGCGCCAGGCGTACGGGGCGGTCCTGCGCGTTGAACTGTTCGATGCCGGGCAGCCAACCGACGGTGGAGACGGTTGTTCGACGATTTGTGACGCCGACGTCTGGCAGTAGGTCACAGGCCGCAAGAACGTTGTCGAGGTTCATCATCGGTTCGCCCATGCCCATGAACACACAGTGGTCGATCGGCTCGATACGGCGAAAGAACAGCGCCTGGTCGATGATCTCGGCGGTCGTGAGATTGCGGCCGAATGCCATCGTGCCGGTCGCGCAGAACGTGCAGGTCAACGGACAGCCGGACTGGCTTGAGACGCAGATCGAGCGACGCCCGTCGCGGTAACGCATCATCACCGATTCGACGGGCCTGCCGTCTTCCGTGTGGAACAACGCCTTCACCGTGCCGTCACGGGACTCGGCCTGATCGATCAATTCGAGCGTGGAAAATGGCACGCGTGCGGCAAGCTCAGCGCGAAGACTTTCTGGCAGGTTCGTCATCTCGTCGTAACCAGTTGCCCCGCGCGCCGTCCATTCCCACACCTGCGCAGCGCGAAATCCCGGCTCGCCAAGTTCTTCCAGCGTCGTGCTGAGCAGTTCCAGATCCATCCCCAACACCATAAACCACGCAATTTGCGACCAACCTGTGGCACCAGGTGCCACAGGTTGCATGGAAATTGCGGGGTTTTGGGAGGGTCGTAGGCTTATGGGCTCGATGCGACTCGGAAAATACATCGCCCATGCCGGAGTCGCCTCGCGGCGCGCTTCGGAGCAGCTGATCTTTGACGGACGCGTGACGGTCGACGGTCAGACGGTGACCGACCCGGCGCGGGACGTCGACGACGGCAACCGCGTGACGGTCGACGGCGATCGCGTCGCGCCTGAAAAGACGGTCGTGTACGTCGTGAACAAACCGCTGGGCGTGATCAGCACCGCAGACGATCCCGAAGGCCGTAAAACGGTGGTTGACCTGATCAGCAACGAGAAGCGGCTCTACCCGGTGGGTCGTCTGGACGCCAACTCAAGCGGCTTGATGCTCGTCACCAACGACGGCGACCTCGCCAACAAACTCAGCCACCCGAGCTACGGCGTGGCCAAGACGTACCGCGTGCGCGTTCGCCGCGGTTCGCCGCTTTCGAAAACCGAACTCGAACAGCTGGCGCACGGCATTGAACTCGAGGATGGGATGACCCGGCGCGCAGAGGTAACGAAGACCGGTCAGCGCGAGTTTGAGATTGTCATCAAGGAGGGGCGCAATCGACAGATCCGTCGCATGTGCGAGGCGATTGGTCGCGATGTCGGAGAATTGCAGCGCGTTGCCTTTGGCCCGCTGGAACTTGGTCGGCTCAAAGAAGGCACGGTTCGCAAGCTTTCCCCAGAGGAAGTGCAGTCGCTTTGGCAGAATGTCGCCGAACCGACCGCACGCGTCCGCGCGGGATCCAAGCCCAAGCAACGCGGCAATGCCCGAACCGGTAGAGGAAAGACTCGATGACCAACGACTCGGCAAACGACGCAGAACCCAGCTGGTCCGGCAACGAACCGCGCCTTTTTGCGCTGCGCGGCGCCACGACCGTCAAGGCCGATGACCGCGATCAGATAATCGAAGCCACCGAAGAGCTCGTCGTGGAAGCTCTCAAACGCAACGACCTGACGCCGGCCGCTCTGGTCAGCTGCATCTTCACGTGTACGAATGACCTCAACGCGGAATTCCCGGCGGTCGCGGCGCGCAACATCGGCCTCAACTCGGTCCCGCTGTTGTGCGCCCGCGAGATTGACGTACCGGGCTCGCTGCCTCTGGCGATTCGCATCCTTCTGCACTACTACGCGCCCGCCGACCACGAACCCAAGCACGTCTACCTACGGGATGCTGTCACACTGCGCACCGATCTGACCGCCGCACAGTAGGGACACGGACATGCCGATCAAGCTCAACGACACGGTCGCGAAGATCCCGATCTATCCGCAGGCGAGCACCTACGACTTCGGCGGACCGCTGGTGAAAATGTCGTCGAACGAGTCTCCGTTCGCGCCGCACCCCGCCGTGGCCGAAGCGATCACAGCCGCTGGACGCAACGTCAATCGCTATCCCGATCCGACCGGTACCGCCTTTAGGGAGAAGCTCGCGGCAACCTATGACATGGCTGTCGAGCAGCTCGTGCTGGGTAACGGATCCTGCGAGATTCTGCTCGCCGGCGCGCAGGTGCTGCTGCAGCCCGGCGATGAATTGGTCTACGCGTGGCCGTCGTTCTCGATGTACCCGCACCTCGCGGCGATGACCGGGGCGACGCCAGTGGAGGTGCCGTTGACCGAGGACCACAGCCACGACCTCCCCGCGATGCGCGCAGCGATCACGGACCGAACAAAAATGGTCCTGATCTGCAACCCGAACAACCCGACCGGCACGTTCGTTGACCACGATCTGATCATCGACTTCGTCAACGATGTGCCCGACGACGTCTGCGTGCTGATCGACGAGGCGTACATTGAGTTCGTTGAGGGATCCGAACGCGACGGGCTCCTGCCTCTCGTAATCGAACGCGACAACGTCGTGATCACGCGAACGTTCGCGAAGATCTACGGGCTCGCCGGGCTGCGTGTGGGATACGGATTCGCACCCGTGGCCTTCAAGCAGGCGATCGACGTGGTGCGGCAGCCATTCAGCGTCAACCTCGTCGCGCAGGCCGCGGCCACCGAGGCGCTCAACCACCCTGACGATGTCGTCGAGCGAGTGATGTCAACACTCGCAGAGCGTCAGTGGGTCGAGACCGAATTGGCTGAGCTCGGGCTGAAAACGGCGGCGACACAGGCGAATTTCTCCTGGATTGATCTCGGCGGTCTCGACGAGGATGCAGTCGTCGACGGCCTGGCCAAAGAAGGCATCGTTGTGCGCGCGGGAAAGGCTCTGGGAGCGGAAGGTTTCGTCCGCGCCAGCTACTGCGATCACGACGACAATCAGCGGTTCATCTCGGCGCTCCGCGCACTAACGGCCTGACCGCCTACTCTTTTCTGAGCGCGGCGGGCGGAATCACGGCCCGCGCGGCGTATTGACTCCAAAGAAGTTGGCATTCAAGAACTTTGGGGCGACCCCAGCCGACGGCGCTGAGGCCGAGATTTACTCACAACCGAATCAACCGCAGTATCCAAACCCACCAAGCTGGGCAAATCAGGGGAACAGGTAGGCAACCGAAAATGATGATCGTCATGAAAGAAGGCGCCAGCGAGGAGCAGATCCAGGCTGTCGTCGACCGCATCGAGAAGGCCGGAGCAAACGCCCATGTCTCGCGCGGCCAGTTTGTGACCGTCATCGGCGCAGTCGGCGACGCCGACAGCCAAGTGCACGAGGCAGGTCTTGAACTTGCAGACGGCGTCGACCATGTCGTGCCGATCATGAAGCCGTACAAACTTTCGTCGCTGCAGTTCAAGAAGGGCGAGCGCACGACAATCGAAATCGACGGCCGGAAGCTGGGCGGCGGCGTCTTCTCGCTGATCGCCGGTCCCTGCACGGTCGAAAGTCGCGATCAACTCTTCAAGTCCGGCGAGCAGTGCAGGGCCGCCGGCGTCCCGTTCTTCCGTGGCGGCGCCTACAAACCGCGTACTTCGCCGTACTCGTTCCAGGGTCTCGGCGTCGAGGGTCTGCGCCTGCTCAAGGAGGCCAAGGAAGAGTTCGGCATGCCGATCGTCACCGAGCTGATGGACGTCCGCGACATCGATGACGTGCTCGAGGTTGCCGACGTGATCCAGGTAGGTGCGCGCAACATGCAGAACTACAACCTGCTGACCGAGATCGGTCGCTCCGGCCGGCCGGCGCTGCTCAAGCGTGGTCTGTCGGCGACGATCGAGGAGCTGCTGATGGCCTCCGAGTACATCCTCAAGGAGGGCAACCAAGACGTCATGCTCTGCGAGCGCGGAATCCGCACGTTCGAGCCTGGCTACCGCTTCACGCTCGACCTGCTCGCGATCCCGGTGCTCCAACAGTTGACGCACCTGCCGATCGTCGTCGACCCGTCGCACGCGGCCGGTCGTCGTGACCTGGTTCTGCCGATGTCGCTGGCTGCGGCTGCGGCCGGCGCCGACGGAATCATCGTCGAAACGCATCCGGACCCCGAGAATGCTGTTTGCGACGGCCCACAGGCGATCGTCGGCAGCGAGTTCGGCGACTACGCAAGTCAGGTCAACCGCGTGGCAGAGATGGTCGGCAAGCAGCTCGAAGTCATCTCGGCCTAGCGCCGCAGGCAAATTCAATCCAGCGTCACAGGCGGAAAACGCGCGCAAAATGCGTGGAAGATTGTGCTTCGCCGCACGTAGTTATCGCCGGCTGAGTTTGCGCCAAATCGGTATGTACGCTGTCTGCCCATGCACGCCGAGCCGACACCGACTTCACGTATCGCGATCATCGGCGTGGGCTTGATCGGTGGCTCGATCGGATTGGCAGCCCATAGTCGAGTCGCCGACGTCGGAGAGATCGTCGGCTTCGACCCGGCACCCGGCGTCGCTGAGGCCGCCGTCAAGCTCGGCGCGATCGACCGCGCTGCGGCGACGATCGAGGAGGCCGCGCGCGGCGCCGAGATCATCGTGCTCGCCAGCCCTGTCGCGACGCTCGTCGAAAACGCCAGAATCGCACTCGACTGCGCCGGGCCGGAGGCTGTCATTACCGATGTCGGCTCGACCAAGCGCGAGATCGTGGCCGCGATCGACGACCCGCGATTCATCGGCGGGCACCCGATCGCCGGAGCCGAAACTGCCGGCGTCGAGCACGCCCGCGAGGACCTGTTCGAGGACTCCACTTGGTTCGTCACGCCGACCCCGAATACGACCGGCACCGGCCTCGAACGCTTGATGCGATTCACCAATGCGCTCGGAGCGCAACCACATGCCGTTGACGCGGCCGATCACGATCGCTTGCTTGCTGACGTCAGCCATCTGCCGCACGTGCTCGCCAACGCGCTCGTCACCCAGGCGGCGGGCACGATCAACGCCGAGGACGGGCGCGTCACAGTCGTTGGTCCAAGTTTTCGCGATGCGACCCGCGTCGCCGGCGCCAACAGCTCGATCTGGCGCGACATCTACCTCTCCAATCACGACGCGCTCGTGCCGGCCATCGACTCAGTGATCAACAGCCTCGCCGAATTCCGTGACGCCCTCAAGGAGGGGGACGGCGATCGCATCGTCGAGCTCAACGAACGGGCGAAGACCGACCGCCAATCGCTGCTCGAACAGGACCTCGTGGGCGGCGAGGTCCACGAACTTCGCGTCTCGGTGCCCAACCAGCCCGGTGTGCTGGCGAACATCACACTTGCGCTCGGCAAGGCCGGCGTGAACATCGTCGACATGGCGTTGTACCCGGCCGCAGACATGCGATCCGGAGCCATCAGCCTGTGGGTGCCCGGCGAAGAGGCCGCCGCCAAGACGGAGGCGTTGATCGCCGATCTCGGCTTCCCCGTGGCTAGGGCATAGGCGCAGTCGTCGGCCGCACAGACATAATGACCGCCTGATGCCAACGTTTTTTGCCCCATCCGGTCCGCTCAAGGGCTCGGTCAAACCGCCGGCCGACAAGTCGATATCTCATCGTGCTGCGTTGATTGCCGCAATGTGCGACTCCCCGGTGAGGATTCGCAACTATCTCGACTCCGGCGACACGAACTCGACCCTCAGCGCCGTGCAGGCAGTCGGCGCGGGTGTTGAGCGCAAAGCCGACGAGGTGCTCGTACGCGGAGTCGGCCTTCGCGGAGCACAAGAGGCTCCCGGCGTTGTCGACGTCGGCAACGCTGGCACGTTGATCAGGTTGATGCCGGGGTGGCTCTGCGGTCAGCCCTCGGGCGACTGGGAGCTTGACGGCGATGAGAGCATTCGGACACGCCCGATGCTTCGCATCGTCGAACCGCTTCGCCTGATGGGCGCTCACATAGACGCGAACCCCAACGGCACCGCTCCGATCTGCATCGAGGGTGCGCCGCTGCACGGCATCGACTACGAGCTACCGGTTGCCAGCGGTCAGGTCAAGTCGTGCTTGCTACTTGCGGGTCTGGCCGCCAGCGGAACCACGCGCATTCGAGAACCGCAGGCGTCTCGCGACCACACAGAGCGTATGCTTGCCGCAGCTGGCGTGCCGATCCGTCGTGACGGCGACACGATCGTCGTCGACGGCCTGGTCGACGAGCTCGAACTCGGGGTGATCGATGTGCCCGGAGATCTTTCGTCTGCAGCGTTCATGATCGCCGCCGGCGTCCTGGTCAAGGGTTCGCGCCTGCTCGTGAAGGATGTCGGACTCAATCGCACGCGCATCGGCATCCTGCGCATCCTCGAGCGAATGGGCGCAGTTGCGCTGGCGGACCCGGAACGTCAGGACGCCGGAATTCCCGCCTTCGAAGCCGTCGGCGATCTCGACGTCCGGTCGACGACGCTGGTTGGAACGACCGTCGAGCCCGACGAAGTGCCACTGGCGATCGATGAACTGCCGCTCGTCGCGCTGCTCGGCGCCTTCGCCGAGGGCGAAACGGTCGTCAAGGGCGCCGAAGAGCTGCGCTTCAAGGAGTCGGATCGTATTGCGACCGTGGTTGATGGGCTCGCCGGTCTCGGCGCCGACATAGAAGCCACAGACGACGGGTTCGTCGTTCGCGGAACCGGCAGCCTGCGCGGCGGCAGAATCAGCTCCCACGGCGACCACCGACTGGCGATGCTCGGTGCAGTTGCCGGTCTCGCCAGCGAGGACGGAGTCGAAGTGAGCGGCATGAAGGCCGCCGCTGTGTCGTACCCGGGCTTTGCTCAAGATCTTGCGCATCTAACCTGAGCCGGATGATCATCGCGATCGATGGACCGGCCGGAGCCGGAAAGAGCACAGTTGCGCGCGCCGTTGCGGCGGCGATCGGCGCGACCTACCTTGACAGCGGTGCGATGTACCGCGTGATCGCGTTGCGTTCAATGTCCGGGGACGACCCGGCGGGTGCCGCGCGCACGACGAATTTCGGCCTCGGTGAGCGCGTTACCGCTGAT
>CAKZMQ010000008.1 GCA_937128795.1 uncultured Solirubrobacterales bacterium | reverse complement strand
CGAACCTTCGCTTGATGGCAATTCTTCGGACGCTAGACCGTAATCCTGTCCTTGCTTTTTCGGTGTGGATGGGGTCAGGTCAGGCATCGATAATCGCCTCTGCTTTCGGGTTGAGTAGGGATTGAGCCCAAACGTCTCCAGATTCGGCCAGGGCGTGAATTGCTCGCCAGTCGCCGGCGGCTGCCATCTGGCGCATGAACGTTCGATGCGGGGTGCGCGTCGACTTGCGGATGCGTTCCGCCAAGACGCCGGGGATCGGCGGCCAGTCGTCGCCGCGGTCGGCGAAGGCTTCGAGCGCGGCCAGTGCGTCCTCGAGTTCGAACGGCGCGAGTAGTTTGTGCCAGCCGGGCCGTGAGCGTTCCGGCGCCCCTTGCGGCCAGTAGACCTCGCACTCGGCGAACAGAGTGTCGATCTCGGCGCGGGTCATGCCGTTGCCTTCTCGCCAAGCTCGTCGCGGATCTCGGCGGCGCGAGCTGCGGCGCGATCTTCACGGGACGCTGTTTCTTCTACAACAACATCAGTATTAGCAAAGGCATTAGCAGAGGGACTCTCCCCATACTCTGGCAATACCCTTCCGGATTTCGCTTTGGAATCACGTTTCAGACGGACTCCGGAAAGGGTCTGCGTAGGGTTCGGGAATAGTCTTGAATTGTCCGAATACTCGTCCAAAAACATGCCGATGAACGGGTGGCCGTCGGGTAGTTCTTCAAGTGCGCTGAGCATGCTTTTAGTCACGTTCGCGCCCGACGTGCGGTAGTGCTTTGCGCGGACTCGGATGAATATCCATGGGTCGGCGTAGAAGAGGTATTTCCCGCGCTCAAGCTCTGCCAGCGGAGCCGTGAGGTCGGTTATCCCGGTCTCGAACATGATCGCCCTGGGGCGCACCTTGTAGAGCCCAGCTGCGTTGCAGCGCGGGTTGGTGAAGCTCCAGAGGTAGAGCAGCTTCGCCAGAGGATCAAGCTCCGCAAAGTCGTCTGACCAGATGGAGGTCTTGACGTTCTCGAAGACGGCCACTATTCGCCGTCCTGCTCTTCGAGAATCTGCACCGCGCGTTCTTGGCGCTCGCGCAGGGTGCGCCACATGACGCCGCAAAAATACCGGTAGGTCTTGTCCGCGAGGGCTCGCGAGTTCATGGCGATGTCGACGCCGTGCGCTACGTCCTCAACGGTGAGCCCGAGGGTTCTGAACCGCTCGATGCCGGTCTTCCAGTCGCTCTCAAGTGGAATCTTCTTGCGATCGTCGTCGGGGCCATATGACCACGATTCCCATATCTCTAGGAACGTCTGCGCGTACAGTTCTGCGGCCTCGCGCGCCTTGCTCTTTTCGCGCGCCGCCTGCTCGATCGCTGCCGCCCACCGAAGTGCGTCAGCCTTCACGTCGGCGACGAGCGGCGCATCGGGTGGAATCTTGCCCTTACCGTTATTGCAATCAACGCACGACGTGACTAGGTTTTCGGCCTTATCTTCGCCGCCCAATGTGACCGGCGTAACGTGGTCGACGTGCAGTTCGGCGGCTGGCGCTTTGGTGCCGCAGTAGCGGCAGGTGAAGTTGTCGCGGCGCAGGATCTCGAACCGGAGTGTCTTGGAGACCGCCACCTACGCCGCCTTCTGCGCCCGAAGGATTGACTGGCCGATTGACGCTCGATCGGCGAGCGACCGTTGCGCGAGCTTGAGCGATTCGTAGTTGGCCTCGGCCTCCACAAACTTGCGGTACATCTCGGTGTTCTCGATCGCCAGCAAGGCGGCGGCTGCTCGACTGTCAGCGCTGCCGCCGGACTGCTCGCGCAGTGCCTTCGCTCGGGCGATGTCGCGCTCGCGCTTGAGCCCGAAGTAAGCCAGCGCGGCCGCTTCGAGGTCGTTCTGATTGACGGCCATTTGCGCCTCGATTTCTTCGAGGCGCTGCATCACTTCTTGCGGAGAAGAGAGGGTCACGCGCGCACGGCCCCTTCCGACTTCTCGAAGATCCTCACGCCCGGGATGTCACGGACGCCGGCCTTGACTGCGGCGTTGATCTTCTTTTGATCGACGGCCATGTACTCGCGTGGCACCTTCGACTCGTCTGCAACTTCGCCAGTCCAGACTTTTTTGACGGTGAAGCTCCCGCCCGTGGTCTTGACCGTCGGCTTCGCTACTTCAACCGCAGCAGTCTCGAACGATGCGCGCTCTTCACGCTGGGCGTCTAACGCCTCCTGCGCGGCGCGAGCTTCCTCGGCAGCGGCGCGCGCCTTTGCTTCGCCTTCGGGGTCTGGTTGCTCCGCGAGAGCCTCTGATGCGGCGCGAGCTGCTTCAGCCGCTTCGGCCGCCACACGGTTGGCTTCGGCCCGCTCGTCCTCAATGCGCTTCTGTTCGGCGAGAAACTTTTCACGGGCCTCGCGCTCGCGCGCTTCGTTCTCTTCGCGGATGCGCTTTTCTTCGGCCTCTTGATAGGCGATCAACTTGGGCTCGAGAATTGCGCGGGCTTCTTCGAGCGGTGCTTTGAGTCCGTTGTAAAGGTTTTGGACGCGGTTCTTGGCCTCGTTGATCGGCTCGACCAGTTCCTTGCGTTCTTTCTCCAGTCCCTTTAGGCGACGTGCGATCTCCGCTATGACTTCGGTTGCGCCTGCGGCGTCCTCCGCGTCTTCAATCGTGATCGATTTGGCCGAATCTACGAACGGGTTGATCTGCTCTTGGCGCTCGGCCTTGATCGCCGCCACCTCTTCGGGGGTGACGATCTGGCCGGTGACGGTTTCTTCCTGCGGTTCTGGCGCGACGGCGGTTGCGCCTGCGCGTTGAAAGTCGTTCATTGGTCTATGCCTCCACCGGCGATGCCGCTGAGATTGAGTAGTTGCGCCATTGGCCGTTCAGCGTCACCGTGAGGTCAAACGCTTTTCCGGCCAGTGCGTCGAGTGATCCGCTTACGGGTGGCTCAACGCCGCCGCATACGTGTTGGACAAACTGCTTGTAGTCCGGGCGCCCCGGCTCTAGCCAAAGCTTCTCGCCTGCCGGGAGTCCGCCACCCTTGTTGGCGACCAACGCAATTGCGAGAATCTTGTCCTTACCCTTTGCGTTGACCCACCTGGCGGAATGGATGGTCGCGGCGAAGGCTGCGTCGGGCGGCAGAACATCCCACTGCGCGTCGGGGTCAGCGTTCGCGCCGGCTTCACTCATTTCCTCGGCGGATGTCGCCTGGAATCCGGCGATCTGCATCACAAACCCGAGTGGGCCGCGTAGGGCACGAGACGTTGCGCGGGTCGCGGCCATGCCTTGAAGCTCGAACGTCGGCGCGTTGGCGCGCTTCTTTTCTTCCTTCGTGCAGCTGGACGTTGCGCGTCCGACTATCCGACCGTCGAGAGTGACGGCCTCGACGGTCGCCTGCCACCCGCCTTCGATCTGCGTCATTGACACTTCACGCGGGACGACCCCGAGAATCGAGCCAAGCGTTCGCCAGCCTTCGACCTTGACAAAGTCCTTGCCGTCGATACGGTCAACCATCCCGCCGTCCTTGATGGTCTGCGCAAGTCCGGTTGCGACGCGCCTTGCTTCTTCGAGCGCGTCGAGTGGATCGTTTTTGTGAAAGAGGGTGCCCGCTTCAACCGCCACAAGCTCCGTTCCTTCTTCGGTTTCGACCACTTCTGCGTCTAGTATTTGAGTTTCAGTCATATCGAACCCTCCACTGGTTCGTTTGGCTAGAGAAGGCCGCGCTAAGACGCGGTCTTTTCGTTGGGGTTTATGGGAAGGTGGAAAACTTCTGCTGTGTGTTGGTCGGTTGGCACCAGTCGCAGATTCGGACGGTTGGCTTCGACCACGCTCATCGGTCGCGGGAAGTCACCGGGCGTCGTGCCGGGGAAGTAGTGATCGAGCGGCGCGGATTCGTCTACCTCCACACCGATGCCAAGACGCTCCGCAACCCGTCCAGCGATGATGCCTTCGCGGTGTGCTTGGTCTAGGCGGCGATCGAGTTCGCGGTGTGTGAGTGTCACCGTGTCGGCCATGCGTCCTCCTCTGTGAAGATCGTGTCCATGTAAAAGTCCTTGCCAGCCAAGCGGGGGGATGCTTGGCTGGCTTGGCGCTTGCGCTTCTCGGCGAACGCAAGAGCCGATCGGTACTCGCTTCGCATCCATGCAACGATGACTGCACCGAAAAAAAGGATGATGAGGATCAGGTAGCCGGTCATGCTGCCGCCGCCGAAAGCGCGAAGATCGGAAACAACACCGCGAACAGCGCCCCAACAAGACAGGCCGTGTAGAAAACTCGATCGGTCTTCGGGTCTCCCGGTGTGACTTTGTCGAACAACGCCGCGAATAGGAGTCCCCACGCGCCGACCGCAAGCGTCGCCGAAATAGCGAGGCACACGTAGGCCGCCACTTCAAGAATCTGTTTCATGCCGCAAAGTCCTCTCCGAGTAATGCGTTGGTCGGCTTAGGTGTGTCACTTGCAAACAGTCCTTCGGGAAAAGCCTCTGGCTCGGCAGGCGGCTGGGCGATGCGAGCGGATGCCGTCAGGCGGTAGGACTTGCCCTTCGACCGGTCGACAAACTTCGACTCGATATCCACACCTGATTCTTTGAGGTCATGGATTCGTGCAGCCACACGAGTGATGCCCGTTTGCTGTGTTATCTGCTGGGCCGAAGTCCAGAACCCGCCAGCGTCGCGCAGGATGGCGTGGACACGTTCGGTCTGCGTCATACGTCCAACCCCCCGAAGTACAACTCCTGCAAGGTGCGGATCGCCGACGCAAGTGCTTCATCGAGCGCGTCCGATTTGCGGACGTCGATGCCGAGCGACTTGGCTTCTTTGAGCAAGTCCATCCAGCTCTTGCCGCGCACGTCCGCAGTAACCAAAGCGTCGGCGAGATTGCGCCGCATTTCGTCTACGTGCTCCATGTAGACGATCTGTTCGTCTGCCGGAATGTCGGTGGTGCGCTTCACGACGCTTCCCCGTTCTCACGTAGTCCGTGCTTGCGCTTGGCAACGTCGGTCAAGTTCTGTGGTGGCCAGTTCGGATTGCAGTCGTCGCAGATCGTTCGATCATCGATCGTCGCAACTTCATTGGCTCCGACTTCTTGGCCGCACTCGTCGCACTCCACATAGTCGGGTGCTTCATCGAGGAACGGCATTGCGACACCTTCGGGGTAGTTGCTCATCGTTCGCCTCGCACTTCTTCCTGGCGGTCGTAC
>CAKZMQ010000007.1 GCA_937128795.1 uncultured Solirubrobacterales bacterium | reverse complement strand
AGGCGATTCGCACCCCGGAAGTCACGGCGCGTGCGTCGGAGATCGCCGCTTTGCCGGAGGTGCGCGAAGCACTTGTCGACAAGCAACGCGAACTGCTTTACAGCGGCGGCGACTGGGTCGCCGAAGGTCGCGACATCGGCACCGTGGTGGCGCCGGACGCGGGTTTGAAAGTCTTTCTGACCGCCGACGAAGCGGAGCGCGCGCGCCGCCGCGCCGCCGAGCATGGCCTTGACGAGTCGCGCGTGAAGGCGGACCAGGCCGAACGCGACCGTCGTGATGCCACTCGCGACTACTCACCGCTGAAGGCCGCCGCCGACGCGATCGAGGTCGACACGACTGCGCTGGAGATCGACGACGTCGTCGAACGCATCGTCGAGTTGGCCGGACGGGCTGGCGTGCGATGAGCGACGAGTTGCGCGACGACGTCGAGTTCATCGAAATCGAGGTGGTGGATGAGGGCGAATTTCCACTGGGGCTGGACGAACAAGAGGCGACCGCGGACGCGGTTGCCGACGACGAGCCACCGCGCCGTCACGCCACCGTCGCGATCGTCGGCTATCCGAACGTCGGCAAATCGAGCCTGATCAATCGCCTCACGCAGTCGAAGGAGGCGGTCGTGCACGAGCGCGCCGGGGTCACCCGTGACCGCAAAGCGCTGCACACCGACTGGAACGGGGTGGACCTTACGTTCATCGACACGGGCGGCGTCGACGTAAGCGAAGATGATGACATCGCGAAGCAGATTCGCTTCCAGGCCGAGACGGCAATCGAGTTGGCCGACCTGGTGATGTTCGTGGTCGACGGTCGGGCGGGCTATCGCCCGGGAGACGACGACATCGCCCAGATTCTGCGCAACGGTCGCAAGCCGATCGTCGTCGCAGTGAACAAGATCGACAGCGTCAAGGACATTCCCAACGCAGCGGAGTTTCAACGCTTCGGCATGGGCGACCCCGTCGCGGTCAGTGCCGCGCAGGGTCTTGGAACCGGCGACCTTCTGGACCGCCTCACCGAGCTCGCACCCGACGCTCCGCGCGTCAGCAATCCCGACGCGGTTCAACTTGCGGTACTCGGGCGACCGAACGTCGGCAAGTCCAGTCTCGTCAACGCAATCGTCGGCGAAGAGCGCGTGATCGTCTCGCCGATCAGCGGCACCACCCGCGATTCGATCGACACGGAAATCGAATACGAGGGCGAGCCGGTCGTGCTGATCGATACCGCCGGGCTGCGCAGACGCGCCAAACAGTCCGACGAACTCGAATACTTCTCGTCGCTGCGTTCGCAACTGGCGATGGAACGCGCCGACGTCGCGATCGTCGTCTGCGACGTGACCGACGGGATCACCTCCGAGGATCTGCGGATCGCCGAGCTGGCGATGAAGGCCGGATGCGCGACGCTGATCGCGTTGAACAAGTGGGATCTCGAGCACGAAGAGCTTGACCTCAAACATGAACGTGCGCGCATCTCGCGGAAACTGAGACTGCGGCCGAAGATCGTCACCAGCAGCGCGCTCAGCGGTCGCAACGTTCCCAAGTTGATGCAGGAGGCGATCGACCTCGCCGAGCGATCGAACAGTCGAATCTCGACCAAAGAACTGAACAAATTCATCAACGACGTACAGGGTCTGCGCCAACCGCCGAACGTTCGTGGCAAGCGGCTGAAGATGTACTACATGACGCAATTCCAAGAGCGACCGCCGCGCTTCGCGATACAGGTCAACAGCCGTCGCGCGATCGCTCGCGACTACGCCTACTTCGTCGAGAACCAGTTGCGCGAGCGCTACGCGCTCGACGGCGTGCCGCTGATCATCGATTTCAAGGCCTCCAAGGGGCGCTACGACGATTGATCGCCCGGCGAGCGCGATGTGACGATCCGCACTTGCGCACACAGTGGCTCGCGTAGGATTCGCAACCCCGTGAACGCCCCCGCGATTTCCATTCGCGGCCTGCGCAAGTTGTATGGCAACTTCGAGGCCGTCAAAGGCATTGACCTGACCGTCGAAACCGGCGAGGTTTTCGCGATCCTCGGGCCCAACGGTGCCGGCAAGACGACCACCGTCGAGATCCTCGAGGGATATCGCGACCGCAGCGAGGGCGAAGTTGACGTACTCGGAGTGGATCCCAGCATGCCGACGCGGGCATGGCGCGAGCGGATCGGCATCGTGCTGCAGGACTGCGAAATGTTGCCTCAGCTCACGGTTCGTGAAACGCTCGAGATGTACGCCGGCTACTACCGCCGCTCGCGTCCGGTTGCAGAAACGATCGAACTGACTGGATTGAGCGAAAAGGCGGACGCCCGCGCCGGGCGACTTTCCGGAGGTCAGAAACGCCGACTCGATGTGGCGATGGCGCTGATCGGCGATCCGGACCTGATTTTCCTCGATGAGCCGACGACGGGATTCGATCCGGAGGCTCGTCGCGAGGCGTGGACCGCCATCTCCTCGATGCGCGAGCTGGGCAAGACAATCGTGTTGACCACGCACTACATGGAGGAGGCCCAGCAACTGGCTGACCGTGTCGCAGTCTTTGCAGGGGGCGAGATAGTCGCGCAGGGCTCACCGGAAGAGATCGGCGGGCGCGACAAGCTGCCAACGCGCATCAGCTTTCGTCTGGAGTCGCGGATCGCGGTGTCAGACCTGCCGCCGACGTTTCGCGCCGCGGCCGCGGCCGACGGCAGCGTTTCACTCGACGCGGAAAATGTCACGCGCGCACTTCACGAGATCACGACTTGGGCCGTGGACCATGGCGCCGAACTGCTGGACCTGAAGGTCGCCCGCCCATCGCTTGAGGACATCTACCTCCAACTGACGTCGAACAACGGGGAGGAGGGGGAGTGAAGCTCTTGCGACTCTTCGCGCATCAGTTCCGCTACGACCAGAAACTTTTCTGGCGCAACCCGGCTTCAGTCTTCTTTTCGGTCGCCCTGCCGCTGATCTTCTTGTTCCTCCTCGGGGCGGTTTTCGGTAGCGGTTCCAATCGCGACCCGGTCTACGACCTGCTCGGCGATCAATACCTCGTGCCAGCGATCATGACGCTCGGAATCGTCAGCGCAACCTTCGTAAACATTGCGATGACGATCACGTTTCAACGCGAGATGGGAGTGCTCAAACGTATGCGCGGCACTCCGTTGCCTACGAGCGTGTTCGTGTCGGCCCGCACCGCCAGCGCCGTTGTCAACGCCGGCATGATCGCCGTCGTGATCATGCTCGCTGGCAAGCTCGCGTACGACGTCGACATCACAGGAACACGCTTGATCGGTGTCGCGATCGCCACGATTGTCGGCTCGATTGCGTTCTGCGCACTCGGTTTTGCGTTGACCGTATTCATTCCCAACCAGGCTGCGGCGCCGGCGATCACAAACATGATCGTGTTGCCGCTCTACTTCATCTCCGGCGTCTTCGGAGACGCCTCCAACCTGCCGGACGTACTGCGTGAGATCGGCCAGATCTTTCCGATCTATCACCTGGGGGCGTGTCTGTTCGAGTCCTTCAGCCCCAACGCAGAGGGGATCGCGATCCACTTCAATGACCTGCTAAACGTGATCGTATGGGGCGCAATCGGCCTGATCTTCGCCTCGTTGAAGTTCCGCTGGGAACCGCGCGAGTCCGCGTAAATACGACTTAATCAGTCTGATATACGGTGTATTTGGGGGCCGGTGGCTACTATTCAGCAACACGACTTTGCGGCGTTCGAAGGTTCCAATTCCGCCACAATCGTTCCCAGCACGGCTGGTCCCCAGCACGTCCTCGAAAAGTTCTACTCGATCTGGAGCAATTCCCAAGCATGAGCATCAACGAGTTTGCCGACAACGAATACCTCTTCACCTCGGAATCTGTCTCTGAGGGTCACCCCGACAAGATCGCCGACGCAATTTCTGACGCCGTGCTCGACGCGGTGATGGCGCAGGACCCCGCGGGTCGCGTTGCGTGTGAAACTTTTGTCACCACGGGATTGATCGTCGTCGGAGGCGAGATCAGTACGACAGCCAACTTCGACGTCCAGGAACTCGCCCGAAAGACTGTGCTCGAGATCGGCTACGACCACTCGGACAAGGGTTTCGACGCAAACACCTGCGCCGTGATGGTCACCTTGGACAAGCAGTCACCCGACATCGCGCAGGGCGTTGACACCGGGATTGAGGTCCGCGAAGGCGGCTCGGACGACGAGAAGCACGTCGCCGGCGCCGGCGACCAGGGAATGATGTTCGGCTACGCGAGCAACGAGACTGAAGAGCTGATGCCGCTGCCGATCTCACTGGCGCACAAGCTCGCCGCGCGTCACGCCCAGGTGCGCAAGGACGGCACCGTTCCGTATTTTCGCCCCGACGCCAAGACGCAGGTCTCCGTTCGTTATCGCGACGGCAAGCCTGTCGCCATCGAGCAGCTGCTGATCAGCACGCAGCACGAAGACGGCTACACGGTCGACCAGATCAAGGCGGACCTCTGGGAGCACGTCGTAAAGCCGATACTTCCGGCCGACCTCTACGACGAGGCCGATCTGCTGACCCGTTTTCTGGTCAACCCGACCGGCAACTTCGTGATCGGCGGCCCGATGGGTGACGCCGGTCTGACAGGTCGCAAGATCATCGTCGACACCTACGGCGGCATGGGTCGTCACGGCGGCGGCGCCTTCAGTGGCAAGGACCCGTCAAAGGTCGACCGCTCGGCCGCTTACGCCGCGCGTTACGTCGCCAAGAACATCGTCGCTGCCGGATTGGCCGAGCGCGCCGAAGTTCAGGTTGCCTACGCGATCGGCAAGGCCGAGCCGGTCAGCATCTCGATCGAGACTTTCGGCACGGAGAAGATCGGCCGCGGACAGCTCCACCAGCTCGTCGTCGACAACTTCGACCTTCGCCCCGGAGCCTTCCGCGAGTATCTCGACCTGCACCGTCCGATCTACGGCAAGACCTCCGCATACGGCCACTTCGGTCGCGAGGACTCGGACTTCACGTGGGAAAACACGGACAAGGCCGCCGTGCTTGCCGAGGCGGCTGGCTTGACCGCAGCCGTCGGCGCATAGCCAGCGCTCGCAAAAAGTTCCTTGGACGAAGGCGCCCACGTGGCGCCTTCGTCATTTCGGTGCACGCGTTTTCTTGGTCCGCGCTCGCACCTAATCTCGGGCCGTGAGCGCAATCGCCAAAGTCGAGCCGTTGACCACGGCGCGAGCCCTGCGTGGACCGTTTGACTATCGGTTGCCAGAGGCAATGCAAGGCAGTGTGGGGGTGGGTTCGGTGCTGCTCGTTCCCTTCGCCCGCCGCAAGATCCTTGGGGTTGTCACGGCGATGGCCGAATCCAGCGATTTGCCGGACGAAAAGCTCGCCGAACCGCTCAAGGTGCTCGACTCGGGCGTTCCTGCGCCGCTCGTTGATCTGGGGCTGTGGGTGGCCGAGCAGTACTGCTCGACACCGGCGCGTGGTCTGGCACTGGTAACGCCGCCCGGCACCGGTACCGGCGCGTCTGCGAAGTCCAGCAAGCCGAAGACTGCCTTCTACGCGACGATCACCGACGCCGGGAAGTCGGCGCTGGCCAGCGACGAGGTCAGACTGACCGATCTGCAACGCCAGGCGCTTGTGGGCCTTGCAGCAAACCCGGAGGGCATCGCCACGGCAAAAGCCGAGAATTCGATCGGATCGTCGATCGCGGCGCTACGCCGCCTCGAAGGTCGCGAACTGGTAGTGATCGACGCACGCGAGCAGCGTCGCGTGCCGACGGCAACGGCAATCGGAAACTTGGTCGAGCGCCCCGAATTGACGGCCGACCAATCTGCTGCGCTCGCGCAGATCGCCGACGCCCTGGATCACGGCCACGAAGATCTTCTGCTGCACGGCGTCACCGGAAGCGGCAAGACGGAGGTCTACCTGGGTGCAGCTGAGGCCGCGATCGAACGCGGGAGCGGCGTGATCGTGATGGTCCCCGAGATCGCCCTCACGCCACAGGTGTTGACGCGGTTTTCTGCTCGCTTCAAGGACCGTGTTGCGGTGCTCCACTCGCAGCTCTCGCCGGGCGAGCGCCACGACGAATGGTTGCGGCTGCAGCGTGGCGAGGCGACGATCGCCGTTGGGCCTCGCTCGGCGGTGTTTGCTCCCGTCAAGAACCTCGGTTTGGTGATCGTCGACGAAGAGCACGACGCCTCGTACAAACAGGACGGCGACCCGCGCTATGACGCTCGCGAGGTCGCTTTGCGCCGCGCCTTCGTCGAGCGGGCGGTGCTGCTCAGCGGGAGTGCGACGCCCCGTGCAGAGAGTTGGCAGCGGTCGCGCAGAATCAAACTGCCGCTGCGCGTCGACGGCAGTCCGCTGCCGCCGGTTTCGCTGGTCGACATGTCCGGTCAGCGAACCGCGCTGCATCCGCAGACCAGCGCCGCGCTGGCCTCGGTCGCGGCCAGAGGGGAGAAGGCGATCGTCCTGCTCAATCGCCGCGGCTGGTCGAACTATCTCACGTGCCAGAGCTGCGGTCGCGCGTGGATCTGTCCAAATTGCGACGTCACGCTTGTGCTGCACATGCAGCGCTCCGAGGTGAGTTGTCACCACTGTGGCCATCGCGAACGCGTACCCGAGCACTGCCCGGATTGCGATTCTGCGTCGATCGCCCGTCACGGCGCAGGCACCGAACGGCTCGAACACGAACTACGCGATGCGCTTGGCGGGTCGCTGGAGGTTTTCAGGCTCGATGCGGACACGGCCGGTCGCGAGGGTGTGGCATCCGTGCTCGGTCGTTTCGAAGCGGCGACGTCGGGCGTGCTGGTCGGCACACAGATGGTCGCCAAGGGGCACGATTTTCCCGACGTCACACTCGGTGTGGTCATCGACGCCGATTCGACGCTCAACTTTCCCGATTTTCGCGCAGAGGAGCGAACGTTCGCACTTGTGGCGCAGCTCGCCGGTCGGAGCGGTAGAGGTTCGCGCGAAGGAAAGGTGATCGTGCAGACCGCTTCGCCCGACGCCCGCGCACTGCGGTTCGCGGCCAACCACGACGCGTCGGGCTTCGTTCACGAGGAACTCCAGCGACGCGAGGCGTTCGGGTATCCGCCGTTTTCTCACATCATCAAACTCCAGACCGCCTCGCTGGATCACACTCGCGCTCAAGCCGCCGCAGATGCGCTGATGCGCGCAATTGAGGTGCATGACGGCAGGATGATCGGCCCGGCACCGTTGTTCAAGCGCAAGGGCCTGGAGCGTTTCCAGATCGAGATCAAATCGCTCGACCGCGGCGGAGCCGTAACTGCCGTTCGCGAGGCGATCGAGCTCGTTTCGGCATCGGCGGCAGGCCGCGAAGTCAAGTTCTCGGTCGACGTCGACCCACAGTGATCTGCCGACATTTCTGCGGACGGGCGCATCGCACCCGGTTTTCAATTAACATCTGGCGATGAGCCCGACCTCGGACAGCCACAACCGACCGGCGGACGCAGAGAAGAAGCTTGAAGAAGCCGGTGTTTCCTCTGAAGATTTGGCCGTGCGCCGCGCTGCGCTGACGCAGGTTCGTCAATTCGGCGATCCGGTACTGCGAAGCGACACCCGCCCGATCGAAGTGTTCGACGAGAACGTCAAGGCCCAGGCAGAGCGGATGATTCGCCTGATGGACGAGGCCTTCGGCATCGGTCTCGCGGCGCCGCAGATCGGCGTCTCGAATCGCCTGCTCGTTTACCGAGTCGGTGACACGCCGCCGGTCGTGCTCGCCAACCCCGAGATCGAGTGGTCCTCCGAGGATTCAGAGTCGTTCGAGGAGGGGTGCCTGAGCCTCGCGAACGTGCAGGTCGACGTCGATCGACCGATTCATGTGCGCGTGACAGGTCAGGATGCCGCCGGAGATCGCGTGCGGATCGAGGCATCTGGTCTGAATGCACGCGTGATTCAACATGAAATGGATCATCTCGACGGCATCTTGATTCTTGATCGCGCGAGTAAAGATCAACGCAAGGCAGCGCTGCGCGGACTGCGCGAGGCCGAGGACCAGGTCGGCTACGCCGCCTGAACCGAGCATCTGACTCGTTGCGAAACGTCTATCTAGGGACCTCAGAATTCGCCGCCACGGTGCTCCGACGGCTCGCCGACTCGCAGCATCGGCCGGTGCTCGTCGTCACGCGACCACCGCGGCCGAAGGGCAGGGGGCGAACGCTCCAGCATCCGCCGGTCGCGGAGGCAGCCGACACACTCGGTATCGAACTGTTTCAGCCTGTCGACGTGAACGGCCCCGAGTCGGTCGAGCGCATTCGCGCGACCAATCCTGCCGCGCTCACGGTTTGCGCATACGGTGCAATCGTCAAAGAACCGCTGCTCTCGGCTTGGCCGATTTTCAACGTCCATCCCTCACTGCTTCCGCGGTGGCGCGGTGCAGCGCCGGTCGAACGCGCCATCGCAGCGGGAGACCAGCAGACAGGTGTTTCGATCATGCGTCTCGTTGAGGCACTCGATGCCGGTCCAGTCTGCGCGCAAACGGCGATACCGATCGATGACCGCAACTATGGCGAGCTCGCATCCGAACTCGCCGATCTCGGCGGCGAAATGCTGGTCGAGGCGCTCGATGCCCATGAATCGGGCACAATCGCCTGGACAGACCAAAGCGAGATGGGCGGCGAGGTCGCAGTGACATACGCAGAAAAGATCGAACGCGACGATCGGGTTCTGAAGCCGGGTACGTCCACAGCCGGTGCGCTGATCGCGACGGTCCGCGCGCTCAACCCACATATCGGCGCGGTTCTGCAGACCGTCGGCGGCGACCCGCTGCGAGTCGAAGACGCGCGGCCGGCTGACGCATCGGTCCCGAGCGGAAAGGCAATCGAACTCGACGGGCGGCTGCTGGTCGGCGCAAGCGATGGTGCGATCGAACTGCTGCGCGTGAAACCGGCAGGCGGAAAGACCATGGACGTCGAAAGTTATCTTCGTGGCAACGACGTGCCGCAACTCGCGTGAATTCACGGGGTTAGGCAGGGAATATGGAATCGGTTGGGATGGAAGGCGAAGCAGCAAAGAAATCCGCGTTCGAGGTCGGCATGCAGTGCCCGAGCTGCAACGAGCCGTGGTTGCGCGCGACCAGCAACCTTCCCGGTCGCTACCGCTGCGTGAACTGCCTGCACCGCTACGAACTGATGTCGGCGTGTCCGGACTGTGGAGCTCATGGCACAATTGCGCGCATGTCCCACACGTCCGATCTGCATTGCTCGTCCTGCGGTGCCTGGATGCTCACAGAGATTTGAGCGCATCCGTGAACAGTCGCGCCAGCGAATTGTTCGCCGGTGTCGAGGTGCTGCCCTCGATCCTTTCGTCGGACTTCGCGAAACTCGGCGAACAGGTCGCCGAGGTGATGGCCGCCGGTGCCAGGGTGATTCACGTCGACGTGATGGATGGACACTTCGTGCCGCCGATAACGATCGGTCCGTTGATCGTCTCTGCACTTGCAGATCAGGTGCACGATGCCGGTGGCGTGCTGGACGTGCACTTGATGATCGAGCAGCCCGACCGGCAGGTCGACAACTTCACAGCGGCAGGTGCCGATGCGGTTTCGTTCCACGTCGAAGCGACACCACACGTCAACCGCGTCGCCAGCCAGATCCGCGAAGGCGGAGCACTGGCCGGGCTCGTGATCAATCCCGGCACGCCGGTCGACGCGATGGGTGCGGCCGTCGGCGAGATCGACTATGCGCTCTGCATGAGCGTGAATCCGGGTTGGGGCGGGCAGCCGTTCATCCCCGCGTCGATCGACAAGCTTGCCGCAATGCGTGCGCTGTTGCCCGATGGTGTTGCGCTTGAAGTGGACGGCGGCGTTGATGCCGTGACCGCACCGAAAGTTGCCGGCGCAGGAGCAAATCTGCTGGTGGCCGGGTCAGCGGTGTTCGGCGCAGCCGATCCGGCGGCTGCCTATGCAGCGATCGCAGCTGTCGCCTCGAACGGTTGATCGCGATCGGGACGTTTTCTGCGTGCGACTGCTGCCGAATCAGTCTCGCGGTGTCACTCGCTGATAGAGCACGAACAACAAGGTGAACAGAATCAGCGACGACGCCGGATAGCCGATCTCTACCCGTGTCAAAGGGTCCTCAACGATCGGAGAGAGCATCCATGCAAGGAATGCGATCGTCGCCGTCAGCCAGCAGGCGACCGCAGCGCCGGTTCGCTTGGCTGCCAGCGCAGTCTGATTCAACGTCGCGGCACACAGGTAGATACCCATACCCACGGTGATCGCGATCAAGCCCAGGCGCCCGTACTCGTACTGCGATCCAAACACGAGCCTCATCAGCCAAGGTCCGCAGATCAGCATCACCAAGGCGCCGACGACGGCCACGCCGGAGATTGCCAGCAGCGTCACACGAACGCTCTTTCGGTACTCGCCGTAGTCGTCGGCCGCGCGAAGTTTTGACAGATGCGGGAGCAGGCTGGTCGCCACGGATTGGAACAGCTGCATCGGCGCTCGGGCGATCACGAGGATGTTGATCACTGCGGCGGCTGCGGCTGCGCCGCCTGCGGTCGAGTTGGCGATGAAGGGGGCCGCATTGAGAATCGCCTGCTCGCAGGCCATGATCACCAGCGCGGCGAGCGCGAATCCGCCGCCCTCGCTCATCGTGAACTCCCCACGTTCGACGTCGATCGCGCCCGAAGCGGCGTCCAGCGTCTCCATCTCTTCGCTGACGTCCTCGACGATCTCCGCTGCCGATCGCCTATCCGAGATCGCTGCGCGCGCCGCGCGCTGACGACCCATCAGCGCCAGCGGCACGACGAAGAGGCTGATCACCGGGCCGGCGAGGATGCCCAGCGCAATGGCGTTCTGCCCGGACAGCAAACCGACTGCGACCGCGACCGGAAACATGAAGCGCACGCTCGCCTCGATCAGCACGAGCAACCCGTACAGCCCGAATCGCTGGTTGCCCGCCAGTAGACCGCGCCCGAAATAGCTGACGGCGTACGCCAACACCGAGCTGAACATGATCCAGTAGAGCGTTGAGCTGCCATCGAACAGGTCGTCGATCAACCGGTCCTGAAAGGCCAGCGCCAGTGCGGCGAAGGCGAGACCGAGTGTCAACTGGATCGCCGCAGCGATCTTCAATGGCCCTGCGAGCGTTTGATCGCGCGCTCGGCGCTCGGCGATTGTGCGCGCCAGCAACTGCTCGACCGGCCGATAGAAGATCGGCGTGATCAAGAAGACCGCCGACCAGAGCAGGCCGATCTGCCCGTACTGCTCCTTCGAAAGCGTGTGCGAGGCGAAGGACAGGTACGCGAAGGTCACCAGCCCGGTCACGCCGATGCCGACCGTCAGCAACGCCGCGCCACGCCCGTAGTCGGACGTCTTCGATCCAGTTGCAGCGGCGTTCGCGCCGGTTTCGCGCGAGTTCACGATTGACGCCGCCTAACCGCGGTTACTTGCGGACATCCACCAGGAGCATCGTCCACGGGAACGGCGAACGTGCCTCGACAACTTTGCCGACCGCAGAGAGTTCCTTGACGAATGCGCGCTTGGACCAATGGTTGACGTGACCCGGCGTGTTGCCGAGATCTTTCAGGTAGCTGCCGCGAGCCATGTTCAGCGCTCGCCACAGCGGTTCGCGGGGGACCGACACAAGCATGAACTTCTCCGCCACGCGCGACATCTCGGCGATCGTGCTCGCTGGCTCGGGCACATGTTCGAGCACTTCAATCGCAGTCGCAACCTCGAATTCGCCGTCGGCAAACGGCAACTTGGTCGCTTCGAGCACGCGGTACTCGAGGTTGGGGCGCTGGCGGTGTTCCCACGCGGCTTTCAGTTCCGGTTCGTCGAGGTCGATCCCGACGATCCGTCCGTCGCCGAGCCTTTCGGCCCACTGATGGGTCAGCACGCCCTCGCCGCAACCGACATCAAGAATCGAGCTGGGGGCGGCGCGATCGAAAAGCTCTTCGAGCGTGCCCTCGAAGTTGTCCATCATTCGGCGGACGAGCGGATTCTTCGAGCCGTATTTGTCGTAGGTGTTACCGGTGACAACAGCATCCGCGCTGGCGTCGCCGGGTTTGGCGGCGGTGTGCAGGTCATCGAGGTGTGTCTTGCCGACGTGGGTTGCGGCTTCGCCGGGTTGTGCTTTTACCGGCTGTGCGTCCACAGGCTGCGTTTCGGATTGCGTTGGGTCGGTCAAAGTTTCAAGGCCTCTCGTTCTTCGGTCTTTCCGGTGGCGCCGCCGGCGTCCGCGCCGGTGGTCTTGTGGCGTGGACTGCTGGAGGAGCCCGGCTCGTAGTGTGACGGCGCAACGCCCAAGTTCATTTCGATGCGGCGAGACGTCTCCAAAAGGCGTTGGGTTAGCGTTCGCTGCGCGGCGAGCAGGTCGCCGATCACGCCGAGGGCTGCAAGCAGCAGGGCGGCGTTGAACAACACTGCGCCGAGGATCAACGACTGAACGTGGCCCGCGCCTTCGCCGTTGACGTAGAAGTAGGCAAAGCGTGTCCAGATCAGCAGCGCCGCCAAGCCGCACACTGCAGCGGCGGTCATGAAGACGCGGAGCGGTTCGTACATCGCGTAGATGCGACCGATCGAAACGGTGTTGCGGCGGATGTAGGCCCACATCGACGGGAACAGGCGCGATTCGCGCGTCTTCTCGTTGGTGCGAATCGGAACGTGCGTCGTGGCGATCAGCGTCTTGCCGGCGAGAATGATCGTCTCAAGTGTGTAGGTGAAGCGAGAAACGACCTGCATGCGTATTGCGGCTTCGCGGTTGTAGGCACGGAAGCCCGACGTCGTGTCCTCGACGCTGGTGTTCGAGGCGCGCCGCACGACCGCGCTGCCCAGTTTCTGCAGACGCTTCTTCAGCGGCGAAAAGTGTTCGATCGTGTGGACCTGTCTGTCGCCTACGACCATGTCGGCCTCGCCGGCGACGATCGGCGCGGTCAGCACTCCGATGTCATCGGCGCGGTATTGGTTGTCCGCGTCGGTGTTGACGATGACGTCCGCGCCGAGCTTAAGACACGCGTCAAGGCCGGCCTGAAACGCAACCGCCAAACCCTTGTTGTTCGTCAATTTGACGATGTGGTCGATGCCGTTGTCACGGGCGACGCGCACCGTCTCGTCGGTGGACCCGTCGTCGATCACCAACCATTCGACCACGTCGAAACCGTCGACTTCGCGCGGCAGGTCGGCGAGCGTCGCCGGCAGGGTTTCTTCCTCGTTCAAGCATGGGATTTGGATGATCAGTTTCATCTGGATTGAAAGTCTTTCGCGCCGCGCGTGCGCATGCGTCAGGAATGGGCGTGACTGACCGGTTCATGCGGATGTCAACTGCCTGTCCACCGGAACCGAGTCTGCGCGCGAGTGCGTCCGCAGCGCAGACCGTCGATCTTATCCTGTTGCCGATGCTCGGTAGTGCCGATGGGCGGTGGCGTGCGGGATCATTCTGGGACTACCCTCGGGTAGGTGGCAGTTCGCCATCGGTCACAGGCGCGCTGCCCACTGCCACGTTTTGAATACCGCATTGCTCACAGATCAAGAGGTTTCGCACCTCGAACGCACACTTGAACTCGCCGAACGGGGTCGGGGACGGACCAGTCCCAACCCTGTTGTGGGCGCAGTCGTCGTCTCGGCGGATGGCGAAGTGATCGGTGAGGGCTATCACCATGAATACGGTGCACAGCACGCAGAACGCGTGGCGATCGAGTCTTGCAGCAAGGACACGACCGGCGGCACGATCTTCGTCTCGCTCGAGCCGTGTGCGCACACCGGCAAACAGCCGCCGTGTACCGACGCGATCGTCGAGGCCGGTTTGGCTCGCGTGGTTTTTGCATCAGACGATCCGACCGAGAAGGCGTCTGGTCGCGGGCCGGGAATGATGCGCGACGAAGGCATCGAAATCGTCGCCGCGCAGGGGGAAATTGCCGCAAAGGCGCGGATGATCAACCAGCCATTCCGCAAGCACGCCAAGACAGGTCGCCCGCACGTGCTTTTCAAATCTGCTCAGACGCTCGACGGCAAGGTCGCAACGTCAACAGGCGATTCGCAGTGGATCTCGTCCGAAGCAAGCCGCGAACTCGCCCATCGTTTCCGCGCGGAGGCCGACGCGATCGCCGTCGGAATCGGTACCGCGTTGGCGGACGATCCGTTGTTGACCGTGCGCGGCGAAGGCCTGCCGCTGGATCGCCAGCCGACGCGCGTCGTCTTCGACTCGGAGGCGCGGTTGCCGATCGACAGCGCGTTGGTGACGAGCGCCCGAGAAGTACCGCTGATCGTGATCGCCTCCCGCGCCGCTCCACGCGAGGCGCTGGCCCCTCTCGAAGCCGCCGGCGTGGACGTGGTCGTCGCGAGCGGCGAGAACGAATCGGCGCGCGTCGTCTCGGCGCTCAACGAGCTCGGATCACGCGAAGTTCAATCGCTTTTGCTCGAGGGCGGTCCGCACCTCGCCGGTGCATTCTTTGAGGCCGGTGAAGTCGACTGGCTGACGCTGTTTCTGGCTCCGATGGTGCTCGGTGGAAAGCAGGCACGTTCGGCCGTTGGCGGCTCCGGCGTCGAACAGGTCGCCGATGCCTACCGGGCGCTGCGAATGCAGAGCGACCGCATCGGGGATGACTTGCTGATCACCGCATGGATGCGTGAGTGGTAGGCCGTTGGGCGGCAGGGCGTCCGGGCCGTCGATAGACCCTGCGGCCGTCTTCAGCGGCTCTGCGGTCTTCAGCAACTACGGACGCGCGGCGGTCATCACCTACGTCATTTCCGACGTCGCTCTCGCCGGTGCCGTGTTGGCGTACATCTTTCTGGACCTCGCAGTTGCAATTGCATTCGGCGGCGTCGCGATCGTGCTCACGCTGATCGCTTTACGCTGCGGTCAAGTCGTTTTCAGTCGACGTTTGGCAGAGGACAAGATCGAGACGGATGAGACTGTTCTGGCAGAGCTCGGCGCGCGACGAGATGTGCGTGTGAGTCTGTTGCGAAGTCCGTCGCTGCTGATCTTCACCGACCGGAGGCTCTACGTACTCGACGTTTCGATCTTCGGCGTCGGCCGGCAGCGACGACTCGCCTATCAGGAATTGCACGTTGTGACACCCGACGACAGTGCGGGAACGCTGCGAATTGCTGCGAGCGCGTCCCGCAACGAGATTTCGCTCGTTGCGATCAAGTCGGCGGAGCTGCAGCGGGCGATAGAAGTGCTCAATGAAGTCCGCCCCGGGATCGTTTCGGCGCATGTCCACTGACCGCCGGTCACATATCCTCGAAACATGTTCACAGGATTGATAGAGGCAACCGGCCGGGTGGCGAGCGTGGACGCGTCGGCCGACGGCGCGATGCTCAAGATCGACACGGAGCTCGCGAATGGCCTGAAGCCCGGTGACTCGGTTGCGGTCAACGGCGCCTGCCTTACTGCCACGCGGTTCGAGGGCAACGCGTTCTACGCGGACGTGATGAATGAATCGCTTGCGAGAACTGCGCTGGGGGCACTGCAACCGGGCGTGGGCGTGAATCTCGAACTGCCACTCGCGGTCGGGGATCGGCTCGACGGCCACATCGTGCAGGGCCACGTCGACGCGGTCGGCACGGTCTCGCTCGCGGATGACTCGGGATTTTCCCGCGTGGTGCGAGTGGTCCTTCCCGACGACTTGGCTCGCTACGTCGTGAACAAAGGTTCGATCGCGGTTGACGGCGTGAGTCTCACCGTCAGCGGCGTGGGGGACGATTGGGTCGAGGTCTCGCTCATCCCGGAAACACTCGAACGCACTACCCTCGGAGACCTGCGAGCCGGGTCGCGCGTGAACCTCGAGGTCGACATATTGGCCAAGCACGTCGAGCGGCTGCTCCACCATCCATCCAACAGTTGATCAACAACTGCGCCGATCGAGATCGCTGATGATCGCGCGGCAAACCCCCAGAAAAGTTTTCATTCATGGCTGATTCCGCATCCCCATTCAGCTCCATCGAGGACGCCCTCGAGGACTACAAGCAGGGCAAAATGGTCATCGTCTGCGACGACGAGGACCGCGAGAACGAAGGCGACCTGACGCTGGCGGCGGAGTTCGCCACCCCCGATGCGATCAACTTCATGGCCAAGGAGGGCCGCGGCCTGATCTGTCTCGCGTTGAGTCCCGACCGCTGCGACGAGCTCGGACTCAACCTGATGGCTCTGAAGAACGAGTCGGGCTTCGGCACGGCGTTCACGGTTTCGATCGAGGCCCGCGAGGGTGTCACAACCGGAATCAGCGCGGCGGACCGCGCCCATACGATTCAGGTCGCGGTCAATCCCGAATCGAGCCCGCGCGACCTCGTTCAGCCCGGCCATGTCTTTCCGCTTAAGGCCAAGCCCGGTGGCGTACTCGAACGCACCGGTCAGACCGAAGCGGCCGTCGACCTCGGGCGACTCGCCGGCCTACAGCCGGCCGGAGTGATCTGCGAGATCATGAATGAGGACGGCACGATGGCGCGCGTCCACGACCTCGTCGAGTATTCGCAGAAGCACGATCTGAAGATGATCACGGTGGCGCAGTTGATCGAGTACCGCCGACGCCACGACAAGCTCGTCGAGCGGGTCGCCGACGCCAGAATGCCGACCGAGTTCGGTGAGTTCAACGTCGTCGGCTATCGCGCGCTCGTCGACGGCAGCCACCACGTCGCGCTCGTCAAGGGAGAAGTCGACGGGGCAGAGGATGTACTCGTACGCGTGCATTCCGAGTGCCTGACCGGGGACGTCTTCCATTCGATGCGCTGCGACTGCGGCAATCAACTGCATCTTGCGCTCGCTCAGATCGAGCGCGAGGGCAAAGGAGTGTTGCTGTATCTGGCCCAGGAGGGGCGCGGAATCGGCTTGCTGAACAAGCTGAAGGCCTACGCGCTGCAGGACGAGGGCCGAGACACCGTCGAGGCGAACCTCGAACTAGGCCTGCCGGCCGACCTGCGCGACTACGGCACGGGTGCGCAGATGCTGGTCGACCTCGGTCTCACGAGCATCCGCATCATGACCAACAACCCCAAAAAGATCATTGGGCTCCAGGGCTACGGCCTGTCGGTCACCGAGCAGGTGCCGATCGAGGCAGACCCTAATGAGCACAACGTCGACTATCTGCGCACCAAGCGCGACCGGATGGAACACGCGCTGCACCATCAAGGGCTCGCGTTCGACGAGGAGATGATTCAGCAGGAGCACCAGCGCGATCGTGAGCAGCAGGGCCTGCCGACACCGATTGCGAAAGAGGAGAAGCAATGAGTGATGTCACCGAGACCGGTCGCTGGGCGATCGTTGTCGGCAACTTCTACGAGGACCTCGCCGAGCGGCTGGTCAGCGGCGCGAAGACGGCCTTCGCGGAGGCCGGTGTCGCAGCAACGAACGTCGACCAGTTTGAAGTGCCCGGGGCGTTCGAGTTGCCGCTGGCGGCGCTCTATCTGGCCGAATCCGGCCACTACGACGGCATCGCCTGCCTCGGCGCAGTGATTCGCGGCGAGACCGACCACTACGACTTCGTCTGCGGAGAGGCTGCACGCGGGATTCAGGACGTTCAGCTCGACACCGGCGTGCCGTGCGCATTTGGCGTGCTGACGGTCGCGAACATGGATCAAGCGCTCGCACGCAGTGGCGGCGGGAAACGCGATCAGGGCGCACACGCCGTCGAAGCGATCATCCACATGGCGCGAATGCGCGACAGCGTTGCGGCCGAGTAGAGGCGTTCCGGCGAGCCGCTACCATCCCCATCCGTTATGGCAAAAATCTGTTACTCATGCGGCCGCGGCCCGTCGTTCGGCCAGTCACGCAGCCACTCGATGGTTGCGACCAAGCGCCGCTTTGATCCAAATCTCCAGAAGATTCGCGTACTCGACGGCAAGACGCCGCGTCGCGAATACGTCTGTACCCGCTGCATCAAGGCGGGCAAAGTCGTCAAAGCCGTCTAGCTCGGCACTGATTTTCTGACTAACTCGTTTGAGGGGTGGCGTTGTGCCGCCCCGGCGACCTATAGGTTTTTTGCTGAATTGTTGGTATCTGCCTTCAAACCCGCGAGAGCCGTTGCCTTGCTCTTCGCAGCAGTGTCGATACTCCTTGTCGCGTGCGGCGACGATGAGACCGGCGAGCTGCCTGCAGATGTGCGGCCACTTTCGTCGGTCGGCGTCGACGCGACCGCCGCAGAACTGGTTCCGGCATCGGTGCGCCGCAGTGGCACGCTCGTCGTCCCGATGGCAACGACCTACCCGCCGAATGAGTTCTTCGCTGAAGACGACACCACGATCATCGGGATGGGTGCGGACATGGCGCGGGCGATCGGCCAGCGGCTAGATCTCGACACCGACCTTCGCAGCGTACCTTTCGACACGATCATTCCCGGGCTCGTGGACGGCAGGTATCTGATGGCAGTCTCCTCCTTCACCGACACCAAGGAGCGCGAAGAGGAGGTTGACATGGTCACCTACTTCCAAGCCGGAACCGGCTTCTTCACGCGGGCGGACGGACCCGTGGAGTTGACGGGAATCGGCGATCTTTGTGGCAAGAGCGTCGCAGTTCCGGTCGAGACGATCCAGGCCGACGACGCGCGCGCGCAGAGCGACGAATGTGAGAGCGACGGCAAAGAGCCGGTCGAAGTAGAGGAGCTTCCCAACCAGACCGCGGCCACAGAAGCCGTGGATTCCGGGGTGGCGGACGTTGGGATGGCCGACACGCCGGTCGCCGCCTACATCGTCAAGAACTCCGAGGGGACGCTGAGAAAGATCGGGGAGGATTTCGGCGTGGCGCCCTACGGCGTTGCCGTCAGCAAGGACTCGAAACTGGCGCCGGTCGTGCAGGCCGCAGTTCAGTCGCTCATCGACGACGGCACATACGAGCGGATCCTCGAGCGTTGGGGATTGGAAAAGGACGCAATCTCCCGGTCTCGCATCAACGCTGCCGGGTAGTTCACGCCACCGAGGCGTCGATTGCGGATAGATTGGCGGTGGTTTGCTTCTTACTGCCGAGAAAGTTCCTTCGGCAGGGACACGTTTTGCAACACAAGAGGAGTCTTTATGACTGGCAGAAGTGACGTCTTCGCGCTCACAAGGTTGGCGCGCATATTGAGCCTGATGGCGCTCGTTATTGCGGCTTTGGCGATCGCGGGCTGCGGCAGCGACGATGACGCCGCCGACGAGGGTGCCGGCAGCACCGGCGAGATCGCGGCTGTATCGGTTGATCAGGCTGCGGCCGATCTCGTTCCACAGGCGATTCGCGACGAAGGAACGTTGACGGTTGCGATGGACGCGAGTTATGCGCCGAACGAGTTCTTCGACGAGGACGGAAAGACGATCATCGGCATGGACTCGGACCTCGCCACGGCGATCGGCCAGACGCTCGATCTGGACGTGGAGAAGCAGAACGTCACCTTTGACGCGATTCTGCCGGGACTCGCAGCGGACAAGTACGACATCGCGATCTCCTCATTCACCGACACCAAAGAGCGCGAGCAGACGGTGGACATGGTCACCTACTTCACGGCCGGCACGGGGTTCTACACGAACGCCGAAAACCCGACTGACGTCGAAACCGTCGCCGACCTCTGCGGAAAGACCGTTGCGGTCCAGAAGGGCACCGTCCAGCAGGAAGACGTCGAGGCTCAGAACGAAAAGTGCGACAAGCCGATCAACGTCGAGGTGTTCAGCGAGCAGACCGACGTCGACCTCGCGATCACTTCGGGTCGCGCCGACGTTGCACTTGCCGATTCGCCGGTCGCGGCATACGCCGTCAAGCAGTCAGACGGCCGTCTGGCGAGCACCGGCAAGGACTACGACTCGGCACCGTATGGCATTGCCGTGAACAAAGACAATGGCATGACCGAGGCGATTCAGAAGGCCGTCCAGTCGCTGATCGACAACGGAACGTACGCAGAGATCCTCGAGAAGTGGGGTGTCTCGGGCGGTGCGATCGACGAATCGAAGATCAACGACGGCGTCGAATAGCGAACGCGTCAAGACATCGCATGGACGCGGACCGGAACGGACTTGAGGCGCGTGGCTGAGCGGCCACACGCAATCGAGGCCGTACCGGTCCGCCACCCATGGCGCTGGGTCTTTGCCGTCCTGATCGTTCTGATCGTGGCAAACGCGATCTGGTCGGTCGCGACCGAGGCGCAGCTCGAGTGGTCGGTGATCGGTGAGTATCTGTTCTCCGAGCAGATCTTCAACGGCATTGGGCTGACGTTGGTTCTCACTGTCATCGCGATGACGATGGGAGTGGTTCTCGGCGTCGTGCTTGCGGTCATGTGGCTCTCGCCCAACCCGCTGGCATCTGGTGCGAGTTGGTTCTATATCTGGATCTTTCGGGGTACGCCGGTACTCGTGCAGTTGTTGTTCTGGGGGTTCCTCGGTGCCGTCTATCCGCACGTCTCGATCGGAGTCCCATTCGGCGGTCCGGAGCTGCTCGGTGGTTCATCCAATGAATTGATCACGCCGTTCATGGCGGCGATCTTCGGGCTTGGCTTCAACGAAGCCGCATATATGGCCGAGATCGTGCGTGCCGGCATCACGTCCGTGGACGAGGGGCAGGAAGAGGCAGCGGCGGCGCTGGGCATGAGCAGGATGAAGACGATGCGGCGCATAGTGCTGCCACAAGCGATGCGAGTGATCATCCCGCCCACCGGCAATGAGACGATCTCGATGCTCAAGACGAGCTCATTGGTCTCGGTGATCGCGGTTTCGGACTTGCTCTACCAGGCGCGATTGATCTATTCGCGCAACTACAACACGATCGAATTGTTGATCGTGGCGTCGCTCTGGTACCTGTTCTTCACCTCGATCCTGACGATCATCCAGTACTACCTCGAGCGGTACTACAACCGCGGCAGTCGACGCGAACCACCGCCCAGCCGGATTGAACATTTCGTCAAGAACTTTCTACCGCGCCACGATCGCAGCGCGACCGAGCCATTGCCGCCACGTTCGGGAGATTCCAAATGAGTGCCGCCGCGGTGACTCCGATGGTCGACGCCGACCGGGTCCACAAACGATTCGGACGCAATGAGGTTCTGCGCGGGATCACGCTCAGCGTCGCGCCGGGCGAGGTGATGTGCCTGCTAGGCCCCTCGGGATCCGGCAAGTCGACCTTCCTTCGCTGCATCAACCATCTCGAACGTGTCGACGCCGGCGAGCTACGCGTTGATGGAGAACTCGTCGGATACCGCGAGGCAAGCGGAAAAATTTACGAACAAAAAGAATCCGAGGTGGCGCGCGACCGATCGCACATCGGCATGGTCTTTCAGCGCTTCAACCTTTTTCCGCACAAGACCGCGCTCGGCAACGTGATCGAAGCTCCGATGATGGTGCTGAATCTCTCGCGAACTGAGGCAACGGACAGGGGCAGGGCATTGCTGGACCGCGTCGGTCTGCTCGACCGCTGTGACGCCTATCCGGCGCAGCTCTCCGGTGGGCAGCAACAACGCGTGGCGATCGCGCGCGCGTTGGCGATGGAACCGAAGCTGATGTTGTTCGACGAACCGACGTCGGCGCTGGACCCTGAGCTGGTCGGCGACGTCCTGGCAGTGATGCGCCAACTCGTCGACGACGGTATGACGATGGTCGTCGTTACGCACGAAATCGGGTTCGCGCGCGAGGCCGGCGATCAACTCGTGTTCATGGACGAAGGCGTGGTCGTCGAGCAGGGCGACCCTCGTGAAGTGATCGCCAGTCCGCAGCACGAGCGCACAAAGGCCTTTCTGTCAAAGGTCCTCTGACCACGTCCTGGTACTCGCGCTCAACCGTGCGAGCACCCGACTCGTAATCAGACATAGGATCGAGTCGCGCATCGACTCACGACTGAGCGGGAGGATCGAATGAAGGTTTTGGTCAGCGGAGCAACTGGATTCATCGGCAAGCCCTTGGTGGCGAAGCTGCGTGAACGCGGCGACGAAGTGAAGATCCTCACCCGCGGACCAGATTCGGACGACGCGATCCACTGGGATCCCGCCGCCGGAGAGCTCGACTCGGCGGCCGTTGGCGGATTCGACGCGATCGTTCACCTGGCCGGAGAATCGATCGCAGGTCTCTGGACGGCCGGCAAGAAACGATCGATCATCGAGAGTCGACGCGAGGGCACGAAACTTTTGGCGCAAGCCGCCGCCGATGCGTCACCGACGCCCGGCGTCTTCGTCAGTTCCAGCGCGATCGGCTTTTACGGCAGCCGTGGCGACGAAGTGCTCACCGAAGACAGCGCGAACGGCGAGGGATTTCTCGCCGAGGTCGTGAAAGTTTGGGAAGAATCCTCACAGCCGGCTCGTGAGGCCGGCATTCGCACCGTGAACCTGCGTCTCGGCTTGGTACTCGCCGATGGCGGCGGGATGATGGCCAAGGTCAAGCCGCTGTTCAAGCTCGGCGGCGGCGGCAAACTCGGCTCCGGTGACCAGTGGTGGAGCTGGGTGACGCTGGACGACGTGGTTGGCGCCTTCGTCCACGTGATCGACACGCCGACCATGAACGGCCCGTTCAACGTCGCTGCACCGAATCCGGTCACAAACGCAGATTTCACGAAGGAACTGGGCAAGGCACTGCATCGGCCAACTTTCCTGCCCGCGCCGCGCTTCGCACTCAAGCTCACGGCGGGCGAAATGGCCGACGAGATGCTGCTCGCGAGCCAGCGCGCCGACGCATCGAAGTTGTCGGCGAGCGGCTTCGCGTTCCGCGACAGCGAACTACCCGAGGCGCTCGAGCGATTGTTCGCCTGAGCGCGCAATTGGCGCTGCCACGACCTACATCACGACCGAAGCGGTGTAGTCTGGTGCGCTAGTGCCGGACCCATCGCTAGTCAGATTTCGCCGAATCGTTGAGTCGGCCTGTGAGGCGCTCGAAGCGCGTCGCGAGGAGATCAACGATCTGAACGTATTCCCGGTCGCCGATGGCGACACCGGTGACAACATGGCGCGCACCCTGCGCGCCGTGCTGGATGCGCTTGACGACATGACCACCGACGGTCGCGCGATCGACGACATCGGACGCGACGAGATCGTCAAAGAGGTCGCACGTGCCGCGCTACTGGGCGCGCGTGGCAACAGCGGCGTGATCCTCTCCCAGATCGTCCGTGGTCTGGCCGAGGAGCTCGCGTCACGTCCCGGTCAACGAATTGATCCCGCGTTGCTTGCCTCCGCACTCGGTCGTGCTTCCGACGCCGCATACGAGTCGGTGCGCGAGCCACAGGAAGGGACGATGCTCACGGTCATCCGTGAGATCGCGCACCGCGTCTCTTACCTTGTCGCGCACATGGAGGGGGCACAGTTCCCACTCGACATCGATGACGTGTCGCAGAATGCGGCGCTGGCGGAGTTGATGGTGGGTGCCGTCAGCGTCGGCGAAGAGTCAGTCGCACGCAGTCCGGATCTGCTGCCGATCCTGAAGGAATCCGGCGTCGTCGACTCCGGCGGATATGGCATGGTCGTGATCATGTCGGGCATCCTCGCGGCGCTTTCCGGCGACAACGAGGCTCCGGCCCGAGTCGCGCATCACGATGCGCCGAGCAACGGCAAGCTGCACCAGCATGAATCGAGTGAATTTCGCTTCTGCACGAACTTCGCCGTCACCGGCAGTGAGCTGAACCCGGAGCAGTTTCGCGGCGACCTGGAGCGCATCGGCGACTCGGTCCTGGTGGTCGGAGACATCTCCACGCTGCGTGTGCACGTGCACACAAATGAACCTGAGCGAGCGATGGCGTTGTTCGAGGAGTTCGGCGACGTCGTCGACGTCGAGCTCGAAGACATGTATGAGATGACTGCTGCGCGCAGCAAACGACTCGAGGCATCGGGAATCATCCAAGCTGCGGAAATCGCGCGCGGTCGTTGTGGTGTTGTCTGCGTGGTCAGTGCCGATGGCATCGCAGGGCTCTTCAGGGACCTCGGCGCGACGATCGTCGACGGTGGCGAGACGTTGAATCCGTCGACAGAAGAGCTGCTCGCTGCGATCGAATCAGCACCCGAGCAAGAGGTGGTGATTCTGCCGAACTCGGCGAACGTGATTCTCGCGGCCGAACGCGCAGTCGAACTCGCAACCAAACCGGCCGTCGTCGTACCGACGACCAGCCAACAGGCAGGACTTGCTGCGGCGGTCGCGCTCAACCCAGCCTCCGATATGGCCGCGAACGTGCAGTCGATGAGCGCCGCACTGGCGATCGTCCGCACTGGCGGCGTGGCGCCGGCCGCGCGCGATGACGCCGACGGTCGCTTCGACAAGGGCGACGCGGTCGGCTTCATCGACGAGGATCTGGTCGCCTGGGGCGAACCAGAAACCACCTTGAAGGCGATCCTCGATCGCCTCGGCAACGACGCCGAACTGATGACCTGCATCACCGGTGCCCGACCGCCGCTCTCGCTCGATCAGGTGCGCGGATTGGCGCCGCCCAGCGCAGAGTTAGAGTTGCTCGATGGAGGGCAACCAAACTGGTGGTGGCTGATCGCAGCCGAGTAACGGCGTCGCCGTTGCTGCGAATGGTCGGCGGCGAGCCGATCGATCGCCGAGAGTTTTTCGCCGCCAATGTCCGTTGGCCGCGTCCGAGCCTGCTCCTTGAGCCGCTGCCGTTGCGGGGCAAAGCTGCCGAGGCCGCACAGCGACTCGGACTGAACACCGTCGGTGATTTGCTTGAACACGTCCCGGCGGGGCACGAGTTTCGGGCGGGCAGGGCGATCGGAAGTCTCAGTGGCGGCGACGAGGCAACGATCGAGGGAGAGGTCAAGACCGTGGCGTCGCGACCGACACGCCGACGCAACCTGAAGATCGTCGAAGCGCGCATCGCCGACGAGAGCGGTTCGACCAAGGCAGTTTGGTTCAACCAGGCGTACCTCGCCAAACAGCTCGAGCCCGGTATGCGGCTTCGGCTGTTCGGAAAGTTCAGGGGAGGCGCCTTCCAGGTACGAGAGCACCGCGTTCTGGGACGTTCGGCCGCCGCCGACGATCAGATGTCCGGCGTTGTGGCGATGTATTCATCGACCGAGGGGTTGAAGTCGCAGCGCCTCCGTGAGCTCGTCGCGGAACTCCACGGCCTCGAGTTGAACGTGATCGAGCCACTGCCCGGCCGTCTCCGCGCAAAGGAGCGGCTGATCGGACGCGCCGATGCACTCGCCGAACTGCACTTTCCGCGATCACGGTTAACGACGGAATCCGCACGTGAGCGGTTGGCATTCGAGGATCTGCTTTTTCAGCAACTGGCACTCGGTATGCGCCGGCACAAACGCAATGCCGGTCGCGCGGCGATTTCGCTGCCACCGCAAAGGGACATCGTCGAGGCTTGGCGCGCGCTACTCCCGTTCGAATTGACCGGCGACCAGCGTGACGCCATCGCCGTGATCGATGCCGACCTCTCGACGAACGTGCCGATGCAGCGGCTGCTGATGGGCGAGGTTGGATCAGGCAAGACAGTGGTGGCTCTTTCGGCGATGCTCCGGGCGGCCGAAAACGACTCGCAGGCGGCGCTGATGGCCCCGACCGAGACGCTCGCGGAGCAGCACCTCGCCACGCTCGATCGGATGTTGCCGCAGGTGCCGCTCGCGTTGCTGACCGGATCGACGCCTGCGAAACGCCGCAAGGAGATCCTCGCGCGGCTGGCATCGGGAGAGTTGCCGTTGGTCGTCGGCACACACGCCTTGATCGAACCGACAGTGGAATTCCGCCGCCTGGCCGTCGCCGTGGTCGACGAGCAGCACCGATTTGGCGTCCGACAGCGTGCGGCGCTCGATGCTAAGGCGCCGGCGGGCATCGTCCCGCACATCCTGCACATGACCGCCACGCCGATCCCGCGAACGCTGGCGTTGACCGGGTTCGGCGATCTCGATTTCACGCAGATCAAGGAACTGCCGAGTGGCCGACGCCCGATCACGACGCGGGTGGTCGGTGACGAGCAGCGGGCGGACGCCTATGAGCAGGTGCGCACGCAGCTCCGTGAAGGCAGGCAGGCATACGTCGTTTGCCCGCTGGTCGAAGAGTCAGAGGTGCTCGAAGCGCGCGCCGCCACGGCTGAGGCCGAGCGGCTCGCCAAGACTGAGTTCAGGGATTTTCGTCTGCGCCTCATCCATGGCCAGATGTCGTCGGCCGACAAGGCCGATGCGATGGAGGCGTTCGACAGGGGGGAGGCCGACGTACTCGTGGCAACGAGCGTCATCGAGGTCGGCATCGACGTACCGAACGCCAGCGTGATCGTGATCGAAGACGCAGACCGCTACGGCATATCTCAGCTGCATCAGTTGCGCGGCCGAGTCGGACGCGGCGAGCATCAGTCGTATTGCCTGCTTTTCGGCGCTCCGGGATCGCGCCGATTACGTGCAGTCGCCGGCGAGCGCGACGGCTTCAAACTTGCACAGATTGATCTCGAGTTGCGCGGATCAGGCGAAGAGCTCGGCACACGCCAAAGCGGTTTGCCCCGCTTTCCCGTTGCGGTCCTACCTGAGGACAATCTGCTTCTTGAACGCGCGAACGTGGTCGCCGATCGGCTGATGACGGCAGACCCGATGCTCGAGCATCCAGTCAGCGAACTCCTGCGCGAGGCGGTAGTGGCACGCTACGGCAACGAGATCGACCCAATCCCCGCCTGAGGTCCATGCGCGTCGTCGCCGGAGAATTCAAGGGACGTCGGCTGCTCGGGCCAAAGGGCAGCGATGCGCGGCCGACTTCGGACAAGGTGCGCGAGGCGATCTTCTCGATGCTCGGTCCGCTCGACGACGAACGCGTGCTCGATCTGTTCGCCGGAACGGGCGCGCTCGGGATCGAAGCTTTGTCGCGCGGGGCTTCCAGCGCGACATTCGTGGAGAGTGATTCCAAGGCGATCGCGATCGTCCGTAGGAATCTCGACGAGATCGTCCACGACAGTGATCGCGCAACGGTGGTGCGCGGCGACGCGCTGCGCTCACTTTCGCGTCTGCAAGACGCCTCCGTGGATCTCGTCTTCATCGATCCGCCGTACGCAGAGGCGGCCGGATTGGGGCCAAAACTCGCGCGGGCCCTGCCGCGCGTGGTTTCCAAGCGCGGCGTAGTGGTCACGGAGAGCGACCGGCGCTCGCCGATCGCGCTCGATGCGAACGCGCAAGACGTCGGCCAAAACCCTTTGGTACAGCGGGTAGAACGAAAATATGGCGATACGCTGATACGCATATATGGAAGCCAGTAGCAATGGATTCGCCGGTCGCATCGCCGTCTGCCCGGGTTCGTACGACCCGGTGACGAACGGCCATATCGACATCATTCGTCGTGGCGCGCGAGTATTCGACAAAGTCGTGGTGGCCGTGGTCAATGCGTCAGTTCGCAAATCTCAACCGCTGTTCTCCGCGGACGAACGCGTCGAATTGATCGAACAGTCACTGATCGATTTGCCAAACGTCGAGGTGAAAAAGTTCGACGTCCTGATCGTCGACTTCGCCCGCGAGGTCGGCGCGACGTCGATCCTCAAGGGGCTGCGCGCAATCTCCGACTTCGAGTACGAGTTCGAGATGAACCAGCTCAACAGCACTATGGCTCCAGACATCGAGAGCGTCTACATGATGTCCTCACCGAAGTTCAGTTTCATCAGTTCCTCCGGCATCAAGGAGATGGCAAGATTCGGCGGCGACGTTTCCGAACTGGTTCCGCCGCAAGTTTCCGTACGCTTGGCCGAAGCCTTGAAGGCTCAGACCGGTCACTAGCGAAGTTGCGATAGAAGTGATGCCTTCAAGTCACACCTTCAATAAGGGGTAAAAAGTGGACGTCCTCGTACTGATCGACAAGCTCGACGACATGATTCACAACGCGAAGCCGATTCCGTTGACGGACAACGTGCGCGTTGACAAAGAGGAGATCTACGACCTGCTCGACCAGATGCGGGCGACGATCCCCGAGGAGATCAAGCAGGCGCGCTGGATCGTCAAGGAGCGTCAGGAGATGCTCGCCGAGGCCAAGCGCGAGGCCGAACGCATCGTCAAGGAGGCAAACGACGAGCAGCTGCGACTGGTTTCAGAACAAGAGGTCGTCAAGCAGGCCGAGAATCACGCCGAGGACATCATCGAAGAAGCCCGCGCTCGTGAGCGCGAAATCCGCCTCGGCGCCGAGGACTACGCCGACGACATCCTCAACACCCTTGAAGTGAACCTGGAGAAGTTCCTCGCCGCCGTGCAGCGCGGGCGTGACCGGCTGGCCGGTCGCGACCACGAGCAGGTCTGAGTCGCGCTAGGGCGCTGGACCATCGGACCGGCACTAGGCCCAGCCCATGTCCTCGTATCCACTGGTCCGCGGAGCGGAGACGATCAGGATGTCGCTGACGACTTCGCCGATGTTGCGGATCGTGCGTTTGTGTTCGGGGTCGACGCGGATGTAGTCGCCGGTCTCGACTGGGATTTCGTCGCCGTCGATCACGATCGCTGGTGAACCGCTCAGCACGATGAAGACTTCCTCTTGGTCGCGATCGATTTCGTCGTGCTCGGGGATCTGCTCACCGGCGTCGATCGAGACGACGTTGATTCCGAAGGACTTGACGCCGAGTGACCGGCGCGCAAGGCCCCAGTTGCCGTTGGTTTCAAAATCGTCGCGGTGAACTTTGTCGTATGCCATTGCGGTTTGACCTCTCGATCGAGATGTTTTCGCCGCACCGATTGGCGGGTGGCGGCGAGACGATCAATCTAATGGATTGGCCCTCGACAACGCGGCTATCGCTAAATTCTTCGGCGATGGCTCCTTTAACTGACATCGTTGATCTCGGTCAACTGGGGCTGAAGGCCGGCGGCGGAATTCGCTTCGACGCGATCGTCCCGGTCGGCGAGTTCGTGTTCGGCGCGCAGCACTACGAGCTGGCGGACGACCCGTGCCCCGCGACGATCGACGTCAACCGGACGAGCACCGGTTACGTCATCCGTCTTCGTGCTGAAAATTCCCTCGAAGGTCCGTGCATGCGCTGTTACGGCGACTTCGCGATGCCGCTCGAGATCGATCACTCGGAGGTGCACGAACCGCACCTCGATGAGGAGCTCGCCTCTGAGTATGTTGCGGGAAATGACGCTGACATCGCCGCACTGCTGCGCGACGCAATCGGTTTGGCGCTACCCACATCGATTTCCAGCCCCGTCGACGAGAACGGCATTTGCACGGAGTGCAGCAACTCGAAGCAGCAGCTGGCGCACCTCGCGGATGCTTCCAGCGAAGAAGAGCAACCCGCCCCAGACCCACGGTGGGCCAAGCTACGGGAACTCGAACTCTGATTCCCAAGCCTCTAAGCGCCGCATGGACTGTCCATGCAGCGCGCCGCATGGACAGGGCATGCGGCAAAACCTCGCATTCGAATCGCAAACGGCGTTTCGCGCCGCGCCGACCGCCCCGCTGCTGGTAACCTTCCGCATTCGAAATGGCCGTTCCCAAGCAAAAACAAAGCCACTCGCGCACCAACAAGCGCCGCTCGCAGCACAAGATCACGAAGAAGACCGTGAACGAATGCCCGCGTTGCAGTGCGCTCAAGCTGCCACACCGCGTATGCGGCGAGTGCGGTTTCTACCACGGCCGCGAAGCCGTCGAGACCGACGCGTAACTTCTCTTCACCGTGCGCACGATGCGCGTGGCCGTCAGTATCTGATTGAACGGGGTTCGATGCACCGATGAAGATCGCATTGGATGTTCAAGGCTCTGACAAGGGGATTCCCGTCGTCGTCGACGGCGCACGCATCGTTGCCGCCGAGGGCATCGAAGTAGTTCTGGTCGGCCCATCGGACGAAATCGCGTCTGCGGGTCCGCTGCCGAGCAACGTCACTGTCGTCAACGCGACCGAAGTCGTGTCCAATCACGACGATCCGGGCACCGCAGTGCGTGCGCGCAAGGATTCGTCGATCGTTGTCGGTGCAAAGCTGGTAGCGACCGGTGAGGCCGACGCACTCGTCAGCGCCGGACCGACCGGCGCGGCGCTCGCCGCATCGCTCTTCAACATGAAGCGCATCAAAGGCGTCAAACGCCCCGCGATCGCCGTAATTCTGCCCGACGGACGGGGCGGTCGTTCGCTGCTACTCGATGCAGGCGCAAACGTCGACGTTCCCGCCGAACTGCTTGTTCAGTTCGCCACGCTGGGTGCGCAATTCAGCATCCGAGTGCTGGGCGTGCAGAACCCAAGGGTCGGGTTGCTCTCGATCGGTGAGGAAGACGGGAAGGGCAACGAGCGTGTGGTCCATGCCGGTCAACTGCTTTCCGACCCGGAGAACTCCCACTACTTCAACTACCTCGGCAACATCGAGGGTCGCGACATCACCAACGGCAATGCAGACGTGATCGTCACCGACGGCTTCACCGGCAACGTCGCCCTGAAAGCGATCGAGGGCGCGGCGCGGGCGACGATGATGGCGATCGCCGACGCGATTCGTTCCAACGCGATCGCCAAGATCGGCGGATTGCTGGCCAAACGAAGTCTCCTGAAGGTGCGTCACGAGGTCGATCCGAACACCACTGGCGGTGCCCTGTTGCTCGGGCTTCGTGGCGTCAGTGTGATCGCACACGGCTCGTCGAACGCCGAGGGCATCGCCGCCGCGATCCGCCTGGCGGCTCGATCTGTCGAAGGCGACGTGACGGGCCACATGGCGAGCGCGATCGCCGAATTGAACGCACACGCCGCATCCACCGCCGCTGTTACGGTTGGCGCCGTGGAGACCGAATCGTCCAACGGAGCACTCAATGACGCGTGACGAGATCTACGAAGCCCTGCGCAAGACGCTTGCCGAGGAGCTCGAGATCGACGACGCGAAGATCAGCTTGCAGGCGAATTTCAAACAGGACCTCGATGCCGATTCGCTGCACTTGGTCGAACTGGCGATGGAGCTCGAGGACAGCTACGGGATCAGCATCCCCGACGAGGTCGCGCTTGACCTGACCACAGTCGGTTCCGTCGTCGACTACATCAGCGAAAACCTCGCGGCGGCGTGACGCCGAGCGATGCAAGCGCGCTGAACGACCTGCTCGACCGTCTCGAGCCGAGCCTCTATCGAAAGGTCTTCACGCACTCCTCATGGACGGAACGTCGCAGTGAGTCGTACGAACGGCTCGCGTTCCTGGGAGACAGCGTGCTCGGAATGGTGGTCGCTTCGATGCTCTACGACGAGTTCGAAGAAGCCACCGCCGGCGACCTGACCAAGATCCGCGCGCAGGCTGCGAGTCGTGCGGCCTGTGCACGCGTGGCTGGAGAGCTTCAGGTCGCGAAGCGTCTGGTCGAACACGCTCCGACCTCCGCAGAGCTCCCGGTGGACGAGTTGATCGCCGCGCAGAGTGTGTTGGCCGAGGTTTGCGAAGCTGTGATCGGCGCGAGTTACTTGCAGCACGGGCTGAGCGCGACGAAGGCTGCCGTCCAATCGGCGTTTGCCGCCGAGATCGTCGATGCGCGGGCCAATCCGATCGATTTCAAATCCCGTTTGCAGGAACTTTTGGCGCGACGCGGCGAGAAGCCGGAGTACGTGTTGCTGAGTGCCGAAGGCCCGGCTCATGAGATGCGTTTTGAATGCTCGGTTGAGATCCGAGGCGATCAGTACGGTTCCGGTACGGGTCGCTCCAAAAAGGAGGCCGAGCAGGCTGCGGCCGAAATCGCATTGCGAGCGCTCGAGAAGCCCAGCTAACCACGAATTTCAACGAGCATGTATCTGAAAGCCGTACAACTGAAGGGGTTCAAGTCGTTCCCCCACAAGACGCGCCTCGACTTCGGTCCCGGTGTATCGGTGATCGTCGGCCCGAACGGTTCGGGCAAGTCGAACGTATCCGACGCGATCGTCTGGGCCCTTGGCGAGCAGAGCGCCAACGCGGTGCGCGGGCAACAGATGCAGGACCTGCTTTTCGGAGGTGCCGAGGGAGTTCCGTCTGCGTCGGCCGCAGAAGTCGAGCTGGTGTTCGACAATTCCGACGGCGGACTCGACAGTGAATTCTCTGAACTGTCGGTAACGCGTCGCCTGAGTCGCGACGGTGACGGCGAATACCGCATCAACGGAGCTCGCTGCCGATTGGTCGATGTGATCGAGGTGCTCAGTGATAGCGGACTTGGCAAAGAAATGCACTCGGTGCTCAGCCAGGGCAAGGTCGACGAGATCGTGGCGAGCAAACCCAAGGAACGCCGCCTGCTGCTCGAAGAAGCCGCCGGACTGGGCAAGCACCGCAAGCGCCGTCGTCGCGCGCAACTGAAGCTCGCCAAGACGCGTGACAATCTCGACCGTGTACTCGATGTCGAGCGCGAGGCCCGCAGTCGGATCAAACCTTTGAAGCGCCAAGCCGAAGCCGCAGAGACGCACGCGCGACTCGAACTCCAGGCCAACGAGCTGCGCGCCGAACAGGCGGCAGATCAGTTGCTGCTGGCAGCGCGCGAACTCGAAGAGGCTACGAAACTTGCGACCGACGCTCGCGCCGCGCGCGAACAGCTCGACGGCCAGCTGGCAGACGTGGCGAAGGAGCGCGAAATTGCCGAGCAGAAGATCGCCGCCGAATCGGCTCGTCGTGAGAAGGCCACCGAATCACTTTTTTCGGTCCGATCGGTTTACGAACGGATCGTCGGCGCTCGCGAACGTGGCAGTGAGCGAACTGGAAGGATGGCGTCTGAGATCGATCGTTGTCAGGCAGAACTCGGACAGCTCGAACTCGACGTCCAACCCGAAGTCGACATCTCGCGAGTCGCTCAACTTGAATCCGAACTCGCGGAAATCGAGCGGCAGGGGCGCGAGGAGCTCGAAGCCGAGCTTGTCGACATGCGCCAACAGCATGAATTGGCAAAGGAGGACCTGGCCAGTCGCGAAAACGAATTGAGCGCTGCGAAGTCGCTGGCCGACCAAGCGGAGCAGACCGCGACGAGCGCTCGCCGTGCGATGACGGAAGGCCAGCAAACGCTTGCCGACGCACGCCGCGAACGCGCTCGCCTCGAGGCCGAGCTTGGTGCCGTCGAGCAGTTCTTGCGCGATTCAGCCGGTGACGCCGGAGACGCGGCATTGGCGGAGCAACTCGGCGTCGAACCGGGATACGAACTGGCGGTCACGGCAGTTGTCGGACGTCGTTTGCGAGCGGCGGTCGTCGATGACATTCGATCCGGCCAGAGCTTTCTCGACGGACTCGGCGAAGACGGTGGATCGGCGATGCTGGCCCAGGCCGGAGCAGCGAGTGCAGCTGCCGCGTCGCAACCGCCGGCGCCCGACGCGATCAGACTCGCCGACAAGCTGAACGCTGCGCCGCGTGTGCAGAGAATCGTCGAGGCACTCTTCGCCGATGCCTGGGTCGTGGAGTCGCATCAGTTCATTCCGCGCGGGTTCACCGGCGTTGCCGTGACGAGAACTGGTCGCGTGTTTTTCGGTGCCACGGGCGAACTTCGTCAGGTAGCCGGCGGCGGCGAGCAGCGCGTGTTGGCCGAACGCAACCGCCGCGATGCCCTGGTCGAGCAGCTGACGGCTGCCAAGACGGCAGAAGCAACCGCCCAGACAACGCTTGAACAGGCGGACGCAGCGCTCAAACGCACCGAACTGCAACGCGACGAGTCGCACACGGCGGCGCGCACGGCGCGCGTGGCCCGTGACGAACTCTCCGGAGCGGTGGACGGCCAGGCGAGGGCGATCGAGCGCCGCATCGAGGCCGGTCTGGCGGATGGTCCCACGGCGGTTCGTCGCGCCGCGATCGAGGCCGAGCTCAAGAGCGAGCGATCGCACGCAGAACAGATGCGACGCGCAGCCGAACTTCAGCAGCGCCGCCGCGAAGACCTGCTGGCAAAGGTCACCGCACTCAATGCTGCCACGCCGATCGCCGAGCGGCTCTCCGACGCACTTGCCGAAGCTGCCGTCGTCGCCAACGAAAAGATCGCGGTGCTCTCAGCGGCGCTCGACGGCGACCGCGAGGCCGGCGAACTGCTCGCCAAGGACCTGCGCGCCCACGCCACGCGCGAGGCGCAGTTGCAGACTCAACTTCGCGAACAGGGCGAACGGGTGACGACCGCCGAAGTCCGCGCCCAACGCGCGCGTGACATGCACGCAGAGGCGGCGGGTGTCACCTCGGAGCTCGCCGAAGCGCTCGGCAGGTCCGTTGTTGCGGCCGACGCGCTGCTCGACGAACCACGTCGCGAGGAGATCGCCACGGCGCTTGCACGCATCGCGCGCCGCCGAGAGTTGCTCGGCCCGATCAACCCGCTCGCCAAGGATGAGTACGCCGAGGCGCTCGCCCACGTTGAAGAGCTTGAGTCCCAGCGCGACGACCTTGAACGAGCGCTCAAAGAGCTCGGCGACTTGATCAAGGAAATCGACAAGACGATTCGCACCTCCTTCGAAGAGACCTTCGCCAGCACGAGCGCACACTTCGAGGAATTGATCGGGCGCTTGTTCCCCGGCGGATCGGGCCGATTGAACCTCGTCCAGGATGAGCGTCCTCGCACGGCCCCGCTGACGGCATCGGCAGGCGAGGGCATTGATTCCGCGGAGGCTCAGGCCGCCGCAGACGCCGCCGAGGATGCGTTGCCCGAAGATCCAGACGCCGACCGCGATCAAAACGAGATTGAGTATGGGGTGGAGGTCGAGGTGACGTTGCCCGGCGCCAAGTCGGGCCGTCGCCTCTCGCTGCTCTCTGGCGGCGAGCGCTCGTTGGTTGCGCTTGCCTTTCTGTTCGCAGTGTTCCTCACCAAGCCGTGCCCGTTTTACATCTTCGACGAGGCAGAAGCTGCGCTCGACGACGTCAACATCGACCGGCTCGTCGCGCTCCTGCGTGAGCACAGCGACCACAGCCAGTTCATCGTCATCACCCACCAAAAGCGCACGATGGACGCCGCAGATTGCCTCTACGGCGTCTCCATGGGTTCGGATGGCATCAGCAAGGTCATCACCCGCCGCATGACCGGCACTCCGGCCGATCACGAGCAGCTCGTAGTTGCCTAGCGGGTAGCGAGCTGCGCGATGGAGTTCCGATGCGGATTGTGATCGCTGGCGGAACGGGCGCGATCGGCCGGCCACTGTTGCCGATGTTGACGAAAGCTGGGCACGATGTCACTGCGCTGACGCGGAACCCTCAGCGCAAGGAATGGATTGAGGAATCCGGCGCGACGGCAGTGATCTGCGACGTACGCGATGCCGACAAAGTTGATTCAGTGGTCGGCGCGACGCAGCCCGAAGTCGTAATCGACCTGCTCACGAGCCTGCCGCAGAACTTCGATCCACGCAAAGCCGCCGCTGCGTATCGCGAGAACGACGAGATCAGGCGAGTCGGGACCGGCGCGCTCGTTGCTGCTGCCGAGAAGGCCGATGTCGAACGCTACATCGTGCAATCCGTGGCATTCCAGTACGCGCCGGTCGGACCGAGCGTTGTCGACGAGGACGCGCCGACCTGGACCGACGCTCCGAAGCCCGTCGACCGAAGTGTCGAGGTCCTGCTTGCGAACGAGCGCAAGGTCACCGAAAACGACGTTTTCACCGGCACGGTGCTGCGCTACGGATTCCTCTACGGACCTGGCACCTGGTTTGAGACCGGCGGGAGTTATCTCGAACAGATTCGTAAGCGCCAGTTCCCGATCGTCGGTGACGGTGCCGGGGTCAATTCACTCGTTCACGTACACGATGCAGCGCTGGCGACGATCGCAGCACTAAACGCTGGCACCAACGCGGCCGGGATTTTCAACATCGTTGACGACGACCCCGCGCCGATGTCCGAGTTGATCCCAGAACTCGCGCGGATCATGGATTACAAATCGCCTCGTCGTGTGCCGAAATGGCTCGCTTCCATGTTGGCCGGTCGATACCTGGCAGCGGCCTCGACGCAGTTGCGCGGCGCGAGCAACGCGAAGGCCCGGGAGCAGTTCGGCTGGAAACCGACGATCTCGACCTGGCGTGATGGTGTCGTGAAGTATCGAGACAGCAACCCAAGTGACGATGCAGATGCCAGATGAGCCGAACACGCCTACCGGGGTAAAACGCGATGACCGCTTGATCGTCGCTGCAACTGTGGCGATCGGTGTGGTCCATCTCGTGACGGCGATCTGGATGGTGGTGGCCCCGCGATCGTTCTTCGACACGCTCGCCACATTCGGGGTCTACAACGAGCATTTCCAGTACGACCTGGCCGCCTTCGAGGCAGGCATTGGCCTCGCGCTGCTCGCTGCTGCCAAGTGGACCTCACTCCGTGTCGGTGCCGTGGCGACGGCCTTCGCCGTCACGACGTTTCACGCGGTCAACCACTGGTTCGACATCAACGCCGCGAACGACGGGTCGCACGCCGATCTCTTCGGCGCGGCCTCGCTCACCGGGCTCGCAATCGCTACTGGATGGCTGCTGCTCGCGGTCAGGCCGACGGCAGCTTGAAGTAGCTGCCGACCGGCCGGTCGTGTTTGTGGTTTATTCCGCCCGCCATCTCGGTGAGCAATGCCACGCGCTCCTCCGTCGGCGGATGCGTCGCGAACAGCGTCGAGGCTTTGCCCTTCGCATTCAACGATGGCGCGATCATCATGTGGGCGATCGCCTCCTCAGGTCTGTCGGTGGCAACCATGTTGCCGGAGATCTGATTCAGCGCAGAGGCCAGTCCTTGTGGGTAGCGCGTGAGTTCGGCGCCGGACGCATCGGCCACGTACTCGCGCTTGCGGCTGATCGACAACTGAATGATCGTCGCGGCAATCGGCGCCAGGACGATCGTAAGCAGGACGGCCACGAGCGCGATGATGTTTCCACCCCCGCTGTTGTTGCGATTGCCGCCGCCGAACCAGAGCGTGTATGTGAGCAGCTGCGCGATCAGGGCGATCGATCCGGCGAGCACGGCCGCGTACGTCATCAGTCGCACGTCGAGGTTGCGAATGTGTGCCATTTCGTGCGCCAGAACGCCGTACAGCTCCTGGTCGTCGAGCACCTCGAGCAGTCCTCGATTGACGCAGATCAGCGCCTGCTCCGGCGTGCGGCCGGCTGCGAAGGCATTCGGTGAATGATCGTTCGAGATGTATAGACGTGGCATCGGTACGCCGGCCGTGATCGACAGGTTCTCGACCATCCGCCAGAGCTCCGGCGCGTCTTCTTTCTTCTCGACCTTCTTTCCGCCGGCAAGTGCGACTGCGAGGTCATCGCCGCCGAACAGCGAGGCGAGCACCATGCCGATTGCGATTGCGGCGACTACAAAGGTGCCTACCGGCCCGACCCACAGGTACAACGCATACGCGATCACCGTGTAGACGAGCAAAAACCCGCTCATCAGCAGCCACGACTTGCGCTTGTTGCTGGTTATCTGTTCGTACATTGACGCTCCGAGATCGTGCGTCCGCTAGACCGTCGGCGGACCGGGAGGGTCAGATCCGGTCGGCGGAGCCGAGGGAGGCGGGCTGGTCGGAGCGGGGGCGGCAGGTGCGGCAGCAGGGGGTGAACCCGGCGGCGGTGAGGTGCCTGCGAACGACACGTCCGGCACTTCGCGGTCGCCCGGATCCTCGAGCTCAAAGAACTCGCGCTCGGTGATGTTCGCCATGTTCGCGACGATGTTGCTCGGCACGGACTGCACCTTGATGTTCAGGTCGCGCACGTTCATGTTGTAGAAACGACGGCTGGCCTGAATCTTGTCCTCGGTGTCCGTCAACTCGTTCTGAAGCTGGAGGAAGTTCTCGTTGGCCTTGAGGTCTGGATATGCCTCTGCGACTGCGAAGAGGCGACCAAGAGCCTGGCCAAGAATGCCCTCCGCTGCAGCTTGAGCCTGCGGACCTTGTGCATTCACGGCGTTGGTGCGTGCCTGCGTCACGCTGTCGAACGTCTGGCGCTCGTGCGTGGCGTAGCCCTTGACGGTCTCGACGAGGTTCGGGATCAGGTCGTGCCGACGCTTGAGTTGCGTGTCGATGTCAGAGAACGCTTCTTCAGCGCGGTTGCGCAGCTTGATCAACCCGTTGTAGATGGCGACGACGTAGAGGATGATCAGGAGTACGAGAACTCCGATCACGATCAATGCAATGGACACTTGGGGCGCCTTTCGTAAGTTTTCGATGGTCGAGCAAACGACCGGTGTAGACGTAGATTCTTACCGTACTGATCGGCAGCCCGTCCGATTGCTCTTGAACGCATTGCTGGACGTGAGCTGTTCGCGCATAACATCACCGCGTGCCGCGCGAATGGAACGAACTTTTTCTGACCGATCAACCGGTTGTGGTCGATGAACCGGAGGAGCAGGTCGCCGTTCGCCGTCGCGGAATGTTTTCACGGCTTCGCGACTCGCTCGGCAAGACGCGGCAGGCCTTTGGCGCCGAGCTGCGATCGACGCTGTTCGATTCGCTCGATGATGAAACCTGGGAACGCCTTGAAGAACTGCTGATCTTCGCGGACGTCGGGGCCACCACCACGGCACGCGTCGTCGGACGCCTCGAAACGGAGGTCGAAGAGGGGGAGGTCGCCGGGGGTGACGCCATCGTCGCGCGGCTCGAAGAACTCCTCGCCGACACCGCGAACGTCGGAGAGCAGACGATCGATTTGCGTCATTCGCCGACCGTCGTGATGGTCTGCGGCGTGAACGGAACTGGTAAGACGACCACGATCGGAAAGATCGCGTGGCACCTCAAAAACGAATTCGGCAAGTCCGTGCTGCTCGGCGCCGCCGACACGTTCCGCGCTGCTGCAACCGAGCAGCTCGGTGAGTGGGCGAGGCGCAACGACTCCGATTTCGTACGCGGTGAACAGGGGTCTGACCCGGGCGCAGTCGCTTTCGACGCGGTTTCTGCAGCCATATCTCGCGGCACCGACGTCGCGTTGATCGACACAGCCGGGCGCTTGCACACACAGGAGAATCTGCTTGAAGAACTGAAAAAGGTCCGCCGCGTCATCGAGAAGCAACTGCCCGGCGCACCGCATGAAACGCTGCTCGTCGTCGATGCCACGACTGGGCAGAACGGCGTACGCCAGGCGAAGCTGTTCTCGGAGGCGGTCGACGTGACCGGGATCGTTCTGACCAAACTCGACGGCACGGCCAAGGGCGGCATCGCGCTCGCGATCGCCGATGAACTGGGCATCCCGGTCAAGCTGATCGGCATCGGCGAGCAGTTGGAGGATCTTCGCCCCTTCGACGCCTCGGACTTCGCGCGGGCGTTGATCGCAGAGTGATTTTCGAGTGAATTCGGTCGTCCGCGGTCGAACCGATCGCCTGTTCTCCGCCTGTCGCTCCGCCGGACCCTGCTAAATAATCACTACATGGCCGACTGGATCTACTGGATAATCGCCGCCGTCATCCTGGCCGGTATCGAACTCGCCGTCTTCACGGTGTTCATTTTCGGACCGCTCTCGCTCGCGGCGATCGTCGCCGCAGTGGTAGCAGCGCTCGGCGGATCGGTAGAGCTGCAAATGGCGGTTTTCGTCGTACTCGGCGTGGCGTCGATGTTCGCACTCCGCCCGGTGGCAGAGAAATATCGCCGCGGCGATCCCGAGCTCGTGTCGAACGTCGATGCGTTGATCGGCAAAGAAGCCTTCGTCCTCGAGGAACTGACGCACGACAAGCTGGGACTCGTACGCTTCGAATCAGATAACTGGACGGCCAGACCCGTCGATTCGATCGCATCCATCCCCGCCAACGAGCACGTTCGAGTCGTCAAGGTGGCCGGCGCAACGGTCGTGGTGGAACCGCTCTCAACCAATCCCTCCGAAGGAGCAGATGCATGACAGTCGTACTGATCATTTTTGGTGTGTTCGTCGTTCTCGTCGGGATTCGAGCGGTTCGCATCGTTCCGCAGTCGAAGGCAGGAGTGGTCGAGCGGCTTGGCCGCTACAGCCGCACGCTCTCGCCGGGTCTCGCACTGCTCGTCCCGTTCGTGGATCGTCTTCGCCCGCTGATCGACATGCGCGAGCAGGTCGTCAGTTTTGCGCCGCAGCCGGTGATCACAGAGGACAACGTCGTCGTGCAGATCGACTCGGTGCTCTACTACACGATCAACGACGCGCGCGCCGTGACTTACGAAATTGCCAATCACCTGCAGGCGATCGAGCAACTGACGACCACGACGCTGCGAAACGTGATCGGCGGACTGACACTCGAAAAGGCGCTGACCAGCCGCGATGAGATCAACAATCAGCTTCGCATCGTGCTCGACGAGGCGACCGGCAAATGGGGCGTCCGAGTTAATCGCGTCGAACTCAAGGCGATCGACCCGCCGACAACGATCCAAGAGGCGATGGAAAAACAGATGCGCGCAGAGCGCGACCGTCGCGCCGCGATTCTCACTGCAGAAGGCGTCAAGCAGTCGCAGATCCTCACTGCAGAAGGTCAGAAGCAGGCCGCGATCCTCACTGCGGAAGGTGATCGCCAGGCGCAAATTCTTGAAGCCGAGGGTGAGGCGCAGGCGATCCAAGCCGTCTTCGACGCGATCCATGCCGGTAACCCTGACCTGCCGCTGGTGACGTACAAATACGTCGAAGCGCTCGAGGCACTGGCCAACAGCGAGACCCAGTCGACCTGGATCATCCCGGGCGAGTTCACACAGGTGCTCAGTGGCATTTCAGAGCGACTCGGGCATCTGGACGACGGCAAGGGCAGCGGAAGGCCCTCGGGATCCTGAACGCCTGACGCCGGAGGCAACTCCGTTCTGCGCCGCTAACGTCAGCGCCGCATGTTTGAAGCACTTTCAGATCGACTGCAGGAGACGCTTGCCGACGTTCGCTCGCACGGCAAGCTGACCGAGGACGACGTCAACAAGGCGATGCGTGACATCCGTCTCGCGTTGCTCGAAGCCGACGTCAACTTCAGGGTCGTCAAGGAGTTCACAGCGACCGTCAAGGCCCGCGCACTTGGCCAGGATGTACTTACCGCACTGAATCCGGGTCAACAGGTCGTCAAGATCGTCAACGAAGAGTTGACTGCCTTGATGGGCGGGCAAAAGGGATCCAGCACTGCGCGCGAGATCGTTTTTTCGCAGAGCGCGCCGACGATCATCCTGATGGCCGGCCTCCAGGGTTCGGGTAAGACGACCAACTGCGGCAAGCTCGCGTTGATGCTCAAGGGTCAGGGCAAAAAGGTCGGAATCGCCGCCTGTGACGTATATCGCCCGGCCGCGATCGACCAGCTGAAGGTCGTGGGCGGTCAGGTGGGGGCCAACGTCTACGAACAGGGCGCGGATGCGGATCCGGTGAAGATCGCCAAGTGGGCGGTCGACCAGTCGATTCAGAATCTCGACGACGTCCTGATTGTCGACACCGCCGGTCGCCTGCACGTCGACAGCGACTTGATGGAGGAGCTCGGCAAGATCCGCAAGGAGATCAAGCCGCACAACGTCCTGCTTGTTGTTGACGCGATGACCGGTCAGGACGCGGTCAACGTCGCCGAGCAGTTCGCCGAAACTGCCAACTTCGACGGCGTGATCATGACCAAGCTCGACGGCGACGCCCGAGGTGGTGCGGCGCTGTCGATCAAGGCAGTTACCGGCAAGCCGATCATGTACGCCTCCGTCGGCGAAAAGCTCGACGCCTTCGAGGTCTTCCACGCAGATCGTATGGCCGACCGCATTCTCGGCATGGGCGACGTGATGACGCTGATCGAAAAGGCCGAACGCGAGATAGACGAAGACCAGGCGCTCGAGATGGAGCGCAAGATGCGGAAAAACGAGTTCACGTTCGACGACTTTCTCGACCAGATGAAGATGATGCGAAAGATGGGGTCGCTCTCGAGCATCCTCGGCATGATGCCCGGAATCGACAAAAAAGCCTTGAAGAACGTCAACATCGACGAACGCGAGCTCGATCGCATCCAGGCGATTGTGCTGTCGATGACGCCGAAGGAGCGCAGCAACCCGAAGATCATCAACGGCAAGCGCCGCAAGCGGATTGCGGCGGGGTCGGGCACAAGCGTGCAGCAGGTGAACAAGCTGATCAAGCAGTTCGCCGAAATGAAGAAGATGATGAAACGGATGACTGCCAAGGGCGGGAAGGGCATGCCGGACATCTCGCAGATGCTCGGCGGTCGCTAGAAAGCCTGAAACTGGCTGGTACTCTCACCCCCGTGGTACGCATCAGACTTACACGAGTGGGTAGCAAGAAGAACCCGATCTGGCGAGTCGTCGTGGCGGACAAAACGTCCCCGCGCGATGGTCGCGTGATCGAGAACGTCGGCACCTACAACCCGCAGACGGACCCTTCGACGATCACGTTGAAGCAGGACCGCCTGGAGCACTGGATCGAGAAGGGCGCACGCCCGACCGACTCCGTTCTCAACCTGATGAAGGCTCAGAGCCTTGGTGCCGACGGGCGGCCCACCGACGGCGCCGCAGTCGCCGCCAAGTAACACTCTTCGATGTCCGACGAGTCCCAACTTCCCGACGAGGCCGAGCAGCCCGAAGAGGCCAGCCTTTCGGACGAGGCGACGGCTGACTCCGCCGATGACGTGACCGGCGGCGCCGCGGACTCGGATGCGCCGATGATGGAGGATCTGCTTGAACGCCTTGTCAAGGGTCTCGTCGACAAGCCCGAAGAAGTGACAGTCGAAGGCTTCGACGAGTCGGATGGTTCCGTCACCCTCGAACTGCGTGTCGCCGAGGATGAAGCCGGCAAGGTGATCGGACGCGGCGGTCGCACGATCAACGCACTTCGACAGATCGTTCGCGCACACACCGAGGCACGCGGCCGCAAAGTCGTTGTCGACCTCGTCGACTGAATCTGGGCACCGCGATGGCCGGTTCCGACGCGGACCAGGCTGACCTGATCGAGATCGGCCGGATCGGCAAGCCCCATGGCGTGCGCGGCGGTTTCTATTTGGAGGGTTCGATCGACGCGCCTGCGTTGGTCGCGGGTCTTGAGCTCGTGGTCGACGGGAGCCCATACTCGCTCGCCTCGCGCGGCGGAACCGACGAACGGCCATTGATCGCGTTGACCGAGATTTCCGACCGCGAAGAGATCGGACGGATGCGGGGAATGTCCGTCTTTGCGCGCCGTGAGAATCTCACCCCGCTTGGTGAGGGCGAGTGGTATGCGAAGGATCTCGTTGGTTTGGTCGTTGTGTCGGCGGGTGGCGACCAGTTGGGAGTCGTCGATCGGCTTGTGAACGCACCATCGGTAGATCTGCTCGCGGTATCGCCGGGCGAAGGCGAGGGCGAGGAGTTGCTCGTGCCGATGGTGGAAGACGCAATCCTGTCGATAGATCCTGACGCGGGGCGCGTGACAGTCCACGTTGAGTTTCTCGATCTAGGCTGAGGGTCATGCAGATCGACGTCTTCACGCTGTTTCCAGAGTGGTTCGAATGGTTTCGCGAGCAGCGGCACATCAAGAATCTGATCGACACCGGTCTCTCACTGGAGACCGTCGACATGCGCGCCACCACGCCGATCGCCAACAACCGCGTGGACGACACCCCGTACGGCGGCGGCGCGGGAATGGTGATCCGTGTCGATGTGGTCGAGGCGGCGCTTCGCGCGCGCTACGAGCAGGATCCGGTCGAACTTGTGCAGGAGCGCCGCGTCGTCGTGCTGTCACCGACCGGTCGGCCGCTGACCGATTCGCTGGCCACCGAGCTTGCTTCGGAGCCGGCTATGACCTTGCTCTGCGGTCGATACGAGGGTTTCGATCAGCGCGTACATGATCATTTTGCGACCGACGTGATCTCGATCGGCGACTACGTGCTTTCGGGCGGCGAACTGGCCGCGATGGTCGTCATCGATGCCGTCACCCGGAAACTGCCAGAAGCACACGGCGACGAACGCAGCGCCTTGGAGGAGTCGTTCAGCCAGGCGCTCGACGGCGCACCGGAGTATCCCCACTACACCAGGCCGGCGGAGTTTCGCGGATGGGGCATACCGGAGGTGTTGGTATCAGGCAATCACGGCGAAATCGAGTCGTGGCGGCGGGCGCAGAGCGAATCGCGACGCAACCAGCGAGAAAAGTCGGATTAGCTACCATTGCAGCGCGCACAGGCCAGTTTTCGCCTGCGCCTGCGGCACGAGCACGGCTCGTGCATTTTTTTGTTTGCCATTCGGCCTTCAGGCCAGTAAGAACGACCAGTAGTACGTCTCGCCCAATTTCTCTGCAGTTTCAGAAAGTTTCCCATGAGCACGATCATCGACAAGCTTGAAAAGGCACAGCTCCAGCAGGTGCCGCCATTCGACTCGGGCGACCGCGTCCGGGTTCACTTCCAGGTCGTCGAAGGCACGCGTCGCCGTACGCAGGTCTTCGAGGGTGTGGTGCTCAAGCGTCAGGGAAGCGGCGTGCGCGAGACTTTCACTGTCAGGAAGCAGTCGTTCGGCGTCGGTGTCGAGCGTACGTTCCCGGTCCACTCGACGAAGATCGAGAAGATCGAAGTTGCCGCCCGCGGCGAAGTGCGCCGCGCCAAGCTCTACTACCTGCGCGACCGCGTCGGCAAGCGCGCGCGTGTTCGCGAGCGCGCCTGGACGCCGCAGGAACAGGCTTCACTCGATTCCGAAGCAGTCGGGGCGTTCGACGCCGAGGGCGCTCAGGAAGAGGCCGAGGTCGTCGCACCGGAGGAAATCGTTGAAGAGTCCGGCGTTGAAGAAACCGGCGCGGAAGAGACAGACGCTGAAGTAAATGGCACTGACGAAACTGAGAATGTGGAAACCGCCGAGGTAGTGTCGACTGAAGCGCCTGCTGACGAGGCGCCGGCCGACGAAGCACCCGCTGAGGACGCACCTGCTGAGGAAGCAGCTGCCGAGGAAGCACCTGCTGAGGACGCCTCGGCCGAGGTCGAGTCCACCGACGAGGCTTCGGCCGAACCCGAGGCCACTGCAGACGCGGAATCCGATTCCGAAGCCAAGCCCGAAGAACCGGCAAGCTGACCCGCCCTGCCGGTCGGCAGCCCGAGATGAACGATCAGCTCGACGGCGCACCGGACGGTTACGGTCCCGAAGACGGCAAGCGCAAGTCGAACAGCGAATCGTTCATCGAGCTCGTGGCAATCGTCGCCGTTGCCCTCGGACTTGCGCTCGGTATCCAGGCATTCGTCGTCAAGCCGTACAAGATTCCGAGCGAATCGATGGTTCCGACGCTCGAGATCGGCCAGCGCGTGCTGGTCAACCGCGTCGAGGGGCGTTTCGGCACTCCGTCACGCGGAGACGTCGTCGTATTCAACCCTCCGGCCGGCGCCGAAGCGAGCGAATGTGGCGTAAGTGACGGGCAGGAGTACCTACCGGGGCTGATCTACGAATCCGGTGGAGACGACCTTCTCGCCGCGAAGATGCCCTGCCCGAGGGGCACACCCGGAAAGTTCTCAGATGCCTTCATTAAACGCGTGGTTGGCCTGCCGGGCGAAGAATTGAAGGTGATTCGAGGGCACGTCTACATCAATGGCAAACAGCTCGACGAGCCGTACGTGAACAAGCAGGACAGCTGCGATCGTGAGGGGTCTTTCAGTAGCGACTGCACCTACTCGTTGGACATCACGATCGCTCCTGACAGCTATTTCATGATGGGCGACAATCGCAATGCCAGCGCCGACAGCAGGATCTGGGGCCCCGTGCCGAAAGAGAACCTGATCGGCAATGCCTTCATGACCTACTGGCCACCGAATCGCATCGGCGGGCTTTAGTTCTAGATGTCGCATCCGTTGTTTGCCGATCGCAAGGCGCCCAACAGCAAGAAGTCTGGCCCGCAAATGCCTGAAGAGTCGCCAAAGAAACAGATGAGCCCCGCGGTCGAAACCGCGATGATCGTTGTGGTGGCGATCGCCTTCGCGTTCACGATCCAGTACTTGCTCGTGAAGCCGTACAAAATCCCGAGCCCCTCGATGGTGCCGACGCTTGACGTCGGCCAGCGCGTACTCGCCAATCGCATCGAAGGACGTTTCGGAACTCCAGAGCGCGGCGACGTGATGGTGTTCAACCCGCCGCCGGGCGCCGAGGCGCAACAATGCGGCATCCAGAACGGTGAATCTTTCGGACCGGCTCCCGGAACGAAGTACGTCGCGCTGCCGTCGATCTCGGAACTTCCAGACGATCTCTCCGGCGACTACATGCCCTGTCCGGTCGCCACCGAGGGCAAGCAATCGCAAGCGTTCATCAAGCGCGTGATCGGATTGCCGGGAGACCGCCTGAAGATCATCAAGGGCCACGCGTACATCAACGGTAAAGAGTTGGTCGAGCCGTACATCAATCCCGATGACAGCTGTGACGATTCGCGCACGACCGCAATCACCTGCACTTTCTCGATGGAGATCAAGATCCCCGAAGGTATGTACTTCATGCTTGGCGACAATCGCAACAACAGCGACGACAGCCGGTTTTGGGGGCCGATCCCGAAAGAGAACATGATTGGCGAAGCGTTCGCGACCTACTGGCCACCAAATCGCATCGGCGGTCTCTAGCGGGGGGCTGCTCTGCGCGGCGAATCCACCCAGATTCGGATGCCCGCGGCGCTCGCTCGAAGGCACCGGTTGCTCCGGATCACCTCCGACCCCGTCGGTAGGTTGACCGCCAATGGCTCGTTCGGGAGGAACATCACCGCTAGTCGAATTTGATCGTGCTCGCGGAAAGCGCGTTGCGGGTACCGATGAAGCTGGTCGCGGGTGCCTCGCCGGCCCAATCGTCGCCGCGGGCGTGCTGTTTGACTACGAATCGATCAGCCGCGAAGATTTGATCTCGCTCTCAGCCATGAATGACTCGAAGAAACTCTCTGCGGCTCGACGCGAGGCGCTCTTCGGCGACATCACGCGCGTCGCGACAGCGGTCGCCGTGGTCGTTCGATCGGCTTCCTATATCGACGAGTACGGGCTCCATCGCACCAACCTTCACTGTCTTGGTACCGCGCTCGACCGCGTCGCGGGAACAGGAGACGTGATGCTCAGCGACGGGTATATGCCGTTCGGCCTCGACGAGCCGTGCGAGGCCGTCGTCAAGGGCGACGCCACGAGCGCTGCAATCGCCGCCGCGTCGATTGTTGCGAAGGTCTCGCGCGACCGCTTCATGCAGCGCGCCTCGGCCAAGTATCCGCAGTTCGGCTTCGACCAGCACGTCGGCTATGCGACTGCCGCGCACCGAGAGGCGATCCAGGCACACGGGCCAACGGCGTTGCACCGTCGCTCGTTCGCGTCGTCCGCGTACGAACAGTTCCAGCTCGTCGCCTGACCGCCGCGCGTTAGTACTCAGGCGGTTCAAAAGGCATCCTCCAAGTGCTCGATCGAAGTGACGACGTCGTCACGGTCGACCGTCACGGCGAAGGCGTCGAAGCGGATCGATTCGAAGCGCAGCTCTGCGTCGCGATGCTGCCTACGCAGATCCTCTGACAGCCATCGGCGAGCGAGCCGACGTAGTTGGCCTTGTTTGCGCAGGCCGATCGATTCAAACGGAGAGAACGCAGGTCTTCCCGTACTGTGCCGCGCGCGAAGCGTCTTCACCTCGATGAAGACGAGAGTTCGTCGGTCGAGCGCGATTACATCCAACTCGCCGTCGCGCCAACGGACGTTGTAGTCGACCAGCAACCATTTCAATGCGGCTACGTGTTCGCGCACTGCGGCTTCACCAATTGCACCGATCGTGTGCCGTGGGTCACGCTTGACTGCAGGGTCCATCGATCGATCTTGGCCATGACCGTGTTGCAGAACAAGACCGAATTCGAACGATTGTGCAGTGATTTCACGACGATTTCCGCGCGCGTAGATGTCGTGAAACTTTTGTCGCACCGTGATCGCAGAATTCTTCGAAATCGGTCTTGTCGCGTAACGCGACCGGCGGCATTCTGCTCATTGTGCTGGCCAAAGCGACGACATATGCGATCGAGGGAATCGACGCCCGCCCGGTCACCGTCGAGGTTGACATTCGCAGCGGACTACCGGCCTTCTCGATCGTCGGACTCCCGGACACCGCCGTACGAGAATCCCGCGAGCGCGTGCGCGCAGCGTTGCTGAACGAAGGGTTCGAGTTCCCGCAACGCAGGATCACGGCAAATCTCGCTCCGGCAGATCTGCAAAAGGCTGGGCCGTCGTTCGATCTCGCGATTGCCGCAGCTGTGATGGCCGCAAGTGGCCAAATCGAGGCGTCCTGGCTGCGTGAAGCCGCGTTTGTCGGTGAACTCTCGCTCGACGGTGGCGTACGACCGATTCACGGCACACTTGCGATCGCGGAGCGTGCGGTCTGCGACGGGCGAGGTCCACTCGTTGTACCGGCAGCGAACGGTGGGGAGGCGGCGCTCGTCAGCGCCGATCACGTAGTCCCGATCGCACGGCTGTCTGATCTTTTACGAGTCGCGAACGGCGAGCGGCCGATTGTTCCCGAGGCGGATCTCGCGGTTCGCGACCAAGTCGCGGGCCCTGACCTGCAAGATCTGCGCGGTCACGAGTTCAGTCTTCGAGCTCTTGAGATCGCCGCTGCAGGCGGACACCACGTGCTGTTCAAGGGTCCTCCCGGTTGCGGTAAGACGATGCTCGCCAGGCGCTTGCCGTCGATCCTCCCGGCGCTTTCACAGGCGGAGGCGGTGGAGGTCACTCGCGTGCAAAGCATCACGGGGCTTTTGCGCTCAGACGGCCTGGTCGGGCAACGCCCATTTCGCGCGCCGCACCATTCGATCAGCGCATCGGGATTGACGGGGGGCGGACGAACCCCGATGCCGGGGGAAGTCACGCTGGCCACAAATGGCGTGTTGTTCCTGGACGAACTGGCTGAATTCTCGACGCGAACACTTGAGTCGCTCCGACAACCGCTCGAAGCGGGGACGATCGCCGTGACTCGCGGGCAGAGAACATTCGTCTATCCGGCCCGTTTCATGCTTGTGGCCGCCACCAACCCATGTCCGTGCGGGGCGGGCGACCGGCGGTGCCGATGCTCTGCGACAGAGGTGGCGCGCTACGAACGGCGTCTCTCGGGGCCATTGCTCGACAGGTTTGACATGCACTGCCGGGTCGATCGCCCGACGCCGGCAGAGGTGGAGTCCGGGCCGGTGACTGATTCGGCGACTGTTCGAGGCCGCGTCGAGCTCGCTCGCGAGCGACAGGCGCGACGATACGAGACGATCGACGCATACTGCAACGGGCAGATGGACGGAGCACAGACGCGTCGGTTTCTCGACCCCCCGGACGCGGTTCGGCTGCAGCTGGGAGAGGCCTATCGAAACGGCGCACTTTCTCTTCGCGGTTACGACCGTGCCCTGCGCGTCGCACGGACGATCGCAGATCTCGACGATCGCGCGACGATCGATGAGGCCGACATGGCAGAGGCGCTCGCATTCCGCGCGATCGACATGACATCGGTGGCATGATCGGACCGGCGTGCAATGCCTGCCTTCGGGCGTCGGTTCTGCGATCGGAGGCGCTTCGGTACGCGGAAGCCACTTTCAGCCGAACTGTAGATGCCGCCGCCCTGCTGCGGCTGGACACGCGGGAAATGCACGAGCAGCTCACGCGGCTCCATCCAGAGGTCGATCAACGGATGGAGCGACAGATGCAAGATCTGCTCGAGTCCGCCGACGAGCGATTCGGATCGGTTTGGACGGTTTGCATCCACTCACCTGAGTTCCCGAATCGACTCTCGCTCCTCGAAGACACTCCGCCCGTCGTCTACGGAATCGGCAATGCCTCACTGCTGGCATCGCTCGAGCACTCCGAAGCGGTCGCGATCGTCGGCGCCAGGCGGGCCTCGTCCTACGGAAGGGAAGTCGCCTACTCGCTCGGCAACGAGGCTTCCGCGTTGGGCCTGGTCGCCGTCAGTGGAATGGCGCTCGGAGTCGACGGGGCCGCGCATCGCGGAGCGCTGCAGGGCGGCGGGCGGACGATCGCTGTGCTCGCGGGTGGTCCGGACGTCGCATATCCACCGTCGCACCGGCGACTCCACGAGCAGATCGCCGGCGTTGGCTGCGTTGTCTCGGAAAACCCGCCCGGCACCAGCGCGAAGCGATGGGCCTTCGTCGCCAGAAACCGCGTGATCGCCGGCTTGAGCTCGCTGAGTGTGTTCGTCGAGGGCACCGAGAGTTCCGGCGCTCGTCACACCATGGATTTTGCTGAGCAGATCGGATCAGCAGTCGGCGCGATACCCGGTCCGGTGACCTCGCCACTCAGCGCTGGCCCAAACGCGATGCTCAGCCGTGATGAAGCGGTCGTGATACGCGATATTGCCGACGTACTCGACACGCTCGCAATCGAATTCGGACGGCCGCCGCAGGGAATCGCATCAATCCCCGCGCTTGAAGGCCTCAGGGCCGACGTGTTCGCGTTGGTCGCAGCCGGCGACTCGTCACCGCGCGAGATCGCCAACGGCCTGCCCGGTAGTGGCGTTCGCGAAATCGTACGGACGCTCGGCGAACTGGAACTCGCCGGGGTTGTGAAACGTGAGCAAGGAGGCGGCTACAGAGTGATTGAACAGTGATCCTCACAGGTCAGCGAAACGCGCCACGACGACTCAGACGAAAGACAGCCAAGCACTAAGATCGCGCACCATGACCCCTGAATCAGAATTTGACACACGCAAGATCAGTAGTGAACTTCTCGATGGCCCGGAGCGTGCAGCGGCGCGCGCGTACCTCAAAGGAATCGGGTTCGACGACGAAGCACTGGCCAAACCGATCGTCGGCGTCGCCAATACGTGGACCGAAACGATGCCCTGCAACTTTCATCTGCGCGCCGTATCCGCTGCCGTCAAAGACGGCATCCGGGCTGCGGGCGCGACACCGATGGAATTCAACACAGTCGCAATCAGCGACGGAATCACCATGGGTCACGAGGGCATGCGCACCTCGTTGGTCAGTCGCGAGGTGATCGCAGACAGCATCGAGCTGGTCAGCCGCGGCCATGCGTTCGATGCGGTGATCGCGATCTCCGGTTGTGACAAGACGATTCCCGGCACAGTGATGGCGCTTTCGCGTCTCAACCTGCCGTCCGTGATGCTCTACGGCGGTTCGATCCTGCCGGGACAGCTGAACGACGAGGAGATCTCGATCCAGGACGTCTTCGAAGCGGTAGGCGCACACGCCGTAGGCAACATCACCGATCAGCAGCTGCTCGACATCGAGAACGCCGCATCTCCGGGAGCCGGGGCGTGCGGCGGGCAGTTCACGGCCAACACGATGGCAATGGCCTTCGAAGTGCTCGGCATCTCACCTGCCGGCAGCGCGATGGTCCCCGCCGAAGTCGGCGCGCGCAAACAAGTCGCCGAGGACGCGGGGCGATTGGTCGTGGACGTGCTCAAACGCGGTCTTCTCGCGCGCGACGTCATTACCAAGGAGTCGATTCAGAATGCGATCGCGTCGGTCTGCATGAGCGGCGGTTCGACTAACGCGGTTCTGCATCTATTGGCAGTCGCGTACGAGGCCGAGATCGACCTGAAGATCGAGGAGTTTGACGAGATCAGCAGCAAGACACCTCTGACCTGCGACCTGAAGCCGGGCGGTCGTTTTCTCGCCAAGCATTTCTGGGACGCCGGTGGAGTTCCGGTCGTGGCCAATCGACTGCTCGAGGCGGGACTACTGAACGAGAACTGCATTCGCATCGAGGGCAACACCGCCGCCGACTATGCGCGTGACGCTCAAGAGACTGCAGGCCAGCAGGTCGTCACCGCACTGGATGCTCCGCTCAAGGCCACCGGTGGCATCGCGATCCTCAAAGGCAACCTCGCGCCGGAAGGCTGCGTCGTGAAACTAGCCGGGCATGAACGTGTTTTCCACGAGGGTCCGGCACGGGTGTTTGAATCTGAAAAGCTCGCTTTTGCCGCGGTCGAAAAGAACGAAATCAAGCCTGGCGACGTCGTCGTCATCCGCAACGAAGGTCCGGCCGGCGGCCCCGGAATGCGCGAGATGCTGCAGGTCACCGCTGCGTTGGTCGGCGAGGGTCTCGGCGAAGAAGTCGCGTTGCTGACGGATGGGCGGTTCTCCGGTGCAACTCATGGATTCATGGCCGGTCACGTGGCTCCGGAGGCGGCGCTCGGCGGACCGATCTCGGCGGTTCAGGAGGGCGACATCGTCGTGTTCGATGTGGCCAAGCGCGAATTGAACGTTCAGCTCAGCGACGACGAGATAGCCAAGCGCGTCGCCGAGTACCAGTCACCGCCCCCGCTGTACACACGCGGTGTATTGGGCAAATACTCGCGGCACGTATCGTCCGCGTCGATCGGTGCCGTTACAAACTAGGACGGATTAGGCCGCATAACCCCAGCGCTCAAGCACCGGGATTTCGTGAATCTGGGGCGGCTGGAGGTGGTCCCAGAGGATCCCGTTGTTGCGCGGGTATTCGCCCTCGACCTCGATCACGGCTCGCGGGGTGGCAAGCAGGTCGACAGGGATGTCGTGCGCGGTGACAAGCAGGTTCTCGCGCAATATCTGAATCGGATGAACGGTGGTGCAGACCGGCACTTCGTCGTCGACCTTGCCGGTCTCGTGCAGCAATGCGTATTCGAGGTCCGAGAAGCCACTTCCCTTGCCGATCCTCGCGCCCTTCAGATTCACCGCGACCGCGCCGGTGAGCACCAGGTCGAGTTTTGGAACCTGTTCGAGATCGAGAACCTCACCGTGCTTGAGGGCGCCCTTGATCGTCGCTGCCTCGCGAATCTCGTCCTTGGTCATCTTCTTTGGATTGAGCAGCCGAAACGGATGTTCCTCGCGCAGGCGTGGAACGGCCATCACCAATGACTTGCCGGACTCCAGCGCCAGACGACGCACATGTGTCTGCGGCGAATCGGGATTGACCTTCAGAACCTCGGCGTCCTGCCAGTAGTGGTGGCGGGTGAGGCGTTCGGCGGCCATCTTCGCGCCGGCAAAGTTGGGAATACGGCCTTCCGCCCCGGGAAACCGCGAGACGCCCTGATGGTCCATCGAGCGCCAGACATCGTTACGTACATCTTCCTTGGATCGCACGCTGGAGAATGTAGTTGGCGGGGCGGCGTACACGCCGGGTTCTTCGGGATAATCGGCGTGCCGGATCAACCTGTGCAGATTGTCTCTAAGTTAACCAATGAACGGAATCGCCCGTAATACCGACAAGAGCGACGCCGGGCAGATGCGCAATGTCAGTTTCATGCGACCCATGTCGCTGCCCTCAACGTCGAAACTATGAACAGATGAAACGCAATCGTTGGATCACGTACGCAGCAGGAGTGCTCCTGCTGTTTTTGCTTGGCGCATTCGCGTTCGACCAGACGCAGAATGACAAGGTCGCAAAGGGCGTGACGATCGGCGGAATCGACGTCTCCGGACTTTCTTCTGCAGCCGCAAAGACGCGACTCGAGGATGAGTTGCAGGAAACGGTCCAGCGGCCGATTGTGGTGAGCTACGAGGGCAAAACCCGCACGCTCAAGCCGTCGAAATCGAAGGTGCACATCGACATCGATGGCATGGTCGCCGAAGCGCTCGACGAGAGCAATTCGGGGTTCTTCGTGGCCAATGCGGTGCGCAGTGCTGTCGGCCAGCGTCGCGACATAACAGTCCCGATCGAAATCACCTACTCCGACCGGGCCGTGCGGCGATTCGTTCGCAGCGTAGGACGGTCCTACGATCGGGCGCCGGTCGATGCCGCGATCAAATACAGCGCCACGGGAATCGGCGAGGTCGACGAAAAACCCGGACTGGCGGTGCGTCAAGCCCGTTTGACGCAGCAGATCAACAAGCGCTTGCAAGATCCGACGGTCTCGCGACGAATCAAGCTGCCAGTCAAGACCACCAAGGCAAAGGTCACGAAGGACCAGCTTGCCGACAAGTACAGCACGATCATCGTCGTCGACCGCAAGGGCTACAAGCTGCGCCTCTACAAGAACCTGAAACTCTCTAAGAAGTATGGGATCGCCGTCGGCAAGGTCGGTTTGGACACTCCGGCGGGCCTTTACTCGATCGCCAACAAGGCCGTCAACCCTGCGTGGAACGTTCCCAACAGTGATTGGGCTGGTGATTTGGCCGGCAAGGTAATCCCGCCGGGTCCCGACAATCCGCTGAAGGCGCGCTGGCTGGGGATCTACGACGGAGTCGGGATCCACGGAACAGCCGACGTCGGTTCGATCGGCAGCAACGCGTCACACGGCTGCATTCGCATGATTCCGGAACAGGTCATCGACCTCTACGACCGAGTGCCGGTCGGCACTCCGGTATTCATCGGATGATCGTCGACGGCGCCGCTGCGTCAACGTCCGTAGTCCCGATGCATGAGCGAGGTGAACTACCGCCTACTCATTGTGGCTCGGCATGGCAGTTTGACCTCGATCGCTTCGAGCTTGCGCTGCGTCGTCGCGGACTGGCCGATGCCACACGTCGGGCGTACGTGGCGGATATCTCACAGCTGGCGTGCTGGTCGTGCGAGCGCGACCTCCAGTCGACTGCGCTCGACCTCAGGACCCTGCGCCGGTTCGTGCAGCAACTCAGTGCTGACGGGCTGGCCGCATCGAGTCTCGCCCGCAAGCTCGCCAGCGTTCGGACCTTCTATTCAACTTTGGTCGAGCGCGGTGAGGTGAGCCAAAACATCGCGGAACTGATCACATCGCCGAAGCAGTCACGCGACCTTCCAAGAGTTCTGAACAAAAGCGAAGTACTGCGTTTGCTCGATGGCATCCCGTCCTCGACGCCACTGCAGATGCGCGATCGTGCGATGTTCGAGTTGACGTATGCGTGTGGACTCCGCGCCAGCGAATTGATCCAGCTCGACACCAACTCCGTAGATATCGATGAGGAACAGGTCCGCGTGGAAGGAAAGGGTGGACGTACGCGATTCGTGCCCGTAGGTGAGCACGCGGTGCGGTCGTTGCGCAAATACCTGGACCGGGGCAGGCCGATGCTGCAAGGCAGCGGCAACGGCCAATCAAACGCGAGCCTGTTCCTCACTAAGTCTGGGCGGCAGCTCCAGCCCAGCGACGTCCGGCGGCGCCTACAAACCTGTCTCACGCAGGCGGGGGTTGCTGCCGGCGTCTCCCCCCACAGTCTGCGTCACAGTTTCGCGACTCACCTGCTCAACGGCGGCGCCGATCTGCGTTCCGTGCAGGAACTTTTGGGTCACCGGTCAATATCAGCCACACAGATTTACACTCGGGTAGAGTCTGCCCGACTACGTGTGCAGTACGGGAAGGCGCACCCAAGAGCATGAGCAGCGAGGCAAAAAGCGAGACACCGACCGAGGCCGAGGCCGAGGTCCAGCCCGAGGCAACCGCCCGGGCCAGGAGCCGCAGCCGCCGAATCGGCGCTGAGTTCGGCGACGTCGAGCTGCGCGATCTCTGGAAGAAGTACAAGGCCGACGGGGATCGGCATGCCCGGGAGCGACTGGTCCTCGCGTACTCGCCGTTGGTCAAGTACGTCGCCGGAAAGATGGGTGCCGGTCTGCCCAGCTATGTGGACGACGCCGACCTGATCTCGTATGGATTGACCGGCCTGATCAGCGCGATCGAGCGATTCGAACCGTCGCGCGAAATCAAGTTCGAAACGTACGCGATGAGTCGCATCAAGGGTTCGATCATCGACGAACTGCGGTCGATGGACTGGGTACCGCGTTCCGTGCGCATGCGCGCCCGCGAATTCGAACGGGCCAACGCGAAGCTCGAACACAAACTTCACCGAGCGCCGACCGATCAGGAACTGGCAGACGAACTAGAGGTCACGACCGACGAGCTTCAGGACCACATTCAGCAGATTTCATCGTCGGCAGTGATCGCGCTCGACGAGCTCTGGTCGGTGTCCGACTCGTCGGGAGGCCAGGTTTCTTTGCTCGACACGATCGAGGACCCGAACGCGGCCGATCCCGAGAAGTCCTTTGACGCAGTCAACGTCAAGGAACAGATCGCTGAAGCGATCAGCCGACTCCCCGAGCGTGAGAAGCTCGTCGTCGCGTTGTACTACTACGAAAACCTCACTCTTCGCGAGATCGGCGAAGTTCTTGGCGTGACCGAATCCCGCGTATCCCAGCTGCACACCAAGGCCGTGCTGCGTCTGAAGTCTCGCCTCCAGGAGGACGAGGACTTTTAGGATCGTTCCGGCGGGCCGTTGCCCGTCGGTAGCCACCTGCGATCGCGCTCCTGTGCGGGGTGGCTATTTTTCAGCGCATGGATGTAAAAGAACTCCGACCGAAGGTTGACCCGGAAACCTGCTCGATCTGCGGACGACGGCTGCTGCAGGGCGAATCAGTCAACTGGTACGTCACGCCGGATTCGACGCGACGGGCGGTCTGCGAGCTATGCATCCCGCGCGCCGAGCGTGTGCGCTGGGCGCGCGAACGCGAAGGTGAGGAAATCGTTCAGCTACGCCCGATGCGCGGTGAACGGGCCGGCTTGTTCCGACGAGTCAGCAACTTCTTTGGTGGCGTAGAGGCGGATGAGTCGGAGGAGTTCGCCGGAGGTTCAGATCGTCCTGGCCATCGTCGTGAACGGCCGTCAAGGCGTCGCGACCGCGACGCAGCAGAAATCCCGCCGCCACCGACGCGCGACGTGCGCGCCGAACCGACCGAGCCAGAGGCACGCCTCGACCAGGGAATCGAACTTTTCAACCTCTCGCAGTTCCCGCGGACGATCGCTGGACTGACGCGGTCACTCGGTGATCCGCAGGTCGCTGCGCTGAACAACGATGACGGCACGGTGGAGGTGATCGTCGGCTGGGACATCGCCTGGTACTCGTACCGCGTAACGCTCGGCGATGCGACGGAGCCCGTCGAGCAATCCGGTCGTGGCAACGATGTCGCCGAACTCGTCGGGCGAATCTCCGATTGGAATGCCGCCGCCGACGGTTTCGGCCGCCTGTTCCTGATCGACGCGGAAAATGCCCAGGCGTCGACGCAATCGCCTCAGAAATCTTCCGACCTGCCGGTCGGCGACGATCAGCCGCAATGAAACTGATCGTCCACGTCGACGGAGGTGCGCGCGGGAATCCCGGCCCAGCGGCGATCGCTGCTGTGCTGAGCACTCCCGAGGGCGAGGTCATCGCCGACGCCAAGGAAGCGATCGGCGTGGCGACCAACAACGTCGCCGAGTACAAAGCGTTGATTCTCGGCCTAGAACGCGCAAAAGAGTTGGGCGCCAGCGAGGTGGAGGTCGTGAACGACTCGGAACTCGTACAGAAGCAGGTGAATGGCGACTACAAGGTCAAGCACCCGGACATGAAGCCGCTGTACGCCCAGGCGGTCGCCGCCTTCGGTGAATTTGAAACGTGGAGAATTCGTTCGGTTCCACGAGCTGAGAACAAAGACGCCGACGCATTGGTCAATCAGGCTCTCGACGCGGCCGCGCTCTGAACTGTGCTGTTTGGCCGGGCGTTTCGGGCCCGGCACGGCGTGAAGCGGATGAAGGGACTCGAACCCTCGACCTTCTGCATGGCAAGCAGACGCTCTAGCCAACTGAGCTACATCCGCGAGGTACCGAGGATTGTAGCCGCGCGAACGACGGGGGGTGTGGCCTGCATTCGGGCGGGCGACCAAGTCGCAGATTTCGCGTCCACTAACCTTGCTGCCCGCGGGGGAAGATGGAATTCACCCCGACTTGGCGACGTGGCGGAATGGTTACGCAGCGGCCTGCAAAGCCGTTTACACCGGTTCGATTCCGGTCGTCGCCTCTACCTGCAAGGTCAGAGGTTGAAAAAAAAGGGCCCCCGAAGGGGCCCTTTTCTAGAACGTTCCACCAACCGCAATCGCGTGGTTGATCCGTTAGTTCTATGTTTTCTTTTATCGACGGGATCACGGAATCCTTTATGACCCAGTCTTTAGTAAAAACCTCGGCGAAAGGCGTGAGTTGCGGTATTTGGTCACCGGCGGATCTGGATATGTCGGATCGCGTGTAGTTGAGCGGCTCGCTGCCGGCAAGAAGGCCGACGCCGTCGTAAATGCGGATCTGCGTCCGCCGGAGTTCCAGCCGCAAGGCAGCTCATATCGTCAACTCGACGTGCGTGAAGCCGATGCGCTGACCGCGACGATCGTTGAAGAGCGCCCTGACGTGCTTTTGCACATGGCTTTCGTGGTCGACCCGACGCACGACGAACCCGACATGTACGACACCAACGTCAACGGAACGTTCAACGTGCTCGCGGCAGCGGCGGCATCCGGAATCGGGCGCGTAGCTGTGACTTCGGCGACGATGGCGTATGGCCCCTGGCCGAACAATCCGGTGCCGATCAGCGAGTCTCAGCCCGTCCACGGCCACGCGCGCTACGTCTACGCCCGCCACGCGGCGGAGGCCGACCGCATCGCGCAGCTCTGGGCGACGCTTCATCGCCAGCGGACGATGACGATCATCAGACCGTGCACAGTCTTCGGTCCTGGCGCGGACAACCACCTCGTTCGTATGTGGGAGAGCCAGGCGTTTTTCCCCGACTTCGGCACCGGTGATCAGCCGACACAGTTCATCCACGTGGACGATGCGGTCGAGGGCATCGCGCAGCTGCTCGAAACGCAGCAGCCCGGGGTCTTCAACCTGACGCCAGACGGAGAAATCACTTGGCACCAATGTGCGGCGCTCGCGGGTCTTGAGGTCCGAGGGGTGCGCGAGGAATCCTTCACCGGTCTGACGAGCGGCATGTGGCGCCTGAAAATGCCGAACGTCGAAATTCCACCTTCGTTCGTGGACTTCTTCAAGTATCCGTTCCTGGCATCGAACGATCGAATCAAGCAGGCGCTTCCCACGTGGGAGCCTCAGCACACGAGCAAAGACGTGTTTGAGCAGATGATCCATCGGCTCAAGGCCACGAGGTCGGCGGTCTGACGACCTCAACATGGCGCTTCCAACGATTCTGAGAATGCGTCCGTTTCGCTAACCTGACCCCTCGCAGGGGCGTTTAGCTCAGTTGGGAGAGCACCAGCTCGACAAGCTGGGGGTCACTGGTTCGAGCCCAGTAACGCCCACTCCTTGGCCCGTCGCGCGTCAGCGCGGCGGGTTTTCTCGTTCGGCGGTGTTGTTTTCTTGTCCTACGGTCCCGGCCGCGCCAGTCTCCGGCAGGTCGGGAACCCAACTTGTCAATCGCCCGAGCCGCGCCCGATGGTGCGCCACCCAGCGATAGCTCGCGTCGGTTGCGTCCGGGAATCGCTCGAACAGCGCCGGCATCCACTCGGGCCAACCCCAAACGCGCAGCAGCGCCGGAATCGCCGCACCGCCAGAAACGACCGACCCGTTGGGCAGGCAGAGATGCCATGACTCCAGTTGTTCGTCCGGCGACAGCTCGGCCAGAGCATCCGCAGACCGTGGATCCTGAATCGCCTGAGCTTTGAGCATGCGCCCGGCGAAATGATCCACTCTCAGAACGACGCGCAATACGCGTCTACAAAACCCGCATCCAGCGTCGTAGAAGATCGTCGTGACCGCGCCGCTCATCAGCGCATTGTCGCTCACCCACTTTTCACACTTGCCAAACCCTTGTGTGGCTCATATCTTGGAGCTATCGGGGTGCTCGGCACTCGGCTCTGCATCTACCCGATCTCAACTCGAACGGCAAAGCAGATCTTTGCCACCTGGCGACCGGGCCGTGGTCGCTGCGCGACGCGTGCTCTACGGCCAAGCCGAAAATCTCGGAAGGAACCGAAATGGACACCAACACCCTCGCGATCCTTGTGGTCGTGGTCATGACATTCCTGGTCTTCGGGCCGAAGCCCAGCTTCAAGCAGGAAGCGTCGAAGCCGCCCAAACCGATCAAGGTCAAGCACGTCGAGCGCGTCTCGTCGCTGACGCCGCTGTACGTGACTGGCACCACCGCTTCCGTGCCGCACGGGTATGCGGCTGGCCGCGCCCCCTCACCGCTGCAGCAGCGCAAAGCGGCCGGATCGGATCAACAGTTTGCGATGGCAAGTTCCGACGGCAAGTCCGGCGGCTCGCAGGGCGCACCGCTTCCGCACGAACTCCCGGACTGGTAGTCGTACTTCTGTGCAAGTCGCCGCCGAGTCCGTGAGGACTCAGCGAGGCGCGAGAAACCGCTCGAGCATGTCCCAGAACTGCTGGTACGCGGCTTCAAGATCAAAACTGTCCGGCGCGATCAACCAGTCGAACGTCATGCCCCGAACCGATCCGATGATCATCGACGCATTCGCATCCTGATCGATTCCAGGATCGATCTGTCCGTCCTCGATGCCCTCATTCCACCAATGCAGTCCGAGTTCGCGCCAGCGCTTGTGCAGTTCGGCGAATTCGTCGTGAAGGTCATTGCGCGGATCGAGCGCTTCACCCATCAGGCGATACAGCAGAAACATCCGCTCCGGCTTGGTCTGCGTCAGCTCCAGATGCGCGAAAATCATCGCCTTCAGCGCCCCTAGACCTCGCTTGTCGGCGATCGCCGGAGCGACGACATCATGTTCCCACTCGAATATGTGGGCTTCGATGACGGCCCAGAGCAGATTCTCCTTTGAACCGAAATGGTGGTTCACCAGCCCCCGCGACGCGCCAGCCGCATCGCCGATCGCGGCAACCGAGCTGTCCGCGTAGCCGCGTTCGGCAAAGAGGGCGGAGGCCGCTTCGATCAGCCGACGACGCGCGTCGTCGGCTTGGATCTGGCGCAGGTTACGAGAATCTTCGGGGGTCTTGATAGACATCGTTCGATGACAAGGTACTATCCCGCTTGCTGAACGCTCAACAAGCGAAACACTTTTCCCAGGAGATTTGAGATGGCACACGCAGCAAACCGGACGTTCGTGATCGGCGTCGGCATGACCAAGTTCGAGAAGCCGGGTTCCAAGGAATGGGACTACCCGGACATGGTGCTCGAGGCCGGCACCAAGGCGCTCGAGGACGCGGGTATCGACTACAAAGAGGTAGAGCAGGCCTATGTCGGCTATTGCTACGGCGACAGCACCGCCGGCCAGCGCGCAATCTATGGGCTGGGCCTCACCGGAATCCCGGTCGTAAACGTCAACAACAACTGCTCGACCGGGTCGAGTGCGCTGTACATGGCGCGCCAAGCGGTCAAGGGCGGCCTCGTCGACTGTGCAATCGCCGTCGGATTCGAGAAGATGGAAAAGGGTTCGCTCGGCGCGAAGTTTCTCGATCGCACGAATCCGATGGACAAGCACGTGATGACGATGATCGAGGGTCGAGGCGGATGGGAAGAGTCGCCGCCGGCACCGCAGATGTTCGGAAACGCCGGTCGCGAGCACATGGAGAAGTACGGCTCCAAGCCTGAGCACTACGCCTGGATCGGCTGGAAAAACCACAAGCACTCGGTCAACAACCCCTACGCACAGTTTCAGGACGAGTACACGCTCGACGAGATCAAGGAAGCCAAGGAGATCCACACGCCGCTGACCAAGCTGCAGTGCTCGCCGACCTCCGACGGCTCCGGCGCAGTGGTGATCGCCAGCGAGGAGTTCGTCGACAAGCACAACCTTTGGGACCAGGCGGTGGAAATCGCCGGGCAGGCGATGGTCACCGACATGGAGAGCACCTTCGAGGGTGCGTCCTCGATCAACCTCGTCGGGTTCGACATGTCGAAGACCGCCGCAGAACAGGCGCTCGAAGAGGCAGACCTGACGATCGATGACGTCGACGTGATCGAGCTGCACGACTGCTTCTCCGCAAACGAATTGATCACCTACGAGGCGCTCGGTATGGCCGAGGTCGGCCATGGCCACGATCTGGTCGAATCCGAAGACACGACCTATGGGGGCAAGTGGGTCGTCAATCCCTCCGGCGGGCTGATCAGCAAGGGTCACCCGCTCGGCGCCACCGGTCTCGCGCAGGCCTCCGAGCTGACTTGGCAGATTCGCGGTGACGCGGACAAGCGCCAGGTCGAGGGCGCAAAGGTCGGACTGCAGCACAACATCGGACTCGGCGGCGCGGCCGTCGTGACCGTGTACAAGCCTGCGGTCAAGTCCGAAGCTCCGGTGGCTGCCTGATGCCGGTCAAATTCACGTCAGAACAGAACGCTTTTCGCGAGGCGATCAGCGAGTTCGCCGAGCGCGAGTGCGGCACGATGGAGCAGCGGCACAAGCTGACCGCCGAGGGCACCGAGCCCACCAACATGGACATCATGCGCAAGCTCGGCGAGCTCGGCTGGACGGGCGTGTCCGTGCCCGAGGAATACGGTGGAGCCGGTGGGACGGTCGTCGACCAGACGATCTTCCTGGAGGGCATCGCCAAAGGAATGATCCCGGCGGCGGGTTTCGGCACGACCGCGATTGTCCAGGGCGCATATGAGCGTCACGGGACCGAGGAGCAGAAACAGAACATCCTCGGCGGAATCTGCGAGGGCAACGTAGAGGCGATCGTGATGAGTGAACCCGGCGCAGGATCGGACGTCGGCTCGTTGACTTGCAAGGCCGACAAGGTCGATGGCGGATACGTGATCAACGGGCAGAAGACCTGGTGTTCAAACGCGCCGATCGCGTCGAACATCCTGACGATTGTCCGTACCGACAACGATGGCCCCAAGCACGAGGGCATCACGATGCTCGGAGTGCCGGCTGGCACCGAAGGTATGGAAATCCACCCGATTCCGACGCTCGCCGGCCCGCACGAGGTGAACGACGTGTTCTTCACCGACTGCTTCGTTCCCGACACATCGCTGCTCGGCGAAGAGGGCAAGGGCTGGATGCAGTTGATGACAGGCCTCAACAGCGAGCGGATCATCCTCTCGGGTATGTACCTCGGCATCGCACAGCGCGCGTTCGACGACACGCTGAGTTACGTCAAGGAGCGCGAGCAGTTCGGCAAGCCGATCGGCACCTTCCAGGCGCTCAAGCACCGCATTGCCGACATGGCGACCGAGCTCGAATGTCTGCGTCTGCTGATCTACGACATCGCGCAGGCGATCGACGAAGACCCGAACCGCGTATTCGCCAAAGAAGCATCGATGGCCAAGCTCAAGAGCACCGAGGTCGCCAAACAGATCTCACTCGAGGGCATGCAGATGATGGGCGGCTACGGATATGCGCTGGAGTACGACATGGAGAAGCACGTCCGCGCCGGTCTCGTCGGCACGATCTTCGCCGGCACCAGCGAAATTCAGCGCGAGATCATCGGCGCGACGCTCGGTCTCTGAATCGCTGATCGAAACCTGATTCGCAAGCGGCGTACCGCCGCATGCCCTGTCCATGCGGCACGCCTCGCGGACAGGGCACGCGGCAGTTTCCATCGTTGCCAAGCCGCGACGACGTTCGCCGCTTAGGATCGCGGCATGCCGGTTGTGATCCTGGACAACATTCGCAGCACCTACAACGTAGGGTCGATCATGCGGACGCTCGATGCGGTGGGCGGCGGCGAACTCGTGTGCGTGGGGATAACGCCATATCCCGACCTGGGCGAGGAAGACGATCGATCGCCGGTCGTCATTTCCGCCAACAGCAAGTCGATAGCGAAAACGGCACTCGGCGCTCAGAACTCCCTGAGTATCTCGCATGCACCGACTACGCAGCAGGCCATTCAGCGCCTGCCAAGCGCCACCGCAATAGTCGCACTCGAGCAATCAATCGAGGCGATCAACCTATTCGACTACGAGTTGCCGATCGCCGAGTTTGCGCTGGTTCTGGGCAGCGAAACCGATGGCCTCCCCAAAGCTGTGGTGTCAAGTTGCGACGCGACACTGGAGATACCTCAATACGGCCGGAAGGAATCCCTGAATGTCTCGGTTGCCGCGGGAATTGCGCTCTACCACCTCTCGCGCCGCACGACGTAGTCAGCCGCCGTTAGTCTGGGCGAATGATGCACCACCGCAAACCCCACAACCATGGTCCGCACGCCTCACGCGCCCATTGGCCAGCAATTTTCTTCGCGGTGATCGCCGTAATCGCGATGGTCGTGATCCTCGTCGCCGACGCGGAGCGCACCGGCAGCGGCGAGACTCACGGCGACTCAGGCGCAACGTCTGAGGTCGAGTATCTCTGCGAGCAGGGCACACCCGAAGGCTTTGAGCTCTCAGACATCGAAGGCAAATTGCTCTCTGATGCGGAGGATTTCGCCGAGTCGATCGACCAAACGGTCAGGACTGTCGTGGTCGACGGTGAGCAGCAGGTGGTGACGCTCGATTTTCGCACCGACCGCATCAACGTGCAGATCGACGACGGCGCGGTCACTCGCTACTGCGGGAACTACTAGTAGTCAAGCGCGGCCAGACCTCGCCGAAACGAACCCGCGACAGAAAAAGAGGGCCGACCACTTGGCCGACCCTCAATTTCATGCGATGCGATTCAGCCAACTACTGCGCCGGAGGCGCAGGCGGCGTGGGAGGTGGCGGAGGAGCAGGTGGTTCTGGCATTGACGGAGCTGCGGCGGCGGCGGGAGCCGCACCCAGTGACGCGAGATCGTCCTGCACCGCGTCGTCGGTGAACTCGGTCGGCCACGCCTCGGTCAATAGGCAGTAGTACGTCATCAAACGCACCGGGTAGCTAAGACCGAACAGCAGCGCGTCCTGCAGGCCCTTCGGCTGCTTGCCCATGATCACGATCGCGAACCAGCAGATGATCGCGACCAACTGGTAGATGATCTGGAACACGTAGGCCACGATGTAGAACGGGATGATCAGGATCCCACGGAAGAATGTCTTCCAGCGGCTGTACTTCTCAAGCGCAGGACCGATGTCCAAATTGGCGGCATATGGCTCGTCGCGGCTGCCGGTGAACGGCGGAAACTTGTCGGTGGCCAGATATGCGTAGGCGACGACGCGTGCGTAATACCGCAAGTAGCCCTCGACGAAGCTGTAGAGCCCGGCCGGGAACTTGGCAGTGAAGACGATTGCAAACCACGCGAAGATCACCGCAAAACTCGCGACGATTCCGTAGAGCATCAGCCAGATCACGTGAGGAATCACGGTGATGAGACGGAAAAACGTGGTCAGTCGACTGCGCTTTTCTTCGTAGTCGACCGTGAATACGGCCTTGTCAGGCGGCACGACGACCGTTCCTGCGGGTTCATATGACATTGGCGAGAGCCTTTCTCAATGATTCGTTCGGACTGGGGTGGAGGGCGAACCTGCCGGATCAGCCTCAGTACCTGATTCCGACAACTCAGGCGATCATAAAGTGAGCAGAGGACCGATGCATCCTCAAATCGAACGATCGTCTCCCCACCCCAACCAGAAAACAAGGTTTGCAAAAGGGGAACCTGGTTTTACAAAGTTGTGGGGGATTGGTGGTCTAGGATCGCGACCGATGAACGTCATGCTTCCAGATGGGACGGTGCTTGAACTCGCTGAGGGCGCGACCGGGGGAGACGCCGCGCTTGCAATCGGCGAGGGTCTGGCCCGCGCAGCGCTCGCGATAGAGGTCAACGGCGAGCTTCGCGACCTTGGTCGCGAGCTGCCGGACGGGGCTCAGATCAGCATCATTACGGGCAAATCGCCCGAGGCGCTCGAGCTCGTCCGCCACGACACCGCTCACGTGCTCGCCGCCGCGGTGATGGAGCTCTACCCGGGCGTGAAGATCAGCATCGGACCGCCGATCGAGAACGGTTTCTACTACGACTTCGAGTTTCCCGAGGGCGCCGAGGTCAGCGACGCCGACTTCGAGCGCATCGAGGCGAAGATGCGTGAGCACATCAAGGCCAAGGAGGTCTTCACGCGCGAAGACATCTCGACCGGCGACGCGATGGACAAGTTCACGCGAGAGGGTCAGGACTACAAGGTCGAGCTGATCGAAGATCTGATCAAGAACGAAGGCGCCGAAACCGTCAGCCTCTACACGAACGGACCGTTCACCGATCTCTGCCGTGGGCCTCACGCGACCGACACGAGCAAGATCAAGGCCTTCAAACTCACAAGCATCGCCGGTGCCTACTGGCGCGGTGACGCCAACCGCACGATGCTCACACGTATCTATGGCACGGCGTTCCTGAGCAAGGATGACCTCAAGGAGCACCTCGCGATGATCGAGGAGGCCAAGAAGCGCGATCACCGTCGCCTCGGCAAGCAGCTCGACCTCTTCCACTTCAACGAACTTTCTCCCGGATCTCCGTTCTGGCACCCAAACGGCATGAAGATCTGGAGTTCACTGCAGGAACTCTGGTCGAAGGAGAACGCGCGACGCGGATACCACCGCGTGAAGACACCGATCCTGCTCGACGTCGAACTGTGGAAGATCAGCGGCCACTGGGACAAGTACCGCGACAACATGTATTTCACCGACGTCGAGGACAGGCCGATGGGCATCAAGCCGATGAACTGCCCTGCACACCTCCAGATATACAAGAACGAGCGCCGCAGCTACCGCGACCTGCCGATCCGCTATTCCGAGGACGGACTGGTCCACCGACACGAACCATCGGGCACGCTCCACGGCCTGATGCGCGTCCGCCATATCACGCAGGACGACGCGCACATCTTCTGTACGGAGGAGCAGGTGCAGCAGGAGGTGATCGAGTGCCTCAGGTTCGGCTTCTTCATCTACGAGATCTTCGGTTTCGAACCGCGACTTGAACTTTCAACTCGACCGGAACAGCGTGTTGGCACCGACGAGATGTGGGATCGCGCGGAGGCCGCGCTTGAGAATGCGCTCCAGGAGGAAGGGCTCGAGTACGAGGTCAATCCCGGCGATGGTGCCTTCTACGGCCCGAAGATCGACCTTCACATGAAGGATTCACTCGGCCGTAGCTGGCAACTCGGCACTGTGCAACTCGACTATTCGATGCCCGAGCGATTCGATCTGACGTACACCGGTGCAAACAACGAGGAGCAGCGGCCGGTGATGATCCACCGCGCGCTGTTCGGCAGCTTCGAGCGCTTCATCGGCATCCTGATCGAGCACTACGGCGGCGACTTCCCGCTCTGGCTCGCGCCGATCCAGGTGCAGATCATCCCGGTTTCTGACAAGCACAATGACTACGCCAACGAGCTCGCCGGCAGACTGCTCGACGCCGGCATGCGCGCGCACGTCGACGAGCGCACCGAATCTGTCGGCAAGAAGATTCGCGAGGCCGAACTCGCCAAGGCACCGTACATGTGGGTGGTCGGCGACGAAGAGATTCAGACCGACTCCGTCGCGCCGCGGAAACGTCACGATGAAGGCGACGGCGAGCGCGCCGACATCGGCGAAACGATCGAAAAACTTCGCGAAGAAGTTGCTCACCGCGAACGCTGATTACGATCTCGGTTATCCTTGGTCCACTTGTTTTTCACAGCGCCAACAAATCCGACCCAGACCGTGGTCTCGGCACGCATTGCGTCCGCCTCGGCAGTAGGCGCTAGCTAGTGGCACTTCCTCGCAGGTTTGACCGTCGTCCCCCGGAGCGGGACAACACGCGCATCAACGAGCGCATCCGCGTCAAGGAAGTGCGCTTGATCGGAGACGATGGCTCGCAGATCGGTGTGCTTCCGACGGAGGAAGCCTTGAAGTACGCGCAGGAGCGAGACCTCGACCTCGTCGAAGTCGCACCCGACTCCCGTCCGCCGGTATGCCGCGTCCTCGACTACTCCAAGTACAAGTACGAGCAGGCGCAGAAGGCCAAGTCGGCCAAGAAGCACCAGACGCAGATCACGATCCGCGAGATAAAGCTTCGTCCAAAAATCGCCACACACGACTACGACACCAAAAAAGGCCACGTCGTGCGATTTCTCAAACACGCAGACAAGGTCAAGGTGACGATCATGTTCCGCGGTCGTGAGCGCGAACATCCAGAACGCGGCCGTGAACTGCTGATGAAAATGGCCGAAGAGGTCAAGGATCTTGGTCAGATCGAGCAGCACCCACTGCAGGAGGGCCGCAACATGACGATGGTGCTCGGTCCGACCAAAGAGGCTGTCAAATCCCACGCCGACGAGGTCGCCAAGCAGGAAGAGGCCTCCAAGAAGGCCAAGCGCGAGCGCAAGGCCGCAGAGGCCAAGGCGCACGAGGAACGCGTTGCTGCGATGCGGGCAGCCGAAGCTGCGGAAGCCGCCGAGGCAAACGGCGGTCAAACTCCGGCTGCTCAGGAGCCAGCGGAGCAGACCTCCAAAGAAAACAGCTCCGAAGGCTGATTAGGCCCCGACGGCCGTTCAGCCGTTCTCGTAGCTCTGCTTCTCGATGAAAAACGGTTCCGGCTCGCCAAGCGCGAAGCCCTGCATCTGATCGACGCCCATCTGACCGAGCAACGCAACGGTGTCCAAATCCTCGACGCCCTCCGCGACGGTTGTCAGGCCGAAGCTTTTGGCAAGCCGAACGCATGCCTCCACGACGCTTCTGCTGCTCTCGTTGGTCGGGAGGTCTCGGATGAACTCGATGTCGATCTTCAAGTAATCAACCGGCAGGTTCTTGAGGTAGGTGAACGACCCGTAGCCGGTACCAAAATCATCGAGCGCGATCCGAAAGCCGTTCACGCGGAGCTTTCTCAGGATGTCTTCCGCAGATTCATCGTTCTCAACGATCGCGGTCTCCGTGATCTCCACAACCACCTTGGTGGGGTCGGCTCCGGCAGCCTCCATCTCGTCAATGATGAAGTCAGCGAGTTCGGGGTCGCAAAGCGAACCCGCTGAGAGGTTGAATTCCACGGGATGTCCTTCGCCCGCCAGGTTTGCGGCGCGCCGGACCACCCAGCGATCGATCTCCTGGATCAAGCCCTGGCGTTCTGCGGCCGGCAGAAAGTCTCTTGGTGGGACGAGCAGGCCGTCTTTGTCGTGCATTCGAAGCAGCAGTTCGTTCTGCGTGTGCTGACCGGTCGAAACGTCGAAAATCGGTTGGACGTGCAGGTCGAACTGGTCGAGTTCGAACGCACGATTGATGCGCTCCACCCAGATCGCATCCTCGATCTCCAGCTCCAAACGCTTATGTTCGAGCTTCTGCGTGGTTATGTCCGTGAACGTGACGACTGCGCCGGAGATTCCGCCGTCCGTCTCGAACGGCGAAGTCGTGTGAGCGACCGGAATCTGACGTCCGTCGCGAGTCTGGAAGTAGTCATCCTCGACTCGAGTGGCCCAAACTCCGTTTCGATCGGAGAGGTTGAGTTCGTAGCCGATCGCGTCGAGTATCGGTTTGCCCATCAACTCGATCTCACTCCAGCCGAGCAGCCGTTCGGCCGAGGGGTTCATGTTGATAACGCAGCCCTCGTGATCGAGCGTGAACAGGCCGTCGCCGATGCTTTGGCTGACTGTGAGCATGTATTCGTATGAGCTGGCCAGCTGCTGTTCGCGCGCTGCCCGCTCGGAAACGTCGGTGACGATCGTGATAGTTCCGGCGACCGCGCCCCGAGGGTCCTTGAACGGGTTTTCGCTCAACTGTGCAGTGAATTCGACACCATCAGCTCGAACCAACGGGATCTGCGCCTCTCGACTTTGCGGCTCCCACGCGCAGTCGTCTTCACATTCCGTCTCCGGAAATCCGTCGAGCATCTCGCTGAGCTCGCGACCGAGTACCGAGTCGGGATCGTGACCGAGCAGTTCAGTCGCCCCGCGACTCCAGTAGATGATCTTTCCGCCCAAGTCACAGGCGACGACGGCCGCGTGAACTTCAGCAAGCAGTTGGGCCTGCAGCGCGAGCTGGTCGGTTGCGACGCGTCGTTGCGTGATGTTTTCGTGGCAGACGACCACGCGGCTCTCGCCGAGTTCACGAAAACGCGAGACACTCAGTTCGAACCAGCGTTTTTCGCTGGATGAATGGCACTCGTATTCAAATCTGAACTCGTGCGATTTTCCGCTGATCACGTCGCGGATTCCGCGCCCCGCGATGCGTGCGTCCTCGCAACTCGCACCGGCTCGCCCGCAGACATCCAAGTAGTTGGTCCCCGGTCCGACCGCCGAGATCTCACCGCCGTTTTCAAGCGCGAAACGATCCCAAGCCTTGTTGTTCGCAAGGATCACGCCGTCGGCGTCGAGGATCGCAATTGATTCGGGGAACGAATTCAGCGCCTGAGTTGCGCGCAGTTCGTTGCGAGTCAATCGCTCGACTTCGGCCTCTTCGATCGAGCGGTCGGTGATCGAGCATAGGAGCGCGTCGGGTTGCGTCGGATCGTCGTTCTCCAGCGCCATTACGCGCACCTCGGCGGGGAATGCCTCGCCGCTGCTGCGGTGAATCAAGATTTCGTACTGACCGGGCCCAGCGGTCGCCACTGCGCTGAAATCCTGTTGAAGCCGCACAAGTGTGGTGTCGCCGTCGGCCTGCCGGACGCGGCTCGTCAAGAGGTCGGCATCGACTTCGAGCATGCTTGCCAACGGAGCGTTGACCTCGAGGATCTGGCTCGATCGCGTGATGATCGCGATCCCCATTTTGAGATCGGACGTCGCGAGCCGCCAGCCACCGCTCGATGGCCCGATTTCGACCTTTGGATCGCGAGTGGAGGCGTGCACTATCGCCAAAGTGGGGGATTCACCCATGTGGGGGTCATCGACAACGATGCGACCGTGCAACATCGGTTGTAATCGGTAAGCGGACCTTCGGTCGAGTTTGGCGTTCGGCCGACGTTGTGCTTTAATCACCCGCAGATATGCCCAAGCAGAAGACACACAGCGGCGCAAAGAAGCGCTTCACCACCAGCGGGACCGGCAAGGTTCGCGGTCGCCACGGCATGTCTTCGCACAACCTCGAGCACAAATCGGCCAAGCGCAAGCGCGACTTTTCGCGTCCGATCACGATGCACAAGGACACCGCACCGCGCATCAAGAAACTGCTCGGCAAATAGGACTTCACCGGAGAATCTGACCAATGACCCGTTCAACAAACGCAGTCGCATCACGTCGTCGCCGCAAGGCAGTGATCGCGCGCGCCAAGGGTTACCGTGGTGAGAAGAACTCCAGCTACCGCCGCGCCAAGGAGCAGCTGCTCAAATCAGACAGCTACGCCTACCGCGACCGTCGCAACAAGAAGCGCGATTTTCGCCGCTTGTGGATCACTCGAATCAACGCAGCCGCTCGCCAAGAGGGAATGAGCTACTCGCAGTTGATGCATGGCTTGAAGGTCGCCGAGATCGACGTTGACCGCAAGATGCTCGCCGATATCGCCGTCCACGACAGCGAGGCATTCCGACGCTTTACCGAGGCCGCCCGCGAGGCGGTTGCTTGAGCTGCTGACCGCTGCTCAATCGACCGAACCCAACGGGCGCCTCTTGACCGGGCGCCTTTTTTTATGCCCGAAACCGCACTTTCTGCCCAAATCCGAACCGCGAACAAGAAATCAGATGATCACCTCCAAGGACAATCCACATCTCAAGGATCTGAAAAAGCTTCAGCAGAAGCGCTTTCGGCTGCGCACCGGCAAGTTTGCCGCGGAGGGTGAAGATCTGGTCGCTGCGGCATTGTCGGCCGGACGGCAGCCGGAGACGATTTTCTGTGCGCCCGATGCGCCCCCCGAATTCGCCGGTCACGAACGCGCATTGATTGTTGACTACGACCTGCTCGCGGGTGCCTGCGCGCTCGGATCTGGCGCTCGCGTGGTGGGCGTATTCGCGCATCTGGCACAGGCGCCGGTTGGCGGCGGCGCATTGACGCTCTTTGCACCGGGCGTGAGTGATCCGGGAAACGTCGGAACGATCATCCGTTCGGCCGCCGCGTTCACGGACTCGCCGGTCTGCTTCGCAAACGAGTCAGCCGATCCGTACTCGCCAAAGGCTCTGCGGGCAGCGATGGGGACGACTTTCACTCACCCGCCGCAGTCCGACTCGCAACTCGCTGATCTACGCGGAACGATCGTTGCGTTGGATGCATCGGGATCGAACGACATCGGCCAGCTCGAACTGGCAGCGCCGATCGTGCTCGCTATCGGCAGCGAACGCGATGGTCTGGGTAGCGAGTTGATTGAAGCGGCTGACGTCGTTGCGCGTATCCCGATGCGCTCCGGCGGTCCGGAATCGTTGAACGTCGCGATGGCAGCCACGATTGCGCTTTACGAGCTGTCAAAGGGAATCAACCAAGAAACAACTAAATAGGGCGAAGAACAGCGTTGTCAGAAACAGTTGAAAAAATTCAGGCAATCGAGGCCAACGCCGCCTCGGCGATCGGCGCTGCGGAAACGCTCGCCGAACTCGAGGATGCGCGCGTGCGATACCTCGGCCGCAAGGCCGAGCTCAACGACATCCTCAAATCGATCGCGACGCTTCCTGCCGAAGAGAAGGGTCCAGTCGGAAAGGCCGGCAACCAAACCCGCGGAAAACTTGAGCAACTTCTCGCCGCGCGCCAGGAGTCGCTGGAAACGGCCGAGCTCAATCAACTGCTTGAGCAGGACCGGCTGGACATTTCTTTGCCCGGTTCGCCAGCAATCGGCGGTGGATCACTCCATCCGATATCGCGAACGCGCCGTGAGATCGAGGACGTCTTCATCGGGATGGGATACCAAGTGGCCGAGGGGCCGGAGGTCGAGAAGGTTCACTACAACTTTGACGCGCTCAACCACTCGCCCAACCACCCTGCGCGCGAATGGACCGACACTTTCTACTTCCAGGACGATGTGCTTCTGCGCACGCACACCTCACCGGTTCAGATCCGCGTGATGGAGCAGCAGCCGCCACCGGTCTTCGTGATCGTCCCCGGAAAGGTCTATCGCCGCGACTCGGACGCCACACACACGCCGATGTTCCATCAAATCGAGGGGTTGGCCGTTGACGAGGGCATCACGCTCACAGATCTTCGAGGCACGCTGCTCGAGTTTTCGAAGGCGATCTTTGGTGACCAAAGAGAAGTAAGGCTGCGCCCGCACTTCTTCCCGTTCACCGAGCCGTCGGTGGAAGTCGACGTCTCCTGTTTCAAGTGCGGTGGCAAGGGGTTCTTGAAGGACGGCGCGCGTTGCAACCTCTGCAAGGGCACCGGCTGGATCGAAATCCTCGGTGCGGGCATGGTCGATCCGAATGTCTTCTCCTATGTGCGCGAGAGCGGTTACGACCCCGAGACTGTTCAGGGATTTGCCTTTGGGATGGGCGTCGAACGCATCGCTTTCCTCAAACACGGCATTCCAGACTTGAGGCTGTTCTACGAGAACGATCTGCGGATGCTCGGGCAGTTCGAGTCGTTCGGTATTTCGTCGGGAGGCAGAGTCTGATGCGCGTGCCAATGCAATGGCTGAACGAATACTGCGATTCCGGTCTCGAAATCGCACAGCTCGCCGAACGCCTGGCGATGACCGGTACCGAGGTCGAACGAATCGGTCGGCACGGCGCGTCCAGCGATGAATTCTTCGTGGTTGGCAAGGTGCTTACCTGCGAAAAACACCCGGACGCCGACAAGCTCAGCGTCACCACAGTCGATGTAGGTGACGGCGAGGCGAAGACGATCGTCTGCGGTGCACCGAATGTGACTGCAGGCCTGACCGTGCCTGTGGTCCTGCCCGGTGGTGAGTTGCCCGGCGGAATGAAGATCAAGAAGGCGAAGCTACGCGGCGTCGAGAGCAACGGAATGATCCTTTCCGAGCGCGAACTCGAGATCAGTGAGGACCACGACGGGATCATGGTGCTCGACGAGTCGCTGCGTGCCGGGACCGCGCTGGCCGAGGTGTTTCCGCCTGGTCAGGACGTGCTTGAACTGGAGATCACGCCGAATCGCCCCGACTGCCTCGGCGTGCACGGAATCGCGCGTGAGGTGCACGCGATCACCGGGAAACCGCTTGCAGAGCTGCAAACTGGCCCAAAACCAAAGGGATCCGAGAGCTACACGATCGAGGTAGAAAACCACGCACTTTGCCCGCGCTTCACTGCGCGGATCTTTCGAGGCGTCACGGTCGGACCGTCGCCACTCTGGCTCAAACAACGGCTGTCCGCCGCGGGCCAGCGCCCGATCAACAATGTCGTCGACATCACCAACTACGTGATGCTGTTGACCGGCCAGCCGATGCACGCCTTCGACATGGACAAGATCCGCGGAGAGAAGATCATCGTACGCAACGCCGTTGCCGGCGAAAAGGTCACGACGCTTGACGGCATCGAGCGCGAGGTCGACGAGCAGACGGTTTTGGTCTGCGACGCCGAGGGACCGACGGCGATCGCCGGAATCATGGGCGGCGCGGTCAGCGAGGTTTCCGATTCGACCACGAACGTACTGCTCGAGATCGCCAACTGGAATGGTCCGAATATCCATCGCACGAGCCAGTTGTTGGCGCTGCGCAGCGAGGCCAGCGGCCGTTTCGAGAAGGGTCTCTCTGTCCAACTCCCGCTTGAAGTTCAGGAGATCGCCAGCGCGTTTATGGTTGAGCTGACCGGCGCCGAACTGGTCAGTGAAACGATCGACGTCGCCAGCGACACTGCGAGTCCCCAGCCGATCAGATTGCGCGCAAACCGCGTGACCGGGCTGCTCGGCACTGACATTCCGATTGAGCGCTGCGCGGAGATACTCGAGCGTCTCGACTTTGCGGTTGCGATCGATGGTGACGAACTCGACGCGACACCACCGCACTATCGCGCCGCCGACGTCACGCGCGAAGCCGATTTGATCGAGGAGGTCGCGCGCGTCGATGGAGTTGACAAATTCCCGGCAACGCTGCCGGCAGCGCCGACTGCGATCGGTCGACTGAGTGGCGCGCAGCAGCTCAAGCGCGCCTACGAAGATCTGCTGGCGGCCAACGGATTCCACGAGGCGATCACCTGGAGCTTCATCAACGACGCTGCGATCGACGCGCTCGCACCGGACGGCAAACTCGCGATCGAACGCCTGAAGATCGCGAACCCGCTCAGCGAGGACCAGTCGGTCATGCGACCGCTGGTGCTGCCCGGTCTGCTCGAAGCAGCGAAGCACAATTTTGCGCGTGGCGCGGAGGCGGTCAAGTTGTTCGAAATCGGCGCGGTTTATGGGGGCACCGTTGATGACCCTCGCGAGCACACCGCCCTCGCACTCCTGATCAGTGGTGACACGACCGCCAAGACGTGGCGCAGCCAGCCAGAGGGCGGCGATTTCTACGCGCTCAAAGGCGTCGTCGAAGCGCTCGCGTCAAGCTCGGGTGTGTCGATCGGTTTTGCACCGGTAGACGCTGCGGCGCGACCGTACTTGATCCCCGGTCGCTCTGCAGAGCTTTTGATCGGTGACGATTCGATTGGCTACCTCGGAGAGCTCCATCCAACGGTCGCAAAGCAGCACGACGTCCCATCGGCCGTTGCGGTAGAGCTGAACCTTGGACTGGTCGCTGAAGAATTGCCGTCGGCAGTCACTTACGAAGCGATATCAACCTTTCCGCCTGCCCGCGAGGACATCGCGGTCGTCGTTGACAGCAACGTCCCGGCTGCCGACGTCGTTGACGTAGTTCACGCTTCGGGCGGCAGAATGCTGAAGGAGGCCACGGTCTTTGACGTATTCGAGGGCGAGCAAGTGGGCGAGGGAAAGAAGTCACTTGCGATTCGCCTGACCTACTCCGCACCTGATCGCACGTTGACCGACAAGGACACCGAGAAGGCTCGCGCTTCGATCACGAAGAAGCTCGAAGAAATCGGCGGTGCGCTTCGTGGCTGATGCGGGCGAACATCGCATCGCGGTGCTCGGCGCTGCCGGCTACGCCGGTGCGCTTACGGCGGACATCGTCTGGCGGCACCCGCACCTGGAACTGACCACGATCACCGCGCGCAGTGACGCCGGCGCGCGGCTCTGCGACGTCCACCCGCGCTATGACGTCCCGCTGACACTCGCTGAACCGGATCTCGATGCGATTGCAGAGGCCAACGACGCCGCGATCGTCGCTTACCCGCACATGGCCGCGGCTCCGACCGTGGCCGCGCTGATCGAACGCGGACTGAAAGTCGTCGACCTGTCTGCGGACTTTCGTCTTTCGCGGGCGGCCTATGAGGAGTACTACCAACCGCACGAGCGCGCGGAACTAATTGAACGCGCGGTTTTCGGATTGACCGAAACGCATCGCGAGGAGCTGCGCACCGCTGACCTCGTCGCCAATCCGGGCTGCAACTCGACCGCAGCTCTGCTCGCGCTCTACCCGCTGGCGGATCTGACCGACGACGTGATCGTCGACGTCAAGGCGGGCGTTTCTGGCGCCGGTCGCGGCGCCACCGACAAGACCCATTTCGTCTCCGTAGTGGAGAACGTCTCGCCCTACAGCATCGGCCGCCACCGGCACCGCGCAGAACTCGAGATGGAACTACCGATCGAGCGCGTTTCCTTCGCCACCCACCTGGTCCCGCTCGACCAGGGGATACTCGCGACTTGCTATCTGCAGCCGGACGAGCCGATCGACCAGCGGTCGCTGCTCGATCGCTTCAACGAGTTCTATGCCGAAGAGCCGTTCATTCGCATTCGCGAGGATGCCCCGGGCGTGCGTGACGTCCGCGACACCAACATGGCGGCGATCCACCCGGCAGTCGAACAGGACACCGGACGCGTGATCGTCTACTGCGTGATTGACAATCTCTGGAAGGGCGCCGCCGGCCAGGCGATTCAGAATCTCAACGTGATGCTAGGCATCGACGAGACCGCCGGTTTGCTGCACGGGAAAGGCGCACGCGATGTCAGTTGAAGCCGAACAGGCGGCCGTGGAGATTCCCTCGCTGTTCGACAGTCGCTGGGTCGAGCTGCCCGATCATTCGAAGGTCGTCGATCCTCGCACGCTGCCCAAGGGCTTTCGAGCCGGAGGTGTTGCCGCGGGAATCAAACCGAGCGGCAACACGGACTTCGGCATCATCGTCAGCGACGTCGAGGCGACGACCTCGGCAGCACGCTTCACGGTTTCCAGTGCGCCGGCTGCGCCGGTCCAGGTCTGTCGCACTCGGGTCGACCTGGCGGCAATTCGCGCGGTCGTCGTCAACAGCGGCAACGCGAACGCGGCGACCGGTCCATTCGGTCGCGACAACGCCTTCTACATGCAGGGCGCCGCGGCGATGGCTTGCGGTGCTCCCGAGAACCGCGTCGCCGTCGCTTCGACCGGCGTAATCGGCGTTCAGCTCGACTCGCGCGCGATAGCCAAGGGCGCGTCCACCGTCGTTCGCGAGCTCAAGCCGGACAACGCGCTTGGCTTCGCGCAGGCAATCATGACCACAGACCTCTGGCCGAAGATGGCAACGCTGAAGGTTGAATTGCCAAGTGGCGAAGTGACGCTTTCGGCACAGGCCAAAGGCGCGGGCATGATCGCTCCGCTGCACGGTGGCAAGCCGCAGCCGCACGCGACGCTGCTCGCATTTATCGAGACCGACGCGGCAATCACTGCTGAGCTCGCCGACGACCTGCTCGGCGGTGCGGTCGCGGGCTCGTTCGACCGAGTGACCGTGGACGCCCAACTTTCGACCAACGACTCCGTATTCCTGATTGCCAATGGTGCCAGCGGGGTGGAAGTGGCTTCGAACTCCGAAGACGCAGAAACGTTTGCTTCGGCACTTGACGCGCTGCTTACGGGCTTGGCGATCTCGCTGGTGCGCGACGGCGAAGGCGCCGATCGCATCGGCCGCGTAACCGTCACCGGTGGCGACTCCGCCACCTGCGAAAGAACCGCTCGCGCGATCGCCGATTCGCCGCTCGTCAAGACGGCTCTCAACGGCGGCGATCCGAATTGGGGCAGGATTATGCAATCGGTCGGGATGGCCCTTGCCACTGGTGGCCCCGAGCAGATCGACATCACGATCGAAGGCGTGGAGGTGGCAAGCAATGGCATCGCAAACCGCTTCGACGTCGACGCGCTGAATGAAGCTGTAAGCGGCCGCGAGGTCGAGTACGACGTGAAGATTCCGGGCGAAGGCGCCAGTTCCATTGTCTATTTCAGTGACCTCGGGCACGACTACGTGACCCTCAACGCCGAATACACAACCTGAGGAGCCAGTCATGAGCCGAGATGTCGCAACACTGCTGGAGGCGCTCCCGTACATCCGGGAGTTTCACGGCGAGACGATCGTCATCAAATACGGCGGCGCCGCAATGGTCGACGAACAGCTGCGCGAAGAGTTTGCGCGCGACGTCGTCCTGCTCAAGTACATCGGCATGAACCCGGTGATCGTGCACGGAGGTGGCAAGGAGATCAGCGAGCACATGGGCAAGCTGGGTCTTGAGGTCGAATTCGTCGATGGCCTCCGCGTGACCGACCAGGACACGGTTGACGTCGCGAAGATGGTGTTGATCGGAAAGGTCAACAAGGACATCGTTGCGCGCATAAACCGGTACGGCCAACTCGCAGTCGGAATTTCCGGCGACGACGGCGGGCTGTTCCGCGTCAGCAAATCAATGCCCGACGAGCGCGACATCGGCTTTGTCGGCAAGGTTGACCACGTCAACACCGGTCTGCTCGACCATATCCGCGACGACTACATCTCGGTGATCGCCTCCGTCGGCTCCGACCGGACGGGCCAGTCCTACAACATCAATGCAGACGAGGCCGCCGGCGCGGTCGCGCATGCGCTGGGTGCGGCCAAGACGATCTTCTTGACCGATGTCGTCGGCTGGTTACGAGACGCCAACGACCCAGACAGTTTGATCAGCCAGACGACGACCGATGAAGTCGAGAAGGCCCTGGCATCTGTTGACGGCGGGATGAAGCCAAAACTGGCAGCGTGTGTCAGCGCGATTCGCGGCGGCGGTAGTTCGGCGAGCATCGTTGATGGGCGCGTTCCGCACGGACTCCTGCTTGAGCTGTTCACCGATGAGGGCTTCGGCACGCAGATAACACCGGAGCGCTGAACGCGATCACTGATCTGCCGGACATCTACGGCGACAATTCCGCCCAGCTGCACAACTACGCACGATTCCCGATCGAGTTCGTTCGCGGCGAGGGCGTGCACCTTTTCGATGCCGACGGAGACGCCTATCTCGACATGCTCAGCGGACTCGGCGTCAACAGCCTTGGCCACTGTCACCCGTCGATCGTCTCGGCGATCGAACGCCAGTCACGCGGACTGATCCACACCTCCAATCTCTACTGGACGCAGCCGGCCGAGCGGCTCGCTCGTGAATTGACTCGCCAGTCGTTCGCCGACAGCGTGTTCTTCTGCAACTCCGGCGCAGAGGCCAATGAGGCGGCGATCAAGCTGGCGCGCGCGCACGCGTTCGGACGGGGCAGTCGCTCCCGCGAGATCGTGGTCCTCGAGCGCGCCTTTCACGGTCGCACGATGGGCGCGCTGTCGGCGACGCCACAAGAGGACAAGCAAGCCCCGTTCGCGCCGCTCGTCCACGGCTTCAAAACCGCCCCTCACGACGACGCGGCGCAGTTGAGCGCACTGGTCACCGGCGACACATGCGCAGTGATGATCGAACCGGTGCAGGGGGAGGGCGGAGTGTTTGCCGTTCCCGACGACGTGCTGGTCGCCGCCCGCGAGGCGTGCAACGAAGTGGGCGCATTGTTGATCTTCGATGAGGTGCAGTGCGGGCTCGGTCGCACCGGCTCGCTGTTCGCCTACCAGCAGACTCCTGTCGTACCGGACGTCGTCACCTTGGCGAAGGCTCTCGGCGGTGGGCTGCCGATCGGCGCAACGCTGATTGCCGAACAGTTCGCGGGAGCGCTGCAGCCGGGCTTCCACGGATCGACTTTCGGCGGCAATCCCGTCGCGACGGCTGCGGCGCTGGCCGCCCTCGGCGAAATCTCGAAACCAGAAACGCTTGCCGACGCGCGCGAGGTAGGCGACTACTTGATGTCACGTCTCGAATCGTTCGGTCAGCTTCGTGGCCGCGGTCTGATGATCGGCCTCGAGCTCGACGAGGACTACGACGCCAGAGCAATCGTCAACGCGCTGCTCGACAAACATCGCGTCCTCGTCAATGCGACAGGCCCGCATACGCTCAGGTTTCTACCTCCACTCATCGCAACCACCGACCACGTCGACGAGCTGTGTCTTGCACTCGCACGTGAACTTGAATCCTGAAAGCGACTAGCCTGCCCGCCTGATCATGGAAGCATCGAACACACCCTCACCCGCAGATTTCGTCACCACCTCGTATGAGGCCAAGAAGGAGGACGTGCACCGCGTACTCCTGCTTTATTCCGGCGGTCTAGACACCTCCGTGATGCTGCATTGGATCCAGGAGCAATACGGCGCGGAGGTCTACGCGCTGTGCGTCAACCTTGGTCAGCCGAAAGAAGACTTCGCGGTGATCGAGGGCAAGGCGATGGACCTCGGCGCCCAGGCGTGCGACGTCGTCGACGCCCGCGAGGAGTTCGCTCAGGAATATGTGTTGCCGGCGATCAAGGCCAACGCCCTGTACGGAGGCGGATACCCGCTGTTCACGGCGCTTGGTCGCCCGCTGATCGCCAAGCTGGCCGTGGACTACGCGCGCAAGTACGAGTGCGACACGATCGCTCACGGATGCACCGGCAAGGGCAACGACCAGGTCCGCATCGAGGCCACCGTCGCCACGCTGGCCCCTGAATTGAAGGTCATTGCACCGGTCCGCAACTGGCAGATGGGTCGCGAGGAAGAGATCGAGTACTGCCGCCAGCACGGCATCCCGGTCGCTGGCGGTACGGAGGCCGCGCCGTACTCGATCGACGACAACATGTGGGGGCGCTCGTCCGAAGGCCGATCGATCGAGGATCTCGCGGCAGCGCCTGATCCCGACGTCTTTCAGCTGGTGACGCGTCCGGAATTGGCGCCCGACGACCCTGAGGAAATTGTTATCGGCTTTGACGCTGGCAAGCCGGTTTCGATCGACGGCGAGACGCTCGGCCTGGTTGAATTGCTCGAACGCCTCACCGAGATCGGCTGCAAGCACGGCGTCGGAATCGTCGACCACATCGAGGACCGCATCGTCGGATTGAAGGTGCGCGACATCTACGAAGTGCCGGCGGCGACAATCGTTCTTACGGCACACAAAGAACTTGAGAAACTCGTCTGCACCTCTCATCAGAACCTCTTCAAACCGCAGCTCGACAGCCAGTGGGCCTTCCTTGCTTATGCGGGCCTCTGGTGGGAACCGCTGCGCGGCGATCTCGACAGCTACATGGAGAGCGTCAACGAGCAGGTGACCGGAACGATCGCACTTAAGTTGTACAAGGGCAACGCCACGGTTATCCGTCGCCAGTCACCGAACGCCGTATACGACCAAGATCTGGCGGGCTTTTCCGAGTCCGGTGGGCTGTTCAGCCAAACCGCAAGCCCGGGCTTCATCGAGTTGTGGAGCCTTCAGAGCCGGATGGCGTACCAGGTCAGAAGCAGGAAAAACCGCTAGAGAAGGCGAAAAACAACCGAAGATTCGGTAAATCACGCTCGAATCTTCAGGTTGACCGTAATCCGTCGATTGGATTGTGTATTATCCCCGTCTTCTAGACGACAAACAGCAAGCCTAACTCCGTCCAGTCACTCGGACAACGACGGAGGCCGGGGAACCACGTTTTTGAACAAACACTGTTCCTTGGGGCTAATTCGCAGAGACCTCGGTCGATGCGGAGGCGCAAGCTCCTTTCGCGCCAGCCCGTCAGCTAACCCGGTAGGCACACGAAGGAGGCTGAATGCCGCTCGCTCTCGAACACCTACACGGACTCAGACAAAAACATAAGTACGCATCAGGGATCACCCTTGACCGCCTCGTTTTTGTCGTCCTCGCAGTATCCATCGCACTCGTGGTTGCCGCCGTATCGGCTGGTTCTGCCTACGCCGCGAAGGGCAAAAGCGCAACCACCAACCAGGGTGGTGCGACGTTCGCGCCGACTCCGGAGACCACGCCCGGTCTGCGCGCCAAACTGTCTTCCGACGGCCGTACGGCCATTGCGCCGGTAGGCGCGCCGCTCGAGGTTCAGCGTGCCGTCTGGGCCGCCAACAAGATCACGAAGAAGCGCTACATCTACGGCGGCGGTCACAAGACCTTCAAGAGGATCGATCGCGGCTACGACTGCTCTGGCACTATCAGCTACGCGCTCGGCAACGCCGGCTTGCAGGACACGACGCTCAACTCGTCGGGATACATGCGCTGGGGCGACCGCGGCAAAGGTGACTGGATCACGGTTTACGCCAATCGCGGTCACGCCTACGTGATGATCGCTGGCCTGCGCCTGGACACCTCAGGTCGCGGCGAGAAAGGCCCACGCTGGCGCAAGGAAAAGCGCTCCAGCCGCGGCTTCCGAGCTCGTCATCCTGAGGGTTTCTAGGGCGCTCTAGCGTTCTGAAATGGATTTGGAAAGGCCCGCCTCATCGGCGGGCCTTTTCCGTTAAGGTCCCAGACATGGCCAGCTTTTTCTATGAAACATTGGGCCGCGTCACCTGGGCCGTTGGAACGCGCAAGGTCAAGCGGGCGATCACGCCGACGTGCGGCCGCAGGAACTTCTTCGCCGTGGTCGGCGTAGTAGCGGTTGCAGCGGTAGTCGGCGGAGCCATCCTCGCCCGCACCAACGCCCCGCGCACCTAACCACACCCGCAAACCACGCAAACTCCGACCAAGGCCTCACACCAGGTGTGAGCCCTCCCACGCAAATTCCATACAACCTGTGGCACCAGGTGCCACAGGTTGGTCGCAATTTGCGAGATAAGGCCAATCGTTGGCGTTCTGCGAGGAATATGGACGCCTGTCGGCGACTTACCATCAGTCGCGTGAGTTCGAATGGGACAACTTCCGCGCCGGTCGCGCACCTGCACGTGCATTCCGAGTATTCGCTGCTCGACGGTGCTGCGCACATCAAGGACCTCGCCAAACGCGCGGCGTCCTTCGACCAGCCCGCGCTCGGTCTGACCGACCACGGCGTGATGAACGGGTCGATCGAGCTCTACGAGGCCTGCAGGAAGGAAAACGTCAAGCCCGTCTTCGGCTGCGAGGTCTACTACGTCGACGACCACCGCAAGAAGGACACCGCCAAGCGCGAGCGCAACCATCTGACTCTGCTGGCCGAGAACGACGTCGGATTCCGCAACCTCGTGAAGCTCTGCAGCGCCGGCTTCCTCGACGGCTACCACCGCGGCAAGGCCAACGTCGACATGGAGCTGCTCGACAAGTACAACGAGGGCATCATTGCGATGACCGGCTGCCTGGCATCGCGTTTCGTCCGCAGGATCAACGACAACAACGTCGCCGAAGCGCGTGAGCATGCCGACCAACTCATTCAGGTCTTTGGCCCGGAGGACGTCTACTTCGAGGTTCAGGAAAACAAGATCGACGATCAGAACCGCGCGAACCCGCAGATCGCGCAGTTGGCCAAGGAATTCAACCGCCCGCTCGTCGGCACCGCCGACGTCCACTACCTCGGCCGCGAGGACTACCACGCGCACGCCGCGCTGCTCTGCGTTCAGACCAAGAGCACACTCGCCGAGCCGAAGATGACCTTCGACACCAACGAGTTCTACCTCAAGAGCAACGACGAGATGAACAGCGATTTCGCCGCATGGCCGGGAGCGGTCGAATCGACGATCGAAATCGCCGACCGCGTGAACGTGGAAATCGAGCTCGGCAAACGCCTGATCCCGAAGTTCAAGACGCCTAGCGGTGAGAGCGACGGCGAGTACCTACGCGCAATCGCCGAGGCCGGACTGATCGCGCGCTATGGCGATCCGGTGCCTGCGGCGGCCCGCGAACGCCTCGAGATGGAGCTCTCGGTGATCGACAACATGGGCTTCAATAGCTACTTCCTGATCGTCTGGGATTTCGTCAAGTACGCCAAGGACAACGGCATCGCGGTCGGTCCTGGCCGTGGCAGCGCCGCCGGCTCGATCGTCTCGTACGTGCTCAGCATCACCGACGTCGACCCGCTCGCCTACAACCTCCTGTTCGAGCGCTTCCTCAACGCCGAGCGGGTGAGCATGCCGGACATCGACATCGACTTCTCGGTCCACGGCCGCGAACAGGTGATCCGCTACGTCTCCGACAAATACGGCAAGGAATCCGTCGCGCGAATCATCACCTTCGGTCGAATGTTCCCGCGCGCCGCCGTGCGCGACGCCGCGCGCGTGCTCGGCCACGACTACGCGACTGGCGACCGCCTCGCCAAATTGATCCCCGAACCCGAACAGGGCAGAAGCCCAAGCTTCGACGACTGCCTCAAGCCCGGACAGCCGCTCATGGAGGTCTACGAGAACGACGACGTCAGCAGGCAGGTCGTCGACCTCGCCAAGGGGCTCGAAAACACCGTGCGCAACAGCTCGATCCACGCCGCCGCCGTGGTGATCGCCGATCAGCCGCTTTCCGACATCGTTCCGTTGCAGCTCGCCGAGGATCGTTCGGCAACGGAAACCGAGAAGGTCTACAAGGTCATCACCCAGTATGCGATGGGCCCGGTCGAGGCGCTCGGACTGTTGAAGATGGATTTCCTTGGTCTGCGCAACCTCGACGTGATCGAGGAGGCGCTCGACGTGATCGAGCGATCCGGTCGCGAGCGGCCGGACATGGTCAATTTGCCGCTCGACGACGAAAAGACCTTCGAAATGCTCGCCCGCGGCGATTCGATCGGCGTTTTCCAGTTCGAGTCCGAGGGCATGCGCGAAGCGCTCAAAAAGGTCCGTCCAACCGAGTTCGAGGATCTGATCGCGCTCGTCGCGCTCTATCGCCCGGGTGCCATGAGTCACATCCCGGCGTATGCCCGCGGAAAGCGCAACCCCGACAACATCAAGTACATCGACGAGCGTCTGCGTGCGATCACAGAGACGTCCTACGGCGTCGTGCTCTATCAGGAGCAGAACATGCAGGTCGCCAAGGAGATCGGTGGATTTTCCGGGCCGCGTGCCGACGACCTACGCAAAGCGATCGGCAAGAAGGACCGCGAAAAAATGGCGGGCCTCAAGCAAGAGTTTGTCGAAGGTTGCCTGGCCTCCGGCACCCAGCAGAGCGTGATCGACGCGCTCTGGAAGATGAATGAGGATGCCGCCGACTACTCCTTCAACAAGTCACACGCTGCTTGTTACGGATTGATCGCATACCGCACTGCTTGGCTGAAGGCAAACTATCCGGCCGAATACATGGCAGCGTTGATCAGTTCGGTCATGAGCACGAAGGACAAGGTTCCATTTTTCGTAGCGCAGTGCGAGGCAATGGGCATCAAGGTGCTGCCACCGGACGTCAACGAGTCCGGCCATCGCTTCAACGTCGTCGAGGGCAATATTCGCTTCGGCCTCGAGGCTGTGAAGGGGGTCGGCGGGTCTGCCGTGGACGCAATCATCGACGCGCGCGAGCAGGCTGGACCATTCGATTCGATTTGGGATTTCTGTGAACGCGTCGACAATCGCTCGGTCAACAAGAAGTCGATCGAGTCCCTGATCAAGTGCGGTGCGTTCGAGTCCACCGGCGCCACCCGCAAGGGGATGCTCGAAGTCCTGGAGGCCGCACAGGCCGCTGGCGTGAAGCAACAGAACGATGCGCGCATGGGTCAGGGGTCGATCTTTGACATGGGTGATGTCGCGGCTGCCACCGAGCACAAGATCGCGCGACCGCCGATTCCCGTGGACGAGTGGGAGCAGCCGGAGATGCTTGCCGCCGAGAAAGAAACGCTCGGTCTGTTTTTGTCAAACCACCCGTTGAAGGCAGTCGCCGGCGCGCTGAGGGCGAAGGTCGATTGCACGGTCTCCGATCTGCTTGGCAAATCAGACGGCGAGTGGGCGACGGCCGGTGGCATGATCGTCGAGTCGAAGACGATCCGCACCAAGAACGGCAGCCAAATGATGTTCGCCAAGCTCGACGACCTGACGGCGCAGGTCGAAATCATCGTCTTCGCAAAAACTCTTGACGCCGTCAAGGAGCACCTTGCAAACGACAAGGTCGTCACCGTGCGTGGCCGAATCGACCACAAGGGCGGAGGCGAGACCAAGCTCGTCGCCCAAGAGGTCGAACCCTTCGAGCCAACGGAGGAGGAACTGGCCGCGGCCGCCGGCAGCCCTTTCGGCGGCGAACCGATCCGTGTGGTGATCGACGCAGATACTGCGGAGCACCCATCAGTTGAAGCGTTCGTCCGCGAGATCCACGGTGTGGTTGGTCTGCACAAAGGCCCGCTGCCGTTGGAGATTGTCGTTCGGACCGGCGAAGACGAAGTGGCGCTCGAATGCGGTGACGTTTACGGCGTTTCTCGGAGTACTGCGCTTGTTGCCGAGTTGGAGGACATTTCAGGGGTCGCGGTTAGCTCCTAGGGCTGGTTGATGGCTCCTTGGGCTGGCTGACTCGCGTGTTGGCACCGAAAAAGGGATCGTCCGGTTGGTGGGGGCACCCCCGTTTGCAAGGTCCGAGGTTGCAAGCGGGAAACGCACAATGTCGCTTGCAACCTCGGACCTTGCAAGGCTCGTCGGTGGGGGTGATTCCGAAGGGGCAAAATGGTCCAAGAGTCCCCCGGCGGGGGAGTCCTGGACCAAAACGGCCGACTCCAATCAGGCTCGCGCTTTTTTACCCTGCTCGCGCAGCTTCCAGGCGACCTTCACGTCCGCGGCGCCGGGGCCGTCCTTTTCTTTGCCCGGGATCTCCAGCAAGACTGGAAGGTCTTCGAATCGCGGTTCTGAAAGAAATGCCGCGATACCGTCCTTCCCGATGAAGCCGTCGCCGAGGTTCTCGTGCCGGTCGCGGTGCGAACCGAACTCGTCTCGTGAGTCGTTCAGGTGGATCGCGTGCAGTCGATCGAGACCAACAATCTTGTCCAGCTCATCGACCGTCTCGGTCACGGCCTCGGTCGAGCGAACGTCGTAACCAGCCGCGTGTGAATGACAAGAGTCGATGCAGATCCCGACGCGTTCATCGCCGCCCAGTAGTTCGATCAGTTCGGCAAGATGCTCAAACTTCGCACCGACAGCATTTGCCCCGGCGGCGTTCTCGAGCAGAAGCTTGCATTCATCAGTCTCGGCCAGGGCTTGCTCGCACGTCTTCGCGATGTTGGCAACCGTCGGCCCATACTCCTGACCCTTCATCACCGGGCCGGGATGCAGGACCACGCCAGTCGCGCCGATTCCGTCGCCCACGCGCAACGCGTGACTCAACGCCGTCAGCGACTTCTCGTGCAGTTCGTCGTCGAACGTGCCCGGATTGATCAGATAGATCGCGTGGATCACGACGGATTCGATCGGCGAGTCCGCCATGGCCGCACGAAACGCTGCGAAGTCGTCGTCGGTGTATTTGGTCGGACGCCACATCCGAGGGCTCTGGTTGAAGATCTGGATCGCCGTAGAACCGGTCTCGATGCCGCGCTCGACTGCTTTGGGCAGGCCGCCCGAAGTGGATACGTGTGCACCGATCAACATCGGCGAGAAGGTTAGATCACCACAACGGCCTGCGAATACGTGATTGCGTAGGATTGCCGCCAATGTCCGCTCCCGCAAACAGCTCACTTGTCGATCGCTTTGCTCCGTCGCCGACCGGACAACTCCACATCGGCGGCGCGAGAACCGCGCTCTACAACTGGCTCGTTGCGCGCGGAAGCGGCGGAAAGATGATCCTCCGAATCGAGGACACCGACCGCGCGCGTTCGACCAAGGAGAACGTTGAGCAGATCCTCGACGCGCTGGAGTGGCTCGATATCGACTGGGACGAAGGCCCGATCTCGCAGGCGGCGGCGGACGGCCGCCACCGCGAGGTGCTCGCGCAATTGCTCGAAAGCGAGCACGCCTACGAGTTCGAAGGCTCGACTCGGCTGAAGGTTCCCGATGAAGGCAGCACGACGGTGCACGACGTGATCCGCGGCGACGTCACCTTCCAACACGAGAACATCGATGACTTCACGATCGCGCGCTCCGACGGCTCGCCGCTCTACAACCTCGCGGTGGCTGTCGATGACCTCGACAGCGGCGTCACCCACGTGGTCCGCGGGGAAGACCACCTTTCGAACACTCCGCGCCAAGTGATGATTCTCAACGCACTCGGCCACGAGCCGCCGGTCTACGCACACCTGCCGCTGCTGCACGGCCCGGACGGGAAGAAGCTTTCGAAGCGACATGGCGCGGCGTCGGTCCAGGAGCTCAGGGAGGCCGGCTACGTCCCGGAGGCAGTCCGCAACTACCTCGCGCTGCTCGGCTGGGGTTACGACGACAAGCAAACGTTGTTCTCCACCGAAGAACTCAAAGAGCTTTTCTCGCTGGATCGCGTATCAAAGAGTTCTGCCGTTTTTGACGAACAGAAGCTCCGCTGGATGAACGGCACATACCTACGCGAACTGGCACCGGCGGACCTGACCGAACGACTCGAGAAATTCACCGGTCGAGACGGCCTGGCCGACGCCGTCGAACTCTGTCGCGAAAAGATCCAGACACTCGCCGACTTCTGGCCACTCGCGGGTTTCTTCTTCGACGGTCCAGCCGATGATCCGAAGGCTCGGGAGAAATTCCTTGACGAAGAAGGGCGCAGCAGACTCCAAGCGGCTCGCGAAGCGCTCGCGACCACCGAACCATTCGACACACCGTCAATCGAAGCGGCGCTTCGCGAGGTCGTGACCAGGCTCGACGCCAAACCGAACAAAGTCTTTCAGCCGATTCGGGTAGCGATCAGCGGAACGACGATCTCGCCCGGAATCTTCGAGTCGCTGGAGCTGCTTGGCCGCGAAGAATCGCTCGCAAGGATCGATTCCGCGCTTTCTACATCCTGATTGCCACAGGGCAATGGCCAAGGCGGCGGCGACGATTCACGAGCGCAATCCCGCTGGACATCGGGGCTAGACCACCGGGCCACCCGTATTTGGGATGCTCAGACAGGCATGGGGCCGAGACCTTAGGTCGGCAACTCCACTAAACAAATCGACGATGCTGCCGATATTTGGTCAGGCTCGCAGTTGAGCCAAACCTTTACCAACGCTTAAGGCACGGAAGTCGAAAGCTGGAGAAATCAGACAATGGCACGCAATGCAAAGCAGCAAGCTGCGGCAAGCGCACTCACCGAGAGCGACCCGGCGAGTGAACCCCGTAGCAAGGCAACTTCCAACGAGGCGCCGCCGCGTATCGGAGCCCAAGGACAGCGTCAGCAGGGCCACGGCCATCGCCTGACCGCCGCATTTGAGGCACTCGAGCGCTTTCCGGCCCTCGCGGAGTCGCGTGACCGCGTTCTCCATCTAGTGACAAACGGAAATGAGAAAGCCACGACCGATCTCGTAGAGGCGATCGAACGAGACGTCGCGCTCGTAATCACCGTGATCCGTTATGCAAACAAGGCTTCCGGAGGCCGTCGCAAAGTCGTAACCGCTCGCGAGGCAGTCGAGGTGCTCACGCCCGGAGGCGTCGAAGCAATCGTTACGCGTACGAAAACGTTCGATTTCTTCGAGCGCACCGCGCAGTGGGATTCAACGCCCGATCGCTTCCGTCTGCACGCGATCGCCACCCAACAGGCCGCCGAGCGGATTGCACGTGAGATCAACTGGGACGGCGACGTCGACGCGTTGCTGGTGACCGCGCTGCTCCACGACATCGGCAAGCTCGTTCTTACGTACGCATACGACGGATACCCGCAGCAGGTGCATGGCTCTGCACGCACGCCGCAGGAGCGTCTGCTTCGCGAGCGTCGCGAGCTCGGCGTTGACCACGCTTTGGTCGGCGGAGTTCTTGCTCGTCGGTGGGGTTTGCCCAACAGCATGGCCGCCGCGATTGAGCGGCACCACGGCGACGACGAGGGCGGCGAAGCCGCGATTATCCGGCTTGCAGACATGCTCGCGCACTACGCCGAGGGCGGCGACGTCTCTCCGGACGAACTGCTCAAAGCATCACGCAACGTTCGCCTCACCGTTCGCCAGTTGCGATCGATCCTCTATGAAGTGCCGATGTCGGGCAACGGCGATCGCAAGCGTCCGACCTCGCCAAGTCCGCTGTCACCGCGCGAGAGTGACGTACTGCGTCAGCTTGCAGAGGGCAACGTCTATGAAGAGATCGCGAAGAACCTTCACCTCTCGACCAGCACCGTGCGGACCCATCTGCACAACATTTACGGCAAACTGGGCGTGAAGGACCGCGCGCAGGCCGTGCTGAACGCGGCCGAGAACGGCTGGCTTTAGCCCAGGCGTCAAGATCGATCTCCGTTTTACCTGAAGGCTTCTCGCGTACGCGGGGAGTCTTTTGCTTTGACGCCGCAGGACAAGTAGAGCATCGAAACCGGTCAGTATCGAAATCGTGCGAAAGAAGAAGTAGCCCGACGCAGATACCCGGAACTCTGATCCGGATTCCCCGCTCGCATATGTAAGCTTGATCACAAGGGCTCAGATGATCTCGATTACGTCAAAATCCGTGTATGCGCTGTCGGCGCTGGTTGAACTCGCGCATCACGAAGGTGGCGATCCGATTCCGGTCAGCGAGCTTGCCCGTCGCCGCGACCTTCCGGCTCAATTCCTCGAGCAGCTATTTGGTTCGCTGAGGCGCGCGAACATCGTCACCAGTCGGCGCGGCGTGAAGGGCGGATATCTGCTCGCCAGGCCGGCGGCGAACATCAACGCACTTGAAGTCGTGCAAACCCTCGACGGCCAGATCAGCGAGGATCAACTGGCGATCCCGCCCTGGGGAGAAATCGTCGGCGCGCTGCGAGATCAGCTCGCCGACCGCGACCTCGCAACGCTTGCCGCCGCCGAGACAGCCGAGTCCGGCGGCGCGATGTATTACATCTGATGGCCGGGATCACGCGCGACATCATCGATCTGATGGGCGGTACGCCGCTCGTCGAACTCAAGCGACTTTCCGATGGACTCCCAGGCACCGTCGTGGCGAAGCTTGAAGCCTTCAATCCGGCCGGCAGCGTCAAGGATCGGATCGGCGTTTCGATGATCGAGGCCGCCGAGAAATCAGGCGAAATCGAACCCGGAAAGACGACGATCGTCGAAGCCACGAGCGGCAACACCGGCATCGCACTCGCATTCGTCGCCGCGGCGAAGGGTTACGACTTGATCTTGACCCTGCCGGAGGGGATGAGCCGGGAAAGGCAAGGGCTGCTCAAGCTCTACGGCGCGAAGGTCGAGATCGTCGAGTCGATGGGTGGAATGGGTGAAGCAGTCGACGCGGCGCGAAAGCTGGGCCGCGGCTCGGGGTACTTCCTGCCGGACCAGTTCTCCAATCCGGCCAACCCGGACGTTCACCGTCGCACCACCGCGGAGGAGATCTGGACGGACACGGACGGCAAAGTCGACGTGTTCGTGGCGGGCGTTGGCACCGGCGGAACGATCACCGGCGTCGGCGAACGACTGAAAGAGCGCAAGGCCGGCGTGAAGGTCGTTGCCGTCGAACCGGCTGCTTCTCCGGTGCTGTCGGGCGGCAAGGTCGGCATCCATCGAATCCAGGGAATCGGCGCCGGCTTCGTTCCGCCGGTGCTCAATCGCGCAGTGCTCGACGAGATCACAGCGGTCGAAGACGAGGACGCGGTCGAGACCGCGAGAGACGTCTCCCGACTGGAGGGAATAAGTTGCGGAATCTCCGGTGGTGCAGCGGTTCGCGCCGCACTCGACGTCGCAGCGCGCCCGGAGTCAAAAGGCAAACTGATCGTCACCGTGATTCCCGATACCGGCGAGCGCTACGTGTCGACACCGTTCTTCACTCCGTGAACGGCTCGGTGGATCTTCGCCAAAAACACGCTTTGGTTATCGGCCTGGGCGCGCGCGGAACCGTTGTCGCCGCCTACCTCGCGGCGGCAGGAATTGGTCGCATCGGCCTGATCGATGGCGCTTTCGTCGAGGAACCGGACCTCCGTTCTGGGCCGCTGACCTTTCGCCCGGACCTCGGCGGCGGCAAGGCCGATGGTCTTGCAGTGAAACTCGGCATGATCGACGCCGAGGTACATGCCGAGCCGTTTCCAGCGTTTCTTGATGAAAACAACGCCGATTTGATCGTCAAGGACGCCGGTGTCGTGATCGACTGCACCGACAACGATGCAGCACGATTGCTGGTCAACGATGCTTGCCTACGCGGCGACGTGCGGTTGGTCAGTGGGGCAGTGACTGCAGACGGCGGTTGGTGGAAGCCGGTGGTCACCAAAAGCTGTCTCCGAGAATTCGTCGAGGAGTCAGACCCAGACGGTCCGCCGGAAAACGGGGGGACTACGACGTTGGCCGATCCAACGCACGCGGGAGTCATCGCCGCGCATCAGGCGGCCGCAGCAATACAGATCCTGAAATCGTCCGGCCGATTCGATTCGACGTTGTTACGCGAATACGAAGCCTCGTCAAGCGCCTGGAGCGAACGACCGATCGCCTGCAGCGACGATTGCATCTGCACGGCTGGCTCAGCCGCCGATACCGTGTAGTCGAGAACCCTTCTGTGCGCAGTCGAGCGCGCCGGAGTAATCGTCATGACCAGCTTTCTGCAGGAAATCCGCCAGGACATCGCCGCAGCGCAGGCTCGCGACCCAGCTTCGCGCGGTCTTGGTCGCATCGAGGTGTTCGCTACGTACAACGGCGTTCACGCAATTCTGTTCCATCGCGTCGCACACCGCATCGACGCGGCGGGCATTCCGCTACTGCCGCGCGTAATCGCGTATTTCGCCCGCATCGTCACCGGCGTCGAGATCCATCCACGAGCACGCGTCGGCGAGAACTTTTTCATCGACCACGGCGCCGGGGTGGTGATCGGCGAGACGGCGGAGATCGGCGACAACGTCACGCTCTACCAGGGCGTGACTCTGGGCGGTACGGGCCTCGAACCGGGTAAACGCCACCCGACGGTCGAAGACAACGTGACTGTCGGATCGGGCGCGAAGCTGCTCGGCCCGATTCGCATTGGTCATGGGGCGAAGATTGGCGCAAATTCTGTCGTGATCCACGACGTCCCACCGAACACGACGGTGGTCGGAAATCCCGGCCATCCCGTGCGCGTCAACGGCGAGCAACTTGAAGAGGGTCCCGACACGGACTGGATCCATCTGCCCGACCCGGTCGCCGACGCGTTGGCCGGTCTTTCGGCGAAGCTACGTGAGCTCGAAGGCGAGCTCGCTGATCTACGCGGCGAAGAACCGCCTGATCAGCGCGGCAACGTGCGACCGCTGAAACGACGCAAAGGTCACGACCCTACCGGCGGCTGACGGCTTCGCCGACGGCGTCTCAGGCCGCTGACGACGCAGTCGCGGCGATCTCGCCGGCGGCGAAGTCTTCGATCAACGCGTTGAAGTCATCGGGCGTCTCGAACATCGGAATGTGTCCGGTGTCTTCCATCAGCTCCAGGCGGGCATCAGGCAACATCTTTGCGTAGCGAAACGCATCGCGCTTCGGAATCAGGCTGTCATTGCGACCCCAGATGATCATCGTCTCGGTCGTGATCTCACCGGGGGCGCGATCGATTCGTGTAAAGGCGATCGAGCGCGCGGCATCAACGAAGCCGGGTTTTCCGATTCCGGACAACAACACCAGAATCAGCTCCGAGCTTATGTTCATCGGGCGCCACAGCACGATCTTGGTGAAGGCGGCGGCGAGATATTTGTTGGCAGCGATGACTTTGCGAATCAGGTAGCCGAAGGCGAAGAAGGCGTTCAAGAACCGGCGGTAGCGGGTAATCCGGCGCAGGTAGCGATTGGCGGTCGAGAACCCCGCGGCATCTACCAGAACGAGCTTGTGCAGCAATTCCGGTGTTGATTTCGCGACCAGCGCGCCGATCAATCCACCCATCGAGTTGCCGATCAGCGTCACTTGCTGAATACCGAGGTTGTCGCAGAAGCCCTTGACCGCTTTGGCGTAGTTCTCCATCGTCAACTTGTCTGCCGGCATCTCCGAGTCGCCGAATCCCGGGAGGTCGAGTGCAATCACGCGGTAGCGATCGCAGAAAGGCAGGAGGTTGAATATCCAATTGCGCCACGTGCCCATGATTCCGTGGATGAACAGCAGCACGGGCTTCGTCGGGTCGCCGAGTTCGACGTAGTTGATCTTTCGACCGTCAACGCTTGCGGACTTCTCGTGCGGCTCCCAATCGAATGAGTCCCACGACTCGTCGATCGCGGCAGCCCATTCATCGACCGTGTCCGGTTCGGTGCCGTGCAATGGTTTGGCGAGGTCGCTCATCCGGAGCGAACTCTACACGAAATGATGTGATGGTCGTGCGCGAAATGAACGAAATTCATCGCGAATCGCGGCTCCGAAGGCAGGGCTATGCTCGATGAGTGGCTCAACTCTTTGCCGATACTGATCTGACAGCTGGACTCAACGAGCCACAAAAGGCCGCTGTGCTGCACAGCGGTGGCCCGCTGCTGATCCTCGCCGGAGCCGGTTCGGGCAAGACGCGGGTACTCACGCACCGCATCGCCCACCTCGTGCAAAGCGGCGATGCCAGACCGGAGCAGATCCTGGCGATCACCTTCACGAACAAGGCCGCCAAAGAGATGCGCGAGCGAGCCGAGAAGTTGGTCGGGCCGCGAGCGCGAGCGATGTGGTTGACGACGTTTCACTCTGCCTGCGCGCGGATTCTGCGCGCCGAGGCAGAACGGTTCGGATACACGAGTGGTTACACGATCTACGACTCGGCCGATTCGCAGCGACTCGTGCGTCAGTGCCTGGAGGCGCGCGAGGTTGACACCAAGCGTTATCCGCCCCGCTTGATTCAGTCGATCATCTCTCGCGCAAAGAATCAATTGATGAATGCGACCGTGTTTGCCCAGCACGTCGACGGCGTCGTCGATGAGGTGGCCGCTGCCGCGTACGAGACCTACGAGCGCCGTCTGCGCGAAATGAACGCGATGGACTTCGACGACCTACTGCTCAGAAGCGTCGAGCTATGGGAGACCTTTCCCGAGGTGCTCGAGCGCTACCAGGGCGTCTTTCAGCACATCCTCGTCGACGAGTACCAGGACACCAACGCGGCCCAGTACAAATGGGTCGAACTTCTCGCCCACAAGCACCGCAATCTTGTCGTCGTCGGGGACGACGATCAGTCGATCTATGGATTCCGCGGTGCCGACGTGCGCAACATCATGGACTTCGAAAAAGACTTCCCGGATGCGGCGGTCATCAAGCTCGAGCAGAACTACCGCTCAACTGGTCGCATCCTCGACGCCGCCCACGCAGTCGTTTCCCGAAACAGTGGACGCAAAGGCAAGAAACTATGGACCGACGGCCCGCTTGGCGATCAGATCAAGATTCGGCAGCTCACCGATGAGCATGAGGAGGCGCGATTCGTTGCGGGGGAGATTCAGCGTCTGACCGAGAACGGGATCGCCAACACCGACATCGCGGTTTTTTATCGAACGAACGCGCAGTCGCGGGTGCTCGAAGACACGCTGGTCCGTTACCGGATGCCGTACCAGGTGATCGGCGGCACGCGCTTCTATGAGCGCGCCGAGGTCAAGGACGCGATCGCCTATCTGACGATGCTCGCCAACCCGAACGACCAGGTATCTCTACAAAGGATCATCAACGTGCCCCGTCGCGGCATCGGCAAGACGACCGTCGATCGCCTGTTGGCCCATGCGAACACGACCGGCGAACCCGTACTTGAGTTGGTTGGTCGTGCCGAAGAGGTGCCCGGGCTCGGTGGTGCGGCGTTGAAGTCGCTCGCGAGATTTTCCGAGATATTCGCGGCACTTCAAGACAAAGCCGCCACGGAGAAACACGTCGGAGACATCCTCGAGGCCGTGATCAACGAGAGTGGATACGCCGACGCGCTGAGGGCGGAGTCGACGATCGAGTCCGAGGGACGGCTGGAGAACCTCGCAGAGTTGGTCGGACTGGCTCGCGAATACGACCTCAACGCCGTAGGCGACGACGACGCCGGGCTGGAGGCGTTCCTCCAACAGGTCGCGCTGTTCTCGGATCAGGACGCGATCAAGGACGACGAGGGACAGATCACGCTGATGACGCTGCACAACGCGAAGGGTCTTGAGTTTCCGGTCGTGTTCATGATTGGCGTCGAGGAGGGCATCTTCCCGCACTCACGCGCGGTCGATTCGGGTGACATCGAGGAGGAACGCCGCCTTTGTTACGTCGGCATCACGCGAGCACGACAGAATCTGTATCTGACCCACGCCGCCCGGCGGATGCTGTTCGGAGAGACCGGCTGGAACGAACCCTCCCGTTTCATCGATGAGATCCCCGCCGAGCACGCCGATGTCGCGGTCGAAACAAGCAACGGCGGCTCGTACAGCCGCGGGTCGAAGTCGGCCGGGGGTGCCGCCGCCGGCGGTTTCAAGGCCTCCGCCGGTTCGGGCGCTTCGCTGCCGATGGCGCGATTCAAGGCCGGCGACGACGTCGAGCATGCGAACTTCGGCGAAGGCATCGTGATCGGAGTTGAACCCGGCAACATGATCGTCGTGCGATTCTCTGAGGATGGATCCGAGCGAAAATTCATTGCTGACTACGCGCCGATCACAAAACGGGTAGGGGCGGGAGCATGATGGGTGACAAAGAATTCAAGGGCCCGCAGCCGGTTGGTGAGCCGTATCGAGCCGACCCGGCCGATCCGCTGCCGTTCCCGACCGAGAACGACGCGCCGCCACGCCACGAACCGCCGCCGGACTTGCCGGAAGTGCCGCGCTGGACGCGTCCGCCTTCACACTCGCCGGAGTTTCAGCCCGGCGCGCAGCCGCCGCCCGCGTCCGGCCTTCAAGAAGGCGGCTCAACCGGTGAGCAGCACGTGCGGCCGCGAGGCGCGCCGTTCAACAAGGACGCCGCAGCGCAGAAGGTGGAACCACCAACACCGGCCTATCGCCAAGCTCGAATCGGTATGTGGATCGGCGTTGCGTCGCTGTTCGTCTTCAACATCATCCTCGGTCCTGTGGCGATCGTGATGGGCATCTCCGCAATCCAACGCGGAGAGAAACGGATCGGCACGCGGGCTCTCGGGCTGGGCATCGCGGGCACCGTGACCGGCATCATCGTGATGGTGTTGGTCGCGACCGGGGTTATGCCTAGTCTCGACGAGCTGATGCAGGACCTGCGCGAGGGACGATGAGAATCCTGTCGCGAATCACTGGCCGCCTGCAAGCTTGATGACCGAAACCGACACCCCGAACACAGCGATCACCACTGAAGTGATCGACGGCAAAGCGATCGCGGCCGCAGTACGCAAACAGGTCGCAGAGCGCGTCGTGCATTTCGAGTCGGCGCGCGGGCGGGCACCGCGCCTCGTGACGATCCTCGTCGGTGACGATCCGGCCTCTCATGTGTATGTCAACAACAAGCACAAGGCCTGCGCCGAAGTTGGCATCGCCAGCGAGGATGAACGCCTTCCCGCGGATACGAAGCCAGAGCTCCTGGTACGCCTGATCGACGAGTTGAATCACCGCGACGACGTAGACGGAATCCTGCTTCAGCTTCCGCTGCCGGCTGGTTTGGACGATGACTCGATGACTGAGCTGATTTCGCCAGCGAAGGACGTTGACGGGTTGACGACTGCGAACGCGGGCCGCGTGATGCAAGGTCGTGACGCGTTGGTCCCGTGTACCCCGAGCGGAGTGATGATTCTGCTCGAAAAGGTCGGCGCGCAACTAACCGGTGCCGAGGCCGTCGTCGTCGGCCGTTCGAATCTGGTCGGGAAGCCAGTTGCGTCGCTGCTGCTCGCGCAGAACGCCACGGTCACGACATGCCACTCGCGCACGCGCGACCTGGCTGAGGTGACGCGCCGGGCCGACGTGCTCGTCGCGTGCGTTGGTTCGCCGAAATTGATCTCCGGCGACATGGTCAAACCGGGCGCGATCGTGATCGACGTCGGCACCACGCGTGGCCAGAACGGCCTGGTCGGGGACGTCGATTTTGACAATGTGCACGGAGTTGCCGGAGCAGTCACGCCGGTTCCGGGAGGAGTCGGTCCGATGACGATCGCCTGCCTGCTCGACAACACTGTTAAAGCGGCCGAGTCTCGAGCTGACGCGTAGTCTTCGCGCATGTTTGGTGACAAAGTCAGGCCATCGGAGTTCCTTGCGCTGATTGGCGCGTTGGTATTGCTGCTCGCGACCTTCTCTCCGTGGTTCACGCTGCCTGCGATCGACGAGCTGCGCCGGCTCGCACCGAACGCCAATGTGATTGGCGGCGGTGACGGCGGCGCGATCAACCTGAACGTCTGGGACCTGCACTTCACGCGTTGGTTCGTCTATCTCTCGGTGTTGCTCGCGGTCTGCATGTTTCTGGCGGCACTGCTGAGCCGGACTGCAGACTGGTCGATGATTCTCGCGACGCCGCTGACCGTATGCAGCTTTGTCACCGCGATTTGCATGGCCTATCGCGCAATCGATTCCCCACGCGACTTCGCCGACGCAACCGGCTGGTTCTACATCGCACTGATCGGATCACTGACCCTCTTTGCCGCCGCCTGCTGGGCAATCCGCGACGAATCCGTCCCCGCCGGCTTCGACCAACCACCCACGCCAGACCACCTAAAACTCGACTAGCCGAACAAGGTTCCTCTTTTGGGGAACCTTGTTTTACAAAGTTGTTGCATTGGTTTTGATCGGTGTTTGGGTTGGGGGCCGTACACTCTGCGCCGTGATTTCCGGTGAGGATGTGGCATATGTCGCGCGGCTTGCGCGGCTTCGTTTGACGGAGGATGAACAGGCGCAAATGACGCGCGATCTCTCCAGCGTGCTCGGCTACGTCGAACATATGGACGAGCTTTCATTGGAAGATGTTCAGCCGACAGCACGCGTGGTCGACCTCGTCAACGAGTTACGGCCAGATGAGGTGAAGCCCGGGCTGACCAAGGATCAAGCGCTCGCCAACGCACCGGAAGTCGCCGACGGCGGTTTCGCGGTACCCGCGGCCGGGAGCTGACCGTGTCGCAAGACCTGCTCAAACTCAGCGCCGCGCAGGCGGTTTCCGCCATACAGGCGGGCGATGTATCGGCCAGCGAACTCTACGATTTTTATCGTCGGCGCGCGTCCGCCGACGAGTTCAACTCGTACCTATCAGTCGACAGCGACAGCACGATTGCGCCTGCTGGCGGCGAGTTGGCGGGCGTCCCGATCGCTATCAAAGACCTCTTCTGCATGGAAGGAGTCGAAACCCGCGCGGCTTCGAAGATCCTCAACGGTTACGTGCCGCCATACGACTCAACGGTCGTGGCAAAGCTTCGTGCCGCCGGCGCCAGCTTCATCGGCAAGACAAACATGGACGAGTTCGCGATGGGTTCGTCCAACGAGAACTCAGCATTCGGTGCCGTCCGCAATCCATGGGATCCGACCCGAGTGCCCGGCGGTTCCAGCGGAGGATCGGCCGCGGCCGTCGCCGCCGGAACCGCGCCGTGGGCCACCGGCACCGACACCGGCGGCTCGATACGCCAACCGGCAGCATTGTGCGGCCTGGTTGGGCTGAAGCCGACCTACGGCGCGGTCTCGCGCTTCGGCATGATCGCTTTCGCGTCGTCTCTCGATCAGGCGGGACCGATCACCCGGGACGTCGCCGACGCCGCGCTGATGCTCAAGCACATTCACGGCAAGGACGCGAGCGACTCCACGTCGATCGGTTTGCCGGAAGACGTCGTGGCACCATCCGCAGAGAACCTCAACGGTCTCAAGTTCGGCATTCCTGCTCCGCTCGACTGGGGCGGCGTCCAAACCGTCGTCAAAGCGGTGTTCGACGCCTCTTGCAAGCGCATCGAGGCCGCCGGTGGCGAGATCGTCGAATTGCCGCTACCGCACGCCGACTACGCGTTGTCGGCCTACTACATCATCGCGCCAGCCGAGGCCAGCGCCAACCTCGCTCGGATGGACGGTGTTCGTTTCGGCCAGCGCGCCGACGTATCCGGCGGCCTCACCGAGATGTACGAGACCACACGCGGCGAAGGCTTCGGCCCGGAGGTCAAGCGCCGCATAATGCTCGGCACCTACGCGCTCTCCTCCGGTTACTACGACGCCTACTACGGCCAGGCCCAGAAAGTCCGCACGAAGATCGTCGAAGACTTCAAAGCCGCTTACGAAACCTGCGACTTCATCATCACGCCGACCTCGCCGTCGGTTGCCTTCGGACTCGGCGAAAAGACCGACGATCCGCTGCAGATGTATCTGTCGGACTACTTCACAGTGCCGATCTCGCTGGCCGGCGTTCCTGCGATCTCGCTACCGGCCGGATTGGCCACATCAGATGGATCAGCGGTCGCGGAGCCGGGCACCGAAGGCGCCTTGCCGGTGGGCCTACAGATCGCCGCACCGCACTTCGCCGAGAACAAGCTGCTCGACGCAGCACACGTGTTCGAACGCGAGACGGATTTCGCCGACGGTCCGTGGACGTGGGGGAGCTAGCGATGAGCGACGCCACGCAGTACGAGCCGGTGATCGGCCTCGAGATCCACATCCAGCTCGCGACCAACACGAAGATGTTCTGTGGTTGCAGGTTGGAGTTCGGCGCCGAACCGAACACCTTGACCTGCCCGGTCTGCCTCGGACACCCAGGCACGCTGCCGGTGCCCAACGAGCAGGCCGTCAAATTTGCGATCGCGACCGGACTCGCGTTGGGCTGTTCGATCGCCCCGCGGTCGATGTTCCACCGCAAGAACTACTTCTATCCCGACCTGCCCAAGGGCTACCAAATCAGCCAGTTCGACATCCCGATCTGTGCGAACGGCGAACTCTCCGGCGTACGTATCCACCGGGCCCACATGGAGGAGGACGCCGCCAAGAACATCCACGTCGGCGAGTCCGGGCGGATCCACGGCGCCGGTCGCACGGTCGTTGACTACAACCGTGGCGGCACACCGTTGGTCGAGATCGTCACCGAGCCAGACATTCACTCCGGCGCGCAGGCTCGCGAGTGGCTGCAGTTGTTGCGCGCGACGATCAAGCGCTTGGGAGTGTCAGATGTGAACATGGAAGAGGGCTCGCTGCGTTGCGACGCGAACATCTCGATCCGGCCCGTCGGCCAGAAGGAGCTCGGCGTGAAGTCCGAGCTCAAGAACATGAACTCGTTCCGCTTCATCGAACGCGGCATCGACGCGGAGATTGCGCGTCAGACTGCGCTTTTGAACGCGGGCGAAAAGGTCGAGCAGGAGACGCTGCACTTCGACCCATCCTCCGGTTCGCTCACCTCGCTGCGGTCGAAGGAAGAGGCGCACGACTACCGCTACTTCCCAGAGCCTGATCTTGTTCCCGTCGCGCCATCTTCGGAGTTGATCGACGAGATTCGTGCCTCGCTGCCAGAACTGCCGCTGCAAAAGGCCGAGCGCTATGAAAACGATCTGGGGATTTCCGCCGAGACGTCGAAATTTCTCGCTTTCAACGCAGAAATGGGCGCCTATTTCGAGGCTGTCCTCGCAGCAGCGGGCGACGGCGCAGACAACAAACGCATCGGCGATTGGGTCGTCGGAGAACTGGTGGCCCGCATCGGCGCGGACGCCGATCCCGCCGAATCAAAGGTCGAACCCGCCGCGATGGCGAGACTCGTCTCACTGGTCGGCGAAAAGGCCGTCACGAACGCCGGAGCCAAGACGGTCCTCGACAAACTCGTCGAAAGCGGCGGAGACCCCGACGCAATCGTCGAGGCCGAGGGCCTGGCCGCCATGGGCGACAGCGACGAACTGGCAGGGATCGTCGACGCGGCGCTGGAGGCCAACCCAAAGGCCGTCGAGGACATGAAGTCCGGCAACATGAAGGCGATCGGCGCTGTCATCGGCTTTGTGATGAAGCAGACCCAAGGTCGCGCCGACGGCGGCGAAGTGACGAAGATCGTTCGCGAGAAGCTCGGGCTTTAGCTGCGTTCGAGCTGCAACAGCTGAGCGCTGCCGCTCGCCACAAGCTTCCCGCTTTCCGACCAAATTCGCCCATCGACGAACATCACGCCGTCGCGTGCGACTAGGTTCGTGTGCTCAATCAGCAGCCAATCCGACTGCGCGTCGATGTCGTGAAACCACGCCGAAGTGTCGAGATTCGGGGCAAATAGATTGTTGTCGGGGTACTTCTGCCGCGCGGCCAGGTAGCCGAATGTGTCGAGCATCATCAGTGGACGCGCCGCGTCAACGAACGGGTCGTCGAATTTCGCCGTGGGGCGGAAGCGAAACCACTCGCGACAGATCGGGTCGCGCGACGTCGAGCTCGAAATCTTCAGCACTGGACGACGCTCGACGTGATCCCAGAAGGTGAAGTATTCGCTGCCCGGACCGCTGAACTGGAACGGTTCGACCTCGTCCGGCAACTTGTCCGTCGGCAGTGAAGTCAGGTCGTGCGAATAGCCGGTTGTGTCGTCAGACGTACGCACAAGCGCGGTCAACACGGTCTCGCCGGCCTGTTCGATCCGTACGGCGATCGACTCGGATCGCCTGCCAGCGCGCTCAAACGACGCACTTACCTGCACCGGCGCAAACTTCGGTGACTTGAGGAAGTGGCAGTAAAAACTCACTGGTCGCGACAGCTCAGACAGCTCGCCGGCAGCCCGTAGGGCGATCGCGCCGAGGTATCCACCGCTCGGCCCCCAGAGTTGCCAGCGATCGCTCAACTCGATCTCGAAATTGCCGTCGCTGCCGGAAAGTGCGGTCGCCTCGTCGAGCGCGATCGGTGGCTGATGAATCTGCGAAGGCGTTGGGATCGTCATGGCGCGAGAGTTTGCCACGTCCCGCAGCTAGCCTCACGATCGCATGGAATACGCAGTGGTCCCACTGATCTTCGGTCTGCTCACCGGCGCAGTCGGCAAATACAAAGGCTCCTCGTTCGCGGTCTGGTTCATCGTCGGCGCGATTCTGCCAGTGATCGGGCTGATCGCCGCTTGGGCAAGCCGTTCCACGCGACTCGATCCGCGCCGCGAATGCCCCAATTGCAACGCCGAAGTCGGCATCGCCGTTCAAGTCTGCCCCCGCTGCGGAGAAGACCTCGACTACCCCGAGGAGCTTCTCCCACCCAAGGGCTACACCTTCGCCGATCCCGACCAACCCGCCGACTAACGCCAAAACCCCGCAATTTCCGACCAACCTGTGGCACCAGGTGCCACAGGTTGCATGCAAATTGCGACCAAGGCCTCACACCAGGTGCGAGGCCTTGGTCGCAAATTGCGGGAAATTGGTTGCATGGACCCCAGGGGGTGACGCGACTGGTCGATGGCGTTACTCTGTAGGGACGAGCGCGACGTCCATCTCTCTTGGACTGTGGCGCTCAATCGAATTCCAGAAACCAGTTCAACCCGGCTGTGCGCGCGAACACCACGTGCGTGGGGCCGGTATTCAAGGCCAGGCGTGAGATCCACGCCAGATCCACCCGCTCAGCACACAGGGGCGAAGGATTGGCCACCGCATCGATGTCTCGCGGACCACGGAAATCCCGTGGACGGAGATTGAAAGGAGGGACGGAAGATGCGAGCAGTTGAAGCACTGATGGCAGCGCTCAAGCACGAGGGCGTCGACGTCATGTTCGGTTATCCCGGAGGGGCGAACCTGCCGACCTACGACGCGATCTACGACGCCGGCATAAAGCACATTCTTGTACGACACGAGGCAGGAGGCGGCCACGCGGCGGAGGGATACGCCAAGGCCACCGGCAAGGTCGGAGTGGCGCTCGCCACCAGCGGGCCCGGCGCCACCAACCTCGTCACGCCGATCGCCGACGCGATGATGGATTCGGTCCCGACTGTCTTCATCACCGGTCAGGTCCGCACCGACCTGCTCGGCACCGACGGCTTCCAGGAGGCCGACATCACCGGCATCACAATGCCGATCGTCAAGCACTCGATCATGATCCGCGACCCGCGTGACATCCCTACCGCGATCCACGAGGCATTCCACGTGGCCCGCACCGGTCGACCGGGCCCGGTTCTTGTAGACATCCCACAGGACCTGTCGCGAGCCGACATCGAATACGAACCGATCGACAGCGTCAGCATGCCCGGTTACCAGCCGACCAGGACCGGAAACGCCAAGCAGATCCGGCTCGCCGCAAAGGCGATGGCCAACGCCAAGCGCCCGATCCTCTACGTCGGCGGCGGCGTTGTCAACGGCAATGCCTCAGAGCCGCTGCGCGAGCTCGCGACCAGCGACAAGTTTCCCGTCACCTGCACGCTCAACGGTTTGGGCGCCTTCCCGGCTCCGCACGATCAGTGGCTCGGGATGCTCGGCATGCACGGCACCCGCGCTGCCAACTACGCGATGGATGAGGCCGACCTGATCGTCGCAATCGGTGCACGCTTCGACGATCGCATCACCGGCAAACTGAGTGAGTTTGCGCCGAACGCCAAATTCATCCACATTGACGTCGATCCGGCTGAAATCAGCAAAAACGTTCCGGCCCACATTCCGATCGTCGGTGACGCCAACGAGATCCTGCCGAAGTTGGTCGGGGAGTACAAAAGCCTGAAGGCAGACACGTCACGCATGAACGACTGGTGGGATCGCATCGCACACTGGCGCGAGAAGTATCCGCTCACCTTCGAGGACTCCACCGACACCGAGATCAAGCCGCAGTACATGGTCCAGGCAATGCTTGAGGCCACCGAAGGTCAGGCGATCGTCTGCAGCGACGTAGGACAGCACCAGATGTGGACTGCGCAGTACTACGACTTCCCCGAGCCCCGCCGCTGGATCAATTCCGGCGGCGCAGGCACGATGGGCTTCGGTCTTCCTGCGGCGATGGGCGCGCAGGTCGGCTGCCCGGACGAGCTGGTGGTTTGCATCTCCGGCGACGGCTCATTGCAGATGAACATCCAGGAACTGGCCACACTCGCCGACAACGACATTCCGGTCAAGATCTTCCTGATGAACAACGGCTTCCTGGGGATGGTCCGCCAATGGCAGGAGCTGTTCTGGGATGGCCGCTACAGCCACGTCGACACCGGCAATCATCCCGACTGGGTGAAGCTGGCCGACGCCTACGGCATGAAGGGCATGCAGGTCACCGACAAGACCAAGTTGGTCGGGTCGTTCAAGGAGGCGATCGAGCACGAAGGGCCGGTTCTGGTCGACGTGCGCGTGACCAAGGAAGAGAACACGTATCCGATGATTCCGGCCGGACAGGCCGCAAGGGACATGGTGGGCTGAGCGATGGGTGATCCAGGAACCAAAGAAGTGTTTCGCCTCGAAGATCTCCAGGCGACAGGAACGCGCAAGATGGGACGCAAGCACGTCCTCTCGATTCTCGTTGAGAACGAACCCGGCGTGCTCGCGCGCATCAGCGGCCTCTTCGCCCGCCGCGGCTACAACATCAACACGCTCGCCGTCGGCCCAACCGACGACGAGAACATCTCGCGCATCACGATGACGATTGATGGTGCCGAGCACCCGATCGATCAGGTCACCAAACAGCTGCACAAGCTGATCCACGTCCTGAAGATCAGGGATCTCGAACCGGAGGACACAGTCGCCCGCGAGCTCGCCTTGCTGAAGGTCGACGCCGACGCGCACACCCGCCAAGAGGTGTCGCAACTCGCCGAGATATTCGGTGGTCGCATCGTCGACGTCGCCCGACGTTCGGTCACTGTTGAACTGACCGGCAGCGAGGAAAAGATCGAGGCCTTCGAAGAACTGCTCAAGCCGTTCGGTCTGATCGAGATGGTCCGCACCGGTGAAATCGCCGTGCAGCGCGGGCGCAGCGAAACCTAGGTCGCCGGACGGCTCACAGATGATTCGCTGGAGACGAACGCGCCGGTTCAGCGGCTCGGACGCGTCCTCTCCTGCCGAACCCGCAGAGCTGGGATTCGGCTCCGAGGCCTACGCGCGCCTGGCCAAGAACATCGACGCGGCGCTGACCAAGGCGCGCGACCGCGGCAGGGGAGTGGTCGCAGCGATCACGGTGCCACTGCGTGCTGGTATCGATCCCCTAGAGCACATCTCGACCGCGCGCGAGGACGACGAACCCTGGACGACATTCATCCAGCCCGCCAGAAACGACCTGTCGATCGCCACGCTCGGTGCCGCGGCGGTCGTCGAAGCAAGCGGTGAAGGGCGCTTTGCCGACCTCGCCCGCAACTGTGGTGAGATGCTGGAGGCTGCCGAGGTCGACGATCTATTCGATGACCGGGACGCCCCGCCCGGCAGCGGCGTGATCTGGTGCGGTGGATTCGCCTTCAACGACGACGAACCATGGGGGGACGCCTGGCATGAGACCCGCGCGGCACAGTTCGTGCTGCCGCGCGCTGCGATCTCTCGCTCAGGTGGAGACCAGCCAGCGGCGCGGCTGACGGTTGCAATCTACGTTCAGCCGGACGATCAGACGAATGCGCTTCTCGAATCCACCGAGAGACTGGTCGAACGGCTCAAACTTAAGGCCGATCTCGCGGAACACCACGCGCAACCGTTGCCCTCTGCCGACAACGCGACGACCGCCTCCTCGGCGGCGCCAGAGCACTATGAGAACGCCGTCCTCCGAGCAACCGAACTGATCAATTCTGGCGCGGTCGAAAAGATCGTCTTGGCCCGAGAGGTCACGCTCCGGCGCGAGCAACCAATTGACGTCGTCAGCGCCGTTCGCGGCCTCCGCGAACGATTCCCCGAGTGCACCACCTTCGCCGTCGGCAAGGACGACCGCGCCTTCGTCGGGGCATCACCAGAGCTGCTGATTCGCCGCGAAGGCCGTCGCGCCTCCACAATGGCGCTTGCCGGATCGATGCGACGCGGGGAGGACAACGCGACCGACCGACACCTGGGCGAGCAACTTCTGGCCAGCGACAAGGACAACCTCGAACACGCGATCGTCGTCCGACGAATCGAAAGGACACTCGGCCGGATTTCGGCCTGGATCGCGGCCGGCGAAAGACCCGAGCTGGTGAAGGTAAAGAACATCCAGCACCTCGCCACGCCGATTCGCGCTCAGCTCACAGAACCGCGCCCGGTGATCGAGCTGGCCGGGCTCCTGCATCCCACGCCAGCAGTCGGCGGTGAACCCTGGCCAGAAGTATCGAAGACGATCAAGACCCTCGAAGGCTTTGATCGCGGTTGGTACACCGGCGGCGTCGGGTGGATGGACCTGCACGAAGATGGCGAGTTCCACGTCGCGCTGCGGAGCGCGCTTATCAACGGAAACCAGGCGCGCCTGTTCGTAGGCGCGGGAATCGTCGGTGATTCCGATCCGTCGGACGAGCTTGCCGAGACTGAGACGAAGCTGCAGGCACTGCTGCCGGTGCTTCGACGCTGCTGAGACTATATGAGCATGCTAATATATGAGCATGCCAACATTGAACCGAAGACTTCAGGTCCTGATTGACGATGATCGGTATGGCCGTCTCGAACGCCGGGCGTCCGACGAAGGCATGTCGGTCGGCGAATTCGTCCGGCGCGCCATTGACTCGGCGATGTCAAGAACGGATCGATCGAACAAGCAGCGTCAACTGCTCGAGTACATCAAGACAGCGCCTCGCGTTGACATTTCACCGGACGAGTTGGATCGTTTGATCGACGAATCGCATCTTTCGCGCGAATTCCGGGCGGACGGGGACGTCGGTGGCTGACCGGGTTCTGCTCGACACAAACGTGTTCATCCACGCCTTGGGCACAGATCAGTTCATGGTCGATCAATGCACGCGAGTGCTCTCGGCCGTGGCGGACGGACGACTTGAGGTCGCAGTCAGCGTCGAGACGATCCAAGAAATCGTAAACGTACTTTCTCGACGCAACGGCGACAGGGCTGGCGCAGTTCGAATGGCACGCGAAGTGGCCAACTCGAATCCGTTGATCGGGACTATCGAGCAGGATGTGTCTGGCTTTCTTGAATTCGCCGATCGCTACAGCGGCATCGGAGCCCGCGACGCCTTGATTCTTGCTGGTGCGGTAAACGCGGGGATCTCAAGCGTGGTGACCTCCGACAAAAGATTTGTCGACGTGAGCGAAATTGAAGTCATCCGGCTGTCCGACCGGGCCGCAATCACAGCTCTGACCAGCATTTGATCCTGCACTAGTGAAACGCGCCGGTCTCAGCCAGCGCCGCGGCAACTGAGTCCGCAACGTGCGCGGCGACGCGATCGTGACCGGCCTTGTTGGCCGCGCGATCGGTCTTCAGGTGGACGAATCCGGGTTGCTCGACTGCAGTGTCCAGTGCGTTGGCGTCGTGTGGGGCGGTGTAGGGCATCCCGTAGGCCTTCACGAGCGCCTCGATGTCGACGCCGCTTGGCGTCGCAATCAATTCCTCGAAGTGATCTTCGTGCTCGGCTACCGGCAAGAAGCTGAAAATCCCACCACCGTCATTGTCGACGCACACGATCGTGATCGGAATTTCGTGCCGCTTTGCAGTCGCCAACGCGCCTGAGTCGTACAAAAGCGCAAGGTCGCCGGTGAAGACGATCACGCGGTCGCAGTTGTACGGCGCGCGAACGCCCAACGCCGTGCTGATCACTCCGTCGATCCCGTTGGTGCCGCGGTTGGACAGGTATCGCACGTCGTCACGCGAGACCGGCCCGAAGGCCTCGACGTCGCGAATCGGCATCGAGGACGAGACGAAGATCGTCGCTCCCGCTTGGAGCGAAGACAACGCGTGCCGATAGACCGCCGGCTCGAACGGAAATGGCTCGGCCGCGAGTGCGTGATCGATCGCGGACTGCGCGGCGGTCTCGATCACATCCCAGGCGCTGGTCCAACTGGGCGAGGCCGTCGGACCTTCAACGCGTCCGGCGGCGGCAGTCAGCGTGGCGAGTGGGTCGCAGTGCCAGATCTCGCTGGCGTTGCGGGACGGCTCGGCCCAGCGGCTTCGGGGATCGATGACGATCTGGCGGCAGGTCAAGTCGGCAAGCCAGTTGCGCAACGGCTTCGAAGTGGGCGTTTCACCGATCCGCACGATCAAGTCCGGAGACAGTTTTTCGCTGACCAGCTTCGAACGCAGGATCAAGTCGTAGCTACTGACCAGCGGTGTGTGTTCGGCCAGTTCGGAACGACGCAGTTGAGAGAGCGAGTCAGCAAACACCGGCGCGCCGGTCGCAGTGGCCAGATGAGCGATCGTCAGCGCCAGATCCGGCTGGTGCTGCTCGCCGACAACGATCAGCGGATGCTTGGCGTCGGCCAGCGCCGAATAGAGGTCGGGCGCGAGCGGCGTTGCGGTGTCGGACCGGGTCCACACCGCGCCGTCGGCGCGCCCCTGAGCGGCCTCAGACCCACAAACGCCCGGGTCCAACTCTTCGGCTACCGGTCGCAACGGCTCGCGCAACGGAAGATTGATGTGCACCGGTCCGGGGTCGTCGCCCAGCGCCTCGTCGACGGCGCGAGAACCCAGCGCGCGAAAGTGACGTAGGGTCTGCTCGCTGAACTCATGGTTCCCGGCCTCAACAAACCAGCGCGCGGCACCGCCATAAAGGTCGATCTGGTCGATCGCCTGGCCGGCACCGACATCGCGCAGCTCGGGCGGGCGATCTGCCGTCAGCACGATCATCGGAATCCCGGCGTGCGAGGCCTCCACAATGGCGGGGTGAAAGTTTGCCGCAGCCGAGCCCGACGTACACGTGAGAATCACTGGCTTGCGCGTCGACTTGGCGACGCCGAGCGCAAAGAATCCAGCCGAGCGCTCGTCCAAAACACTCCAGCACTTGATCCCTTCCTGGTCACCAAGCGCGTATGCGATCGGGGCGTTCCGCGAGCCCGGCGCAACGACGGCGTGCTCGATTCCCGCGCGCGCGAATTCGTCGATCAGGACTCGTAGGGGGGCAAATGTCTCGTTCGTCAGTTCCATTGATCCTTCTGCACGGATTCGCGCAGACCCCACAATCGTGGCAAACCACGATCGAATGTCTGCCCGAATGGCTGGCTGTGCACGCTATCGAGCTTCCCGGTCACGGGCAGACCGGGCTCACTCGCGGCGAGCCAACGGTGGAACTGGCGCGTGAGATTGTCGATGAGGCAGTCGAACGTGTCGGCGGCACCGCCGCAATCTGGGGCTACTCCCAGGGCGCCCGCGTAGCGTTTGACTACGCGCTGAGCAACCCCGACAAGGTCAAGGCGCTGATCGCAGAAAGCGGCATCCCGGGAATCGAAGACCCGATCAAGCGGGCCAACCGTCGCAGCGGCGACTACGCCCTGGCAACGCGCATCGAGGATGGTTCGATCGAGGATTTCGTCGACATGTGGGAGAAGCTTCCCGCGTTGGGCGATCAATCGAAGGCGACGATCGCTGCTCAGCGCGAGGACAGGCTGCGAAACGATCCCAAAGCCCTATCTGCAGCTTTGATTGGAATCGGTCAGTCGGCATATGAACCGACATGGGATCGCCTGACCGAAATCACCGCACCAACGCTGCTGATAACCGGCGGGCGCGACGCGATCTACACGCAGCACGCACAGCAGCTCCAGAAATTGATCCCACGCGCGAAGCACGTGATTGTCGACGCGGCCTCACACGCCGTGCACATGGTTGAGCCAGATGACGCAGCGAAGACGGTTGCGGAGTTCCTCGCCGAGGTTGCCTAGCGGCTCATCCGATCGACCACTCTGCGAGCGCGTCCTCGTCCAGCTCCACGCCAAGACCCGGCCGGTCGGGCAGAGCGATTTTCCCCTCCGAAACCGACGGCATTTCGATCGCATAGTGATCGATGAAGAGCCCGCCGGTGGCGAGGCCGTTGGCAAGCTCAAAGTCCGGGCGCGCGGCCGCGAAATGCAGCCCCGCGGCCAATCCGATCGGGCCGTCCAGCGAGCTGGTCACAAAGGCAAGCAGTCCGGCCTGCTTGGCGGTGTCCGCGAGCTGCGCCGCAGCCGCAACACCGCCGACCTGCGAAAGCTTGATCGCCACGCCGTCGCATGCCCCGTTGGCGATATGGCGCTCAAGGTCCGCCGCGGTACGAACGCCCTCGTCGGCAACGATCGGCACGATCGCCGAATCGCGCACGCGTTGCATTCCCTGGATGTCGTCTCCGTCCACCGGTTGTTCGATCAGCTCAAGACCAAAACTCGTCAGCTCGCCGATCACGTCGATCGCCTCCGCCGTGTACCACGCGCCATTGGCATCGAGTCGGATGCGAGTCTGAAAGCCAACCGCGTCGCGAAGTGCCTGGACGCGCCACTTGTCGTCCTGCATTCCGACCTTCAGCTTGATCGTGTCGAAGCCCGCGTCCATTGCACTGCGGCCCTGTTCGGCAACGTCGTCCGGAGCACTGCTCGCGATGGTCGCGTTAACAGAGACGGCTTCGGCTACCTCGGTGCCGATCAAGTCGGCGACGCGCACGCCTTCGCGTTTGGCGCGGAGGTCGAGCAGGGCGATGTCGATCGCTGCGTCGACGGGGGCGGGAAGCGCCTCGCGAATCGTCAAGCCTTCAACGTCGACGTTCGCGTCTTGCAGGTGCGGTCTTGCATTGATTTCAAATGCCTCGACCAGCTCGCCCAGCGGAACCCCGCCGACGCCGGGATAAGAAGTGATCTCTCCAAGCCCGGTCTGGCCGTTCTCGTCGGTGATCCGCATGATGGCGAGGTCGCGCTCAGTCGTCGAGCCCTCGGAAGACACGAAAGCTGTTTTCAGCGGTAACCGCAGCGCGAACAGTTCGACCCGTTCGATCTTCATGCGTCAAGACTACGACGCGAAACTACGCAACGAGCAGTCCGACGGACAACAGCACGCAAAATGCAAGCTCGAGCCGCGCACTGTCGGCCAGCGCTTTGTTCAACGCCGCACCATCGGTGCGATCGCGCACCGTCTTGGCAAGCGGTGGCTGCAGCGGTAGCGCAAGCAAAGCCAAGTTGATCCACGCCGGAAGATCGGTGACCAGCCAGATGATCGGCACCAGCGCGAAGGCGAGCAAAAGCGTCGCGCTGAAGACAGTGCGCATCTTGGCGCGACCGAGACGCACGGCGAGTGTGCGCTTGCCGGCGCGCTGATCGGTGTCGATGTCACGAATGTTGTTGACCATCAGCAATGAACACGCGAGCAGACCAACCGGGATCGACAACGCGAATGCCTCCCACGAAAGTTGTTCGGTCTGAACGAAGTAAGACCCCATTACTGCGACGACGCCGAAGAAGAGAAATACGAAGACCTCGCCGAGGCCTTCGTACCCATATGGACGCGGACCGCCGGTATAGAGCACGCCGGCAATGATCGACGCCGCCCCAACGAGGATCAGCTCCCAGCCGGCTTCGTAGACGAGGTACGCGCCGGCAAGGGCGGAGATCGCGAATGAGATCCAGGTCGCGTAGAGCACCTGCTTGGGCGGCACCAATCCGCCGGCCGTCACGCGAACCGGCCCAAGTCGCTCCTCGGTGTCGGCACCGCGACGCGCGTCTGAGTAGTCGTTCGAGAGGTTCGTACCGATCTGGATGAACAGCGCGCCGATGATCGTCGCCAACAAAATCGGCAACCTGAAGATCCCTGCGGGTCCGGCCGCAAGGCATGTACCGACGGCCACCGGCGCAAGCGCGGCGGGCAGTGTTTTCGGCCTTGAGGCCTTGATCCAGACGGACGCGGCACCCATTACGGGCGCTTCGGGAATTTTGAGAAGTCCGGATCGCGCTTCTGCACGTATGCGTCGCGACCCTCTTGGGCCTCTTCGCTCATGTAGAACAGCAACGTCGCGTCACCCGCGAGCTGCTGCACGCCAGCCATTCCGTCGGTCGCCGCGTTGAATGAAGCCTTCAGCATGCGCAGCGCCAGCGGCGACATCGCGAGCATCTCTTTGCACCACTTGACCGTTTCGTCCTCAAGCTGGTCGAGCGGCACGACGGTGTTGACGAGACCCATGTCCAGCGCCTCCTGCGCGTCGTACTGGCGACAAAGGAACCAGATCTCCTTGGCCTTCTTCTGACCAACGATCGAGCCGAGGTAGCCAGCGCCGAAGCCACCGTCAAACGAACCAACCTTCGGTCCGGTCTGACCAAAGCGAGCATTGTCGGCAGCGATTGTCAAGTCGCAAACGATGTGCAGCACGTGGCCACCACCGATCGCGTAACCCGCGACCTGCGCGACGACCGGCTTGGGGCAACGACGAATCTGAATCTGGAGGTCAAGCACGTTGAGTCGGCCTACGCCCTGCTTGGCGACGGCGTCATCACCGATGTAGCCGTCATCACCACGAATGCGCTGGTCGCCGCCGGAACAGAAGGCGTCAGGACCTTCGCCGGTCAGCACGATCACGCCAACAGAAGTGTCGTTCTGGGCTTGGGTGAACGCGTCAGATAGCTCGAACAGCGTTTGCGGGCGAAAGGCGTTGCGAACCTCGGGGCGGTTGATCGTGATCCGTGCGATCCCCTCATGAAGTTCGTACTTGATGTCGTGGTACTGCTCGCCTGCGTTGGTCCAGGTGACTGGCATTGCGCTCCTCGGAGGTTCAATCGATACGGATGACTCGGGAACGATAGTTCAGCTCGAGCATCGTCGTTACGCTGCGTCGATGGAACCGGACCGCAAGCCACAAGATGTACTTGAAGTCCTTTTCACGGCCGCGGTAGTTCTCGTGGGCGGATCGTTCGCAATAGTTGTACTCATGGTCGTCGGGGGGTTGGTTTTACAGCAATTCCACGCGCCAGTTACCAACGCTTCGTTGGCTCGGTCTGTGGCGGTTGAGGCTGAAAGCGCATTTCTGGACTCCGAGCTCAACGCCTGCAGTCAACGCGAAAACGGCAACTGGGTCTGTGATGTGGGCGACCAGGGCGGAAGTGGCTCGTACATCTATGACGTTTCGATTGACCGCAACTCCTCATGCTGGGACGCGGCGCTGCAAGCCGACGGTGGAGAAACACCCGGCGAGGAGCGGCTTTCGGGTTGCGTAAACCATTTCGAGGGCGGCTGGTGGGGTTTGCTCTTCGGATGACGTCCGATACCCTCGCCCGCATGATCTACGACAACGATGCAGACCTAACAAAACTTGATGGAAAGACCGTTGCGATCCTTGGATTTGGATCGCAGGGGCACGCGCATGCGATGAACTTGAAGGACTCGGGCGTCAACGTAATTGTTGGCCTCAGGCCCGATTCGTCCTCCGTTGCTAAGGCTGAATCAGCCGGCCTGAAGGTCGTCGACGTGGCAGAGGCAGCAAGCCTCGGCGACGTCGTGATGATCCTGCTCCCGGACGAGCTCCAGGGCGACCTCTGGGAGAACGAGATCAAGGACGGGATCGTTCCCGGCAACCTTTTGCTCTTCGCCCACGGCTTCGCAATCCGCTACGACCAGATCAAGCCCGATGAGGGCATTGACGTCGCGCTCGTCGCGCCGAAGGGCCCGGGCCACCTCGTTCGTTCGCAGTTCGAAGAGGGCGGTGGAGTCCCCGGGCTCGTCGCCATCGAGCAGGACGCAAGCGGCAACGCCAAGGAACTCGCCCTCGCATACGCCAAGGGCATCGGCTGCACCCGTGGAGGCGTCATCGAGACGACCTTCAAGGACGAGACCGAGACCGACCTCTTCGGCGAGCAGGCAGTCCTCTGCGGCGGCGCCACCGAGCTGGTCATCGCTGGTTTCGAGACGCTGGTCGAAGCTGGTTACGACCCGCAGCTCGCCTACTTCGAGTGTCTACACGAGCTCAAGCTGATCGCCGACCTGCTCTACGAGAAGGGCATCAGCGGGATGGAGTACTCGATATCCAACACGGCCGAGTACGGCGACCTCACACGCGGCGCCCGCGTTATCGGTCCCGAGTCGCGCGCCGCGATGAAGGAGATCCTCTCCGAGATTCAGTCAGGTGAATTCGCCAAAGAGTTCATCGCCGAGAACAAGTCGGGTAAGGAAAACTTCACCCGCCTGCGCGAAGAGCACGCCAAGCACCAGATCGAAGCGGTCGGCGGCGAACTGCGTAAGGGCATGGACTGGATCAACACTGAGTTCGACAAGGGCTAGCCGCAATCGGTAGGTTGCTGTCTTCTGGCGACGATGAGCGAGCAACCGAACATTTCCCAGCAGGGCGAGCAGGCGGGACCGGAAGTGCCGGTTCCGCCGCCCGCAGTTGGGCAGCAGGCGTACTACCTGCCTGAAGGCCAGCCACCACCACCCGGCGCCCGTCCAGTGACCGTCGGCTACACGCCGGCCCAGCCGAAGCAGAGCAACGACGCGGCGGTTGCAAGCATCATCGTCGCGTGTTCTTCGATCGGACTGCTGTTCCTGACCGCCGGTCTTGCCGCGCCGATTACGGCGATCGCCTCAACGATCGCGGCGTTCCTTGGCCACAAGGGCAAGGATGACGTCGATAACGGCAAGACCACAGCGCAACGTGATCTGGCCGTCGCTGGATTTTGGACGGGTATCGGCGGGGTGATCATTTCAGTGATCGCCCTGATCATTTGGGTCGCTCTGATCATCGTGCTCGCCGGGAGTGAAAGCTTCTGGGACGAGATCGACAACGAGTTCAACAGCTCCGGCACGTTTGATTAACTTCGGTTTCTAAGCATGCTTGCGATTGAGACACACGGTCTCGTCAAAACCTTTGGCGAGACGCGCGCCGTCGACGGCGTCGACCTTTCCGTCGAGCGGGGGTCGATCTACGGCGTCCTCGGGCCAAACGGCGCCGGCAAGACGACCACGATTCGGATGCTCGCCACGCTACTCAGGCCGGACGCCGGCAGCGCAAACGTGCTGGGCCTTGACGTCGCGTCGGATTCTGGAGAAATTCGTCGCCGGATCAGCATGACCGGTCAGATCGCATCGGTTGACGAAGAACTCACCGGTCGCGAAAACCTGCGGCTGCTCGGTAAATTGCTCGGCCTCGGCCGGAAAGGCGCCGCTGGCCGGGCCGACGAGTTGCTGGAAGGCTTCGGTCTTAGCGACGCGGCAGGCAAGCTCGTAAAGCACTACTCAGGCGGAATGCGCAGGCGTCTGGACATCGCGGCCAGCATCGTCGTGACCCCAGAACTGCTGTTCCTCGACGAACCGACCACCGGCCTGGACCCGCGCTCGCGCAATCAAGTGTGGGACATCGTCCGCGCGCTCGTCGGGCAGGGAACGACTGTTTTGCTCTGCACGCAGTATCTCGACGAGGCAGACCAGCTCGCCAGCCGAATCGCCGTGATCGATCGCGGCAAGGTGATCGCCGAGGGCACACCGGCAGAGTTGAAGTCGTCGGTTGGCAAGAGCGTCCTCCACGTTCGCCTATCCGACGCCGCAACGCGCGACGAGGCCGAGCGCGTGCTCGTCCAAGAACTCGGAACCGAGGCGATCGAAGCCGCGGACCAGGCGGCGGTAGCAGTAGGAGTGCCCAACCCCGATCGCGCCGCTGAAGCTGTTGGAGTGCTCGCAGACACCGGCGTGGAGATCGCCGGATTCTCACTTGGTCAGCCAAGCCTTGACGAGGTATTTCTTGCCCTCACAGGTCACGCCGCAAGTGAGATCGACCAAGATGGCGAGGTGATGTGATGGCGGTCGGAATTGAAAGCAAACAAGAGGCCGACCAAGCTTCGATCTCGACCGAGGCGATACACGCCGCATTGGTTGCAGGTCAGCGACCGAAACCGGCCAGCGGCTTCTCGGCCTGCCTGAGCTTTGCCTGGCGATCGATGCTGAAGATCAAGCACGTTCCCGAGCAGCTGATCGACGTGACGATCACGCCAGTGCTGTTCCTGGTGATGTTCGTCTACCTGTTCGGTGGCGCCGTCGCCGGGTCGACGAGCGACTATCTGCAATACATCCTTCCCGGCCTGCTCGTGCAGTCTGTGCTCTTCACGACGGTTTATTCGGGTATGTCGCTCAACACCGATCTGACGAAGGGCGTGGTTGACCGTTTTCGCACGCTGCCGATCTGGAGTTCCGCGCCATTGGTCGGAGCAGCGTTCGGTGACATTCTGAGATACGTCCTTGCCGGTCTCGTGGTGATCGTCGCCGGCCTGATCATGGGCTACGACGCAGCGAACGGGGTCGTTGGGATTTTGCTTTCGATTGGACTCGTCGTGGTGTTCGCTTTCGGCCTTGCGTGGCTGTTCACGACGGTCGGTCTGTTGATGCGCTCGCCGAGCGCGGTGATGAACACCGGCTTCATGTGCCTGTTCCCGTTGATCTTCCTCAGCAACATCTTTGTCGAGCCTTCCACGCTTCCCGCGGCGCTCGAGTGGTTCGTCGGCGTCAATCCGATCAGCCACCTGGTCACGGCGGTACGCGGCTTGATGGCCGGAAGCGCCGACGGTGGCGACATCTCGTTGGTTTTTGCCGAGGCAGCGGTACTCACAGTGATCTTCGTGCCATTGACCACTCGTCTATACCGAACACGCTCCTAGCAAGCTAATCCTGTAGAAAGTCTGGATCACCACCAGACCGCTCAGGAGCTCCCAAAATGAATAACGGCCGCCTCGTTCTCGTCGCGATGGTTTTTGCGTGCGCGATGACATTCATCGATCAGACGATCGTCGCGATCGCCATCCCTGACATCGAAAAGGATCTGGGGCTCTCTGACGACGCCAGTCAATGGGTTGTGAACGGGTATCTCCTTGCACTTGCGGCATTGTTCGCGTTTGGCGGCAAGCTCGGCGACGTGATGGGTCGGCGCAGCATGGTGACCGTCGGCGTGATCGGCTTCACGTTGATGTCCGTGCTCTGCGGTGCCACGCCTGACGGCTCGATCGCCGAGACCTGGATAATCGTCTGCCGCATACTTCAGGGCGCCTTTGCGGCACTGCTTTTCCCGGCGGCTGTGGGAATCGTCGTCGACGCCTTCGTCGCCAACGAACGAGGCAAGGCCCTCGCGATCTTTTTCGGAGTCACCGGTGGTCTCACAGCCGTCGGGCCGTTCGCGGGTGGATACCTCGTTGAATGGACTTGGCGTTCAATCTTCTGGATCAACGTTCCGGTCGCGATCATCGCGCTTATTCTGATCCACCTCTCCAAGCCGGACAACACCAAGCGGCCTCAGAAGCTCGACTACTCCGGCACGGTGCTGATCGCTGGCGCGATGGGGCTGGTTGTGCTGGCGCTACAGCAGGCGACGGAGTGGGGGTGGACTTCGGTTCAGACGATCGGCTGCATCGTTGTCGGGCTGATACTTGGCGCGATATTCATCAAGCGCGAGCTTTCTATCGAGCTGCCGTTGCTGCAATTGCGGATCTTCAAGGATCGCGGCTTCGCCGCTGACAACATGATTCTCGCGTTGATGTCAATCGCGTTCGTGCCGTTCTTTCTGTTTGCGAGCGAGTATGCGCAGATCGCGCTGGGTCAGAGCGCCAGCGGCGCTGGCGAATACATCATGTACTTCTTCATCGGTTTCGTGATCGCCGCACAGGTCGGCGGTCGAATGCTTGATGAACACGGCGCGAAAAAGCCCGTGCTGCTCGGGAGTGTTTTGTCCGCAGTCGGATTCTTCATGCTGGCTGGCAGGGCGACGGACCTCGACATCGGTGATCAACAGTGGCCGCTGATGATTGCCGGCGCCGGCGTCGGCATGATTCTTGGTCCGGCGAGCACTGACGCACTGAATCGTGCCGCCAAGACCGCATACTCCGAGGTCACGGGAATTACCCAGACGGCGCGAAACTTAGGAGCGGCCCTTGGACTTGCCGTTCTGAGCACGATCTTGATCGATCAGCTCAAGACGAATACGGTTGACAGATTGGGCGCTCTGGGCGTGCCGCGAGCAGACGCCTTGCAGGTTTCGAGGGAGCTGACATCAGGCCCAGGGGCTGCACCATCTGGCGGCTCAGCACCCAGCGGCGAGATGATGCATGCGGTGCAAATGGCATTTGCCGAGTCGATGCAACTCGTGTTCTACATCATGGCCGGAGTTATGGCCTCGATCTACGTGATCGCGCAGATTTGGATGGTCAGCGGAAGGGCAAAATCGGTCGTGGAGGCGGAAGCAGAGAGTGCTGCCGCACCGGACGCGTCGCCCGGATAGCCGGAATGTCGGCAATCGGGGCGAACGCTAATCTCTTGCCCCGATGACGCCCAGCCCCTACATCAAGCCATACCTTCAGACCCCCGGGCCTACGCCGATCCCGCCAGAGGTATCGCAGGCGATGGCTTACCCGGTCGTTTACCACCGCGCGCCGGCGTTTGTGCCGATCTACGCGGCTGCGCTGGAGAATCTGAAGAAGGTCTTCGATACGCAGAATGACGTGCTCTGTTTTGCCGGTTCTGGCACTGCGGGGATGGATTCCGCCTTCGCCAATCTCGTGCAGCCGGGAGACAAGGTGCTCGTCACCTCGGCAGGCAAGTTTGGCGAGCGCTGGCGCGATCTGGCCGAAGCCTACGAGGCCGACTATGTCTATCTCGATGTTGAGTGGGGTACGCAGATCGACCCAGCAGAGGTCGACCGCGCACTGACCGAGAACCCCGGGATAGAGCTGGTTTATACGACTTTTTCCGAGACGTCTACGGGTGTGGTCCACGACGTCAAATCCATTGCCGAGGTCGCACACAAACACGGCGCGCTGATCATCGTCGACGCGATCTCCGGCCTCGGCGCGGGCGAACTGCACCAAGACGCGTGGGGGCTCGACGTTGTCGTGTCCGGGTCACAGAAAGCGCTGATGCTGCCGCCGGGCATGGGATTCGCTTCGCCGAATGAACAGGCACTGGCACGCGCCGCGGCCAAGCCGCAGGGCCGCTTCTTTCTCGACTGGAACAGGACTTCAAAGGGTCAAAAGAAGGACCCGCCGGATTCCCCGTTCACTCCGCCCGTCAACCTCTTCATGGCGCTCGGCAAGGCGCTCGACATGATCCTCGAAGAGGGTCTGGAGAACGTCTACGACAGGCACCGCCTGCTCGGCCGCGCTGCGCGTGCCGCGATGAAAGCGCAGGGTCTGGAGATCTTCGGTCTCGACGCCGAGGAGGCCGCTGTCGTCACTGCCGTCACGATCCCGGACTCGGTCGACGGGAACCAGGTGACCAAGGTGATGCGCGACAAGTACGGCATCACGATCGCCGGCGGCCAGTCGCAGCTGAAGGGCAAGATCTTCCGTATCGCGCACTGCGGCTACTTCGGACCGTTCGACATCATCACCGTCGTATCGGCGGTTGAACTGACCCTCAAAGAACTCGGTGCAGACATCGAGCTCGGTGCGGGCGTTGCCGCAGCGATGAACGTTTTCGCCGATGCCGGCGTTCCGGTGAACGCGTAAATATGGCCGCTCACTCATCTGCAAAAAGCAGCGTCCTTGTAAAGGAAAAGATCGCCGACGCCGGCGTCGCGCTGCTTCAAGAGAAGTACGACGTAACTATTGGAATTGACTGGGACGACGCGCAGCTCGCGTCGAAGATCGGCGATTTCGATGCACTGCTCGTGCGCTCGGCTACAAACGTCGACGCCGCGCTGATCGAACGGGCATCCAACCTGAAGGTGATCGGTCGCGCCGGAGTGGGGGTCGACAACATCGACGTCCCCGCCGCAACCAAGCGCGGAATCATCGTCGCCAACGCCCCCGAAAGCAACATCGTCACGGCCGCAGAGCACACGATGGCTCTGCTGATGGCCGTCGCCCGAAACGTGCCCCAGGCCGACGCGGCATTGAAGAGCGGCGACTGGGCACGATCGCGATATGGCGGGGTGGAGGTCTACGAAAAGACCTTGGGAATCCTCGGCTTCGGTCGCATCGGCCAACTCGTCGCAGCCCGCGCGCTGGGCTACCAAATGAAGGTCGTGGCATACGACCCGTTCGTTTCGGCAGAGCGCTTCGCAGAGCTGGGCGTCGAGAAGGCGGACGACACCGACGAGGTACTCGCACGCGCAGATTTCCTCACGATCCACCTGCCAAACACACCCGAGACCAAAGAATTCTTGAACGCAGAGCGCCTCGCGAAGATGAAGGACGGCGCACGCGTGCTGAACGTTGCGCGCGGCGGGCTGGTCGACTACGACGCACTGCTCGACGCGCTCAACAGCGGCAAATTGGCGGGCGCCGGCCTCGACGTCTTCCCGTCCGAGCCGATGACCGAATCGCCATTGTTCGAGTTGGACAACGTCGTCGTCACGCCGCACCTCGGCGCGTCGACCACAGAGGCACAGGATCGCGCCGGAGTGCAGACCGCCGAGCAGATTGACGCAGCGCTTTCTGGCGAGTTCGTCAGCAACGCGGTCAACATCCCGAAGGTCGGCAGCGAGGACATGAAGATTCTCGAGCCGTTCATTCCGTTGGGAGAGCGCCTCGGCAAGTTGGCGATCGCGCTGGCTGAAACACCGGTGGTCGACAAGATCGAGATTGAGTACCAGGGCCGTCTTTCACACTTCGACACGCGGCTGCTGACCGTGGCAGTCCTGAAGGGCATCCTCCAAGGCCACACCGAAGAAGAGGTCAACCTCGTCAATGCGCCAGCGCTCGCCGATGAGCGCGGTATCAAGGTGACCGAAACCTCAGTTTCGACGGCCGAAGATTTCACCGAGTTGGTCAAAGTCTCGATCCAGTCCAACGGCGACCAGATCGTCGTGGGTGGTACCGGCCTCGGCCCGAAGAACCTACCTCGACTGGTGCTCGTCTACGGCCAAGACTTCAACCTTGAATTCGCCGATCACATCGCCTTCTTCCGCTACGAAGACCGGCCCGGAATGCTCGGCAAGGTCGGCACGCTGTTCGGCAACAGCGGAGTGAACATCGACAACGCGGTGATCGGTTCGAGCGAGGGTGGGCCGGCTGTGCTGGCCGTCACCTCGAAAGATGAGCCGCCTGCAGAGTTGATTGGTGAAATCCTGGAGTTGGATGGATTCCAGGATGGGCACGTGGTCAGCTTCTAGACCGCAATGCCGCGCGGCACCTCATTCTCTGCGATCCGTACCGACTATTAGAGTCTGACCGATCGAGTCGCTGCAGGCAAGAGTGAACAGGAGCGTGTGAATGTCGAGCTATGAGATCTGGCTAATTCTGCATTTGATCGGAGTCGTGCTGCTGGCCGGTGGCCACGTGGCATCAATCTTCGTGATCAACGTTGCTGGGGCGACCGACCGAACCAGCGAGCACCAGGAATACGAGAAGACGCTGAAAACGCTCGACAGCAAGGTCATCGGTTTGGCAAACATCTTGATCATCGTGCCGGGTCTGATCCTCGTACACGTCGCCGGCTACTCGTACGGCGATGGCTGGGTGATTGCTGCATACGTGCTGCTCGCCTTGATCATGGCCGCGATCTTTGGTTTGGTCGAACCGGCTATGAAGACGTACCGCAACGAACTAAAAAATGCGGTCGAGTCGGGAGAGCAAAGCGATGCCGCGCTGCCGACTTTGCTGAAGGAAAAATCGTTGTGGACCGGGGTCCACCTCGCCAGCGCGGGAATACTGCTTTTCATCATCCTGATGGTCACCAAACCGGGCTTCTGAACCGGCGCGCCCGGCGCTATGTTTGGTACATGCCCTTCGGTTTTTCAGACGACTACCGCGACTACATAGACAAACCGCGACCGAGCTGGCACCAACGGAGCGGCGCGCCACTGGCGAAATCTTCGGCCGTGGGTGGATTCGGCATTCTCGTCGGACTCGTCGTAGGATGGACGACCGATCTGCGCGAAGCGCCCGCGGGAGTGGTTGGCGGCGTCGGCGGCATGTTGCTGTTCGACTTCTACTGGCGCTGGATCAAGGACTCGCTGCCGCCGACCAAACGGTCCAAGCGTTCCGCATAGTCGCTGCGAGACGCGGCAATTTCGCTAGAATGTCTCTCACTGTGACGCGCGCGACCGACCTCCGACTTCTTCTCCTTCCCCTGCGGGGGAACTAATCACGCGCGCGGCCTTGCGATTTCAAGGGCCGCCACACACCACAGCGAATACGTAAGTTCTCAGGAGAAGAAAAAGGAGGGGATTCCGATGAATCCCGAAGTTGAAGCCGGAAGTATCGACGTTGGCCCAAAAGCCGACCGCGTAAAGATTTTTGACACCACGCTGCGAGACGGCGAACAGTCGCCTGGAATATCGCTGAACGCTGCCGAAAAGCTGGAGATCGCCCAGCAGCTCGCGCGACTTGGTGTGGACATCATCGAAGCCGGTTTCCCGATCACCTCGCCCGGAGACTTCGAGGCGGTCGAGACGATCGCCCGCAACGTTGAAGGACCGGTCATCTGCGCGCTTGCGAGGTCTTCCTTTCAAGACATCGACGCCGCTTGGAACGCGATCAAGGATTCGGAACGCCCGCGCATCCATACGTTTCTCGCCACCAGCGACCTGCACATAGAGCAAAAGCTGCGCACGACTCGCGAGGACGTGAAGGGGCAGGTACGGGCCGCCGTGGCGCACGCCAAGTCCTACACCGACGACGTCGAATACTCGCCCGAGGATGGCTCGCGAAGTGACATCGACTTCATGGCCGAAGTCGTCCAGATCGCGATCGACGAGGGCGCGACCACGATCAACGTGCCCGACACCACCGGCTACGCGATGCCGCAGGAGTACGCCGACATGTTCACGGCGCTTTATGAGCGCGTGCCGGACCTGAAGAAAGTCACGGTTTCGGTGCACTGCCACCAAGACCTCGGGCTGGCCGTGGCCAACTCCTTCGCTGGAGTGCTTGCCGGCGCCCGACAGGTCGAGGGAGCGATCAACGGGATCGGCGAGCGCGCCGGCAACACCTCGATCGAGGAGTTCGTGATGCTGCTGCACACCCGCCGCCCCGATTTGGGCCTGTGGACGGGGATCAACACCAAGGAGATCTCTCGCACAAGCCGTCTTGTGAGTCGCCTGACCGGTTATCCGATTCAGCCGAACAAGGCGATCGTCGGTCGTAACGCGTTTGCCCACGAGGCCGGCATCCATCAGGACGGTGTTCTCAAGAACCGACAGACCTACGAAATCATGGACGCGACAACGGTTGGCGTATTCAGCAACGCGCTCGTGCTGGGCAAACACTCCGGCCGACACGCACTGCAGAACGCCTTCGAGGAGCTCGGATACAAAATCGATGGCGCCCAGCTCAACCAGGCGTTCAAAGCGTTTAAAGAGATCGCGGACCGCAAGAAAGAGGTCACCGCGATGGACCTCGAGGCGATCGTCAACGATGAAATGCGCGGCGACACCAAGGCGTTCACTTTTGACTGGTTCGAACTGCACACGTCGAGCGACGGCGAGCCGTTGGCCAAGGTCAAGGTGACCAAGCCCAATGGCGAGCAGGTCGAGGGCGCGGGCAGTGGTGACGGGTCGATCGATGCGGTGTTCGCGGCGATCAACAATGCCACCGGTGAAAAAGCGCGACTCGCTGAATATCGAGTTGAGGCAGTCTCGAGCGGTCAGGACGCGATCGGCGAAGTATCGGTGGTCATCGAGATTGATGGACGTACCGCCGCCGGGCAGGGCGTATCGACCGACACCGTCTGGGCGAGCGGCCGGGCATATGCGCGAGCGCTAACCAATGCGGAACGTCGGCGCGGTGTGGTTGACGAAGCCGAGAGTGCCGCCGCGCGGGCTGCCGTGAACAATCCGGTTGCGCCGTAGTCGAAATCCGTATAATCGCTGTTAGGCAAATCAGAATCAGTGAAGCTTCCGAGCTCACTTCTGAGAAGAGAAAGGGCCCCATAGAGCGGGGCTCTTTCTCGTTTCGGACTAGTCCATTCGCTTCGCGATGAGCAGCAGCAATGAAAGGCAAATCAAAATCATTGCCGTTTCCATCGCTCACCTCCTTTCGGTCACTCCGGGCCGCCTGACCCGAAGCGTTCGGTGACGTTGGGTCGAATGACCCGTCGAGACCGATGAGGTGCCGAGCCCGCCCGCGGAACGACACGAACAGGTGTTCGATCAACGTAGTCGAGCGATCAGGCGGGCATAATCTGCACCCGTGGCCACCATCGACGACCTAGAAATAGCCCGCGAAGACTTCGTCTGGAAGGACGGCGAGCGTCTGATCGCCTTTGGCGCGTCGGCGCTCGCCAGTCTTCCCGGATTTCTGCGCGCCGCGCAGATGGAGCAGTATGTCCTCTTGAGCACCGAGCGCGGGCTCGACCAACTTCGCTCAGTTGGCGGCGGGGATGTTCGAAGTGGCGCGGTCGAGACTGTGACCGTGGGGGATGGCAATGTCGCCGACCTCGCCGCTGGACTGATTGACGCAGTAGCTGCGCGCCCGATAGTCGCCGTCGGCGGCGGTCGCGTGATCGATGTGGGCAAGGCCGTCGCTGGCGCGAGCGATCAGCGCGTGGCCGCAATTCCGACGACACTTTCAGGAGCGCCGATGACCGGCGTGCATCGATTGCCGGCCGGGTTTGCCGGTCAGGCGAAGACTGTCCGCCCGGCGATCGTGATCGGCATTCCCGACTTGATGGCGTCGCAGCCGCCTGCCCTGCGGACCGGTAGCGCGATGAACGCGCTCTCGCATGCAGTCGAGTCGGCGTTCGTGACCACCGCAAACCCCGTGCCGAGAATGGCGGCGATCCGAGCGATTGAATTGATCTTTCGTTCGCTCGTGAACGAAGAGATGGACGAAGCGACACGCCGCGTTCGCATGGCGCTCGGTGCGATCGAGGCCGGATACGCGGTGGGTGCCTCCGGCTATGCCTTGCACCATGTCATTTGTCAAACGATCGTGCGAATGGCGGAGGTTCCGCACGCGCCGACGTATGGCGTGATGTTGCCTTACACGCTTGAGTTCTACAAGGTGCGCGATGCGCTGACGTGGCAGCTGATCGCTGAGGCGATGGGGGTGACCGATCCATCGATCGAAATCGCCAAGGCCTGCGCCGTAGTCGGCAATCCGACCTCGCTGACCGAACTTGGCGTGAATCCAGACCGCCTCGAAGCGATCATCGTCGCCGCATCCGAACGCGCTGAGTTGCAACTGACGCCCGGCGGAGCGAACGCCAACGACATCCGCACGTTGATCGAATCGGCTACCTGATCGGGGTTTGTGGTCTTGCCCTCGCCGCGCGGGCGAGGGCAAGCGGCTTTTCCCGCATGGGGTTGGGGTATTGAGAAGATCGATCGCCACAACCGGATGTACGTGATAACGTACATGCGTAATGGCTGCTGTCAAAGCACTTCCGACGACCGTTGACGACATTGTCGTTGGCCCTCGCGTCAAGGCCCTGCGCGAGGCGATGGGCATGTCTTTGCGCGACCTCGCGGATCGTTCTGGCGTATCTGCGCCGATGCTCAGTCAGGTCGAACGAGGGGAGACATCGCCGACGCTCAGCGTTGCCGCAAGAATCTCAAAAGGCCTCGATCTCACGCTCAGCCAACTGCTCAGGCTCGACGAATCTCATCACGTGGTGATCGTCAGCAAAGACCAGCGCCGTCAGAGCGGTGGCACCCCGAAAGGTCACAGCTACGAGATGCTCACGCCACCATTGCCCGGTCAGCGTGTTGCGCTGAGCGAACACACACTCCAGCCGCAAGCGTCCACTGGCGGCGAAGGGGACAGCCCGATCCACGAACCCGGCAGCAGAGAGACCGTCCTGCTCAACAAGGGAACGCTCGACCTCGTGATCGATGGCGAGCGCCGCACACTTTCCGAGGGGGATTCCGTCACCTTCGACGCGGATCTCCCGCACCATTTCGAGAACCCGGGAAAGACCGAAGCCGTCTTTCTCGCCGTCACCTCCGCAGGACTCAAACGCGGCTGACGTAAAACCAAGCAGAGCCCCACCAAGCAGCACGACAAACTTCCGACCCCCGACAAGCAAGCCGATCAGGAGCCAGCAATGCCAAAGACGATGTTCGAGAAAATCTGGGAGCAGCATGAGGTCAGCGAAGGGCTGATCTACATCGACCTGCACCTCGTCCATGAGGTCACGAGCCCGCAGGCTTTCGACGGCCTTCGTCTGGCCGGCAGAACTGTCCGCCGCCCCGATCGCACATTGGCCACCGCGGACCACAACATCCCGACCGACGGCGCAACCACATTGGCCCAGATCAAGGATGCACTCAGCCGCAAACAAATCGAGGTTCTCGAGCAGAACTGCGCCGAGTTCGGCGTTCCGGTCTATTCGATCGGCTCAGAGCACCAGGGCATCGTCCACGTGATTGGACCAGAGATCGGCCTTACCCAGCCGGGCATGACGATTGTCTGCGGCGATAGCCACACAGCTACCCACGGTGCATTTGGCGCTCTTGCCTTCGGAATTGGCACGAGCGAGGTCGAACACGTGCTGGCCACGCAGACCTTGCCGCAACGCAAGCCCAAGTCGATGCGCATCAACTACACGGGCGAGCTCGGCTTCGGCGTCACGCCGAAGGACCTGATTCTCGCCACGATCGGTCAGATGGGCGTCGATGGTGGCGTCGGCTACGTCGTCGAATATGCGGGCGCGCCGGTCGAGCAGATGAACATGGAAGGCCGAATGACTATGTGCAACATGACGATCGAGGGCGGCGGCCGCGCCGGGCTGATCGCACCCGACGAGACGACTTTCGAGTGGGTGAAGGGCCGCAAGGCGGCACCCGCGCCCGAAGACTGGGAAGACACCGTCGCCGCATGGAAGAGCCTCCGCACCGACGACGGCGCAGTCTTCGACAAAGAGATCACGATCGACGCATCGACGATCTCGCCGCAGGTCAGCTGGGGCACGACGCCGAGCATGGTCACGCAGGTGACCGGCAGCGTCCCAAACCCGTCCGAGTTCGAGAACGACACCGACCGTGACGGCGTCGAGCGCGCACTGGAATACATGGGGCTCGAGGCAGAGACGCCGATCCAAGAGATCAACCTCGACCGCGTCTTCATCGGCTCCTGCACCAACAGCCGCATCGGCGACCTCCGCGCCGCCGCCGAAGTCATCAAGGGCCGAAAGGTGGCCAACTCGGTCAACGCGATGGTCGTGCCCGGAAGCGCTCAAGTCAAGCTGCAGGCCGAGGCAGAGGGGCTGGACAAGCTCTTCATCGACGCCGGTTTCGACTGGCGCAGCGCCGGCTGTTCGATGTGCCTCGGCATGAATCCAGACACGCTCGACCCGGGCGAGCGTTGCGCATCGACAAGTAACCGCAACTTCGAGGGCCGTCAGGGCCGGGGCGGGCGCACGCACCTGGTCAGCCCCCAGATGGCCGCAGCGGCGGCGATCGCCGGTCATTTCGTCGACGTCCGCGAGTGGAATTAGCCACAGAAAGATTTAGAGGAGAACAACCATGAAACCAATCAGCAAGCTGACCGGAAAGGTCACGGTCCTCGACCGCTCCGACGTCGACACCGACCAGATCATTCCCAAACAGTTCCTCAAGCGAGTCGAACGCACGGGTTTCGGAGAGTTTCTGTTCTACGACTGGCGCAAGGAGCCCGGCTTCGAGCTGCCGGCCAATCCGATCCTCGTCACCGGCCGCAACTTTGGCTGCGGTAGTTCGCGTGAGCATGCCCCGTGGGCGCTCAACGACTACGGATTCGACGTGATCATCGCCCCGAGCTTCGCGGACATCTTCTACAACAACTGTTCAAAGAACGGCATGGTGCTCGTGACCCTGCCCGAAGAACAGGTCAAGGAGATCGGCGCCGCCGGCGAAGCGACCGTTGACCTCGAGAACCTGGTCGTTACGGCGGCCGGCAAGGAATACCCGTTCGAGAAGGACGAGGGCATCCGTCACCGCCTGATCAACGGCCTCGACGACATCTCGATAACGCTCCAGGATGAGCAAGACATCTCGGCCTACGAAACCAGCCGCGAACGCACAGGCCCGGTGACGACGACGCTATGAGCAGCCAATCAAAAATCGTCACCCTTCCCGGCGACGGCATCGGCCCCGAGATCATGGACGCCGCCAAAGCGCTGATGACCGAGCTCGGCGGCATCGAATGGGTCGACCATGATCTCGGCGGAGTGGCGATCGACAATCACGGCAAGGCGCTGCCAGACGAGACACTCGCGGCGGCCAAAGCCAGTGACGCCGTATTGCTCGCCGCAGTCGGCGGGCCGAAATGGGATTCAACCAATCCCGACGATCCACGCCCAGAACAAGGCCTTCTCGGCATCCGAAAAGGGCTCGACCTGTTCGCCAACCTGCGTCCGGTCAAGCCGATTCCTGCGTTGTATGCATCGAGTCCGCTCAAAGAGGAGCGCATCAGCGGCACCGACCTGGTCGTCGTCCGCGAGCTCACCGGCGGCATCTACTTCGGCGACAAATCGCGCGTCGACGACGTCGCGACTGACATCTGCGCGTACTCAGTCACTGAGATCGAGCGCATCGCGCGCATTGCGTTCAAGTCCGCACGAACGAAGGTGACCAGCGTCGACAAGGCAAACGTGCTCGAGACCAGCCGTCTCTGGCGCGAGACGGTCGTCCGCGTCCATCAAGAGGAGTTTGCCGACGTGCCGCTCGATCACCTTTTGGTCGACAACGCAGCAATGCAGCTCGTTTCGGCACCGAGCGAGTTCGATGTGATTCTCACCGAGAATCTCTTCGGCGACATTCTCAGCGACGAGGCCGCGATGATCACGGGTTCGATTGGCATGCTGCCGAGCGCAAGCATCAGCGGCGACGGCCCGGGAATGTTTGAACCCGTCCACGGCTCTGCTCCCGACATCGCCGGGCAGGGGATAGCCAACCCGCTGGCGATGTTTCTTTCGACGGCGATGATGCTGCGCCATGGCCTCGATCGGGCCGCAGATGCAGCGCGGGTAGAATCCGCTGTGGATTCCGTGCTTGATGGGGGACTGCGCACCGCGGATCTCGGCGGAGACGCCGACACCGCGAGCGTCACGAATGCTGTACTTGCAGCGCTCTAGTCTTCCGGACACACGGGCGATAATCGACAACAAGGCCTGCGTCGCCTACAGGCCATGATCAACGCAACGCGCGAGGTAAACCATGGAGCCAACGGAGTACATCTGGCAGAACGGTGAATTCGTCCCCTGGGATGAGGCGCGCGTACACGTACTCACGCACGGCTTGCATTACGGCACCGGCGTTTTTGAGGGCGTGCGTTGTTACAACACCGAGCAGGGTCCGGCGATCTTCCGTGGTCGCGACCATATGAAACGCCTGCACACATCGGGCAAGCTCTATTACATGGATCTCGAGTACACGCCCGAACAGCTGCTCGAGATCACCAAGGATCTGATCACGCGCAACGGTCTGACCGATTGCTACATCCGCCCGTTCGCCTTCCGTGGTTACGGCGAGATCGGCCTGTTCCCGCTCAACAGCAAGATCGAATATTCGATAGCCGTCTGGGAGTGGGCCAGCTACCTCGGAGACGAGGGCAAGAAGAACGGCATCCGCGCAAAGATCTCCTCTTGGCGAAGGATGTCACCCGCGAGCTTCATCCCGCAGGCAAAGGCAAGCGGCCAGTACCTCAACAGCGTGCTGGCAAAGATCGAGTCGCACCACGCCGGTTATCAGGAGGCAATCCTGATGGACGAGAACGACTATGTCTGCGAGGGCTCGGGCGAGAACATCTTCGTCGTCAAGGACGGGAAGATCGCCACACCTTCTCTGGCCAACTCGATCCTTCAGGGCATTAATCGCGACAGCGTGATGCAGATTGCCACCGACATGGGCATCCCCGTGGTCGAACGCAATGTAACTCGGACGGAGCTGGTCACGGCAGACGAGGTCTTCATGACCGGCACCGCGGCCGAATTGGTGCCGGTTCGCGAGATCGACGACCAGTTGATCGGCGATCCCGGTCCGATAACGCGTCAACTCCAAGCAAAGTTCGACGACGCCCTCTACGGCCGCGCGCCGGAGTACAACGAGTGGCTCGATTTCGTCGGCTCGCCGCAGCCGGTGACAAAGGACGCCGCGCAGGTATAGGCTGTTTCACGTGACTTTCCCAGTCTTCAGTCGACGAATTACCAGCGCCTGACCCGCTCACAGGGCGCGCATGCGCGTGCCCGGAGGTCAGGAGTTCGCATTCGTCCACCGAAGATCACTTGAGGAAATTCACATGACCGACCACAAATCTCCCGTAATAGAGCTGTACGACACGACCCTGCGCGACGGCATGCAGGGCCCGGGCATGTCGCTGTCTGTTGAGGAAAAGATCCGCGTCGCGCATGCCCTCGACTCGCTTGGTTTCCACTTCATCGAGGGCGGCTTTCCGAGCTCGAACCCGAAAGAGATTGAGTTCTTCGAGGCGCTGAGCGGAGAGTCTTTCGAGAACGTCGTCGTTGCGGCCTTCGGGATGACCCGTCGCCGCGACGTCACGGCCGCCGACGACGAGGCCCTACAGGTGCTCGTTGAAAGCTTCGCGCCGGTGTCGACGATCGTCGGCAAGACCTGGTCACTGCACCTGGAGAAGGTTACGAAGGTTTCGCCTGACGAGAACCTCGCAATGATCGCTGAATCCGTGGCGTTTTTGCGCGGCGAAGGTAAACGCGTCATCTACGACGCCGAGCACTTCTTCGACGGCTTCCGCGACGACCCGAAATATGCGCTCGAATGCGTGGCCGCGGCCGCAGATGGCGGCGCTGAATCAGTCGTGCTGTGCGATACCAACGGCGCTTCTTTGCCGTCTCAGATCGCTGCCGCAACGGCGTCAGTGGTCGAGGCACTGGGCGACCGTGTTCGCGTCGGCATGCATACGCACGACGATGCGGGCGTTGGTGTTGCCAACTCGCTAGCCGGCGTCGAAGCCGGTGCCACGCACGTGCAGGGCACCGTGAATGGCTACGGCGAGCGCACCGGCAACGCGAACCTGATCACGATCCTGCCGAACCTTCAACTCAAGATGGGTTACGAATGCGTTCCGCCGGAGAGTCTCAAGCAACTGACCGAAACCGCGCATCTGATCGATGAAATCTGCAACATGCAGCCAGACAGTTCGGCGCCGTACGTCGGACTCGACGCCTTCGCCCACAAGGGCGGGATGCACGTCGCAGGGATGCTCAGCGACGCGAGCACGTTCGAGCACATCGACCCAGCGCTGGTCGGCAACGATCGAAACATCCTGATTTCTGAACTGTCCGGACGCGGCACCGTTCAGGTGCGAGCGGCAGACGCAGGTATCGAAATGGACTCCGAAAAGGCGGCGAAGGTTGTGGATCGGGTCAAGGAGCTCGAATCGCTCGGTTATCACTTCGAAGCTGCCGACGCATCCTTTGACCTGCTGATTCGCAAAGAGACCGGCGCCTACAAACCGCTGTTCAAGCTCGAAAGCTGGCGAACGATCGCTGAAAAACTCGAGGACGGAAAGGTCCAGACCGAGGCCACGATCAAGATCTGGGTCAACGGCGAACGATTCGTGCGTACCGCAGAAGGCAACGGCCCGGTGAACGCGCTCGACAAAGCCCTGCGCGATGCAATCGGCGAGACCTATTCGCACCTCAAAGACATTGACCTGGTCAACTTCAAGGTTCGAATTCTCAACGAGACCAAGGGCACGGGCGCAGTCACACGCGTGCTGCTCGACGCGTCCGACGGACACAAGACGTGGGGCGCGATCGGCGTTTCGGAGAACATAATCGAGGCCTCTTGGGAGGCGCTCGTGGATGCACTCGAATTCGGCATGCAGCCCGGGTCCGAAACGGCGCGGCCGGGCGAACAGCTGATCTCCGAGTCAACGTCCGGCGAAAAAGGATCGTCATGAACGACTCACTTCCCGCGCTCGAAGTCTTGCCGATGGCTCGGCCCGAGATCGGCGCTCGCGAAGAAAAGCTCGTACTCGACGTCCTGCGCAGCGGGGTGCTGTCGCTCGGGCCGATGGGCCCACGCTTCGAGCGGGCGATTGCCAGCTACACCGGTGCCCCTTACGCATCGATGGTCTCCAGCGGCACCGCCGGCCTGCATCTGGCCATTCGCGCGGCTGGCGTCAAACCCGGAGACGAGGTCATCACGTCGCCGCTCAGCTTCGTCGCCTCGGCAAACGTGCTGATCTACGAACGCGCGACGCCGGTGTTTGCCGACATCGACCCGATAACCCTCAACATCGACCCGGCCAAGGCCGCCGAACGTGTCGGCGAATTGACTTCTGGTTTGCTGCCGGTTCATCTGTTCGGCTATTCGGCCGCAATGAACGAACTCGAAGCGCTGGCAGCAGACAACGACCTGTGGATCGTCGAAGACGCCTGCGAGGCGCTCGGCGCGATCGACTCCGACGGACGTCAAGTCGGATCACGCGGCAATCTGGCGGTGTTCGGCTTCTACCCGAACAAGCAACTGGCAACGGGGGAGGGCGGAATGGTCATCTGCGCGACCGATGAACTGAAACGCCGCATCGACAGCGAACGCAATCAGGGACGCGCACCGGACATGGGTTGGCTCGACCATCAATCGCTCGGATACAACTATCGACTGAGCGACGTGTCCGCCGCGATTGGCCTCGCCCAGTCCGAGAAGCTCGACGACATGCTTGGCCGCCGCACTCGCGTTGCCCGTTGGTACTCCGAACGGTTGAGCGAGGTGGACGGAGTCACCGTGCCATGCGACGACCTCGGGCAGAACAAACGCAGTTGGTTCGTCTACGTCCTCCAACTTCCCAGCGGTACCGATCGCGACTTCGTGATCGAGGCGCTCAAGCGCGATGGCATCGCGAGCAAGCCTTATATGCCCGTGATCCACCTGCAGCCGTACTACCGCGAGCGATACGGCTTTGCGCCTGGCGACTTTCCTGTTGCCGAGGACGTTGCCGAGCGTTCGCTCGCGCTTCCATTCTTTCCATCTATGCAAGAGGGCGATGTGGAGCGTGCCGTGACCGCGCTCCGGGCTGCCCTCGCGTAGAACTGACCAAACGCAAACCTAGGACCAGACGATGGCTCGATTCGAAGACCCACAAGACGCACTCTTCAAAGCAATAAACACGTCTCTCAGCTACGACCGTCGCCTCTACCCAGAGGACATCGAGGGTTCGATTGCCCACGCAGAGATGCTGGCGGCAAAGCACATCATCACGGCAGAGGATCTCGAGCAGATCAAGAACGGAATGGTCCAGGTCAAGAAGGAACTCGACGCCGGTGTGTTCGTCTTCAACGACGACGATGAGGACATTCACATGGCGATCGAACGCCGCCTGACCGAGATCGCCGGTGATGCGGGGGCGAAGCTGCACACCGCACGCTCGCGCAACGATCAGGTTGCGACTGCCGTCACGCTCTTCACCAAGCGCCGCGCTCAAGTGGCAAGCGCAAAGCTGGCAAAGCTGCTCGACACGATTTACAAGCTCGCCGATGCCCACCGCGATTGGGCGATGCCCGGCTACACGCATCTACAGCGCGCGCAATCCGTGTACCTCGGTCACCACTTGCTCGCGTATTTCTGGATGTTCAACCGCGACCACGAGCGCTTCGCCCAGGTCGTGGAAGCGTCGAACACTCTGCCGCTCGGTGCCGGAGCTCTGGCCGGCGCGAACTTCGAAACCGATCGTCATATGGTCGCGGACCGGCTTGGATTTGAATCGGTCGCGCCGAACTCGATGGACGCGGTCGCCAACCGAGACTTCGTACTCGACTATCTCTCCGCGGCGGCGACCTGCGCCACGCATCTCTCGCGCATAGGAGCAGAGATCGTGCTTTGGTCGAGCGAGGAGTTCGGCTTTGCAGAAGTATCAGATGGATTTGCCTCTGGATCGAGCCTGATGCCGCAAAAGAAAAACCCCGACGCCGCCGAGCTACTCCGAGGGAAAGCCCCGCGTGTGCTCGCCTCACTGACAACGCTTCACGGAGTCATGCACGGCCTTCCGCTTACCTACAACAAGGACATGCAAGAGGACAAAGAAGCGCTGTTCGACGCAGTCGACACGCTCGAACTCTGCCTCGATGCCGCGACCGGAATGCTCGAAGGAATCGTCTTCCACCGCGAGCGCATGGCCGATGCGGCCGGCGACCAAATGCTCGCCGCAGTAGATATCGCCGATCTACTGGTACGCAAAGGTGTGCCATTCAGGGAGGCACACGGAATTGTTGGATCGCTCGTACGTTACGCCGTCGATACGGGCAAGCAGCTCTCCGAGCTCACCGATGCCGAGCTTTCAAAATTCAGCGATCAGCTCGGCGACGACTATCGAGCCCTGCTTTCCGACGGCGGATGGATCGAGAGCAAAGTCTCGCGCGGTGGCACTTCGAGCACCTCGCTTGACGCGCAGTTCAAACTCGCTCGCGCGCAGCTACGGTGACGGAGCCGCGCCGCCGCCGGCTCCGCCGGAGCCCGGATCGCCTCCATCGGCAGGCGGCGGAGTCGTCTGCGGTTCGGGCGTGGTTTCGCGTGGAGTGTCGCGGGCCGGTGTGCGATCACGATCGCGATCCCGGTCGCGTGGTGCGTTCTGACGCTCGGTCGTATCGCCGCCGTCGCCACCTGTTCCGCCGGTGACACCATCGTCGCTGGAGGTGGTGGAGGGAACTCCGATCGGCCCCGAAACGGCTTCGGTCGGACTCTTCTTGCCGTCGGCGCGCGCCTTCTCGATCTGCATCGCCTTCATCATGAAAGCTCGGAAGAGCAGCGCCGGGTAGGTGCCGCCGGCAACCGGCTTGCCGCCGTACTCCGTGAGCATCGGTTTCATCGCGTCGGGATAACCGACCCAGACGGCGATCGTGAACTTCTCGTTGAAGCCGACAAACCATGCGTCGCCGTAGTTCTCCGTCGTGCCGGTCTTGCCCGCCGCGAAGGACCCGATGTCCGCGGCCTTTCCAGTTCCGTTCGTGACCACCGAGCGCAGGGCGATTTTGGCCTGTTGCCCGACGTCCGACTTGAAGATTCGCTCATATTTGGTGCGATGCCGTTGGCGCTTGAAGGTGCGACGATTCTGAAGCACCTTTTCGATCGCCGTCGGGCTGTTGGCATCCGGCGCCAGGGACCCCATCGGTTTGCGACCGTCGTTGGCGAGCGTCGTATAGGAGTAGGCCATTTCGAGCGGTGTCACGCCCTCTCGAAGTCCGCCAAGAATCATCGCGGTGTTGCGGTGGATCGGTGTGCTGATGCCCATCTCTCTGGCGGTACGCGCGATCCTTGAAGTGCCGACTCGCCAACCGGCGCGCACGTAGGCCGTGTTGTCGGAGGTGGTGGTGGCCGTGAGCAGACTTGCCGTACCGAGGTAGCTGTCTTCGTAGTTCTTGATCAAAACGGAGTTCGATGGATCGTCGATCTCTGCCGATTTGAAGCTCGAATTCAGGCTCAGGCCGTTCTTCAATCCGGCGACCAAGGTGAAAGTCTTGAACGATGAACCCGGCTGCCTGTGTCCTTGGGTGGCCAGGTTGAACGGGCGTTCTTCGTAGTTGCTCCCGCCGACCAGCGCGCGAACCTTGCCTGTTTTGTTCTCGATCGCGACCAGCGACGCGCTGGGTCCGCCGACGGGCAGTGTCTGGGCGATGATCTGCTCAGCAGACCGCTGCATGTCAAGGTCAAGCGTCGTATGCACGCGCAATCCGCCCCCGAATGTCGCTCCGGCGTCGTACTTGTCGACCAGCATCTGACGCACCCAGGTCGAGAAGTACGGCGCTTCAGACTTTTCGTAGGGCCGAGTGATGTCGTCGACTGACGGAACGGCCTGCAACTTGCCCCGCTCGTAGATCTCCTGTGTGATGAATCCCTGGTTGAGCATGTTCAACAGCACGAGGTCGCGCCGCTTGGTTGCGTTCTCGGGGAAGGTCACGGGGTCGTACATGCTCGGTGAGGCGATGATTCCGGCCAGCAGAGCGGCCTCCCATGGATGCAGAACCTGCGCACATTTCGGCGCGCAGTTCGGGTGAGACGTCTTACTGAAGTAGGTCTCCGCCGCAGCCTCAATGCCGTACGCACCATTGCCGAAGTAGATGGCGTTCAGGTACTCGGTGAGGATCTTGTCCTTGGTCCACTGGCGCTCCAGGTGGTATGCCAGCGCCGACTCGCGGAGCTTCTGCATCACCGTTCGATTCGACTGTGCAGCCGTGGCGTTCTTGACGAACTGTTGCGTGATCGTCGAGGCTCCCTGTTTCGCGCCAAAGCTCGTCACGTCGGCCACGATCGCGCGACCGATCCCTCGGAAGTCAACCCCGCGGTGCGTGTAGAAGCGGCGATCTTCGATGGCGACAACCGCCTGCTTCATGGTTGGCGAAATTCCGTTGGAAGTGACGAGAATGCGATTCTCGTTGTTGCGCAGCCGAGTTATCTCGCGACCTTCGCGGTCGTACATGATCGACGCCTTCGCGATCCGATACTGCTCCCGGTCCTCCAGCGCGGGCAGGTCGCTGGCCACTGCCATCATCATCCCGAACACGGTTGAGATACCGGCAAGAATCATCAGACCGCCGGTGATCAGCAGGATGCGGAGCTTCTTGATCCGCGGCCCGGCGTTGTCGCTGCGCTTCCTGTTGCGGCGAGATCGCGTGCGGGCAGTCTTGGTGTCGTTCGGGTTTGATCCTTGGGACATGCGCTGCTTGGGCAGTTACGCCCGAGTAGGGCGATTGCGTCGACGGGGGGAGTCCGGGTACAGGGCCGCCTCGAGCCGGGCGAAAACTGAACGGTCGGCATCGCCACGAACCGAGTGTGGTCTGCCGAGTCGACGTGTTCATCGAGCATAACAACGGCATCTGCTGCGGGATTCGGTTCGAAGCGCTGAATCCTCGCTAGTTAGTATCGCCGCGTGCCCACAGCTGAGGAAACCGCGAAGATGCTCGAACGCAACGCCGTAGAGGCACTTCCGACCGGCGGGCTGGAAGCAAAATTACGGCTTGCTGAGGCCGAGGGGAGACCGCTGCGGATCAAACTCGGCATCGATCCGACCGCGCCAGACATCCACTTGGGTCACACGGTCGTTCTGTCGAAGCTGCGCGAATTTCAGGACGCCGGCCACACGGTCGTGCTGATTCTTGGCGACTACACGGCGCGGGTCGGAGACCCCAGTGGCCGCTCGAAGACTCGCCCTGAACTCTCTGTCGACGAGATCGACGCGAACGCGGCCACTTTTCAGGAGCAGGCCTTCAAGGTGCTCGACGCCGATCGCGTCGAAGTGCGCCGCAACAGCGAATGGCTCGACATGTCGATGATGGAGCTCTTTAAATTGATGCGCATACCGACGGTTGCCCAGCTGCTCGAGCGCGAAGACTTTTCCAAGCGCTACTCAGAGGGATCACCGATCGCCCTGCTGGAACTGCTTTATCCACTTCTGCAGGCCTACGACTCCGTCGCCGTTCAGGCAGACGTGGAGCTGGGGGGCACCGACCAGAAGTTCAATCTGCTGCTCGGTCGCGACATTCAGACCGCGCACGACGAGCCCCCGCAGACGATCATCACGATGCCGATCCTGCCGGGAGTGGATGGCGTACGCCGAATGGGCAAGTCGCTCGGCAATCACATCGGCGTCACAGAACCGCCAGAGGAGATTTTCGGCAAGACGATGAGCATCCCCGACGAGGTCATGCCGCTCTACTACGACCTTCTGCTCGCTTCGGAGCCTGACTCGGCACTACCGCCGGTGCAACAGAAGCGCGAACTGGCGAAGGCAATCGTCGCCCGTTTCTACGACGAATCCGCAGCAGATGCGGCCGAGGCGCACTTCGACAAACTCTTCAAATCACACGACATCCCCGATGAGATCGAGGATTTCGCGCTTTCCGGTGAAGAAATTCATCTACCGGCGCTGCTTGCCGATGCATTCGGACTCTCGCGGTCCGAGGCGCGGCGGCTGCTTGAGCAGGGTGGCGTGAGTCTGGACGGCGAAGTGGTCGGAAATGTCGCACTCGACATCCCGGCAACGGAGCTCGAAGGGCGGGTCTTGAAGGTCGGAAAACGCCGTTTCAAGCGCCTCAGAGCCTGAAGCGGCCGCGCCGCGCAAGTTCAATCTCAGCTCAATCGAGGATCACCGCAGTTCGCTTCGCGTTTGTGTTATCTTTCGCAAGCCGGAAACGAGCCATTAGTGAGCTTCCTTCTGACACCTGGAGATTCCCCCCTGACGTAGTTCCTAGCGGACTTGCGCGCAGTACCGGGGCCTCTCCAGCAGTGAGAGGCTTTCTTTTTGCCCTGTTTCCAAGCGTTTGTCGAATCTGACGACGCCACGGTCCTTGAAAACTCAACAGCGTGAACGATGAATGGCTCTGTGTCATTTTGGTCGACCGGCTTGCCCGGACGACCGATATATGCACGGAATCACTTGTCGGTCCAGATTTGTCCTTTTGTGGGGATCCCTAGCCGGGCCCCTGCAATTGGAGCTAAAGAATCACACCGCTCTTCTTGTTTCTACAGGAGCAAGTGGAGTGGGTCAGGGCTCAGATGATTTATCAACTGGGTATGCCTGACACCCGTCATGTTCGGAAGCAACGGTGTACAACCGCTTCCAACAGTTCATGACAACTCTCAATACCGAGAAGACTTCGGTCTTCTCTTTCACGGAGAGTTTGATCCTGGCTCAGGACGAACGCTGGCGGCATGCTTAACACATGCAAGTGGAGCGACGAACCTTTTAGGGGCAAAGCCGCGAACGGGTGAGTAACACGTGGGCAATCTGCCCAGTTGACCGGAATAACCCGAGGAAACTCGAGCTAATACCGGATGTGCCATTCCCTCACAAGAGGGCCTGGTAAAGGGGGCTTCGGCTATCCGCAACTGGAGGAGCCTGCGGGGCATTAGGTAGTTGGTGGGGTAAAGGCCTACCAAGCCGACGATGCCTAGCTGGTCTGAGAGGACGATCAGCCACACTGGAACTGAGACACGGTCCAGACTCCTACGGGAGGCAGCAGTGGGGAATCTTGCACAATGGGCGACAGCCTGATGCAGCAATGCCGCGTGAGGGAAGACGGCCTTCGGGTTGTAAACCTCTTTCAGTTGGGAAGAAGGTTGGACGGTGAATAGCCGGTTCGACTGACGGTACCTTCAGAAGAAGCCCCGGCTAACTACGTGCCAGCAGCCGCGGTAATACGTAGGGGGCAAGCGTTGTCCGGAATCATTGGGCGTAAAGCGCGTGTAGGCGGTTACGTAAGTCTGCTGTGAAAGTCGGAGGCTCAACCTTCGAATGCCAGTGGAAACTACGTGACTAGAGTACGGAAGAGGAGAGTGGAATTCCTGGTGTAGCGGTGAAATGCGCAGATATCAGGAGGAACACCAACGGCGAAGGCAGCTCTCTGGGACGTTACTGACGCTGAGACGCGAAAGCGTGGGGAGCAAACAGGATTAGATACCCTGGTAGTCCACGCCGTAAACGATGGTCACTAGATGTGGGGGGTGTCGACTCCCCCCGTGTCGTAGCTAACGCGTTAAGTGACCCGCCTGGGGAGTACGGCCGCAAGGCTAAAACTCAAAGGAATTGACGGGGACCCGCACAAGCAGTGGAGCATGTGGTTTAATTCGACGCAACGCGAAGAACCTTACCTGGGCTTGACATACTGCTGACCTCTGTGGAAACACAGACTCCCTTCGGGGCAGCAATACAGGTGGTGCATGGCTGTCGTCAGCTCGTGTCGTGAGATGTTGGGTTGAGTCCCGCAACGAGCGCAACCCCCGTCCTATGTTGCCAGCATTCAGTTGGGGACTCATAGGAGACTGCCGGTGACAAACCGGAGGAAGGTGGGGATGACGTCAAGTCATCATGCCCCTTATGTCCAGGGCTTCACACGTGCTACATTGGCGCATACAAAGGGCTGCGATACCGCAAGGTGGAGCCAATCCCAAAAAGTGCGTCTCGGTTCGGATTGGGGGCTGAAACTCGCCCCCATGAAGGCGGAGTTGCTAGTAATCCCGGATCAGCAATGCCGGGGTGAATACGTTCCCGGGTCTTGTACACACCGCCCGTCACACCACGAAAGCAAGCAACACCCGAAGCCGGTGAGCTAACCCTCTGGGAGGCAGCCGTCGAAGGTGGGGCTCGTGATTGGGGTGAAGTCGTAACAAGGTAGCCGTACCGGAAGGTGCGGCTGGATCACCTCCTTTCTAGGGAGCCTCGATAAATAAACCCGAGGCGTAGATGAGCCGGCATATGCCGCTTCATCTTCCTGAAATGTCGACTGAATTTGGATTCTCACGCTGTTGAGTTTTGAGGGACCACCCGTGGGGTGAGCTCTTGAAGCTCGTCCACCGGGCGCGTCGCCCGCGGACCTTGAAAACTGCACAGGCCAAGCAATTCAAAAAACGAAGGCGGAAAATGCAAATCGCCGGAGTGAAAACCCACCTCATTCGTTGGTGGGCGGAAACTCCAAGTGATCACCGTCAAGATATGAAGGGCACACGGTGGATGCCTTGGCATCTGAAGCCGATGAAGGACGTGAACGGCTGCGATAAGCCGCGGTTAGGCGCTGAATAGCCTTTGACCCGCGGATCTCCGAATGGGTAAACCCAGCATCCGTAATGGGATGTTTGCGTGTACTGAATACATAGGTACACGTAGGTAAGCAAGGGAACTGACACATCTCAGTACCTTGAGGAAAGGAAATCAACCGAGACTCCCCTAGTAGCGGCGAGCGAAAAGGGATCAGCCTAAACCTATTGCGTGTAAGCAACCACGCGTTGCGCAGTAGGGGTCGTAGGACGTTAGTTCTCAGTCGTGGTTGGCTGAGCAAGAGTTACAAAGCTGCAGTTAGCAGAAGCTGTTGGAATCCAGCGCCACAGCGGGTGATAGCCCCGTACGCGAAAATTGGCAGTCTCTTGTCTGACGTTCCTGAGTAGGACCGTACACGTGAAATGCGGTCTGAACCTGGGGGGACCACCCTCCAAGGCTAAGTACTTCCAGATGACCGATAGCGGACAAGTACCGTGAGGGAAAGGTGAAAAGTCCCCCAGACGGGGAGTGAAATAGTACCTGAAACCGCGTGCCTACAAGCGGTCGGAGCACCTTTAGGGTGTGACGGCGTGCTTTTTGCATAACGAGCCGGCGAGTTACTCTTTATTGGCAAGGTTAAGTGATGAACGGAGCCGCAGCGAAAGCGAGTCCGAACAGGGCGATTCAGTCAATAGAGGTAGACCCGAAACCGAGCGAGCTACCCATGGCCAGGATGAAGCGAGGGTAAGACCTCGTGGAGGTCCGAACCCACCTGGGTTGAAAACCGGGGGGATGAGCTGTGGGTTGGAGTGAAAGGCTAAACAAGCTCGGAGATATCTGGTTCTCTCCGAAATATATTTAGGTATAGCCTCGGATAAATTGCGTGATGGCCGTAGAGCACTGTTTGGACTAGGGGTCTTACCGGATTACCGACTTCAGGCAAACTCCGAAGACCATCACGTTTACTCCGGGAGTCAGTTGCTGGGGGATAAACTTCAGCGTCGAAAGGGAAACAGCCCAGACCGCCGTCTAAGGTCCCTAAATATTGGTTAAGTGGAAAACGATGTCTGAGTGCACAGACAGCCAGGAGGTTGGCTTAGAGGCAGCCACCCTTTAAAGAGTGCGTAACAGCTCACTGGTCAAGTGTTCAGGCGCGGATAATTCAACGGGGCTTAAACCAATTACCGAAGACGCGGGCGTGCAGATTTATCTGTACGCGGTAGGAGAGCGTTCTCATTGCTTTGAAGTGGCGGCGTAAGCCTGCCGTGGAGCGGTGAGAAGTGAGAATGCCGGCATAAGTAACGAAAGGAGGGTGAGAATCCCTCCCACCGATTGTCCAAGGATTCCTGAGTAAAGCTCGTCTTCTCAGGGTTAGTCTGGACCTAAGGCGAGGCCGAAAGGCGTAGTCGATGGATAACAGGTTGATATTCCTGTACCGCGTCACACCCGTTTGACCGACGGGGGGACGAAGAAGGCTAGGAGATCCCAGGCGATGGTTGTCCTGGGGTAAGCATGTAGGGGTGGCACCAGGTAAATCCGGCGCCGCTTAACCCGAGGTGCGATGCCAGCTGGCTTTATAGCCGGCGAGTCTCTGACGCCATGCTTCCAAGAAAATCCTCTAGGGAGGGTGTACGCGCCAGTACCAAAACCGACACAGGTGGACAAGTAGAAAATACTGAGGTGATCGAGATAACCATCGTTAAGGAACTCGGCAAAATCGTCCCGTAACTTCGGGAGAAGGGACGCCCTATTAACGTGAAGCCATTTACTGGTGGAGCGTGAGGGGGCCGCAGTGAATTGGCCCAACCGACTGTTTACCAAAAACACAGCTCTCTGCTAAGTCGCAAGACGACGTATAGGGGGTGACTCCTGCCCGGTGCTGGAAGGTTACGTGGAGGTGTTAGAGCTTGCTCGAAGCACTGAAACTAAGCCCCAGTAAACGGCGGCCGTAACTATAACGGTTACCCCGAATAGGGGACTGGCTGTTACAAAATTCGGCTAAATGCTGGAACATCTGAGTATCTCACACTACTCGTCGGAGCGATCGAAACGAACGTATGTTCGTCCGACCGGATCCGTACAGTGAAAATGTGTTGAGTGCAGACAATCAGCAGGAAAGACTGTCAAGCGAGGATCGGTACCGCTGGTTTCTAGCCGGCGTGATCGAAGGCGAAGGAAGTGTCGTTGTTTCCGTAAGGAAGCACCCGACTGCGGCCTTCGGCTACTACGTCCAACCGATGTTTCTGATTTATCAGCATCGTGTTAGACGCAGACTCCTCGAAATGGCTGAGGAGTTCTTCGGGCACGGAAGGATCAGACCAAAATCTGACAACCCAGACGTGCTCATGTACTCCATTCAGTCGCGAAATGTTCTCCTTGATCGAGTAGTTCCACTACTTGCCCAAATGGAGCCCTTCAGTTCGCGCACTGACGACTATCGGAAGTTTGCAGATGTAATTGCTCGCTTCGATAGACGTGAACACAAGACTCGAGAGGGACTTGCCCGGATCGTTAAGATCGCTTACTCGATGAACTCGAGTGGCAAATGGCGCAAGCAACCGATCGAGCCGATTCTTGACAGAATCCTCAGAGGCCATACGCCGAACACTCTCTAGCCGGAGTGAAGATATGGTCCGATCCACATGGCGACATGTGGAGCTGGACGGAACAGAAACGATCCAGCCCCCTGGCATCAGCCGGGGAGTAACAAAAATGCCTAAGGTAATCAACACGGTTGCCCCTCACATCAGTGATGGTGTGAGTGGAACTGGCTATATGCTGGGAAATCTGAGTATCTCGCGGTACTCGTTCATGTCGCTTGCGATGTGAGCAGTGAAAATCCGACGAGTGCAGACAATCAGCAGGAAAGGCTCTGGAATCATCTTCCGGAGAATCCTCAGAGACTGTACGCCAGTCACCTCGAGATCAGCATCCACGCTGGCATCGAGGCGAAGATACAGTCCGTTCTGCGCGGCGACGCGTAGAGGTCGACAGAAATGATCGGCCCGCCTGGATCACACGCCCATAGAACGTGTGAGTCAATTCCAGGTCCAAACCAATGGCAGAACGCCTCACGGCGTGAAGGAACATTGGTTAGTAACAGTTAGAGCGAAATTCCTTGTCGGGTAAGTTCCGACCTGCACGAATGGAGTAACGAGTTGGGCGCTGTCTCAACGATGGGCTCGGTGAAATTGCAGTCTCGGTGAAGATGCCGAGTACCCGCGGTAAGACGGAAAGACCCCGTGCACCTTTACTACACCCTGATATTGGAATATGGAGCATTTTGCTCAGGATAGGTGGGACACTTTGAAGCGTCGGCTTTGGCCGGCGTGGAGTGAACCTTGAGATACCACCCTGAATGTTTTGTGTTTCTAACGGACGGCCGTGAATCCGGCGTCCGAACAGTGTCAGGCGGGTAGTTTGACTGGGGCGGTCGCCTCCCAAAATGTAACGGAGGCGCACAAAGGTTCCCTCAACACGGTCGGAAATCGTGTTCAGAGTGCAATGGCATCAAGGGAGCTTGACTGTGAGACTGACAAGTCGAGCAGGTACGAAAGTAGGTCATAGTGATCCGGCGGTAGCAAGTGGAAGCGCCGTCGCTCAACGGATAAAAGGTACGCCGGGGATAACAGGCTTATCGCCCCCAAGAGTTCACATCGACGGGGCGGTTTGGCACCTCGATGTCGGCTCGTCACATCCTGGGGCTGGAGTAGGTCCCAAGGGTTGGGCTGTTCGCCCATTAAAGTGGCACGCGAGCTGGGTTCAGAACGTCGTGAGACAGTTCGGTCCCTATCTACCGTGGGCGCTGGAGAATTGAGTGGAGTTGTCCCTAGTACGAGAGGACCGGGATGAACAGACCTCTGGTGTAGCAGTTGTTCTGCCAAGAGCATCGCTGCTTAGCTACGTCTGGACTGGATAACCGCTGAAAGCATCTAAGCGGGAAGCCAACCACGAGATGAGTTCTCCCATCCCTTTAAGGGAGTAAGAGTCCTGGAAGACCACCAGGTTGATAGGCCAGCAGTGGAAGAGCGGTAACGCTTGTAGCTGACTGGTACTAATCACTCGAGGGCTTGACGGATATTTTTTCCATCAATCGGATGGAACATCCAAGCCACATGATCTTTAGATCGATGTGGAGTTGTATGGATCACGCGGTTTGCGTTTTCCGGCTTCGTTGTTGCGCGATCACCAACCCGATCGCACGTGAGAAATCACAGCTTGGACTGTGCAGTTTTGAAGGCCCGCAGGGTTCGCCGAAAGGCGATTAAAGACGTGCGGTTCCAATCGATTTCCGGTGGTTATAGCGTTGGGGAAACACCTCTTCCCATTCCGAACAGAGAAGTTAAGCCCAACAGCGCCGATGGTACTTGACTCGCAAGGGTCCGGGAGAGTAGGACGCCGCCGGTTCTTCATTCAGCAGGAAAGCCGTCTCGAACGAGGCGGCTTTCCTCGTTTAACGCCACGTTCGAGCGCCTTCCCGAGCTTGTCACTGGTACTTGCGGATCCACTTTCTAAGGACGTAAAAGGCTGGTCGTGGCTTGCCGTCGGCGCCCATCAGTCCTGAATCCCAGAGGTAGGGCCTGCGCATTCTCGCGTGGTCGGTTCCGTGCCACGCGTAGAAGTAGACGCGCTGAATGCGGCGGGATTTCTTTGCGAGTGCAAGCGTACGCCGGGTCGCGACCTTTGCGCGGCTTTCGCTGTACCTGTAGTTTCGACCGAATGCGACGAGGCCACCCACCTCGGTCAGCCAAACTTTGCCCCGGACTTTCTTCAGCAACTTTCTCGTAGCGCTCCTGCGCCAGGAAATACGCCGGTTGGTGTCGCGGTAGCTGTGAAGCCCCCAGAGCGACGGTCTCTTGGCGTAGCGGCGGAACTTCTTGATCCAGGGAAGCATGTTCTTCTGGTCGAGGACGTCGGCCGCGACGATCTTGCATCGACGACAGATCTTGCGAGCTGCGTTGTAGTACTGCGCTGCGCGCTTGGGTCTCTTTGCCGTTGGCTGCGTGTGGTGATTGGCTTCGTTCCACGGCGAAATCGTGCGAACCTGCGGATACTTGCGCAGTAGGTAACGCAGTGCATACCTGAACTGTCCGACTGACGGCAGCCGCTTGGGCCTGACATTCGAGTGATTGAAGGCGACCAATGGTTGAATGCCCTGGGCCTTAGCGCCGGCCATCCACCGGTCCAGATTGTCGCGGTCCCACTGGTGCTTGTAGAAGTCGTAGGGGAGAATCTTTCGTGAGATTCTGGTCTCGAGGCGCTGAAAATGCGGGTCGTTGAACATCCCCGGTCCGTTGTCGCCAACTCCGACGGTAAGGGCTTCAGCTGGAACCGGCTTCGTCGTACCAGCCGCAAGCGTCAAAGTCAGAACGGCGACGAAGATCGACAAAGCAGTGCCGATGGACAATCCTTGGCCGAAACCCAGTGATGAATGTGATTTCCCGTGCATTTGTCTCCCACTATCTGGAACAAGTGGATGGCGGCAAAGGTGCGCACGATCTTTTTGAGCAGCGTTGCAGAGCGGTATCGTGCCGCCCATGAAGCAGTACATCGTCGATGCGTTTGTGGACGGTCCGTTCAGCGGCAATCCTGCGGCCGTCGTGCCACTCGAACAATGGCCGACCGAGTCACTGATGCAGTCGATCGCAGCAGAGAACAATCTTTCCGAAACGGCCTTCTTCGTACCGGTCGATGCAAAGTACGAACTGCGTTGGTTTACCCCGACCAATGAGGTCTCGCTGTGCGGGCATGCAACGCTGGCCAGCGCTCACGTTCTCTTCAGCGAGATCGACCCGTCTCTTGAATTAGTCGAATTTCAATCCCAAAGCGGGCGACTTTCCGTTTCCAGGTTCGAAGATGACTACGCGATGGACTTTCCAGCGACGCCGATTCGCGAGGCACCCGACGCACCCGCTGTGCTGTCGGCGCTGGGTCTTGACGGAGAAGTGTTCGATGCCGACGGCTCGCCACTGGTGATCGCGGCAAATGAATCAGCGGTTGCGCGATGCGTCCCAGATATGGCACGCGTTGCAGAACTGCCCGGGGACATGCTCATACTCACCGCGCCGGCCGAAAACGACGGACGCGGCATTGACGTGGTTACTCGGGTGTTTGCACCGAGCATCGGAATTCCCGAGGATCCGGCAACCGGCGCCGCGCACTGCGCGACCACACCGTTCTGGTGTTCGAAATTGGCACTTCAGCGCGTTCGTTCGCTCCAGATATCCGAGCGCACTGGATCGTTTGAGTGCGAATTGACGTCGACCGGCGAGAGGGTCGTCCTGAAGGGTCGCTGTCGCACGTTCTCCAGGGGCGAGATCGTGGCCGAGTTTTGACAACTCGCAACTGCGAGCAGAAAAAACTATCCGCCTAGCCGCGCACGCGATCGCGTGCGAGCTTTCGGTCTCGTGCGCGGGGGAGTGCGCAGGCCACTCGTTCGCGCTTGGCGGAATTCCAATCGTTGTTTGAATCCCATTCGATGTCCGTTGCCCAGATGTCCTGATCACGAACCTCGCGCAGCGGTTGTCCGGTGACGACTCGATACTCACCAAGTGTCGCGAAATCGACGACCCGGTCCAAGCCGAGCAACATGAAGTTGTGCTTGACGAAACCGTCCGAACTGAAAGATCCTGTCCTGTTCAATGTTTCTGCTCTGTGCGATGTTGTTTCTCGTTTCAATGCGTCATCTGCCTTTGTTTTGAGCTGCATCCGGGCGATGCGGCCGGTCCGCAATTACGCCGACCATCTAACAAGAACGTATGTTCGTATAATGCGATCCCCGTCGGACGGAAAAAAACGAACATTTGTTCGCAACGACGTTTTCGCATCCAAAACAGCTTTGTCGGGTCCGAAATTTGAATGAGCGAATACACAACTGTGCGCGTTGCGGCCGGGCGATCGATCCTGAGGATTGCTATTTGGTCTCCAACGGCGAGTCGTCTCGTCGAGCCTGGATCTGCCGCGTCGAACACATCGTCGCGTGGGTGCTGCGCGGGGCCGCGTGGGATAGCGGCCAAGACAATGCGACCGCCGGCAACGCTCTGAAATTGACGCGGTTTCGCGCAGGCACGGCTAACGAGTTCATTTTCGACGGACCAGAGGAGCTGCGCGAGTGGGCCTCCGCAGGCGGACCGTGGCAACACGCGCCGCCCGAAACCGGGTAAATGGAGCCGTACAGCAGGGTTGCAGCCGGAACATCTCGAATACTGAACAAGTGCGTGTTACGCTTGAAAACTCGCTTGAAATCCGCGCCCGGAAGCTATCTGGAAGCGACATTCCTCCATCCTCAAGCCCGGCCTCGCAAGACGATCGAGGCCTCCGTCAAGGAGTACAGAAGGTGCAGAAGCTCGTAATCGAAGGTGGTCAACCGCTTTCCGGCAACGTAGTGCCCGCAGGCAACAAAAACGCCGCGTTGCCGTGCATTGCCGCCGCCCTCTTGACCGAGGATGAAGTGGTACTCGAAAACGTCCCGCGAATTCGCGACGTCGACGCGATGCTGTCCCTGCTCGAGAATCTTGGCGTCACGGTCGATTGGCAGGGCGACCACGAGCTCGCACTGAATGCATCCGGTGTCGATCACCAGGACGTTGACCAAGAACTGGCCAACAGGATTCGCGCGTCGTTTCTGCTGGCCGGTCCGTTGCTTGCGCGATTCGGCCGAGCCGAAATGCCGCCACCGGGCGGCGACGTGATCGGACGACGTCGACTGGATCCGCACCTCGACGCGTTCACCGCGTTGGGCGCGAAGGTTGAAATAGACCGTTGGATCACGATCACGGCCAGCGGAGGGTTGAGCGAAGCCGATTTCATGATGGATGAGCCGTCGGTCATGGCCACAGAGAATGCGCTGCTTGCAGCTTCGATGACGCCGGGTGAAACGGTTATTCGCAACGCGGCAAGTGAGCCGCACGTACAGAACCTTGCGAGGATGCTTGCTTCGATGGGGGCCCGCATCGACGGAATCGGTTCAAACGTGATGCACGTACACGGCAGTGATCGCCTGCACGGAACTCGCCACCGCATCAGTCCAGACCACATCGAGGTCGGAAGTTTCATCGCGCTCGCAGCGGCCACCGGCGGTGAGATGCGCATCAAGGACACAGACGCCGAGGACCTACGGATGACTCGGCTCGGTTTTCAGCGTCTTGGCGTGGAGATTCTGTTCGACGGAAACGACACGATCGTTCCCGCGAATCAGGAGATGCTCGTCAAGAACGATGCGGGCGAAATGATGCCGAAGATCGAAGATGGACCCTGGCCGGCGTTCCCGGCAGACCTGACAAGCATTGCGTTGGCCCTTGCCACGCAATCTCAGGGCAGCGTGATGATTCACGAGAAAATGTTCGAGAACCGGCTGTTCTTCGTCGACAAACTCGTCGCGATGGGAGCCAACATCACGCTTTGCGATCCGCACCGGGCAATCGTCATCGGTCGTTCCCGGCTACGCGGTGAGCGCCTGGAGAGCCCCGACATTCGCGCAGGAATGGCGTTGCTGATCGCCGCACTGTGTGCCAAAGGCACGTCGGAGATCGGCAATATCACGCAGATCGACCGCGGTTACGAAAACATCGACCAGCGCCTGCGCGAACTCGGTGCGCATATCGAGCGCATCGCGACCGAGCCGGTCCACGCATAAGGAGGTCCGACCGATGAACGGACCGAAGCCGAACCCTACGGCTTACACAGCCGCGTCCGACAACGCTGACACCGCAACAACGATTCCAGTTCCAACCGGAACTCGTGACGTGCTGCCAGAAGAGATGGCCGAACTTCGAGAGATATCGGCCAACGCGCTGAAGGTGTTCGCAGACGCCGGTTACGGCGAAGTCGCCACGCCTGCTCTGGAATATGAGCAGACGAACCGCATCGGTGCCACCGACTCCGAAGATGGCGCGTACCGCGTACCCGACAAAGACGGCCAGATACTGACGCTGCGATACGACTCGACGATCCCGATTGCGAGACTCGCGGCAACGCGCTACAGCGAGGTCGAACCGCCGCTGCGCTTCTGTTATTTGCAGCACGTCTATCGCCCGATCAAACCCAAGCGCGCCCAGTCGCGTGAGTTTCTTCAGATCGGTATGGAGCTGATGGGAATGCCGGCTCCGAACGGCGACGCAGAGGCGATCGAGCTCATTTCGAACGTCCTGAAAAGCGCCGGATTGAACGACTTTCGGATCGCCGTCGGCGATGTTGGCTTCTTCAGTGAGAAACTCGCCGCCGCAGGAATCGACGATTCTGAACAAGCGTCGATCCTGCACGAACTGCAGACGCGAGATCTCGTTGGCCTGCGACGCCAGCTCATGGCGGCCGCGCCTGAAAAGGCGGAGGCACTCGGCGAGGTTGCCGCTGCGCGCGGCGGACGCGAGTTGATCGAGCGGGAGGGGGCGGAACGTTTGGTTGCGCTGGACGATCTGCTGCAGAAATCCGGCGTCGCCGACAACGTGATCTACGACCTCGGTCTAGTGCGCTCGCTCAGCTATTACACCGGCACTGTGTTTGAGGTCTACACGTCGACTTCCGGGTTTGCGATCGGCGGGGGCGGTCGGTACGACGACTTGGTCGGCCGTTTCGGACGCGACCTCGCCGCATTCGGCTTCGCCCTGAACATGGAACGGCTGCATCTCGCAGCGATCGCCGAAAAAGAGGCGAGCGTGAATTGATGACCTCGCCCAACGTAATCGCCGCAGTGCCGCGCGGAACGCTGATGTCCGGCAGTCTCGACCTGCTCGAGTCGATCGGCTACGACGTCGCCGAGATCCGTGAGAACGATCGCAAACTCTTCTTTGCCGAGCAGAACATCATCACGATGCGACCGAGCGACGTGCCGACTTACGTTGAACGCGGCGTCGCCGACATCGGGATCGTCGGCAAGGACGTGTTGATGGAGCAGTCCGATCGCGACCTCTATGAATTGGTTGACCTCGAATTCGGTGCGTGTCGTATGGTGGTCGCTGTCGTCGAAGGAGACGAGCACGTCAGCGAGCGCCAACTCCGTCGCCGCGGTTCATTGCGCGTGGCAACCAAGTATCCGAAAATGACCGAGGACTATTTTGCGGCTTCCGGTAGGCAAGTAGAACTTGTGGAAGTCAAGGGTTCGGTTGAGCTGGCCGCGATCGCCGGTCTCGCGGACGCGATCGTCGATCTGACTGCCACCGGCATCACGCTGAAAGAAAACGGACTGGTGATCAGCGAAGAGATCGCGAACTGCACCGCTCGACTGATCGCCAACCCGGGCTCTTACCGGCTGAAATCAACCGAGATTGATTCCGTGGTCGAGCGGCTTCAGGCATCTGTCGCTGTCAAGGCCGGTTAGGGGGTCGGCGCAGATGCCGATCAAGCGATTTCCAACCGATGTGACCGCCGGTCAGATTCGCTCGCTCAGCTTCGAACCTCCAACGGAAGTGGTGACCCAGATCATCGAAACCGTGCGTTCGCGAGGCGACGCAGCGGTCGCTGAACTCGAACAGCGATTCGGCGGAACGAACGACCCGCGTCGCATTCCTTCAGAAGACATCCTGCTGGCGCGGGACTCGATCGACGCCGATTTGCGTGCCGCCATCGAACTGGCGATCGAGAACGTGCGTCACGTATCCGAACGGCAGATGGCTGTGCAGGGTGATCTCACCGGCGGACCAATCGTCGTCCGTCAAGGCCAGTCGATTGAGTACCGCTACGTACCCGTGGAAAGAGCCGGCGCCTACGTACCCGGTGGCCTCGGCTCGTACCCGTCAACGGCGATTATGTGCTTGACCGCTGCTCGCGTGGCCGGGGTTCAAAGCATTGCCGTTACCAGTCCGGTTCGCGAAGACGGGAATGTCGATCCGGCGGTACTCACCGTTTGTTCGCTGCTCGACGTTGACGAGATTTATCCGATCGGCGGGGCACAGGCGATCGCGGCGCTTGCGCTCGGTACGGGGGCGATTGACGCCGTTGACGTGATCGTTGGCCCTGGGAACCCTTTTGTGCAGGAGGCCAAACGCCAGATGGTTGGCCACGTCGCGATCGATGGCGTTGCCGGGCCGAGCGAACTGGTCGTCGTTGCAGACGGATCGGCAGACGCGAACGCGATCTCACTGGACCTGCTTGCGCAGGCTGAACATGGCCCTGATTCTCTGGTCGTGTTGATCTCGCCAGACCCCGACCTGCTCGACGCTGTCGCCGACCTATGCGGTGACATTGCGGCTGAGATGGCGATCGTGCTCGCGAGCGACATGGACAGCGCGGTTGCGCTTGCCGACGCGATCGCGCCCGAACACCTGCAAATCGTTGCCGACCCGCAAGTCAGTGAGCGCCTGTCCGAACAGGTCCGCAACGCCGGTTGTTTGTTCGTCGGTGAAAACGCTGCGACGGCCTTCGGCGACTACGTCGTCGGCTCGAATCACGTACTACCGACCGGCGGTGCGGCGCGCTTCACGAGCGGGTTGTCACCAGCGACGTTCACTCGCCGGATGGCGGTTGTATCGATCCCCGACGAGGCGGTCGATCAGTTGTCAGAAGCAGGAGCAATGATCGCCCGCGCAGAAGGGTTCCCGATGCACGCTGAATCGATGGAAGCACGACGAAAGCCGAAAACTTGAACTCACAACAGAACAATTCCTCCGGACGAAATGCCGAGATCTCGCGCAAGACAGGTGAGACCGAGGTTTCGCTGGCGATAAACCTCGACGGAAAAGGTGGGGGTAAGCGCAGTACCGGGGTCGGTTTTCTCGACCATATGCTCGATCTATTCGCGCGACACGGAAATTTTGACCTCGAGGTCAGCGCACAGGGCGATCTCGAAACCGGCGCGCATCACACCGTCGAAGACGTGGGAATCGTGCTCGGGCAGGCGATCGACCAGGCGCTGGGCGATCGCTCCGGCATCACACGCTACGCCACAGCGACAATTCCGATGGACGAGGCGCGCGCGACGTGCAGCATCGACATCTCCGGTCGCCCTTACGTTGCGTTCAGCGACGGCGGACTTCCGCAGGTGACGATCGGTGATTTCGACAGCGAACTCACGGAAGAGTTCCTACGAGCCGTCGCCAACAATGCGAACTTGACATTGCATCTGACGATCGAGGCGGGAACGAACGCACACCACATGGTTGAAGCTTCGTTCAAGGCACTTGCGCGGGCGCTGAGGACGGCCGTTGCGATCGATCCGAATCAGGAAGGGGTACCTTCAACGAAGGGCACCCTTACGCAATGACAGACCTCAACCCGCTTACCGATACAGACATCACGATCGCCGTTCTCGACTACGGAATGGGGAACCTCCGATCGGTCGAAAAAGCGATCGAGCATGTCGGTGTGAAAGCACCGATCGTCGACGATCACGACGCTGCAATGAATGCCGACGGCCTGATTCTTCCCGGCGTCGGCGCGTTTCCCGAGGCCATGAGACGCGTTCGCGATGCTCGCTTTGATGAGTTGATCGGTGAGGTGCTGGCCGCCGGTAAGCCCGTGATGGGTATTTGCCTGGGTATGCAACTCCTGTTCGAAAGCTCGAGTGAACACGAGGGGGCCTGGGGCTTGGGTCTGCTTCAGGGTCGAATCGACGCGCTAGATGCTGGCAATCTGAAGGTCCCTCAATTGGGATGGAACGAAGTCCGCTGGTCGCGATCTTCACCGCTGACCGATGGATTGCCAAGCCCGAGCTACTTCTTTTTCGCCAACTCGTTCTCGGCGCGCGTGGTCAATTCGGAGGATGTGCTCGGTGAGTCTGACTATGGCGCGCCGTTCACCGCGGTCGTCGAGAAGCACCCGCTGTATGGCGCGCAGTTTCACCCGGAGAAGTCGAGCGCGCACGGATTGCGGATGATGTCCAATTTCGCGCGCATTTGTGTCGCAGCCAAGGCGTCCGTTTCGGCGTGATCCTCTTTCCGGCAGTCGATATTCGCGACGGCAAGGCCGTTCGATTGACGCAGGGCGACTACGGTCGCGAGCAGATCTACAACGACGACCCGCTGTCTGCGGCCGTCGACTGGGTGTCGCAGGGCGCCACCCACCTTCACGTGGTCGACCTTGATGGCGCTCTGCACGGCGAACGTCGCAACATCGAACACCTCAGGCGGATAGTCGTTGAGACCGGCGTTCCGGTGCAGTATGGGGGAGGATTGCGTGACATCGAATCGGTACATGCCGCGTTCGAAGCAGGCGCATGGCGAACAGTGATCGGCACGGCGGCGTTTCGTGACCGAACCCTGGTCGAACGAGCGGTCGATGATTTCAGTGACCGAATAGTCGTTTCTGCCGATGCGCGTGACGGGCGTATCTCAGCCCAGGGGTGGACCGAAGCGACCGACATCCCCGTCACCGACGCAGTGGCGGATCTACACGCGATCGGCGTTCAGACTTTCGTGTACACAGACATCGCCCGCGATGGGATGCTCGACGGTCAAGATCTCGCGGGGATTCGTGACGTCGCGACGGCAGCCGGTAGCGGGAGCGTGGTGGCCTCTGGGGGTGTCGGAACGCTCGATCACCTGGCAGCGCTGGTCGAACTCAAAGTGTCGAATATTTCCGCGGTGATCGCCGGAAAAGCGCTTTACGAGCGGAATTTCACGATCGCAGAGGCGCGCGCGGTGCTCGAAGACACGTCGCGCACGTAGGATTGAAGGTCAGATGCCGCCGCTCAAACGCGTAATCCCCTGCCTTGACGTCGACAATGGCCGCGTCGTCAAGGGCACGAACTTCGTAGATCTGCGAGACGCCGGCGATCCGGTCGCGCTCGCGGAGCGCTACGACGAGGAGGGCGCGGATGAAGTCGTCTTCCTCGACATTACGGCAACTTCGGACGACCGTGACACGATCGTTGAGCTGGCCCGACGCGCCGCAGACAACGTCTTCATTCCCTTCACGATAGGCGGCGGTATACGTTCCGTCGAGGACGCCCAGGCGGTGCTCGACGCCGGTGCCGACAAGGTCGCGATCAACTCAGCCGCGGTCAAGCGTCCGCGCTTGATCGGCGAAATGGCAGAGGTCTTCGGTAGTCAATGCGTGGTGCTCGCGATCGACGCGAAACGCACCGAGGAGCCGGTCCACGGTCGCTCCGGGTGGGAGGTGTTCACTGCCGGCGGCCGCCACGCGACCGGCCTCGATGCGGTCGCATGGGCGATCGAAGGTGTCGAACGTGGCGCCGGAGAGATCCTGCTGACAAGTATGGATCGCGACGGCACGAAGGACGGTTATGACGTCGAGTTGACTCGAAGCGTCGCCGATTCTGTGTCGGTCCCGGTGATCGCTTCTGGGGGCGCAGGAAATCTTGGCGACCTGGTCACAGGTGTCGCGGAGGGGAAGGCCGATGCCGTGTTGGTCGCCTCCCTGTTCCATTTCGGCGAACACTCGGTCGCCGAGGCCAAATCGGTGATGACCGACGCCGGGATAGCTGTTCGCCAGATCGCTTGAGACTGGCGGGTCGTCGTCAGCGTTCCTTGCGCAGCGCTGCGCGTCGTTCCTTTGCTTCACGCCGATACTTGCGCCGCGGCACGTACGCCGAAACCGACTCGTACCCGGTCAGGTAGATGCGGCTGCCGTCGGAAATCGCTGGGTTGTATGCGCCACTGCCACGGGCAAACACGCGTTTGCCGGTTCGGGTGTTGAGGCCGTACGTGTTCGTGGTATCGATCGTCGAGAAGTAGACGACGTCGCCGACCACTGTCGGAGCGCCGGAAATCTTTCCGCCTGATGCGTAGCTCCAGCGGACCGCACCTGACCTGGCGTTCAGCGCATAGAACGTCCCGGAGTAAGACCCGAAAAAGATCGTCGGCCCGAGTTTCGAAACGTTCTCGGACGCCGCAGCGCCGTAGACATAGGAGCCCGTTCCCTTGGACCAGCCGAGCGCACCGCTGGACGCCGAGAACGAGTACATCTTGCCGTCCGTGTTGCCGACGTAGACGCGCCCGTAGGCGACGGTCGGAGTTGCGTAGAAGTTGCCGGATCCAAAGCCGAATCGTGCCCCGCTGGTGCTGCTGCGCCAGATTCGTGAACCACTGCCTGCGCGAACAGCATGAACCGTGCCGCCGTAGGCACCGACGAAAATCCGTCCGGATGCATACGCCGGCCCGCCCTTGATCGCCCCACCGGCGTCGTAGGTCCAAACCGTTCGACCGGTCTTTTGGCGTACGCGAAACAACTTGCCGCCTTCAGTGCCAAAGACCACGCTGTCGCCAAGCACCATCGGCGACGACTCGCTGCGCGATCCGAGATTCTTCGCCCAATGGATTCGGCCTGTCTTCGCGCTCATCGCGACGATTCGGCCGCTCAGCGTCACGACAAAGATTCTTCCGTTGTCGTAGGCCGGGGATGACGCATTCAATTTGCCGATCTTGCGAGTCCAGATCTGCTTGCCGGTTTTTGCGTCGATCGCGTATACGCGTGAGTCCTTGCGCACCACGTAGAGCACACCACGAACGAGGATCGGCGAGAACTCGAGTAGTTGATTCGCGTTGAAGCGCCAAAGCGGTCTCAGCGGCGGGCCAACGTCTGCGGCGAGCGCCCTCTGGCGGTCTGACTTGTAGCCATAAACCGGCCATACGAACGTTTCGGGTCTAATCTGCACGCCTCTTGGTTTGGACGGGGTCTTAAACTCGACGTTCGGATTCGAAACATCCTTGTTCTTTCCGGCCACCCAGATGTAGAGCATGATCGCGAGCACGCCGATGCCGAGCATCAGCGCGCTGAATCTGACCAGGCCATCTACTCGTTTCCGCGGCACAATTCGAAGATAAATGCCGAGTCGGGCGACCTATCCACCAACAGAGACGCGAATGCCCTACTTACCCGAAGCAAAAACCGAAGCATTGAAGGCGATCCCCGGAGCCGCTCGCCTGCTCGCAGCAGTGCGAGATCGGCCCGGAACCTACCTCGTCGGTGGTGCGGTACGCGATCTGATGCTTGGTTTCGCCCAGTTCGATTTTGACATCGTCGTGGAGGGCGAAGCGGCCGAACTTGCCGACCACCTGGTCACCGAGATCGGCGGAAGGTCGCGCAAGCACGACCGCTTTCATACCGCCACCTTCTATTCGGAAGTCGACGCGCTGAGCGTCGATATCGCGACGGCGCGCACCGAGACCTACGCCAGACCCGGCGCATTGCCAGAGGTGATTCCGTCTGACCTTCAGCACGACCTGGTGCGACGTGACTTCACGGTCAACGCGATGGCGTTGTCCATCTGGCATGAACGGCTCGGTGAACTGGAGGAGTTTCCTGATGCAAGCGCTGATCTCGCGGCTCGCGTGCTGCGGGTGACGCACGACAAGAGTTTCATCGATGATCCGACGCGACTGTTTCGTCTCTTGCGCTACGGCGCGCGACTCGGTTTCGCGGCAGAACCACATACCGAGGATCTCGCCAGAGCTGCCGTCGAAGCCGGCGCTCCGTCGACGGTCAGCGGCGGGCGGCTGGGCAGCGAACTGGTCGTCCTCTTGGCCGAACGCGCTGCACTGGTCGCGATCGATTCGATGTATGCGCTTGGTTTGGATCGAGCGATCCATCCGAACTTTCATGCCGACGAATACGTAGCTGCGCGCGTACTCAGCAACCTTCCCGACGGCGTCAGGCAGGAGCTGTTGCTACTCGCGCTATGCGCGCGCTCGATGGACGAGGACAGCGCGAAGCCCTGGCTGCGCGACCTCGGGCTGAACCACAAGGACGCGGCGATCGTGCTCGAGGGCATCACCAACGCCGAACTCGTGGCCGACGCGTTGAGTGAAGATGGTTCGCCGGCCGAACACGCGTCGGTGCTACGTAAGTACCAACCGGAAACGCTCTGCCTCGCCAGCGGGCTTCCGTCGACTCCGCCCGGGCTTGCTTCGTTGATGCGAGAGTGGCTCGGCGATCGTTCACAAGGACGGCTGGAGATTTCTGGGGCAGACCTGCGCGAAGCCGGCGTCAGCGAAGGTCCAGCGATCGGTAAAGCGCTCTCTTCGACGCTGGACGCCACGCTGAACGGCGAGGTGAATGGTCGCCAGGAGCAGCTCGACCACGCACTCCGGATTGTGCGTGAGGAGCGAGAAACGGTTTGATCGAGTTCGAACTACCGAATGCCACAGGGCTCTTCACCACTCGTACCGGCGGCGTCAGCAGGGGTCGCTACGAATCGCTGAACGTCGGGCGGCTGACCGACGATCGCCCGGAGGATGTCGAGCGAAACATTGGGATCGTCCAGGCCGCGAGCTCCGCGGCCGAAATGCAATTGCTCAGGCAGGTACACGGGGGCGACCTCCATGTGAGCGATGCCGATGTTGTCGAGGCGATGCCTGCGGCGGACTCCTCAGTCACGAACCTGCAGCGCCGAGCACTGCTTGCTACAGGCGCTGACTGTCCACCGGTGGCGTTGAGCGACGGAGAAACCGTGGCGATCGTGCATTGCGGCTGGAAGCCGCTGGCGGCGGGGATCATCGAGGCGACTGCGGAACGTTTGAGGCCGGGATTCCATGCAGCGGTCGGACCGGGGATTTGCGTCGACCACTACGAAGTCGGAGATGAGGTGATCGACGCGCTGGGCGAGGTCGGCCGTCAGAGCGCACGGGGTCGACAACTTGACCTCGCCCAAGTGATCACTCGAAAGCTGAACGCCTGCTCCGCAGCAGACATCCGAGTGATCGACCGGTGCACGTATTGCGAGCCAGATCGTTTTTTCTCGCATCGACGAGACGGCGCCATCACTGGCAGACAGGCAGGACTCGTGTGGCTCAACTGAGTGCCTCCGCAGAAACCGTCCGTGCGAACCTCGCCGATATCGATCGGAGCATCGCCGACGCCTGCCTACGTGCGGGACGAGATCGAGAATCGGTGCGAGTCTGTGCGGCGACCAAGTACGTCGATTCCGCGGGAATGGAATCCCTGCGAGATGCTGGCGTTTCGATCGCTGCCGAGAATCGTCTGCAGGACATGATCGCCAAACAAGAGCTGTTCGCGGACGGTTTCGATTGGCACTTCATCGGGGCGATTCAATCGCGCAAAGTCCGCGAGATCGCGCAGCGCGTTTCAACCATCCATTCGTTGGCCACCGAGTCGGCACGCGACAAACTCGCAGATCTCGAAGGCGCACCGCCGAAGCTGCTCGTCCAGGTCAACGTTTCGCGAGAGTCGAGCAAGCAGGGCGTCGATCCGCGGATGCTCGACGAATTCATCGCGGGATCACCGCTGCCGATCAGCGGATTGATGACAATGCCACCGCTGACGGAGGACCCAGAGAATGCCCGGCCGTACTTCGCCGAACTGAAATCGTTGGCGGATCAGCGCGGGCTAACGGAGTTGTCGATGGGCACCAGTCAGGATTTTGTGGTGGCCGTCGAGGAGGGCGCGACACTGGTACGTGTGGGATCGGTGCTGCTGAATCCACGGGCCGGCTAGTCGACCCCCAAACTAATTAGACTGAGGGGCAGGATTCACCCGCAAACGGGCGAACAACCCTGCAAATGTCAGTAAAAGACAAATGGCACACAGCGCTCGTCTACTTCGGTCTCGCAGAGTCTGATCACGACTACTACGAGGACGACGAATTCGATTACGAACCCGAAGCCGATCTGCAGGAGAGCTATTCAGATCGTCCGAATGTTCGTCGCATCAGCTCGAAGCGTAAACGCGACGACTTTGACGACATCTTCGCCGAGGATGTCGGCGACACCCCAACGCGCACGCTCAAGTCGGTCGGCCCCAAGAACAGCGGTCAGATGCATTTCTCCGCGCCGCAGAGCTTCAACGAGGCGCAGCAGATCGCGGACAAATTCAAGAACCAGGTGCCGGTGATCCTCAACCTTCAGGAAACCGATACTGACATGGCGAAGCGACTGATCGATTTCGCCAGTGGCCTCACTTATGCGCTCGACGGCGGAATGCAGCGCATCGCTGACAAAACCTTTCTGCTGACGCCGCGAAACGTGCATTTCTCCGCCGAGGAGCGCGCACGTTTGATGGAACGCGGATTCTTCAACCAGGCCTAGCCGGCCCATGCGGCTCGGGTTCATCGGGAGCGGCAGTATGGCCCGGGCAGTCGCTCTGGGCATCAAGGGATCTCCATCGATCGATTCACTCTCGTTCAGCGACGGGGGCTCCGGACGGGCGCGACAGCTGGCCGATGCCGTCGGTGGGGCGGCAGTCTCGACACCAGACCTGGTCGCTTCGAGCGACGTTTTGTTTCTCTGTCACAAGCCGGCTCAGCTGGAAGAGGTCGCGGCGCTCGCAGCCGACTTCTCGGGCATCGTTGTATCCGTTCTGGCGGCGACGCCGTTGGCCGAGCTGCGCCGGGCTTATCCAGCCGCAGCGGTCATTCGATCGATGCCCAACGTCCCGGTCGAGTTCGGCAGTGGTGTGTTTGCCGTTGCCGCTGAGAGCGATTCCGAACCGGTCTTGAAGGAATTGCTCGGTCGACTGGGCAAAGTGATCGAAGTTCCCGAGGCTCAATTCGAGATCGTCACGGCGATCGGCGGTTGTGCACCCGCGTTCTTTGCGATGTTCGCGCGCGACCTGATCAATGCCGCTACTCGCCGCGGAATGTCGGAACAAGTGGCGCGTGAGATCGTCGGTCAAACGTTGGGTGGTACCGGTGACGTTCTGGCCGCCAACGCCGTGGACACCGAGTCGACGATGCGCGCCGTAGCGTCGCCCGGCGGTCTGACGGAGAAGGCACTCGCAAGCTTTGAGGAGTCGAACCTGGAGGACACGGTCGACCGCGCTGTCGCTACCGTCCTCGGCGAAACGTCCTGACCCTGACGGAGGAAATCCCCCATTGAGCCCCATCGCAACATTGGTCGCGGTCACGCGCGTCGACGTAGCCGAGTATCTCGATGCCGTGCTGTTGATCTACACGATCCTGATCATTGCGCGTGTACTGATGAGCTGGATTCCGCAGATACCCGACAACCCCGTGGCACGTGGTTTGGCCGGTTTCATACAGGACGTGACCGAGCCCTATCTGTCGCTTTGGCGTCGCATCATCCCGCCGATCGGGGGCGGACTCGACATCAGCCCGATTCTCGCGATCCTCGTCCTCCAGATCGTCGGGGGCATCGTCGTCAACGCGGTGGCCGGTTAGGTGAAACGTGCCACCAGCATGGCTTCAGCCGGATGCTGACGGGGTGACAATCGACGTAAAGGTCATCCCGAAGGCCGCCCGCGCGCAGATCGGCCCAGTCCGCGCCGATCGTCTGTTGGTGAAGGTCACCGCACCGCCAGAGGACGGCAAGGCCAACGCCGCCGTCTGCACCCTGCTTGCCAAACGACTCGGTATTTCGAAATCTGCCGTTGGCGTCGTATCTGGCACCGTCGCACAGACAAAACGACTACATGCACGCGGCATTGCGGTCGATTCTGCACAAACGCTGCTGCTGCGTGACCACGACGACTGATGCGAATCTTCAGGTACATCTCGATCGACCGTGCTGCCATCACGGCGATCACAGTCATCGCGCTGGATCAATGGACGAAGTGGTGGGCCTTCAACGCGACAACTCCGGGCGAGACGATCAGCGTTTTTCCAGGCGTGAGCATCGGTCAAACTCGAAACGAGGGGATCGCGTTCGGGTTCCTCGCCGACAGGCCTGTGCTCGTCTTTGGATTGATGGCTGTCGCCCTGGCGATCTTGGTGTTCTCATACGTAAAACATCGCCAACAACCTGTGCTCTGGCTCGCAACCGGTCTGCTCATGGGCGGTGCGATCGGCAACGCGATCGATCGCGTGACGCTGGGGTACGTGCGTGATTTCATCGAGGTTCCAAAGTTTCCCTCGTTCAACCTCGCTGATGTTGCGATCACCGTCGGCGTTGTGATCCTCGTGCTCGCGGTCGAACAGCGCCATCAACTGGAAAAACGACTGGCGGACGACACGGCCGCAGAAGAATCGGACCGACCACAGGACACTGAAGATGTCACAGCCGATTGAGATCGTCGTCACCGCGGACGAGGCGGGAGAACGTCTGGACCAGTTTCTTGCTTCCGAGGAGACGATCGGATCACGCGCACAGGCCGCCAAGGCGATAGACCGCGGCCAGGTTCTGGTCGAAGGCCGGACGGCCAAGAAGAGCGATCGGGTGGAGGCTGGCCAGGTCGTGGTGTTCACGGCCGATGATGCGATCGCCGACACCTCGCAGCCTGCGGTTGAATTCTCGATCGACTACGAGGACGATGATCTGCTCGTGGTGGACAAACCCGCGGGACTAGTCGTGCACCCGGCACCAGGAAATCGCAGCGGCACGCTTTCTCAGGCGCTGGCCGGGAGGGCCGGTGGAGGAGATTCGGCGCGCCCGGGAATCGTCCATCGTCTTGACAAGGAGACCTCTGGGCTGTTGGTCGTGGCCAAGAACGACAGAACGCTCAGGAGCTTGCAGGAGGCTCTCACAAGGCGTGAGGTACGTCGCCAGTACACGGCACTCGTGCGAGGCCGCAGCGACTCGCAGAGTGGCACAGTCGATGCGCCGCTCGGGCGCGACCGGCGCAATCCCGAAAACATCGCGATTCGTGACGATTCTTCGCGCGAGGCGATCACGCACTTCCAGGTAGTGGAAGAGCTCGGGCCACGAAGTCTTTTGCACGTGCGGCTCGAGACTGGACGGACGCATCAGATACGTGTGCACCTGGCTGCGATCGATATGCCGGTCTGCGGCGATCCCCAGTACGGCGCGAAGGGTGATCTTGGACTGGATCGACAATTTCTGCATGCCAGTGAGCTGTCGTTCCACCATCCGACCAGCGAGGAACTGATGGTTTTCGGATCCCGGTTGCCCGCGGATCTTGCCACGGCACTGGAAGTCGCTCGCGCCGACTCTGCCCGCTAAGCTCTCACACCAATCAACTACCCGTGTCAGCTGCCGGGAATCATCGTTGGATTCCAAGCAAAAAGGCTGGCAGTGCGGACAACTCCTGCCGAGGGCGCCATCGCGTCCATCCACAAACAGTGGAATCCGGTAACCCGCAGACACGGAATTTTTCCACACAGCTACAAGGAGCTCGAATTGTCAGCCGAAGGCACCACCCTGCCCGGAACCAGCCTGCCAGGAACCAGCCTGCCCGGCCACACGCCTGATCTGAAGGACCTGCTTCAGGCCGGCGTCCATTACGGTCATCAGACCCGCCGCTGGAACCCGAAAATGCGCCGCTACATCCATGGCGAAGCGGGCGGAATCTACGTGATCGACCTGGTTCAGACCGAGCAACTGCTCAATCAGGCCAGCCAATTCGTCGGCGACATCGCGCGTCGCGGCGGAACCGTCCTGTTCGTCGGTACCAAGAAGCAAGCTCGCGACGCCGTTGCCGAGATTGCCGGCAAGGCGAACATGCCGTACGTCAACCACCGTTGGCTTGGCGGTGTGCTCACAAACTTTCAGACGATCAACAAGCGCATCAAGCGACTGCATCAACTCGAAGGCCTCAAGGCCGAAGGCAAGCTCGATCTGCTCCCGACCAAGGAGCGCATGAAGGCCGAATCCGAACTGACGAAACTCAACGCAAACCTCGGTGGAGTGAAGAACATGACACGCGTCCCCGACGCGGTCGTGGTCGTCGATGTCAATGCCGAAGAAATCGCCGTCAAGGAAGCCAACCGACTGCGTATTCCGGTGGTCGCACTGGTCGACACCAACTGCGACCCGGAGCCGATCGACTACGTGATCCCGGGCAACGACGACGCGATCCGCTCGTGCAAGGTGATCCTCGGCGCGCTCGGTGGTGTGATCTCCAACCGTCACAGCGAGTGGCAGGCCGAGTTCGAGGCGCAGAAGGCCGCTGAGGCCGAGCGCAAGCGTCAGGACGACGAGGCGCGCGCCAAGAAGGAGGCCGAGGAGAAGGAACGTCGCGAGGCTGCGAAGGCAGCCGGCGAGCCCGAGCCGGAACCAGTGCCCGAGGCCACTTGGGTCGGCGAAGCGCCGAAGGAAGATCCCGAGATGCCGCAGCGTGGCGGTCGTGGCGGACGCGGCGGACGCGGCGGACGTCGCAAGGATCAGGCTGAAGCCAAGCCCGAAGTGACCGAGGACAAGCCCGCGTCCGAAGCCGAGGCAGCGGATTCTTCAGCAGATGCACCGGCAGCCGAAGCCAAAACAGAAGAGAAAGCAGAAGAGAAAACAGACGAGAAGGCCGAGACGGCGGCAGCCAAAGAGGAGAACTAGGACAGATGACAGCAACGATTTCAGCATCAGACGTAAAGGCATTGCGCGACCAGACCGGGGCCGCGATGATGGACTGCAAGAAGGCACTCGTAGAAGCCGGTGGCGACTTCGAAAAAGCGATCGAGGCGCTGCGCGTGAAGGGTCAGGCCCAAGCAGCCAAGCGCGGCGACCGCGACGCCTCAGAAGGTCTGGTCGCGGACTACATCCACGCCAACGGAAAGATCGGCGTACTCGTTGAGATCAACTGCGAGACGGACTTCGTCGCCCGCAACGACGACTTCGCCGAATTCGCTCGCGACATCGCGTTGCACATCGCCGCCGCGAACCCACAGTACGTTTCGGTAGACGATGTTCCAGAAGAAGCCAAAGAGGCCGAGGGCCGAATCTTCGCCGAACAGGCTGCCGACAAGCCGGAGAACATCCGTGAAAAGATCGTCGAAGGTCGCATCAACAAGTGGCTGGAGGAGATCGTCCTGCTCAAGCAACCACACGTGAACCCGGAAAAGTTCGACGGTCAAACGATCGAGGAGATCCGCACGGCCTTTGCCGCCAAGACCGGCGAAAACGTCGTGATTCGCCGGTTCGCGCGCTTCCAGGTCGGCGCGTAAGCGAGTTCACGAACTCGATGGCGGAAAACGGCACCAAGTTCGAGCGCGTTCTGCTCAAGCTCTCGGGCGAGGCGCTCCAGGGCGAGCAGGCATACGGAGTCGATCCAGCTCGGATCGATTCGGTCGCCAAACAGATTCACGACGTGATCGAGCGGGGAGTCCAGGTTGCGGTCGTGGTCGGTGCCGGCAACATCTACCGCGGGATGAGCGGGGCTGCGGCCGGAATGGACCGCGCGACTGCGGACTACATGGGAATGATTGCGACCGTCCTGAATGGCATCGCGTTGCAGGACGCGCTTGAACGCCAAGGCACGCACACACGCGTGCTCTCGGCGATCACGATGGCTGAAGTCGCCGAACCGTACATTCGTCGCCGTGCGATGCGGCACCTCGAAAAGGGTCGCGCGGTGATCTTTGCCGCCGGCACGGGAAATCCGTTTTTCACGACCGACACTGCCGCCGCGTTGCGGGCGCTGGAAATCCACGCAGACGCGATCTTGATGGCGAAGAACGGGGTGGAGGGCGTGTTCGACGCGGACCCGAACGAAGTGCCGGACGCGAAGCTGATCGAGGACATTTCACACCACGAGGCGATCTCACGCGGGCTCAAAGTTATGGACGTGACGGCACTTTCACTGTGCATGGACAACCGGCTTCCGATCTATGTTTTCAACATGAACGACGAGTCAAACATCGCGCGCATCGTCAACGGAGAGCGCGTCGGAACTGTCGTCTCCTAAACGAAGGACGGGGAACAAACCAGTGAGTGACGAAACGATCCAGATGTTGTTGCAGGACGCCGACGAGCGTATGAAGAAGTCGGTCGAAACCTCGCGTGAGAAACTGGGAACGGTGCGCACCGGTCGCGCCAGCCCTGCGCTGCTTGAGCGCGTGCAGGTTGATTATTACGGCACGCCCACGCCGATCAACCAAACGGCGAACATCGCCGCCGCAGAAGCGCGTCTATTGACGATTTCGCCATACGACAAATCGGCTTTGCAGGCGATTGAGAAGGCAATCCAGGATTCGGATCTCGGTCTGACACCGAACAATGACGGCAACGTGATTCGAATTCAGATCCCCGAATTGACCGAAGAGCGACGCACAGAGATGGTCAAACAGGTCCGCCACCTCGCCGAGGAGGGACGTATTGCGATCCGAAACATCCGCCGCGACGTCATGCAGGAGCTGAAAGAGCTGCGTACCAGCGGCGATGTCGGAGAAGACGATGAGAAGCGCGGCGAAGAAGACCTTCAGAAATTGACGGACAAGCACGTCGGCGAGATCGAGTCGCAGCTCGAACACAAAGAAGCGGACCTGCTCGAGGTTTGAGCGCTTCAACCGCCAGGCATGTAGCAATCATCATGGATGGCAACGCGCGCTGGGCTACTCAGCGCGATTTGGCCGTGCTCGACGGACATCGCCAAGGCGCGCAGACGTTGAAACAGACGGTCAAGGATGCGGTCAAGCACGAACTGGCCGAATTGACCGTGTATGCGTTCTCCACCGAGAACTGGTCGCGACCGACGGACGAGGTCGACGGTTTGATGGCGATGTTTGCCGAGTTGATTCGCAGCGAAACCCCGGAGTTGAAAGAACACGGCGTTTCGATGCGTTTCATCGGCCGACGTCAGGGGCTGTCCGCTGAGCTGCGCGATCAAATGGACTGGGCCACGGACGAGACTGCAGACAACTCACGTATGAAGCTTTTTGTCGCCTTCAACTACGGGGGACGCGCCGAATTGGTCGACGCCGCCCGCGCCTTCGATGGGGAGACGGAAGAGGAGTTCGCGGCCTTGCTGTACGCACCGGACATGACCGATCCCGACCTCGTGATCCGCACCAGCGGAGAACATCGCCTGTCGAACTATCTGCTCTGGCAAACGGCCTATTCCGAGTTGCATTTCACCGACGTCCTATGGCCGGATTTCTGCGAAGACGATCTCGTGGCAGCATTGCGCGAGTACGAATCAAGGGGTCGACGTTTTGGCGCGCGATGATCATCCTCGACTGGAGCGGGATCGACCTCGCGGCGCGCGCGAACCCCGGCCGCAGCGCAAGCGCCCTTCGGGTTCTTCGCTGATGCCGAGTTCAAACCTCGCGGGTCGCATCGCAGTAGGCGTACCTGCGGCGATCGTCGCGTTGTTCTGCATCATCACTTCTCCCGAGACCCTTGCGGTTTTCGTGCTCGTCGTCGGAGCGATCGCGTTGCACGAGTTCTATGCGATGAGCAGTTACGTCAATCCGACTCGCGCTGCCGGTTTTCTGACACTCGTCGCACTGGTAGCCACCGGACTGTGGGGTGCGCAGTTCCAGATCGTGATTGTGATTGCAGCCGCCTTCCCGGTGGCGTTCTTGCTTGGGGTCATTGCCGGCCCGCGTGAGAACGCCACGATCGGTATGGCCGCAACGCTGTTCGGCGCGTTCTGGATCGGCATCCCGCTCGCGCACGCCCTTTGGCTGCGTCAACTACCGCACGGCGACATGATCATCATCGACATCCTGCTCGGGACTTTTGTCGGCGACACGTTTGCATACGCCGGCGGCAAGGCATTCGGACGCCACAAACTTGCGCCGAAGCTCTCGCCCAACAAGACACAAGAGGGTCTCGTGATCGGAATGGTCGGCGCAACGTTGACGGTCTGGTTCGCCGGGCTCTACCAGGATTGGATCAGTGGACCGAACGCGCTGCTTCTGGGATTCGCGGTTGCGGTGGCAGCACCGCTCGGGGACCTCTTCGAGTCCTACATCAAACGCGATTTCGGCGTCAAGGACAGCGGACGGGCGTTTGGGGCACACGGCGGTGCAATGGATCGCGCCGACGCCGCGCTCTTCACAATCGTCGTCGGCTATTACGTCTGGTTCTCGATGGCCGCGATTTAGCGGCGACCAGACTTCGACGACCAATAGCCTCTAGACAATGCGCAGAGTTCTGATTCTCGGATCTACCGGATCGATAGGCGTGCAGGCGCTCGACGTGATCGAGCGCAACAACGACCTGATCGCCGTGGGCCTATCCGCCGGCACGAACTGGCGCGGCGCGGTCGAGCAAGCGGAGCGCCACCGCATCGAGACCATCGCGATCGCTGACCCCGACTCGGCAGCACAGGCCGAGGACGGCTGGGACCGGGGAGAAGTGCTCGCCGGACCCAACGGGATCATCCAACTGATCGCCGACAGCGACTGCGACATCGTTCTAAACGCGATTGTCGGATCGGCAGGCCTCGGGCCAACGATCGCCGCCCTCGGCGAAGGGATCGACGTTGCATTGGCCAACAAGGAGTCGCTCGTGGTGGGCGGTGACCTTGTCACTCAGCTCGCCGAGGGCACGGGAGCCCAGCTGATTCCAGTCGACTCTGAACACTCTGCGCTTTTTCAATTGATCGGTGTCCAGCAGCCCGGCACAGTCGACCGACTGGTATTGACTGCATCCGGCGGGCCATTTCGCGGTCGTGATCGATCTGAGCTGGCCGACGTCGGCGTCGTGGACGCCCTGAAGCACCCAACCTGGGAGATGGGCGGCAAGATCACGATCGATTCGGCGACGCTGATGAACAAAGGCCTTGAAGTGATCGAGGCCCATCACTTGTTTCGCGTTCCGTACGACGACATCGAGGTCGTCGTGCACCCGCAGTCGATCGTCCACTCTCTGATCGATCTAAATGATGGCGCGACGATGGCCCACCTCGGATATCCCGACATGCGGGTGCCGATTTCATACGCGCTCAACTACCCGCAACGTGCGGACGTACCCCTTGAGCGACTCGATCTGGCGGAAGTCGGGTCGCTTACCTTCGAGGCGCCTGACCGCGACGCATTTGGGTGTCTGGCGATCGCCGAAAGCGCCGGACGCGAGGGCGGAGGCGCACCATGTGTGATGAATGCGGCGAACGAAATCGCGGTTGCTGCGTTTCTTGAGGGCCGTTTACCGTTCCTCGGAATCGCCGAAACGATCGAGCGCACGCTCTCTGCCGTGCCGCGCGAAGCGATCGGTCATTTCTCTCAGCTGGCTACCTTGGATGAGGACGCCCGGCGCGTGGCCACGGAGATGGTCGCGAGGGTCGGCGTTTGACCCGTCGACCGACCATCAGCCGGCTGGACGCCGTACTGCTTATACCGTGAACTGGACTCTCGCATTCGTCGCATTCGCGCTGCTGATCATCTTGCATGAGTTCGGCCACTTCGCCGCTGCCAAATCCGTAGGCATGCAGGTGACGCGTTTCTCGCTGTTCTTTCCTCCTGCGCTGTTCAAGAAACAGGTTGGCGAAACCTCTTACGAAATCGGCGCGATCCCACTCGGCGGCTTCGTGAAGATCACCGGAATGAATCCGGAGGAAGAGATCGAACCCGAACATCTCGACCGCGCCTACTTTCGCCAACCGGTATGGAAACGTATCGTCGTGATTGCGGCCGGACCGGCGATGAATTTCTTGATCGCCTTCATATTGATCTACATACTTTTCGCTTTCGTTGGTGTGAGCTCGGGTGTTCCCACTACGAACGTCGACACGGTGGACAGGGACGGCGTCGCCGCCGGAATCATCGAGCCGGGGGACAAGATCGTCTCGATCGACGGTCAGTCCGGCGGCGCGGAAGCGCTGGTCGGCGAATTGGCCGAGTCGAGCTGTCGAGGCGAAAAGCGGGACGGATGCGCTGCATCGAAGCCAGTCACGGTGGCGATCGAACGCGGCAGCGAGACACTGACCTTCGAGGCGACGCCGAGATATGACGCAGATAACGACAGAATGCGTCTTGGGGTCACCTTCGCGCCTGATCCGACGAAGGTCACCGAAAGTCCGGGTGCGGCTATCGGCAGTGCTGCGAGCGCCATCTGGCGCGTCACCAAACTGACGCTGACGCTACCGGCGCGCTTATTCGACCCAGAGAAGCGAAAAGAGATTTCCAGCGCTGCAGGCGGCTACGAGGCCACCGCCAAGGCGATCGACACGGACACCGAGCGGACGATCCAGATCATCGCCTTGATTTCGCTGAGCCTGGCTGTCATCAACCTCTTTCCCTTCCTTCCACTCGATGGCGGCCATATTTTTTGGGCGTTGGCCGAAAAGGTTCGTGGAAAGCCGATTCCCGTGCCCGTGCTCGAACGCGCCAGCATTATCGGGCTCGCATTGATCGGGGTGCTGTTCTTCATCGGCCTGTCCAACGACATCGAGCGTTTCAGCAACGGTGGGTTCAAACCCTGACGCAGCCGTTCGGTAGCGCGGGTGCCCACACCGCGTAATCTTTGGACCGATGGCTTCAAAAAGGCAGATCTGGGTCGGTGACGTACCGATCGGCGGTGGCGCGCCCGTCGTCGTTCAGTCGATGACCAAGACGGAGACGGCAAACAAGCAGGCGACGATCGACCAGATCAACCGCATGCATGAAGCGGGCTGCGAGATCGTGCGATGCGCCGTACCGCGAGACGACGATGTCGTCGCACTCAAAGAGATCATCGCGGTCAGTCCGGTTCCGATCATCGCCGACATTCACTTCAACCACACACTTGCGCTCAAGGCCATCGATGCCGGCGCCCACGCGATTCGCCTCAATCCCGGAAACATCGGCGGGGCCGACAAGGTCGCCGAAGTCGTTGCCAGGGCCAAAGAAAAGGGCGTTCCCATGCGTATCGGGGTGAACTCCGGTTCGCTACCCAAACACCTTCATGAGCTTGAGAAGAAGAACTCCGTGGAAGCGCTCGTCACCGCCGCGACCGAATTCGTTGCGCTGATGGAAAGCCTCGACTACGAAGACTTCAAGGTTTCGATCAAGTCAACGAACGTGCCCAACACGATCGCCTCAAATCGACTTCTCTCCGAAAAGATCGACTACCCACTACACCTCGGAATCACTGAATCCGGTACGAAGTGGTCGGGTTCGCTGAAATCGTCTGTTGGACTTGGCACTCTGCTGGCCGACGGAATCGGTGACACGATTCGCATTTCGCTGTCGACGTTTCACGCCGAGGAAGAAGTCAAGGTCGCCTGGGAGATCCTCAAGGCCTTGCAGCTTCGCGAAAAGGGTCCGGTTCTGATCGCCTGCCCAACCTGCGGGCGTCTCCAGTTCGACATGGACACCGTCGTCGCAGAGATCGAGCAACGACTTGAGGCCTACGAGGAACCGATCGAGGTTGCGGTGCTCGGCTGCGCGGTCAACGGCATTGGCGAGGCCGCAGCCGCCGATTTCGGAATCGCCGGAGCAAAGAACGAAGGGGTCATCTTCGCGCAGGGCAAGGCTCTGCGAAAGGTTCCGACGCCGCAGTTGGTGGACCAGCTGTTCGTCGAGATCGATAAATCCCTTGAGCGCGGAGGCGAGGTCGAGTTCGACGAGGCTCAGTCGGCCGAGGGCATGGAGTTCATCCGCAAGATCGAAGAAGAGAACGCCGGCGACCTGACTCCCGAAAAACTCGCCGCACTGGAAGCCGAAAAGGCAAACGAAGGCGAAGACATCACGGCCGGCCTCGCCGAGCTACCGCAGGTCAAGGTCCAGCTCGACGAGTCGATTTCCCCCCAAGCCGGCCGTCGCTTCGCCCGCAACTAACAAGGTTTGCCAAATGGCAAACCTTGTTTAGTCGTTGTTATTTGCGGGGTTTGACTAGTTTGCCGGGCCTGGTGGTGCGGCTTGTTCCGCCCGCCCAGTTGATTCGGTAGATCTTCTTCTGTGCGCCTGAGGTTCTCACGTTGCGGCGGAAGTAGCCGGACGAACTACCGACGGGCACTTCAGCGATTGTTTTCCAATCGCTTCCGCTCTTGACCTGGATCTCCGCGACTGCGACTCCGCGCTCTTTGCCTCGCAGGCATCCCCAGACCGTGACCGAGTTACCCCTGCCCTTGAAGACCAAGAGTGGCGTTTTGTAGGCCTCGTAGACACCGGACTTCTTTTCGCCGTCGACATAGCGGAGGCCAGACTGGAATCCACCGAGATCCGGGTCATCGATGATCAAGTACTGCGAGTAAGTTGCCACGCGTCGGTCGCGCCAAGAGAGATACTCGCTGGCATTGAGGTAGTACGGAATCTTCCGCAGCGACGTTGCATTGGGATCGGGCGGCGAGGACTGAAAACCGAACTCACTGCTGTAGATCTTTGTCTTGCGCGAAGCCAGTCGCCGCGCTTTCGTCGCCTGGTCGAGCACCTTGTAGACGCGCCTCAGGTAAGCAATCGGTGCGTTGTCCTTGCTTGTCTGCCGCACGAACGGTCCGCCCGCCTGCGTGTAGGGGTGGTAGGCCATTCCAGACGTCCTGACACGCTTGTAGCGCCGAGGACACTTCTGCTTCTTGGCGGCACGACCCCGCAGCCGCTTGCCCTTGGAGTCGATGCAGAAAAACGTCCTCAACCACGCCAACGGACGTGCGCCACTCTTCAGTCGCTGCCAGCTCGGAAGCAACTCACCGAACAGGATCTTCGATCGACGATGGCCAGCCCGCACGAGCCCGGAGTAGCCGGCTTGGTAGAGGTCGCGGTAGTAGATAGCTGACCGGATCACGCCGCGGCTCTGTTGCGGCCGGATGAACCGCGCAAGATTCGGCTCGTTCCAAATCGAGTACATCTTCACGTTCTTGTATCGACGGCCAACGGCAGTCGCGAAGGCCTTGTAGTCCTTCACGTTCGGCTCGTAGGCGCCCGGCCCAGGAGTCGTCTCGCGCTTCACGGCCCAACGCGGTGCCGGGGCCGTAATCATCAACCAGACTTTCAAGTTGCGTGCGTGCGCGCCGTTGACCGCGTTGTCGATCGTCGACCACGCGCCTGCCGGATAGTTGTCTGGGTTGGACAGGTCCCCGCCGGGCTTGACGGTTGATTCACCGTTCGGCGCGATCGTCCGCCAGAGCACCGGGAGTTTCACGATGTCGGCTCCGAGCAACTTTGACTCGTCAAGAGTCGCCGCTTGCTCCGCCGGGTTCGGGCTAAGCAAACGACCCGGATCTTCGATGACCGCGGGCTGCGACTTGGAAGCCGCCGCGGGTCCGGCCGCAATCGCCAGCAGCGTTGCCGCGGTGATTGCGCATACAAAGAGTGTGAAAAGTCGATTCATGGGACGCATATGAAAAAGAGGTTCCTTGTGGGGTTATTCGGACGTCTCGTTTGATAACCGGATGCAACGAGCAAAGTTGCGCGCTCCCGAGAACTGGGAAGTTGTGGATGCTAGCGGCGCTGCCGTGGGCGCGATCAGTAGGATCACCGCCCGATGCCAAGACTTAGTCAATACCTGCTGCCCACGGTGAAGGAAGCGCCCGCTGACGCCGAGGCAATATCGCACAAATTGATGGTCCGCGCGGGCTTGATCCGGCAAATGGGGGCGGGCCTGTGGACCTATCTGCCGGCGGGTTGGCGGGTGCAGCGAAAAGTCGAACAGATCATCCGTGACGAAATGGACGCCGCTGGTGCGCTGGAAATGCTGATGCCGGTGATTCAACCGGCGGACCTTTGGCAAAAAACCGGGCGCTATGAAATCAGCGAATTGTTCAAGCTCAAGGACCGCAAACAGGCCGATCTCGTCCTGGCGATGACGCACGAAGAGGCCGTGACAAATCACGTTGCGCGCGAAGTGCGTTCCTACCGAGACCTCCCGCTGACGCTCTACCACTTCCAGACCAAAGGCCGCGACGAGCCCCGCCCGCGAGCCGGAGTTCTGAGAACGCGGGAGTTCACGATGAAGGACGCCTACAGCTTCGATCGCGACGAGGAAGGCCTGGCCCACTCCTATGACGTTCAGGCCGGCGCCTACAAGCGGATCTTCGATCGCGCAGGTATCGAGTGGTACATGGTCGAATCCGACGTCGGGATGATGGGCGGCTCCGGCGCTCACGAGTTCATGGCACCGTGCGCAGCCGGCGAAAACGACATCGCACTTGCCGACGGGTACGCCGCAAACGTCGAAGTGGCTTCAGCTGTGCCGTCGCCCGCCGTTCCGGGCGCAGAGCAGGCGCGGCCAGAACGAGTGCATACACCCGGTCTGAAGACCGTTGAAGAAGTCTCCAGCGCACTCGGAGAGCATCCGAGCGCATTGCTGAAGGCGATGCCAATGATTGACGAACTCGACGGCACGCCGATCCTCGTGCTTTTGCGTGGCGACCACACGCTGAACGAGATCAAATTGCAGAATGCACTCGGGCGTCCGGTTCGGCAGGCCGGCAACGAAGAGATCGCCGAACGTTTTTCGTCCGCAGCCGGATTCACCGGACCAGTCGGTGTCGACGTGCGGATCGTCAGCGACATGGCGCTCGAAGCAGTCAACGGTGGATACGTCTGCGGTGCGAACGAGCCCGATTTCCACCTCAAAGGGGTTGAGATCGGACGCGACTTCCAGTCCGAGTTCGCGGACATGCGCAACGTCGAACCGGGTGATCGCACCGACGCCGGCGCGACGATCGAAATCGTTCCCGCAATCGAGATCGGAAACATCTTCAAACTCGGAACCCGCTACAGCGAAGCGCTGGGCGCGACGTTCCTCGATGAGTCCGGCAATGAGCACCCGATTGTGATGGGCAGCTACGGAATCGGACCGGCACGAGTCGCCGCCGCGGCGGTTGAGCAACTTGCCGACGAGCAGGGGATCGTCTGGCCGCGGTCGATCACGCCGTTCGACATTCACCTGGTCACGCTCGGCAAAGACCCGAACTCGCCTGAGCGAACTGCCGCGGACAGCCTCTACGACGAGTTGACCGCCAAGGGCATCGACGTCATCTATGACGACCGCGACGCCGGTCCGGGCGTGAAGTTCGCCGACGCCGAACTGCTTGGTTGTCCGCTGCGGGTGACGATCGGAAAACGCTCGATCGAGTCGCGCGAGATCGAGATTCAGACTCGCCGGGGCCAACAGGACGCGTCGATCACGCTCGATGGCGCAGCAGACGCCCTGGTGACAAAGCTCGAATCGCTGGACTGATCACTCGTGAATGGGGAGGGTGGCTTCAAGCGAGTTGCAGGTATCGATCGATCGGACGCGCCCGAGCATCTCACCAGGAAGGGCGAACCATGGCGTCCATGGACGATTCCGAATCTGATCGGCTTCGTTCGTGCGTTGTTGATACCAGTGTTTTTTGTACTCGCCTGGAACTCGCCGGACGGAAGGGACACGACCGCGAACATAGCTCTGTTCATATGCGGTGCCAGCGACTACCTCGACGGTCTCGCTGCGCGACTGACCGGACAATTCAGTCGACTCGGCACGCTGCTCGATCCATTTGTCGACCGCTTGCTGATCATCGCTGCGGGGATCATCATCTACAAATTTGAGTTGTTGCCGCAGTATCTGATCGCGCTCGTGTTCATCCGCGAGTTGCTGATGCTGCTCGTCTCGATCCCGGCGCTGATCAAAGGTGTGGAGATCAAGGTCAACTGGATCGGCCGTCTTGCGGTTTGGCCATTGATGGCAGGAGGGTTTCTCGCGCTCGCCACAGATACTTGGCTCTCGGCTGTACTCGTTTGGATAGGAGTGCTCGGTTCGTACGCCGCAACCTGGCTCTACTTTCGGACCGCGTGGCCACAACTGCGAGCGGCCTGAACGAAAGACCTCAACCGACGGTCGAGGCTTAGGGATCGACGGGGTTATACTGCGGGCACGTCGGCGGATTCGCAGGCGTGACCTCAATCTGCGAGGCGGTGCCTCGTAATTTTCGACAGGAGCGCCACGTTGGAAGAATGGGTTTCAGACATCGGCTCGCTGAGCGACGCCGAACTCAAGGGTCTGATCGGAGAACTTGCAACCGAGGAGCAGGACATCTCCTACGGCCGTCGCATTCTGCATGGGAAGATCGACTTGCTGCGTGCCGAGCTGGTGAACCGACTTCGCGCCCGCCACGACGCGGGCAACGAAGCGATCACCGACGCCGATGTGGCAAAGTTGACCGACTTGATAACCGCGGCCAGTGACGGCGGCACCCAGCCAAGTTCACAGCTTGCGGGCGCGACAGCAAGTAGCAAGGGAGCGACCCAGATGGACTCTTTTCCGGACCTTGGAGCATTGACGGACCCGGAGTTGAAAGAACTGATCCGCACGCTCACCGATGAGGAGCGCGAGATTTCGTATCAACGTCGAATCCTCCACGGGAAGATCGACATCCTTCGCGCGGAGCTTGTCAATCGGATGCGCACACAACGCGAAGAGGGAGAAGCGACGATCACAGGCGAAGACATCGAACAACTTACCGAGATTCTCGCCGGAAAGGCCTCGAAAGAACCAGTGGAGGCAGACGCCGAATAGGCGTTGCCGGGGGGAGTGCTGAGTAATGGCATTGCATTGTCCTGAGTGTGGATTCGTAAACCCGGCGGGAGCCAACTACTGCCAGAAATGTGGAGCGTTTCTGACCGACGAGTCGCGCCCGGGCACCACCACCGCGCAATACGACCTCGGCGAAACCTCAGAGAGCGAACAGGTCGCGACGGATTCCCAGACGCAGCCCGATGGCCCCTCGCTAGTGATCCGAACCGGGGGCCGCGCAGGCGACAGCTTCACGCTCGACGGCGAACGATTCTCCATCGGACGTGACGCCGAGTCAGACGTATTCCTCGATGACGTCACCGTGTCACGCAATCACGCCGTGGTCGTGCGACGAACCGATGGGCTTTATATCGACGATCTCGGTTCGCTCAACGGAAGCTACGTAAACCGTCGTCGCATCGAATCACACAAACTCGTCGACGGTGACGAGCTGCAGATCGGCAAGTACAAGCTCACTTTCCTGGAGCGATGATGACCGCCTCCGAGGCGCAGGCGAGTACCCAGAGCCAGCCGGATTCAAACGGCACCGGCGGCCCGGGTGAACCGATCATTGCCGCACGCGAAAAGGCACTGACAATTGGAGCGGTTCGCAAGACGTTGGCCAAGGAGTTCGGCGACGTTTCAATCTCGAAGATTCGGTACCTCGAGGATCAAAAGCTTCTCACACCCAAGCGCACTGAAGGCGGTTACCGCGTCTATTCGCAGGATGATGTCGCACGCCTGCGCACGATCTTGCGACTCCAGCGCGATGAGTACCTGCCACTTCGCGTAATTCGCCAGGAGCTCTCAGCTGGCCGCTCAGAGGACGAAATCCCCACCTCAACGCCTCAGGCATCACGAAGTAACCGCAGGTTCAATCTCACAGACGACCAAGCCCAAACGCTCTATGCGGCCGACGACGTGCTGGCCGACACCGGGGCGGCACCAGAGCTTGTGAAGGAGTTGATTGATTTTGGACTGGTGACTGGGTCCACGCGCGCCGGCGCGACCTATTTCGACGAGAACGAACGCGAAATCATCCGCGCCGTCACAGAACTGTCTCGTTTCGGTGTCTCAGGGCGGAACCTCCGTGTTTTCAAGACCTCGGCAGACCGCGAAGCCGCTCTGCTCGAACAGATTTTTGCCCCGGCTCTGCGGTCGCGCAGCAATGACCGACGCGGGGAGGCAATCGAGGCGCTCGAAAACCTGACCGCCGTAACCTCTCACCTCAAGCATCTGCTCCTGGTCAGGGACCTGCGCAGGCTTGTGGCCACGCGCCGCTAAACACTGCACCGATAAACGTCGCGCCGCTGATCACTGCTTGGCGATGCGGCCTCGCAGGACAAGATCGCTCTGTGGCGGACTTCCCTCCGTTACACGGCGCAGTTCGATGCGGTCGAACTCTCTCAATTCAGCGGACGTGATGCGTGCCTCTCCGATGAACGTGCCTTCCTCGCCGATCACTTGATTGCCAAGCACGCGAGAATCGCGACCACCTGCAAGCAGTAGTTGATAGGCCTGCTGCTCGGCTGACGGTTCGAGACCGACCGCGATCACCCGCAGCCCGTCTCGATCCTCGCGTCGTACGAGTTCACCCAGACCGCGCCCTTTTTCGCCCTTCGTCGCCGTCAGCCGGAATCGTTCAACGATCAGCGGTGGCTTGAGTCGCGTTGCCGACTCAGTCTTGTCTGCATCGTCGGAGTCGATCAGGGTGGTTGCCGAGAACGCGACGATCAACGCCAATGCCAACAGGCCGAAGCCGTACAGAAACAAACGACGGCGCCGGACGTTTGGAGGTGAGGCCGAATCTTCGCTCGCAGCGGAATCAACTGAATCATCAACGTTGTTCATTGGGCAGGCATCCTACGTTCGTACTCGGCGACTGCGGCCGCTGAGCTACGGTTTCCGGCGTGAACGACGAGGCAAACGTGCCCGAGCTTTTCGGGAAGGATCTGAACGCTTCGCTGGGAATCGAGATCGACGAGATCGAGATCGGCCGAGTGACCGGGCACTTCAAAGTGGACGACCACGTCAAGCAGCCGTTCGGCATCGTTCACGGCGGTGCACACGCCGCGATTGCAGAGACGCTTGCGTCGCTCGGTACGTTTCGTGCGGTCGCAGAGGAGGGCAAGGTTGCGATGGGGATGTCCAACCAGACCCAGTTTCTCCGTGCGACGTCCAGCGGCACTGTGCATGCCGAGGCAATCGCCATTCATCGCGGCAACACAACCTGGGTGTGGGACGTCACGATGCGCGACGACGACGGCCGAGATCTGGCGGTGTGCAGAATGACCATCGCCGTGCGCGAAAAAAGAGCCTGACGGACAACCAAAAAAAAGGCCGACTCCACTTTCGTGGAATCGGCCTTATTGATGAAGCGGCGCTGCTTGCGCAGAGCTTGAGAACTAGCCGTTGTCGCGGTCGAGCGTGACAAGGAAGTCGAGCTTCTTGTTGTTCTTCAGTGTGAACAACGGACGCTTGCCGCGCTTGACCTTCGGTGACTTGAGCGTCACGTCGAGCTTGTTCAGCGACGTCGTGCGTCCGACCAAGAACTGCTGCACTGACGGCGGCAGGTCAGAGGTGTTCGGTACATCGGCCTCGAGAGTGCCCTTCTTCGAGATCTGGGCGAGCTGGTACTGGTGCGCGTTCGGCACCGGGATGTCGCTCTTGATCTCGAACAGCAGTGCGGCAACCTTGCCGCCGCTGGGACGGTAGTTGTAGACCGTTACGTCGCCGGAGATGGTTCCGAGGTCTGCCGGGATCGGCTGACCGACGGTACCGGTGTTGACCGTGAACTTACCCTTGCCGATCCGCGATGAACGCGGGCAGGCGGGTGAGATCGGGGCGGCGTTGTTGTTGCCGGCCGCGTTGGTCGGAACCGTCGACCTGCAGACGCCCGCACCCTTGCTGTACCACCGCGCGACTCGCGAAGAAATGGTTATCTTCGAGACTCGCTGGGGTACGAGTCCGGCGGTGTCGTTGTTCACGAGCACCATCCGCACCGATCCGGGCTTACCCGGCTTTGAAACGTTCACGTTCACGCTGGTCGATGTCTGTAGCGCCGCGTTGGAGCTAACAACACCGATAGCGAGGGCCGCGACAACCGTCGCGACGAGAATTACTTTGATACGCATGCAGCCTCCTCAAGTTCTTGGCTAGCTGGGGTCCTATTTTTGGATGATGGACTGCAGCTGAGCCGCTTCGTCCATACATGTAACACCGCCCGAACACAGCAAGTTGCGCTGATTCGGATCAGAAGCCTTGGTCCGTGAATGCCCCCAAGCTCCTTCGGCGGCGCATCCTACAAGACAATGGCGGTCAAATCGACAATCGGTTGCGCAGATGCAAAGCCTCTGCGAGAAAGCTTCGTCTATTTGTATCGACGTCTGGCGGTAATCGGCATCCGCCGATCACGCCCGAATGCGCGATGCGTGATCTTCACGCCGGGAGGGGCCTGCCGCCGCTTGTACTCAGCGAGATCGATCATGCGGATGATTCGCTGCGCGAATTCGCGGTCGACTCCGCTCGCGACGATTTCGTCAATTCCCTGGTCGCGTTCGATATAGCGCTCGATCACTTGGTCGAGTACTTCGTATGAGCCAAGTGTTTCTTCGTCGCGTTGGTCGGGGCGAAGCTCGGCCGACGGAGGTCGCTCGATTATCCCGGTTGGGATCGGACGCTCGATCGAGTTCGCTGCGAGCACTGGCACGTTCTCGTTTCGCCAGCGGCTGAGCGCGAAAACGAGTTGCTTGGGGACGTCCTTGAGCGCGGCGAATCCACCCGCCATGTCGCCGTATAACGTTGCGTACCCGACCGCCATCTCGCTTTTGTTCCCGGTCGTGAGAACCAACGAACCGAACTTGTTCGACATCGCCATCAGCAGGATGCCGCGAATCCGTGCCTGGATGTTTTCCTCCGTCTGGTCGGGAGTCCGATTGCTGAATACCTCAGCCAGGGTCGACTCGAACGCCTGCATCATCGGCGCGATTTCAAACTCGTGCTCGTTGCAGGCGAGCCGACGAATCAACTCTGCCGCGTCACCGCGAGTCTCGGGGCTGTTGTACGGGGATGGCATGGTGACGGCGGTGACGTTTTCCGATCCGATCGCATCACACGCCAGAGCGAGAACCAGGGCTGAATCGATCCCACCAGAAACGCCGACCAGCGCACCGGGGAAGCTGTTCTTCGTCAGGTAGTCACGGACGCCGATCATCAATGCGGTGTATGACTCGTGCTCACGCGGCGCAATTACATCAGCCACGGGATCGGTGATCGACGTTGCAGCTTGCGTTGTCGAGACAGAAACGAGCGACGGGTTCAGGCGAGTCGGCGGGTCATGCACCGGGATCGAACAACGCGTGACCGCCGTGGTGAACTGTGGCGCCCTCGTCAACACGCTGCCGTCTGCGGCAATTGCCACGCTCGCTCCGTCGAAGACGAGCTCGTCCTGCCCGCCGACGAGATTGCAGTACGCGATCGGTACACCAAATTTCGCCGCCCGCGCGCAAAGCATCTCCTCGCGCTCGCGAGATTTTCCGATGTGAAACGGTGACGCTGAAGCGTTGACGATCAGGCGCGCGCCCAGCTTTTCCAGTCCCGCATATACGGGTTCATCGAACCACACGTCCTCGCAGATCGACAGCCCAACCGGCACGCCGTCCACAGCGATCACCAGTTGCTCGTTTCCGGGGACAAAGTACCTTCGCTCGTCGAACACGCCGTAGTTCGGAAGTAGCTGCTTCCTGTAGTTCGAGCGAATCTCGCCGTCCGAGATGACCGCAAGCGCGTTCGCCACTCCGTCTGGATGCGCGAGCGGATAACCGACCAGGACGGTGACGTCTTCAACGCTGCTGGCGATTCTCTCGAGCTGCCCGGCGGCAGCAACCAGGAAATCCTCGCGCAACACGAGATCCTCCGGTGGATAGCCACTGAGCGAGAGTTCGGGGAATATCACCAGGTGCGCGCCGTCCGCGGCCGTCGATCGAACCGCATCGATGATCAAGTCCGCGTTCCCGACGAGGTCGCCGACCGTTGGATTTATCTGCGCGAGAGCCACCTCGATTCGTCGCGCATTCTGCGTTTCTGGAGACATCGGCCCGAAGCGTACCCGCGAGAGACCGGCGAACGGTACTGATTTGTCAATCGCGCTTCCAATGCTCATGAAATGGCACGAAGAGGCCGATCACAGGGGGAATGTCCAGTTCAGCAAACCCATCGCGTCTTAGTGAGAGCCAGCAGCGGGAACCCGGAGTGATCCGCCGCCCACACGCGCTCGCGCCCGTATCGGGATCTTTGGTCGGACGTCGAATCGGTGAGATCGTCGTGTCGCTCGGCTTCGCCACCGAGGATCAGGTGAATACCGCAGTCGACGAGGCACGAGAAACCGGCCGACCGACCGGCCGTGTGCTCTACGACCGCGGAACGATCTCAAAAGATCAACTCGCCCAGGCGATAGCCGCCAGAACACAGCTTTCATACATCGATTTGAAGAACATCGAGCTCGAAGAACGCGCACTCAACGCAATCGACGCGCGCAGCGCAATCAAGTACCGCGCCGTCCCGATCCAGTATGTCGATGACGACACATTGCTTGTTGCGATCAGCGAGCCGTCAAACGTGCTCGCGGTGGACGACATTTCACTGATGACGGGTCTGAACGTACGCGCCGGTCTAACCACCGAAGACCAGCTCGAGGAATTGTTGTCGCGCCTGAGCAAGAACGACGTTGTCAGGGCGACCGAGGAGGCTTCGCGCGTGAGCGTCAACAGCTCCGAGGTGGGCGAACATGCCGACTCCGAAGACGAGACGGCGTCGGTCAATCTGCTCGACTCGATCCTGACGAACGCCCTGCGTCAGCGCGCCTCGGACATTCACCTCGACCCGCTCGAGAACGGTTCAGTTCGCGTTCGTTACAGGATCGATGGCATGACACACGACACCACAAACGTGGCACCGGCGCTTGCATCGAGGATTTTCGCGCGGATGAAGATTCTTGCCAACATGGACATCTCTATTCGCCACGTTCCCCAGGATGGGCGCGCAACATTCGGAGAAGAGGGTTCAGAAGTGACGCTGCGTATCGCGACTCTTCCAACCATCTACGGCGAATCCGCCGCAGTTCGCGTTCTTGACCGAAAAAACGTTCCGCCACTCGATCGTCTCGGACTGGATCAAGTTGCGTACGACGCGCTACAGCGAGCGCTGCGCAAACCGCACGGTGCAATCCTTGCCACCGGTCCGACCGGGTCGGGAAAAACCACAACGCTCTACGCAGCTATGGCGCAGCTGAACACTCCCGAACGAACGATCATCACGATTGAGGATCCGGTCGAGTATCCACTTCCCGGCGTCAAGCAGGTCCAAGTGAATGTCAAGCGTGGTCTGACGTTCGCGGCGGGTTTGCGAACGATGCTCAGATCCGACCCCGACGTGGTGATGGTCGGAGAGATCCGCGACCACGAAACCGCCAAAATCGGCATCGAGGCGGCGCTGACCGGGCGTTTGGTCCTGACCACGTTGCACACCAACGACTCTGCGTCCGCGGTCACAAGGCTTGCGGAAATGGGGGTGGAGCGCTACTTGGTTGCGTCGTCTGTCGAATGCGTTGCTGCGAGTCGTTTGGCAAGACGATTGTGCACGGAGTGTCGCGAGCCGACGACTATTGACGCGGCGAAGATGCGCGAAGCCGGCTACGTCGACTTCGAGGGCGCCGCATTCGAAGCCTTCGATCCCGTCGGGTGCCCGAGCTGCTCGAACACCGGATACCGCGGACGCAGCGGAATCTATGAGGTTCTGACACTTGACGACCAAATTCGAGAAATGCTGATCGAGCGGTATCCGTCTTCGGCGATCGAAGAAACCGCACGCAAAAACGGCATGGTCACGCTGAAGGACTCCGCGGTGGATCGCGTCAAGCAGGGCGTGATCTCACTCTCTGAGGCAGCGCGAGTCACCAACACCGACTGAGCGTCGATTCGCTTGCGCTAGCGGGAACTGCAGCGTAAAAGAACCGTTTTTGCAGGGAATTTGCCTAGAACTGGGGCATTTCTGAGTTGAGTGACGCAACGCACACAAGTGCTCGTACGCCGACGTAACCTTCCGCGCCAACTCATAAATACAGGCGCCGAACCGTCTTCTCGGACGGGGGACCCAATAGCCGAGCCCGCATCCATCCAGCGGAACTCGGCCGGGGCGAATCGACCGGTGTTCCGGTCGTAGCGATCTCAAAGCAGAGCATCGCGAGCCCGTCAGCTAACCCCGCAGGCGCTGGAAGGAGCAGTTGAAAAGTGTTTACCCCGACTCGCGTGCGAGGGGTCTCCTCGTGTGAAAAATCCCGCGTGCCATCAGGTGCGTTTCCGTTGATCATCGCGCTCAGCATTCTGATCGCCACTCCAATTGCAGGTGCCGCAACGACCTCTGACGGCCCGACGGGTGCTCCAGAACAGTCCGGCGAAACGCCGATCGTCAAAGATGCCGCGCTGACGCCTCGCCTCAGCGCGCGACTTAGCGACCCCCGCTCGGTCGCAGGTGACGGCATTCGCGTTCGCGGCAAAGTGACCGGGATCGGCCGCACGAAGGTAAAAGTGTTTCTGACAGTTCGCCGCAGCGGCACGAAAACGTGGAAGCGCGTCGCTGCCGGCAAAGTACGCGGCGGTGCGAAGTTTGCGCTCGGATGGCGCGGCGGCAGACCGGGGGCTTACGCCGTACGCCTGGCGGCCGTCAAGGGGAAAAAATCCGATTCGGCGGTCCTTGGCAAGTCCTACGTTTTTCGTCGTAGTCACGCTTCGTATTACGGACCTGGTCTGTATGGCGGTGCTCTCGCATGCGGCGGGCGACTTTCGCCCTCGACGGTCGGAGTTGCCCACAAGACGCTTCGCTGCGGGACGAAGGTGACTTTCAACTACGGAAAACGGACGGTGACAGCCCGGGTGATCGATCGCGGTCCGTTCATCGCCGGACGCGACTGGGACCTGACGGCGGCGCTCAAGCGCAAGCTCGGCTTCGGCAGCACGGGGACGGTCAACGTCACCCACTAGCTTTCGAACGCGACCAAAAATGGCACGAACGATCGTTCGCTAATGTTCGCCCGCATGGAAGCAACGTCTGTAACCCCTACCCAGGCGGACCACCCGGACTTCGATCAAGCGATCGCGGTGGATGGCCACGACGGCACGTACACCGCGGTCGTGCACCCCGCCTGGGACGGACCGCTGTCGACACACGGCGGCTTGTTGGGCGCGATAATTCTCGGCGCCATCGACCGAGAGGTGAATCTCGACCAGTCGATGCAGATCCGCTCGCTGACGTGTCAGTACCTGAGGCCGCCGGCGCATGGGACGGTGGAAGTATCGGTTGAAGTCTTGCGGCGCGGCCGCCGATTCGCATCATCGCGAGCGACTATGGCCCACGACGGGAAGGTCTGCATCACTGCCCTGGCGACGCACTCGGTGCGCGACCTTCCATCGGTGGATCAGTGGTCACCACGAGCGCCGAAGGCAGAACCGTCGCCCGATCGAAACGCGCCGATGCGTACGCCGCAGGAAATGCTCGCCGGTGGCGGCGGCTGGCTGAAGATGCCCGCAGGTACCCCCGAGTTCTTCAGTCGTTTGTTGTTTGCTCCCCGATTTGGAAGTGGCCCTTTCGTGGGGCCACCGGTTGATCCGGACGTCGGAACCACGAATGGCGGCTGGTTGATGACACGCGAGCCGCGGTCCATCGACGTCTCGTATCTAGCTTTTCTCGTCGACGTCTTTTGGCCGTCGGTGCTCGAGCCGCTGCGCACGCCGGCGATCGCACCGACGCTTGACCTCACAACGCACTTTCGGGCGATATTGCCGCCGGAGGGGCTTCCAGATCAACCGCTGTTGGTGCACAACACATCGATTGCCGTCGAGAACGGTCTCGCAGACTCGGATTCACGCGTTTTCTCTGCCGAGGGACGGTTGCTCGCGCAAGGCCGACAGATGCAGATGCTTGCACCGTTCGGCGAAAGCTGATCGGGCTTCACAGCTACCGAACATTACGATCCGAGTTTTGCGACATAATCACGCGATCGGAGCGAGCAATCGACAGCGCCGCAAAACAAGGAGGGCGATCGCATGACGGAATCGCCCGACCCTGCGCGCGTCGGCCTGCACGCCGCCGCTACGACTTGCCTGTTCGATCTAGACGGCGTCATCACAAAGACCGCAGTGGTGCATTCGGCAGCATGGAAGGAAATGTTCGATGACTTCCTGTCCAGCCGCGACGGCTTGAGTGCGGACCAGGCTCGTCCGTTTGATCCACGAAATGACTACGACCGCTATGTCGACGGAAAGCCTCGGTACGACGGCGTGCGGTCGTTTCTCGCCTCGCGCTCGATCTCTATTCCGGAAGGTGATCCGGGCGATTCGCCTGAAGTTGAGACGATTTGCGGTCTGGGAAACCGTAAGAACACACTGGTCGGGGAATTGATCAGGCGGGACGGCGTGGAGGCCTACGAGGGAACAGTGAAGTACCTCGATGCGGTACGCGACGCGCAAATGCGGATCGCCGTGGTCTCGTCGAGTGCAAACTGTCGGGCAATCCTCGAATCCTGCAACCTACTCAACTACTTTGAGGAAGTGATGGATGGAATTGTCGCCGCCGAACGCGGAATCGCAGGAAAGCCCGCACCTGACACTTTCCTTGCCGCAGCAGCGGCACTCGGTGCCACGCCCGAGCAGGCGGTCGTCTATGAGGACGCGCTCGCGGGCGTGCAGGCCGGCCGGGATGGCACCTTCGGCTTGGTTATTGGCGTCGATCGAGTAGGACAACGCGCCGACCTGATCGAACACGGAGCAGACATAGTTGTTGACGATCTCGAGGAGCTGATCAAATGATGATGACGGAGCTGGCTTCCCTGAAGGTCGACCCGTGGGCGATTCGCGAAGAAGAGCTCAAGATCGGCGCGCTGGGCCAGACAGAGTCGTTGTTTGCTCTTTCGAATGGCCACATCGGAATGCGCGGCAATCTCGATGAGGGTGAGCCGACCGGCGTTCCGGGAACATTCCTGAACGGCGTCCACGAGATCCGCCCGCTTCCCTACGCCGAAACCGCATACGGCAATCCCGAGGCAGGGGAGACCGTCGTTTCAGTTCCGAACGGCAAACTGATCCGCCTGCTCGTTGACGACGAATTGATGGACGCGCGCTATGGCGAACTGCTTGTGCACGAACGAGTGCTCGACTTTCGTGAGGGAATCCTCAAGCGAAACGTCCGCTGGCGGTCACCGACAGGTCAAGAGGTGAAAATATCCTCACAGCGGGTCGTCTCTTTCACCCAGCGCGGCGTTGCAGCGATCCTCTACGAAGTCGAGCCGATCGACCGCGAGATGCAACTGGTGGTCCAGTCCGAATTGGTCGCCAACGGCGACGGCTTCACGCAACATCACGACCCCAACGATCCGCGCATGGCCGCCGTACTCGATTCGCCGTTGGTTGGCGAGGAGCATTTCCTGCACGACGAAATGGCGATGCTGATCCATCGAACCGAAAACAGCGGCGTGCGCGTCGCGGTTGCGATGGATCACGAGATCACTGGTCCGGAAGACATGTACATAGAGGGGGAGACGGGCGTTGACATCGGCCGCCTCACCGTCACAGCAAAAGTCAAGCCAGGCGAGAAGCTGCGGCTGTTGAAGTTTCTGTCCTACGGCTGGTCTGGTCGTCGTTCGATTTCATCGGTGCGCGCGCAGGTGCGCGGCAGCCTCTCGGAGGCGCGCCACACCGGATGGGAGGGACTGGTGGCCGACCAACGCAAATTCCTTGACGATTTCTGGGAGAACGCCGACATCATCGTCGACGGGGACGAAGAGATTCAGCAGGCCGTGCGTTTTTCACTGTTCCATCTGCTCCAGGCCAGCGCCCGAGGCGAACGCCGCGCCATCCCCGCGAAAGGTCTGACCGGTTCCGGGTACGACGGCCACGCATTCTGGGACACCGAAACGTTTGTGCTGCCAGTCCTTACCTACACCTTTCCATCCGCAGCGCGCGATGCGCTTCACTGGCGACACGCAACACTCGACCTCGCGCGTGAACGAGCCTCACAGCTCGGACTCGCCGGTGCTGCATTTCCATGGCGGACGATCGCCGGCCGCGAGTGCTCGGGTTATTGGCCGGCCAGCACTGCGGCGTTTCACGTCTCTGCGGATGTGTCAGACGCAGTCGCGCGCTACGTCCGCGCGACCGGCGACGAGGACTTCAACCGCGAAGTTGGTATCCCGATCTTGATCGAGACTGCTCGCATGTGGTGGAAGCTGGGCCGACACGACAGTCGAGGTGAATTCCGAATCGCAGGTGTCACAGGCCCCGACGAGTACAGCGCGATTACCGACAACAACGTGTACACGAACTTGATGGCGGCCCGAAATCTGAGAGCAGCCGCAGACGTTGCGATCAAATACCCAGACGAGGCCTCGGCGCTGGACCTACAGCCCGAGGAACCGGTCAACTGGCTGAGCGCCGCCAACTCGATTCACATTCCCTACGACGATGCCCAACAGGTGCACCCGCAGGCCGACAACTTCACGCACCACGAGCGCTGGCCATTCGAAGACATGGAACGCAGCGACTACCCACTGCTGCTCAACTACCCCTACTTCGACCTCTATCGCAAGCAGGTCGTGAAACAGGCCGACCTGGTGCTGGCCCTGTACACCAATGGCGACTACTTCACACCAGAGCAGAAGGCGCGCAACTTCGAGTACTACGAGGGAATCACGGTTCGCGACTCGTCGCTGTCGGCCTGCGCGCAGGGGATCGTCGCCGCCGAGACTGGCCACCTTGACCTGGCATATGAATATCTACGGGAAACGGCCCTGGTCGATCTTCACAATCTCGCGCACAACACCAGCGACGGCCTACATCTGGCGGCGTCGGCGGGATCCTGGCTGGGACTGGTCGCCGGCTTTGGTGGGTTCCGCGACTATGGCGAAATTCCCGCATTTTCGCCGCGACTTCCCCGTCAGTTGAATCGACTTGCATTCAAATTGCGTTTTGGTGAGACGACGCTTCTGGTCGACGTCTCACAAGCAGAGGCAACGTACTCGGTGGTTCACGGTGCGGGCATCGAGTTCAGCCACTACGGCGAGTCGATTTCGCTCGAAGAAGGTGGCACGGCGACGAGACCGATCGAACCGATTGAAACGCCAAAACCAGTGCGCCAGCCAAAGGGCCGCGCGCCGAGTGAAGTCAAGCCGTTGGGAACACATCTCGACGACACCGGCGCTCTCTACGAGGTAGAAGGCGACTACGCGCACCAATCCGGCACGGCCGTTTGAGCGGCAATGATTGAGTCTGCGAGCGTCGTCGTGAGCTTCTGGGATGACCAGATAGCAGACAACGATCGTCAGGCGATTTTTCTGCTGCTGCTCGGTTTCCTCGGATCGTTTTTGTTCATTCGCACGAGCGCCCGCCTGGGACGCAGCACAACGTGGTGGCCGGGTTCTGTGGTGACCGATGACGGCGTGCACCTGCATCACCTCGTATGGGGCATCTGCACGATGATGGCCGCAGGAGTGCTCGGCTTCGCACTGCATGAGCAATCGCCGTGGTTCGAGACTTTCGCCGCGCTGTTTGGAATCGGCATGGGCCTGACAATCGACGAGTTCGCCCTATGGGTCTACCTCAAAGACGTTTACTGGGCTGAAGAGGGGAGGAAGTCGATCGACGCAGCCGTCTACGCGACCGCACTGATCGGTTTGTTGCTGCTCGGTTTCAACCCATTCGAAGGCGACGACAACACCGTTGCCATTTTGACCACTGCTTCGCTGATCGCGATCTTCAGCGGCATCTGTTTCGCGAAGGAACGCGTCACGCATGGTCTGATCGGAATATTCATTCCAATCCTCTCGATCTACGGCGCCGTTCGTTTGGCGAAACCAAAGTCGCTTTGGGCAAAAAGGTTCTATGCGGAAAGACGGCCTGGCAAGCAGCGGCGGTCCGAGGCTCGCTACGGCAAGGTCAGAACGCATCATTTCAAGGACCGCCTACGAGACCTACTCGGTGGGAAGACGAACGAAGAGCTGACAAGCGAGGGGCGCGGGCCCGTTCGAGTTTCGACCTCCGAAACCGACGCTTCGTCGGACTCGACAAACGAAGATTCTCGTGGTAGCATGAAATAAGCGACCTTACGTGACTCCAGCGGGGAGTTCGTACTCGGGGTGTCGCTGCTACTGGGAGGGGAGCATCATCGTGAATAGTTTGCGTCTGGAGCGTCGGGGGCAGGCGCCTGTGTGTAGGACGATCGCGGCGTTGACCGTCGCGCTCTGCGTCGCTTTTGCGACTGCGGCGAACGCCAGCGCGCAGGATCTGTACGTGCAATCCGGTGCAGCATCCGGCGGCACGGGGTCTCAGTTCTCGCCGCTGAACAGTCTCGCCGCGGTCGAGCAAACTTCTGCGACGGGCGACCGTATCCACGTTGTGCCTAGCGCCGGGGTGCTCGATGGGGGCATTCGGCTCAAGCGTGGTCAAAAGCTGATCGGCCTCGGCCCAGACGTTGCCGGCGAAACGGGCAACTTGAGCGCTTTGCCGGCGATATCGAACACATCGGCGACGCGCTTGGCTGGTGACGCCGTTCGGCTGGCTGACGACGCGACCGTTGAGAACATCGCGATCCGTTCCGCGCATCGCGGTGCGATCTACGGATTGGACACAGTCGGCGTTCGAATCATCGGCAACGACGTGACGAATCAGAACACGTCCTGCACAAAGGGTTTTCTGGTGCAGCCGTTCAACATCCCAACCGGCATTCCGTTCATTTCCATCCCCGCCACCCCAATCATCGCACCGCAAAACGCATGGGCAGCGATCATGGTCGACGGCAAAACGTCGAACGGTTCGGTTGCCATTGAGCGCAACTATGTGCACGATTCAAAATGCGGCGATGGCATCGACATTCGCACGACGTCATCCGCGCAGCTGAACGTAAACATCGAACAGAACACGGTCACGCGAATCGCCCAGGGGCCGAATCTCGGTCTGATCGGTTCGGTCCTCGCGATCGGTCTACAGGCGCTCGACAACTCGGTCATCCGGGCGACTCAAGACCGCAACACACAGACTTACATCGGTAGTGCGGACGCCGACTGCGAGGGCCAGTTTCAGAACACCGCGGGTGCGGGTCAGATTTTCACGACGATCGATCGCAACACTTTTGCCCACGGAATCGGCGGATTCTCGTGCAACGGTCTCGAGGCCGTTATCTCGACGGGATCTGGCCGGATCGACGTTGAGTTGACGAACAGTACCTTTGAGGACAACGTGGGGGACATGCTGCAAGCAGCAAACCTCGGTGCGGGTTCGACGATGAATTTCGTCGCCGACAACGTGGTCGTCGACGGAACGACGGAGCGCGGCGGGAACCCTCCCGGATCGAGCGACGGCGGCCTCAATCCGATCCCATTCAACATCGGTGACTGTCTGCTGGCGGGCAACAACGGCGGCGGATCGAGAACCAGAGTGACGATTCGGAATTCACGATTTTCGCGATGCAACAACGGGATATCGCTGTTCAGCAACGTCGGCATCTTCAATAAGTTTGGACCGACCAAACGGTTGAATGCAACTTTCCAGAACAGCACGATCGCAGACAACGCCAAGTACGGGCTTCACACCGCAGCGTTCAGTCCCGTCGACCAATACGACGTACGTTTCGATTCAACCGAAGTGACGCGCAACGGCGGCGCGGGCGTGTCGTTCGAGGCACCGCTGGCCAATCAGTACAACGGGCGTTTCGATCTCGGCGGCGGTTCGCTCGGCAGCCCGGGCAGAAACTGTCTGTACGGGAACGGTCGAGCGGACCTCGAGGCGACAAACTTGAAACTGTCGGCGAGGTCAAATTGGTGGGGCCGAGTCGGCGCGCCAAAAAGGTCTCAGTTACGGGCTTCGTGGCCGTTTGGCAGAATCGCGACCGATTCCGGTCTCGCCACCAAGCCCGGATGCGGAAAACTCTAGGAGTCGACGCTTGAATCGGCGTGCGCCGTGAGCTCTGACGAAGCTGCGGCCGCGCCGAGCACCATCGCTGTAACCCAGTGAGCCACGTCCGGTGCGATATCGACGAGGTGAGCCTGAGGATCGGTTTCCAGTTGGGCGCACACAACGCCACGCACGCCCATGCTGATCGCCAAATAGGCATGGTCTGAAAGCTCGCCCAGTTCTGGCGCTGCTTGGCGCATCTGCATGTGTTGTTGTCTGATCATCTCCGAGTACGCCGAAAATGCGACGTTTCGACGATGTCGCGCTTCGGGGCCGGCGGCGTCCATCTCGAGCAGAAAGGCACGAGCTGCAGTTTTTTCGGCGTCCAGTGTTGATAGGTAGGCCTGCATCGACTCTTCGATGAAATGGCTCCAATCCGGCGCTTCGGCAACTCGGTCGGTGATGCGAGCAAGCAGTTCCGTCGCGAAGCGGTCGTAGGCCGCCAGAAAACACTCTTCCTTGCCGGCAAAGTGCTCGTAGAAGACGTTTGGCGATACACCTGCGCGTTTTGCGACCTCCGTGATCGTCGTCGCGACGTAGCCGTGCTCTGCCACGAGTTCGACAACCGAGGCCAGTAAACGATCACGCTGCGACGCCATCACCTCGTCGCGACTCAATCCGTGAGGTCCGCGCGGCAGCGACTTGAGCGAGCCGAAGATCGAGCCGGACTCGACCGTGCTTTCAGATTTGCTCGACATCAGTCGAGCGATCATACGTGACGCAAAAGCGGGCCGAACTGGTCGCGCGAACGCGCACAGCTCGACCCGAAATTGCGTCGTCGGTCCTTGGGGGTTATGACGTTGTGTTCAGCAGCACCGACAACGCGCTACGACCGACAACCGCGACGTCATCTTGACCGTCGCCGTTGAAATCGGCGATCGCGGGGTTCTGCGGGAAGTCAGTGACCGAGAGACTGCCCGTGTTCGTCGGAGTGGCAGTGCCGTTGCCGGTGAACATCAGCACAGACGGATCGAGCACGTTCGCAACGTTCGACACCACGGCGTCCGGGTTTCCGTCGTTGTTGAAGTCTCCGAACGCCAGGCTGGTCGGTCCTGGTCCACCGAACTGGGTTGCGGGCGCGAACGAGGAGAATCCGCCCAAACCATTCGAGAGCGCGAAACCAACGGTGAAGCTGAACGATCCGATCACTCCGACGTCGTCGATCCCGTCTCCATTGAGGTCGGCGGCAGCGACATCTTCAGGGATCAGGCCCGACAGTGAGAGCCGTCCCGCAACTCGGAACCGTCCTGTGCCGTCGCCGCGCAGAGCGAACGTCGTGCTGCTCAGGCCATCCAATGCAAACAGATCGCGATCGGCGTCACCGTTGATATTCGCGTCGGTGATTGCCGAGAGGGTGGAGGCGCCGGGCACGATCGAGAACGGTCCAGCCGAAAAGCTGCCATTTCCGTTTCCTCGGCGGGTCTGAATCCCGAAGAATGTCTGCGCTGCGATGTCCAGCCTGCCGTCGCCGTTGTAGTCGAGCAGGATCGCTTGCACCTGCGCGCCAAGAAACATCGTGTAGCTGTTGAGGAGGGTGAAAGTGTCGTTTGCGTTCCCGCGCAGGATGTAAACCCGCGTAGGACTCATCGCAACAAGGTCATCTCTGCCGTCCGCATTCACATCTCCAGCAGCGAGCGATTGCACGCCGCTCGTGCCTGAAATGTTGCTGGCTGCACCAAACACTCCCGCACCCTGATTGAACAGGACTTTCGGGGCAAACCCGAAGTCCGCCGCTGCGACGTCAGACATACCGTCACCATTGAAGTCGCCCGCGACGGTGCTCACCGGAGCCGGCCCGGGGCCCTGGAGGCTTCCCGTCGGATAGTTGACGGCCGGCGCAAAGGACGGATTGGCCGCTGACGCGGACGCCGCCGTAAGGGCAGCGGTGAGCAAGGCAAACAGAAATGCTGCGCTGAAGGCGGTATTTCGCCGCCACAAATGATTTGACATCGGTTTTTCCTCCCAGCAGTTTTTGAGTGACTGAATTGAGATACAAGACGTATCAGTCACATAAGCTCGCTTATTCTACTGGATCGGGGAGAAACCGGCGGTCAACACTGTCCGGACTCTCGATTAGGCCGCCGAGGTTCGAGAAATTGCGATGGTCGGGGCGGAGAGGAGTGACTGCAGAACTACGCAGTAACGCTCAGTCGTTTCGACCAATTGATCCAATTCCGTCTCGCTCGCGTCGCTATCGAGATCAAATCTCAAACGGATTTCGCGAAACCCGACTGGCGCATCGCCATCTACGCCGAGTGTGCCGCGAAAGTCCAGATCTCCTTCAACCGTCAAAGTGCCGGATCGGAGCTCGATCCCGCGGTTGACTGCCACGGACCGCATCGTCACGCCGGCGCACGCGGCCAGCGCCTCGAGCAGCATGTCGCCGGAGCACGCGAGCGTGCCGTCGCCACCGGTGGCCGGATGCAGTCCGGCCTCGACCAGTGCTCGCCCGGTCTGGACTGAGCAGCTCACATTCGAAGCGTCCAACGTGGCCTGCGTTGTCAGCGTGACGAACGCCTGTGCGGCGTTTTCGCGATAGCTGTCTTTCATGGGGCGCTGTATGGCCTTGAGTTCGTTGGCGTCCATTGATTTCCGTTCTGTAAGCGGTGATTGTCAATCTTGAAGCCTAGGATGGGGTCGCCCCGGACGAATCTGGCTGATCGTGCTCGCAGCAGTTTTCCTCGGGTAGTGGCGAGGAGTCCACGCAGCATGATTCGCCGCGGAGTGTGCGACGACCCTCGACCAACGCAATTGCTGCCACGAACAATGCTGCGATCGGATCGAGCCACCAGGCTCCCACCAACGCATTTCCCAACAATCCAATCATTACCGCGGCGGCAAGATACGCGCAGAGCAAATTCTGCGTGCCCTCTCCATAGGTGGCTGTCGATCCAAGTTGGTGACCAAGTCTTTGCTTCGCGATTCCCAGAATCGGCATACCGATCAGGCTGGTCGCCGTCAACGCTATGCCCAGCCAGCTGACGTCCGGCGGACTCGATGTGATCAGGTCTCGGGAAGCCTCGAACGTCACCAGTGGCGCCAGTAAAAAGAACTGCGCAGCAACGAATCTTTGCGCACGACGCTCCGCGGCGGGCGAATGCATTCGTGAACCCGTAAACCGCCAGACGATTGCCAGACTAGCCAAGCCTTCTATCGCCGAGTCGAGACCGAAACCGATCAACGCAGCCGAACTCGCGAGCAATCCAGCGGTGATCGCGATCGTGCCCTCGGCGCCCATCCAGATGAGGCTGACCCACGACAGCAACCTTGCCCGCCCGGCGGCGCGTATCCACTCCGGTGTACCGGAACTCAGAGGCATTGCCGAGGCAAGATTCATACACGAGTCGTTTCGTTGGGTGCAGGTATCTGCGCTTCGCCCAGCTCGGTCAGTGAAAAAAACACGACCTTGCCGTCACGGCGAGGGGCTACGAGTCCCGCAGCAACCAGCAGTTTCATATGGTGCGAAACGAGGCTCTGCGAGCGTTCATGTATCCACGCCAGATCGCAGCCACATAGCTCGCTTTCGGCCAGAGAGGCGAGCATCGCCAGCCGCAGCTCGTCGCCGAGGGCAGAATGAAGCTGTGCGGATTGGGCGAGGTTTTCGGTGGCCCTGGCGCGGTGCCTTAGGCCCTCGGCGATCTCAAGGTTCAGACACAGAAGGTCGCACTGGTCGCTCATACTCAAACAATGTAACAATTGTTTGATTGTTCGCATTCGACCGCAGCACCAACCGCACTCGTGCGAGTCGGCTGCTCGTGCCGCGGGCCCGATCGACAGCACGATCGTGGTGCCACCGCCTCCACCGTCCGGCAGGCACTCGAAGCCGGGGTAGTCGACGAATTGACGCTAGATATCGCGCCGGTGTTGCTCGGTTCTGGCGAGCGAATCTTCGACGGCGAAGAAAACTTCGGTTTTGAGCCGGTCGAGGTGCTTCATTCGCCTCTGGCGACGCACGTCCGCTACCGCCGGAAGCGTTGACGGAAGACCTTCGACGAGTAGGCCGCGTACCACGCCGAAGCACCGGGTAAGTTTGACTAGTGCCGCTAGAGACACATGGACGATGGCCTTTGGTCGGTGCGGCAGCTCTAGTTCCGCTCTCGGTGTACGCGATGACCGAAAAGCGCGCTCGCCCGATTGCGGCGCTGCTTTGGCATCAGACCGAGGAATGGGTATGGCCAGGCGGATTCTTGCCTTGGATAAATCGCGAAGTGTTGGACTATCCCGACGATGAGTTTCCGATCGATCGTCGTTCAGGACTGCTCATCAACGTAGGTTTCGGCTGGGTGCTCAGTGCTGCGGCGTTCGCGGATAAAACCTTGCCGGCGCCTGCGGCAGCGCTCTACGTGAGTCACCTCGGAAATGCAGGGTTGCACATAGGCTGGGCGATCAAACACCGCAAAACTGACCCTGGGCTGATCACAGCGACAGTGGCGCTGTTGCCGACTGGGATCATCGGCCTCCACGAGCTTGTGAGGGACGAAGCCGTATCGCGCAGGCAGTTGACAGCAGGAACTGCAGCTGGAGTCGTGCTCGCGGCCGGGGTCGCTCCGCTGATGAAACTGAGGATTCGCCGACGTCGTAGATCGAGAACGACAACGTAGTTTCAGCGAGATTTTGTTAGCGCTTCAGCTGCATTCGCAGCTGTTCGGCGAGTCGCACCGAGGCCTCAATTTCGACTCGCCTGATTGACACGCTTTCGACGTTGATTCCGAAGGGCATGTCGAGGGCGCGGCAGAAGGCGATCAATTCGGAGGCGATTGTGAGCGCCTGTTGATACGAAGCCTCAAGTGGATCGGCTGCGTGCGCGAGATCGTTTTCGATCCATCGCGGCACATCGACGCCGAGCCAACGAAGAAAGTTCAGAGTCTTCATCGACCCACAAGTCGAAAACGTGAACACGATCGGCACTGGCGACGTTCCGCGCGTCTGACATTCGTAGTGGTAGTCGGAAACGAGATTCTTCGCTGCGTTGACGTCGTATACGACTTGCGTCACGAAAAATCGACAACCAGCGTCCTGCTTGGCAAGCAGGCGCAGGTGCTCGTCATCGCGCCGACTATGACGCTCAGGTATCGCTACTCCGCCCAAAAGTAGGGACGGATTGGCATCGCGGCGAAGCTCCTGCGCCTCGGAAAGTGTCGTTCGACCAGTTTTAGCGCTTGAGGGGGCTCCGACGAGAACGGTCATGAGCCGTGCTGGATCTTGGTCCGACAACCATTTTCGGAGCTCATCGGGTGTGTATTTGCTGACCGCGCGATACACGATCACAGGAGTCGGCCAGGCGCCGAGGTGATCGGCGAGGTATTCAGCCGGGTCGATCGTCGGCATGAATGGAAACGGACGCTCCGCCGGATTCCGATCGCTTTCATCATCGATGTCGTAAAGAATCACGCCATCCAGCTCAAGCGGCAAAAGGCGCGCGACCGTCGCATCGGCGATCTCTTGCGCGCGTTCGCGATCAGTCGCCAGGGTCGGCGGCGTGAACGCAAAAAGCAGGAATTCTCCCTGACCAGACTCGATGCGGTGGACCAGATTCACCGGCGAGACAGTACTGGGGCGCTTTCGGGTGATGCCCGTGTCGGACGTCACGAAATTGAGAATGCCGAAACGTCACGAAATTGAGAACGAAAAGTCAGTTGAGTGAGAATCAAAGGCGAGGGCGGGAACTCGAATGGATTGCACTCGCTGCGACCGGTGTTGACACGCGCAGATATTCAGTCGGATGCGACAGCGCCCTCAATCAGAGCATTTCAGCTGTGAGTACGATGCAAACCCATGCGGCTTGAAAACGGGTTTCGGAGTGAATATTCATGGCAATGAAATGGTTCTCAAACGCGTGGTACCACGGTGTCAAGACCGAAGAGGAGTTTGAGTGGCCGTACAAGTTCTATCTAGAGCATTGCTCTCACACAACGCCTTTAGTTCCAGAAAACTTGCGAAGGTTTCTCGGCGAGCAGGTCAACGGCAGACACACGTGGATCCACGATGCGACGGTCGTCGAGTGGGAAGATTCAAGTCCGGACGCGTTCACGATTACCTGGGACTGCCCGCATGAGCAAACCGAAGATGATTTCGAGAGATTGACGGTTGTGTATTCCGGAAACGTGGAGCTTTTCGATGTCGATTCAGATCAAATCGCGACTTGGCTGAACGATCCGGAGACCGAGTTCATCTTCGACGAACTCGAAATAGTTGGGGAAGATCGATTTGAACACCGCCATTTGATGCTTCCAAAAGGCGACTTTGGGGTGCGTTTTTCTACCGCTTCTGTGACCAGCGAGTTGCTGCCGTGGCATAGATACTCGACGTGAGTACAGGGCACCAGACGTTCAACTAGGGAGTCCGACAGCTCTCGCCCAGATGAACTTCCATTTTCTTCATCGCGTGATTTTTCGGTCTCATCTCGATGACGCCCGACTCCCGGGGCTGTCGGACGTCACGTAACTGAGAATGCCGAAACGTCACGTAGATGAGAATGAAAAATCACCTAAACGAGAATGCCTCTAAACGAAAGTGTGTCGTTCTGGAGTGCCTCCGTTTAGCTGATCCACTTGCTATGTGAGTCTCCGCCCAAAACGGGCAGAATGGAGACTCATCAATGGCAGGCAAGAAACACACCCCCGAGCAGATCGTCAAGAAGCTCCGCGAGGCAGAGAAGCTGCGCTCCGAAGGACTCACGATCGGGCAGGCGGCAAGGAAACTCGGAGTCACCGAGCAGACGATGCATCGATGGAAGAATCAATATGGCGACCTCTCCAAGGATCAGGCGAGGCGCCTGAAGGAGCTTGAGAGCGAAAACCAGAAGCTCAAGCACATGGTGGCTGACCAGGCGCTGAACATCCAAGCGCTGGAGGAGATCGCCAAGGGAAAATTCTGAGCCCGGCGGGCAGAAAGAGAGCAACCGCGCACATCCAGAAAGTGCTCGGAATCTCTGAACGCCGGGCTTGCCGATTCACGCACCAACCGCGCTCAACGCAGCGCTACGAACCCAAGCCTCGCATCGACGAGGAGGAGATCGCGGCCCGCCTGCACCAACTCGCCCAAGATCATCCGCGCCGCGGCTATCGCCACCGCGCGGACCTGATGGGCCGCGATGGGTTTAACGTCAGCGACGGGCGCGCTTGGCGCCTCTCGCGCCGCGAGGTGCCGCAGGTGCCGGCCAAGCAGAAGAAGCGCAGGCGCAGGGGCACCAGAGACGCCGCAAGCGACAGGCTCTGTGCCGAGCATCCCGGACACGTCTGGAGCTACGACTCCAAGTTCGACGCGACAGACGACACGCGCCAGCTGAAGATCTTCACGGTGATGGACGAGTTCACCAGGCGTGCGCTGGTCACCAAGGTCGCGCGGTCGATCAAGGCCGTCGACGTCGTCACCGAACTTCAGCGACTCGCTCGGGCCCACGGCGCCCCGCAGTTCACGCGCTCAGACAATGGTCCCGAGTTCATCGCCGGCAAGGTGACCGGCTGACTGAAAGATCTGGGCTCAACAACGGCGTTCATCGAGCCAGGATCGCCCTGGCAGAACGCCTACATCGAATCCTTCCACTCGCGGCTCGAAGACGAGTTGCTCGGCGGCGAGCTGTTCTGCTCGCTGACCGAAGCCCAGGTCGTGATCGGCGGCTGGGTTGACGACTACAACCAGAGCCGGCCGCAGCGCTCGCTGGTCAAGCTCACACCGAACGAGTTCTACGAACGCTGGCTGACCGAACACGGTTCCGCTGCGCGGCTACGCTGGCAAGATGTTCCCGAAACGATCTCCCCGAGACTCACATAAAGGGTGGATCAGGAAATCGAGGCTCTCCAGAGGCACTCCACCCGCACCGCGACGTCGCAGCACTTTCGCCAACTTCGGCGTTCACAGTGACGGCGACCGGCGAAGCGGGGTAGCCCCAGACTGACAAATCAGTTGCCGCGAATCAGTAGCGGTAGCGCTGGCAAGCCGCAGCGTGCGGGCGGGTTGTTTCAACCCAAAGGCCTGTATCCCAAGTTCAGGGTCGGAGCCAAACTTCGGAGGATGTAGTTCAGAACAATGTGATGGTGAACGCTACTGTGCGAACGGTGCGGTTGCCGGCGTTATCAGTCGCCGATACGGTGAAGGCGTGAGATCCGAACCACAAATACGGAACGATGTTTCCATTCGACACCGCCTCGCCGTCCGAGGTCGCAGTGCAACTAGCTAAGCCTGAACCACCCGCATTGTCCGAACAAGTGAACTCTGCCCGTGGTGGGCGAAATAGCAGAGTAAGGAAGCTATAGCGCCCAACCGGATTCTGGATCATAATTTGCGGCGCAGTACGGTCTTCAGCGACATAATTGATTGTTTTGGACGATATGTTTCCGGAGTTGTCACCGGCGCCGATGGTAAACGTGTGACTTCCCGCAATTGAAGTATCGATCGGCTGGCCAACTGGCACAGTGCCTTGGCAATAGGCAAGACCGGACCCGCCGACCTCGTCCGCACATGAGTAGTCCGCAAGGATGGTTTCGTTCTGCGCGTAGTGGACATCCGTTCCCGGTGCTGTCGCTTCGATGGCCGGCGGCGTAATGTCAATCACGGAGTAGCTAATTGCCTCTGAAAACTCGTTCCCGGCAACGTCCGTGGCAGTCACGACGAACGAGTAGACGCCTGTCGCCGAGGTGTCAAGCGCCGCACCATCGGCAACAGTTCCTACGCACGAGGCCACTCCGGAGCCACCGACCTCGTCCGCGCAATTGAAGTTCGCCGAGAGCGCCTGTCCTTGGGGGATCGCGGCACCGTTGGATGGAGAATCAATTGAGATCGTTGGCGGCGTTACGTCGCGGAGGCTGACCGAAAAGTTGACTGTGCGCGTCGTCGTGTTGCCGGCGGTGTCGGCGGCTTGGACAGTGAAGCTGAATTCTCCGGGGGTACTCGTATCGAGCGGGCTGCCGGTAGGCAGATCACCAGCGCACGATTCGATTCCAGACCCTTCAGTTTCGTCAGCGCAGGAATACTGCACTGCCAATTGATCGCCGAGTCGTAGAACTTGATTTTCAAGCGGAGAGTGAATCGCGATTGTCGGTGCCGTGACGTCCCTTCCGCTCCCGCTTAGTGCTACGGACCGGGGGCTTCCAGGGCCGTCGTCGAGGATCGTAAGTTGTGCTGTCTTCGGTCCAAAGTGGTTTGGTGCGAACACTATTTGAGTGGTACAACTGTCGAGCGGTTCGAGTACGGCACCAATGCAGTTCTCGCTTTGGATAGTGAACTCATCGGATGCACTGCCACGAACCTCGACAGAGGAAACTGTGATGTTGTTCCCAAGTATGTTGGTTAGGACAAAGCTCTCCGGCTCGCTAGTACTCCCAGTGGCAATTGAACCAAACTCTTGCTCACGCGGGCTCACCACCACTGCGGAAGCAAAATCGCCAAGGCTTATATGGATGTCTAGGTCGCCGTAGATGTCCGCCGGGAGAGCTATCCGGATTGTGTCGAGTCCGCTCTCCGGTGGCGGGGTAACGCGCAGCTGAATGTTTACCTGCTGGTTAGAGGCATCTGCATCAAAGGCAGAGAAGCGTGCGATCCCGTCCGTCCCAGTGTTACCTGCGTCAACTGATCTTCCGGTGAACAGCAGTCCTGACGCCGTAGTAGTGACAGGTTCGAGAACCAAGTCGGCGTACGCGTTTGAAACTGGCAGACCATCTGGCCCAAGCACGTGGATGCGAACTTCATGTGCATGAAGAGTGAAGTCATGTGTTGCATCGCCGTCGACAATAAGAGGACTGCTTAGCTCGAAGCTTTTTGGGGAGCCAGGAAACGCATAGTCCTTAGTAATGCTGAGTTCGCGTGTACCGTCAGAAACTTCAATTGAGTAGTGGCCGTTGCTGTCTGTTGAGCTAGTGCCGGTTGAAGCTGAGCCGCCGATATCGACCTCTAGATTGCTCATCGGATTTCCGTAGCGATCGGTGATGGTGCCTTGGATGTGGTTCTTCCCGGTGCGAACCAGGCCAATGTCTATGGTCGCGTCCGCGTCCATTGTGACGATCGAGGTTGTCGCATCGCGAAACTCGGAGCCCTCCGGGGGTATTGCGTGAAGTCGGTAGGCGCCAGCCGCCACTGTCGTCTCGAATCGGCCGTCTGCGTCGGTGATTGTCGTGGAGACAACGGCGGAGGAGGCAGCATCAAGCACTTCTATCGAGACGTCAGCGAGCGGTTGATGACCGGCTATTGACGACACAGTTCCAGAGATTGTGTATGGAGCTTCGCCACGCGCGCTTTCGACTTCGCACGCGACCAAAACTCCGAGCACCGCAAGAACCACCAACAGGATCCGTCGCGTTGTAATGCGTGAAAATGGCCCCACGAGAGCTGACAAGAAGACCTCCTGAATCGAGAGAGGGCGACACTACCAAGAATTGCACGCGTGCATATGTTGGCCACCCAGGAATAGAACTCGTTCGGCCCACTCTCAGTCGGTTCATATTGTCTGTCGTGTTTTCACAGGAAGCATCAGCGAACGGAATGCACTGCCCGATCTGCAAATAGCGTCCGCGTGTGGGTCGAATCCATGTCCGAGCTAGTCGTCGAGCTCTGCTGTGCCGAGCAAAGTCGCCTTGGTGCTCCAGCAGGAGCCTCTGATCGGTATGACCAACGCAAAACACATCACTGTGACTTTTCGAAATTCGTCGACGTGACGTCCGACAATGCTGTCGGATGTCACGTGAATGAGAATCACAAGAATTCATGTTGATGAGAATGAAAACGTCACGTCGATAAGAATCGTGACGCAAGTTTCGAGACTGTTGAAAGCCTGGGAACGAGTCATCAATCGACCAACAATGGTCCCGATTCTTAATGGAATGCAAACGTCAGGAACACAAGATGAGCGGACGTCGTTTTGATCGGTATGTACCGCGACCTACTTTGACTAGTGGACCGGCTCCAATGCGGATGTCGGCACGGACTGCACTTGGATCCTTCACACATTTTTTAGAACCCTCAGATCTCGTTTGACATCACATGCGCGGAACTGCACCGTGCGCGCGTGATCGAGCGGGATCAATCGCCACCTTCGTTAGTCGCAGAGGTGCTACGCCCCTTGGAGCGAGCCAACGGCATCGGATTTAGCGACAACCGAACACCAGAAAGCGCGGGGGACCGGTCCCGCGTGAAACGTCGCACTCTGAAGCTCCTTCACAATTCGGGATCGGGAGTCAGCAAATTTATGGATGCCAGTACAAAGCTGGTGTGAAACTCCGCAACCCGACGGCCGTACTTACCTTTGGCGGTTCGGACATAGCGGCCCCGGATCTTTCCATAAGTTGTTAATTTCAGTGTCCCAGGAACGCATTCGTACCCTGGCCATGGAATTGCAGGACGAGGCTGCCCGTAGTCCTGGAGGAGTCGCTCAAGGGTCTGGCCGAATAGCTCGGTGGGCCACACCTGACAACCGCCAAATGTCGCATAGACAGTGACCGTTCGGGTCTGGCCCGGCCGAATTGTCAGACGTTTTTCCTTAATCCCCGAGACGTATCCGCTTCTAATCGCGAGTCCTCCAGAAACGGCACCTCCTAGAATGCTGATGGAAAGCGCGCGTCGGCCAAATGCGGCGCGGTAGGACTCTTTACGATTCTTTAGGCGGCCGCATTGCACCGCCGTGCCGCGCTTTTCGACGCAGTTGCTTCCAACTCTCGTCTGGCGGGCGTATGTGATCGAGAGCTTGATGGGTGTGCGCTCGTTGAGCGAGAATGCATCCGGCATCGAGTACGTTACGTTGATCGGTACGCCGGTCCGACGCCGGGACTTCGATGACATCACCGTTGCGTCTCCGCCGAAGGCCGAAAACCAGACCCTGCTCGGACTTGCGTTTGGTGCAGGATTCGTTTGGCGAGCCGATGCAACGCTGGCGAAGAGCAACACGCACGTAAGGGCTAGCAGCGCAGAAATACTGAAAAAACGCATCGCGGGAAGCTAACAGATGCGGAGCGGTTCAAGCCCACGTAGATCGCGTCACGTCCGAACGTGACCGCCTTCTTTCATATTGACGTGACCAGAGCGGTCCAATCTCGTGACGCCCGACCCAGTGAGTGTCGGACGTCACGTGAATGAGAATCCCGAAACGTCACTTAGATGAGAATGGAAACGTCATGTCAATGAGAATTGGCAGATCAGGGTGTCACTGAAAAAGGATCAATTCCAAAGGGGGGCACCTAGCTACATCGATCGAGAACCCCACAGGCGAAAATATTTCGTCAGAATTGGAGGGAGTAAACAATTCGATAGTCGAGACGGTCAAGGAAGTCAAAATGCCAGGCAAAGTGATGTTTAACAACGAGTACAGCGACGAGTCAACGACATACCAAGCGGATTTGACATGGCCGTTAAGTGCCGAAGGCCCGCCCTTTGCAGATCTCTACGTCAAGTTTCCCCGGAATTCCACGGTTCCGCCAGACCACGAATACACGGAAGTCCGGATCGAGACGGACGGGGCAACGCTAAACGTTCACGAATACCACCTGCACCCGAATCGCAAGACGACGCCACAGGGAATGTTCTCCGTGTACACCCACGGATTCCGGCCGAGCAGGAGCGTCGAGGTTTGAATGTTCGGGTGATTAGGGACGATTGGAATCGAGGCAAAGCTGCGGAACTCTCGTTCGTTGAGGAGGGCATACGGTCACTTCAGCGACAGCGAGAGGTCTTCCTTGGTTTCGCAGTTACGGTTGTTGCGGCCGGAGCACTTCAGGTGGCAAGAACCCCGATCCACAACGACCGCTACCCGAACCTCTATTTGTTTCCACTCGCAGCGATGGTTGCAGTCGCCATCGCTAGCTGGCTAATTTGGCGAAACTCGAGGGAGATACTTCGGGGGGCAATTTATGCTGCGATGGTCCTTGAGCCGGATATCCCCGGCCGTCATTATCAGTCCGCTCTCCACCGACTTCGCGTCGACCATCTTGATGGTCAAAACCGGTGGTGGATGCGATGGCGCGCCTCGCCCGCGAATGGCGCGTCCGTGGGCTACGCCGCATCGCTCATTGCCCTCGGCGTCGTGGACGCATACCTTTGGTGGGTTACGCGGCATGGCGCCACAGTGGTCGCGACTGCGCTGACATTATTGGCTGCCCTAGGGGTGACGTCCATCTGTTTGGCGCTTCGACGAATTGGAAGCAAGTCACAGGTCGAGAGCATCATCAAGCAAACGGCGAAGATGCGTGCTCCTAGCTATTCCGCAGCGTTTACAACTCCTGATTCCGGTGACGAAGTGAACGGCTAGCCAGCCGTAGTTAGGAGCTACAGACGGGACGCTTCCTGAGTTAATGATTGGGAGATAGTCGCAGGCGACGTGAGTCCTGTGCGTGCGCCCTTCGGGTAAGGCTTTACATCGACTTTCGCGTTGTGAAAGCTCTGGGCAGTTAGCGTCCGGCGTTGTTGTGGCTCGCTCGGGCACCTTTCTATTCATCGCCGTCGGCAGCCAGTGTGGCCCAATTCTCGAACGAGTTTGCGGCGCATGTGACGAACCTACCTGCATAGCCGTCGTCGAGCTCTGCGGGCCGTGAACGCGGCCGCGCTAGTTATCCGCTTACGATCACATCGACCTGACCGTTGAGATTCGCACCATCGTGACCACTCCCGGCGCATCCAGGTGACGCCCGTGTAGATGTCGGGTGTCGCGTGAACGTGAATCGCAAAACGTCACTTCAATGCGAACCAGAACGTCACGAAGGTGAGAATCTTGGGTTGGGGCAACGGAGCAGGGGAGGGCGAGTTTCTGGGGGAACCCGGTCATCGGGCAACCTAGGTGCCACCAAAATTCTGTGACAACCACCTTTGGCAGAGATCTAGCCATTCTTCGTAGTGGCCCATCGCGCAGTGGTCGTCGTCGGGATAGAGCACCAACTCGCCGAGCGGTGCGCGCTCTGCGAGCTCGATCGAATCTCGCGAACTAAGCAGAGTGTCGTTGTCCCCATTGATGACGAGCAGGGGGACTGCGATATCGCCGTAACGGTCACGAAGCGAGAGTGATCGCAGGCGACGACTTAGGCTCAACGGATTTCCGGCCCCGGTGACATTCGCGAGCGCGTGAAGGATGATTTCCGGAATGCCTACGGAGCCGGTCGAGCTGAATGAATGATGTGTGGGTGCACCACAAGAGACCGCGCAGCGAAGTGCCGGGTTGTTGGCCGCAAGACGCGTGGACCAGTAGCCGCCAAAGCTGACACCGACCATTCCGATCCGTGTCGCGTCAACACGAGGCTCCTCTGCGATCCAGGAGATGACCGAGTTGTAGATCGCTTCTGAGTCGGCGGACATCGGTTCGCGATAGTCGTAGGTACCCGGCATTTCCATGACGAACATCGCGATGCCGCGATCCCTGTGGCGCAGATTTGGAATAAGCAGTTCCTGCACTGTGCCCTCTAGTCCGTTGGTAACGAGCACACTTGGCACCGGTTCGTCGCTCTTCGGGAGCGCCGAGTATCCGCGGACAACCTCGCTACCTACATCCAAACTGAACGGCTCGACAGCGATGTCAAGACCTTCATTGAAAATGCCCACGATCAAATCTGTGAGTTGTCTTGAGCGGGCATAGGCACGCATGCGACTCGGTGTTTCGCCCGGGAATGCACTGACTTGGAAGTAGGTCAGCGCTTTCACCACTTCATCGAGCACGATGAACGCAGCCTCGGCATTTTCAGCGGGAAGGTCTCGAGCCTCCGCGCGCGTGATCGTTGCGATCATTTCGCGTGTGGCCTGCGGGCCATGATCCGCGAAAAGAGTCGCCGCCGGCGCCAGAAACGCTGCGAGATCCGCGGTGTGTGGCGGGCCAGTTTTCCGCATCACGTCTCGTAGCTCGAGGCTCTTACGGTCGGTGAGTTTTTCGAGCGCTGCTTGCGCTGCGTCCAGGTGCACCTCCGCAATGTCATCCCAATAGCCACACCATCGCTCGTCCTCAAAAGAACGGATCCCGGCAAGTTGGGCGGCAAAGACCTCGCGATCGAGGCCTCCCATGTTCGAGTACCTCAAGGCGAAGAGTTCCGGCAGAAAGCGCGCTGTTCCAAGTCTTCGAGCTGCGAATTCGCTGGATCGCGTGATGGCGCAGGCCGATATGAAAAGCCGTTTACGGAGCGGGATCTTGCCAGACATACTTCTTCCTGGGTGTGGGGGTTAAAGCCAGAAAACCTTGTTAGGCCTTGTTGAACTGACCTATAGCAACATCGTAGTACGCTCCTGAATTGATGTCTAACAAGGCTTACTCTCGGCTCGATGCCACCGATCGCCGAGCGCAACTGCTTGAGATCGGCTGCGAGCTGTTTGCAACACGGCCATATGACGAAGTTTGGATCGATCACGTTGCAGATAAAGCCGGCGTCTCGCGTGGATTGCTCTATCACCATTTCGAGAACAAGCGAGTCTTCTTGCACGCCATCGTTGAACACGAGACGCGCGCGATCCTCGAAGCGACCAAGCCGGATGTGGCGCTGCCCAGTGAGGACCGACTCCTTGGAGCGCTCGATCAGTATTTTCGATATGTGGAAGCCCATCCACACGGTTACCGGACACTTTTCCGCGGCGCCCCGGCGACTGACAGCGAGGTCCGGAAGTTGATTGACGACAATTTGACCCGTCAGGAGAAGCGAATCGTCAGCGCACTTTCGGCCGGCGGCACCGGCAACGACCGTCACCGGCTAATCGTTCGTGGCTGGATCGGCCTGGTGATCACCGTTGCACTTGATTGGTTGGACCATAAGCAAATGTCTACCGAAGAAGTTCGCGACCTGTGCGCCGACGCGCTCTTGAGATTGGTGGCTACAGGATCGGCCGGAGTTCCGACCTCAAACTAGGCGGTGGGCGCTGCGCTGATTATTCGGCCAAGGGACGCCCGACAACATGTCCGACGTCACCGAGATGAGAATCCGAAAAGTCATTGAAATGAGACTGAAAACATCATCTAAATGAGAGTCGGATGAACGGACGATGAGTGCCCCAACACCGGATGGCGGCATAAGAGTGCCTTTCACCCTGCAACGAGCCCATGCGACGACCGGCGGATGTCCGGCAAAATGCCTTTGGTAGCCAGCGCCTGACTTACATCCAACGCACGATAATTGACGTTATGTGAAGTTGCTGAAAAGGACCAGGCGTGGTCACGGTCGATCGCCAGCCCCGCTGGCTGCGGCGAAAACAATCCTTAGAGCGTTCAAGAACAGCTCCTCCGACACTTCATTCGGGTTCGCAAGCCTCTGCATTGCAAGTCCATCGGCCAGCGCGAGGACAATTGCGGCGAGCGTGTCGGCCGATTCGTCGAGCTCGAGACTGAACTGCTGGGCCATGCCGGCGACCAACGTGGCCATCGCTCCTCGAATATCCGCGTATCGCTCGGCGAACTCTGGAGTCAGGCTCTTGTCGCGAACAGCGACTGACCAGAACTCCACGAACAGCGTCCACTGTTCTGGTCTTTTGTCGACCAGCGCCGCCCAACGCGCCGCTACGACGCGTAACGCGTCATCCAACGACTCAGTGGCGTCGACCCCCTGGCCGTAGTAGCCGGCCCACCCGGGGATCGTTTCATCCATGAGACTGAGGAACAGATCGCTCTTGCCTTCGAAGTGCGCATAGAGCGCGCCAGTCGAACACCCTGCCCCATCGACGATTTCGCTTACGGAGGCAGCTGCGTAGCCGCGACGAGCGAACACTTCCGCAGCCGACTCCAGGAGCCGCGATCGCGTCTCGGTTCGCCTTTCCAGATTGGTGCGTCGCTGAGTCATCGTTGACAGACTAAATCAGTTATATATAACGAGCGTTCATTATCTGTTACGCTGCACTCGTGGCTGTGAACCAAACGACGACTCGCTCAGCGCCGACGTCTCCAAGCGACGTGACCGTGCGGCGCCGCGACTTGATTGCAGGCGGCCGCCGGATCGCGTTCCTAGATGCCGGTGAAGGTCAGACACCTTGCCTGCTCATTCACGGGCTGGCCGGCTCGTCCAATTGGTGGAGCGAGAACATTCCGGCGCTGGCCGCCACGCGCCGCACGATCGCAGTCGACCTTCCCGGGTTCGGAGCATCCGAAGGCGCTCGGAGTTACGATCCGACCGAAGTAGTAGGCGTGCTCGATGAGCTTTGCGAACAGCTAGGCCTTGAGACGATCGATGTCGTGGGCCACTCGCTCGGCACGCTTCTCGCAATCGAGCTTGCTTTTCGCCATCCCCATCGGCTGCGGCGTCTGGTTCTGACGGGCGGGCCGATAACTTCGGTGATCGGGCTCTCAAGGTCGCCCATACGCACGCTCCGACGACGTCCCAAGGTGGCCAATTTTTTGATCGAGGTGGCCACCACGGGAATCCCGCTTCCCGAACGCCTTCGTAAGTTCATCGCGCGTCATCCGATCTTGCGGATGCTCACTCTGACGCCATATGTCTTCAATGCGCGCCAGCTGGAACCACGGTTCGCGGAGTTGATGATCGCCGGCACGGGTTCGCCCGGCATGTTTCCAACGCTTGCGCGCGGCTTCCGCTACGACGCCGAACAGGCGATGTCCGGCCTGCGTTGTCCGACGCTGGTGATCAGTGGAGCGCAGGACAAAATCGCTCCGATCGAGGACCTAGAAGAGTTCTCCAAGCGCGAAGTCGTCGAGAAGTTTGTGGTCCTCGACTCCACGGGACACTGCGCGATGTTCGAACAGCCTGACGAATTCCACCGAGAAGTATTGGAGTTTCTCGCATGACGACAATCCCGCTGCTTGCAAAAATCGGCATCGTGGAGATTGCCTTCGGCGTGATCTCAGGATGGGTTCTCATCGCCGCTGAAGAGAAGCCGGAGTTGTTCAAGAAACTCGGACTCGTCAGCTTTCGCCAGTTGGTCAGCGCGCACGTTTCGATTCTTCTGATGGGTGTTGCGGTCGCCGCTGCCGGCGCCATCGTAAATCCAGTGCCCGCTTGGGTAGTCGCAGCGATCTTGTTCGGAAGCGTGGTCGACCCGCTGCTGTTCGTACCGCTCGCGTTTGGCCTCGACCGGAACAGTTCGAGGTTCTTCAGAGTCACGGCAGCGCTTGCGTTTGTATCGCTGAGCATCGGCTTCGTGGCTGTCGCTGGCATTGCCGTTTTGTGAAGTCGGGAAAGCGCTGGTGGCGTCGCCGGTGCCGCAGTACTCAGAGGTATTCGCCCGGTTTGGCGGGCGGAACGTACGGGAGCGACTGTTCGAGTGACTTCACCAGTTCTTCGTCTACCGGGTGTCGGACCTGCTTTGCGTCGGTTCCTGACAACGCGGCCAACATTTCATCCACATGTGAAGACTCCGCGAGCAAGATGATGGCTGATTGACCGTGATCGAGTTCGCCCCGGAGCTGATCAAAGAACTCACCCTGCGGCTCCGGCGCGTCTTCGGCGTCCTTGCGACCGCCTGCCATCAGTCCGACGATCAGTCCGAGGACGAAGCCTGGCGGACCAAATACTCCTCCAACCACGCCGCCAGTAAGTGCGCCCGCAGCAGCGTTGGGTCCCGTCGCGTCGCCAATCTCTTCTTGACTTACGTAACGGTCTCCAAACGTCCCGCGAAACGAAACGCGACCACCGTGGTGCATTTCCACGAACGCGGCCTCCCGCAGCCAGACCGAGTCCCGATGCTTGTGTTTCGCAGCACCGTATGCAAGCTCCGCTCCTTCTTGATGGTCGTAAACGACTAATGCGAGTTCAATTGGCATCGTGCGGCGACCTACTTTCCTAGACAATACAAACGCGAACTGAAGCCCACGGTACGTGAGTTCGATGATCGAATACGACCGTAGTTTTCACGCAATCTGCCGGCCGACGGGCCGTTCCTTCAGATCGCGTATCGACTAGTGCTCGACGGCGTAGTGCAAATAGACGGCGCCGCTCGGGAAGCGGATTTCGTCGATCAGTTGTAGGTCAATTCGCTGGCCGGTCGGCAGCGCCGGTTTACCGCCACCGATGGCTGCTGGCGAGAACATCAGTCCAACTTCGTCAACGAGTCCTGCCGTGAATGCGGCGGTGGCAAGGTTGGGCCCACCGATCAGGAGGTCTTCGTCACCGGCCTTGAGCTCACGGATCTGGTCTGGGTTGAACTCCCGCTCCAGTGTGGTGCGCGTGCTTGTGACGGTCTCAAGTGTTCTCGAGTAGACAAATTTGTCGCGGCTTCGCCAGATCTCCGCGAACTCGCGTATCACCGCTGGCTCATCCTCGACCGGCATCGTTTCCCACACGGCCATCGTCTCGTACAGGCGCCGGCCGTAGATCTGGGTTCCGGTCTGTCGCAGCAGGTCGTTCCAAAATTGATGCACCTCGTCATCAGGTTCGGAGAATTCGAAGCTTCCGTTCATATCTTCGATGAACCCGTCGAGGGAGCAGTTGTTCGCATAGATGAGTTTGCCCACGGACGTTCAATATACGGTGCGCTCAGAACGGTGCTTTCTGGCGAATAGCTAGCTCCAGACAAGATCGAATCCGTCCGTTAGCCTCGCTGGCGTGGCAATCCAGCGATTGGACAACGTACTCATCGTCGTTGATGATCTCGAGGCCGTCACGGCGTTCTTCGTCGACCTCGGCATGGAGCTTGACGGTCAGACTCAAGTCGAAGGGCCCTGGGTGGATCAAACAGTGGGCCTTGAGAACGTGCGAGCAGATATCGCCATGCTGAAAACACCCGACGGGCATGGCCGCGTGGAGCTGACGAAATTTCATTCACCCGAGGCCGTCAGGGCCGAACAAGAAAATGCACCGCCCAACGCCCTTGGATTGCGTCGCATCATGTTCGCTGTTGACGACATCGACGAGACGGTTGCTCGCATGCTCGCCGATCACGACGCGGAATTGCTAGGCGAGATCGCTCAGTACGAAGACATTTATCGGCTCTGCTACCTGCGTGGCCCCGAAGGAATCATTGTGGGGCTGGCTGAGCAGCTTCAGTGAGGCGGGTTTTGGTTGACTTGAGGAGGTGCCGGCGAAGAAACTCGATCTCGTCGGAAACGATCGCCTCATGCTCTGGTCCGTCGTAGATGTCGAAGTGATCGACTCCTGGATACACACGAAGTTCGCCTTGCGGAGCCCGACGAGCAGCTTTGATTGCCGGGCCTGGTCGAGCGACTCGATCAGCGTCTCCTACGCAAACGAGCCAGGGGCAGTGCAGTTCGGATGCGAGGCGGCCCGGATTGAACGGCCTACCGAGCAGCCATCGCGACGAGACGCGGTCCCGCCACCGAGAGTCCTCCCCGATCGAAACTACGTGCCGCCACCCGGCTTCGCTTCCCGGAGCGTTTATGAACGCGGCTTCGTTCGGTTGACCCACAGCGGGCAGATGTCTGCCGAGCAACGCGCTCGCGAAAATCTTTAGATTCACGCGCATTGAGTTGCGATGCGCCTGTCGCCTCAGGTCAAGGAACGGCACTTGACTGATCGCGGCGGCAACACACGGGTCGGCGGCTGCCGCGGCGAGCGCGTTTCCTCCCCCCATCGAAGAGCCGAACGTTGCAACTCGTTTCGCATCAATTCCGTCGACTTCACGTGCGAACTCGATCGCCGCAGACCAGTCTTCACGCTGCCGAGCGGGGACGAAGCGGTCCGGCTCGCCCTCGCTGTCGCCGAATCCGCGATGGTCAAATATCAGCGCTGCGAACCCTGCCTGCGCGAACCGCTCGGCGAAAGCGCCAAGACGGTCGCGCCTGGTGCCGGAGAGTCCGTGAGCCATCACGACGATTGGAGTTGACGACTCCGGGTGTGCTGGTGGCCGATAAAGCCAAGCGGCGCACATGTCGCCGTTGACGTCGAACGTAACTTCATTGCGATTCATCCGACCAACGTAGACCCACCCGAATCACAAATCTGGCGTTTTTCGGACATCACCAGAGCCGCGTCCGAATCTCGCCAATTCCCTTACTGCCGGGTGACGTTGAAATCTCGCGCACGCAGTTCTTCCAACCCTAATCTCACCCGACCGGCCACCGCTGCCTCTGTCATGTCCAGCTGCCGCGCGATCTCATCAGGGGAAAGCTCGCCGAAGAATGACATCGCTATTGCCTCACGCTGCTCTATCGGAGTATCTGCCAAAAGAAGCGCTATCGCACCTGAGACATCCGACGCCAGATCCAAGTCGCCCTCAGATTCGAGACCTTCACTCGATTCATCGCCTACCTCGGCCACAAACCGACTGCGACCCCATTGAACGGCACCGGTGCGTGAAAACGCGGCCTGATCGCGGACGATTCCCAGCAACCAGGAACGCACCGTTTCTCTTTCCGGCACGTACTCGTCACGGGTTCGCCAAGCCTCGCCGAACGAGACGCGAACGATGTCCTTGGCTTCGATGCGCGACTCACATATTACGGTCGCCATCTTCACAGCGCGTGGCCAGTAACGACCGTACAGGGCGGCAAATGGCGCCCTCTCCCCCCTCCTGGCGAGCGCCATTAGTTCCGCGTCAGATGCGATGGATGGGAACTCACTCATACCTAAACAAGTTCGTGATCGAGAACAAACAGCTCTGCCGCAAACGTCAGGTTTTCTTGATTTGCGCTCAGGAAAGCGACGACCGTTCTTCCGGTGATTCGCTCAACCATTTCGGTGAAGGCATCCTCCTGATTGACTTGAAACGCAACACGGCGGTCAATCACGCCAGCGCTATCGCCGCGCTCGAATTCGTCGGCTTCGTTGTCGCTGCGACTTCCCTCGACCATGCACAGAACGGTCTTTCCGTTGATGTAGGTGGTCGCCTTCCCACGGCTATGGCCGTAGTGGGTTGCGTAAAGCGCTTCCATCTCACGTGAGATTTGTTCGGCGAACGTGGCCTGATCCGATGCGTCGATCGGTTCAGTCATGTTGAACCTACTTCCTAGGTCTCCGAGAAACTTCCCCGAGGCGTTTGGCTACCGCATGTGCGAGGGGACGAATCGGAGCGTTATGTAACTACCAAGCACGCTACCCGTTCTTTGTTTCGTCTGACCCCACCCTCAGCCGGCAGCAGACCGTTTCATCGCGCTCTGCACCGCCTTGAGCAGCTCTGCACTTGTGAATGGCTTTTCGATCAAGTCTGAAACACCCGCGCCAGACCGCTGCCGTTCGATAATCGTTTCGCTGTATCCGGACATGAACAACACGTCTAACCCGGGCCGCGATTGCTGCAATCGAACGAATAGCTCGTCGCCAGACATCTCCGGCATCACCACGTCAGTCAGCAATAGGTCGATCTCGACGCCTGGCGATTCGCAATATGCGAGCGCTTCTCGCCCATTCGAGAACTGAGCAACTTCGTAGCCGTTGCTCTCGAGTATCCGCTTGACCATCGTTCTCACCGCAGGTTCATCCTCAGCCACCACAATGCGTTCGCCACTACCAATCGCTGGCCTACCTGATTCAGGCTTCACAGTCTTGGCGTCTCCGTATTCGGCGGGAAAGTGCATCTTCACAGAAGTCCCACGACCCTCTTCGGAATAAATGAAGATGTGCCCGCCGGCCTGTTTGACGATGCCGTAGACAGTTGCGAGACCGAGCCCGGTGCCCTCTGATTTGTCTTTGGTGGTAAAAAACGGCTCGAACGCGCGTTCCATCGTCTCGCGATCCATACCTTTTCCAGAATCAGCAACCGTGACCCGAACGTACTTACCCGGTTTGATTTCGTCTGGACTGAAACGAACAAACTCCTCATCGATCTCCACGTTTGACGTGTCCAGCTCGAGAATGCCACTTCCCGCCATTGCGTCGCGGGCGTTAATGACCAGGTTCATCACGACCTGCTCAAACTGGCCACGGTCAACAAACACGGGCCACAAATTCGCATCGAGATCCATTCGAAAATCAATCTGTTCGCCAAGCGTGCGTTGGAGCAAGATTTTCAAGTCATTCAGGGCCTCATTCAGCGAGAGTGACTCAGCTTTGACCACGTCGCGACGACTAAAAATCAATAGTTGCCGTGTAAGTTCCGCTGCTCGCTCGGCGGCTCGTTTGATCTGTTCTGCATCTTCCTTGAGTTCTTGACTGTCTGCAAGCGATTCCGTCAAAAACGCCGCGTAATTGAGAATCACGCTCAGCAGATTGTTGAAATCATGTGCAACGCCGCCAGCGAGTTGCCCGACACTTTCCAAGCGACGCGACTGGTTGAGCTTTAGCTCAGTCTCCAGCTTTTGCCTGACGCTGTCGGCCTTCACCCTTTCCGAAATATCCCTGATCGCCGCCGTCGCAATGATGCCCTCGTCGGTTTGGATGCTGGAAAGGCTTATCTCAGCAGGAAACTCCGTTCCGTCGGCACGCAAGCCATAAAGCTCGAGGCCGGCGCCCATCGCTCGGGTTGTTGGGTCAGCGAAGTAACTTGACCGATGAGCCGTGTGACTCATTCGAAATCGATCCGGCACGAGCATTTCAATCGTTTGGCCGAGCATTTCCTCGCGCGGGTAGCCGAACAGGAGTTCTACTTGCGCGTTCACTAAGACAATCATTCCGCTGCGATCGATTCCCACGATCGCATCCGGGGCCAGCTCAAGTAGTTGTTCGAACTTCTTTTCGGCGCGGGTTCGCGCCGTAACGTCGCGTATCGCGGCGATTGCGATTACGTCACCATCGTGCTCCATGCTCGAAAGGCTGATCTCTGCAGGAAACTCGGTTCCGTCAGCGCGAAGCCCGAACAGCTCCAAGCCTGCCCCCATCGGCCGCGTCTTCGGATCTTTGAAGTATTCCTGGCGGTGCAACATATGCTGTCCGCGCTGTTGCATCGGAACCAGCATCTCGACCGGATTGCCAACAATTTCATCGCGGGTGTAGCCGAACACTTGATGAATTTGTGCATTGGCGAGCACGATCACGCCTTCGCGGTCGATCCCAACGATCGCATCCGGAGCAAACTGAAGAAACTGCTCCAACAGAGGCTCGGTTCTACCGAATTCCGCGATGATGGTCACCCCCTCCCGAATGGCTACATAGGCAACCCCTCGCGATCGAACCCGGCAGTCAATGGCTCGGTCGACCGGTCACCACAGACCACGAATCTACAGATGAATGCCCTCTGGCGTCGAGCGATCTATTCCCTGGCGTCGAATCGTTTCTGCCACATCTCCTCGATCTCCTCGAGTGTGCGTTCCTTGGTTTCTGGCACGTAGCGGAGTATCCAGAAGAACGCAATCAGACAGAAGCTGGCGAACATCCAGAATGTCGCGGATTCGCCGATCGAGTCGGTCAGGGTGAGGAAGAACTGACTCACCAACCAAGCCGAAAACCAGTTGAACGCTGTCGCAACAGAAACCATGCGGCCACGGACTTCGCGCGGATAGATCTCGTTGATGATCGTCCAGACGACTGGCCCCATCGAGAACGCGAAAGATGCGATGTACACGACGAGAGCCACGAGCGTGATCACGCCTGCGTCGCTCGCTGCCTGTGCGGACCCGCCGTGCTGTACGTCGCCGAGGCTCTGGAACGCGATCCCCACGACGGCTAGGCTCAGGCCCATTCCCACAAGTCCGGCGAGCAGAAGCGGCTTGCGCCCGAGACGGTCGACGAACATCACGGCGACCAACGTGGCAAGCACGTTCACGCCACCAACGGCCCAGGTCGTCGCCATCGTCTGGTCGGCGACAGACGTGAAGCCGGCGGCATCGAAGATCTTGTCTGCGTAGTAGATGATCGCGTTGATGCCGGTGATCTGCTGAAACACCGCCAGTCCCACTCCGATTAGTAGTGGCGTGCGCCAGCGTTTGCTGAATGCGACCTCCCAGCTGGCCTGGACGTCCGATGCCGCTTCGGCCTCGATGATCGCGATCGCAGCTTCTGCATCTGGTGGCGCGTCCACCTTTTCCAATGCTTCCACGGCCTCCGACCGGCGCCCGACCTTCAAATACCACCGAGGCGTATCCGGGAGCGGCAGTATCGCAATGATCAGAGCGATCCCGACGAAGCTGGACACACCGAGCATCAAGCGCCAATCGGCGCTGTCCATCAGTTCGTCGACCAGATACGCGAGAAAGATTCCGAACGTGATGCCGAGTTGGTATCCAGACACGAATCGGCCGCGAAGGTGCGCGGGTGCCATCTCCGCCGCGTAGAGCGGCGCGGCTACGGATGCGATACCGACGGCGAACCCGACCACGAGTCGCCCGACCACGAGTATCGCGGCGCCCGGCGCAGCTGCCTCGACGATCGCACCGACAACGAACAAGCCACCAGCCAGGAGCAGCGCGGAGCGGCGACCAATTCTGTCCGCGGTGACACCGGCGACCAACGCACCCACGAGCGCGCCGAGCGTCACCCAGCTGGTAATTATCTCCGTAGTGGTCGTACTGACCTTGAAGCTGTCCTCGATACCGCGAAGGGCACCCGAGATCACTCCCTGGTCGTATCCGAAGAGGATTCCCGAGACGGCGATCACCGCCCCCACAAGCCATAGCCACTTTGTCGCCCTCTGGCCCGCCTGACCCTCGATGCCTACGACGTCAGTCGACATTTGTGATCTCCCGCTCGTGGCCCGCCTCAGTGCGGCGAACCTACCGCGCAAATTATCGACTTTGGCAAGGACGTCCTCCATCGGTCAATCGTCCGCGCGGATACTCAGGAAAGGTTCGCACGAACCGACGACAAATCTGTACGATGGAAACGACTACTGAATTTCTGGCGAATCTCATGCCAACATTTCCACAGAAATCCACGATGTCCGCGCGGTCCTTGCCTGAGGACCCGCTTTCCGGCCAGACGCTGGTCGCCGTCACATGTCCGAAGCGCTACCGGCTCAACGTCACGTTTGAGATGGCCGGCGCAGACTGGGACTTCGTCAACAAACTACACGCCGCGTATCGATTTCAGGAGCAGTGGCCACAGGGCATGCTCTGCCATCTGACCGGCATTGATAACGGGACAGTCGTGTCGCAGGGCATCTGGACGGACGAAATCGCAGAGAGCGCGTTCTTTCGCGATGTGGCAGTCGGCGTGATCACTCAGGCGATGCACGATTTCGGAGTGCCCGAAGGTGACGACGGCGCCGTGGATTTCGAACCGATTGCGCGGAACATCGACCGCTTGATCATTGGTCAATTGTTCGCGGAGTTCCAAGACATCGGCGCAGACCTTGATTCAACGGCTATCCACCAACTCGGTACCGAGCCAGTCTCACTGGACACGGCATTTGAAGGCGTGAGCAAGCAGCAATTGCAAGATGCGACCAACGCACTCGGACTAACACGCGCGGCACCAGAAGGACTGATTCTGCTGCTCAACGAAAGCGGAGACGACGGTCCCCCTCACCAGTCGCAGTTTTGGCGATCGATTGACGAGGCGATGTCATTTTGGGAATACGCGTTTTTGCCTGCTCTCGTCGACATCGGTGCGTGCACGTTCGACGAGCAGAGATTTGAACCGTCAATCCGTGAGCTCAAGCGTATTTCTGTCGATTCTGCGGAATTCGACTCAGCATGGCGTAGAGCCTGAATTCTTAGCTGAAATCGCGATCAGCCGGTAGCCGCAATCGCGGCGGACACTTGCTCCGCGCGCGGCGTCACGCGTTCGAACTTCATCGTGCCATCGGTCAAGCTTCCGCGCTTGAACATCAGGACGTCCAGCGGGTAGTTCTGGTGAAGCCGCCACGGCTTTTTGTCGCCCTGCTTGGGCAGCTGGTCCAGAGCCCTGAGAACGTATCCGGACGAAAAGTCGATGATCGGCTCGAGTTTCGCTGATGGATCGGGTGGCTGCGGTGTGCAGACTTTGTAGTCGTGTTCGTCCATGTGGTTAATCAGACGACATACGTACTTACTGACCAGGTCGGCCTTCAACGTCCAAGAGGCATTCGTGTAGCCAACCGTGTACGCCGCATTCGGCAGACCGCTGAGCATTGATCCGTTGTAAGAGACTCTGTCGGCCAGCTCGATGACCTCGCCATCAATCCTGACCTCCGCGCCGCCGAGGAATTTCAGATTCAGTCCGGTCGCGGTGACGATCGCGTCGGCCTCGATCGTCTCCCCCGACTTCAACTGGATCCCGGTTTCGGTGAACGTCTCGATCTCGTCGGTGACGATCGACGCTTTGTGCTTACGGATCGAGCGGAAGAAATCACCGTCCGGAACGAGGCAGACGCGCTGGTCCCAAGGGTTGTACGTTGGTTTGAAGTGCTTGTCGACGTCAAAATCATCCGGTAGCTGGCGCTTCACGCTTTCGCGGATCACCTTTTTGACGAATCCGGGACGACGCCGACTTAGCTGGAACGTCGCCACCGCCAGAAATACGTTCTTTGCGCGAACAACGCTGTAGGCGATTTTCGCCGGGAGCGCACGGCGCAAGAAATCGGCGATCGGATCCTTGGCGGGCAGAGTGAAGATGTAGCTCGGCGACCGCTGCAGCATCGTCACATGTTCTGCGGCTCTGGCCATCGCAGGAACAAGCGTGATCGCCGTGGCACCACTACCGATCACAACCACACGTTTGCCCGCGTGGTCAAAATCCTCAGGCCAGTGCTGCGGGTGGATCAACTGCCCCTTGAAGCGGTCAAATCCCGGAAACTCGGGCAGATAGCCGCTGTCGTAGTCGTAGTAGCCAGAGCAAAAATGCAGAAAATCGCATGACATCTCGACAACGTCGCCCTCGACACCCCGTTCGACGGTGACGATCCACTGCGCCTCATTCGAAGACCACTCCGCTCCGGTCACCTTGTGATTGGTGCGGATCTTGTCCTCGACGTTGTACTCGCGGGCCGTGTCGCGAATGTAAGAAAGAATCGACGGACCGTCCGCGATCGCCTTCGCCTCCTCCCACGGTTTGAAGTCGTAGCCGAGTGTGAACATGTCCGAGTCCGAGCGAATGCCGGGATAGCGGAAAAGGTCCCAAGTGCCCCCTGTGCGGTCGCGTGCCTCAAGGATTACGTAGCTTTTGCTCGGGCATTCCTTGGACAGATGCACGGCAGCGCCGATACCGGAAAGGCCGCCGCCGACGATCAGAACATCCGTATGTTCGCGCTTCGGGGAGATTCTTTTCACTTCCTGTTGAACTTGGTTCAAATAGTGAGCGACCAACTATACATGGTTTCGTGTAATCCCAAAACGATCCTTCTGCAGCGACATCCGGGCCGCTATCGATAGTTGAGGGATGGACTGGCTCTACTTCTGGATCGCGGTCGCGATCCTGCTCGCTGTCGTAGTGCTCTACGACGTCACGCAGCGGCGCCACACGATCCTGCGGATCTTCCCGATAGTTGGGCACTTTCGCTACATCCTCGAACGCGTCGGTCCAGAGTTGCGACAGTACATCGTCACTGACAACAACGAGGAACGCCCCTTCACGCGCGACCAGCGTCGCTGGATCTACGCATCGGCCAAACGTCAGAACAATCGCTTCGGCTTCGGCAGCGACAACGAGATGGAGCGTTCGACCAACTACTTGGTGATCAAGCACGAAGCCTTTCCGCCGATGATCGACCCCGAGCACAGCATCGAGAACGATTCCGGCCAGGATCACTTCCTTTTGCCTGCAGCAAAGATCATCGGCCTCCCGCGCGGACGCAAAAAGGCGTTCCGCCCGGAATCCGTTGTGAACATCTCAGGAATGAGTTTTGGATCGCTCAGCGCGCGAGCGATCCAGGCGCTCAACGGAGGCGCTCGGTTGGCCCAATGCATGCAAACCACCGGTGAGGGCGGAATCTCACCTCACCACTTACAGGGCGGCAACATCGTCTTTCAGGTTGGCACCGGCTACTTCGGATGCCGCGATGCTCGCGGCAGGTTCGACCTTGACGTGCTCGAGGAAACGATCGCCACGGCGCCGGTTAAGGCGATCGAGATCAAACTTAGCCAAGGAGCAAAACCTGGGCTCGGAGGGATCCTTCCGGGTGTGAAGGTGACCGAGGAGATCGCTCGTATTCGCGGTGTCGAGCCCGGCAAAGACTGCATCAGCCCGCCGGCGCACTCGGCCTTCAGCGACATCGACGGACTGCTTGAACTAGTCGAATCAATCGCCGACCGCACCGGACTGCCGGTCGGCATCAAGTCGGCTGTCGGCAAGGAAACGTTCTGGCGGGAACTTGCCGACAAGATGTCCGACGGCGGGCGCGGCGTCGATTTCATCACCGTCGACGGCGGCGAGGGTGGCACCGGTGCCGCTCCCCTCGCCTTCACCGACCACGTCTCGCTGCCGTTCAAGATCGGCTTCACACGCGTGTTTTCGATTTTCTCCGAACGCGAAATGGCCGACGACGTCGCTTTCATTGGTTCCGGCAGACTCGGCCTTCCCGACGCCGCGTTGATGGCGTTCGGACTCGGTTGCGACATGATCAACGTCGGTCGCGAGGCGATGCTCGCTGTCGGCTGCATTCAATCCCAGCGCTGTCACACGGGAAATTGTCCCACGGGCGTTACGACGCACAAGCCATGGCGAACGCGCGGGCTCGACCCTGATCTAAAGGCCGTGCGCACGGCCAACTACATCACGCAGCTGCGCGGCGAACTACTTGCGCTGGCGCGCACCTGCGGGCACCACCACCCGGCGCTGATCGGTGCCGGCCAGCTCGAACTGATCGACGGACGCTTCGGATCGCGCCCGCTGACAGAGGTGTTCGACTACCGAGCTGACTGGGGTGTTCCGCAGGGCCGGCAACGGCGCGAAATCGAAGCGCTGATGCGCGATGCCGCACCGCAGGCGCTGGGTCTCGACTGAACTCGCCGCAGGCGCGGCGATTGCTCATTCGGTTGAAGAGACGCTGGCCTTCTCGATAATTGCGACGCCCGATGGTGACTCGCCGGATGCCTGATCCGGGGCATAGCGCGCGATTCGTTCGATCACGTCGTTCCCCTCGCTGACTTTGCCGGCGATCGCATAGTCGGGCGGTAGATCTGTGCCGTCCTCGCCGATGACGACGTAGAACTGCGAGGAAGAGTTTCCGGTCGGATCATTCGCCGTCTTCGCCATCGCAACAGTCCCGATCCGGTACTTGCAGGTCGGCGGTTCAACGATGTTGTATCCAGAGCCACCCGTTCCGTCGGCGTTTGGATCTCCACCTTGGATCACGAAATCAGGGACGATCCGATGGAACCAAGTGCCGTCGTAGACGCCCTCCTCGACGAGATGCGCGAACGAAGATGCGGTGCGCGGATTGCGTTCGGCATCGAGTTCGATCTTGAACTCCCCACAGTTCGTGACCATCGTGACCACGTGTGTCTTCTCGGGGTCAAGCTGCGTGGTCGGTGAGTTCACGTCGACCGATTTCGCCGTTGGCATCTGGGCGACGGTGCAGCCGTTCGCGTCAAGTTCTTTTTTTGGCCCCGGACTCTTCGTTTCCGCCACAGCCTGTGAGTGCGATCGCGATCACGGCAAACAAGGTGAGCAAAATCGGCGTCTTGCGCGAATCGCGTAACAGCCAAGCTGCGTCGATGTCACCTCTTAGTCGTGGTCCAGAATGATTCATGACGATCTTCTTCGCGTCTTACAGCCGGACGCCTGCCCGCGCAGTGCGGCCAAAAGCCCGCAGCGGCGCGGCATTGCAATTGCCTGTAGGCTGGAGGGGATCATGTGCCGCGTGTTTGGAGCCGTTGCGTCCGACCCAATCTCAGTTCGCCACGAGCTGGTCGAATCGTCGAATCCAATCATCAGGCTCTCGGAGGATCACGATTCGGGATGGGGCATGGCCGCGTATCGGGAGATCGGACAGGCAGCCCCGGTTACCGAACGCTTCGCATTCGCTGCGCACGAAGACAGCCGATTCCTGCCGGCGACTCAGTTGCGCGGACGGATCTTCAATGTGCACGTTCGGCGTGCAACGCTCGGCGGACTTTCCGCGAAGAACACGCATCCGTTTGAGTACGGCCCCTACACCTTCGCGCACAATGGAACGATTCTCGACTACAGAGGGCTGCTTCGAAGTGGCATGGCTGAACCGCGTGGTGAGACGGACTCGGAGTGCTTTTTCATGCGCTTGATGAACGAATTTGATCCCGAAGAGCCAGTCCGCTCGATTCGCGGAGTTGTCGCGACGATCGTCGCGGGCCACACGTTTTCGGGTTTGAACTTCGTCTTCAGCGACGGCATCAAGCTTTACGCATATCGCCTTGGCATCTTCGACCTCTTCTGGGCTACGCGTCGCGGCGTTTCTTTGGTCGCCAGCGAGCAACTCACGGACGAAGATTGGCATCGCGCCCAACAGGACGTCCTGCTCACACTCGATCCGGAGTTCCCCGAAGAGGTGCACGCAGAACGCTTGATCGGGGACATGTTGCTCGAAACCGCCGATATCAAGCGCCTGGAGCCCGATGTGTCGATGAAAGGCACCGAACGCGGCGAGTGGGCGACTCGCTACGCGACCGAGGTCGCGGGGCGAGCCTTCTTACCTGTTCAGAACGGCACCGGCACGGTCGATCATCGTTCTTCGCTTCCGGCCTGACCGAACACTCACGACGCTATTCGCGTTGCATCCTGCGGGTTCATTTTCGCGCCAGCGATAATTCGCGGCAATGAAATCCGTTTCGCCATTGAAGCTGGGCCTCGCCCGCGCAGTCGGCCGACTCAGCCGGAGCTCCGGCCGTGGTGGCGGCACGTCGCTTCCCGGAAAGGTCTTGCTGCGCATGCAGGCAGATGCGATTGCTGCGCTCGCTGCAGATCTGCGCGATGGTGCGGTCGTCATTTCCGCCACCAACGGCAAGACCACCACTGCATCTTTGCTTTCAAGCATTCTCGAGAGAGGTGAGCTTCACCCGGTGCACAATCATGCCGGGGCGAACATGGCTGGAGGGATCGCCACGGCGTTGCTCGATGCCTCCCACGATGGGCGCGTTGACGGCGACATTGGCCTCTTCGAAGTCGACGAAGCGTGGACGCAGACGATTGTCGACGAGATACAACCGCGCGTGATCGTTCTGGCAAACCTCTTTCGGGATCAGCTCGATCGCTACGGAGAGCTCGAAACATTGGCCGACGGTTGGCAAAGGATGATCGCTGGATTGCCTGCCACAACGAGCGTCGTACTCAACGCAGACGATCCCCTGCTTGCCGGTATCGCCGGGGGTCGCGCCAACACCGTGTTCTTCGGCATCGAGGATGATCGCTACGCCGAGCCGGTTCCCCGTCACGCCGCCGATTCTAAGTTCTGCCGCCGCTGCGGCTCCGCCCTCGTGTACAGCGCTGTACAGCTCGGCCATCTCGGTAAGTACGCCTGCCCGAACTGTGACTTCGCGCGACCCCAGCCAAGCATCGCTGCGCGGTCCATCTCGATGAATGGCATGCGCGGAAGCTCCATCGAAATCGTCACACCGACGGGCAGCTTCAGAACCGAGGTTCCTATCCCCGGGCTCTACAACGTGTACAACGCCGTCGCTGCCGCCGCTGCAGCCCACGCGCTGGAGATCAGTCCGGGAGCCATTTCGGCCGGACTTGCCTCGGCGAAGGCTGTGTTCGGTCGGGTCGAGACGATCGAGATCAAAGGACACAACGTTGCACTCCTGCTGATCAAGAATCCGACCGGCGCGAACGAGGTTTTGCGAACGATCACCGCCGGCGACGGCCAGTTCGATCTGTGGCTCGCACTCAACGACAACATCGCCGACGGACGCGATGTTTCGTGGATCTGGGACGCGGATTTCGAGATGCTTACCGATCAGGTTCGATTCGTCACCTGTTCCGGAACTCGCGCTGAAGAGATGGCATTGCGCCTCGCGTATGCCGGAATCGAACGCGAGAGAATTCGCGTGGATCGCGACATCGAAAACTCGTTCGACACCTCGGTGGGAGGATCAATTCGTGGTGGTTCGCCGCTCTATGCGCTTCCGACGTACACGGCACTGCTCGAACTTCGCGGTGCGATTTCACGTCGCGGCGATGCGCCAACCTATTGGGAGCAGGCGAAGAAGTGATGTCCGATAAACGGGCGGCGTCCGCCGAAACGACTCTCAGAGTTTGCGCTCTCTATCCGTCACGCATGAATATTTATGCGGATCGCGGCAACCTGATGGTTCTGCAGCAACGCTGTGCGCGCCATGGTTTCGGTTTTCAACTGACCGCAGTGGACGACGGCGATTCGATCGACCCTGACGCCCACGATCTCTATTACATCGGTGGCGGACAAGACAATGATCAGATTCAGATCGCCGACGACATGCGCAAGACGAAGCGCGATTCGTTGGCGACCGCAGCCGAATCTGGCAAGGTAATCCTCGCGGTCTGTGGTGGATACCAACTGCTCGGTGAGTACTACGAGCTTGATGACCGCCGCATCGATGGACTCGGAATTGTCGACCTGCGAACCGTTCGCGAACCCGGCCCGCGGCTGATCGGCAACGTCACGATTGAGGTCTCTGTCGATGGGCGAACGCGCACGCTCGCGGGCTTCGAGAATCACGGCGGTCGTACGTATCTTGATGGCGATTGCCAGCCACTCGGACGCGTAGTGAGCGGGTTCGGCAACAACGGCAAGGACGGTTTCGAAGGAGTTCGTCGTAAAAACGTCTTCGGTACATACCTGCACGGTCCGCTGCTGCCGAAGAACGTCTGGTTTGCGGACCACCTGCTGAAACTTGCACTGAACTTCGCAGACGACCTACCGCCGCTCGACGATCGCCTGGAAGACCTAGCTCACCAAAGCGCACTGCGCGCGTCGCAGAAATCGCATGGATTAAAGTCTCGCCTGGCCAAGCGAGTTGGCGCAAGCTGAAAGAATTGCCTACATCAACGTGAACCTTCCTATAGCCGCTGGCTCTGCCGATGTCACCACTGCGCTGCTGGCGCTTTTCACGCTGCTGGTCGCGGCCAAGGCCGGCGAGGAGCTGTTCAGGCGAATCCACCAGCCTGTCGTGGTCGGTGAGATCCTCGCTGGCGCGATCGTCGGACCATCGGTTCTCGCACTGGTCGAACTCGACACGGTGGTTCAGGTATTCGCCGAGCTCGGCGTGATCTTTCTGTTGTTCTGGGTTGGGCTCGAAACAAAAATTGGAGACGTTCGATCGGTGGGCAAGTCCGCGACTCGCGTCGGAGTGCTCGGCGTGGTGATTCCGGCCGGCGCCGGACTTGGTCTGGCACTGGCGGCCGGTGCCTCCACAGCAACCGCGCTGTTCATCGGTGCCGCACTCGCCGCCACGAGCGTGGGCATCACCTCGGCGATCATGATCGAATTGAACATTCACGACGGCGTCGCCGGTCGCACGATCCTGAGTGCGGCTGTGCTGGACGACATCCTTGCGCTGGTGTTCCTGGCGATTGCTACCGGAGTCGCATCCGAGGGCGGCGTGCAGATCGGGGAGCTTGCGCTTTTGATCGGCCTGTCTGCACTCTTTCTCGGTTTCTTCGGACTCGGCGGAGCAAAGATTCTGCGCGATCGTCCGCAGCTGCTCGAGTCACCTCGGTTCGCGGACTCCCCGCTTCTGCCCGCGGTCATCATCTGTCTCGGGTTCGCCGTGCTTGCCTCAGAGATCGGGCTTGCGGCCGTCATCGGCGCATTCCTTGCGGGAATGATCATCGCCGAGACACGCGATCAGAACTCAATCGAAAGCGAAGTCGCGCCGCTCTACGCGTTCTTCGGGCCGTTCTTTTTCGCCGTGATCGGAGCCCAGATCGATATTTCCGAGTTCGCGAGTCTCGAGACCGACCTGCTGCTGGTTGGAATAACACTTCTTGCAATCGTCACGAAGTATGCCGGTGCCTGGATCGGGACGATCGGCATGATCAGGCGTGATCGCAAGATCGTCAGCGCCGGCATGGTCCCGCGCGGCGAGGTTGGAATCATCGTCGCTGGGCTCGGCTTTTCGCAGGGTGTGATCGAGGCTGACATTTTCGCCGTCGTCGTGGGAATGTCGATCCTCACGACCTTGCTGGCTCCGTTCTTGATCCGTTCCGCGGCAAACGAGACCGACGATCAGGTGCCCGTCGACCCGAACCCGCCTCCACCGCGGACCGTTTGATCAAACTCCTCGACTTCGGTCCACCGCGGTGGGACATAGTTGACGATCACCAACTGGGCGATGCGGTCCCCCGGTTCGACCGAGAACGATTTTTCGCGGTCGGTGTTGAGCAGCAAAACCCGTAACTCGCCGCGGTAACCGGAATCGATCAGACCGGGCGTGTTGGTCAGCGTAATGCCGTGCTTGTGAGCCAAGCCCGAGCGAGGCAAAATGAGCCCCGCACAACCGTCCGGTATTGCCACAGCGATACCAGTCGCAACCTGAGCGCGGCCGCCGGGCGGTAGCTCGGCTGCTTCCACGGCATAGACATCGCTGCCCGCGTCGCCGTCGTGCGCCTGCGTCGGGACGGTCGCGTCCGGACGAAGTTTGATGTAGCGAAGCTCCAAGACCTGCGGCACGATACCGGACGCCATCCGGCGGGCGGAAATCAGGCAGCGCTGTGTGCGTGGCCGTTGGTAGAGATTGAGTCCACTACGAATCGTTCCAACCGCGCGGCCAATGGAGCCGGCAGCTTCGCGAGAACGTGAACGCCGTCGGCGCGGTCGTCTCGCTTGAGGTCGGCGGCTTGCTGATGGAGGGTGTCGATGATTTCGCCGGATGAATACGGGACGAGTAGCTCGACCTGCACGAGTTTCGCCGACAGCTTCGCGGAGATCGTCTCGCGCAGTTCGTCCAATCCTTCGCCGCTGGTCGCCGAGACCAACGATGCCTCGGGGTGTCGGTACCGGAGTTCTTGCTTGCGACGATCATCGACGAGGTCGTTCTTGTTGAGCACCAGGTGCGAGTCCTGCTCGACGACGCCGATCTCTGCGAGGACGTCGTCCACGGCAACGATCATCTCGCCCAACTCGTCCTCCTCCATCGATGCATCAACGACGTGCAAAACGAGTTCGGCGGAGTATGCCTCTTCGAGCGTCGATGCGAAGGCGTCGACCAACTGGTGAGGGAGCTTGCGAATGAATCCGACGGTGTCGGTCAGAAGGACCGTTCGCCCTTCGACCTCGAGCGTCCGCGTCGTGGGGTCAAGCGTTTCGAAGAGTCGGTCTCGCACCGTTACCTCGGAACCGGTCAGCGTGTTCAGGATGCTGGATTTTCCGGCGTTCGTGTAGCCAGCCAACGCGACCGTCGCGATCGTCTTGCGCTCGCGCTCGCGACGCTGCACCTCTCTTGCCGAACGCATTTCCTCGAGCCGGCGACGGAGCGCTGTGATCCGATCCCGCGCAAGGCGGCGGTCGGTCTCGATCTGAGACTCACCTGGACCACGAGTACCGATTCCGGCTCCGAGTCGTTCGAGGTGCGTCCACAGTCCACGCATGCGCGAAAGGTTGTATTCCAGCTGGGCCAGCTCAACCTGGAGCTTGCCCTCGGCGCTGCGGGCATGACCGGCAAAGATGTCGAGGATGATCTCAGTGCGGTCGACCACCGAGATCCCGACCGCCTCTTCGAGGTTTCGCGCTTGGCGCGGCAGCAGTTCGTCGTCGCAGGCGATCACGTTTGCGCCGCTCTCTTTGATGGCGGCCTTGAGCTCGACGAGCTTGCCCTTGCCGAAATAGGTGTTTGGGTCTGGTTCCTCTCGGCGCTGGGTCATCTCGCCCGCGACCGCCACACCCGCCGTCCGCAACAGTTCGCGAAGTTCGGCAAGCTCCGGTTCGTCCACGGTAGACGCGATACAGAGCGCACGCTGCTTGGCCCGCGGATTGCGAATACCGTCGCCATAGCTCGACCGCTTGTCGCGCTGGCGTCCGTCGCCGTTGTATCCATTAGAAGCCACCCGCATAGGCACAAACACAGCCTAACGCCGATATGTAAAACAAGGTTCCCTTTTTGGGGAACCTTGTTTTACGAAGTTGTGTTATTTGGTGAGGGTTGAGCGGAGGCGCTCAACGGCTTCGGTGAGACGTTCGTCGGGTGTTGTCAATGAGATTCGGAAGAAGCCTTCGCCGCTGGCGCCGTATGCGCCTCCAGGCGAAATCACGACGGCGGATTCTTCAAGAACGTGTTCGCAATAGGCGGCGGCGCTGTCGAAACCTTCCGGTACCGGCGCCCAGATGTAGATCGTGGCTTTCGGACGTTGCACGTCTACGCCGATCTCCGCCAGTGCGTCGCAAACGAGGTCGCGACGACGCGCGTAGGTTTGATTCATCGCTGAGACGCTCGCTTCGGTTCTTTCGCTCAACGCCTCGACGGCCGCAAGCTGCACCGCTTCGAACAAACCGGAGTCGATGTTCGTTTTCAGACGCCAGTAGGCAGCAACAGCGTCAGCGTTGCCGACGACCGCGGCAACGCGCCAGCCGGTCATGTTGAAGCCCTTCGACAGCGAGAAAACCTCAATCCCGACATCCTTCGCTCCGGGCGTTTCGAGAAAGCTCGGTGGTCGGTAGCCGTCGTATGCGGTCTCCGTGTAGGAGGCATCGTGCACCACGAGCAGATCATTCGCCTTGGCGAACTCGATGACCTCTTCAAAAAACCCGTCGGGCACCGTCGCTCCCGTCGGGTTGTTCGGATAATTGATGAAGATCATCTTCGCCTTGGCGAGCTTGTCGGCGGGTATCGCCGATAGGTCAGGGGCGAAGTCGCGCTCTGGCAGCAGCGGCATCAGTACCGGTTCTGCTCCGACAAGCAGCGGGCCACCGGTGTAGACCGGATAACCAGGATCAGACGCAAGCGCAACATCGCCGGGATCGAGGAACGCGAGGTTCAGATTGAAAATCGCCTCCTTCGCACCGATCGCTGGCATCACTTCCGTCTCGGGGTCAAGCGCTACGTCGAAGCGACGCTGGTAGAAACCTGCAATCGCCTCGCGAAACTCAGCCCGTCCGCGGTTCGACGGGTACTGGTGCGTGCTCGGATCAGCAATCGCCTGTTGAGCGGCGGCGACGACGTTTTCCGGCGTCGGCGTGTCCGGGTCGCCGATACCCAACGAGATCACGTCGATCCCGGCTGCCTTCTTGTCGGCAATTTTCTTCTCGAGTTCGGCGAAGAGGTATGGCGGTATCACCTCAAGCCGCTTGGCGTGCTGCATCAAATCTGCTCCAGTTCATTGAGAAATTGGTCGGTCATCGTGCCATCGAAGACAGGCACGGCCCATCCTGTGAGTGTGATGTTGAGGTCGTCGTCGATGTCAACGATCAATTCGCCGCCATCGAGGCCGACCGTCACCGGCGATTGCACGCCACGAAGCTTCGCCGCCACCGCAGCGCCCGTCGCGCCGGTGCCGGAGGACAGAGTCTCCCCCACCCCGCGTTCGAAGATCCGCGCGACGATCGAGTTTTCGCCGGTTTGTTGCCAGAAAGATACGTTCGTTCGGTTTGGGAAACGCGCATCGTGTTCCAGACCCGGCCCGATCGAATGCAGATCAAGCGCCAATAGGTTTTTGATTTCGCCGGGAATCTCGATCGAGCACTGCGGATTGCCAATGGAAACGTGCTGGAACTCGATGTCTATGCCGTTGACCGTGACCGTGCCTCGTCCGTCTTCGGGCCCGTCGGGAAAGTCTTTCGAAGTGAGCGAGGCCTGGCCCATGTTGACCTCGCACTCGGTGTCGGAGACGATCTTTGGACGGATCACGCCTGCCGCGGTGCCTACTGCGAACTCGTCGGCGTCGGTCTGCCCCGAACGCCTGAGGTACATAATCGCCTCGCGCACACCGTTGCCGGAAAGCTCGGCCTCCGAACCGTCGGGATTGAAGATTCTGACGTTCGCGACGAGTTCTGGATCGTCCGTCGGCTCGACCAGAAGGATCCCATCGGCACCCGGACCGAAGTGGTAGTGACAGATACGCGCGACGCGTTCAGGAGTCAGCTCGAACGGCAGATCACTGCGTTCGATGATGATGTAGTCGTTGCCGAGTGCCTGCCACTTCTGAAAGTTCATCGGCGCGGCAGTCTAATCGGTGACCGCTGCGACGATTTCGGCAGCGACGTCGTCACCGGAGCGCCCTGTGACGTCGATTTCCGTCGCTCCCGCGAGTTTTCGCAGCCACGTCAGCTGGCGTTTTGCATAGCGCCGAGTGTTCGTTTTCATGCGCTCCACATCTCCGGCAAGCAATTCCTCGAAGCCAAGCGCCTGACGCGCCGTCTTGCCCGCGAGTGATTCGGCGCCTCGGACCTCTTGCTCGGCACCCGCAGCGACCATTAGATCGACTCGAGTTTCTACACGCGAGTACAGCTCGTCGCGATCCATCACAAGTGCGAACAGCTTCGTGGGAACACGTGTGTCCTCCGTCCAGAGTTTGTTCTCGCTGCGGTCGGTCGCCGAAACGCCCTGCTCGAGCGCCTCAAGCGCACGTATCGTCCGGCGCGGGTCGTTCGCGTCGATAGTGGACGCTATGTCCGGAGCCATCGCTTCGAGGCGGGCGTAGAGCGTTTCTTGGCCATCCTGTTGAAGCTCGATCGAAAGCCGTTCACGCGTTTCGGGGTTCGGCGCGGGAAGCAGATCGAGTTCAGTCAACGAGGCGCGCAAATACAGGCCGGTCCCGCCGACGACGATTGGTCTTCGTCCCGCGTTGAGGAGCCCGTCTATTTCAGCATGAGCCAGCCTCGCATGCGTGGCCACGTCATAGTTGTCTGCGACGGAAACATGACCGATCAAGCGATGCTCAAGCCGAGATCGTTGCTCGGCGTCGGCGACTCCCGTGAGTATCGGCAGTTCGCGATAGACCTGCATCGAATCGACGGAAACGGCCACCGGATCTTCGCCGGCTGCGCGCAACATCTCGGCAACCCGAATCGCAATCTCAGTCTTGCCGATCCCGGTCGGGCCGAAAATCGCGATCACCGCTGGCTGTAGTTGCGCGGCAACCATGGCAGACGGATTTAGCGTGGTCAAGCCAACGCGCGAGCCAGCAGGGGCTCTTCGCCGGCAAGCGTCTGCGAGGTTGCGCTGGTGACCTTCACGGTGGTCATATCTCCGGCCTCCGCAAGACCGTTGAAGTTGACAACTTTGTTGTGCCTGGTTCGTCCGCGCAGCTTGTCCGGGTCCTTGCGGGATCGACCCTCGACGAGAACCTCAAGATCTCGCCCGACGAATCGTTGCGCCCGCTCGGTGGCGTGCTGTTGAACGAGATCGACCAAACGTGCCATCCGATCTCGTTTGACCTCATGCGGAACTTGATCCTCGAACGTCGCTGCCTCAGTGCCGCGTCGGGGTGAGTAGTTGAACGTGAAGGCTGAGTCAAATGCTGTCTCGTCGACGACCTCTAGTGTCTCGGCGAAATCGTCTTCCGTCTCGCCCGGAAAACCGACGATGATGTCGGTCGAGAGCGAGATGTCTGGCACGTATTCGCGGATCAGCCGCACCCGGTCCGTAAATCGCTCGCGGTCGTACGTGCGACGCATCCGCTTTAGAAGCGCGCTCGACCCTGACTGCAGCGGTAGATGAATGTGCTCGCAGAGGCTTGGCAGCTCCGCGTGAGCTTCGATCACGTCGAGCTTGATGTCTTTGGGGTGCGGGCTCGTGTAACGGATGCGATCGATGCCGTCGATCGCGTCGACTTCACGGAGGAGCTCTGCAAACGTGATGCGCTGCTCCTTGGGCAAAGAACGACCGTAGGAATTGACGTTCTGCCCAAGCAGGGTGATCTCGCGAACGCCGTCCTCGGCCATTGCCGCGACATCTGCGATCACGTCGTTCGGGTCGCGGCTCACCTCGCGTCCGCGCGTTGACGGCACGATGCAATACGAGCAGACCTCGCGGCAGCCGATCGAAATCTGCGTCCATCCATGGAACTCGCGCTCCCGTCTGGCCGGCAGATCGCCGGTGAAGCCCTCGAACTCAAAATATCCCTGCGCTGTAAGTGAATCGGAGTTGAGAAACTCAGCGAGTTTGTGTACCTGTCCAGGACCAAAGGCAACGTCGACGAACGGAAACTGTTCGAACACCTCCTCCTTGACGGACTGGGCCCAACACCCACCGACACCAATCACCGTCCCAGGATTCTCCCGCTTGACCCGCCCTGCGTTTCCAAGGTGCGCAGCGAACTTCGTATCCGCTGCTTCGCGGATCGAGCAGGTGTTGAACAGAATCAGGTCTGCACCGTCTTGCTCTGGCGCCTCGTCGTAACCGAGAGACTCGAGCATGCCCTTCATGCGCTCGGAGTCGTGCTCGTTCATCTGGCACCCAAAGGTCGTCACGTGGTACTTCGGCATTGGCTCAGGGTACTTCTAGTTTGGCTTCTGATACGCGGGTGTCGCCGTTTGTTTGCGTCGTGGACTGGTTCCAACGTCTCCGACACAAACAAACGGCGACGCCCGCTGATCGAACGCACGGGTCATGTGCGGGTGTCGAGTTCGTTCTTTGAGCGTTCGTCAGAAGGGCTTGACGACCATCACGAAGACGAGCGCATACAGCACGCTTATCTCAAAAATGCTGACGTTCAAGACTCTCGTGACCCGCTGAGTGACCTGAGGCGAATCGGCGCCGAACTCTTTTACCTCGGCGGCAATCTTCTTGGTCTGCGGCTCCAGATACGCGAGGCCATTGATCAGCAGCAGGATGAAGACGCCCAGGCCGATCGATACGAACGGGTCGGAGAACGACCACGGACCCTCGATCACGGCCGCAATCCCGAAGATCACTGTGCCGAGCGAAACCGGTATGAAGTAGTGGCCGCCGATCCACTCCCAAAAGCCAGTCAAAAACTCACGCGTCTCCGACCCAGCTCCTGCGAATACGCGCTTGCCGATGAATGTGTCGTAAGTCGCACCGCCAACCCAAGCGATCGCGGAAAAAACGTGAAGTACAACGAACAATTCGTAAAGAGTCATGCGCGCAAACCTACCCGATTTTCAGGACGTTCGCAGCTGAGTTCAAAGTTTGCAACCGGCCATGGAGATTGTCTTGCAGGGACGTTGGCACCAGTCCCGGCAAGACAATCTCCATGGCCCACGCCCAGGCTGATCGCTCAGGCAGCCGTTGCCGCCTTGACCTCGGGTTCGACGTCCGCTTCGGCGGCAACATCGTCGTCTTTGTCGGTGTCCTCGGCCGCCACGTGGATTGTGCGGCCCTCGGAGTCGAGACCGAGGGCGCTGTAGACCTTCAGCTCGATCTCGCGGCAGAGCTCCGGGTTGTCGCGCAGGAACTGTTTGACGTTGTTGCGACCCTGACCGAGCTTGACTTCTCCATAGGAGAAGAACGAACCGGACTTGGTCAAAACGTTGTGCTCGATGCCGAGGTCAACGAGGCAACCCTCCGAGGAAATGCCCTGGCCGAATTCGATGTCGAACTCGGCCTGACGGAACGGCGGGGCGACCTTGTTCTTTACGACCTTCACGCGTACGCGGTTGCCGACAACTTCGGTGCCTTCCTTGAGCGACTCGATACGGCGGATGTCGAGGCGCTGCGAGCTGAAGAACTTCAGTGCGCGACCACCCGGCTGTGTCTCGGGCGAGCCGAACATCACACCGATCTTCTCGCGGATCTGGTTGATGAAGATGCAGGTCGTGTCGGTGCGGTTCAAGTTACCGGCGATCTTGCGCATCGCCTGGCTCATCATGCGCGCCTGGAGACCGACCGTCTGGTCGCCCATCGCTCCTTCGAGCTCGGTTTTCGGCGTCAACGCCGCGACCGAGTCGACCGCAACAACGGCCATCGCGCCTGACCGCACGAGCATGTCAGCGATCTCGAGCGCCTGCTCGCCGTAATCGGGCTGCGAGACCAGAAGACTGTCGATGTCAACGCCGATACGCGCTGCGTACTCCGGGTCCATCGCGTGCTCAGCATCGATGAATGCGCAGGTTCCGCCCATCTTCTGGGCTTGGGCGATGATCTCGTAGACGAGCGTCGTCTTACCCGACGACTCCGGACCATAGATTTCGACAATGCGACCTGCTGGGACGCCACCGATGCCGAGCGCGAGGTCGAGCGAAAGTACTCCGGTCGGGATCGCCGCGATCTTCTGACGCGCGTCGTCGTCGCCCATACGCATGACCGTGCCCTTGCCGAACTGTCGCTCGATCTGGGTCAGTGCACCGTCAAGTGCTGCGGACTTCTGCTTGTCGTTGAGCTCTACTCGTTCCACGAATTTCTCCTGTTCGTTTCTCTGCATGACTCGATTGAACGAGCAAGCGTGTTGTGGATCAAGACCGAAATCGAACGATTTATGCACGGTCCTGTAAAAAAACTTGACTTCGCGAAAAGTTCTTGATCACTAGGAAACAACAGTGCTCGGACGGAAAACACACGAACAGGCGTTCGTGCAACATCGGCTGCACTGGAGTCGTGCAGACGGCGAAGAAATCAGCTGTCGACGATCAATGACCGCACGATGTGCAGAGCAACCGTGGCCGCACGTTCCTGGACGTCGCGGCGACGACCGGGCAGAACGATCCGCAGCGCGCGCTCGCGCCCATCGGCGGATGCGGCGTGAAAACAAACGGTCCCGACTGGTTTCTCTTCGCTGCCGCCATCGGGTCCTGCGACCCCTGTGATCGAAACCGCAAAGTCCGCGTCGAAGGCACCGAGGGCGCCAACAGCCATTTCCTTTGCGACCTCCTCAGAAACCGCACCCTTGGACGCGATCAGCTCGGCATCGACGTTCAACACTTGCGCCTTTGCCGCGTCTGAGTACGTGACCGCGCTGCCCTGGAAGTACTTCGACGAGCCGGGAGTCTCGGTCAATCTTTCAGCGAGCAGGCCGCCGGTGCATGATTCCGCAAGCGCCAGCTTGCGCCCGTTGAGCAACCGAACAATTTGTTCGTCGATCGTCTCTCCGTTCTCGGAAAAAATCGCGTGGCTGTATTCATCGTTGAAGGCCTGCATCAGGGCTTCGCGGCGCGCGCGATCGTCCGGATGATGGCTCACAAGGATTTCCATCTCACCCTTTCGCAGGCACGTCGTTATCTCCATTTCACCGAGCCCGCGTTGCTCGTCGAACTCGCGCAAAGTCTTTGCGATGTCGCTCTCGGGTATACCGATCATTCGGATCATCTGTTCTTCGAACACGACCGTGCGCGCAGCGACTGCCTTGAACTCTGCGGTCTCAACCGCTTCCTTCCAGATCGCCTGAAGCTCACCCGGCGGTCCGGGAAGCACCACTACGGTCGGCTTGTCGCTGCCCTCGCGCGGGGTGACGACAAGACCCGGCGCGGTCCCGGCCGGCCCCAGGATCGCGGCGTCGCGCGGCACGAGTGCCTGTTTGCGCGAACCGGCCTCAAGCGCTTCCTGGTCCCAGTTCATGCGGACCGAGAAACCGCTGATGATTTCATTGATTCTCGCGAGCAGATCCTCGTCCAGGAAAAGCTCGCGCTCGCAGAACTCGCCGACGATCTGCGCCGTCATGTCGTCCGCGGTCGGGCCAAGGCCGCCTGTTGTGCAGACGAGCTCGATGCCTTGCGAATGCATGAATTCGAGCTGCGCCCGAATGTCTTCTGGCCGATCGCGACAGATCGTCACATGAACGAGATCAAATCCGAGTTCGCGAAGCCGCTCGGAGAGCCACGGACTGTTTCGGTCGACGATTCGTGCCGTGACCACTTCAGTGCCGGTGATGACGATGCCGGCTCGTACTTGGGCGCGCGCCGAAACACCGCGAACCTCCCCGTCCGTCACAACTTGATCCGAACCCATGCGCGGGAGCTTACGATCCGCCCCCGCCGATCGTTCCGATCAAGAACAGCGCAAGCACGATCAAAACGAGCGCGACGACCAGGAGAACCCATCGCCGAGACCCGTTCCCGGCATTTTCGGAGCGCTGCGCGAAGAACGCCGGGTCGTCCTCGCCAGCGTCCGCCTGTGTGCGATACAGGTCGACCAATGCCCTGCTGTCGAGGCCCAGATAGTCGGCATAGGTGCGAAGAAAACTCTTCACATAGGCGTTGCCGGGGAGCAGGTTGTACTCCTCGTTCTCAAGCGCGCGCAGGTATTTGGCGCGAATCTTGGTTTCTTCCTCGACCTCGTGAACGTCGACCTTCATCGCCATGCGCCGCTCGCGAAGAGTTTCTCCGATCTCAGCCATACCGAGAATCTAGGCGATGAACAGTTACTTTTGTGGCTAAGAGATTGTCGGCTGCTCGAGAGTGTGCTCGGACGTCGACTGAGTGAGCACCGATTCTGGTGGCGGCGGTTCTCCCTTGCCATCAAGCATCGCAAGAACGCGCGGCAGATCGGCTTCGGTGATCAACACCTGCCGGGCCTTCGAGCCCTCATAACCACTGATCACCGCGCGTCGCTCCATCATGTCGATCAGGCGACCCGCACGGGTGTAGCCAACGCGCAGGCGCCGTTGGAGCATCGAGGTCGAAGCGGTACCCATCTGTACGACCGTCGAGATCGCCTCCGGCAACAGATCGTCGGTGTCCGGGTCCAAACCATCGCGGTCGTCCTTGTCCTCCTCCTCGGTCGCCTCGAGCAGCTCGGTGTGAAACTCCGGCTCGCCCTGCGCACGCCAGAAGTCTGTGAGCTTGATTATCTCTTCCTCGGTGACGAATGCACCCTGAATGCGCTGGAGCTTTGAGCTTCCGATCGGATTGAAGAGCATGTCTCCCTGACCGAGCAGTGATTCTGCGCCGTTCTGGTCGAGAATCACGCGCGAGTCGGTCTGCGAACTCACTGCGAAGGCGATACGCGAAGGCACGTTCGCCTTGATCATCCCGGTGATGATGTCCGCACTGGGGCGCTGCGTGGCCAGCAGCAGATGGATTCCTATCGCACGGGCCTTCTGCGCAAGGCGAATGATCGCGTCCTCGACCTCGCCCGGTGCAACCATCATCAGGTCGGCCAACTCGTCGATCACGCAGAGGATGTAGGGCAGCTTTGCCTCACCCTCCTTTTCGCGCTTCGCGTTGAGCTCGACGATGTTGCGGCACTTGTACGCGCTCATCAACGTGTAGCGCTGTTCCATTTCGCGAATCAGGTTGTTCAGAACATTGGCCGCCATCCGCGGGCTGGTCACGACGGGCGTGAGTAGGTGCGGTATCTGTTCATAGAGGTTGAGTTCGACCTGCTTCGGGTCGATCAGCACGAGCTTGACGTCGTTCGGCGTGGCGCCGAGGAGGATCGAACAGAGAAGCGTGTTGATGCAGCCAGACTTACCGGCACCGGTGGTACCGGCGACGAGCAGATGAGGCATCTTCGCGATGTCGGTACCGATCGCTTTGCCGGCGATGTCCTTGCCCAGCCAGACGCTGACCGGAGACCAATCCTTGGGGAGCGGCTGATACACATCGCCAAGACGCACCATGCTGCGGTGGATGTTTGGAACTTCGACGCCAACGGCCTGTTTGCCGGGAATCGGAGCGAGGATGCGGATGTCCGTACTCGCGAGCGCGTAGGCCAGGTCGTCTTTCAGCTGCGCGACCTTCGACATTTTCGTTCCGGGAGCAAGGCGCAGTTCGAAGCGCGTCACGTGAGGGCCCGCGACCGTTCCTACAAGTTTGGCTTCGACCCCGAAATGACCCAATGACTCGACTAACTGCGTGGCGATTTTGTCCTGCGCTGCGGTGTCATTCTTCTTCGGTTTGTCGTTCGAACGTTCGAGCACTTTTGCGCTGGGTCGCTTGTAGGCAATTTCGTCCGATTCGGTGACGTTCACATCAGAGACCGACGCCTGTTCAGAGGTGTCGGAGATGACGATCGAATCGGGTTCGACATCCGGTTCGATCAGTTCCACCTCGACGTCGTCGATCTCCGGATCAGCGCCGGGTTCTGGCCCTGGGTCGCCGTCGATAATCGAGTCCACCTCGACGGGTGCCGCCTCGACGTGGGTCGAACGAACGACCGGCTCGACCCCGTGTGGTTCCGGTGGAAGGACATCTTCTGCCCTGGCCGGGGCTGGCTGCTTGATACTGCGTCCGCCATTTGTCTCTGCAGAGGATCGCCGGGCACGGCTGGTGCCTGCGGTGAAAAAATCAGTCAATCCCTGCGCCATCGCCACCAACGGCACGCCGGATAGCTGGAGGGCTCCGATCAGTGTTAGCGCAACGGCGATCACGTTCGCGCCGATCGCACCGGTCAGCTTGGACGTGGCCCCGAACAACATCTCGCCGACGATTCCGCCGTGTCCTTTGTAGTACTCGGGATTGAAGATCTCGTGCGGCGTGGGCGTGGGCGCGCCCAGTCCAAGTGTCCCGGCAGACAATCCAAGCAGAACTCCGGCGCTGAGCATCGTCACCGACGGCCAGCGGAATGACATCTCCGGCAGGACCGGACGCATGATCGCCACCATCCCGCCGACCGCCAACGCCAGCGGAAGGAGATATGCACCTTGCCCGACCAACGATGTCATCAACGATGCGACCCCGTCGCCGAGCTTTCCGCCCTGCCAACCGAAGTAGAAAACGAATGCAAAGAAGACCGCGGCAGCGAGCATCGCCAAACCGATCGCGTCGAGGCGCTGCTGGTGCGTGATTTCGCCACTTCGCACTCGGCTTACCGGTGCAGCCTTCTTCGTGCGCGCCGTCGCCGACTTCTTGCGCGCAGCCGGGCGCGCCTTATTGCCCGCGGTGTTACGTTTCGCCGCAGGTCTGCGTGTGTTCTTCGTCTTGCTCGCCATCGTTTCCTAGGCGATTCCTTCGACGGCACCGCTGCGATGCCTGCCGTCGCTTCAGATCAGGTCAGACCTCGACGACGACCGGCAGCACCATCGGGCGCCGCTTGGTCCGGCCATAGACGAAGCGCGCTACATCGTTGTGGAGCTTCTCACGCAGTTCGGCCTCAGCAACGCCCTCGTTGTTCACGACCTTCTTCGCCAGATCGGTGATCGAGGATTCCACGGCAACGCGAAGATCCTCGATCATGTCGTCGGCCTCGTCCATGAATGGCACGCCGCGGAATATCACCTCGGGTTCGGAGATCGACTTTCCGGATTGCTCTGAAACAGTCGCCACCACGATGAACACGCCGTCGCTGCTCAACATCCGACGATCGCGCAGTGCTACGTCCTCTACGTCTCCTACTTCGAGTCCATCCACAAAAATCACGCCGCTCTTCACGCGTTCTCCGATTTTGGCGCCGTTCGAATCGATTTCGAGTGGCAGACCATTCTCGAGCTGAAAGATGTCCGCTGGATCGATCCCGACCTCCTCGGCGATCCGCGAATGCAGGATCAGTCGCTGGTAATCGCCGTGGATCGGCATCACATAGCGAGGTTTGGTCAGGTTGATCATCAACTTGAGCTCTTCGCGATACCCGTGACCGGAGGTGTGGATCGGCTCGTCCTTGGCGGTGATCACGCGTGCCCCAATGTGAAACAGCCGGTCAATCGTCTCGTTCACGGCGCGTTCGTTTCCTGGCACCGGCGAGGCCGAGAACATCACGGTGTCGCCGGAATGCAGTGTGATTTGAGGATGATCGTTGTTTGCCATCCGACGCAGAGCGGCCAGCGGCTCTCCTTGACTGCCTGTACAGATGATCGTGATTTCGTCGTCGGGAAAGTCATCGAGCTGCTTGGGATTAATGACTTTGCTCTCGTCCACGTAGATGTGACCGAGCTTGCGGCCGATCGCGAAGTTTCGTCGCATCGATCGCCCAACCATGCAGACCTTGCGCCCATGGTGGAGCGACGCGTCGATCACCTGTTGCACGCGGTGAATGTTCGACGCGAAACTAGTGACCAACACTCGTCCGTCGCAGTGCGCGAATACTTCTTTGAGGTGTGGTCCGACCGAGGATTCGCTCAGTGCCATGCCCTGCCGATCGGCGTTGGTTGAGTCACCGCACAGCAACGTCAAACCGTCTTGGCCGAGCTCGGCCAGGCGTGAAACGTCAGTGGGGCGGCCGTCGACCGGTGTCTGGTCGAATTTGTAGTCGCCGGTGATCAACAGATTTCCGGCGGGTGTGTCGACCAGCACGGCGCAGGCATCCGGAATCGAGTGCGAGACGTGGATCAACTCGATCGTGAACGGACCGACCTCGAACGGATCGAGCTCCTCGGTCGCGATCACCTCGACTGCGTCGGCGAGTTTGTGCTCTTCGAGCTTTGAGCGAGCCATCGCCGCCGTCAGCGGTGCACCGAAAACCGGCGGCGTCTCCTCGGGAAAGATCTCGCGAATCACGTACGGCAGCGCGCCGATGTGGTCTTCATGCCCGTGAGTGATGACGATCGCTTCAATGTCATCGGCGCGACCGCGCAGATAGTCGAAGTCGGGCAACACGAGATCGATACCAAGCATGTCCGCCGTGGGAAACATCAGCCCGGTGTCGACGATCACGATCGACTTGCCGTACTCGACAACGGTCATGTTTTTTCCTATTTCGCCCAGTCCGCCGAGCGGAAGGACTCGCAGCTTTTCGCTCACGCAGGTCTCTCAATCATCAAGTTGTCACTCCGACGAAACCGCGGGCCTCGAGCATCGTGCGAATTACGGCCCGTTCGGATTCGTCGGCTTCGACGTATGGAAGTCGCGGAACACCGCCGGGCAGGCCGAGCATTTCCAAGGCGGCCTTTGTACTGATCGCGGCCGGCGCGACGCTAAGTGCCTCGAACACGGTCTGAAGTTCTTCATGAATCGACGCGCGCTCATTGGGTTCGTCGACCATTCGGCGCATTTCGGGCCCGACAATGTGGCTGGCGACAAGTATCCCGCCGCTGCCGCCGAGATCGAGCACTTTTGCCAACACATCGTCGTTGCCGGCATAGAGCTGCAAACCGTCGACCATCGCGAGGTTGTCGTTGTTGGCCTGCTTGACGCCGATGATGTTCTCGATCTGTGCCAATTCGGCGAGCAGGTCGTTGGGCATGTCCAAGCCGGTACGAGAGGGAATGTTGTACAGCACTATCGGAAGGTCGGTCGACTTTGCCACTTCCTCGTAGTGGCGAACCACGCCTCGGCGGTTCGGTCGGTTGTAGTACGGCGTCACGGAGAGGATTGCGTCCGCGCCGAGTTCACTCGCTTTTGCTGTCAGTTCGACTGCATGTCGAGTGTCGTTCGATCCGGCTCCGGCAATGATCGAGAAGCCGTCTGGCGCCTCTTCAACGGCCAACTCAATCAACGCAAGGTGTTCGTCGTCATCGAGTGTGGAGGCCTCCCCGGTTGTGCCGGCCACGACGACTCCGTCGCTGCCATTGGCGGCCAAGTGCTTCAGCAGGCGCACGAAACCGACTTCGTCTACGCGCCCATCGTCGCCGAACGGCGTGACGATTGCGGTGATTATTGCTCCGAGGTCTGGCATGCGACAAGCATACGCGGGTGGCGATGCAGAAACCGAGTAGGCCCGCTCTGGACGTTCGATTGGGGCTCATCGAAACTCGACCGTACGCCGATGGTTCAATGGCAAGGCGGGTGCGATTGCTGCGCCCGACCCATCGATTCAACGCCGAGTGGACGAGTCTCCGTCAATGTCGCGAAAACGAACGTCTTTCCCCGTGTACAAAGGTCGTTTCGGCGTCGCCGAAGCCGAACGACTTCTTTGGCGCGCGGGGTTCGGTCCGAGACCGGGAGAAGCGCAACGCTTCGCCAAACTCGGACTTCGCCGTTCCGTCAACAAACTGGTGAATCACCGCGGTGGAACGCGTTTGGTCGGCCCTGCTCCAGTTCTGAAGGAGCCGCTGACGCCGGAGGATGCCTGGGGCCACGATCACCTTTGGTGGCTGGACCGCATGGTCCGCACGAACAACCCACTTCAGGAACGTATGACTTTGATCTGGCACGACTGGTTCGCAACGTCGAACGACGGCGTCGGCAGTCAGCGGCTGATGCTTCGTCAGAACTACCTCTTTCGTCGCAGCTCACTCGGATCGTTCAAGTCGCTCGTCCTCAACGTGACCAAGGATCCGGCGATGTTGCTTTGGCTCTCGGGGACCGAGAACGAGAAGGGCAATCCGAACGAGAACTACGCGCGAGAACTGATGGAACTGTTCACGCTCGGTGCGAACGCGCGCTACACCGAGAAGGACGTTCGCGAGCAGGCGCGCGCGCTCACGGGATGGACGGCCAAGTGGACGGACTCCGGCCCCGCAAGCTTCAGGTTCGTTCGGGCTCGCCACGACGCCGGAATGAAGAAGGTCTTCAAGAAACGCGGACGCTACGACTGGAAAGACGCGTGCATGCTCTGTCTCAAGCATCCCGACCACGCGGGGTTCTTTGTACGCAAACTTTGGAGTTACTTCATCCCCGTACCGCTGAAAGGCCGCGATTACAAAAAGCTTCGAGCCATCTACATTCGCGGCGGCTACCGCATCAAGCCAGTTGTACAGGCGATCTTGATGCACCCGGCGATGTACAAAGGGCCGCGCATGGTGAAGCCGCCGATCGTCTTCACCGCCGGTCTGATGCGCACCCGCAACGCAGGATTGACGACGGATTCGTGGGCATGGCTCTCGGAGCTGACAGGTCAACGACTGTTCTTCCCGCCGAACGTGAGCGGCTGGGATGACGATCACTGGCTCGACACCGGGACTTTTCGTGGACGTTGGAACGTCGCGCGTGAGGCAACCCGTGACGTGATCCTCGATCCCGGCAACGCCGCAATCGTCGACAGCTGGCCGGTCGATGAAACGCCGGAACAGGCACTTGCGGCTGTACAGGCATTTTGGGGAAACCCGACTCTGTCGTCGACCACAAGCACAGTGCTGCTCGATTTTGCTCGCACCGCCGGAGCCCAGGCCGACGAGCGCGAGTGGCGGAAACGCCCGTACCGCGTGATGCGTCAGAACGCCCTGCGCACATTGATGGCGATGAGTCCAGACGAACAAACCTGTTGACGATGACGAAACCGACCTAGATGAACGCAAACAGAAAGATCTCCAGCCACGCCTGCGACGAGTTCAACCGCGCGCAGCTCTTGCGCGACGCGGCAGCGACTGCGGGCAGCGGCCTTCCGCACATCGAGCCCGGGATGCCGATGCCGGCAGGTACGGGCCTCTCGCGTCGTCAGTTCCTTTTGCGAAGCGGGGCGTTCATGCTGACGGTCTATGGGGCCATGCATCTGGATCCGATGCGGATGGGCGAGGCAATCGCCGAAGCCGCGGCGGGGCCGCCAGATCCAGTTTTGGTCTCGGTCTACCTCGACGGCGGGGCAGACTCGCTCTCGATCCTCGCGCCCGTCGAAGATCCGATCTACCGACAACTCCGCCCGACGCTCGCTTTGCCGAGCGACATCGGCACGCCATTCGCCGACGACCCGCGACTGCGCTGGAACCCAGTTGCAGATTCGCTGCGCACCCTTCACGAGGAGGGCAAGCTCGCGGTCGCGCCGTCGATCGGCTACGAGAACCCAGACCAATCGCACTTCACCTCGCGTCACTACTGGGAGGTCGGAGATCTCAACCCGCGCCTGCAGACCGGCTGGCTCGGCCGCTATCTGGATGTCGTGGGCAACCCAGACAATCCGCTGCAGGGACTTTCGCTCGACTACAGCCTCAGCCCCTCCCTCGCCCCCGCACACACCGCTGTCGCAGCAATATCGCAGCCGAGTTCTTACCGCTTCGGCCACAATAACGTCTGGGGCGGAGTCGACGATGCGATGGTCAACTCGCTTGAACAGTTGGGTTCGGCGAACAAAAACAGCCGGGACAAGGGCCTGCGCACGGCCGCGAAGGCCTCCGAACAGGCGATGCAACTTCGCCGACAGCTACTTCCATTCGCCACCGACGAGGACAACAGACCGCCGGCGCTGACGTCGCCGGTCGAGTATCCCACCGAGGGCGGTGATTTTCCCGAACGAATGCAGGCCATCGCCGCAATGTTGGCGATCGGGTTGCCCCTCCGCTGTGTGACTGTGCGCGCATCCGGTGGTTACGACACGCACGACGATCAAAAAGACGACTTCGAACGCAACATCAAGGCCGCGTCAGACACGTTGCTCGCCTTTCAGCGAGATCTCGAAGCCCGCGGACTTGCCAACCGCGTTCTCGTCGAGGTATGGACCGAGTTTGGCCGACGCGTGAAGGAGAACGGATCCGCAGGCACCGACCACGGAGCAGCTGGCATGGCGATGCTCATGGGCACGCGCGTACAGCGCCAGTTGCTCGGCGAATGGACGGGCGTTTCAAATCTTGACCGCGACGGCAATATGCGCCCGAGCCTTGACTATCGCGCGTTGCACGGCGCAATTCTCGACCAGTGGATGGGCTTTGATTCGGCGCGCGTGTTGCCGAAGGTCCGCAGTTTCACCAGCCCATCGATCCTCAACTGATGACCGCCCGGACCGCTTCCGCGCTCGCCACGATGTTGAGTTTGCTCGTTGTTGGAGCGGCGTCCGCAGGTACCGGTCCTACCTCCGACCACCAGACCAAAGCTGCGGCACGCAGCGCGATTCAAGTCACCGGCCGTGAATTTCGCATCACGCTGTCCAGGCGCACCGTCAAGCCCGGCAAACTTCGAGTCGAGTTCGTCAACTTCGGCGAGGACGACCATGATCTGGCGATCTCGCGAAAGGGGACCGCGTACACCCGGACGATGCGTGAAATACGCCCCAAAGAACGCGACGTGATGACGATGACCGTTCGGCGCGGAACGTACGTCTTCTGGTGCACATTGCCCAAACACAAGGCACTGGGCATGAGATCGACGCTTCGCGTCAGGCGTTGATCACACTTTGCCGTTGAGGTTGACTCTTGCGATATCGATCCGGGTTTAACTTACTCGTCCGTAAACTCTCCCACGAATGAGTGAGCGGCGACGCGTACCCAAGCAACAACGCAGTCGAGATCGCGTGGACGCGATTCTCGCTGCCGCGAACGAAATCATCATCGCAGCGGGGCTCGAGCAGTTGACGATCCGTGAAATCGCGCGTCGAACGGGAATCCCGAGTTCGACCGTCTATCGCTACTTCAAGGATCGAGACGAGATAGCTGCGTCGTTCCTCGATCGCGAGATGGAGGCGATGGACCTAGCCACCGCCGAAGCGGTGCTGAAGTTGAAGCGGGTTTCCTTCCGCTCGCTACTGGCTGCCGGTATGTTTGCCCACCTCGAATATCACCAGGCCCACCCCGCGATCGTGCCCGTCTGGTTCAGCGACTCGCGCAGCCCGCTGGTCAGTGATCGCATCAAACAGATGGACGCGCGCACAGGTGCCTGGTTGGCCGAAGCGGTGGAGAAGACCGGCATGGTCGCCGAGGATGCGCCCGACTATCAGCCAGACCTGTTCACCAGGCTCGGCGACAGAGCGCTCGAATACATCCTCACTAACGGTTTCAGCATCGAGTCGCAGAACGAACAGATGGGTCGATACGTGGACATGGTTGCGTCCTACATCGAGCAGTTCCTGACCGAACGAGGAGTGGTGGGCCTGCCGACGACCGAGTTCTTTGCCGCCCTCGGCGATCGGCCATCCCACTTCGAGCTATAAAACTGCTCGAGTTGAACTAGAGCAGCGTTTCGAGGCCGACCGTCAGACCCTTCGGCAGGTCGGCGACCTTGCGAACGGCAAGCAGAACTCCCGGCATGAATGACTCTCTCGAATAGGTCTCATGCCGGATGCTCAGCGTTTGGCCGACTTCTCCAAAAGTGACTTCCTGGCTGGCGATCACACCAGGCAACCGAATCGAGTGGATCGGTTGGTGGACGTTGCCACCGGCCGCCTCGATCAGGTCTTGCGTACGACGCGCCGTCCCGCTCGGGGCGTCGAGCTTCGCTGGGTGATGAAGCTCGACGATCTCGCACTCGGGCATCGACTTGGCAGCGATCTTCGAAAGTTCCATCAACATCACGGCACCGATGGCGAAGTTGGGAGCGAAAAAGAGGTTTCCGCTCTGTGGCTCGCTCAGAAGGTCGTCAAGCTCATGGAAGTCCACGCCGGTCGTACCGATCACGGCGTGCGTGCCCGATTCGACGATCAGACGTGCATTCTCCAGCGCTGTGTCCGGTCGCGTGAAGTCGACGACGACGTCGGCCTGTTCGAGCACATCGGCGAGGGCGGTGCCGAGCGACGGATCGGCCTGGCCGGTCAGCACCAGGTCGTCGGCGCCCTCAACCGCAGCGACTACGGCTTGGCCCATCTTGCCCGCGGCACCAGAGACCGCAACGCGAATCGCGGAACCGTCACTCATGCCGCAAGCGGTGCCTCTGCAAGTTCTTTGTTCAGTGGCTGCAATGCCGTGCGAATGGTCGCCTCCGCACTACCAACAGCGGCGACGTTGAATCGCTCGGGCCGGTAGAACTCGCTCGCCAGCGCTTCCAGGTCTTCGATCGTCACGACGTCGATCTTCTGCTCGATGTCGTCGAGCGAGAGAATCGGCACTCCGAACAACGTCGATCCGCCGATCTGCATCATCCGCCCCATCGGAGACTCCATCGACAGCGCCGTACGGCCTTTGAGGTTTTCCTTCGCGCGAGAGAATTCGGCCTCGGTCGCCGGTTCTTCGACGAGATGCTGAAGTTCGCGCGCGAAGATCTCGATCGACTCGGCGATTCGGTCGGGGCGCGTGCCTACGTACAGCCCGACCTCACCCGTGTCGCGATACATAGCGCTGTAGCTGTAGACCGAATACGCGAGACCGCGCTTCTCACGCACTTCCTGAAAGAGACGCGACGTGGTGCTGCTGCCGAAGATCGTGTTGAGAATCATCATCGCGAAGCGGCGGTCGTCGTCGCGGGCCAAACCCGGCGCGCCGAGGGCGACGTTGACCTGTTCTGTCTCTTTCTCAAAGAAACCGAAACTCGCCGCTGTCGGCGGCGACGCCGGATCCCAATCCGGAGCCTGACCTGGTCGGTCGAACCCATTCGCCTTTGCGAGCGCAACGAGTTTGTCATGATCGACGGCACCCGCAGCGGCGATGACAATGTTTGACGGCACATACTGCGCGTCGCGGTAGGCGGCGATCTCGGGCACGGAAACCCCACCCACGACCTGTTCGGTGCCGATGATGCGTCTGCCCAGCGGCGTGTCGCCGAAAACGTGTTGCCCGAGCAGGTCGAAGACGATGTCCGACGGTTCATCCTCGTACATAGCGATCTCTTCAATCACGACCTGACGCTCGGCGTCGATGTCCTCGAAGGTCGAGCGCATGACCATGTCGCTCATCACGTCGAATGCCTTCTCAAGGTGGTTGTCGAGGAAACGCGCGTACACCGTCGTCACCTCTTTGTTGGTCGACGCGTTGATCTCGGCCCCGATCGAGTCGAACAACTCGTCGATTTCGTTGGAGCTGTAGCGGTCGGTGCCCTTGAACAGCAGATGCTCGAGAAAATGCGAGAGGCCGGCCTGTCCGGCTGTTTCGTTTCGCGAACCAACGCCGACCATCACCGACAGCGCGATGGATCGAACCTGATCGAAACGTTCCGTGACGATTCGAAGCCCGTTGTCGAGTGTGGTCAGTTGATGGGATTGGTCAGTCAAGGCGGCCATGATCTTGACACAGGCGGCGGCGACACGTCCCTCCAAACGAAAACGCCCCCGACTGATGCCGGAGGCGTTGTCGATTCAGACTGACTTTGAACTAGTCGCGATTGCGTTCGCGCGGTCGACGCTCACCGCGGTCACGGCCTCCGCCGCCCCCGCCGTTCCGTCCTCCGCCGCCGCGACCACCACGGTCGCCGCCACGGTCACGGCCTCCGCCGCCTCCGCCGCCACCGGTGCCCGCACCGATGTCGACGAGCTCAGCGGCGCTTTTGCCCTGAATCGCCGGGTCGCTCGACAGGCGCAGACCGATGCGGCCACGATCGGCGTCGACTTCGACGACGCGGACCTCGATCGACTCGCCGCGTTCGAGGACGTCTTCGACCGTCTCGACGCGCTCACCGGGCTTGACGTTGCTGATGTGCAGCAGTCCGTCGGTTCCCTTGGTCAGTTCGACGAAGGCACCGAAGGTGGTCGTCTTCACGACAGTTCCCATGAACTCGTCTCCGAGTTCGACTTCCTTGGTCATCGAGCGGATACGGTCGACGAGGCGTTCGCCCATCGCGCCGGAGGTGCTGTACACCTGAATCGTTCCGTCGTCCTCGACGTTGATCTCGGACTCGAACTCTTCGCAGAGTGCGCGGATCGTCTCGCCGCCCTTGCCGATGACGACACCGATCTTGTCGGTGTCGATCTTGATCGAGCTGATGCGCGGCGCGTACTCGGACATCTCCTCGCGCGGACGGTCGATCGCCTCGAACATCTTCGAGAGGATGAATGCGCGACCTTCCTTGGCCTGGGCCAAGGCGTCCTTGAGGATCTCGATCGTCACACCCGTGATCTTTATGTCCATCTGCAGTGCGGTGATGCCATCGGGCGTTCCCGCGACTTTGAAGTCCATGTCGCCGAGGTGGTCCTCGACGCCGGCGATGTCGGAGAGCACGATGTAGTCATCGCCCTCCTTGATCAGACCCATCGCGATACCGGAGACCGGCTTCTTGATCGGCACACCGGCGTCCATCAAGCTCATCGTCGATCCACAGACCGAACCCATCGAGCTCGAACCGTTCGACTCGAGTGTTTCCGATACAACGCGAATCGTGTACGGGAAGTCCTCGGTGCTCGGGATCACCGGCACGAGGGCACGCTCGGCCAGCGCACCGTGACCGATGTCGCGGCGCTTGGGACCACGCATGAAGCCAGCTTCACCGACGCTGAACGGCGGGAAGTTGTAGTGATGGAAGTAGCGCTTGGTGGTTTCGAGACCGAGTGTGTCGAGCCGCATCTCTTCGCGGGTGGTGCCCAGTGAAGCGATCGACAGGATCTGGGTTTCGCCACGCGTGAAGAGGCCCGAGCCGTGCGTGCGCGGAATGATGCCCGCTTCGCATTCGATCGGACGGACCTCGTCCTGGGCACGGCCGTCGGGACGCTTCTTGTCGACGGCGATCATCTGACGGGTGATGTTTTTCTCGAGCGCGCCGGCTGCCTTGCTGACGTCCTTGACGCGCTGCTCGGCGGCCTCTTCGTCCGCGTCGTCGGCAGGTGCATATGCCTCGGCGATCGCGGCCTTGACCTCGTCGATCTTGGCGTAGCGCTCGAGCTTCTCGGGGACAGTTACGGCCTCGCGCATTGCGGCGCCGTGGCTGCCCTCGACCTCGGCGACGAGAGACTCGTCGACTGCCGGTGCCTCGAATTCAATCTTCTCCTTGCCGGCCAGCTTGCGCAGCTCTTCTTGGGCGGCGCAGATCTTTTTGATCTCGGTGTGAGCGATGTCGAGTGCATCGAGCACTTCGGCCTCGGTCACTTCGTCGGCGCCCGCCTCGACCATCAGGATGGCCTCGGAGCTACCTGCGACGACCAGGTCAAGCGTGCTTTCGCCCTCGGGGAGGAGCGAGTCCTCATCCGGATTGACGACGAACTGGCCCTCAATCAGACCAACGCGAACGGCGCCGATCGGCGTGACGTACGGCACGTCGCTGATCATCAGCGCCGCCGAGGCACCATTCATCGCGAGGATGTCGTACGGGTTGATCTCGTCGACCGACAGCGGCATCGCAACGATCTGCGTATCGCGGCGCCAGCCGTTCGGAAACAACGGGCGAAGCGGGCGGTCGATCATGCGGCAGACCAACGTGGCCTTCTCGCCTGAACGGCCCTCACGCTTGAAGAAAGAGCCAGGGATCTTGCCCTTGGCGTACATCCGCTCTTCGACGTCAACCGTCAGCGGGAGAAAGTCCATGCCTCGGTCGGCTCCGGCGGTCGCCGTAACCAGCACGACGGTGTCTCCACCTTGGACAACAACAGCTCCGCCTGCTTGCTTGGCGAGCTTTCCGGTCGTGAACGACATCTCGGTTTCACCGACCTGCACCGCTACACGGTGCTCAACAAAACGACTCATGAAGTTTTTTGTTCCTTTCGCCCCCGGTTGGGGCGTCTATTTCTACTGCTCTATGACAGCTATTCGCAAAGCAGGCTACCAGTTGCCCCAATCCACCGCCCACACCGCCCAAAACCGCGCAAATTGCGACCAAGGCCTCACACCTGGTGTGAGGCCTTGGTCGGAAATTGCGGACTTTTTAGCTGTCGAGGCCGGCTAGGACGGTGGCGGTGTCGGGGAATTCCCCGGGGGTTGGCATTTTGATTGACCAGCCGATGGTGCCGTCGGGCTTCAGCTCGACCACTGAGCGGTCGTTGAAGCCGCCGTCGCGGTAGGTGTCGAAGGCCTTGGCTGCGGCGCCCTTTGGCTCGAAATCGTTCAGGAACGTGATGTCCGTTGCGCCGAGCTTCTCCTTGAAAGCGTTCTGGGCGTGGTGCGAGTCAACGGATATGGCGTAGATGTCCACTCCACGCTCACGAAACTGATCGATATCGGCTTGGTAGACGCTGAACTGGTCCGTACAAACCCCACTGAATGCGAACGGGAAGAAACAGAACAACGAGCGCTTTCCGGCGATCGTTTCGGGAGTTATCTCGTCGCCTTCAAACGTCTTGAGTTTGAAATCTGGGACCTTGTCTCCGGTGGCAGCCATCGGGTCTTTCTCCTTAGCAATTGGGGCAAGAATCAATACGGCGGCGCACACTAGCGCCGCGCGAAGAATCGCACGTCACCGAACCGCAGGTCAAGTGGTTGATGCGCTCGGTGAGCGGCGCGACTAGCGACGCAGGCCGAGGTCCGCAATCAACTTGCGGTAGCCCTCGAGGTCGCGCTTCTTGAGGTAGTCGAGCAGACGGCGACGCTTACCGACCATTTTCAGGAGGCCGCGTCGCGAGTGGTGATCCTTCTTGTGATCACGCAGGTGCTCGGTCAAGTGGTTGATGCGCTCGGTGAGCAGCGCGACCTGGACCTCGGTGGATCCGGTGTCTGCGGCTGTCTTGCCGAACTTGCCGACGACGTCGGCTACTTGTGCAGTTTGTTCTGACATACAGCGGCGAAGGATAACAGGCGCCGAGATGCGCGCGAACCCGCTTGCAATGCGGTGTTTCGGTCCGAGACCGGCGGTCTCAGGCCTTCAACGCTGCGTTGCATATTTCACGCGCCTGCGCGACGTCGGCCCGCATTTGTTCGACCAAAGGATCTACCCCGTTGTAACGGCGTTCGCCGCGCAGTCGCTGGAGGAATGCGACCTCAACCGTCTCGCCATAGAGATCGCCCTCCCAGTCGATCAAGAAGGACTCGACGAGTAACCCCCGCCCGGTCTGAAACGTTGGACGCACGCCGACGTTCACGGCGCTTGCCACGCCATTCGTCAAGGCTGCGTAAACACCGTGGCCGGGCACGCAGTCGTGCTCGTCCGGTTCGAGGTTCGCCGTTGGAAAGCCCAACTCGCGGCCACGCTTGTCGCCGTGCTTGACCTCGCCGACCATCGTGAACGGATACCCGAGCAGTTCGTCAGCGCGCTCCACATCGCCCGCCGCTACGAGCCCGCGAATCTGGGTCGAAGAGACGATCTCTCCCCCGTTCTCGACCAACGGCACGACCGTCGTCTCGAATTCCTCAAACTTCGCAAGAAATTCCGGATCGCCCTGTGCCTTCTTGCCGAAGCGAAAGTTCTCGCCGACAGACACGTGCGTCGCCCCGAGTCGTTCGATCAGAATCTCACGCACGAATCGTTCGGCATCCATCGACGCAAAATCTGGATTGAACTCGATCAACACCATCTCTTCGACGCCGATCTCCTCGAGCAGGCGTGCCTTCAGCGAAAGGGCGGTCAGCGTCTTCGGCGCGGCATCGTGCTTGAGCACCACCAGTGGGTGCGGCTCGAACGTGAGCACGGTTTGCGAGCCGGTGATCACCTTGCGGTGGCCGAGGTGTACGCCGTCAAATGTGCCGATCGCGACGCGTCGCGGCCGTGGTGCAGCATCTTTGAGATGCACGATGTCAATACTCATCGAGCGATCAACTCCTCAACCGAAGCAGCGAGATTTGTCTCTGCCTTCAGCTGTCCTGCCGTGACTCGACCGATGCCCAACAGGTGTTCCTCGACAACAAGTCGTTCGAGCGTCCCGTCCTCTCGATCGGAGTCGAGCCTGCGCCCATGGATCAGCGTGGTGGCTTCGGCAACCGTCAGATCGCGCCGATCGATGTGTGAGAGGACGTCGAGCGGATCGAGCAGTCGATCGGGATCGGCATCCTTCAGATCCAGCTCGCCGACTTTGGTGCGCACAAGTTGGTCGCAATACGCGTCCTTCAGCGTCGCCACCACGCTGCGGATGTAGGTTCCGCCCGCGCAGTCGATCTCGAACACCGCCTTGTCGCCTTCCAGCTCCATTCGTTCCGCACGATAGACGGTCATCGTGCGCACGGGCGGTTCAAACTCATCGCCGCGACGGGCCTTTGCGTAGAGCCGCTCGCCGTCGACCCTGATCGCAGACAACGCCGGCACGGCAAGCTCCAATTCCCCGGTCGGCAACTGCGGGTCCGCCGGCACACGCCCGGTCGCGGTCAAATCACCGTCGCGGTCTCCGCTGCTCGAAATCCACCCGAGTCTCGCCACGGCGCGATAGGTCTTCGGTTGATGCTGGAGGTACTGCTGCAAGCGCGTGGCGCGTCCGACCAGAACGACAAGCAACCCGGTGGCGAAGGGATCCAGCGTGCCCGCATGACCGGTTCTCACCTTGCGACCGGCAGCCGTTGTCAGCCGACGGCGCACGTCGAAGACGACGTCGTGCGACGTCACTCCAGCGGGCTTGTCGATCAGCACCACCCCGCAGTCGATGTTGCCGGTTTTTGTCATCGCGTTTCGGATTGTGTCGATCGGACGCGATCGGCCAGCGATCTAGGCGGCGCTTCAGGCAGCGGGTTGCTGCTCGGCATCAAGCTGTGACCGAATTCCGGCGCGAATCGATTCAATCGCGTCTTCAAGAGAGAGATCCGTGGTGGCGCCGGCTGCCTGTTTGTGGCCGCCGCCGCCAAAGCTGCGGGCGATCGTGGAAACGTCGACACGGTTGTCCGATGAACGTAGGCTGATTTTCGCGAGATGTTCGCGTCCTTCGCCGGTTAGTTCACGGTACATCGCGCCTACCGCCGTACCCGCAATCCCGCGCGCGAAATCGACGATTCCTTCGGTGAACGTCTCCTCGGAACCAGTTTCTTCAAAATCGGATTTGGTCAGGCTGACGATCGTCAGCGCACCGTCGTCGTAGCGTGCAATCGTGCTCAGCGCACGACCGAGCAGCTGCACCTTTCCGAACGGCTGATCCTCGTACAAACGCGTGTAGGCGGCGTGTACGTCAACCCCGTTGCGCAGCAGATCCGCTGCCATTTCGTGGGCTTCAGGACCAGTGTTCTGGTACATGAAACGTCCGGTGTCGGTCACAAGCCCGACGTACAGCGCGTCGGCGAGGAACGGGGTCAACTCGGCGCCCAATTCTTTGGCGATCGAATAGACCATCTCGGCGGTAGACGAGCGCTTCGATTCGACAAGGTTGAAGGTTCCGAAGCAAGTGTTGTCGTGGTGATGATCGATGTTGATCAGCGTCAGTGAATCGTCGCTCAAAAAGTCAACGGCCATCCGTTCGAACGAGCCACAGTCGAGATAGATGACCGTGCGTTCATGCAGATCCTCGGGGGCGAAATGAATCACCTGATCGTCGGCCAGTAGGTAGCGATACTCGTACGGCAGCGGAAACTCGGTCTCGCGCAAAAACATCACTGTGTCTTTTCCGAGGCCCTGGAGTACAGCATTCATCCCGACCAGCGAGCCGAGCGCGTCTCCGTCGGGATTCTCGTGCGTGGTCAGCAAGAATTTCTCGTCTGAGCGCAATCGTTCGATGATCGCAGCGCGATCGCTCATGAATTTTCCTCCGTGTCCGCGACGGATCTATCGAGTGCCGCCGCCTCCTGATTGATCAAGTTGGTGACGCGCATACTGCGATCGACGCTGTCGTCGTATTCGAATCGCAGGATCGGCGTGTTTTTCATGCGCAGGTGCGTCGCGATCCCGGCCTGGAGATCCGGTCGCAGCTCTTCCAGTGTTGCGAGCGAGCTCTCGCGCTGCTGATCGTCACCGAAAACGCTGACGAAGACGACGGCATGGCGAAGATCGGGACTCGTTTCGACGCCTGTCACTGTCACGAAACCGAGTTCGGAGTTGCCCGCGGCACGCGTGACCCCGCTGGACACGACTTCGCGTACCGCTTCGTTGACCCGTCTCATTCTGTCGCCCTGCATTTTGCTCCCACTGCCGATGGATCGGCCGGAATATTTTGATTCGGTGGCCGGCCGAGCCGCCGCCACCGCATTCACGTCGAGCGCGCGCTCAAACGAGCTCGCGCTCCACGCTTTTGACTTCGTACACCTCGATCACGTCATCTTCCTTCACGTCGGCGTAGTTGTCGAGCACGACACCGCACTCCATGCCGACCGTGACTTCGCGTACGTCGTCGTTGAAGCGCCGGAGGGTCGCTATTTTGCCTTCGTAAACGACCGTGCCATCGCGCACCAATCGCACCGATGCTCCGCGCGTTACCTTGCCGTTGTCGACGTGCGAACCGGCGATCGTGCCGATCTTCGACGCCTTGAAGGTCTGGCGGACGGTGAGCGAACCAACCGAGGATTCGACCTCTTCCGGGGCGAGCAGGCCCTGCATCGCCGACCGTAGTTCTTCGATCGCCTTGTAGATCACGTTGTATGTGCGGATCTCCACGCCTTCGCGCTCCGCAAGCAGGCGCGAATCGCCGACTGGCCGTACGTTGAAGCCGATCACGACCGCCTCTGACGCCGACGCGAGCATCACGTCGCTCTCGTTGATGCCGCCGACGCCGTGGTGAATCACGTTGACCTTGATCTCAGATTGCGGCAACTTGGCGATCTCGTCCTCGAGCGCTCCGACCGAGCCGGCGACGTCGCCCTTGAGAATCAGGTTCAAGGTGTTGAGCGTGCCCTCCTGCGCCTGCGCGAAGGCATCCTCGAAGGAAACCTTCAGGCGCGCTCGGCGGGCGATCGCCTCGGTTTTGAGTCGATTGGCGCGGTCCGCCGCCTGCGACCGTGCGATTCGGTCGGTTTCCACGACACGGAACGTGTTTCCAGCTTCCGGCACCCCGTCGAAACCGAGCACTTCGACCGGTGCGCCGAGCTCGGCTTCCACAAGTTTCTTGCCGAGATGGTCGTGCATCGCGCGAACCCGACCCCACTGTGATCCGGCGACCATGGCGTCGCCGACCTTCAGGCGGCCACGCTGAACGAGCAGCGTCGCGACCGGGCCTCTGCCCGGATCGAGTTGCGACTCGATCACGGTTCCAGACGCCTCGGAGTTCGGGTTGCCCTTGAGTTCTTCAACTTCCGCGACGAGCAGGAGCATGTCGAGCAGGTGCTCTAGTCCCTCACGCTTCTTCGCGGACACGTCGCAGAAGATCGTCTCTCCTCCCCAATCCTCGGGCTGAAGGCCCATCGCCGAAAGTTCGGTGCGAACCTTTTGTGGGTCGGCGCCCTCGACGTCAATCTTGTTCACGGCAATGACGATCGGTACCTCCGCGGCCTTGGCGTGGTCGATTGCCTCTTCGGTCTGCGGCATCACACCATCGTTGGCCGCGACGACGATCACGGCAACGTCCGTCACCTTGGCACCACGCGCTCGCATGGCGGTGAACGCCTGGTGTCCCGGGGTGTCAATGAACGTGATCAATTTTTCGCCGCGGTGGACCTGGTACGCGCCGATGTGCTGCGTGATTCCGCCGGCCTCGCCAGCGGCAACCTCGGTTTCGCGGATCGCGTCGAGCAGTGAAGTCTTTCCGTGGTCGACGTGACCCATGATCGTCACGACCGGCGGGCGTTCTTCCAAGGACTTCGCGTCGTCGGTCGCGACTTCGGTGTCCGTCTCGTCGGCGATCGTCGTCAGGTCGACTTCGCGTTCGAATGCCTCGCCAATCACACCGATCGCCTCGTCGGTGAGCGTCTGGGTCAAGGTCGCCATTTCACCGAGATCCATCAACTTCTTGATCACTTCGGCCGCCGGCACACCCAGCGATTCTGAGACTTCCTTGACAGTCGCGCCGGAGTTGATGCGAACGATCTGCGTCTGCGGTTCGAGCGACTCTTCTTCAACCTTCTCGACCGGTTCTTCGAAAACCGGTCGACGACGGCGTCCTCCGCGCTTGGGCCGGGCCGGCTGCCCCGCAGGCGGGCCGCCGGGTCCGCGGCGAGCTGCCTGCGAATCGATCACGACGCGACGCATCTTGCCGCCTGCGCCGCCGCCACCGCCGCCACCGCCGTTGGGCGACGAAGTCTTCGGCTTAGGCGGTGATTTCGCGCCGCCACCGGTCTTTGCACCGTCGGGACTCGCCGAGTAGGACTTCGGAGAACTGCCACCCGACGACCTGCCTCCTGCAGAAGCCGTGCCGCGCGCGGCGGTCGGCGTGGTGGCTGCCTGCTTGGCCGCAGCCTGCTTGGCCGCACGCGGACGCGCCGCGACCTTGAGCACCTTTTCGGCGATGTCGTCCTCGACACCGGAAGACGCGGTCTTCACCTCAATGCCCGCCTTTTGCAGCAGGGCGAGCATCTCCTTGCTGGAGATTCCTGCTTGCTTGGCAAGCTCGTGTACGCGTACTTTTGCCATCTAGTTGGTCAGGCCCCTTACTCGGTGTCCTCGGGTGACCCAGTACCGACCGATGAGTCGGCGGCAGCGTCATCATTTTCAAGAATTTCTGCTTCCGGAGTGGCGCCGTCCTCGACGAACTCGGGTTCTGCGGCGGCCTCGGCCACTTCGATTGCGTCTTCGGCGTCCACGTCGGCGACCGGAGCAGCTTCAACGGCTTCAACAATCGACTCAGCCTCGATCGCACCTTCATCGACGTCCGCTGCCCCCTCGGCCTCAGCCTCAATCGAGCCGCCGTCAATGACCGGCTCGTCCTCGGTCTCATCGATCGGGGCCTCGGTCGGCACTCCAGAGTCAACGGTCTCCGCAAGCGTCACGCCGTCGGCAGCAGCCTCGGCGGCGGTTTCGATCGCTGGTTCCGGTGCTTCTCCCTCGTCGGCCGCTTCGATCGCTTCGGCCATCGACGGGTCGACGTAGTCGGTTTCTTGGTCGAGCAACGCTTGGTGGGCGTCAAGTCCGCAGTAGCGCGAACCGGGCAGCGACGCGTTCGGGCAGAGGCGGCCGTTGCTGAGGATCGCGTGACAGCGACCAACATTTTCGGACTCTTCGTCACCCTCGATGTCGCCCTCGTCGGTCGCGAAGTCGCTCTCCGAACGGATGTCGATACGCCATCCCGTCAGGCGAGCTGCAAGGCGTGCGTTCTGGCCCTCGCGGCCGATCGCCAGCGATAGCTGGTCGTCGGGCACGATCACGGTCGCCTGCTGATTCTCGTCGTCGACGAGCACCTCGCGCACGCGGGCCGGCGCGAGCGCCTTGGCGACGAAGCGGGCGGGCTCTTCGTTGAAGGGGATGATGTCGATCTTCTCGCCGCGCAGTTCAGATACGACCATGCGCACACGCGATCCGCGCGGTCCGACGCAGGCGCCGACCGGGTCCACACCGTCGGCGTGCGAGACGACAGCGATCTTGCTGCGGAAGCCGGGCTCTCGCGCAACGTTCTGAATCTCGACCAGTCCGTCGGCGACCTCCGGCACTTCCAGTTCGAACAACTTTCGAATCAACTCCGGATTGCGGCGGCTGACGACGATGCTCGGACCCTTGGTCTCTGCCGACACGTCTGTGATCACTGCCTTGATGCGGGCACCGTGTTCGTAGCGCTCGCGCGGCACCTGTTCGCTCTTGGGCAGCAATGCCTCGACGCGCTCGCGGAGCTGAACCAACGTGTAGCGGTGGTCGGTCTGCTGGACGATTCCGGTGATCAACTCACCTACACGATCGTGGTACTCGTCGTACATCATCGTGCGCTCGGCCTCGCGGATGCGCTGATAGATGACCTGCTTGGCGGTCTGCGCGGCAATGCGACCGAAGTTCTCCGGCGTGACGTCGCGCTCAGGAATCTTGTCGCGGTGTTCGGCGAGTTTCTCCGGAGCGATGTCCGGTTCTTCGATGATGCGACGCTCACCGGTTTCGGGGTCGATCGTCGACTCTTGTTCGTAGACCTCATCGAGCAACTCGTCCTCGAGGTCTTCGGGCACAAGAAGTTCATAAACCAGGAAGTCACCGCTGTCGCGGTCGAGCTCGACGCGCGCGTATTTGGCCGATCCCGGAGATTTTTTGTATGCCGAGAGCAGCGCGTCTTCGAGCGCCGTCATCAAAGTTTCGCTGTCGATGCCTTTTTCGCGCTCGAGCAGCTTGATTGCGTCAACTATTTCCTGGGACATTTGGAGGGGTGCCCTCTGAACTTTCTATTTAGTTTTTGGCTTTATTTAGTTTTCGCCCGATTCGACTTTTTCGGCGTCGGCTTTTTCTTCACCGGCGCTCCAGCAGTTTCGGGAACGAGGTTCGATCTGTGTATGTCGTCGTATGGCAGGGTGAGAATCTGTCCGTCGGCGCCGATCGTCACGCCGGAATCGTCGGCAGCGATCAATTCGCCGGTGAAGCTCTTTCTCCCCTCGTGATCCGAACGGGTTCGGATCTTCGCACGACGCCCGACAAATCGACGGTAGTGATCCGGCTTTGTCAATGGGCGCTTGGGGCCTGGCGACGAAACTTCCAGCCCGTAGTTCTCGCGAACGGATCGCAACGCACGAGTTACGCGCTCGCAGAGCGCCAGGTCAACACCTTCGGGGTGGTCGATAAAGATCCGAACGGTCTCGCCGCTCATTTCACAGAGCAGCAGTTCGACCTGTGGCTCGGACTCGGCCAGCCGGGTTTCGATCTCTGTCTGGATCTGCTCGATCACGGTCACGGTGCTTTCCGAAGCGATGCTTCAGCGATTTTTGAGGCTGCAAACCGCCCCAAAAACGACCTTCAGAAACGAAAAAGTGGGCTTGTGGCCCACTTCCTTCAATCCGCGGACGCCGCCCTACTCGGGAGGCCACCGTTATCAGGGAGGTCTGCGCAGCCGATTATACCCGAGCGCTGTCGCCTTGCGTTCGCACGAGTGACTCGATGCGCCCGACGATAACGTTCGCAATCTCGCTTTTCGTCCCGCGCGGCGGGTGCTCCGGCTCGCAGCCTTCGACCAGCAGCGTGATTTCGTTGTCGTCGGATTCGAATCCGATCGAAGGTTCGGAGATGTCGTTTGCGACGATCATGTCTAGCCCCTTGCTCTCCAATTTGCGCCTAGCCTCGCCGAGCAGAGCCTCACCGGCTTCCGCCGCGAAGCCGACGACTACCTGGCCCGGCTCGCGCAAATCCTGCAGTCCGGACAAAACGTCGCTGGTCGCGACCAGCTCAACGGTCATCCCCGTGCGGCCGGCTTTCTTGATCTTGCCGTCCTCCGGGTCCGCCGGGCGAAAGTCCGCGACTGCGGCCGCCATCACCAGCGCATCACTCTTGACGAACTCTGCGCGTACGACCGACTCGAGCTCCGCCGCCGTCGATACATCGATGTAGTCGATGTCAGCGTTGCGGGCGAGCGAAACGTTTGCCGCGACGACCGTGACCTCGGCGCCCCGGGCCGCCGCTGCATCGGCGACGGCAAAACCCATCTTGCCCGACGAGCGATTGCCGACAAATCGGACGGAGTCGATCGGCTCGCGCGTCCCACCCGCAGTCACGAGCATCTTCAAACCGTCGAGCGACTTCGGCGCGAACGGAACCTCTCCGCGGGCGATCGCGCGAACTGTTGCCGTGAGCAGGTCGCTCGGCTCGGGCAGCCGTCCGATGCCGTACTCGCCCTTTGAAGCGAGTTCGCCAGTTCCGGGATCGAGCACGGTGATCCCACGACTGCGCAGCGTTTCGATGTTGTCGCGTGTCGCGGCGTTCAGGTACATGTCGTTGTTCATCGCCGGCGCAACGACGATTGGCTTGCGGCACGAGAGCGCGAGCGCAGTGACCATGTTGTCCGCCATGCCGTAGGCCAGCTTTGCGATCGTGTTCGCTGTCGCAGGCGCAATCACGTAGACGTCACAGTTCGCCGCCAGTTCAAGGTGTGAGATCGGGTCGTGATCTGGGCGCTGCTGATCAGGGAACGCGCCGCCCGCCGGATCGCGTTCGAACTGACTTGTCAACACTGGCGCGCCCGTGATTCCCTCGAACGAAGCCTTGCCGACGAAGTTCACGCTGTCGGGGGTCTGCACCGCTCGAACGACGTGGCCGGCCTTGATCGCCAGCCGAGCAAACTCGAGCGATTTGTACGCGGCGATTCCGCCGCTGACTCCTAGAAGTATTCGGGCCATTCAGGGATTATCGGCGGTTTTCGCGCAGATTGGCGCGGGTGAAAGCGTGCGTGCGAGAGCGAACCAAGAAATGAACCGCGACCAAAGCACCCCCAACAACCGAAACAAGGTTCCCCAAAAAGGCAAACCATGTTCTTAGTGGGTTAGCGGTATTGGTATTTGAGCTTGTCGGCCTCGATCTCTTCGAGGGCGATCGTCAGGTAGTTCTTTGAGCGGGTGTCGACCATCGGCGGGACGTACTCGCCGAAGTGACCCTCGCCGAGGCCGTGGTAGTACGAGCTGATCTGGCGGGCGCGCTTGGCGGCGACGATCACGGACGCGTACTGCGAGTCGATCTTTTCGAGCAATTTGTCTACGCGTGGTTCAACCACAGGAACTCCTTGAAAACTTTTGGATTGGGACTGATAGTAACGGGCGCGGGTTACGGTGCCTGCTGGCGTCGGGACTGGACGATCGCTTCGAGTTCGTCGACGGCGCGAGCAATCTGGTCGTTCACGACGACATGGGTGAATTCGCCGCGCGCCGCCAGTTCCTCTTCGGCGACCTTCAACCTGCGCTCGATGTCTTCCGCCGAATCCGTACCGCGGCCGACCAAACGCTCGCGCAGAGTTTCAGCCGATGGCGGCGCGATGAAGATCTGCAGTGCCTCCGGCATTGCCGCCCTGATCAAGCGTGCGCCCTGGAGTTCGATTTCCAGCACGACTCCGCCAGCGTTGGCGTTCTTCTCGAGCTCGCTGCGCAGTGTGCCGTACTGGTGGCCGCTGTACGCGGCGTGCTCGACAAAATCCCCGTCGGCCACTCGCGAGTTGAACTCTTCGTCGCTGAGGAAGTGATACTCGACTCCGTCGTGCTCGCCCTCGCGCGGCGTTCGTGTGGTCGCAGAAATCGAGAGCCCGAGTTCTGGGTGCCGTTCGCGCAGCGCGCGAATCAGAGTTCCCTTGCCGACGCCCGACGGACCGGTGATCACGAACACGGCGGGTGCGGCCGCTGCGTCGTTGCCGTCCATCTCGCGAGTTCGATTAGGGGCGACGAAGAGCGTCGATCAGTTCGCCGCGCTGGCGCTCCGAGAGACCGACGACGGTCTTGCTCGGCGAGATGCGGCAGCGCTGGAGAATCTTCGAAACTTTGACGCGGCCGTAGCGCGGAACGGCGAGCATGATGTCAGCGACCTTTGCCGAGTGCACGCACTCCGGCGGGTCGGCCAGAACCTGCTCGATGCGTACGCGACCGGCCTTCAGATCGCGCTTCAGGGTCGCGCGCTCGGTGCGCACAGCGTTGGCCAGCTTCAGTGCCTCAAGTCGCTGCGATGGCGAGCGATCAGGCGTTTCTGCGAGTGTTCCCGCGTCTCCAGCGTGGTCGGAAACCGCCACTCCTGCCGCCTCCCCTTTCACCTTCGGCGACCTGAGTTCTGCTGCCGAATCGGTGTTTGGAGACTTGGTGGCGGGTTGGGACATGGCGGGAATGATAGGCATGTTTTCACCATTGCGTGACAGGAAATTTCGTGATTCACCTCGACCTGAGGTTGAGGTTCAGTCGAGTTCACGGTTGCTTGACCCCCAGGCGCGGCAAAAAGCGCGACAACTGGAGGCACTCAAACGGTCGCGACGCGGTCCCCGCGAATCTGCAAAAGCTCGCTTGCGATGCGATTTCCGGCCGCCGGATCGCGGAAGTTTTCAGTGCCGACCGCCACCAGCGTCGCTCCGGCGTCAATCAGCGCTGCAGCATCTCTCCCATTCTCGACACCGCCCATGCCGACGATCGGAATTCGCACGGTCGAGGCAACTCGGGCAACCTGTCCCAGTGCAACTGGACGAATCGCCGGGCCAGAGATCCCACCGCTGCCTGCTCCGAGCCACGGTTCTTTCGATCCCGGAGCAAATGCCATTCCCGGAAGCGTGTTGATCAATGAGATCGCATCGGCCCCGGCACTTTCCGCGGCAGCGGCAACGAGGTCCGGTCGCGACGTGGACGGCGCGAGTTTGGCGATCAGCTGTTTCGTCGAGTGCGGACGCAACTCGGTCATCATCGCCTCGCTCTCGACCGGATCCGAACCGACGATGTTTCCCGTCTTTACGTTCGGGCACGAGAAGTTGAGTTCGATCGCCGCGATCTCGTCGCGTCCATCCAGTAGCTGAAGCATCGTCACCAGCTCTTCTGGCTTGAAACCCATGATCGAAACGATCAATGGAGCCGGCAGCGTGGCGTACTCGGGAAGATCCTCATCGATGAAACGTGCAAGCCCTTTGTTCGGCAAACCGATCGAATTGATCATTCCCTGGCCGAGTTCCCAGAGGCGCGGCGGCGGATTTCCTGCGCGCGGTTCGAGCGTGATCGTTTTCGAGACGTAGGCAGAGAAAGGAAAGTCGCGCTCGAAGGCCTCGCCGAACACTCGCCGCGCGGCCAGCGCGTCGAAGGTTCCCGATCCGTTGATCACCGGGTTGCTCAGCTCGATGCCGCAAAACGCAATCACGCCTCAGTGTCCCGCCCCGGCCACGAGTGCCGTGTCCAGCTTGTCGCCGTCCAACACCGGCCCATCAACGCACAATCGCGTGTATCCGTCGTGTGTGGGCACCACGCATCCGAAGCATGCGCCGAATCCACATGCCATCCCTGACTCCATCGCCAATTGGCACGAGATTTCGTGTTCGGCGCAGATGGAGCGGACCGCCTCAAGCATCGGTGGCGGCCCGCAGGCATAAACCACGTGGTCGGCATTTTTAGCACTGAGCAGCGGAGCAAGCAGCTCGGTCACGTAGCCACGAACTCCGCTTGATCCATCCTCGGTGGCCAGCTCGTGCTCCAAGCCGTAGTGCGCAGCAGCGCTGGCGTGTTCATTTGTGCGCATGCCAACGAAAATCGTTGCACGCACCCCGTCGAGATCGCGAATCTCGTCGTCAAGCGCGACAATCGGCGCAAGCCCGATGCCGCCGGCCACCAAAATCGGCCAACTCGCGGCGTTCAGCTCAAACCCGTTTCCGAACGGACCGGCGATCAACATTTCGTCGTTCACCGCCAGCTCAGTGATCCGGTGAGTGCCTGGGCCGACGTCTTCAAGCAAGAAGTCCAATAGCAATCCATCGCCCTCTTGCTCGACGCGAGCGAACGAAAGCGCGCGCGGAAGGTACGGCCGACCGTCAACTCCACCGCCCCAGTCTTCGACCGTCTGCAGCATGTAGAACTGGCCGGCAATTGGCCGTGGCCCGCCGCTGTCACGCACGGTCAGCGAAACGTATGGCCCGTGTTCGATCCGCGCCGTCACCGCCGCAACGCGCCGACCGAAGGGAGCCTGCGGTCGCTCAATGCCAAGCGCGTCGCTCAAGCCGGAGCACCTTGTCCTGCGGCTGCCGGCGCGCCATCGCCATGTAGTTCCTGAAGTGAGCGCACCTCGTCGCCATGGATACGCATCGCGGCGATCGCGCGTGCCGCCGCGCTCGCGCCGGTCATTGTGGTCACGCAGGGGACTCCGCGAGCTGTTGCGGCAATTCGGATCTCGTAGCCATCCGCGCGCGCCCCGCTGCCGGACGGTGTGTTGACCACCATGTCGACGTCTCCGCGCTCGATCCATTCAACGACGTTGTTCTCGCCCTCGCCGAGCTTGTTTATTGGTTCCACTGGAATGCCCATGCGGCGAATTGATCGCGCGGTACCCCCAGTGGCGATGATCTTGAACCCGAGGTCATGCAGTGTCGCGGCGAGCTGTGTGGCCGCCGGCTTGTCGCGGTCGTGGACGGTGATGAACACCGTGCCTCCATCGGGCAGCGCGGCACCGGCGGCTCCCTGTGCTTTGCCGAATGCGGTCGGAAAGTCGTCGGCCACGCCCATCACTTCGCCGGTAGAGCGCATCTCCGGGCCAAGCATCGCGTCCGCGCCGGGGAAGCGCTGGAACGGAAGTACCGCCTCCTTCACGCTCACGTGGTCGGTCCCGCCCTGCGGCAGATCAATGTCGGCCAGCCGTTCGCCCAGCATCAGACGGCAGGCGACCTTGGCCAGTGAGACGCCGGTTGCTTTGCTCACGAACGGCACCGTCCTGGATGCGCGAGGATTCGCCTCGATGACGTAGACCTCGTCACCGGCCACCGCATACTGGATGTTGATAAGCCCGATCACGCCGAGCTCCAGTGCGATTTTCTTGGTGTGCGCGAGGATCGTCTCGTAAGCCTCGGGCCCGATCGACATCGCCGGGATCACGCAGGCCGAGTCACCGGAGTGCACGCCCGCCTCTTCGACGTGCTGCATCACCGCGCCGACATGCACGGTTTCGCCGTCGCAAAGCGCGTCAACGTCGATCTCGATCGCGTCTTCGAGGAAGCGGTCGAGCAACAACACCTGATCGCGTACTCCATCGATCGTCGGGCTGTCGAGTCCGAGTGCCTTTGCCTCGGAGGCGAGATACTCCTCAAGCTGGCCGTGGTCGTAACAAATCAACATCGCGCGGCCACCGAGCACGTATGACGGGCGGATCAGCAGCGGGAAACCGACGCGCTCGGCCGTGATCCGAGCCTCGTCAGAGCTGCGGGCGATGCCATATGGCGGGCAGGCGATGCCCGCGCGGTCGAGTAGATCGCCGAACCGCTCGCGATCTTCAGCATGGTCGATCGCGTCCACGCCGGTACCGAGCAGCGGCACGCCAGCCTCTGCCAAACCTGCCGCGAGTTTGAGTGGCGTCTGCCCGCCGAATTGAACGATCACGCCTTCCGGCTGCTCAACCTCGACGATCGCGAGAACGTCCTCGAGCGTCAGCGGCTCGAAATAGAGTCGATCGGACACGTCGTAATCAGTGCTGACGGTCTCTGGATTGCAGTTGACCATCACCGCGTCGCGGCCGAGCTCGCGCACCGTCATCGCGGCATGGACGCAGCAGTAGTCGAACTCGATGCCCTGGCCAATCCGGTTCGGACCGGAGCCGAGGATCATCACGCTGGGCTTGTCACCGCGGTCGATTTCGTGCTTGGGGCCTTCGGGTCCTACGCGCTCGTAGCCCGAGTAGAAGTACGGCGTGGCAGCTTCGAATTCCGCCGCGCATGTGTCCACCGCTCGATAAACGCGTTGCTGACCCGGTTCGATTGCCGTGCCGTCGCGCACCAACTCCTTGAACTGCCCGAGATACCACGGATCGATGTTCGTCGACGTATTCAGTTCGGTCACGGTGGCGCCTTTTCGGATCGCCTCAAAGAGCAGCTCAAAGCGATCGGCGCCCGGCCGCTTGAGTTTCTCGAGCAGGTCCGCTTTGGAGAAATCCACGCTCGGCGGCTTGTCGAGCTCGCGCGAACGCCATGCCTTCTCGAAAGCCTGTTTGAAGGTTGGCGCGATCGACATTGCTTCGCCGACCGACTTCATCTGGCTGGTCAATACGTCGTCGGCGCCCGCGAACTTCTCGAAAGCGAAGCGTGGCCACTTGACAACCACGTAGTCGAGAGTCGGTTCAAATGCCGCCGAGGTCTTCTCGGTGATGTCGTTCGGGATCTCGTCAAGCGTGTAGCCAACGGCCAGACGCGCGGCGATTTTCGCGATCGGGAAACCCGTCGCTTTGCTCGCGAGCGCCGACGAACGCGACACGCGCGGGTTCATCTCGATCACGACGATGTCGCCGTCGGCGGGATTGACGGCGAACTGCACATTCGAGCCGCCGGTCTCCACCCCAATGGCGCGGATGATCGCAATCGCCTGATCGCGCAGTTCTTGGTACTTGTCGTCGGACAACGTCTGTTGTGGTGCGACGGTGACTGAATCGCCGGTGTGAACGCCCATCGGGTCTATGTTCTCGATCGAAGCGATGATCACGACGTTGTCGTTGCGATCGCGCATGACTTCAAGTTCGAACTCGCCCCAACCGAGCAGCGACTGCTCAACCAGCGTCTCGCCGATCGGGCTCGCCGCCAGCGCGGCGCCGAGCATCGTGCGTAGTTCGTCGCGTTCGTAAGCGATACCGCCGCCGAAGCCGCCCATCGTGTAGCCCGGCCGAATGATCGCCGGAAGGCCGACCTCAGAAATTACGCGTTCGATCTCCGATTCGGGAAGATTGCCGTCGCCAGCTGTGTCGCGCACAACGATCGACCCTGCGCAGCGCAGCCCGATCGAATGAACCACCTCGCGGAACAGCTCGCGTTCCTCAGCGCGCTTCATCGACTCGTAATTGGCGCCGATCATCTCGATCCCGAGCCGCTCAAGAGTTCCGCTCTCGGATAGATCGCGGGCAAGGTTCAACGCCGTGCCGCCGCCAAGCGTCGCCAGAAGTGCGTCGGGCCGCTCCCGCTCCAACACCGCGGTTACCGCGCGGGGAGTCAGTGGTTCGATGTACGTCCGGTCGGCAAATTCAGGGTCGGTCATGATCGTTGCCGGATTGCTGTTGACCAGAACCACGTCGTAGCCCTCGTCCAGTAGAACGCGGCATGCCTGCACGCCGGAATAGTCGAACTCCGCGGCCTGCCCGATGATGATCGGTCCCGAGCCGAGGATGCAGATCTTTTCGATGTCATCGCGTCTTGGCATCTAGCGCGCCTCCGCGAGAGCCAGAAAGCGATCAAATAGATAGAGCGCGTCGTGCGGTCCCGGCCCGGCCTCTGGGTGGTACTGGACCGTCGCGCCCGAGACGTCCTTGAGAACGAGACCTTCGACCGTGCGGTCATACAAGTTCAAGTGACTGAGCTCGGCCGCGCCGAAGTCAGTCTCCCAGCGCACCGGCTCGTCGCCCTCGATCGTGCCCGATCCATCTGGCGTCTGCACGGCGAAGCCGTGGTTCTGCGAGGTGATGTCGATCTTTCCTGTCGCGAGGTCCTTGACCGGGTGATTGGCACCGCGGTGGCCGAACGGGAGCTTGTACGTTTCCAGGCCGATCGCGCGACACATCAACTGATGGCCGAGACAGATACCGAAAACGGGCTTCTTGCCGAGCAGACCGCGCACGTTCTCGACGACGTAGTCGAGTGCGGCCGGGTCGCCAGGGCCATTGGCCAGGAAGAAGAAGTCCGGGTCGCGCGCAAGCAGCGTCTCCGCAGGCGTGTCGCAGGGATGAAGTTCGAGGCGAACGCCGCGACTGACAAGGTTTTCGATGATCGACCGCTTGATTCCGGTATCGATCGCTACGACCAACGGCCCATCGCCTTCGCTGTGAAAAATCGTTTCGACAGGAGTGACTTCGCGTGCCAGATCCTGACCGCTCATCGTCGGCTCGACGCCGATCAGCGCCCGCGCCTCGCCCTCATCCATCGCGCCGTCAAAGATCCCGCCGCGCATCGCGCCCTTGTCGCGGATGTGGCGGACCAGCGCGCGCGTGTCGACGCCGGTGATTCCGGGCACGCCCTGCTCGATCAGCCACTTCTCCCAGTCGCCCTGCAAGTCGGGAGTCCCTGAAGGCGCAATCTCGCGCATGACCACGGCGCGCGCATGAGCCCCATCCGATTCCATGAACTGCTCGGCCACGCCGTAGTTGCCGACCATCGGGTACGTGTAGGTGATTATCTGACCGCGATAACTCGGGTCGGTCACTGCCTCTTGGTATCCGGTCATCGAGGTGTTGAACACGACCTCGCCGGTGGCAGCCGCGTCGGCGCCGGCGGCAAATCCGTCCAGCCGTGTGCCGTCTTCGAGCAGTAAGTATGCGGGCTTGCGCTCCGTCATCAGTTGGAAGCCTCCTGGAGTGCAATGCTGCGAGAGCGATGCGCCGTGACGCCGCTGGCAACCGTCAGCAACACTTTTCCTTGTACGCGTTTACCGGCGAAGCAGCTGTTGTCAGAGCGACTCTCGTAGCCCTCCTCGCCGACGATCCATTCTGCTTCGAGGTCGATCAGCGTGAGGTTCGCGGGTTCGTCCTTGGCGATCAGCGGTCGATCCAAATCAAACAGGTCCGCGCCGTGGGTCAGGCGGTCGATCACCAACTCAAGCGGCAATATCCCCGGCAGGACGAGATCGGTGTAGACGACGGGAAACGATGTCTCCAGACCGGTAACGCCCATCGCCGCCTGTTCAAAGGGAATCTCCTTCTCGTGCGCAGCGTGCGGCGCGTGGTCCGTGGCGATGATGTCGATTGTTCCATCGCGCAATCCTTCGATCAGCGCGAGGCGATCGGCCTCCGTACGTAGCGGTGGATTCATCTTGAAGTTCGCGTCCGTGCCGTCGCCGATGGCCTCATCGGTCAGCGACAGGTGGTGCGGAGTGACTTCGGTCGTGATCTTGACGCCGCGTTGCTTCGCGGCCGCGATCGCCTCGATCGACTGAATGCTGGAGAGGTGCTGCACGTGGATACGGCCGTCCTCATACTCGGCGAGCAGGGCGTCGCGTGCGATCAGCGTGCTCTCTGAAGCCGGCGGGATGCCGGCCAGCCCGAGCCGTGCCGAAACTGCGCCCTCGTGCATCACGCCGCCTCGCGCAAGTCGTGGATCTTCCTGGTGAAGCGCGATCACGCGACCGGCGAGGCGCTGGTATTGAAGTGCTTGCCGCATTAGGCCCGCGTCGGCAATCGGCAGGCCGTCGTCGGTGAAGCAAACCGCCCCAGCCTCGGCCAGATCCGCCATCTCTGACAGCTCCAGCCCTTTCATGCCTTTTGTCACCGTCGCGGAGAATCCGACTGGGATCACGGCTTCTTCAGCCGCCCGCATGCGCAGCGAGCGCAATGCACCAGCACTGTCGACCGGCGGATTGGTGTTGGCCATCGCGATGATCGACGTGAATCCGCCCGCCGCAGCCGAGCGCGTGCCGGTGGCGAGGTCTTCCTTGTACTCAAAGCCAGGCGTGCGCAGGTGCACGTGTGGGTCGACAAACCCTGGGAACAAGTGCTTTCCGGCAGCGTCGACGACCTCGCAGCCGTCGGGAGCGGTTAGCCCGCTACCAATCTCGACGATCTTCCCGTCGCGGATGAGCACATCGAGTACTGCGTCGACGTCTGCTGCTGGGTCAAGCACGTGCGCGCCGCGGATCAAGAGATTCGCTGCATCGCCGCCGCGAAACGAGAGGCACTCGGCGGACGGGGGCCCAGCGAGATCCGGAAGCACATCGAGCGGTTCGGCCAGTCGCAGTTTGGGTTTGTCAGTCATCGCGAATCCTCCGGGGCGATTGCGACTGCCTCGGCCGCTTTCAGTTGGCCGTCGGTGTCGTCTGGACCTCTGGTTGCAAGCAGCTCATAGAAGACAGCCATCCGGACGGCAACTCCAGCCGCTACCTGCTCGGTGATCAAAGACTGCGGCGCATCGACCACATCCGGTGAGAGCTCGACGCCGCGATTGACCGGACCCGGGTGCATCAACAGCTGGTCGCGGCCGAGACGCTCGCCATTGATCTGGTACCGGCTGGCGTACTCGCGGATCGACGGGATGAAGGTGTCGTCGGCGCTCATGCGCTCGTTCTGCATCCTCAGTACATAGAGCACGTCGGCTTCTTCAGATCCGGTAAGCGTGTACGACACCTCGCAGCCGAGTTCCTCGATCTGGCGCGGGATCAGCGTCGGCGGCCCGCAAACGGTCACCTTCGCGCCGAGTTTGGTCAGGCAGAAGATGTTTGAGCGCGCGACGCGGCTGTGCAATACGTCGCCGACGATCCAGATGTTCAGATCGTCGAGCTTGCCAAGCCTGCGCCGCAGCGTGTAGGCGTCGAGCAAGGCTTGGGTCGGGTGCTCGTGCTTGCCGTCTCCGGCGTTGATCACGGCGGCGTCGGTCCAGCGGGTGATCATCCCCGGCGCGCCAACGTATGGACTGCGCACGACGATCGCCGAAGGTCCGTAGGCCGAGAGCGTCTGCACCGTGTCCCTGAGCGACTCGCCCTTCTCAACGCTTGAACTTGCGGCCTTGATCGAAACCGTGTCAGCGCTGAGTCGTTTGGCAGCAAGATCGAATGAGGAACTTGTGCGCGTCGAGTTTTCGAAAAAGAGATTGACGATCGTGCGACCGGACAGCGTTGGAAGTTTCTTGTTTTCCCGTTCTGAGAGCGCTGCGAGGCTTTCGGCGCGATCGAGAAGCCGTTCGATCTGCCCGCGCTCAAGATCCGCAATACCAAGGAGATTGCGCATCGTCAAACGCCTTCCGCGCTGGCGGTCCGACTCGCCGCGGCGATCGCGATCTCGTCAATCTCGTCAATCTCAGTCACCCGCACATTGACACGCTCATCGATGCTCGTGGGCAAATTCTTGCCGACGAAGTCAGGTCGAATAGGCAACTCGCGGTGACCGCGATCGGCGAGGACGGCGAGTTGCACGGCCGGCGGTCGGCCGAAATCGAACAGTGCATCGATGGCTGCGCGAACTGTGCGACCGGTGAACAGAACGTCGTCGACGAGCACGATCACGTGATCGTCAATGGAGAAATCCAGCTTGGATGAATGCACGACCGGCTGGCCGGACTGCCCGCCGCGATGGCCGATGTCGTCGCGATAGAACGAGATGTCCAATTCCCCCACGGGTACTTCACGCCCGTCGAAGTCGCGTATGCGGTCGGCCAGTCGTTCGGCGACCGGAACGCCGCGACGATGGATGCCGACGAGCGCGAACGGACGATCGCCATTCTTTTCGACGATCTCATGAGCGATGCGCACGAGCGTGCGACCGAGATCGGCGTGGTCGAACACCACCTTCGCGGCAGTGGGATTCATCTGGCTCCTTCTTGGCCTCTCGGGACCGTGTTAAAGGGCAGTCATTCAACAATCTTGCATTGGACAGTTCTGCTTCAGAACTGACAATCGGCGGCAACTGAACTTTGCTCGACGACCTGCACGCAGACTAACAGGTACTTCTGTCGAAAACAATCGACGATCGTGCCGACAAATTCAATCGCGCTCGATGTCCAGGTACGGGCTTCCGCGCTCTGGGAAGGGAAGCTCCACGACGTCGAAATCGCGGGGAAGCTCGGTGTTGGCGAACACTTCGCGCGCCTCGGCGCGCAGCTCCTTGCCGAGATAGCGCCCGGAGACATGGGTCAGGCACAGCAAAGCAACGCCAGCGTCGCGCGCAATCTCAGCAGCCTGACGAGCAGTGCTGTGTCGCGTTTCGGCCGCGCGGTCGACCTCCTCGTCGCTGAAGCTCGATTCGTGCACCAGAAGGTCTGCTCCTCGAGCTGCCTCGCGCACGCTTTCGCACGGGGCTGTGTCGCCGGTGTAGACGACACGACGTCCTCGACGATCCGGCCCGACCACCTGGTCTGCTTTGACGACACTTCCATCGGCCAGCTTGACTTCTCCTCCGCGCTGCAACGTGCCGAAGTCGGGGCCGGGCGTCACGCCGAGCTTTGTCGCCGACTCCTCATCGAAGTGCCCGGGCCGATCGTGCTCTATCAACGCATACCCGACGGAGTTGTTCGTGTGCGCCACGGGAAAAGCACTCACGGTGAATCCCTTGAAGCCGAGCTGTTCGTGCGGTGCGAGTTCGTAGATCGTCAAGTCATACGGAAGCCGCCCATAGAGTGGCTCCAGATCCGCCATCGTCCGTTCGAGTCCGCGCGGCCCGTAAATCGTCAGAGGCAGCGTTCGCCCGCGCAACTGAAACGTCTTGAGCATGCCCGGGAGACCGAGAAAATGGTCGGCGTGGAAATGGCTGATGAAGATGTGCTCGATGTCGGCCAAACCGACCGATTTGATCAACTGGCGCTGCGTGCCCTCGCCGCAATCGAACAGCAACTGATCCCCCCCACGACGGACGAGGAGAGCAGAAAGCCCGCGTCTGGCGGTCGGCGCGGACGCGGCAGTGCCGACGAATACGACTGAGAGGTTCATTCGGCGGGATTCTAGGGGCGCGCAAGATACCTTGTTTTGCTACCTACGTTTGCTCAAGTAAGTCGTCCAGACGCCCGACATGCCTTGTACGCAATCTCTTGGACGCGGCAGGGACCGCGCGCGTCGGATTGATACTGAACACGTGGCGCTGGGCAAGGAAGCCCGCCCGCCCCGAGTTCTCCGCACATTCGCCGTCTACACGGCTATTGCCTTTCTGATCGCGGCGGTCGCAATCGCACTGTTGGTGCGCAACAACATTCGAGCCAACTCCGGCGAAAAAGTCGCCGAGTTGACTGGCTTTGTCGCGAAGACTGTCATACCGGAACGGGTCCCCGAAGGTTTCTGGAAGGGCGACTTGAGCGAGGTGAAATCGCTGGGTGTAGGGTCGACCATCTCGCGGCAAACTGCAAGAAGCGCCGCCCGCACGGTGAGGTTCTACGACACCGATGGCAAGCTGCTGTACTCGAGCAACTCACTCTCTGACGGACACACCGCAGAACCAGCGATGGTGAAGGCGGCACTCGCGGGAGAGCAGCAATCGAAGGTTGTCGAAAACTCATCGGCAGACAGCGAAACCACCGCGCAGTTGATCGAAGGCTTTGCTCCGGTCTTTTACCGGGGAAACGCGCAGCCGGTCGGCGTCGTCGAACTGGTGGTTCCCTATTCGGCCGCCGCGGGATCGATTCGTTCTCAGGCCGGACCATTGGCGATCGCGCTGCTGCTCGTGATGCTCGGTTTGTATTTGGCGCTTTGGCCGCTGCTTCGCCGCACCACCAACCAATTGAGTTTCAGCTACAACGAACTTCGACGTAGCGCCGACGAAATGCAGGTCAACCTTCGTGAGCGCGCCGAAATCGAAACCCGCCTGCGCGACACCATCCAAGAACTCGAACGCTCGGAAGACGCACTGGCGCACTCACAAGAGGAGACGATCATGCGGTTGGCGCTCGCCGTGGAGAGCCGCGACGCCGAAACCGGCAGTCACATCGAACGGATGGGCAAGTACTGCACGTTGATGGCCAGCAAGCTCGGTTGGAGCGCGCAGGAGATCGAGCTGTTGCGCATCGCCAGCCCGCTACACGACGTCGGAAAAATCGCGATCCCCGACGCCGTACTACAGAAGCCGGACAGACTGACGCCAGAAGAACGCTTGGTCGTTGAACGTCACGCCGAGATCGGGCGCGGCATTCTTGCCGGTTCCGACAGTCCCCTGCTCGACCTCGCTGCCCGTATTGCTTTGACCCACCACGAACGCTGGGACGGCGACGGCTACCCGCGCGGTCTTGCCGGCGAAGAGATTCCGATCGAGGGAAGGCTCGCCGCGATCGCTGACGTTTTCGACGCCTTGACCAGCGACCGTGTCTATCGCAAAGCAATGCCGATCGACCGTGCGCTGTCGATCATGGCCGACGGCCGCGGCAGCCACTTCGACCCGCAACTGCTGGACGTCTTCTTCGACTCGATCGTTGAGGTGTTGATGATTCGCGACGGAAACGTTTCGTCCAACGCCTCCGTCGAAGAAGTGAACGCCAACGCCCGTCGGCGACGCCGCAATCGCAACGCAAACCCTCGCCAGCCGGCCCCTGTTGCGAATCGCGACGACGATGAGCAGCGGCACTCGATGGTAGGCTGATCGGCGCCTCGCGTAGCGGTTTGTAAAGCGCATTCCAGTGCGCGTTTTCGCCGTCCACACGAGAGCTTTGCGCACGTAGCTCAGTGGATAGAGTGCTTCCCTCCGAAGGAAGAAGCCGCTGGTTCGAATCCAGCCGTGCGCGTTGATGCGTGTTGCCGTGAAACGCGCACGATCAGTCGATGAAAGTCGTGTAAAAAGTTACGTCTGCAAGTGAAATTCGCCGCCGCAAAGCCCGAACGCGCCGGATTGCGACTCACGAGCCGATTCCATGTCGGATTCATATATCGACCACTTCTTGAAGTCTTTGTTCCTGTAGTAGTACGTGTCGGCCCAACCGGCTTGGAGAATCGTCCGCTGCAGGCTTGATCCATCTGACCCATACACATAGGCAAGCAGCCGGCGTAGCGCATCGGTTTTTGCGATCGAATTGTCGGTCACCAGCCGAACGCGTCTGCCCTCGGTCCCCGAGTCGTGGAGACCATCACCGTTGGAGTCCGAAGCGTCCGCAAAGGACCAGCTCACGCCAGCTGACCTCGCTTCGTGCGCGCCGCACTCGACCGGCTTATCAAGCTTCACGGATTCCGGCGCGTCGATGCCGATCAATCGAACCGTTACCGTCGGCCCGGAGTCGAGCTCGACCTTGATCGTGTCGCCGTCGACAACTTCAGTCACGTAACCGCGATAGGTGTAGGTCCGCTTGGCCTTCTTCTTCTTCTTCTTTTTCTTTTTGTTCTTGGCCTTCTTTTTTTTGCCAACTGACTTCTTCTTGCCGTTGCCGTTCGAGCATGGGCACGGCAGCGCCTCGCAATAGATTCCGTCGCCGTCGGCGTCCCTCGTATCTTTGTTTTTCTGAGCCTCGGCCTGATTGTCATAGTCGGCGCACGTTGCAGCTGAGGACGAAGCAGGTGCGAGAAACGCGATCCCGGCAAAGACCATTGATGCGAGTAGAAGCGAGCGTTTCAAGTCGTCCCCCTTGTGGGCTACATCCGATTCGGGAAAGTTACAGAAATGTGACGAAACTGTCGTTCCCCCTCTTTTTCTAAGAGTTTTTTCAGTTGAATTGAGCCAGTTTGCGGGCTCATCGTTAGTGACCGAACGGTTACAAGCAAGATCGTCCGTGAAGCGTCGTACTCTGCGTTCACTTCGGCGTTGACTCTGGATTGGGGAGACCAGAAATGCACCAAGGAGACGGTTCGACAAAACAAAAGTCGACAGCGGACTCGGCGGTTGCCGTGCCCGCATGTATCGCGGCGGAGATCTGCGAAGTCTGTTTCTCTGACTTGGTTCAGCCGATGAACGCCGAGGCCCAAAAAGGCGGCACCGTGCGACTGACGCTGCGCTGTCCAGAATGTCACTACGTTCGCGTCGGCGAATGCAGCTGGGATGAGGCACGTCAGTTCGGCAGGCATTTCGCCGCCGGCAAGGCCGAGCTTCGCCTCACCTACAACGAACTCGCCGGTGAGAATTTTCGCAACGAGTTCGATTGCTTCGTGCTGGCGTTGCACACGGACCTGATCGGCCCGGATGATTTTCAACCGTTTCGTTACGTCGACTGATCCGGCCTTTTTCGCTATGCCATGGTTGGTCGCTTGATCGATCAATCCATCTGCGACCGATACGAACGATCGAATCGATCACATAGATTTGCCCACATGCACGGCAACTGGTACGTGCCGACCGTGTTACAGGCGCGTAGTCCACGCTCAGCTGCGCAATCATCGAAGCAATCATGGCCCCAATGTCGAAATCGCGCGATCCAAATGGGAACGGCTCAGATGACGCCGAAATCACCCTGCTCCGCCGCTATCGCGACGACGGCGACCAAGCAGCAAGAGAAGAACTTGTCGAGTTGTTGATGCCTTGGGTTCGGCGCGTCGCTTCGCGCTACGCGAATCGCGGGCAAGACTTAGATGATCTGATCCAAGTTGGTTCGCTCGGACTGTTCAAAGCGATCGATCGATTTGACTTCGATCGCGGCGTGAGACTGACGACATTCGCCGAGCCCAACGTGACCGGCGAGATTAAGCGCTACTTCCGCGATCACAGTTGGAGCATCAAACCACCGCGAGACCTACAGGAGCTGAATGCCGAGGTCATGACCGCGACTGATGTTCTTGCCTCCGAACTCCAGCGATCACCACGTATTGACGAACTTGCCGAGTATTTGGGTACCAGCGCAGACTCGGTGTTGGAGGCAATCCACGCCGGCGCGGGCTACGACTCCGCACCGCTGCTGGTAGGCGTCGATGGCGACGAACCGATGCTGGAATCGCCGGCCCTGGCCGTGGAGGACGAAGCACTCGAACGCTTCGAGCTGCGGCAGTCGATCGGATCGGGCATGCGAGCACTCGACCAGCGTCACAAGGAGATAGTTCACATGCGGTTCTACGAGGGGCTGACGCAGGCAGAGATTGCCGAGCGCGTTGGTGTGTCGCAGATGCAGGTTTCGAGACTGCTGCGCGCAGCGTTGAAACTTCTCAGGGCGGATCTCGACAAACCCGGATCCTCCGACGAAAGCGAATCTTCGAAGTGATGTTTATGAATCGACACGTGCGGGTAAGCCAGATGCGATTGCAGCAATCCAAGCTGTTTGCCGTTGGCAACAGCGGCAATCAAGCCCACAAGGCGACTCCGACGAGCAACGCAGTCGCCTCGTGCCGCAATCGCAGCGAACGGCCCGCCAGCACGCAGCGGGCCGTTTCGCACTTAACCTGCGAAAAAGCAGCGTCGTTCGGTGAAACGAGCCGAAACCGGTCGGTATGGTTGCCACTACTCAACCGTTCGACTTCACCGCTCCACGCTGGGAACCGAGATCGCGATGAATGAGGTCCAAACCCTTACAAAGGCCGCATTGCGTCTTCGCCTCGATGCAACCGCAGAGTGCCTGATCGTCGTCCGCCAGGCGATCGAGGGTGCAGCTCAAGCCCACAAAATTGACGGTCAGCTTTTGAACGACTTGAAGCTCGCCGCCACCGAAGCCTGTTCGAACGTCGTGAAGTACGCATACGGGGACGGCCACGGAAAGCTGTGGGTCGAGTTTGATGCGGATCCGCGTGAAGTACGTCTGGCGGTTTGCGATGCGGGAGCATGGCGCGAGCCGTCGTCGAGCGAAGACATCGAGCATTCAGGCATGGGAATCCCCTTGATCGAAGCCGTGACCAGCAGCTGCGAAATTGATCACGACGCGTCCGGAACTCGCGTCGTGATGGCATTCGACCGCACCGCTCAGCCACCCGCAGAAGTCGGCATCGAAAATGACTGATCGGCGGAGTACGAAGATCGAGATCACGGTCGGTGATCCTGCACTGGTTGCGGACGTGCTCGAACGCGTCGTGCCGGCAACGGCCGCACTGGCGAACATGCAGATCGATCGATTGATGAACGCTCTTACGGTGGTGGATGCACTGGCGGCTAGCGCAGAGAGCGGAGTCAACGCCGACAATCCACGCCAGGTTGGCATCACCGTCTCGGACGGGCGACTGGAGCTCGCCTTCGAGCGACTGGTCGACGGCGAAGCCGAGCGTTTTCGCGAAAATGCTTCGCTACCCGCAGTCGGCAGTGTGCTGAACACGTTGGCCTCAGGGTCGACGATCGAGGCCGACGGCGAATTCTCCAAGCTGGTTGTGTTGCTCGATTGACGGCGCAAGGGACCGCCGTCTCGGGAAAGGTTTAAGCGCGCATTGAATTACAAAATTTGGACAGCAATCTGCGGGGTCCTATTGGTGATCGCGATCACCTTGCTGGTGTTGTTCGGCGACGACGTGAGACTGCTTTCTGCGTTGGTACTACCCCCGCTTGTGGCGGCGCTCACAACGTCGCCACGGCGAACAGCGGGATTTGCGGCGAGCTCCGTGGCGATTCTCGTCGCAATCGGCCTGCGCGACGGCGACCTGCTTTCGACCACGTACACCGCGCGCGCGTCGATCATTTCAGTTGTCGCCGCGCTGACCGTGCAGGTCGCGATCTTGCGCGAACGTGACCTGCGAACTCGACGCCGACTCGCATTGATGAATTCAGCACGACTGGAGCGCGACGCGGCAAGCGGTCTCGAAGACGACCTCGCCAGCCTCGCGCGTGCCGCGGTCGCTGACTTCGCGGACTGGGCGTTCCTCGACCTTCGCATGCCGGACGGCACATCCCATCGCATCGTCTACAACAGGCAGATTCGAGAAAAATATGCGGGACCGCAAGCGCGCGTCGATCCGGCCTCGGCGTCTGCCGCGCTTGAGGCCAGCGACGCTCAATCCGGGCCGAAGCTTGTCCGCACGATCGATCCACAGCTTCTCGACGCGTTATTCGAGAGCGACCATCGCGAGCTAGACCGGAGCACACTGATCATCGCTCCAGTCAGCGTCGATGACGTCCGGGCAACCTACTTCTTGCTCGGCCCGAGCCCGCATCCGCCGTGGGGAGAGGCCGAGGTGACGCAGATCGACTCGCTGGCTCGCTCGGCTGCCTTGGCGGCGCGTTCTGACCAACTGATCGACCGCCTCTCCTTCGCCCAAAGCGAGTTGAGAGCGTCTCGAGATCAGATCTCGGCAATCGTGTATGGCATCGCGGATGGCGTCACTGCGCAAAGCGTTTCGGGCGAGTTGGTGTTCGCCAACGAAAAGGCGGCAGAGATGCTCGGTTTCGACTCTGCGGAGGAATTGATCGGCACACATTTCGGCGATGTTCACCCGCGCATGGAGCTACGCGACGAGGCGGGAAACCCATTCGATCCAATGAATCTTCCTAGCAAGCGTGCCTTCGCCGGCGAAGATGAACCGACGGCGTTGCTGCGGTACATCGTCAAGAAAACCGGACGCGAATGGTGGACACTCGTCAAATCAACCGCGATCAGGGACGCTGACGGCGTACCGACCATGGCGATCACCGTGATCGAAGATGTAACTGAGCATCGTCGCGAGGAACTCGCGCAGAAGTTCCTATCCGAGGCCAGCAAACGCTTGAGCGAATCGCTCGATTTCGAAAGTGCCGTTGAGACGCTCGCGAAGGTCGCCGTTCCACGGGTGTGCGACGTCTGCCTGGTCGACCTGGTCGACAGCGCGGGTGAAGCGGAAACGGTTGCGATCGCGGACGTCGAATCGAACCTTGAGTCTTTCGTTGACTCACCCCTGCGCTTGAGCGCCGATTCTCCTCGGCGGGCGGTCGTCGACGAAGTGCTCACCACCGGACGGCCGATCACATTTGGCGACGGCGAAGGTGAGTCGATTGACGCCGCCGCGAGTGTGACTCACCCAGCGATCGACGGCAGCTCCGGAGTGGTCGTTCCAATCTTCGTTCGAGGAAGACCGATCGGCACGCTGACGCTGTCTCGGCGCACCGCAGCTGCAAGTTTCAACGACTTCGATATCGAAACCGCACTCGAATTCGGACGTCGCGCCGGAATCACGATCGACAACGCCCGGATGCACACCGAGCGCATGCAAACGCTGTCGTCGCTCCAGCAGAGCTTGATTCCCTCCGACCTGCCGGAGTTTCCTGGAGTCGAGCTGAGCGCGGCTTTTCGGCCCGCGGAAGTTGCCGCCGAAGTCGGCGGGGATTTTTATGACGCGTTCGAGCTTCCCGACGGCGAGCTTGCGCTCGTAGTCGGTGACGTCTGCGGCAAGGGGCCGCGCGCCGCGTCGGTAACTGCTCTGGCTCGTTACACGATCCGAACTGCCGCGATGACCGAGAGTGACCCGGAGGCGATCGTCTCGACGCTGAACCGCGCATTGATCGAGCAGGTCGGCGACGACCGTTTCTGCACGATTGCATTTGTCAAGCTGATTGGCGTAGGTACAGACGGCCAGCGGATGGAGGTGATCTCCAGCGGTCACCCGACCCCGCTGCTGCTCACCCAGGATGGTCCGGAAGCGATCGGCGAAGTCGGGACGCTGCTCGGCGTGGTTGAATCGCCGCAGATAAATCTTCGGTCGGCTGCGCTACCCGCGGGCTCGGCTGTGCTGCTTTACACGGATGGACTCTCGGCCGGGCACTCGACGGACGACGCCGCTTACGCGATGGAGTTGCTCAGAGATTTCCGACCCAACGGGACAGTCGATCTCGCAAAGTCGATTGACGAAGTTGCGCGTTCAGTTCAGGCGGCTCCGAACCGAGATGACGTCGCCGTAATGGTCGCGAAGGTCTGAACGCGCCGCAGTCGGGGAACGACGATCGATCAGTGTGCGTCGGAGAGTTCGTCGACGACGTCGATGTACTCGTCCATCTTTGTCAACTCGAACACGCGCTTGGCGGGCGATCCGCCGGTAACGACCGTAAAGCGGTAGCCCGCTTCGCCGGCCCTGCGGTTTGCACCGATCAGCAACCTCAACCCGGTCGAATCCATGAATTCGACGCCGCTGAGGTCCACCGCCAAAAGGTGATCAGGTTCGACCTCGATTCCCGCCAACGCCTTCGTCAGACGGTCCGCCGTCGCAATGTCGAGTTCCCCTGACACCGCAACAACGGTCGTGTCGGCGGCGCTTTCGACGGTCACGGCAAATCCGCTGGCGCTGATCCCTTCGGAATGCATCCAACAAACGTATCAATGCTTTTGTTCCACGTTTGCGGCCGCACAGTTGTGGGTATATGCGACCCGATGTTGATTGCCGCAAGCGAATCAGTGGAATGGCTGTTGTCGATCATCGGCGCTGGCGTAGCCGCGCTGCTGATCTTCTTGGTGGCGCTGGCTGCGATCAGATACGCGCACTCGCAGGACGATCGCCGGTCATCTGGCGATCAACGCCGGTAGCGTCCGTTCGTACCATCCGAAGGTCTCCGTCAATCCGTCTCGCAGATCCCATTTCGGCTGCCAGCCTAGACGTTCGTGGATCAGCGACGAGTCGAGGTACTGGCGATCGATTTCGCCCTCGGGAACTCCCGAGCCACGGTAGTCCGCCGTCACGTCGCTACCGGCGACGTCGACCAATGTGTCGACCATTTCGCGGACGGACCACGGCCGTCCTGCGCCGGCGTTGAATGCCATGCCGTAGTTGGACTCGTCGGCGAGTCCGTCGGCGATCGTCAAATACGCGTCGACCGCGTCTGCCGCGTAGATGAAGTCGCGTTCGGGTGATCCGTCGGATCTCACGATCGGCGCGCGTCCTTCGAGAATCGCGCGGACCGTCTCCGGCACCAATCGCGAAAAATTGAAGTCGCCGCCGCCGTAGACGTTCGCCAAACGTGTCACCGCGACCGGCAGGCCATAAGTTTCTGCATACGAGCGCGCGATCAAATCAGCGGCTGCTTTGGATGTGTCGTACGGAAACGTCGGTTGGAGCTTCGCGTCCTCGCGGTATGGCAGGTCCTCGTGCTGTCCATATGCCTTGTCGCTCGACGCCACGACAACACGATCGACCGTCGGTGCAAGTCGCGCCGCTTCGAGCAGGTTGTAAGTTCCGCGAACGTTGGTCTCAAAAGTCGAGAGCGGAGAACGATTGGCGACGGCAACGATCGCCTGGGCCGCAAGATGAAAGACCGACGTAACGCCATATTCATTGAGTATGCGCAGCAGCGCCTGGTGATCAGAGAGATCGCCAATAGCGATCGAGCAACGGTCCTCCGTTCCCTCGATTCGCAGACGCGACAACGCCGGGCGATCACGCTTGAGAATCACGACGTCGGCGCCGTCGTTGACGAGCCGCTCGGTCAGCCAGCTGCCAATGAAGCCATCGGCACCGGTCACGAGTGCGACCTCTGAGCGACGGTCGTTCATCCGGTGGCACCCTTCGCCGGCGTCGCGATCTTCAGCCAAGGCGGAGTGCCATCGGCGCAAAGATCGTTCAGCTGGATCGAATCTTTGTAGGTGTCCATGCATTCCCAGAAACCCTCGTGGCGAAACGCGCGAAGTTCGCCCTCGGTGGCAAGATTCTCAAGTGGCCTCCGTTCGAGCACGTCGTCGACAGCGATGAAGTCGAAGACACCGGGCTCCATGAACATGAAGCCGCCGTTTATCCACGTTTCCAGCGTGGGCTTCTCCACGAATCCGGTGATGCGGTCGTCGTCGAGCCTTGCCTCGCCCCATGGACTTTTCGGTCGCGTGACAGCGATCGTCGCCAGCGCTCCCTCGGATCGGTGGAATGCAAGTTCCGCGTTGAGATCGATGTCGGCCACGCCGTCCGCGTACGTCAGTGCGAACGTCTCGCCGTTCAGTAGCTGACGAGCTCGCGCCACGCGCCCGCCGGTCTCGGTGTCGTTGCCCGTGTCGAGGATGTCGACAGTCCAATCGCCGTCGTCAACCTGTTCAAACTGCTGGGCTGCGCGGGCAACGCGGTCCGACTGCCAACCGGTGAGCAGCAAAAACTTCGTGAATCCCTGCGCCGCATACAGCGCCATCACGTGCCAAAGAATTGGTCGTCCGCCGACCGGAACCAGCGGCTTGGGCAGATCGTCCTCGTCACGCGCGATGCGCGTGCCCCTACCCCCACAGAGGATCGCGACGGTGGGATTCACGGGCTTGACTGACCGCTCAGCAGCCGCCGGCGACTGCAGGCAGAATCGTCACTTCGCTGCCGTCTGCGACGGCGGTTTCGAGGCCATCGCCAAATCGTATGTCCTCATCCGCGACATACACATTCACAAAGCGGCGCAGTTCACCGTTTTCGCTGATGCGATCTTTGAGGTCCGGAAATTCACCGTAGAGCGCGTCGAGTATCTCTGACACCGTTCCGCTTGCATTCACGGAAACCGTTGCCTGATTGTCTACGACCGGACGCAACTGCGCCGGAATCTTGACCGTTACTGCCATCTGAGCCTGTCTCCTGATCGTGAGGGTGGTTTACGAGATCCTACGCAGTTACCGGCGTCGGGACGAAATGATTGAACGCATCGACCGTCGGGTCGATCTCGTATTTCTCGAAGGTCCCGCGTGCCGCGTCGAGCGTCTTCAGGCCCTCGCCGGTGATGTAGACGACAACGGTTTCGTCGGGATCGATCTCTCCGCGATCGGCAAGCTTCTTCAGACTCGCAACCGTAACGCCTCCGGCTGTCTCGGTGAAAACGCCTGTCGTGTGAGCCAGCAGTTTGATGCCCGCGCGAATCTCATCGTCGGTGACCTGTTCGATGCTGCCGCCGGTGCCGCGCGCAACGTCGAGCGCGTACGGCCCATCGGCCGGGTTTCCGATCGCGAGTGATTTGGCGATCGTGTCCGGCTTGACCGGTTGACAGAAGTCGTTGCCGTTCTCGAACGCCGTCGCGACCGGATTGCAGCCGGTGGCCTGCGCACCGTGAAAGATCGGTGTTTTGCCGTCGACGAGTCCGACGTCGAGCCATTCGTTGTAGCCCTTGAAGAGCTTGGTGAAAAGCGAACCAGAGGCGATTGGCGCGACTACACGATCGGGAACTTCCCAACCGAGTTGTTCGATCGCCTCATAGGCCAGCGTCTTCGAGCCCTCGCTGTAGTACGGCCTCATGTTGATGTTCACGAAGGCCCAGTCGTACTCGGCAGAAAGCTCGGTGCACAGACGATTGACGTCGTCATAGTTGCCCTTAACGCCAACCAGTTCGGTGCCGTAGACACCGGTCGCGAGAATCTTCTGCTCCTCCAGATCAGTCGGGATGAAGACGTAGCTGTCGAGCCCTGCCGCAGCGGCATGTGCCGCCACTGCGTTTGCGAGGTTTCCAGTCGAGGCGCACGCGATCACGTCGTAGCCGAGTTCGCGAGCCTTGGCGATTGCGATGCTCACCACGCGATCCTTGAACGAGTGCGTCGGATTGGCGGCATCATTCTTGATGTAGACGTTCTTCAGTCCGCCCAAGTACGCGCCGAGACGGGTCGCGTGAATCAGTGGCGTCATACCGGTCGCGAGCACACTCTTGGGCTGCTCCTCAAACGGCAAAAAGTCGGAGTATCGCCAGATGCTCTGCGGGCCGGCCTGAATCTTGCGCTTTGCCTCGGCTACGTCAAGTCCACCGAAGTCGTACTGGACCTCGAGCGGGCCGAAGCATTGCTCGCAGACAAAACGTGCCTCAAGCGGGTACTCGTTTCCGCATTCCTTGCACTTGAGACATTGCTCGGTTGATGTCGATTTGATTTGGGGCGCATCTACGGCCATTTGAAACCTCTATTCCGGTGCTCTCAAAACACTGTTCAAAACGAAAAACTGTTTAAAACGAAAAACCTTTGACCGAAAGAAGTGTCAAAGGTTCACGAATGAGGCCTCGTCCACATCTCCAAGTCGACCCATTTCTGGATGGCTTGCTGGAATTGGCACCTTTCCTCTATTTGAATATCTGGAATGGAATGCATTCCGGATCAAATAGCGGCGGTTGCCGGGGTTTCTTCGGGCCAGTCCCTCCACCCCTCTTGATGCGTACAGCTATGTGAAGGGCATTATAGCCACGGTCCAGCCGGAAAGTTGGCGCATCCACCACACGTGCGCGAACGCACAGATACCGGGTTTTCCGACTTGCATCGTCAGCCCATCGGACCTACTCTGGGGTAGTCGATCGGTTCTAGGAGGCTGATCGGCATTCCAGAGGACAGATTTTGGCCGCGGGGGCAGCCAAATGCCATTCAAGGACCGAATAGATGCGGGCCGCAGGCTCGCCGCCGAATCACAACTGCAAGAAGCCAAAGATGCGGTTGTCGTTTCCCTGCCGCGCGGGGCAGTTCCAGTTGCGATCGAAGTCGCGCGCGCATTGAGCGCACCGATCGACGTGATGCCGGTGGAAGTGATCTCCACTCCCGGCAAACCCGAGTACGTGGTCGGGGCCGTTGCCGAGAATGCGATCCATGTGATCGAATCCGACGCCTTGACTGCTCTGGGCGTGACCGAAGACTCGATCGCGGTGCGGGTGGCGGAGTCCACTGCGGTGATCGCACGGTTGGCCAAGACATACCGCGGTGCTGGATCGAGCGCAGTATCCGTCTCACATCGCACAGTCATCGTGGTGGACGACGGGTCGGCCTCAGGCCCGACATTGGAGGCGGTGGCTCTGGCGCTGTCACGACGCAACGTCGATTCATTGTGGCTGGCGAGCCCGGTTCTACCGGACATGCCGATCCACGGGTACGAGCGCGCCATCGCGGTGGAACACGATTCGGCCGTGGCCGACGACGCTGCGTTTCTCGGGCTCTGGTACGACGATCGATCGACTCCCAGCCATGAGGCGGCTGGCGAGACTTTGATCGAGTTCGTCGCATCAAGGGCGGTCTGAATAGTCGCCGACCCACGCGGTCGGGGCGTTGCAAGCAACAGGTTCTTGACAGCGTTGCCGATAAAGTGCCTGCATCATGCCGCTTTCAACGACCACCGACGACCCTCTCAGTCCGTCATGGGACCGCGTATCAGAAACATGCCCGGGCGTATTCGCCGTCGCAGTGGTTCAGCGTCGGTAGAAGACCTCGTACCTGAGATCAACGCAGAGCCGCGTGTCGAGCAAATCGAACACGACGGGATCCGCTGGATCAACCTCGAACGCCCCGGCCCCGCTGAAGAACTATGGCTGCGCGAAAACTTCGATTTTCACGACCTCGATTACGAGGACGTTCGCTCCCGCAACCAGCGGCCGAAGATCGACGAGTACGACGACTATCTCTTCATCATCCTTCACCTCGCGGTCTTCGACAAGCGCGTCGGACGGCTGAACGCCGCCGAGCTCGACATGTTCGTCGGGCCGGATTTTGTAATCACACTGCCGAACGAAGAGCTCAAGCCGGTTGAGTACCTGTACGAGCGCTGTAAAAGCCATGAGGAAACTCGTGAGCAACGCATGAGCCAGGGCCCCGGCTATTTGCTCTACACGATCGTCGACGATGCTTTCAGCAGTTTTTTTCCGATGTTGCGCAAGATGGGACTGAAACTGGACAACATCGAAGAACAGATATTCCTTGAGGAGAACTCGCGCGAGGTCGTTCGAGACATCTCCAACGTCAAGCAGGAGATCATCAACTTCCGCAAGATCATTCGTCCGCAACGCGCGGTGCTGCGTGACCTTGAACGCGTGAAGATGCGTTTCATCGCCGAAGATCTTGAGATCTACTTCGACGACATCGTCGACGCATCCGAACGGATGTGGGACATGCTCGAGAACTACAAAGAAGTCGTAGAGGCGCTCGAAGCGACCAACGAATCGGTCATCTCGCACGACGTCAATGACATTCTGCGATTCCTGACTGTGTTCTCCGTTTTGTTCCTGCCGCTGACGCTGATCGCCTCCACGGCCGGTGCGAACGTGATCTTCCCGGGCGAAGGCACGTCGTCCGGCTTCTGGTTGATGGTCGCGGCGATGGCGCTGGCGCTCGGCGGAATGCTCACCTATTTCCGCAAACGCGGCTGGCTCTGAAACAGTTCAGCCGCGATTCGAGAATGTTGCTCGCTCACCGAATTGTCCGATCGGTACTCCGTTGTCCGATCGGGACTGCGAGAGGCGATCAAAGCTGGTCAGGCCGCCACAACATCGACGCGACGACCGCCGCAGCAAGCGCGGTGGCGGTCGCAAATGCTGCGGCAACCGGCAGGCCGTTGTTCGATGCGAGCAAACCAATTGACGGATACGCGATCAGCCAGCACGCGTGAGAAAGCGAAAATTGTGCGGCGTAGAGCTGCGGTCGATCTGTCGGCTCTGCGGATCGCTGTAAAAGGCGACCGGCAGGCGTCTGTACGAGCGAAAGCGCAAACCCGGCCGACAGCCACACCGCGAGCAATTGCGCGTAGCCATCTACGAACACAGCTGCTGCCATGGACGCTGAAGCAAGCACTGCGCCGGTCAACATCAATCGTCGATCGTCGACTGCGAGCAGGAGTCGAGAAATCAGCAAGGCCGCGGCGATCGATCCGCCACCGGATACCGCGAGTGCCAGCGCCACCTGCGCTTCACCCAAATCGAACTCTCCTCGCACGTACACAACGGTGTTGACGATCACCACTGCACCAGCTGCGGCAACGGCCGCGTTCAGCGCCATCAACCCGCGAAGTCTGGGCGTTGACAAATACCGCCGGACGCCCTCCACCGGCGCGAAGCGCCGGATTGATCGTTTGGCGTCACCGGGAATTCGCAGCTTCGTGCCAAGCGATGCGATCAACATTCCTGAGACGACGAACGCCACAGCATTCATCCAGAACAGCGCATCAAAACTGATCAGAAGCAACGCCGCACCCGCCAGCAGCGGACTAAGCAGCTGCTCCAGGTCATACGCGACACGCGAGAGGCTGAGCGCGTTTGTGTACTCACCGACTGTCGGCAGTACGTCGGGGATCGCGGCCTGAAATGCCGGTGTGAAAGCGGCCGAGGCGCAACTCACCAACAACACCAGAACATATACCTGCCAAGTTGCCGTGACGAACGGCATAACTCCGATCAGACCAGCTCGAATGAAATCAAGCGTCACGAGCAATGAAGTGCGAGGGAATCGGACTGCGGCGGCCTCTGCGAGCGGCGAAACGACCACGTAGGCGAGCATCTTCAACGCGAATATGGTGCCGAGAATCGTCGCTGCGCCACCGCCGGCGAGGTCATACGCGAGCAACGCGAGCGCCACCGTCGCGACGCCACTTCCCGTAAGTGAAAAAATCTGCGCCGCGAACATGCGCCGGTAGACGGGGTTCTGCAGCGGAGTCAGCAACGCCGGTAGCACGTGAATAGACGCTAACGAATCTGTGGATGGCGCCGAGGTCGGGCAACTTGGTGCTGCGAAACCCGCGAGCTGCCTAGGCAGTGCGCACGTCGCGGCGCACTGCCGTTGCCGGGCCTAGCCTCGGAATCTGGCCCGCAGGCGAAGCGCTGGTTACCGCGTTCTTGCCGTGATCTTTGCTCAGTTGCATTGCGACGTCAGCGGCAACGACCAAATCTTTCCAACTCTCGATCTGGTTCCAACTCGCGTAGCCAATCGACACGGTCACGTCGGGATCGCAAAGGACCTTCCAGTCGACACTGCCGATCGCTGCCCGACATTTCGCGGCTGCTCTCATCACGTCCGACGCATCGCCCTGCTCGACGATAATCGCGAATTCGTCGCCGCCGATTCGACAGACGGTCCCGCTGTCGCCGATCGCGCCCTCGATGACGGAGGCGATCATCCGCAGCACCTCGTCTCCGGCCCTGTGCCCGCCGGTCGTATTGATCGTCTTGAAGTTGTCGACGTCCGCCAGCACGAGTCCGCCTTCGACGAGCCCGATTTCAGGCTTGCTGTCGGAGAGCTCTGCGAGTTTCTGCTCGAACACTCGACGGTTCGCGATCTTTGTTAACGCGTCGGTGCGCGAAATCTCGATCGCACGCTGCTCGGATGCCGCGGCGAGTCGCCGGTTGTACTGCAGCAGTCCGGCGATCGCCAGCACACCGCCGGCAATCACCATCACCTCTGTGAAGTTTGCGGTGCTCGCGTTGAAAAACAGGGTGGCGAAGAGGATCGCAAGCATCGCACCGGTGCGCACGATCGCCTCGGTTGTCGAAAGTGCAAACGAGGCGTGGGCGACCACGAGGTACGCCAGCGGGAGGATCGGCGTGGTCGCGCCACCGGTGGCGTAGATGGCCGGAATCGCAATCAAGACCGCAAGTGTGTTGGTGATTTTTTCTGCTGTGCGCCGATGATCCTCGCCCACCAGCCCGAGGTATCCAGCCGCCGCAACACAGATTCCCGAGAGCGCAAGCGCGAGGCTCAAGTGCACGCTGCCCGAAGAAGTGAAAGCGGCAGTCGCGATGATCAGCCCGGCACCGAGCAACCACGCGAGCGCTGCGGCCGGCGCCGCGCCAGTCAGCACGGCTTCAAAACGTGAACTTTCTGCGTCTGGTGGATCTTGGAGTGCGCGACCACCGGAGGTTTCTGGCGTCGGTAGGCGTGGTGGCAGAGCCGACTTACTGTCGTACATCCGCTCGTCGGCCACCGCCATGAGGTCGTCGAAAGAGGATCCGTCCTGCGGATAGACGGCCGTTCCGATGCTCGCAGACAGCTCAAACAGTGCCCCGTCGACACCTCTGCCTGCGTCTGAAAGCGCAATCGCAAAGGCGGCCTCGAACGACTTCATCCGGTCGACGTCGGCACCTGGCACGATCACCGCGAATTCATCGCCGCCGACGCGGGCAACTTGATCGCCCTCTCCAGCCGTGTGCATGAGCGCGTCAGCGGTTCGACGAATCAGTTCGTCGCCGCCCGCATGGCCGAAAACGGTGTTGGCGGCCTTCAAGCCATTGACGTCCACAAATGCCACTCCGAGGCTGCCACATTGCTGAGTCGATGCCGACTCGACCGCTGCCTTCAGTTCCTCTTCAAACGTATGGAGATTCGCCGCGCCGGTAAGCGGATCGGTGAGTGCCAGTCGACGCGCGCGCAGCTCGGCTGCCTGAGCCACATGGCGATTGCGGGCGACGAGCGCGGCCATAGCCCAGAGGACTGCAGTCATCACAAACGCACTTGCGACGAATCCGCTTTCGACCGCGACCGTGAAGTCATAGGCCAACGGCGCCCACATGGCAAGCGATCCAATCGCGATCTGCCTCACGGCTTCGCGCGGTGCCATGAAGTATGCGCTGTAGAACACGAAACTGGCGAACAGACCAAGATCTGCCGACGCGGCCCCACCGGTGGCCGCGACGAGCAATGCCGTCGCGAACCACCCGATGGTGACCATGAATTCCTCGGCGATTCGGAACTTGCGGCCCGCAAGGCGAGGGCCCACGAACAGACACAACAGCGCCATCGTGCAAGAGACGATCAGGAACGCTGCCCAGCTCGGCGAGGTCATTGAGACTTCGCTTGGTCCGAACTGTTGAATTGCCCCCAGCACCGCCGTGACTCCCCAGAGGACCGCGCCGGTCAGTGACCGATTGCGAATGTTGGGGTCAATCGTCAGGCGTTGCTTGAGTGCGGCCTGGCCACCAGTTTGCATGCGAGCGGAGGCTTGCGGAGTCGGTGGTGAGGCCACGGGGGCGATCATTTGAGTGTCTTCGTGTTTTCCGTCCATGGAATTCGTACCCGCGTCACTTCGTCTTCACCGTAGGGACACGGCAGCAACGCAGTATCCGTATCTTCGGCAGTTTCATCCTCTCTGGGATTCGAATCGAACGTATGTCTAGACGTCCGTTATGGGGTCAAAAACCCATGTTTATCCCATCGTCAAGCCGATCACGCGGTGTAGGTCACGGATGTTGAGAAGCATTTAGGCACTATTAACCGGCGTTGTTACCGACGCGTTTCGGACCGCGTCCAGATCAAAGCTCCGCGCGTCCAGTTGGCCGGTCTCGTCCATCAGCGTCGGCTAGAGTCGGCGCCGATGAGCGAAGCAACTGAACAAGCCTCTCGCATCGAGGATGTCGAACTGCGTGAGCTGACTGTTCACGGCGACCATCGTGGTCGCGTTTTTGAGGGTTGGCGCGAGTCTTGGACGCCGTTCACCGTTCGCCAACTTACCGAGGGACGCGCGCAGGCCGGTGTGATGAAAGGCCTACATATGCACTATTTGCAGTGGGATTGGTGGCGTGTCGTGACTGGCCGGATGCTCGTCGGCCTCTACGACGCGCGTCCGAAATCTCCGACATTTGGTGTCAGCGTGAGTTTCGAGATGAACCCCGAGCTGCCGACGGCGCTCGCGATCCCACCCGGTGTCGCCCATGGCTACTACGCGATCGAGGATCTTGAAATGATCTACCTCCTGAGCGAGGTTTACAACCCCGATGACGAGTTCGGCGTTCGCTGGGACAGTGTCGGTATCGACTGGCCATTCCTCGCGACCGGCCAGCAGCCGCTGATCAGCGAGCGCGACGTCAATCTGCCAACTGCGGACGAACTGAAGTTCTCTCCCCCGCCCGGTGCTCCGCACTTCTCGGAGGGAACGTAATGCCAAAGGACCGCATGTGGGCGCCCTGGCGCATGCAGTATGTCGAGCACCATCCACCCGATACGTCCAAGGGCAAACGCGGTTGCATCTTTTGCGACTTTCCCGCCGAGAACGACGATGCCAAGAACATGATCGTCTGGCGCGGCGAGCTCGCGTATGTGATTCTCAACGGCTTCCCGTACAACAACGGCCACTTGATGGTCGTGCCGTACGAACATCAATCAAAGCTTCACGAGTTGCCGCCTGGAACCCAGCAGGAAATCACCTCATTGACGACACTGTCCTTGAAGGTGCTCGAAGGACTGTACGGACCAGGAGGCTTCAATATCGGAATCAACCAGGGCGATGCGGCAGGCGCCGGTATCGGTGCGCACCTGCACCAACACATCGTTCCCCGCTGGGTCGGCGACACAAACTTCATGCCAGTCATCGCCGATGTACGAGTTCTTCCGGAGGCACTCGCGAGCTCTTTCGAGAGGATTCGCGACGGTTTCGCCGCCGTCGGCGACTGATCTCCGCGGCTCGCCGGTATAGCTATGCCCGTTCGATCGGCGGGCTATAGGATTCGCCCGTCCCACCACCCCATCGTTCCCATCGTTTCGTTCCCCATCAATCCGCAAGGACATTCATTCGTATGACCATCGACCAGTCGATCTTCAAGGCCTACGACGTGCGCGGCACTTATCCAGATCAGATGAATGAGGAGGTGGCCTACAAGATCGGGCGCGCGCTGGCGCTGTTTCTTGCCGCAGAGTCCGGAAAGGCGGTCGCGGATCTGACCGTCGGCGTCGGGCGCGACATGCGGCTTTCGGCACCGGACATGGCCGCGAAGTACATCGAAGGGCTGACCGATTCAGGTGCAAACGTGCTCGATGTAGGGCAGGTGGGCACAGAGGTTCTTTATTGGATCGTCAATCACCGCGGGCTCGATGGTGGCGCGATGGTCACAGCCAGTCACAATCCGGCCGCCTATACCGGTGCCAAATTGGTGCGTTCGAAGGCCCTGCCGCTCTCCGGCGACTCGGGCATCGGCGAGATACGGGACGCGGTGCTGGACGACTCACTCGGCGAGATCGCCGCCGCGAAGGGCTCAGTCGCGCAAGAGGACGTGATGGCTGAGTTTCAACTTCATGCGTTGGGATTCATCAACCCGGAGGCCGTCAAGCCGATTCGTGTGGTCGCCGACGGCGGCAACGGAATGGCCGGGCCAATGGTCGGGCCCGTGTTCGGTGAACTGCCGGTGATCGATCTGAAGACGTACTACTGGACTCCGGACGGCACGTTTCCCGACCATGAGCCCAACCCGCTGCTTCCGGAGAACCGCGAGTTCATCATCGAAACCGTCAAATCTGAAAAGGCCGAGCTCGGCATCGCCTGGGACGGCGATGCCGATCGCTGCTTCTTCATCGACGAGAACGGCCGTTTCGTCGACGGCGACTTCTTGACCGCGCTTCTTGCCGAGTCCCTGCTCAAGAAGTTCCCCGGTGAAACGATCCTGTATGACGTGCGCGCGTCTCGAGCCGTTGCCGACACGGTGCTCGCGGCCGGCGGACGGCCGATGGTCAATCGCGTCGGTCACGCATTCTTCAAGTCACGGATGCACGAGAACGGTGCCCTTTTCGGCGGTGAGGTCAGCGGTCACTACTACTTCCGCGACTTCGGCTGCATCGACAGTGGCACGCTGCCCGCACTGCTGATCCTTGAGATGCTCGGCGAACGTGACGTAACGCTGGGTGAGTTGGTTGACGGCTATCGCGAGAAGTACTTCATCACCGGTGAGATCAACTCAACCGTCGACGACGCGCAAGCCGTGCTCGAGGAGATCGAGCGGCGGTACGGAGATGGCGAGATCATGAAACTGGATGGAATCAACGTCGACTACGACGATTGGCACTTCAACGTCCGGGCTTCGAACACTGAGCCTCTACTGCGTCTGAACCTGGAAGCGTTCAACCAGAAACACATGGAAGAGAAGCGCGACGAACTACTCGCGCTGATCCGCGGCTAGGTTGGATGGTCAGGGATGATCGACCGCAACACACCCGAACTGGCACCGATCTTTGAACGCATCGCCGACGAAGGAATCCGCATGTTCGAGATTCCGACGCCGTTCGCAGTTGGCCCGGTCAATTGTTACTTGATCGAGGATGATCCACTGACGATCTTCGACCCCGGCCCGAACAGCGGGGAGGCGATCGAAGCTTTGGTCGTGAACCTGCGAAAGCATGGGCACGAACTGGCTGACATTGAACGGATCGTCGTCACCCATCAACACATCGATCATCTCGGTCTGGTCGAAGTGGTGCAGCACGCTTCGAATGCGGAGGTCGTGTGCCTGGACAAGTGCAAACCGTGGATGGAAAACTTTCACCAAGAGGCCAGTGCGACCGACCGTTGGGCCAGCGAGATGTTGGTACAACATGGTGTCGGTGAGGAGGTCGCTGTGGCTCTGCGAGCGGTCGCCAAGGCGTTCCGTGGATGGGGTTCAGAGGCGAAGGTCGATCATGTGCTCGTAGAGGGCGATGTTCTTGAGTTCCGCGACCGAAAGCTGGAAATCTTCTACCGCCCCGGCCACTCAATCAGCGACACCGTGTTCTGGAACGCCGAGACCGAAACGCTGATCGCCGCCGACCACCTGATCAAGAAAATATCCTCGAACCCACTGCTCGAGCGACCACTTGCCGAGGGTGAGCCGCGGCCGCAGGAACTTGTCGTCTACATCGACTCGCTGAAGAAGACCCGCGAGATGCCCGCGTCGTTGGTGTTGAGTGGCCACGGCGAGCCAATCACCGACCACGTTTCGCTGATTGACGAACGCTTCGCGATGACTGACAAACGAGTCGAGAAGCTCTACGCGATGCTGGTCGAGAGTGGCCCGCAGACAGCTCACGAACTGGCGCGCGGCACTTGGGGCAACATCGCGGTGACGCAGGCATTCTTGACTCTGAGCGAAGTCCTCGGAAACCTGGACATCCTTGAGAACGCCGATCGCGTCGGGTCGGAGGAGATCGATGGCGTGATTCGTTACAGCGTGACGGCGTAACCGAGTGCCTGCCTCCGTGTCTATCTGCAAAATGGTCTCCTCCGCTCCAATCGTCTCGGCCGCGTTCTGATGGGTTTTTTCAGCCGCCGCCGAAAGCGGGCGATGACGCGCCTCCCCGTTGACAAACCCGGCGTCAAACACAGAATGCTGCTGGTCGTCAATCCTTACGCGACCACCGTCAGCGGACGCCTGAAAAACGTCGTCGTGTATGCGTTGCAGTCGCGATACGACGTTGAGGTGATCGACACCCGGGAACGAAACCACGCGACAGCGATCGTGGCCGATGCGCTCGGTCGTGGCAATTACGACGTCGTCTGCTCGTTCGGCGGTGACGGCACTGCGAACGAGGTCGTCAACGGGATGATTGGCAGCGAGGTGCCGTTCACGTTCTTGCCGGGCGGCATGACAAACGTGATCGGACGCGTGATGGGCATTCCCGACGACATCATCGATGCCACCGAGCACCTGTTGACCTTGGCCGATCATTTCGAGCCGCGCAAGATCGACCTCGGCGATGCCAACGGACGCAAGTTCATCTTTGCTGCCGGCGCTGGCCTTGATGCCGAGATCGTCCATGCGTGCGAGTCGCGTCCGCACATGAAGCGTCGCTTCGGGCAGAACTACTACGCATTGATGGCCGCGCGGATGTTCGCCAAACACCTTGTGAGTCGAGCACCGCTGATCGCCAAGACGGGCGACTTCGAGACGCGCGGGATTGTCGCAATTGCTCAGAACGCGAGGCCATTCACGTATTTCGGCAAACGCGAGATCGACCTCTCCCCTTACGCAGGTATGGAAACACGGTCGTTATCGATGACCGTGCTCGAACGCGCGAATCCGCTCGATTTTGTGCCGCTCGCGACGCGACTGCTGTCACAGAAATCTGCGGTCGCCGGAAATCGCCACATCAAGATCGACCACGATTTTCAGACCGCCAACATCACCAAGCGCAAGCCCGAAGGAAAAAAGATCGCCCTCCAAGCCGACGGCGACTACATCGGCGAATACGATGAGATCGTCTTCACCGCGCTCCCCAACGCCCTAAACATCATCGCCTAACTCCCGCGGAACAGGGTTTGCAAAAAGGGGAACCTTGTTCTGGTTTGGGTGGTTAGTTGCCGGGGGTTACTCGGTAGGCGTCAAAGACTTTTTCTACTTGGCGGACGCGTTGGACGCAGGTTTTAAGGGTGGCGGCGTCGGGGACTTCCACGACGAAACGGTCCCTCACCATTGGGGGATTGGTCACGCAGCGAGCCTCAATAATGTTTACGCCTGCTTCGGAAAAGGCTCGGGATAGGTCCTCAAGCAGGCGGGGTCGGTCCCACGCTGAAACCTCAAGCTCGGCGCGGAAGGAGGCGCTGTTTGCACCCTCCCACTCGACCGTTACGAAACGCTCGGGGTTCTTGGCGAGCTGGACCGCATTGGGACAGTCCTCACGATGGACTGTGATTCCGCGGCCCAGCGACACGTAACCCACGATCGGGTCGCCGGCTACCGGACGGCAGCACTTGGCCATGCGCACCATCACGTCGGTTGCACCGTCAACGGTGATCCCAAACGTTCCGGAGGTAACGACCGATTTCGGAGCAGTCGGCTCCTTGCGGTCGCTGATCGGGGCGTCATCCACCGCAGCTTCGCCGGCCTTGAGACGATTCATGATCTTCTCGATCACCATCTCCGGGCGGATCTTCCCCTGGCCGATCGCAATGTAAAACTCGTCCGTTTTGCGGAAGCCGACCTCGCGCATCACCTCGGCGAGCATCGCGCTGCCGGCGATCTTCTGGGCAGGTAGACCCTTCTTGCGCATGCCCTCCTGGAGCAGGTCGCGGCCACGGTGCTCGGAACCCTCGCGCTGTTCGCGTTTTAGAAAGGCGCGGATTTTGTTTCGCGCACGCGTGGTCTTGACCAACGCCAGCCAGTCACGCGATGGACCACGCTCGTGCTTGGAGGTGAGGATCTCGACGATGTCACCGCTCTGCAGTTTGTAGTGCAGCGGCACGATCTTGCCGCTGACCTTTGCGCCGACGCAGCGGTGTCCGACGTCTGTGTGGACCTCGTATGCGAAGTCAAGGGGCGTCGCGCCCGCTGCAAGCGACTTGACCTCGCCCTTGGGCGTGAAGACGAACACGTCATCGTCAAAAAGGTCGATCTTCAGGTTCTTGACGAACTCGGCGCTGCCATCGTCACCCGTTACGGGGTCGCCGACAAGCCGTTGCACCCAATCGTTATTCGAATCCTGAGCCGCGCGCGATCCACCTTCTCCGTAACCCCGATTCTTGTAGACCCAGTGCGCTGCAACGCCGTATTCGGCGATGTCGTGCATCAGACGTGTGCGTATCTGAATCTCGAGCGGCCGTCCCTCCGGCCCGATCACCGTCGTGTGCAACGCTTGGTACATGTTGCTCTTGGGCATCGCGATGAAGTCCTTGAAACGACCGGGAAGCGGCTTCCAGATGCTGTGGACGATGCCGACGGCGCCGTAGCAATCCTTCACCGAGTCGACGATCACGCGCATCGCGGTGAGGTCGAAGATTTCGTTGAACTCGCGACCCTTCTTGGTCATCTTCACGTAGATCGAGTAGAAATGCTTGGCCCGACCCGTGATCATCGAAGTGATGCCACTGTCGGCGAGTTGGCCCGCGAGATATTCACCGGCCTCTTCGACATAGTGTTCGCGCTCGTCTCGCTGCTGCGAGACGAGAGCCTTGATCTCGGCATATTTGCGCGGGTGCAACGTCGCGAACGCGAGATCCTCTAACTCCCACTTGATCGCGTGGATTCCCAAACGGTGAGCGAGTGGCGCAAAGATGTCCAGCGTCTCGCGCGACTTCTCGATCTGTTTCTGTTTCGGCATCGCGCCGATCGTGCGCATGTTGTGCAGGCGGTCGGCGAGTTTGATCAGGATGACGCGGATGTCGTTCGCCATCGCGACCATCATCTTGCGGTAGTTCTCGGCCTGTGCCTCGTCGCGACTCGTGAAGGTGATGCCCGTCAACTTGGTGACGCCGTCGACCAGCTCGGCGATTTCCGCGCCGAAGTTGTCGCGGATCTCAACGAGCGTGGTTGAGGTGTCCTCGACGGTGTCATGCAACAAGGCGGCGCACAGCGTGGCCGTGTCCAGACGCATGCCGACGCAAATCTTGGCCACCTCTACCGGGTGCACGATGAAGTCCTCGCCGGTTCGGCGGACCTGCGTCTCGTGACTGCCGGCGCCGAATTCGAACGCCGCCTCGACCAGTTCGACGTCGATCGGTTCGATCGTCTCGGTCGCGTGCTCCTCGATCACCGCGAGCAGTTCGTCAAACTTCGCCCGCGTCTCGTGACTGACGTTTGCGCGCTTGATCTTTTCGCGAGTGTCCGCGGGCGGTCCGCCGTTGGGAGTTGACTCCGAGCGACGTGGGCGACCGTTGTCGGCGCGCTTGTGCTCATCGCTGGCTGCGCCGCCCTCCAATTGAGGCGGATTCACCGCTGTGGGGTCTGCTGTTCTGTCAATTGGCGAAGCCATCGCTCTGATTCCTCTCTACAAGCACTATAGGAGCGGAACGTCGAAGACAGTTCGAGATCACTATTCGCGCTTTCGAGTGCACGTATTGCTTCGACAGCATCGCCATTTCGATCAAGTGCGAGCACCGAAACCTCCGACAGGGCCTGTGCCGCTCGCGCGGCAATCCGCGGGCTGGGCGTTGCGCGTTCGAGCGACGCGGCCAACTGGCCGATGCCGGTCCCCTCGGCAGACTTCAGCGCGCGGTAGAAATCGACGGCGTGATTTCTGGCCAACAGCAGGTCAGAACTGCGGCCGGCCGTCAGCCGAACCGCGGCCGAGTTCCATGCGATCGTCACCCTCGCATCGCCAAATTCGGCGAATGCGGGAATCGGCGGCGGCTCGGCGAGTATGAAATGCTGAATGCCGCGCTCGGCCAGTGGCTGGTCGTCATAACTGAGTACACGCAGGTCCGTGAGGCGAGAATCGATCAGTGCTAGCGCGCACACGATCTGCCGCCAGTCGAGCACGTCGTTGACCACGAGCGCCGTCGACGCAGCCGCGCCACCCAGTTCGGCGACAACGCTCAACGGCGAATCATCTCGACGATCCAACGAGTTGTCTGGATTGATACCTCCGCTGCTGTCGAACTGCTCGTCGAGCGGGGCGGAATCGAACGTCGCGACGAACTCAGCCAGCCATGCATCGTCGCGTTGTCGATCCACAGTTGAGAGCGCCTTCAGTTTCGCCTGCGGCTCAACGCTGCCACGAAACTCGTTGCGACCGAGCTCTACAACTAGATTGACGAGCGGGGCGTCGGCGCCGACTTCGATCTCGCTTTCCCATCCGAAAGCGACGACGCTTGCTTTACCGCCGCGGCCAGCGATGCTGAATTTGCGATGCTGCTTGCGATCGCCCATCTTCCGCAGTTCTAGGACTCTGACGCCAGGCAGAAGCACTAGCGGCTCGCGATTCTCGGCACCGAACGGACCCAGTCGATCGAGCTGGTCGATCGTCTCCAGCGTGATTTGCGACGGTTCGGCCACAGCGTCGACCGTGAAACGAGGGCGTAGGTCGTCGAGCGAAAGCGACCCACTCGCATGCTCATTGAGATCGCGAACAAATGCGGGCAAGGCAGCCTCGTCCAGCTCCAGCCCCGCGGCAGCACGGTGGCCGCCGAAGCGGATGAGGTGATCGGAACACGCTTCCAGTCCGGCGTGAAGGTCGTAGGTACCTCCATTTCGACCCGATCCGGCCAACACCCCGTTCTCGCTACTCAGAGCGATCGCGGGTCGGCGATACGTTTCTGCCAGCCGTCCCGCCACAATGCCCAGCACGCCAGGGTGCCAACCCTCGCCGGCAACGACGATCGCGTAGCGATCGCGCTGCGTGCGCGCCTGAGTTTCGGCCGTCATCAGCACACTCTGCTCGGTCTCTCGGCGCCTGGAGTTCGCTGCAGCTAGCTCTTCGGCAAGTTCTGCTGCGCGGGCGTCGTTGGACGTCAGCATCAACTCGACCGCTGGCTCCGCGCTGTACATCCGACCCGCGGCATTGATTCGCGGACCGAGCGCGAAACCAAAACTACGCGCATCAAGCCGTAGCTGGTCGACGCCCGCAACGCGCATCAATTCGCGTAGCCCGGGGCGCATCGTGCGCCGCATCGTCGCCGTCCCGCGCTGGACGAACGCGCGGTTCTCTCCGCGCAACGGCACGACGTCGCAGACGGTTGCCAGCGCGACCAGTTCGAGTTCGTCGTCGAGCGGCGCGAGCTCGCCACCGACCACCTGCGTCAAGACCTGGGAGAGCTTGAATGTCACGGCTGCGGCGCAGAGCATCGGACAGACGTAGTCACCCAGTGCAGGGTGCACGATCGGCGCATCCGGTAAGACCTCGCCGGGCTTGTGGTGATCACAGATCACCACGTCTACACCCAGTGCCCGTGCGTGTTCGATCTCGCGCACCGAACCAATCCCGCAGTCAACCGCGATTATCAATCCCACTCCGTCCTGCGACAGTCGATCGATCGCCTTGATCGACAGGCCATAGCCCTCGTCGAAGCGGCTGGGGACGTGCCACGTCACGTCAGCGCCAAGCCGCGTGAGCGTGCGAACCATGATCGCCGTGGAACTGACACCGTCGACGTCGTAGTCGCCGTGCACCGCTATTCGCGAATCGGCTCGTAGATGCGCGGCGACAGCCTCCGCAGCCGCCGACACTCCGGGAAGCGTTGTTGGATCCTCGATCTCCCCGGCGCCGAGTTGCACCGCAGCCTGGTCAACCGTCGTGACACCGCGTCGCACCAGTGTCTGCGCAACCAATGGATGAACGCCAAGCCGGTCGACGAACTCAACAACCAGAGTTCCGTCGCAGTCTGGAAGTTCGATCAGTGGGTCTATCGGCGCAATGTCGTCGGGCAAGCGCTCGGCGACCTCCGCCAAACGAGAATTGAGTTCATCCATGACAGGCGCTTCACTCATGCGACCAGCCTACGAAGCGGTCGCGACGGAGTTGACGCGCAGCTGAGTCAGCTTGACGAGTCGACCGCGTCCTCTTGACGCGCACCGATGAAATAAACCACCGCGAGGCCGATTGCCGTCCCCGGTACCGCAACGAGGGCCTGGACCAGGTTGGTGTTGTCGTCATTGGGAATCGACAACCCGTTCAGCAGGAACCCGAAAATCATTGCGCCGATCACGGCGCCGAGGAATGCGCCGACAATGCCCTGCCAGAAACGATCGGGCAGGTACACGGTGAAGTGCCATAAACCGATTGCGACCATGATCCAAACTAGTGCTGCCATAGCTATTCGTCTTTCCTAGCGGCCGTGTTTGCGCTTCGCGCGCGCGGCTCGTCTTTCGGCTTTTGTCTGCGGTCGTCGAACGCCGCCGGCGGCGGCGATTTCCTCGTCCACTGCGCCGTTTTTGGTGGGTTCAAGTTCGGGTTCGACGTCCCCTTCACTCGCGGGGCCACGCGTCGAATCGTATTCATCGTGAACGATCGCATCCTGCTCAATCGGCTTTGCGGTTGCTTCGTTGACCGCAACGCCACCGATCGTTTCCGTCGAGAACGCAGGAACGACCCCGTCGTTCTCCTCCATTATTCGTGCTCGACGTTGCTGGAAGATCGGTTCTCGCTCCTTCCAGTGCGCGAGCACCGGTGCGGCGATAAAGATCGATGAATAGGTACCGGTGATCGTTCCGACCAGCAATGCAACGGCGAAGTCACGCAGCGTCTCACCGCCGAAGAAGAGCAGCGCGATGATCGGAAGTGCTGTTACGAAAGAAGTTGCGAGCGAGCGGGTGAGAACCTCGGACATCGATCGGTTGACGATCTGCGAGAACGCAGCGCGCGGCATGCGCGGGAGGTTTTCGCGAATGCGGTCGAACACGATGATCGAGTCGTACAGCGAGAAACCGAGGATCGTCAGCAAGGCGGCAATCGTCGCGCTGGTCACCTCGCGTTCGATGATCGCGTACACGCCAAATGTGAGCAAAAGGTCGTGGCTGACGGCGATCAGAATCGGAATCGCAAACTTGAAGCCGAATCTGATCGAGACGTACGCTCCGATCACCAAGAGCGAGAAGATCACCGCGACGATCGCTGCACGCGCAACAACTGCGCCGAATGTCGGCCCGACACTCTGAATCTCGAATCTCCGGTCGGCTTCTGTGTCTCCGAGAATCGTGAAGTCCTCGTCAACGGCCGCCCTGAAGCGCGGTACGTCACCCGGCTCAAGCTTGTCGCTCGTGATCTGGAAAGCGTTCTTGCCGTAAGTTTCGTCCTCGGTGATGCGCTGAATTTTCGCGTCGCCAGCGCCGGTGTCGGCAAGTAGCTCACGTACCTGCGCCTCGGAGATCGCTTTCTCGGTGCCGACGGTGATCTTGGTTCCGCCGGTGAAGTCAATACCGAGATTCAGACCAATACCTGCGATTGCTACGCCGCCAATGATCAGAACGATTCCCGACGCGGTGAAGAACGCACGTGATTTTCCGATGAAATCGAAGCGCCAGCGCTGCTTGTTCGGGTCGCCGATTCCCAGCATCGACGGTCGTTCCATGCCGCTCCAGCCACCGAGGAGTCCGAGAATCGCCGATGTAACGACAACGGCGGTGAAAAGCGACACGAGCGTTCCGATACCGAGCGCGGCGGCGAAGCCACGGACCCCGGAAGTAGCAAGCACGAAGAGAATGAACGCGACGAGAATCGTGACGACGTTGGCGTCGATGATTGTCGAAAAACCCTTGCGATAACCGACCGAGATCGCCGTTTTCATGCCCTTACCGGCACGGATCTCTTCCTTGATGCGTTCGAAGATGACAATGTTCGCGTCGGCGGCGACGGCAAGCGTCAGCACCAAACCTGCGATTCCCGGCAGAGTGAACGTGAAGCCGACCATCTTGGTGACGGCGAAGAAGAAAATGCCATAGAAAATCAGCGCGACGCTGGCGATACCGCCGAGCAGGCGATAGAAACCGCAGAGGAACATTGCGACAAGAATGAACCCGATCACCGCAGCAAGCAGGGCCTGATCGAGAGCGGCGCGACCGAGCGATGCCGAAACGCGAGTTTCAGAAACGAGCTGGAGTTCGACCGGCAGCGCGCCGAGGTCGATCTGTTTGGAGATACGTACGGATTCGGCCTGGGACAGCCCGGTGATCTGTGCGCGACCGCCGGCGATTCCCTGGCTCAGGGTGCCGTCTGAAGGATCGATGCTCGCGAGTGAAACGACCTTGCCGTCGAGCACGATCGCAAAGCGATGGGCAGCGGCTGAACGGTCACCGAGGATCGGCTCCGCGAGACCCTCTTTGTGAAGCTCTTTGGTGACGCGCTGGAAAATCTTGCCGCCTTCACCCGTGAACGCGAGGTCGACCGCCGGTCCGCCACCCTCATCCTGCCCGGCAGTTGCGCTCTTGACCAGGTCTCCGGTCATCTCGACGTTGTCCTTCAGCACAAACCACTGACCGCCGGCCTTCGAGTCGTTCGGGTTGTAGTTGACAACCGTGAAGCCCTTCGGCACGACGAGAATTTCTGATCCCTTCGGCGCCTTGCCGTTGAGAGGTTTCTCGGTGATCAAACTGTCGGATTCGAGCAGCTCTTTCTCGGAAGTCGCCGGTCCAGCGATCAACTCTTCTTCTTTGGTGTCGAACAGGTAGTAGGCATCACGGCCGGTCGCATCCTTCGGCGATTTCTGATCAGCTGCGAGCTTGGTGGCTTCGTACTGCGTAGGCGCTCCGCGGTTCACGGAGGACGTCTCGTCTGTGATCGACGTGCTCTGTCCGGGTTCGCCGACGACGTTTTCTTCCCACTTGTAGAACAGCATCTTCGCCGTTGAGCCGACGAGCGCCTTTGCCTCTGCCGGGTCATCAACGTCGGGCAGTCCGACCGAGATCAATTCATTTCCGACAGCCTGGACTTCCGCCTCCGTGACGCCGAGGGCGTTGACGCGTTCGTTGACGACCTCGATCGCGTTCTGCAGTTCGCGGTCTGTCGGTGCGCGGTCGGCATCGCTCGGAGCCGCCTGGTAGGTGAGCTCGATGCCACCGGCAAGGTCAAGACCGAGCCGCGTCGGCTTGAGCACGATCGCGGCAATCGAGCCAGCGAGCAACAGGCCAACAAGGCCGATGATGATCAGATTTCGTCTACGTGAAGCCAAGTTTCAAAGGTGGTGTGTTGAAAGTCTTTGTGAAGCGGTGAAGGCGTCTCGAGGGCGCGCAGGCGCGATCTCTACGCCGGAGTCAAACCTCTGGCGTGAGTACGAGCAGCATTCCCCCGTCCTCGTCGTACGCGGGAAATATATCGGCAACTGCGCGTGCTTCTAAATCGCCTTCCGCTCGAACGGTCACGTCGTGACCGATCGATCTCACTCCCCATTGAAGCGTTTTGTCGATCGGATCGGCCTCCTCGACGAATTCGAGGCCGAGTACGTCGCGCACCGATCGACCGAATACGTCAATGTCCGTGAGCCCCGTCAGCTCGTAAGAGCCGCGACCGCAGCCGATGATCCGTTGTTCCTGATCACAGACAAAGAATGCCGCTCCCGATGCGGGGTAGTAGTCGTCGAGCAACTCGAAAACGAACCCGTATCCGCACTTGTCGCAGCCGCGTGGGCGACTGGAGAATCCGGCATTGCGGTCACCGTGATTTGAGCGTTTTCCGCACTGCGGACAGATGAAAATCGGCATAGTTGAATCAAATCTCGCTAGCGAAGGTCAGATTAGACAAAGCGCGGTACTCCCCTGCCAACACAACCAAGCCGTAATCAAAGGCGTAAGCATTTAGAAGATGGCCACGGATGAATCAACCACTCGCGGGCGCGAGTTGAATCAGCGAACGATCGGGGAGGGCCCGGTGGTCTATTGGATGAGCCGCGATCAGCGCGTCTTCGACAATTGGGGCTTGATTCGCGCACAGACGATCGCCAGCGAACGTGGCAGCCACGTCGTCGTGCTGTTTTGCCTGATGCCGACCTGCGGACAGGCAACTATCAGGCACTACGAGTTCATGCTCGCCGGTCTTGAGCGAGTCGAACGAGATCTGGCGCAGCTGAACATTGAATTCGTGGTGAGAGTCGGAAACCCGGTGGACACGGTGAGGATCTACGCCTCAGAGCTCGACGCGGCAGCCGTGGTTTGTGATTTCGTGCCGCTGCTTCCGTCGCGAGCCCGGCGAGACGAGCTAGCCAGAACACTGGAATGTCGCCTTGAGGAAGTCGATTCGCGGAACATCGTTCCATGCTGGGTGGCGGCCGACAAGCACGTTTACGCGGCGTTCCACCTACGCAATCGCTTCGCAAAGTTGTTGCCGAGGTTTCTGAATGAAGTTCCGCGGCCAATCATTCAGGATTCAAACGTCGGTTCGTCGCGCAAAGCAATCGACTGGTCGGCGCTACGTGGAGAGGTGGCCGCGCCAGACTTTGGTCCACCGATAACGATCGAAGCTGGCCAAAAAGCCGCGCATGCCGCCCTCGAGGATTTCGTGGCAAACCGACTCGACGGATACGCGCAGAAACGCGGATTGCCGACGGAGGATCACCAGTCCGGACTGTCGCCCTACCTGCACTTCGGACAACTCTCAGCGCAACGCGCCGTACTGACGGTTAGATCCAGCACCGCGCCGGCAACGGACATCGACTCCTTCGTGGACGAGGCAGTCGTGTGGCGAGAGCTGTCGGACAATTTCTGCCACTTCAATCGCGCATACGCCACGATCGACGGAGTTTCTGATTGGGCGCAATCCTCGCTCGACGATCACGCGCACGACCCGCGAGAGGTGATCTACGACCTCGACGCCTTTGAACAGGCGGACACCCATGATCAGCTCTGGAACGCCGCCCAGCTGGAGATGGTTCGTACCGGGAAGATGCACAACTACATGCGGATGTATTGGGCGAAGAAGATCCTCGAATGGAGTGAATCCCCGCGCGAGGCATTTCGCATTGCTGTTCTGCTGAACGACCGATACGAGCTCGACGGGCGCGACAGCAACGGCTATGCAGGGGTGGCGTGGTCGATCGGCGGAGTCCATGATCGCCCGTGGCAAGAGCGCGCGATCTACGGGAAGATCCGCTACATGAACGCCAACGGCGCGCGAAGAAAGTTCGATGTCGACGCATACATTCGGCGCGTCGCGCCCGAACTACCGGACCAGACGCTGTTCGATTCCGGCTAGAACAAGCCAGCGTCGGGCGGGACCGGGAGTTCGAGGTGTTCAAAAGCCGCCGTCGTGGCGATACGTCCTCGCGGCGTGCGCTGCAGAAAGCCTTGGCCTAGTAGATATGGCTCAATCACGTCCTCGATCGTGTCCTCGGCCTCGCCCACCGATGCAGCCAAGGTCGAAAGGCCTACCGGTCCGCCTCCGAACTTCGAACAAATCGTTTCGAGCATCGCACGGTCCATACGGTCGAGCCCTTCGGCGTCGACTTCGAACATGTTCAGTGCGTCGGCGGCAATCTGTTCGGAGATCTGACCATCCGCCTTGACCTCGGCGTAGTCGCGAACGCGATTGAGCAGGCGGTTGACCACGCGTGGAGTGCCCCGGGATCGGCGGGCAATCTCTACAGCCCCTGCCGGGTCCAACTGACATTCGAGGATGCTCGCGGACCGCGTGACGATCGCCGCCAGGTCGTCGTGGCCATAGTGCTCCAAGCGATGGAAAACGCCAAAGCGATCTCGCAGCGGCGTTGTCAGTAGACCCGTGCGAGTGGTGGCACCGATCAACGTGAACGGCGGCAGGTCCAGCGTGACGACGCGCGCACCGGCGCCCTGGCCGACGGTTATCGGCAGCTTGCGATCTTCCATTGCCGGATAGAGCGTTTCCTCGAGGGCTCGCGGCAATCGGTGGATTTCGTCGACGAAAAACACCGAGTTCGGTTCGAGGGCGGTCAGAAATGCTGCCACATCGCCTTTCTTTTCGAGCGCCGGTCCGGCAGTCATCACGAAGGGCACATCGAGCTCTTCGGCCACTATCTGCGCGAGCGACGTTTTGCCCAGGCCCGGCGGACCGGCGAACAGAACGTGGTCCAGCGGCTCGCCGCGCTTGCGTGCGGCAGTGATGAATATTTCCAGCTGCGCTTTTACGTTGTCCTGCCCGACAAACTCGTTGATCTTGCGTGGTCGCAACGAGCGGTCGAGTTCGCCGTCCGAAGACGTCGCAGGCTGAAGCCGAGCTGCTGCGATCTCATCATCAGTCAAATCGCCACTAATCAGCCTCGCGGACTTGATCGGGGCGTGACCAACTGCGTCTGCAGTCATCAGACGGCCACCCCGCGAAGCGCGCTGGAAACGAGATCTTCGGCCGTGTCACCCGCGACGCCGGCGAGCATGTCTTCGGCCCTGGCGAGTGAGTATCCGAGTTCGAGCAGGGCTTCGAGCGCGACCGCAAAGGACTCGTCCTGAACGGTGGATCGCGAAACCGCTGGTGCTCCGGAGGGAACGATTTTGTCGCGCAGCTCCAAAACCAGACGCTCGGCAGTGCGTTTTCCGATACCCGGCACCTTCTGAAATCTGCCGTGGTCGCCCGTCAGCAATGCCGTCTCTGCGTCGGCGACGGACATCGAACTGAGAACGGCCAGTGCCACTTTCGGTCCGACACCGTTGACGGTTGTCAGTTGCTTGAAGAGCGCGCGTTCCTCGACGGTGTCGAAGCCGAACAACTGCATGGCGTCCTCACGAACCACCATTTCGGTGTGCAACACCGCTCTGGCGCCCACACTTGGAGTGGACTCGAGTGTGTAGGTCGAAACGCTGAGCAGATAGCCGACGCCGGCGGCTTCGATCACCATCGACTCAAGATCCTTGTGAATCACCTCACCGGATATCGACGCAATCACTGGGCACTACCTCCTACAGCTGCGAGCCTCGCCTCAAGCGGCGCGGCATTGATGTGACAGATACCGACGCCGAGAGCGTCGGCGGCGTGGTCAGACGGCAGCGCTCCGGGTAGATCGAGTAAGGCGGCGACCATGCGCTGAACCTGGTCCTTGTCGGCGCCACCTGAACCGCAGACGGCGAGTTTGATCTGTTGTGGTGTGTACGAAGAGACCGTCAGGTCGGCACGTCCGGCAGCGCACACCACCGCGCCACGAGCCTGACCGACGAGAAACGCGGTCTCGACGTTTTTACCGAAATAGATGGATTCGATTGCCATCGCGTCGGGCTCGTGCTCGTCGATCAGCCTTTCGATGCGAGCGGCGATCGACGCCAGACGCGTTTCGAGCGGATCCGAGTTGTTCGTCTCGATGACTCCGCCGTCCAGTGCAAGCAGCTGCGATCCGTGGCGCGTGACCACGCCAAAGCCGGTGTTCGAGATGCCTGGATCGATACCCAACACGACCATCTGTCTGTATTCCCGATACGAACGCATGTTCCTACCGAGGCATTCTGCGTTAATCGTCGGATGTTCCGCTGGTCGAATCTTCCGGCGGGCGATACCCATCGCACTGAATGATTGGTACTGGCGGATACTTCGGATAGCCGTCGTCGACTTTGGACAGCTCGCACATCACGAACACCGAGCCACGCGTATTGCGGATCAACTTGGCGTTCAGGCATGTGTCGCAGAGTCCGAACCGGCCGACGTCTCCCCGTGGTCGCTGCATCATTCGTAAACTACTCGGCGCAATGTCGGGTCATTCAAAATGGTCGTCGATCAAGCACAAGAAAGGTGCTGCCGACGCGAAACGCGGTGCGATGTTCACCAAGCTCGCTCGCGCGATCACGATCGCTGCGCGCGACGGGGCCGACCCAGAAGGCAACGCCTCGCTGGCGCACGCAATCCAGAAGGCCAAAGACAGCTCGATGCCCAAGGACAACATCGAGCGCGCGATCGCCAAGGGCGCGGGTCTGGACAAGGACGCCGCCGCGATCGAGGAAGTCACGTACGAGGGCTACGGCACCAGCGGCGTAGCGCTGCTGATCCACTGTCACACCGACAATCGCAATCGCACTGGCTCGGATGTGCGCAGCATGCTCAGCAAGAACGGCGGCAGCCTCGGAGAGCCAGGATCTGTCGCCTGGATCTTTGAGAAGAAGGGCATGATCGTCGTCGACGGTCAGAAGTACAGCGAGGATGATCTTTTCGTCGCGATCGACGCTGGCGCCGAGGACATCGTCGAGGACGGCGAGTTCTTCGAGGTCGTGACCGAGCCGACCGACTACACCGCCGTGCGCAGTGCGCTCGAAGAAGCTGGCGTCGAGTTCCAGTCCGCCGACCTGATCCAGCGCCCGAAGACGCGCGTCGAAGTCGAGGACTCCGACGCGGCGAAGCTCTTCCGGTTGATCGAGCTGCTCGAAGAGCACGACGACGTCAGCGACGTCGCGGCGAACTTTGAAGTTTCTGACGCCGCGCTCGAGGCGCTGGCCGCCAGTTAGCTCCTGATCCGCGCCTTCTTGACCTGACGCGCGGCCATCTTGCCGCTGATCTTGATCGAGGTGTTGGGCGTCAACTTGTAGCCAAGGATCAATAGGTGTGCGAACCACGGCAGCGTGACGACGCGCTTCTTCTTGACCACGCCATCGAGCAGCTTCTTGACGCCCTTGTCAAGCGAGACGATGCCGCCGGGAATGCTTTCCTTGGCCTTGGTTGTGTCAAATCCGGTCGAGCGAGAGTTTTCGTAGATGCCGGTGTCGATGAAACCCGGGCACAACGCGGTCACGTAGACGCCCTTTGACTGGGCCTCCACGCGTAGCGAGTCGCACATACCGACGACACCGAATTTGACGGTGCTGTACGGCGCGAGCAGTGGTGCCGGTGTCAATCCAGCCAGCGAAGCGGTGTTGACGATGTGACCACTCCCCTGCTTGACCATGTGCTTGTAGGCGGCGGAGGTGCCGTACGCGACGCCCTTGAGGTTGATGTCGATGATCGCGTCCCAGTCCTCGACCGGGATCTCCTCGACGAAGCCTTGCACGGCGATGCCGGCGTTGTTGAAGATGTAATCGATGCGCCCATGCTTCTCGACGGTGCCGTCGACCAGCGCTGTCACCGCGGCGCTGTCGCGCACGTCCAGAGCGTGCGCCTCGGCCTTGCCGCCAGCAGACTCGATTTCGGCGACGACCTTCTGCACGCCTTCGATGTTTACGTCGGAGGCAACGACGATGCCGCCCGCCTTGGCGATCTCTTTGGCGAAGCCGAGGCCCAGGCCCGATGCGGCTCCGGTGATCACGGCGACCTTGTTGTTGAACGTCTCTGAGTAGCTCATGGCGGCGAACTCTACATCAATCGATGAAGAGGTTGAACATGATTCAGAAAGTCAGACGACGAACTTTCCGTTCTCTTGCATCAACTCGCCATCGACGGTGATCTTTCCGCCCTGGCGCAGGTCGCAGACCATGTCCCAGTGGATCGCAGAGTCATTCACACCGCCGCTCTCCGGGTAGCTCATACCGACCGCCATGTGCACTGTGCCACCGATCTTCTCGTCGAGCAAGATCTCTTTGGTGCCGGTTGTGATGCCGTAATTGGTGCCGATTCCGAGTTCACCCAAACGGCGCGCTCCCTCGTCGGTGTCGAGCATCTTGATCAGGAAGTCCTCACCCTGATCGGCGGATGCATCGACAACTTTGCCGTCCTCGAACTTGAACTTGACACCGCTTACCTCGCGACCACCGTAGGTCGCCGGGAAGCTGAACGCCACATGACCGTTGACCGAATCCTCGATCGGCCCGGTGAAAAACTCGCCGTCGGGCATGTTGTGCGTACCGACGCACGGGATGAACGTGCGGTCCTTGATTCCGAGTTTGATGTCGGTGCCGGGTGCAGTGATGTGCACTTCCTCCCGGCCTTGAATCCACTCGGCGAGACGCTTGACCATGTCGCTCTGGCGCTGCCAGGCAGTGAGCGGGTCAGGATCGGTGGCCAGACAGGCGCCGTAGAAGAAGTCCTCGTACTCGGCCAGTGAAAGTCCGGCCTCGGACGCGTATGCCTGCGTCGGAAAAAGCGTCAACGACCACTTGTACTCGCCGCTGGCCGAGCGTTGCATCGACGCGTCCATCAATGGCTTGCGCGCCGCGCTCACCTTGGCCTGTTTCTCCGGGTCGACGTTGCTGAGCGCACGCGGATTGGTATCGGCCATCACCACGATGCGGTTGTCGATGTTCTCGGCGACCCACTGGGCGGTCGGAGGAATCCATGCAAGCTGTTCATCGTTGGCGTACTTGTAGAAGGACGGTGCCTGCTCGCTGAGCGAAAGTTGCACGATCGGCAGCCCGCCGGCCTTGAGCACCTCTTCGTAGACGGCCTGAACCAGCGGCTCGGCCGCGATCTCGGACTGGATCACGCAGGTTTCTCCGGGCTTCACACCGGTCGAGTAGTTGACAAGGATCTGCGCCAGGGCGTCGATGCGTGGGTCTCTCATCCGGATGCTCCTTCGGACTGTGATTTGGGTTGACTTGATTGGCTTGCCGCGGCGGATGTTCGGTCTCGATCTTTGCCGATCTCTGCCAGATGACCAACCGGGATCGACTCGAAGAATTTGGCGTGCAAACGGTTGTCTGACGTCAGCTCCGGATGAAACGTGAGGGCGGTGAGGTTTTCGCGTCTGACCGCCACCGGGTGACCGTCGAGCGTCGCCAGCACCTCGACGCCCTCCCCGATTCTCGTGATCCTCGGAGCGCGGATGAACATTCCGGTGAATGGTTCTCCGTCTATTTCGGCGATCTTGACATCCGCTTCGAAGCTGTGCGTCTGCCGTCCGTAGGCGTTGCGATCGCAGCTGATGTCAAGCAGTCCAAGGTGGGCATCGTCGAGGATTATCGTGCCGGCGCAGGTCGCGAGTACGGGCTTTCCGCTGCGAATGAACTCGGTGATCGGCTCGGCCAGGCCTTCGCGTTCCATACCAAGCGTCATCGTCGTCGACTCTCCGCCCGGCAGCACCAGTCCGTCGAGCCCGACCAGGTCAGCCGGCGTTCGAACCTCGCGGATCAGCGCGCCCATCGCGCGCAGCTTGCCGACGTGAGCGGCAAATCCGCCCTGAAGCGCCAGCACGCCAACACCGCGAAAGCCTCCGTTCACTCGGCTACCAGCCTCGCTGGGCGAAAACCTCGCCATCGGCGAGCTTGCTGCTTTCGAGAGAATCCATCGCGCCACCAAGGCCGATCGACGCTTCGAGGACGCGCTCGGGATCGGCGAAATGTGTGGTTGCCTCGACGATCGCGTTTGCGCGGATTTCCGGGTTCTCCGATTTGAATATCCCCGAGCCGACGAATACGCCTTCGGCTCCGAGCTGCATCATCAACGCGGCGTCCGCCGGCGTTGCGATTCCGCCGGCACAGAACAGCACGACCGGCAAAGTTCCGGTCGTTGCGACATCACGGACGATCTCCAGCGGCGCACCGTGGTCCTTGGCAGCGCTGGCAAGTTCGCTCTCCTCGAGCGAGGCAAGTTTCTTGATGTCGCCGCGGATCTGACGCATGTGTCTGACGGCTTCGACGATGTCGCCGGTTCCGGCTTCGCCCTTGGACCGAATCATCGCGGCACCCTCGCCGATGCGTCGAAGCGCCTCGCCGAGATTCGTGGCACCACAGACGAACGGGGCCTTGAAATTCCATTTGTCGATGTGATTGGCCTCGTCGGCAGGTGTCAGCACCTCCGACTCATCGATGTAGTCGATCTCCAACGCTTCAAGCACCTGCGCCTCGGCGAAGTGTCCGATTCGCGCTTTCGCCATAACCGGGATCGTCACTGCCTGCTGGATCCCACGGATCATCTCCGGATCGCTCATGCGTGCTACTCCGCCGTCGCGACGGATGTCCGACGGCACACGTTCCAGTGCCATCACAGCAGCTGCACCAGCGGCTTCAGCGATCTTCGCCTGCTCGGCATCTACGACATCCATGATCACGCCGCCGCGCAGCATTTCGGCCATGCCCGCCTTGACGTTGAAGGTTGCTTCTCGAGTCAATTCATTGGTCATGGGGTTGAGCTTAGTGTGGCCCCGTCCGCGCTGAGCTGACGCTTGAGCCGCAGAATCGCCTCGGCGTCACGTCGTAATTCGGACAGATTCAGCTCACCGGACGTTGCGGACTCGAGCAAATCTGCGTGTGCCTGCACCGCCATCGGTTCGGCCTGGCCGAACATCACGATGTCGAGGCCGGCACGTAGCGCGCGCAGCGGTGCGTTGGGAATAGCGATCAGCGCAGGCGTTTCGAACGCGTCACCGAGCTTCAAGCCGCGAAAGCCCGTTGCCTGAAGCAGGTCATACGTCTTCGGCGACAGCGCCGACGGGGTGTCGATGCCCAAGGCCGAATAGCTCGCGTTCGAGAACAACACCATGTCAGGAGTTCGTGGACAACGCCGGTACGGAGCCAAATCCGACAGCAGCCGCCGCTTCGTGGCCGTCACCTCCACAACCCCGCGATCCGTGTCGATCGAAGACTGTCCGAGTCCGGGGAATCGCTTGAACACGGCCGCGACGCCTCTCGCTTGGAGCCCTTCCGCGAACGCGCAGCCGGCCGTGGCAACGATGCGCGGGTTCATCGAGAAGCCACGCGTACCGAGAAAACTCTCGGCCGTCCCCGGTACGTCGACGACGGGCGCGAGATTGACGTTGAAGCCGACGCGTCTCAACGCGCGCCCGGTTTCGGTACCTTCGCGCTTTGCAACGCTTTTGACGTCGTTTGAATCCCCGATCTCAACTGCGCTGCGGTCGGGCGGCAGGAACGGAAACCGCTTGACCGGACCGCCCTCTTGATTGATGAAGTAGAACAACGGCGGCTGGTCTCCGCTGCGCGCAGCATCGCGCAGTTTTTCGATGGCGTTACGCGCATCAGTCGGCGTCAGCGCGTTGTTGGCGGTGATCTCAACCCCACCGACCTTGCCCTGCCTGACGGCATCAAGGATGCTCTTCGGCGGTGTCGTTCCGATGTAGCCAGTAGCCAACCGCTGGCCGATCAGCTGCTCCAGCGAAAGGCTGCTGGTTGACGGAACCGGTTTTGGTCCGTCGTCGCGCACGACCAGATAGGCGACGACCGCGACCAGGACCAAAATGCCCGCGACGCCAAGAATTGCCATACGTCGCGTCATCAATCGGCAATCTACCGATTTCTCGGGACGCTACTGCCGACTTCAGCCAGCCAGTTTGTCGACGGCGCGCGCGAACGCGTCGGGATCGCGTAGCGGCGGGCCGTGACCAAAAAGTACGAGCTCCGGGCGCAGTGCAGCCAAGCGGCGGGCAGATTTTCGATTGAGTGCTGGATCCACGCTTACGACTGGGAACGGTTCGCGGATGTCGCCGCGGAGCAGGAAGGGATTGTTGCCCCACATCACGTCGCCGCACACCAACACACGGTCGGACTCACGCCAGAAACTCACGTGCCCCGGCGAATGTCCTGGCGTGAACAGAACCTCGAACCCGGCGACGTCATCCCCCTCTTTGAGTTCCGTGTCTACGTTGCAGCGTTTCGCTGCGGGCAACATCCGCTCGCCGAGCCCGGGGATTGATCCGGCCATCTTGCCAATCCGCACCGCGGGAGCGTCGAGCTCGCCAACCAGCATCGGGACTCCGAGTTCCTTCACGAGCTTCGCACTGGATCCGTAGTGGTCGATATGGGCGTGCGTGAGCGCGTGCGCTGAAATCGAACGGCCGCGAATCTGCTCAAGAATCCGCTTCGCATCAAGCGCGGTTCCCGAATCGATCAGCACGTCACCGATCACATAGACGTTGACGCCGTCTCGAGGTTTCCCCGACAACTGCCAGACATCTTTCCCAACCTCCCGCATCAACCCAACCCTACCCAGAACACGGTTTGCCTTTTGGCAAACCGTGTTTTTACTTACCTCGGTAGGCGCGGATTCGGCCGCCGTAGACGTCGCTGTTGCTGGCGTAGAGCTCGTTGACGAGTCCTTGGACGATCGCCAACAGGGCGGTGTGTGAACGTACGAAGGAAGGGCTGGTCGACGAGTAATAGATGTGATGTGTCGACAGCTTGGCGATCTCGCTCATCGACGCGTCGGTGATGCTGATCGATTTCGCATTTCTCGTGCTGGCCAGCCGCATGGCACGCGTGACGATCGTGTGTGGGCGACCAGCGCAGAACGCGATGACGAGCGTGTCCTCATCGATCCGAGCCACACGGCTGATCGAATCCTGTGACGGACTGGCGACAAGTTCGCAGCGGTGATCGAGCAACATCAGCATGTGCCGCATGTATGAGGCGAAGAACGCCATCTGGTCCGTACCGACGACGATGATCTGGCGCGCACTTGTGATCGCTTCGACTGCTGCGTCAAAGGTTCCACGGTCCATTCGGCGACCGGTCTCCTCGATGTTGATTTGATCTGCCGAGACAACGGCTTCGGCTGCCGTTGGATCGAGCCCGAAGAGCGAACCATTGGTACCGGTCTCTTTTTCTCTGCGCGTCGCGCGGTATTCCTCGCGGGCCGCGGTCTGAAGTTCTGGAAATCCATCGAATCCGAGTGCCTGGCTGAAACGAACGACCGTCGACGACGACGTCTGCACCTGAGCTGCCAACTGTTCGGCGGTCTGAAACGCAGATTCTTCGAGGTGATCAATGATGTAGAGCGCCACATCGCGTTGCGCGCGAGAGCATCTGTCCAAATGCCCTCGAATCAGATCGCTCAATGTCTTCGGCGAGTCGGATTCCGGTGCGCGCTTCGTGCCCTTGCTTGCCTTGATTGGCGAGTCGGCCTTGGCGGCGGTCTTGTTTGCGGATGTCTTGTTGGCCGGCTTTTCGGCGAGGGCGGCTTTGCTCATGTGGCGGTTTTTCGCCCTACCGAAGATATTCCCTTCTGACTGCCTGAAGGAAAGGCCCGGAAAGTCACTCAAAAGTCACCACAAAACCGATGAATCCACTAGTCGGTAAATGTTGCAAACGGCATCGAACATACGTCCTCGATCGAAATCGCGCAATCCCGCTTGCACCCTGCAAACCCGCATCTGGAGTACCGATTTATACGTGGGGGTATGCCCCTACCGAGACTTGCAGGGGGGCAACTCTTGAGTTAAACCGACGTTGTACCGATGAGTAGCTGAGTGCAGGTAGTGACTACTTGCAACCGGCGGCCGGCAGACCGTTTTCGTAGCTAACGATTCCGGGGCCGCAATTCACATCGCGAATAAGAACCCCCGTACAAGGAAGAGGACTCCCCCGTATGACGCGTGCCAGCGTTTCGAGCCAGGATCGGCTCCGCACACCAGCTTCGATTGGCAGGACAAGCGGTGCCAGCCGTCTGCTGACGGTATTCGCCGCGATCACGTTCGCCGCTGTGGGGCTGCTAGCAACGTTCGCGGTGTCAGCAGATGCGTACGAATACCACACCGCCCCCGCGTCGTCAACGCAGATCACCTACCCGTCCGGCTTGACAGCCACCTACTCGACAAGCGGACCACTCACCACGCAGACGAACACGCACAGCGCGAGCAACGCCGCGACGTCGATGTTCTCACCGACCAATCTTCCGCTGGGCACGACAGCCGTCGAGTTGCTTGGAGACCTCAGCGGGTGCACCACAACGCAGAACACGACCGCGATCTGCAACGACCGAGGAACGGTGACGATCACCTTCAATCGCCCGGTCACAAATCCGGTGATTCACGTGTCTGGTCTCGGCGGTGCATATCCGAACATCGACTGCGGATGGTTCTGCACGACGACTGCGCTCTACCACCTTTCCGGCACGCTCAGCTCGAGCTCGCCCGCTGGCGCAACCCTCGGCGCGGTTCCTGCCGGCGCTGCAAACTTCATGATCGACGGCAACACATTCCGTGCCTCGAACGACCGACTCAATCACCTCTGCGACACCGTGGGCGCCGCCCCTCGCCAGGCCGTCGGAGGCTGCGGCACCGTGCCGGTCATCGGAACGGTCACGTCGGTTACGTTCAGTTTCGTCGGCCGAACATGGGCGGACCGAAACGCGACGATTCCCAGCGGCGGCGCTGACGCGATTCGTATCAGCCACTCCCCCGGCCAGGACTTCAGTGACGCTCCGACGTCGTACAACCCGACGCAGGCTCCGGCCCACGCAGTCGGAAACCTGAAGCTCGGAGCAACCATCGACCAGGATCAGCCGAACACGCTGAACCCGACAACCAGCACATCGTCAGTTGCTGCGGGCGCGAACGCGAACGGTGCCAACGGCGACGGTGCCGACGAGGACGCGATCTCATCGTGGCCATTGCTCACCACCGCCAACGCTGGCTCCAACTACTCAGTGACAGTGCCGATTTCCGGAGTGACCGCCAGCGGCCGAGTCTGCGGATGGATCGACTTCAACCGCGGTGGAACGTTTGACAACACCAACGAACGCGCCTGCGGCGACTTCATCAGCGGCGCGACGTCGGTGAATCTGACCTGGGCAGTCCCGGCGTCTGCGACGACTGCCGGCATCTCTTACGCCCGCCTTCGAGCCTCCTACAACACGACACAAGCGCAGTCGCCCACCGGTCTCGCCGATTCAGGAGAGGTCGAGGACTACACGGTCGCAGTTCTTCCCGTCGTGCGCGTCAACAAAGTGTTGACCAGCATGTACTCCGACACGTTCAACCTTCGCCTCAATGGGACCACCTTCGCAACCGGCGTCGGAAACGGTGGCACTACTGGCAACCGCACGACTTTTCACACAAGCGCCTACGGCACGCCGGACTTCACCGTCGCCCAGAACGTTGCCAGCGCCGCAATCCCTGTCACGTTCGACGAGGTAGCCAGCGGCGGTAACCAAGGCACATATGGCACGAATCGCTCCTGCGTGGACGCCACGGGCGCGTCGGTCGGCAGCGGAGGTGGCACTTCGATCACGGTGAATGTTCCGCAATCCAACGGGACCAACGCCCGCGCACAGAACATCACCTGCACTTTCACCAACGTCATCAGCATGACGGATCCGGTCATCACGGCGCCGAGCGACGGATCGGTGACCAACGACAACACCCCGACGATTTCCGGTACGTCGCAGCCAAACGCAACGGTCGACGTTTACGAAGACCTGACACTGATCTGCACAGCAACTGCGAACGGCGCAGGAGCATGGAGCTGTACTGCCGGATCTGCCCAAAGCGATGGTGACCACGATTACCGCGCGCTCGCCAACTACGGTGGCAGCTACAGCAACTTTTCCGAAATCGTCACCCTGACGATCGACACCGCTGCTCCCGCAGCGCCGACAATCTCCTCGCCGACGGACAGCTCGGTCACCAGTGACACTACGCCCACGGTGAGCGGCACTGCCGAAGCGAACAGCACCGTGACGGTGTACGTCGACGGCAGCCCGGTTGGATCAACGACCGCGGATGGCAGCGGCAACTGGTCGTTCGACATCCCGAGCGCCCAGTCGGAGGGATCGCACACAATCAGCGCCACGGCGACCGACGCCGCAACGAATACGAGTGCGGCATCTTTGGTCACCACCGTCGTCATCGACACGACTTCGCCAATTGTTTCGATCAGCGATCCTGCCAACGGCTCGCTCACCGGCGACACCACACCCACCCTGAACTTCTCTGTGACCGAGACAAACCCGGGCACAACCGAGTGTCGCGTCGACGGGGGTTCCTGGACGGCCTGCACTTCCGGCAACAGCTTGGCGACACTTTCCGATGGACCGCACACGGTGGACGTCCGCCACACGGACGGCGCCGGCAACGTCGGCAGCACGAGCTCGACCTTCACCGTCGACACGACCGCCCCGAGCGCGCCAGTCATCACCAGCCCAACCACCGGCCTGGTGACCAGCGACAACACGCCAACCATCAGCGGCACAGCTGAGGCCAACAGCACGGTCGAGGTCTTCGCCGACGGCAACTCGGTTGGAACCACAACTGCGGACGGCAGCGGCAACTGGAGCCTGACGCCGGGCACCCCGCTGGCAGACGACACCTATGACTTCACTGCCAATGCAACCGACGAGGCCGGCAACACGAGTGTTGATTCAAACACTGTCGGCGTGACGATTGACACTGTTGCCCCATCTGCTCCGGTGATCACCGCCCCGAGCGACGGCAGCGTCACCGGCGACAACACGCCAACCATCAGCGGAACGGCAGAGGCAAACAGCACTGTCGAAGTCTTCGCCGACGGCAACTCGGTTGGAACCACGACTGCCGACGGCAGCGGCAACTGGAGCCTGACGCCCGCGACGCCGCTGGCAGACGACACCTATGACTTCACCGCCAACGCGACGGATGCAGCCAGCAACACGGGTGTTGACTCCAACAGCGTCAGCGTGACTATCGACACCACTGCCCCATCAGCTCCGGTGATCACCGCCCCGAGCGACGGCAGCGTCACGGGCGACAACACGCCAACCATCAGCGGAACCGCAGAGGCAAACAGCACTGTCGAAGTCTTCGCCGACGGCAACTCGGTTGGAACCACAACTGCAGACGGCAGCGGCAACTGGACTCTGACGCCTTCGACCCCGCTGGCAGACGACACCTATGACTTCACCGCCAACGCAACCGACGCAGCTGGCAACACGAGTGTTGATTCAAACACTGTCAGCGTGACGATCGACACCGCTGCGCCATCTGCTCCGGCGATCACGGCGCCGACGAACGGCAGCTCGACCAACGACGACACGCCCGCGATCAGCGGAACTGCGGAGGCAAACAGCACCGTCACCGTGTTCGTCGACGGCAGTCCGATCGGCACGACGACGGCCGACGGAAGCGGAAACTGGTCACTCACCCCGGCAGCTCCGATCACGCCGGGTGATCACGACCTGACGGCGACCTCAACGGATGCGGCGGGCAATGAGAGTGCGCCGTCCACGGCGGTGACGATCACGATCGACACCACGAACCCAGTGGTCTTGATCAGTTCCCCCGCAGCAGCGGCAATCCTCGGCGACAACACGCCAACAATCAGCTTCAGCGCCACCGACGACGGCTCACTGACGATCGAGTGCTCGGTCGACGGCGGCGCCTTTGTGGCCTGTGGCCCCACCGACTTCACGACCGGCTCGCTCAGCGACGCAGAGCACACCGTTGTCGTGCGCGCCACCGACGCCGGCGGCAACGTTGGATCGGCGGCCGTGACCTTCACCGTCGACACCACCGCCCCGGGCGCGCCGGCAATTACCAGCCCAACCACCGGCCTGGTGACCAGCGACAACACGCCGACGATCAGCGGAACGGCAGAGGCAGGCAGCACTCTCGAAGTCTTCGCCGACGGCAATTCGGTCGGCACGACAACTGCCGACGGCAGCGGCAACTGGAGCCTGACTCCCGCGACGCCGCTGGCAGACGACACCTATGACTTCACCGCCAACGCGACGGATGCAGCCGGCAACACGGGTGTTGACTCCAACAGCGTCAGCGCGACGATTGACACCGCTGCCCCATCTGCTCCGGTGATCAGTTCGCCGAGCGGCGACGTAACGACTAGTGACACCACACCGACGATCGGTGGCACGGCCGAGCCGAACAGCACCGTCACGGTCTTCGACGGCGTCACTGAGATCGGCACCACGACCGCAGACGGCAGTGGCGACTGGACGTTCACGCCGAGCACTCCGCTCGCCGCAGGTCCGCACACGATCACAGCCACCGCGACGGACGCTGCCGACAACGAGAGCGCTTCGTCCAATGCCGTCGTCATCACGGTCGACACCTCACTTCCCGCTGTTGCGATCAGCTCGCCCAGCAACGCAGCAACACTCACCGATGACAGCCCGACGATTGAATTCACGGCCACCGACGACGGACCGTTGACCATCGAGTGCTCGCTCGACGCAGCGCCATTCGTAGCCTGCGGCCCGACCGAGTTCTCGGTTGGACCACTTGCCGACGGCGCACATTCGGTCACCGTCCGCGCAACGGACGACGCGAACAACGTGAGTACCGCGATTGTCAACTTCACGGTCGACACCACTGCACCGGCGGTCCCAGCGATCACCGGTCCGTCCACTGGAACGACAACCAGCGACGACACGCCCGAAATCACTGGCACCGCTGAAGCGAACACAACCGTCTCGATTTACGACGACGGCGTGCTCATCGGTACGACCACCAGCAATGGCAGCGGCGACTGGACGTTCACGCCCAGCACTCCACTTGCTGAAGGAGCGAACGTAATCACGGCGACCGCCAGCGACGAACACGGCAACGAGTCGAACGAGTCCTCGCCGATCACGATCAACGTCGACACGGTCGCGCCGACCGCTCCGGTGATCGATGCACCGACCGACGGATCTTCAACGACCAACACCCTCCCGACGATCAGTGGTACGGCTGAGCCGTTCTCGACCGTCACGGTGACTGTCGACGGCGGCGAGATCGGCACAACCACGGCAGACGTCGACGGAAACTGGAGCTTGACTCCAAGCGCGCCACTGAGCGAAGGTGACCGCTCGATCGTTGCCACTTCGACCGACGCCGCCGACAACGTCAGCGTGCCGTCAAACACAGTTGACCTCACGGTCGACACGACACCGCCGTCCCTGACGATCGACGCTCCGAGTCCGGACGCGCCGCTCAACACGGACACGCCTTCGATCGAATTCACCGCAACTGACGACGGACCGATCACGACCGAGTGCTCGATCGATGGTGGCGCATTCGCGCCTTGCACTTCGCCGTTCGCCGCCGGACCACTTGCCGATGGAGAGCACACCGTCACCGTTCGTGTGACCGATGAGGCGGGCAACGTGAGCCAGACAGGCGTGTCCTTCACCGTGGACACCGTTGCTCCGGACACATCGCTTACAGCGGTCCCGGATGCGCTCACATCGCAAACGTCAGCGACTTTCGAGTTCACGGCCAGCCAGTCGGGTTCGACGTTCGAATGCAGCGTCGACGGCGGTTCCTTCGCAGATTGCTCCACCCCGCTCGACCTGACCGGTCTCGGCGAGGGCGCGCACGCGTTCGAGGTTCGCGCCAGTGACCCGGCCGGCAACACAGACCAGACGCCTGCAACGTACAACTGGACAATCGACCTGACCGCTCCTGCGGCACCGGTGATCACCGGTCCGTCGGACGGCAGCACAACCAGCGACAGCACGCCGACGATCACTGGCACCGCCGAAGCCGGCTCGACCGTGACTGTGTACGTCGACGGCAGCCCAATCGGCACAACGACAACCGACGGAAGCGGTGACTGGACGTTCACCCCGTCGACGTCGATCGGCGATGGCACGTACGACCTGACCGCCGTCGCGGAGGACGCAGCCGGCAACGACAGCGCAGCGTCCGATTCGAGCGAGCTGACGATCGACTCTACCGCGCCGAACACCTCGATCACAGACCCACCGGGAACGCTCACCACAAGCACGAGCGCGACATTTGAGTTCGCCGCAGATGAGCCGGCGGATCGATTCGAATGCAGCCTCAACGGCGCGACATTCGCAACCTGCCCGAGCACGATGACGTTGACTTCGCTGACCGACGGCAACTACACGATGCAAGTTCGCGCGGTCGACCTCAGTGGCAACACCGACACGACGCCCGCATCGCATTCGTGGACAGTGGACACGACGCCGCCATCCGGCAACGTCGTCCAGCAGGTCGGCAGCGGCGGAAACGGCGTTCCGCCGACTTTCTCGATCTCGTCTGACGACCCGGGCGCGACCCAGACCTGCGCGATCAGCGGCGGCACCCCTGTTTCCTGCGGCTCGCCGTTCACACCGACCGGACTTGCTCCGGGCAGCTACTCGATGGTGGTCACGTTCACCGACGAGGCCGGAAACTCCTCGACGCGTTCGCTGAACTTCGTCGTCACCGCACCCGTCGTGACTCCGCCCCCGCCGGCACCGACGCCAGCGCCAGCGCCGCCGAGCGTCGCTCCCGAAGAGTCCGACCCGCTCCCCGCGGCCTGCTTCCCCAAGGGAATCACGATCTACAACCTGAAGGTCGTCGGACGCAAACTGCGCATTCAGGGCTTCGCCCGGAGCCAATACATCGGTCAGAAGGTGACGATCAACTACAGGCCGACAAAGAACAAGGTGATCGGAAAGGCCACGGTCAAGAGCGATGGTTCGTTCATAGCCACGGTCAAGGCACCGTCCAAGAAACTGCGTAGGAGTGGCGCAACTCGTTACCGCGCGAACGTCGGCAAGGAAAACAGCCTGTGGTTCAAGCTTGCCCGCCGCATGGGCAGCAGCGAGGCAACGTGGAAGAACGGCAAGCTCAGGGTTTCCGGTTTCCTGACCAAGCCGCTTGCGCCGAAGGCGACCCTCACCGTCAACGTCCGTACCGGCTGCAACGACCCGTGGAAGAAGGTCGCGGTGATCAAGACCAGCAAACGCAGTGGCAAGTTCAAGGCGAACATTCCGTACGAGATGACAGGCAACGTTGTCTTCGTCCGTATGTACGCGAAGGTGCGCAGGAAAGCCAAGAGCAAAAAGACTCTCACCACGTACTCGTTTTCAATCCCAGTCGTTGCGCAGCGCTAGGCACGCGCGCTGCACACGCACGTCGAACGCTCGTCCTTCCTGCCGGAGGGCGAGCGTTTCGCTTTAACGACCCATAGAATCCCCGCCACGGGCCGGTAGCTCAGTTGGTTAGAGCAGGGGACTCATAATCCCTTGGTCGTAGGTTCGAGTCCTACCCGGCCCATTTTCACACCGTTTGATGGCCATTCACAAAACTTCGTAGACTCCCCTCCGCCCCACCACCCGCGTCTTCACCCAAGACCGCGCCGGCGACGGGGTCGTTTGACCAGTCCGACCCACAATCCATTCATCCGGGGAGATCCGCTTTGAAACGCTCAGGTTTTCGAGTGCTCGCGACGCTTGCTGCGTGCGCTGCCTCACTGCTTGCTCTGCCAACTATCGCCAACGCCGCGGCCGCTACCAACGTGGCCGAAAGCGCCGCTGCCACCGACACCCTCTGGGTTCTGCTCTGCGCCTTCATGGTGTTTTTCATGCTGACGGGTTTCGCAGCCCTTGAGGTGGGCCTCGTTCGCGGCAAGAACGCCGGATCGATCATCGCCAAGATTCTGGTCAACGCCTCGATCGCGGCGATCGCGTTCTGGATCTCCGGCTTCGCGCTCGGATTCGGTGGCGACGGCGATCTATTCGGCACCACAGGATTCTTCTTGAATGGATTCAGCGATCCCCTCGCAGCGTTCCCGGCGATGTCGGGATCGAACGCGAGCATCTACGCGAAGTTCCTGTTCCAGTACGGCTTCGCTGCCGTTGTTCTCGCCATCGCCGTCGGCCCGCTGGTCGAGCGTGTGAAATTCGGGACGTACATCATTTTCGGACTCATTTTCTGTGGAGTCATCTATCCGATCGCGGCGCACTGGGTGTACGGCGGCGGGTTCCTCCAGCAATGGGGCATGCAGGACTTCGCCGGATCGACGGCCGTTCACCTTGTCGGTGCGGTTGCCGGCCTCGCCGGCGTGTTGCTGCTCGGATCACGGCGCGGCAAGTACCGCGACGGCAAGAGCCGACCGATCCCCGGTCACTCGTTGCCGATGTTCGGTATCGGCATCCTGATCCTCTGGTTCGGCTGGTTCGGATTCAATGCCGGTTCAACATTCGAGGCGCTTGGCGTGCGTTTTGCCGAGGTTGCAGTCGTCACCAACATGTCCGTGGCCTGCGGCGTGCTCGGCGCCGCGATGATGAACTACAAGCTTGAAAAGAACTGGGACATCGCAATGATCGGCAACGGCGCGATCGCCGGTGCCGTCGCGATCACAGCGCCCTCGGGCTACGTTGAGCCTTGGGCAGCAATTCCGACTGGTCTGATCGGTGGCGCGCTGGTTGTACTCGGCTTGCGCTGGATCGACGGCAAGCTCGACGATCCGATCGGCGCGATTACCGCGCACGGAATGGTGGGGCTGTGGGGCACGATTGCGGTCGGGATCTTTGCCGTACCGAAGTTTGCCGCTGGTAACGGCGTTGGCGTGCAGTCCGGCGGCGAATTCATCGGCGGCCTCGTCTACTCCGGAAGCCTCAAGCAGGTTGGCGTTCAATTGGCCGGTGCAGCGATCGTCGCGGGATTCGTGTTCATCTCGAGTCTCGCCGTTTTCGCTGCGATCAAAGCAACGATCGGTCTTCGCGTTAGCGCCAATGAGGAGGACGAAGGTCTGGACATCTCAGATCACGGAATGTACGGGTACCCCGAAATTTTCATCCCGCCGACCGAGCTCGCTGACCCGGGCCTGCCCGGCGCGACTAGCTACCAAACACATCAAGCACTGGGCACCTCCAGCTGAGCTGCAGATCAATAATTTCTGAACGACAAGGAGATTCACGATGAAGAAGATCGAAGCATTTGTCCGACACGAGTCATTTGACTCGATTCGACGCCGTCTGTTCGAGGAAGGCATGCCGAGCATGTCGATCTCCGACGTAAAAGGGTCCGGCCGCCAGGCCGGGATCACCGAGCACTATCGCGGGGCCGAATTGGTCATCCACCTGCGCCCAAAGCTGAAGATCGAGATGGTCGTGCCTGACGACGCGGTGGAGAAGGTCGTAGAGGCAATCCTCGAATTCGCACGCACCGGCGAGGTCGGCGATGGCAAGATCTTCATTCTTCCCGTGGAAGAAGCGATCCGCGTTCGCACCGGTGAGCGTGGCGACGTGGTGATGGAGACGCACGAATCCCAAGCAGGTGACTGATTGAAACAGTCTCGCGACTGAACAGATTTACGCCACCGGTCGACGTTTGCAGCCGCCGTGTCGACCGGTGCGTATCATCGGGTAATAGCGTGCGGCAGTAAACCGTTTGGGGTATGGGCCCGGCCGCTCGCCGTTGAGGGATACCAATGACTTCGGACCCGGTGCCGGATAGCGCCGAACACTCCAACGACGCGCAGCTGAATGCGGCTGCGGCCGCCGAACACCGGCCCTTTCGCAGTTGGGCGCTACAGCAGGATTTGATCTCGCTGATCGGATCCGATGCCGACTGGCGCGCGCGAGCGCCCGAGCTTGGGATCGACGCCAAACGCGAGACCGACGCTGCCGACGTGCCCGGCCAAGCTTTTCTCCAGAAAGCCCTGGAGCCTGACCAACGCTTTTCCGTACGTACCAAAACGTCGATCGCTCTCTGGGCCGCCGCGCTCGTCACTGACTGCCTCAACCAGTGGGGTCCGACCGGGATCGAGATGAGTCCGGATGCCTTCCGGGTCACGATCCTCAGCGTGGTCTTCGCGCTGATCTTCACGCCGATCGTTTACCCGCGACTGAAACCCAAGCCGTTCGCGGTCGTCGAACAGACTTTTCTGGGACTCGCCTATGTCTTGATCGCGTACCAGTGCGCGGACACTGGCGGGGCCGAGAGCCCCTACATCGTTTGGTTGATGTTCACGACGTTCTACGCGGCGTACTTGCTGCCGGCGCCGCGAGCAATCGCCAACGTCGGGATCTCGGTACTCGTGGGACTGTCGACGATCTTCATGGCGGAAACGGGTGGCGACGCGTACACAGCTGTGATCCTCACTGCGCTCGTGCTCACCGCGATCCTGCTCGCGGGCTCGATCCTGCGCCAGCGCCGTATCGAGGGCAACGTGCGACGCGCCGTCGACTTTCTCGCAGTCGCCGACCCATTGACGGGAGTGGCGAATCTTCGCGCGTTCGAACAGTTCGTGGACCTACTAACGACTCAAAACGAGGCGAACTTCGCACTGTTGATGGTCGACATGAACGGCCTGAAGGGTGCCAACACGGTCTTTGGGCATGAGGTCGGCGACGGCATGGTCGTTCGGCTTGCCAAGTTGATGTTGCAGGCGAGCCGACCGAGCGACCAGGTGGCCCGGATCGGCGGCGACGAGTTCGCAGTCGTGATGTCGGGCGGCGACTCGACCGAGATAGAACAGTGGAAAACGAAATTTGCCAGTTTGGTGACAGATCACAACACGCGTGTCCGTGGGCGACTGCCGCAGATCTCATGTGTAATCGGAAGTGCCGTCTTTCCAGCGGACGGGACAACTGCGGACGAGTTGATCGACGCGGCCGATCGGGAGATGTACGAGCAAAAGACGCCGGCTGTACCGCCGCCCTACGAGATCGACGGTCCGGCTCCAGCACTGGCCGGCCGGCTGCTGAGCTCCGCCCGATTCGCCGACACACCCGCGCGAACTTACGAACCGACCGACGTTTTGGGCCAGGCCGCAGCAAACTGGTTGGTCGTCGGCGGCTTGACACTGCTCACATTGACGCTCTCAGGCTCGCTGGTGACCGAATGGGCCGCGATCTTGGTCGGTTCGTACGGACTGTTGATGGCAGCGCTCTGCCTTGTCGCGCTACGTGTTTCGAACATCAAGCCTCTGTTGATCGTGATCGATTCGTCGACGTTGCTCTACGGCGGGTTTTCGCTGGTTGCCACCGGCGGCTCCGAGAGCCCGATCCAATTGGCCGCATTGATCCCTGCCGCTTACTACGCGCGCTACCTCCGCGGCAGACCAGCGATCATTCGCATCGCGATACTGATCGCCGTCTATGCGGTCGCTTTCTTCGGATACGGCGGGGTTGACCCGGCAGCGGAGAGTCTGTTCGCAACGATCATCACGGCGATGATCGTGATTACGGCGATTTTCCAGTTCAGCTCTGGCTCGTTGGTTGATGCGCTGCGAATAGTCCGAGATTCGGCGACGCATGATCCGCTCACACGAGCGCCGAACTTACACGCGTTTCGCGACGACCTCTCTGCAGTGATCGACGCGTCAACGCCAAGCGAAGTGCACCAGCGCCGGCCAGCGCTCGTGATCGCAGACATCGACGGCTTTCGCCGGCTGAACGTGCGGAGCAGTCACCGCGGTGGCGACGCGATCCTGCAGCATGCCGTGGATCGGCTGCGGGCCGAGGTCGCGGGCGAAGGGCGCGTGTATCGAATCGGCGGCGACGAGCTTGCCGTTTTGTTCAGCGTGGATCGACTTTCCGACGCCAGCGATATGGCCGCCCGGTGCAGGCGCACGCTCGAATTTCGTAGCCAAGTGCTGCCAAAGCCCGACCAGAAGGTGACTGCCAGTATCGGTTTTGCGGTCTGGCACGAGTCGCTCGGCCCTGCCGAATTCGTGGAGACCGTCGAGACGGCCCTCGGCCAAAGCAAAGAAGCGCGCGGACGTACCGTTCCTGCGGGAACCAACGTGATGCTCTAGCCTGCGCGACGCATGGAAAGCGCCGAATACATACGCAATCTCGCGATCATCGCCCACGTCGACCACGGCAAGACGACTCTGGTTGACCACATGCTCAAGCAGTCCGAAGTCTTCCGCGACAACCAGGCCGAGATGTCGCAGGAACTGATCATGGACTCCGGTGATCAAGAGAAGGAACGCGGAATCACCATCACCGCCAAGGTGACCGCCGTCGAATACGGCGAGTACCGCCTGAACATCATCGACACCCCGGGCCACGCGGATTTCTCCGGTGAGGTGGAGCGCACGTTGAACATGGCGGACGGCTGCCTGCTGATCGTTGACGCCCAGGAAGGGCCGATGCCGCAAACGAAATTCGTGCTCACCAAGGCGCTTGAGAACGGCCTGAAGCCGATCGTCGTGGTCAACAAAATCGACAAACCTGCGAGCCGTATCGACGAAGTCGAGCACGAGCTTGCCGACCTTTTTCTGGAGCTGGCGATCGACGACGACCAGCTGCACTACCCCGAGTTCTATGCGATCGGTCGCGAAGGCAAGGCGTGGGCCGAGCAGCCCAGCGATCCAACCGCCCCCGCCGACTTGAAACCACTTTTCGATGCAATCGTCGAGCACATTCCCGCGCCTCGCGTCGAGCTCGATGGCGACTTCCAGATGCTCGTCACCGCGCTTGCCTGGGACAACTTCAAGGGCAAGTATGCGATCGGGCGGATCACTCGTGGTCAGGTCAAGGCCGGTGACGCCGTTGTATTGATCGATCGCGAAGGCAATACGACCAACTCAAAGATTGGTGACGTCTTCATGTCGCACGGCCTCTCGCGTTTCACCGTCGAGAAGGGCATCGCCGGCGACATCGTCCAGCTGACCGGCATTTCGGATGCTCAGATCGGCGCAACGATTGCCGACACCGAGAATCCAGAGGCACTGCCGACGATCGAGGTAGAGGCGCCCACGCTTCGCATATATCTCGGGCCGAACACCAGCCCGTTCAAGGGGACCGAGGGTGAATTCACGACGGCCCGCCAAATCGGCGAGCGTCTGCAAAAGGAACTGGAAACGAACGTCGGACTACGTGTTGAGCAGGAGGACAAGGGATTTCTCGTCAGCGGACGTGGCGAACTGCATCTTTCTGTGTTGATCGAGACGATGCGCCGCGAGGGATTTGAGCTGGAGGTCGGCCGGCCACAGGTCGTCACCACAACCATCGAGGGCGAAGAGTTCGAACCCGTCGAAGAGTTGACCGTCGAAGTGCCGGAAGAGCACCTCGGCGCGATTCAGACCGAGCTCGGCAGTCGTCGCGCCGTGCAGAAAGATCAACACAATCTTTCCGGCGGCATCGTTCGCCTCACTTTCGAGATCCCGACGCGGGCATTGCTCGGGGTACGCGGAATCTTGATGACCACCACCAAGGGCACCGCCGTGATGAATTCGCTCACCACCGGATACCAACCCGTAGGCCAAGCCCTCGACCAGCAACGCAACGGCGCCCTGATCGCCTTTGAAACCGGCACCACGACCCCCTTCGCCCTACAGAACGCCGAAGAGCGCGGCGTCGTCTTCGTCGCGCCGACCGAAAAGGTCTATCAAGGCCAAATCATCGGCCTAAACAGCCGCCAGGACGACCTCGAGATCAACGTGTGCAAGACGAAGCAACTCACCAACATGCGGTCCAAGGCATCCGACGGAGTCGTCCAACTGACCCCGCCGACCGTGTTCAGCCTCGAACAAAACATGGACTTTCTCGAGAATGACGAACTGCTCGAAGTGACGCCGTCGTCGATGCGTCTGCGCAAGCGCCAACTGCTTGCGCACGAACGCAAGCGCGCCAAGGGCTAAGCGCCGGCCGGCTTGCGATTGGCCCCTTAACGAAATCAGCCGTCGGTTGTCCTTTCGGACTTCCAACGGCTTTGTGATCTCGCTTGCATCGAAGTGCCGGATCGGTGGTTGCCCACTTTCTGACTCTTCGTTGCTCAAGGTTTATCGACATTCGGGCAGTCGGCCCTAGCGATCGAGCGAAATATCAACGTTCGAACTAGGGTCGAGACCTCCCCGGGCAACTTTGTACGAGTGACTAATCGGCTGCGGATCGTCCCGGCTATCTTTCCCGCAACGATGCCCTTCCAGGACATTCTCAATGCCAATGAGCGGTACGCGGCCGACCACGAGGAGCTGGCCAATGGTCGCGCACGACGCGGATTGGCGATCGTCACTTGCATCGACACGCGGATCGATCCGCTGGCGGCGTTCGGCCTGATCCCGGGCGACGCGAAGGTCATCCGAAACGCCGGCGCGCGAGTTACCGACGACGTCCTACGCACGTTGATCATCGCCAGTCATGTGCTGGGCGTCAATCGAATCGCGCTGATCCAGCACACTGACTGCGGCGTTGCCAACAACACGCAGGAGACGATCGTCGAAGTTGTCGAGGACCTAACGGGTGAAAGCGTTGGCGACCTCGACTTTCTCGCGATCGACGACCAGGAGGCCGTCCTCGCCGCCGATGCACAACGCATTCGCGAATGCAAGCTGCTCCCTGAGGGCACCGAGGTTGGCAAGTTCATGTTTGACGTTCACAGCGGCAAACTCTCCGTGGTCGCTTGAAACGCTTCTTCGAGAACCTTCAGGGCGGCACTGACGGTCAGCGCATCGATGCGCTGCGCGACCGCAAGGACGGCACGCACGTCTCAACGCTCGAACTCTTCTTCGACGTCGTCTATGTATTCGCAATCGGTCAGATCTCGCACGAACTGCTCGGCAATCTGACCTGGCAGGGCGCGCTCGAGGCGAGCATGATCACGATCGCGCTGTGGTGGGTTTGGATCGACACCACATGGATCACGAACTGGTTCGATCCGAAAAAGATGCCGGTTCGACTGATGATGATCGGGTTGATGGGACTGAGCCTAATCATGTCGGTCGCGATCCCCGATGCCTTTGGCGGGCGCTCCGAGTGGTTCGCGATCACCTACGTGACGATCCAGGTTGGACGCAGCGCATTGTGCCTTTTCATGCTCGGCTCCAACGAGCAGGCGGCCACCTTCGCTCGGATCACGGCGTGGGCGCTACTCACAGCCCCACTATGGCTGGCCGGAGGGTTCATCCACGGCGATGCGCAGTTCCTGCTGTGGGGACTGGCGCTGCTGATCGACAGCTCCGCCCCGGCATTGGGCTACCGCGTGCCCAAATTCGGCGCCTCGACGACCAAGAATTGGACGATCGCAGGTGGACACCTTGCTGAGCGCTGCCAATTGTTCATCATCGTTTGTCTCGGCGAGTCGATTCTGCTCACCGGAGCGTCATTGTCGTACGAGAAGGAATTGACCTACGCGATTGCCCTTGCCTTCGGCGCAGCGTTCTCGATCAGCGTAATGATGTGGTGGGTTTACTTCTCCAGATCAGGTCGTGCGGCAGAGATCTTCGAAAATGCAAAGGATCCCGGCGGCATGGGGCGTGCGTACACGTACTTTCACATGCCGATGGTCGCCGGAATCGTCACCATGGCCGTCGCCAACGAAAAGGTCATCGCCCACCCGACCGGACACGTCGACCCGGAGTTCATCTGGGTTGCAGTCGGCGGGGCGGTGCTCTACATGTTCGGAAACGCTGTGTTCAACTCACGCATCACCGACGCATTCCCGAAACGCAGAACGATCACACTCTTGGCAATCTTGACTGTCGTTCCGTTCGCGCATCTGTTGAACCCGACGATCGTGATGTTCTGGGTGCTCGTTCCGTTCGTCGGCCTGGCGCTGCTCGACGGCTTGACCGCCCCGCCGCCCTACAAGGACCTGTCAGGCAACAGGGTGCAGGGCGACGGTTCACATGGCGAACCTGAACAACAGGTCGACATTGACGGAGGCTGAGCGGACTACTCGGCGCTGGTACGACTGCCGAGCTGTTGGTCGAGCACAAGCAACGCGCTGCTGTCGTTGCCAGCCAACTTGAGTCGGTCGACCGCCTGTTTTGTCGACGCTTCTTCCTCGACCTGCTCGGTGATGAACCACTGGAGCATCACCCGCGTTGCGTGGTCGTTCTCCTTGCCGGCGAGGTCGTAAAGGTCGTCGATCGACTTACTGACCGCCTTCTCATTCTCGTATGCGGCTTCGAAGGCCGCCAGCGGCGAATCCCAGCTTGTCGGTGGTGCGTCGACACCCTCGATGATCACTTTGCCGTCGCGGTCGTTGATGAAGTCGAAAATGCGGATGCCGTGACCTAGCTCCTCTTGGTACTGCATGCGCATCCAACTCGCGAAGCCCGGCAGGCCCTGATCCTCGAACCATGCACACATCGCCAAGTAGACGTGTGCCGAGTAGAACTCGTGCTTGACTTGTTCGTTGAGTGCTTCTTGGACTGAATCCTTGAGCATGTTTCTCTCCTGTTCGATGCGCGCCGGGACGGCGTGGCAAGATTTTGATTGGCCGATTATTCCATGCTCACGGACGGCAAAGGTCCGTTTGGGGGCCCTCAAACAGGCTTAGGTAAGCCTTATCCAGGGCGATTCACAGCCCTGCATCGACGGCCGACAGCAATGCTTCCGCGGCACTTTCAAGTGCCTTGCTCGCCAATTCGATGGCCTCTGGGCTCATTGCCGCGTCGATCGTCAGCGACGCCGCGATGTCTTCAACCGCGGCTGCATGATTCTTCACATCCGGAAAATCGAGCACGCCTGCTGCTCCCTTGAGCTTGTGCGCCTGCTCACGGATCGCAGCCACTGACGCTCGCGGGTCGGTCGCACGGGTCAGTGAGTGCGCCATCTCGTCGATCGACTTGGCGCTGTCGGTTGCCTCGCCTTTGAAGCGTCTCACGATGTCTGCCAGCGGATTTGAAGATGGTTCATTCATCTGGGTATCATGCCCGATGGTTTGGCGGAACGCGCAGCACTCATCACTGGGGGATCGAGCGGAATTGGTTTGGCGATTGCCAAAGCACTCGGTGAGAATGGCTACGCCGTAACGATCAGCGGTCGTCGTCCGGACAAGCTGGAGGCCGCCGCGCGCGACCTGCGCGCCGAAGGTATCGACGTGAATGCCTGCCCCGCTCCCGCCGATGACGAGGACGCCCTGATCGCTCTTGTCAAAAACCATGTTGAGACTTATGGCCGCATTGACGTGCTCGTCAACAGCGCTGGCGTAGGTATCGGTGGCGCACTCGAGGGGTACCAGACCAAGTTCATCGACATGCAGTTGGCGGTCAATATCCGCGCGATGATCATCACGACCCGTGAGGCGATGCCGTATTTGAAAGCTTCGGCGAAGGAGAACCAGCAGGCTTGGGTGATCAACCTCGCCTCGATCGCCGGTCGCTACGGCCAGCCGTGGTTGTCGCTCTACGCCGCCACCAAGGCCGCCGTCGCGAACTGGACCAATGGCATGCACAAGGAGTTCCAGAACGAGGGCATTCGATTCACGGCTCTATCCCCCGCTTTCGTCGAGACCCCGATGACCGAGTTCGCCAAAGAAGGCGGCGTTCCGGGGGACAAAATGATCCGCCCGGAAGACCTTTCGAGCGCCGTTCTCTGGCTGCTCTCGCTTTCACCGAACGCGCGCGTTCCGGAGATCATCTTCGAGCGCGTTGGCGACGACCTGTTCTAACGCCGTCCACCACAGAAGTCCACAACAGTAGACCGGAGACGAACATGAAACTCGGAGTAATGACTGGGTATGTGACTAGTCGCGACCACCTGCTGCAGATGCTCGTGACCGTGCAGGCTGCCGAGGAATACGGGTACGACTCAGCGTGGACCGCCGAAGCCTACGGTTCGGACGCGGCGACGCCGTTGGCCTGGTTCGCATCGCAGACCTCGACAATCAAGATCGGATCGGCAATTTTCCAGATCCCCGGCCGCACGCCCGGCAACGCCGCTATGACCGCGACCACGCTCGACAACATCTCCAACGGCCGGTTCATGATGGGTCTTGGGTCCTCCGGCCCGCAAGTAGCCGAGGGCTGGCACGGCCAGCCGTTCGCGAAACAGATCCAGCGCACACGCGAGTACATCGAGATTCTGCGCAAGATGTTCGCCCGCGAATACGTCGAGTACGACGGCGAGATATACAAGCTGCCGCTGCCTGACGGTCTCGGGAAACCGCTGAAGCTGATGCTTCCGCCGATCCAGGACCGCATACCGATCTTTCTCGCCGCGATCGGACCGAAGAACACCCAGCTCGCGGGAGAACTCTGCGACGGATGGCTGCCTTACCTATACGGACCGGAGCACGCCGACTATCTCAATGAGAACCTGAAGATCGGCGCCGACCGCGCCGGCCGATCGCTGGACGAAATCCAGATCAGCCCGAGCGTTTTTGCGGCCACCGGCGACGAAGACGTGGCCGCGCTGCGCGACAAGATCCGCCCGATGATCGCGCTCTATGTCGGCGGAATGGGCGCCCGGGGCAAAAACTTCTACAACAACCTCGTCAGCGCCTACGGCTTCGAGGATGACGCCAAGACGATCCAGGACTTCTACTTGGACAAAAAGTATGCAGAGGCCGCGGCGGCAGTGCCAGATGCGCTGGTCGACCGAGTCTCGCTCGTTGGCGGCAGGGATCAGATTGCCGACCGCGTGAAGGCCTACAAGGAGATCGGGGTCGACAACCTGATGATCTCTCCGATGGGCGTCGACGAAGAAGATCGCCGCCGGATCCTGCGTGACGTCGCGGACGCGGCAGACGCCGTCGGCATCTAGTTGGCTCCTGGGCCGCCAAGACGAATACTGCTCGTCGCGATCGGCGAGGCCGGACATGCCTTTCCGATAATCGCCATCGGTCGTGAGTTGCGTGCTCGTGGTCACGACGTTGCGATACACACTTGGTTTCGCTGGCAGGAGCACATCGAGGACGCCGACATCGAGTTCTTTCGCGCGCCGAAGTTTGAGGTTGCGCCCGACGAACGCGTTCCGAACGTGCACGAAGCGGCCGCTCTGGCGGCAGATGAACTTGCGGGCGTCGTGCAGATGTGGCGCCCCGATGTGATCGTTGGCGACGTTCTGACCTTGAGCGCTTCGCTGGCAGCCGAGATCTGCGACGTCCCGTATGTGACATTCGTGCCGCACTTCTGGCATGCCACCAGCGCCGACGACGTGCCGTTCGGCTCTGGCTGGTCGCCGTCGAACACCGCGATCGGCAGGAGCGTGTTTCGATTCATGCACCGCTTCGAGCGCAAAGGTCTGGAGTTCGGGCGCGATGAGCTGAACGAAACTCGGCGTGAGGTCGGACTTGAAGCGATCGATCGCGTACACGGAGCGATCTCGCGAGAGCTGGTGCTCGTTGGCACGCTGCCCCAACTCGAACCTCAGCGCGATTGGCCGGCGAACCTGAAGGTCGTCGGCCCGGTGATGTGGGAACCGCCAGCGCAGTCGGTGACCGTTCCACCTGGACACGACCCACTGGTCGTGGTCGCGCCGAGCACGGCGCAGGACCTCGATCACACGATGCTCGGCGCAGCGGTGACCGGTCTACGCGACAGGCCGGTGCGCGTGATGGCAGCCAAGAACGGTCGCGAACCGGCGCGCGAGCTGAAGCCTGGGACAAACACCACAATCGTCGACTGGGCGCCGTACTCACAGATATTCCCTCCCGCGGACGTCGTCATCTGCCACGGCGGCCACGGAACAGTGATGCGGGCGCTCACCAGCGGCGCGGCCGTCGTGATCTGCCCCGCCAGCGGCGACCAGTATGAGAACGCAGCACGAGTACGTTGGGCTGGCGTCGGCGTAGCCGTGCCCCACCGCTTCATCAGCAGTAAGAACATCGCGGCCGCGGTCGACAAGGTTTTGGCCGACGAGTCTTACTCGCGCAAAGCACTTGCGTTGGCCGCATGGAATGCCGATCAAGAGAGCCATGGCCGTGGCGGAGCTGCTGTGGCAGCCGACGCGATCGAGGCCCACGCGGCCGTCCAGGCGCAATAGAGCCGACTGGTATCTTCAGCGCGATCAATCCCCGGTAGCTCAGCTGGTAGAGCGTTCGGCTGTTAACCGAAATGTCGTTGGTTCGAGTCCAACCCGGGGAGCTGTTTTGATTGTCGCCGCCTTCGCGGCGACGCGTTGCACGCAGCTTGGCCCTTGCGGTCGCCGGAGACCGCCGACCTTCAGGTTTGCGTCAGGATTGATTGTCGCTGCATTCGCGGCGACGCGTTGCACGCAGCTTGGGCCTTGCGGTCGCCGGAGACCGCCGACCTTCAGGTTTGAGTCCCGGGGAGCTCTCCACTTTTCTGCGCATTGCTCATCACGACTCGACAAGGCCTGACCGCAACTTAGGTTAAGTTTCTCGGTTAGTTGCTTGGAGTAAACACAGTCGCGTTTGCTGCTAGTTGCAAACCAATTCCTGAACGAAAGGGAACCGTGGTCAGACCAGTATCAGTCAAGTTGTCAATTGCGTCTCTGGCTGTCGCGGCCATATTGCTCGCGGGTGCTTCCGCCGCGAGTGCTCAAGTACGCAAAGCCGCAAAGTTCGCACCATCCGCGAGCGTGGGTGCGGTAGTTCATGGGGCGACCGCCACGCGTCAGGCCGCGTTCGTTTTGCAGAGCACGAACAAACGCCTCGCAAGACTCGTGCTTATGAAAGGAGGACGATCAAAGCGCACAGTATGGCGTCTTCGCTTGTCGCAAGACTTGACGCCGATCGTCGATTGGGACGTGACCGATCACGGGTTCATCGCTGCGGTCACGACGATCGACTCAACGGACTTCTGGCCGGTCAGCGTCCACGGAAGATCGCTTGTGGTCGGGAACGTCCGGGGTTCCGTGCGAACGATCCGGGGCATCGAGTCGGACGCAATCGCTGCCGATGGACACCGCGTTGTCGCGCTTCGTTGGGATCGATCACGAAGACTGGAATACGTCGTATACCAAGTGGGAAAAAGATCGATCCGACGCTTGAAAAGCGCGCGTGTGCCGGGCATGCCGAAACAGGTGTCGTTACCGCCAAACACACTCGGTCCACCAACCGCCGTCGTGGATCTGAACGGATCGTCGATCGCGGTCGGTGTGCTGGGCAACGCGACGGTGTTCAACTGGCGCACAGGCACAATCGAGACCTCCATCGCCACCCCACGAACCGGCTTAGTGGCAATCGCGCTGGCGACTCAATCAGTAGTCGTGAATACGAGTTTCACCGGTCACAAGTACCTCCCTTCGAAGTTTGAGTTTGCCGGATATACCCGCCCTGGCGGGCAACGAATCTGGTCCGGAGACGGGCTGTACGCCAATTTGAATGTTCGACATTCGCTTGCGGCGACCGTCGATTCTGATCGGTCGATCAAGCACATCGAGCGACTCGATCCTGGGACAGGCGCAAGAGAGCAGATCGGAGTGTTCCCGCAATACCCCTCGGATCCCCCGAACGTTTTGAATGCCAAGGATTTCGGCGTTCAAGATTTAAATCTCACCTGGGTAGAACATGACTGCTACTGGTCAACGGTCCTAGTGAAACCACTTGCTGAACCAGTGACACGCTCACGGCCAGGTTGCGATCTTCAGTTCGCGCCGCGCAGCTTGGCGCTGCGAGGCCGCACGCTCTCTATAAGAGCGCGGACCTCAACCGGCGTGAAGATCACCAAAGTCTTGGCGAGCGCCGGCTCGGTCGCAGGCCCATACCGTTCCCGACCGATCTCACCCGGTACCCGAACCATCAGGCTCAAGATTGGGCCTCGTATGGCAGCTCAACTCCGCAGAACCAACGGCGGACCGATCACGCTTGTTTTTGATCCAGCACCTGGCGCGCCGGTCACTGTCACAGGGAAGGTGAAGTTGGTCAAGTAACGTGATGCGGTGGCGGCATGAAGCTCAGTGCCCGAACTGACGAAGCCGTTCGGTTTCGTCGCCGCGCCGCAGCTTCTGGATCGCCGCGATTTCGATTTGGCGGACGCGTTCTCGAGTGACGCCGATGTATTTGCCGATCTCGACAAGGGTGAGCGGCTCGTCGCCGGAGATGCCGTATCGCAACTCGATGACACGTCGTTCTCGGTCGTTGAGTTGGCTCAGTACCACGTCGACGTCCTCGCTTAGCAATCGCTCGGCGACGATCTCTTCAGGCGCTTGATCCTTGTCGTTCTCGACTACGTCGCCGATCGTCGCGCTTCCTTCTTCGGAACCGATCGGAGTGTCCAGCGAGATCGTGTCGGCGTTGAGCTCCATCAGGTGCTTGACGTCGTCTTCCGGTAGGTCCAGTGCCTTGGCGACTTCTTCGATTGTCGGCGGTCGGCCGATCTCCTGCTCGAGGCGACGACGCACCGCTGCGACCTTGTTGACGTTCTGCAGTAGATGCACCGGGATCCGAATCGTCCGGGCCTGGTCCGCAATGGCGCGTGTTATGCCTTGTCGTATCCACCACGCCGCATACGTCGAGAACTTGTAGCCGCGACGCCAGTCGAATTTTTCGACCGCGCGCATCAGCCCGACGTTTCCTTCTTGAATCAGGTCGAGCAGCGAGACGCCACGATCGTTGTAACGCTTTGCAATGCTTACGACGAGCCGCAGGTTCGACTCGATCATTTGGTTTTTCGCCTCGTTGTCGGCGCGTTCGATCCGCTTGGCCAGCCGCACTTCATCCTCTGCGGACAAAAGCTTGTGTTCGCCGATCGCCTTCAGGTAGAGGTGAACGGTGTCGATCGCCTGGCGTCCCTCGCCCGGCGTGAGATCGAGCTTCTTGTCGAACTCCGGCAGAACGGCCTTCGCGGATTCCTCCGGCGGGGCTGATTCAGTCTGTTCTGCTGCGGTGGCTCGAATCATCTCGTGGTACGAGTGCGATCCGGAATGCGGGAGGCGCGACCCCTTGCGGGTCGCTACGTACTTATGAAACTTCTGCCGTCAACTCGCCAAGCTTGCGAATCACCTCTTGCCGCTTGAGTTCGATTTCGCCTTTGCCTGCCGCCGGAGAACCGGCGAGGGCGCGTTCGAGACCAACTTTCTCTAGCTGCAAAAAGCCAAGCTGGATCGCTTCGGGAGAAGCATTTTCCCTTTCGGAAAGCATCGCTACTTCTGTAACGGCATCCCGTAGCTCGGGCTTTAGTGAAACGGCATCTGCAAGCGGTTTTTCGGGGTTAGCTTTCAAGTGATCGCGCAGTTCCCGCATCAGGTCGCTGGACAAATCCTCGTCGGCCAAGTCTGCCAAGTATTTGTTACCCACGTTGGGGTTTGAAATGCACATTGCCATAAAGATCCGCTCGGGGCGCTCGCGTGGATCGACCTGTTTTGGCTTGGAATGGGCGTTTTGGCCGCCCTCCGGACCAGGATCGCCCCGCGGTGCCTCGCGTTTCACCGGCAACGCGGCAGCGCGGCCACGCAGCGACTCACGCAGAACCGCGTCCGTGATGTTCAGTCGATCGGCAGCGACGTTCAACTGTTCCTCGCGCATCGGGCCCGGCGGGATCGCGGCAAAGATCGGCACGAGCTCGTCGAGAATCTTCTCCCGATCTCTGGCCGACTCAAGCTTGCCCTCGGCAAACACCTGCGCGACCGCAAATTCAAAGACAGTGACCGCCTTTGCGATCAGGCGCTCGAACACCTCGGGTCCCTCTGCCTTGATCAACTCGTCGGGGTCCTTGCCGCGTGGAATGACGATCACGGACGTTTCGGTCTCGCGACGTTTGCCCAGCTCGGCAGCGGCGCGCAACGCGGCCCTGCGGCCGGACTCGTCGGCGTCGAGTGCGATGTAGACGCGCGGAGCCAGACGAGCAAGTTCGGCGGCCTGCTGTTCGGTCATCGCCGTTCCCATTACGGCTACCGCCTCCTCGAAGCCAGCGTCGTGCAGAGCGAGCACGTCCGCGTAGCCCTCGACGGCGACGACCCGCTTTTTCGCGGCGGCAGGTTTGCGCGCATGATTGACGCCGAAGATCTGCGTCCCCTTGTGGAATACGGGGCCATCCGCTGAGTTCAAGTATTTCGGCTTGTCGCTGTCTCGCATTCCGCGCGCCCCGAAGCCGCGAACGATGCCCTTCTTGTCGGCGAGCGGAAACATGATGCGACCGCGAAAACGGTCGTAAAGCTGACCACGATCGTTGCGTTGAACAAGCCCGGCGGCGATCAGTTCTTGCTCGGTGAAGCCTTGACGCAACGCAGGCACGAAGAGCTTGTCCCAAGCCTTCGGCGAGTAGCCGACGCGAAACTTTTTCAACACGTCAGGAGAAAAGCCACGACCACGGAGGTAGTCGCGGGCCGGCCCTGCTTCTTGGGAATCGGCGAACGTGCGCTCATAGAACTTCGTCGCGCGTTCGAGCAATTCGTAAAGTCGCTCGCGCTGTTTGAGCTTCTCGGCGGATTTGGCGTCGAGCTCTTCATATTCGAGCTCGACGTTGTAGTGGTCGGCGAGCCATTCGATCGCGTTGGTGAAATCGAGACCTTCCTTCTCCATGACAAAGCTGAAAAGGTCCCCTCCCACCCCACAGCCGAAGCAGTGGTAGAGCTTGTCACTGGGATTGACCGAGAAACTCGGCGAGTTGTCCTCATGGAAGGGACAGCGGCCCATGTACTGCGAGCCGTTGCGCCGAAGATCGGTGTATCCGTTGATCAGATCGACGATGTCGACCGCATCGCGCAACTTGTTGATCGAACTGTCGGAGATGCGTGGCATCGCGTTCCCTACCGCGCAGTCCGGGGTGAGTTGAGCTCTTCGAACACACGAAAGGCGTAGCGGTCGGTCATGCCGGCGATCCAGTCAGTTACGCGTTGCGCCAGCTCTTCATCGTCGCTCGGCGTCGCGAGCGGCGCGCCGAACGCCTCGTGTGGAATCGCGTTTGGATGCTCGGTGAAGTGATTGAAGAGTCCGCGCACGAGATTTGTGACGCGATCTGCCTCGCTGCGCACCTGCGGCCCGAGGTAGACGTTTTGAAACATGTATTTGCGCAGTCTCAGCATTGCGCCGCCGATCTCGTCCGACTGTTTTATGTCGCCAGCCAATGCGCTGGTCGCTACGAGATCCTTGACCAGCGTGTCAATGCGCTCGGAAGGGTCGTCGCCGAGCAGGGCGATCTCATCGCCGGGCAAGTCATCCGGCTGGATGATTCCTGCGCGCAGGGCGTCGTCAATGTCGTGATTGATGTAGGCGATGCGATCGACGATCCGCACGATCTTGCCCTCGAGCGACTGTGGCGCCGTCGGTCCGGTGTGATTGAGGATGCCATCGCGCACTGGTTCAGTGAGATTGAGACCGCTTCCGTCGCGCTCCAACGCATCGACTGTGCGCAGCGAGTGCTGGTTGTGATGGAACTCCTTGTCGAATCGCTCCTTCAGGCACTCACTGAGCACCGCTTCGCCGATATGCCCGAACGGCGGGTGGCCGAGGTCATGGCCAAGCCCGATCGCCTCCGCGAGGTCTTCGTTCAGTTCGAGCGCGCGTGCGACGGTACGCGCAACACCGCAGGTTTCGAGCGTGTGGGTCAAGCGCGTGCGAAAGTGATCGCCCTCGGGCGCGATGAACACCTGGGTCTTGTATTTGAGCCGCCGGAATGCCTTGCTGTGCACGATCCGGTCGCGATCACGTTGAAATGGCGTTCGCAAGGGTGAATCAGGCTCCGGTCGTCGCCGCTCGGCAGGATACGAGCGAACGGCGAGCGACTGCAGGATCACGTCCTCGCGAGCCTCGATGCGATTGCGGAAATCTGCTTCCGGGGAGGTCTTTGCGGTTGATCCTGCGGCTGATGACATCGGGTTGATTCTGACAGCCGAGAGTCGCGGCGTTACACCAAATCCCGCACCTTCACGTTCGCATGATGGGCCAACGTGGCCGTTATCGCGCGATCCGACTGCCTCAGTGCCTCGGGTGCTGCATCAGGTGCCTCGGCCAATGGAGCCGCGATCGCCCCGGTGAGGAACGCGTAGGCCGATTCGCCGAAGTCGAAATCTCCCGCCTCGCGGCAATCGCGGCAGACCACTCCGCCGGAGGGCGGAGAAAATGCCACCAGGTCCTCGCTGCTGCCGCAGTGCACGCATGAACCGAGCTCCGGCGAGAACCCGGATGCCAAGAGCATCTTTGCCCTGAAAGCCAGCGACACTTCGCGACGCGAGGCTCGCGGGTCGGCGTCCAGCAATGCCAGGACGTTGGCGATCAGGTTGTACGCCGGTTCGTTCTTCTCGCGATCATCGAACAGTTTGAGAACGAAATCTCCAACTTTGGCCGCCGAGTCGATCGATTCTGCCCGTGCACGCAGGTGTGAGTATCCGTCGAGCGTGTCGACGCTGGTGATCGTCGCGAGCTCACCGCGTCCTTCGTGCAGCACCATGTCAAGCCGGAAGAATGGTTCCAAGCGCCCGCCGAAGCGGCTTTTTGACCGGCGAACGCCTTTGGCAATCGCGCCGATCCGACCGAATTGGCGAGTGTAGATATGGAGAATGCTGTCGGCCTCGCCGTAGCGCATCTTGCGCAGCACGATTGCCTCGGTTTTGATCGTGTTCGACATCGGTGTTGATTCTCGCGTACTCGTCGGGCTGGCCTTGCCGCCGTCGCGCGAACCTACAATCTCCCCTAGATGCAGGACGCCGCCACACCGCAGGACGCGCCGACGAGCGCCGTCGCAACGCTCTACTCGAAGGACAGTTGCAATTTTTGCCTGCGCGCGAAGATTCTGCTCGAGCAGGCGGGCGTCGATTTCGAGTACGTCGACATGACTGGCGACATCGATGCGCAGATCGCACTCTCGCAGCGTTCAGGGCGACTGACAATGCCGCAGATCTTCGTCGGAGACGAACTGATCGGCGGATTCGAAGACCTGGTGCTTGCGCTGCGCAATCCGCGCATTCGCGAAGCGCTCGGGATCCAGTGATCACTGGCGAATCCGATGCCTGAGCTGCCCGAGGTGGAAACGATCCGTCGTCAGCTCGCGCCGATCGCCGAAGGCCGCGCGATCGAGGCGGCCGAGGTCAACGACGATCGATGGGTACTGCCGCACACGGTCGACGAATTCGAGAACCTGCTTGCCGGACGCCGAATTCTAAAGCTCGGACGCCGCGGAAAGTACTTCGTCCTCGCGCTTGACGGCGGTTCGGCGCTGGTGATGCACCTGCGGATGACCGGAAACCTGCTTTTTCTGCCCGACGACGCCGAACCGCCTTCGGCGCATCTTCGCGGCCAGCTTTGGCTTAGTGGCGACCAAGGTCGCGCGGCAGGGAGCCTCGCCTTTGTCGATCCGCGTCGCTTCGGTACGGCCGAGGTGATCGCCACGCAGGAGGCATTGAACGAATATCTCGACGCCCGACTCGGTCCCGAACCATTCGATGCAAGTTTTGACGGCCCGTCGCTGCATCAACACACGCGTGGACGCAAGTCGCCTGTGAAGGCCGTGCTGCTCGATCAACGCGTAGTCGCCGGCGTCGGCAACATCTACGCCGACGAGGCCCTCTACCGAGCGGGTATCGCGCCACACAAGCGTGCTGCGCGGTTGACGCGAGCGCAATGCGAGCTGCTCGCGGAAACCATCCGCGACGCGCTCGCGGCGGGCATCGACGCCAAGGGTGCATCGATCGACGACTTTCGCGACGCGTATGGCGTCAAGGGAAGCTTTCAGGATCAGTTTCTAGTGCACCGCAGAGAGGGACTTGACTGCCCGGGCTGCGGCGCTGCGGTGGTCAAGACTCGCGTCGCCGGCCGGGGAACGTATTTCTGCCGCGCATGCCAAAAGAACTAGTTGCTGATTCTCGGCAGTTCGATCTCGTCAAGTGAACCTCATTACATCAGCTATATGACGTTATCGTGATATCATGTTTTCTGTGCTTCGTGATATCCCTCAGTTGAAGGCCGATTTTTTCAAGGCTCTCGGTCACCCCATCCGCATTCGCATACTCGAACAGTTGGTCGACGGTGAGCAATCAGTCGCCGCACTACTCCAATCGATCGGTACCGAGCAGTCCCATCTTTCGCAACAGCTCGGCATCCTGCGTCGAGCCGGACTCGTGACCTCCCGTCGCGATGGATCGACGGTGGTCTATGCGATCGCCGACGACCGAATCGAGCAGTCCCTCGCGGTCGCAAAATCTTTTCTGCTGGACATGCTCACCGCCACGCGGGACGAGCTCAAAGCTTCGTAGTTTTGCGCCGCATTCGGCAACTTCTTCCAGGCGCAGCCGACTACAGCGCACTGCCCCGTTCTTGGCGCGGAGATCTCGTAGCCGGGGTCACCGTCGGCGTCGTGGCGCTTCCTTTGGCATTGGCGTTCGGTGTCGCCTCTGGTCTCGGCGCAGCCGCCGGCTTGCTGACGGCGATCGTGGCGGGATTTCTTGCAGCCGTGTTCGGGGGATCGCACGTACAGGTGTCCGGTCCGACCGGGGCGATGACAGTTGTGCTCGCTCCGGTTGCAGCGGAGGTTGGCGTGAGCGGTGTTCTGCTGGTCACTCTGATGGCGGGGCTTGTTTTGGTGATCGCGGGTATCGCGAAGTTCGGCAGATACGTCCGCCTGTTGCCGTGGCCACTGATCGAAGGCTTTACGCTCGGAATCGCCACAATCATCCTGCTCCAACAAGTGCCTTCTGCGCTCGGCGTCGAACCAGCAGGCTACGAAAACACGGCATTGCGGGCGCTGGCGGCCATGGCGGACGTTGCCTCAGCACAGTGGCAGGCAGTCGTGATCGTCGTGATCGTCGCAGCCGCGATGTTTTTACTTCCGCGTCTGCACCGATCGGCCCCAGCATCGCTGATCGGAATCGCAGCGGCGACCTTTATCGGTCAACTGCTTGATTGGCCGCTGGCCAAGATCGGAGACATATCGGCGTCGATCCCGCTTCCCGGCATTCCGGCTGTTGAATGGTCATCTGTTCCTGGACTGGTCGGCGCGACGTTCTCGATCGCAGCACTCGCCGCAATCGAGAGTCTGCTCTCGGCCCGAGTCGCAGACGGAATGGCCGACAATGAACACCACGATCCCGATCGCGAACTAGTCGGCCAAGGTGTAGCCAACGTCGGTAGTGCAATGTTTGGCGGGATGCCGGCGACGGGCGCGATCGCGCGTTCGGCGGTGAACGTACGCGCCGGGGCTCGTACTCGCCTTTCGGCGATCACACACGCGGCGCTGTTGCTGATTGTCGTGCTGGCGCTGAGCCCGCTTGTCTCCCAAATTCCATTGGCAGCGCTGGCGGCGGTGCTGATGGTCACCGCCTTTCACATGATCGAATTCGGCACGATGCGGCGGATCGTTCAATCGACGCGCGGCGACGCGGCCGTGCTGATCGCGACCGCCGTTGCGACCGTTGCATTCGACTTGGTGGTCGCCGTGGAACTGGGGTTCGTACTCGCTGCATTGATCACGTTGCATTCCGTGGCCAGTGAGGCTCGTTTTGAACGCGACGACCTGTCCGGAGTCGATATCGACGTCGAGAAGGAGCACCGGTTGCTCGACGAACACGTCGTCGCGTATCAACTTGACGGTGCCCTGTTCTTCGGTGCTGCGCAGCGGTTTCTGCTTGAGCTGACCGAGATCAGCGACGTCCGTTACGTCGTCCTCAGACTCGGCAAACTCCGGGTGCTCGACGCGACGGGCGCACGCGCAATCGGCGATCTGGTCGCACGGCTAGAGCATCGCGGAATCACTGTGATGCTCGCCTGCGTCAAGCCGGAGCATCACCGCTTGATCAACCAGATCTCTGAACTCGAGCATCTGGACAACGACCACAGCATCGTTCCGACGATCGACGACGCCCTCGATTGCATACACGGCCTTTCGCCCGCGCCAACAGACCGCGCGGTCGCCTAAGCGAAGGCGTCAGCGCAATTCGTGCAGCACCGCTCGCGGGTGGGCGTCGAAGTAGACGTCCTTCAATCGCTCCGTCGAGAGGTGTGTGTACGTCTGGGTCGTGGAGACGTCGGCATGACCGAGCATCTCTTGCACCGATCGCAGATCACACCCGCCGTTGAGCAGATGCGTGGCGAACGTGTGGCGCAGTGTGTGCGGACTCATCCGATCCGCGAATCCTGCGAGCGCCGCGTACTTGCGGACGATTTTGTAGAGGCCCTGGCGGGTGAGTTGTCCGCCGCGGAAGTTCACGAAGAGATATTTTTCCGGTCGGTCTTTGGTGAGCGCACGCCGACCGGCACGTAGATAGATGCGGATCGACAGCAGCGCTTGGCGACCGACGGGAACGATGCGCTCCTTCTTGCCTTTGCCGCGCGCGCGGAGGACGCCTTCCTCAAAATCGATGTCGCTGACCTCCAGGCCGATCACCTCGCTCACGCGAAGTCCCGACGCGTACATGAGCTCAAGCAGCGCGCGATCGCGGGTCGCAATCGGATCGGAACCCCTGACCTGATCGATCAGATGGCTCACCTCACTGCGCGAAAGCACGGCGGGAAGCTTTTTTGCCTGGGCCGGTGCCTTTACATCCGCCGTCGGGTCGGTGTCCACCAGACCCTCGCGACGGAGGTAAACGTAGAAGGATCGAAGCGACGAGAGCTTGCGATGCAAAGTCGTTCCGGCGATTTCGCCCGTCGCGGCGAGTGACTCGAGATAGTCGACGATTTGCGGTTTCTCAACGGTCAGAACGTCGTTTCCTGTGGACGACAAGAAGCAGCCGAACTGCATCAAGTCGGTTCGATACGCGATCAACGTGTTCTCGGCGCACCGCGCTTCGAACTCCAGATAGGAGAGAAACTCAAGCACGTGGTCTTCGAATCGCGGCGCAACTGGCACCTGCTGCTGGGCTACCGGTGGGTTCATTACTCCCCTGTTACCGGCGAGTCACTAGGAGTCCTTGAATAATGCAACGTCGCGCAACGCCTGTTGCATTTCGGCCGCGTAGTTCGAGTGACGGATGTGTGGCTACAGCTGGCGCTTGTGTTTGACCAAGCGGAAAAGCGCGTCGGCCGGTTCCGACTCCGTGCGCGCGACGTCCTGCGCCACAGCTCGCAGAGTGAGCGTGGAGGCTGGCAGTCTGCGCCCGTTGATCGACGACCTGATCCTCAGCTTGTTGCGACCGGCCTTCAGGCGTCGAATGAACGTCACAAGTTCGCGGCGACGAGACTTCTTGCCGCGATACACCTTGAAGATCACACGCGAATCCTTGTTCAGGGAGATGTAGGCGTAGGTGTAGTTGCGCCTGCAGGTGCGCCGCTTGCGCGCACACATTTTTTGCGGTGAGAATCGGAAATTGCTGATGGTCGGAGCGGTAACTTCGCCGGGACCGGCGAACACCGGTGCAATCGGCTGGCCGAGGACTTCATTACCTGTGTAGTCCGTGAGTCGACCGGCCCCCGTCAGCGCGACGGTTCCGGCCTCGCCCGTGGCCCAAGGCAGATTTGTATACAAATAGACCGAATTTGCGCTGGTCAACGTGCGGACCACCGGGCGACCGATGCCGCCAACTGTCAGCGCAAAAGCTGCGGGAGTCGCCGAGTACGGCCAGATCGTTTCGTTGAAGTCGACCCGAACGCTGTCGTTCGAACCGCCGACCGAGAAGAACATCGTCGGCGATGTCAAGTCAAAGGGGGTGGTGACCGCGTACGAGAAGTTCGAAGAGCCCTGTGGCCCGGATGCAATCGCCGCAAATCTTTCGCCGCCACTCGGCGTTGGCGTGGGGAAGATGAGGAAGATGCCTCCGCCGGTGTTCTGCTGCTGAAAAAACGTGCTCGCTTCGCCACTGACGGCGCCTGCCTCGACACGAAACACATCGACTTCTGACGCTGATCCCGACACTCCAGCGATCGCCACCGTGTTGTTCGAACGGCGCGGTCCGACGCCGATCGTCGGTGGGGGCACGTTGGATTTGATCGCACGCCCGCAAACGCCGTTGAAGGCAACGCCGCGCAGATAGGTCGGCGTGGCAGCTGGGTCGGTGATGTCGATCGCGAAATCGTTCACAACGCATGAGTAGGAACCAGACCCGCTGATCACGATTGCCTGACCTTCGGCGTTGATCGTCAACTGATCGGTGACGTCGGGAAGCGCACCATCGACCGTGATCGTGTAGTCGGCCGCGAAGGTGACTTCGTCCTGTCCCACCGCATCGCTGGCCTCGAGGATCGCCCCCGGCAGCGAGCAACTTGCGGAAGCAACGGCCGAGCAGGTTCGTAGCGAATCGTCGCTCGATGCCGTGCCGACGACGAAACTGGCCGCGCTCGCCAGTTGCGGCGCGAACGCCATCGTCAAGACGGCGAGGGCCGACAGGATCGCGATTCTGATCGCGGTCCGACGCGGCGTGCCGACAAGCACGGGGCTGCCAACAGGGCTGTTAGTGGAACGATTGGGGTTCATCCGAAGACATTGAAACTACAAGGGCTATGCGATTTTCAACACGGTTACAGGCGGCAAGTACCGCTTCTGCAACAAAAAGTCCGTGCTGCGTTTGCGTGTACCCGACCGAGTCTTCGTTCAATCGCGTAAAAGATCCGCCAGCGCCACGCCGCCGGCCATCGCACACTCGAAAAACTGGCGATCCTCCGTCCAGTCGCGTCCCATCGTCCGTGACGGCAATCCCGAGGCCGCATATTCCTCGATTTCAACTTCGACGACGCGTGCGTCATGTCTGGCGGCCTCGTCCGGAATCGTGCTGCCGTCGCTGAATGCAACCGTGACCTGTGCCAGCAACAACTCAAGCACCGTACGCGTGTGGTGCGAAACGCCGCGGTGTCGTTCGCGCGGATCGCCGCTGGAGGCACGCGCGACGAGCACCGCGCTGCAACCCAACGCCAATGCGCAGTGCGTCGAGTCGAGGGCATTCATCCCGCCGTGGCCAAGCGGTGTTCCCGAACCGATGATCCCCGGCCCGGGTCCGACCACGGCTGCATCCCACCCGCGGTCACGCAGTCCACTGTGCAGCGCCCCGATCGTTGACATCGCTTCGCCGTCGCCGCCATACGCTGGCGCGGCCGTGAGGTGATCGCAGAGCAGGCCGCGTTCGCGCAGCTGCTTGACCGTGGACGAGTACTTTCCCGGCAGCGCCCCGCCGCCGGTCTGGACGTATCCAAGCTTCAAGCCGGGATTCGCATTCGCCGCCGCCCATGCGACCGGCGCCAGCTGCCCGTGAAGCTGAAAAATCGCGGCCGGTGCAGCTATCGGGACATCCAGTTTTGTCGACTCGACCGGGGCCACGCCTGTCTGCAGCGCGGTGTAGTTGAGCTTCATGACGTGCCGGTTGGGATCGGGTTCACCGGTCAAGCCACGAGTCAGATTGACAAGCACGACATCGCGGCCGCCGGAGCCAAGGTTCAGATCCACCGCCTCGATGTTCACGACGACAGAATCCCCGACCTCGGTTGCGCCAACCATCGATACATCGGCGAATGCCGGGCGCGCAACGCCGTCGACGTCGACGACGATCTCGTCGATCTCGCCGTCGGAGCGCGACGGCTGCACTTCGATGACAGTGCCCTGCCTCAGACTGAGCACTGCTCGGCCTCGTCCCTCGCCGGCCTGGCGACTAAGCCGAGCCGGACGCGGCGATGTTCGATCCGTCGGTATCGACGACGTCGATCTCGCCCTTGTCGACACCTTGCGCCGATTCCGCTACGGGCTCGCCGGTCGGGACGTGATCCGCGGCCGCGCCGATGAAGTCCCGGAAAAGCGGCTGCGGGCGCAACGGACGTGACTTGAACTCCGGGTGATACTGCGACGCAACGAAGAATGGGTGCTCGGGGACTTCGATCACTTCGACGAGGCGTTCGTCCGGTGACGTGCCGCTGAACACGAGTCCTTTGGCTTCTAGTTTCTTTCGCAGGTGATTGTTTACCTCGAACCGGTGACGGTGTCGCTCGTAGATGACCGCCTCGGCGTAGACCTCGCGGGCGCGCGTGCCCTCGTGCAGTTTCACGGGGTCCGCCCCGAGGCGCATCGTTCCGCCCATGTCGGCGACTTCTTTTTGGTCGGGAAGGAGATCAACGACCGGATAGGGAGTCTCGGGGTCGAACTCTGTGGAGTTGGCGCCGTCCATGCCGGCGACGTGACGCGCGAATTCGACGACTGCCATTTGCATTCCGAGGCAGATACCGAGAAACGGAATGCCCTGTTCACGTGCGACGCGCGCCGCATGGATCTTGCCCTCAACGCCCCGGATTCCAAAACCACCGGGAATCAAAACGCCGTGACAGCTGCGCAGTTGAGCCTCGATCTCGTCCTGGCTGAGTTTTTCTGAGTTCAACCAGACGACTTCAAGTTTTCTGTCGTGGTGAATGGCCCCGTGCCTGAGTGCCTCAGTGACCGAAAGGTATGCGTCTTGCAGACCCATGTACTTGCCGACCAGCGCAATACGCACCGCCTCGGATTCACCCGCGCCCCTGGCCTGTTCGACCAGCGCCTCCCACTCGGTGAGATTCGGCGGGCCGGCCTCGATACCGAAGTGGCCGAGGATCGAATCGTCAACGCCTTGTTCGCGATAGACCAGCGGCACCTCGTAGATGTCGCGAACGTTTTGACCGCTGACTACCGACTTGTTCGGCACGCTCGTGAACAACGCGATCTTCTCGCGCATCTCCATCGGGAGTGGCTCTTCAGAGCGGCAGATCAGCATGTCGGGCTGGATACCGATGCGGCGGAGCTCGTTCACGGAGTGCTGCGTTGGTTTGGTCTTCAACTCACCGGCGTGTTCGATGTAGGGCACGAGCGTCAAGTGGATGAACATGCAGTTCTCGCGACCGCGATCCTGCTGGAACTGGCGAATCGACTCGAGGAACGGCAGCGACTCGATGTCGCCGACGGTGCCGCCGATCTCGGTAATCACGACGTCGACGTCTTCGGTCTCGGCGATCAAGTCGATCCGCGCCTTGATTTCGTCGGTGATGTGCGGGATCACCTGCACGGTTCCGCCAAGGTAGTCGCCTCGGCGTTCCTTGCGGATTACTTGGTTGTAGACCGCGCCGGTCGTGACGTTGGAGCCACGCGAGGTATTGGCACCAGTAAAGCGCTCGTAATGGCCGAGGTCGAGGTCTGTCTCTGCGCCGTCCTCGGTGACGAACACCTCGCCGTGCTGGAAAGGACTCATCGTGCCGGGATCGACGTTGATGTAGGGGTCGAACTTCTGGATCTGAACACTCAGACCACGCGCGACGAGAAGCCGACCGATCGCCGCTGCGGCGATCCCCTTGCCGAGCGACGAAACCACGCCTCCCGTGATGAAAATGAAGCGTGTACTACGCGACTGATCCGGCATGCTCAATCCTTCTGGTGATTTTGCGTCCCTCGACCGCTCCTACCAAGCAGATCGAGCCACCTTAACATGGGCGTCCGATCGATCATTTGTGAGATCGAGCGGAACTCCCCATATAGCGTGATTAAAAACACCACGGCAAGTGCGACGGCCTGCGCAGTCGTGTCGAGCACGAGCACCATCCAGATTCCGGCGATCGCACCGATTGCGTTGGATCCGGTGTCGCCGAGCATTCCCTTCTCACCGAGGTCGTAGAGGGCCAGCACCGGCAGGCTGCCGATGAACACACCCATCGTCCAAAGCGGGTCGAGCGTCCACGTGCCCAGTGCCAAACCGACGATCAGTACGAAGAAGACTTTGAGGGCACGGCCCGGGCGCAGGTCGAGCAGATTGAACAGGTTGGTCGTGACCACGACCAAGGCGATAGCGAGCAGGTACTCCCAGTCGCCGGGAACGATCAGGCCGATTGCGAACGCCGCCAGGCCGAGTGCGCCGATCGCCTTCACCGCACCTGTTGAGAAACCTCCGCCCAATGCCGCCTTCGCGTGCCCGCGCAGACCGCGCGGATCCTTGCGCCCGAGGTCGCCTTCGATCGCAGGTGTACCGAGCAGGTCGTCGATCACGCCGAGCAGGCAGACCCCGGTGACGTACAGCATCGCGCCGGCCAAACCGGCACCGCCGAGAATTTCATCATCGACCAGCCGATCCAGTGGAGCGGCGACGCCCAGGGCTGCAAACGCGGCCAACGGTAGGAGCAGCCCGATCGGAACCGCGACTTCGCGACCTGCGTAGTTGGAACGCACGAAACCAGCTTCGAGGAGGCCCCTGATCAGCACTGGCGCGATCACCAGCGCGAAGCCGAGGGCAAGAAGCAGTGGAAGTGCCTGCACGCGGTGATACTAGATGGAGCTCAACGCGCCACTTGAGGAACGATCGCTTCGGCCGACCTCTTGGTTCCGTAATCGCCCTTGGCACCATCGAAGATCTGGACCAGCGAGTAGAAACCGGCGAACTCCTGGATGTCGTCGACCGTGCTGAGCCCGAGCGAGTTGTACCACTCGATGTTTGTCGGCTCTGTCGTGGATTCTTCAACGCCTGAGACGCGCTCGACTTGCTGCGTGAGCCCGGCCACGACGCCCCGCTCGAAGCCGTCGAACAATTTCCACTCAGCGCTGACGATGTCGGTGCCTTCGGGTACTTGGCGCGCGTAGGCAACCAGCCTTACGCGCACGATGTCGCCGCTGAGCCGGCTGAACACGAGCCTTCGCATCGTGGCGCGATCACGTCCGCGCGCCAATCTGCGGCCGACTGCACGACCCAGCTGGTCGGTTTGGCGCGGCGTCAGTTCGTCGCCTTCAAGCAGGTCGGCGACGTCGAGAGCGGAAGCGATTTTCTTGTACTGCGGCTTTTCGAGCAACTGCGCGATGTATCTCACGTCGGCACCAGCTGGTTCAACGGCACGGCTCACCGATCGCAAAGTTTCCTGCGCAGTATCGGCTGAACCGATGGTCGCAACGCGCTGATTGTCGAGCCGCTGGGCGACGAGCTGCGGATACGCCGACGCGATGAAATCGTTCTGACGCTCGATGGCGTCGCGCGAATCGCTGGCCTCCTGGCGCGCTTCGTTGACGTCCTGCTTGAGCGACTCTTCGAGGTTGCCCTGCACACTGGCGAGCAGATTCGTGTCGCCGATCGTCACTCCCAGCAGCAGGCCAACTGCGAGCGCCACGAAGACGGCAACCAGCGACATCGCGTGGTATCGAAAGTCAATCATGCGGCGTGCAATGCAAGCAGGTCAGGACGGCGAATCGACATTCGTGAATCAACCGATGCCGAAAATCACCTTCAGCTTCAGCCAAAGGAGATCCATGAAGTTGTTGAGCGAGGGCGAGGAAAAGATCACGACGACGAGTGAGAACATGCCCGCCACGAGCACGCCCGTGATCGCGCGGTTGGAAGCGCGTGGCCGATAGAGCCGACTCACGCCCTTTGCGTCGATCAGAATCTCGCCGATCCGCACGCGCGTCAGGAAGGTCGAAGCCATGCCCTTGCGGTTCTTGTCGAGGAACTCAACGAGGTTGAAGTGCGAGCCGACGGTGACGATCAGCTCTGCGCCCTCCTCGGCTGCCATCAGCATCGCGATGTCTTCGCTCGTACCGGCCGCGGCGACGGTTTTGTATGGGACGTCTAGAGCATCCAAGCGGTCGCGCCCCGGAGCCCGACCATCGGTGTAGGCGTGCACGATCAATTCGGCGCCGCAGGTGAGAACCGAATCGGCGGCCGAATCCATGTCACCGACGATCATGTCCGGTTGATGCCCCTCGGCGACCAGGGCGTCTGCGCCGCCGTCAACGCCCACGAGCAGCGGTTTCTCGTCGCGGATATACGTCTTCAACGCTTTGAGGTCGCGCTGGTGATCGACTCCTCGAACGACAACGAGAACGTCGCGGTCGCGGAAGACAGTGTCGAGTTCCGGAAAGTCGAGTTTGCCGGAGAGCAACTCGCTCTCCTGGCGGATGTGATGCATCGTGTTCTCGGCGAATCGCTCGAGCGCCTTGCCGACTTGACGCTTCGCGTTGTCGTATTTGTCCGCGACAATTTCCTCTGTCTGCACCACCCCCCGAGCCAGCACATCGTCGTCGAGAATGATCTCACCGCCGCGAACGGTGATTTGATCTCCATCTTTGAGCAGTTCAAAGAGGTCGCGGTCGGGAGTGTCGACCAGGTGAACACCTGCCTCGACGATCAACGTCGGACCGACGTTCGGGTACTCACCGGTCGATGACTCGGCGGCGTTGATCACGCAGCGCACGCCCTTTCGCACGAGTTCCTCTCCCGAGACGCGGTCGATGTCCTTGTGGTCGATCAGTGCGATCTGGCCGGGCTGCAGTGACTTAGTCAGCAGTTTGGTGCGCCTGTTGGGTCGGACAACGCCAGTTACCGCGCGTTGACCGACCGCGCCGTTGACGGCGATGCCGTTTGCTGATGCTTTCGACGTCGCACTAACCCCGTCCCGTGCGACTGTGGGTCCACTTCGGGCCATTAGTGGACTTTAGAAGACCCTGCAAACTCGGAGATTGTCGAACGATTGTGTGCTGGATCAGGCAGTCGCCAGCAACTCGCGAGCGTGCTTGCGGGCGCCGTTGTCTGTGGCGTCGGCGCCCATCATGCGGCACAGCTCGTCAACGACTGCCTTCTGGTCGAGCGACCGTACGTCGGTACGCGACTCCGTGCCACCGGCGGACTTCTCGATCTGGAAGTGACGGTCGGCTGCCGCTGCGACCTGCGGCAGATGTGTGATGCAGATGACCTGGCGGTCTGTGCCCAGCGACGCGAGCTGCTCGCCCACGGCGCGGGCGGTGTGGCCACCGATACCGGCGTCGATCTCGTCGAAGACAAAGGTTTTGCTTGCCTCGTGACCGCCCGCACTCGCGCCAGCAGTGAGCAACGCCAACATCACGCGCGACAACTCTCCGCCAGACGCGCTTTCGCGCAGCGGCATCGGAGCAATCCCGGGGTTAGGTGCTATCAGGAACTCGACCGCATCGCGGCCGGACTGGCGGATGTCGCCATCGACCGGGTTGATCTCTATTTCGAAAGATGCGTCGGCGAGCGCCAGCTTCGTAAGACGCTCACGCACGGCAGCGGAGAGCTTTGGCGCGGCCTGCTTGCGTGCCTTCGTCACCTGTTTGGCAAGCTTTTCGCGTTCGTCGCCGACCACTTCCAACCGCGCGGCAGCCACTTCGATCTGCTCGCGCGAGCCGGACAACCGTTCGCGGTCCTCGCGGCAACGCTCGGCGTGGGCAAGCACCGCATCGATCGTGCCGCCGTGCTTGCGTTTGAGGCGCTCGTAGCCATCAAGTCGCTCGTCCAGAAATGCCAAGCGTTCCGGATCGGCGCTGAGTCCTTCGCCGTATTGACGGAGGTCCGCAGTGATGTCGCGTAGTTCGATCATCAACGCGTCCGCTCGCTGGGTCAACTCGTCGAGCTCGACGTCGGCGCCGCCGACTGCCTGAAGCCGATCGACCGCGGTCGCGAGCAGGCCAGATGCCCCTCCAGAATCGTCGCCATCGAACACTTCCAGCGCAGACTCACCAGCGACGCGAAGTGAATCGACCGACTTGAGCTTGTCGCGTTCGGCTGCGAGTTCCAATTCATCTGCCGCCTCGGGCGCGAGCTCGTCGATCTCGGCGAGTTCGAACTCGATCAATCCGAGCTCGCGCTCGCGACGGCCATCGACGACCTCGAGCTCGGCGAGTTGATTCTGCAACTTCGTGGCTTCGCCGTGCAGACCGGCAAGCTCCTTCAGGCGCGATGCGTGTTTGCGGTCTATTACGCCAGCGAAGGCATCCAGCGTCGAAAGCTGCGCGCCGGACAAGGTCAGCTTCCGATGCTCGTGCTGGCCGTAGAACGCAACCAGGGCGCCGCCCAAATTCTGCAGATCACCTGCAGTGGCTGAACGGCCTTCGATGTATGCGCGAGTGCGACCTTCTGGCGTGACGCGCCTCGCGAGCGCGATTTCGCTTGCTTCGCCATCAGGCAGCCGATCCCGCAACTCCGCAAACTCCGGGCGATCAAGTAGCCCTTCTGGAATCAGAAACAACCCCTCGACGTACGCCTCACCCGCGCCGGGCCGAACTATCCCCTTGCGGGACTTGCCGCCAAGCAGCAAGTCGATGGCATGCGCGAGAACGGTCTTTCCGGCACCGGTCTCGCCTGTGATCACGTTGAGGCCAGGGTCAAGTGAAAGCTCAGCCCGCTCGATCAACAGCAGGTTTTCAATCCGAAGTTCAATCAGCATGCGGACTTTTTACAGCCCGCTTCGGACGAACGTTTGTTCGTGTCTAGCTCACTGCTTGACGAGGCTCAACTTGCCATCGCGGAAAACGCCGCTCGGGCTTCACGAAGCAAGCTTGCCGAACTTCTCCCTGAAGCGGTGATAAAAATTGTTGCCCGGAAGTTGGGCCAACGCGGCTTGATTGTCGACAAAAGTCAACTCAGCGGTCTCGCCGACCGGCAGCGTGCCAACCATCAGGCCATCCACGAGAATCTCGAGTTCATCAAGGCGACCGGCGTTCGCGACGCGCAAAACATCATCGGGCGCGGCGACCAGCGCCCGCGCAGTCAGCGTGTGCGGGGCGATGAAGCTGACGACAAAGCCTTCCACGCCCCAGGCGAGTATCGGCCCGTTGTTCGCGAGGTTGTATCCGGTCGAACCGGCCGGTGTGGCGGCGACGACACCATCACAACGCACACGACCGACCTGTTCATCGCCGAGGGTGTAGGCCACCTCCGCGACTCGAGCGTCACGGGATCGATGAAACGAGACGTCGTTGATCGCCAGCGCATCGACGTCGCCGTAGCGGATGCGCAGGGCGGGAAGCTTGAGAACTTCGAAATTTCCGGTCAGGGCCAGCGAAATGCCTTCCTGAAGTTCTTCACGCTCGACAGTGGTGAGAAATCCGATCGTGCCGAAGTTGAATCCGAAGGTCGGCACGTCGGTTCCGGCGAAAGTGCGCAGCGAGCGAAGGATCGATCCATCGCCGCCGATCACCAATGAAACGTCTGGATCGGCTTCGCGCAGCGGTTCGCTGGTAAGCGCGGTGACGTCGGCCGTTTCGTGCGCGCGATCGTTCTGTCGGTCGAAGATCAGCTCGCAGTCGTGCTCTGCCGCAAGCCCGCGCAGACGTTCGATCGCCGGTTCGACGTTGTCGTGCGGAAAGTGGTGGGTGATTACCGAAGCCTTCATCTGCGGTGATTATCGCTAGTTCGGCTCAACCGATTCAGCGAGCGCACGCAATTCTGCGCTGGACTGTGCCTCACCCGTGTGATTTGTGAGCCACAGGAACGCCTCTTTGTTACCGGCCGGACCCGGCAATCCAGATGAACAGGCACCGCGCACGAAACATCCTGCGGCCGCTGCGGCCTCGGCGGCCTCCTGGATCGCGTCGATTCGCGTCGCACGGTCGCGCACCACTCCCCCCTTTCCGACCCGTTCCTTACCGACCTCGAACTGCGGCTTGACGAGCAGCACCATGTCGTATTCGTCGGCGGCGCAGGCTCGCAGATTTTCGATCACCTTGGCGAGTGCAATGAAGGAAAGATCCGCAACGATCAAATCGGGTCGATATTCGATCTCGCCGGCAGTGAGCTCGCGGACGTTCCTGCGTTCGATCACCGTCACGCGGGGGTCGTCGCGCAGCGAGCTATGAAGTTCGCCGTATGCGACGTCGACGGCGATCACGTGCCGAACGCCCCTCTGAAGCAGGCAGTCGGTGAAGCCACCCGTGGATGCGCCGGCGTCGAGGGCATTCCTGCCATCGATCGAAATCTCTGAAAACGCCTTCAGCGCATTCTCCAGCTTTATTCCTCCGCGCGATACGTAGCGATTGCGCTCGGCGACGAGAAATTCGGTGTCATCGGGAACGGTCTGTCCCGGCTTGTTTATACGGCGTCCACCCTTGGCTAGCTTAACTTCGCCGGCGATGATCGCCGCAGCGGCTTTGGCCCTCGACTCAAAGCAGCCCCGATCGACGAGCAGTACATCGACGCGTTGTTTGGAGTTCGCCACGATTCGGAGTTTATGGGCGAGCTTGCAAGGTCCGCGGTCACAAGCGGGATCAGTCCTGCAAGGTCCGAGGTTGCAAGCGGGATCAGTGCGTGACGTTCGTGGATTGCTGCGAGGGTGGGTTGACTTTCGTTTG
>CAKZMQ010000006.1 GCA_937128795.1 uncultured Solirubrobacterales bacterium | reverse complement strand
TGATCGCCGCCGGGCGCAAGCGCGTGCGCGAGGAGTTCGGGATCGAGCTTGAAACCGAGGTTCAGGTGCTCGGCGACGTCGATCAAATCCTCTGGCGGGCGCAGTCGTGAGTTTTCCTGAAGCGATTGATATTCGCCGTCTGCGTTTACCGCAACCGCGGCTTTCGCTGGGACGCGCTCGCTCGCTGCGCATCCGTCGGCCGTCGCGTCTGTCGATGCTGATTGCGCTGTTGCTCGCCCTCGTCGTCGCGGCGAGTGGTTATTTGTTGATCCGCGACTCCTCGTTGGTGGCAGTCGAGGACGTCAAGATCGTCGGCCTTGAGGGCTACTACGACAAGTCGGCGCGCGAGGCGGTCACCGCCGAGGCGCTGCAGATGACGACGCTGAACTTCGACGACGATCGAGTGCTCGAGGCGGCTTCGGCCTTCGTCGCTGTCGAGGGTGTTCGCGTGGTGACGGACCCTCCGCACGCGGTGACCATCGAATTTGATGTCGTGCGACCGGTCGTTGTCGGCAAGATCAACGGCCGAACGGTTGCGTTGTCGGCGGACGGAGAAATCCTCAGCGGTGCCCGCGGCCTCAATCTGCTGCCGACGATCGACGTCAGCGGTGTGATTCGCGGCAACCGGGTGACCGATGGCAAGGCTCTGAAGGCCACGACTGTGCTCGGAGCCGCGCCGGACGTATTGCTGCGCGAGGTCTCGGCAATTCGCTGGGGGCGCCAGGGATTGACTCTCGAACTCGACAAGGGCGTACTGCTGTATTTCGGCAACGCGACCGCGGCAAGAACCAAGTGGCGTGACGCAGCCGCAATTCTCGCCAACACCGCGACCGCCGGGCTCACCTACATCGACCTCCGTGCACCGGGACGCCCGTCCGTCGGCGGGCTCGGCGCCGCTCCGGTGACGATCGCGCCGGGTGCCGCGGAAGCTCTGCCCGAAGAAGCAGTCGCCGACCCGTCCCAGCAAAGCGACGTGCAGCCGCCGGTCCAGCCGCAAACTCAGGCACCTGTGCAAGCGCCCGCCCAGACTTCGCCGGCTCCACAACAAACGACGCCATCACCGGCTCCGGCCGGGGGTGCAAGTCCATAGACCCGAGCAAACGAGCAAAGCCGCATCACAAAAGGCAGCGAAAACCATGTATAACTCACCACTAGAGCTTCACGGTCTCGACCCTCAACCTTTACTTGAGAAACGCCCAACCCTAAAGCCAGCATTTAGAGTGCGGCTTGCAATAAACGTTGTAGCGCTACACCTCGGCTCCGGGAGGCCGTTAATTTCAGCGAGATGAATACTTCAGACTTCGACTACACAGGGCAGGGCGCTGGAGGGGCAGGCCGCGACGCGGGCAGCTACCTCGCCGTCATCAAGGTCGTTGGCGTCGGTGGCGGCGGAACCAACGCCGTCAACCGCATGGTCGACGCAGGTCTGAAGGGCGTCGAGTTCATTGCCGTCAACACAGACGCGCAGGCATTGCAGATGTGCGACGCCGACGTCAAATTGAACATCGGCAATCACCTGACCAAGGGTCTCGGCGCAGGCGCCGACCCGAACATCGGCGCGGGAGCCGCTGCCGAGAGTCGGGACGACATCAAAGAAGCATTGAAGGGTGCGGACCTCGTGTTCGTGACGGCGGGCGAGGGTGGCGGAACCGGAACCGGCGCCGCACCGGTGATCGCCGAGATTGCAAAGCAGGAAGTCGGCGCACTGACCGTCGGCGTGGTCACGCGTCCGTTCTCATTCGAGGGATCACAGCGCGCCAAGCAAGCCGAAGAGGGAATTCACCGACTTCGCGAGCAGGTTGACACTCTGATCGTGATTCCGAACGAGCGACTGCTCAGCACCGTTGAGCGTCGCACGTCAATTCTCGACGCCTTCCGCGACGCAGACAACGTGCTGCGCCAGGGTGTTCAGGGCATCACCGATCTGATCACCACTCCCGGCCTGATCAACCTCGACTTCGCCGACGTGCGCACGATCATGCACGATGCAGGTAGCGCGCTGATGGGAATCGGCGCCGCATCGGGCGAGAGTCGCGCCGGCGAGGCCGCCAAGAACGCGATCAGCTCACCGTTGCTCGAAGAAAGCGTCGAGGGTGCGACCGGCATCCTGCTGAACATCACCGGCGGTCGGGAAGTTGGCCTCTTCGAGATCAACGAGGCCGCCGAGATCGTTTCAAGCGCCGCCGACCAGAATGCGAACATCATCTTCGGTGCCGTCATCGACGAAACGCTCGGCGACGAAGTTCGCGTAACCGTCATCGCCACTGGATTCGACCGCAGTCGCCGCGGCAGCGGTACCGAGTTCACCAGTTCGCGCTCGTCGCGACGTCCCCGTCGTGACGTCGGCCGTTCGGACGTCGATCGTGGATCGCTTGAGATCTCCGACGACGAGATCGACGTTCCAGACTTTCTCCGCGAGGACTAGTTGGCTGACGGGCTGCAGTCGAGCCCGCCAGAGATCGACCTCGCCTCCGCGCAGCGCATTCTGGACAACGCCGGGGCCGGGTTGGAGGCCGCGACGGTCGACGAGCTCGGCGAGGGCGTCAAGAGCGACGCTTGGCTGATCGGCTGTTCAAATGGTGATCGCTACGTCGCGAAGGTCTACAAATCGCAGCTCGACCACTGCGCGGCAACCGAAGATGCGTTTCACGATCAGCTCGAGCAACGCGCACCCAACGGTGTGCCGGGAATTCCCCGGCGCCTGACGTCGATCGACGAGCAGTCGATCCACGCTCGCCGAATCACTGTGCACGAGTTCGTTCCCGGCGTGACGATGCAGGCCGAAGCGGGGTTCACTGAGTCGGAGCAACTGCCGCCCTACCGCGACTTCGGGCGCACGTTGCGGTCGCTGCACGGCGTGCGGCAGCCGACGTTCGGATCGCTACCCGCGACTGACGAGGCCGGCGCTGTGCGAACGAACCGCGAATTCATGGAGCAGTTGACGTCGAAGGCGCTTGCCGACTTCGTCGCCGATCACGGCAATCGGTATTTGGCGGGACACTTGCGGGCGTACTTTCGTGATCGCGCCGAACTCTGGGACCAATCGACAGATGCACGACTTTGCCACGGCGACACCCATCCCGGCAATGTCGTGGTCGAGCGCTGCGCAGATCGATCGGTCGCGTTTCGCGGCGTGATCGACTTCGAGTCGGCGATCGCCGGTGATCCGGTTTTTGACCTGGCGAACGCTTATTACAACGCGTCAGGCGATCGCGAGGCAAAGTTTTCAGCGCTGCTTGTTGGTTATGGCGAGATCGTCGGCGATTGGCGCGATCGATTCGATCTCTACGTCGTCCATTTCGCGCTGTCGCGCTGGAACTTCATTTCCCGGTACGGAGTTCGTCCGCCACTGCGCGGAATCTCTCGGGAACTCGCCCTCATGACGGGGGCGTCGCAGTGGGGGATGCTTCGCGGCGGACTACGCCGTGTCGTCGCCAGCGGCTAGGCTCGCCGCTCGATGGCAGAAATCGATCAAAACAAGGCGGCGGCGTCGGACGATCCGCCGCTGCGGCGCACCAGTCTTTACGACCGTCACGTGGCGGCCGGCGCGAAGATCGTGCCCTTTGCCGGATGGGAAATGCCGGTCCAGTATCCGCAGGGAATCCGTAGCGAGCACCAGGACGTCCGGCTGCATGCGGGCATCTTCGACGTCTCTCATATGGGCGAGATCGAGACCACGGGCCCTCAGGCGACGGAATTCCTGCAGCACCTGGTTAGCAATGACGTGACCAAGATCCCCGTCGGCGGAGCGCAATACTCGGTGATCTGTCAAGAGGACGGCGGCGTGATCGACGATCTCTTCACCTATCGCCTGGGTCCGCAGCGCTATCTGACCGTCACCAACGCATCCAACCATGCCACCGACTTCGAGTGGTTCGCACAGAACACCGGAGACTTCGACGTCGACGTGATCGATCGCGCGAATGAGTACGCGATGATCGCGCTGCAGGGCCCGCACGCTCGCGCGATTCTGAACCAGATTCACGACGGTCCGCTGCCGGAACGGATGACGATCATCGAGGGAAACGTCGCCGGGCGACCGGCGTTGATCTGCGGCACCGGTTACACCGGCGAGGACGGCGTCGAGATACTGGTTGCGCCTGACCAGGCCCCTGCAATCTGGGACGATCTGATCATCGCTGGGGCCAAGCCAGCTGGCCTCGGCGCACGCGACACGCTGCGAATGGAGGTCTGTTTTCACCTCTACGGCCACGACCTTTCGCGCGAGCGCGATCCGGTATCGGCAGGGTTGTCGTGGGCCTGCGCGCTCGAGACCGACTTCATCGGCGCTCCCGCGTTGCGTGAGGTGAAGCAGGCCGGACCAAAGCAGAAGCTCGTTCCCTTCGTCTTCATCGGCCCAGGAATCCCGCGCCAGGGCAATCCGGTACTACGCAACGGCGGTGTGATCGGCGAGGTGACCAGCGGCACGCTTTCGCCCTCGCTTGAGCACGGAATCGGCATGGCATACGTTGATGCTGAATTTGCCGAACCCGGCATCGACGTCGAAGTCGACGTGCGCGGCAAGTTGCGCAAGGCGCAGATTCGTAAAAAACCGCTCTTCTCGCGACCGTCCGCCTGACCGCGCGCAGTAGTCTTCCCGCTTTCAACTGCGAGAAACGAAAGGCAACTCCGTGGCCGAAGAGACGTATCCCGAAGATTTGATTTACCACCCCGAGCACGACTGGGCCCGGATCGATGGCGAAACCGCGACATTCGGAATCACATGGTTCGCGCAGGATGCATTGGGCGAGATCGTCTTCTTTGAGCCGCCGGAAGTTGGAACAGCGGTAACGATGGGCGCCTCTTACGGCGAGGTCGAGTCGGTCAAGGCCGTCAGCGAAGTCGTTTCGCCACTCTCCGGCGAGATCACCGAAGTCAACGAAGCGCTCTCGGACTCACCCGTAGCGATCAACGACGACCCCTACGGCGAGGGCTGGATGGTCAAGGTCAAACTCACCAACAGCGCCGAGCTGGACCAACTCCTCGACGCTGCGACCTACAGCGCCCAACTAACCACCTGACTCGCGAAGTCGGAGGTTGCCGTGGCTGCAAGGCTGCAAGGTCCGAGGTTGCATGCGGGATCTGGTTGGGGTTTGATGCGAGGGTGGGTTGACTTTCGTTTGGGCACCGAAAAGGGAATGGGCTGATTGGTTGGGGGTGATTCCGATGGGGCAAAATGGTCCAAGACTCCCCCGCAGGGGGACTCCTGGACCAAAACACCCCATTGCAATCAGGGCCACCGATTCACACTACGTCGATCCCCAACGAGATCGG
>CAKZMQ010000005.1 GCA_937128795.1 uncultured Solirubrobacterales bacterium | reverse complement strand
CACCCTCGCAGCAATCCACGAACGTCACGCACTGATCCCGCTTGCAACCTCGGACCTTGCAGGACTGATCCCGCTTGCAACCTCGGACCTTGCAGGACTGATCCCGCTTGCAACCTCGGACCTTGCAATAGGGTTCGGGCGAAATTGAGTTTCGATCCACGGAGAGAGTCCCCCATGAAGATCATTTACACGCTTACCGATGAGGCGCCGGCGTTGGCTACTCGTTCGCTGCTTCCGATCGTCGAGTCCTTTGCCGGCGCTGCGGGCGTGGAAGTCGAGTCGCGGGACATCTCGTTGGCCGGTCGGATTCTCGCGCAGTTCACCGATCGCCCGGACGCGCTCGCCGAGCTCGGCGCGCTCAGCAAAACGCCAGAGGCGAACATCATCAAGTTGCCGAATGTCAGCGCATCGTTGCCGCAGCTCAAGACGGCGATCGAGGAACTGCAGTCTCAGGGCTTCGCGATACCGGACTATCCAGAGGATCCGCAAACCGACGAAGAAAAAGACGTCCGCGCGAAGTACGACGCCGTAAAGGGCAGCGCCGTCAACCCGGTGCTGCGCGAGGGCAACTCCGACCGTCGCGCACCGATTTCGGTGAAGCGGTACGCACAGACGCATCCGCATTCGATGGGTGCGTGGTCTGCCGACTCACGCACTCACGTCGCGACGATGAGCGACGGCGACTTCCGATCAACCGAACGCTCCGTCACGGTCGAGGCCGCCACCGACGTCCGAATCGAGCACGTCGAGGCCGACGGCTCGGTCACGATGCTCAAAGAGTCGACGCCACTGCTCGCAGGTGAGGTGATCGACGCCGCCGTCATGCGCAAGGCCGCGCTCACCAAGTTCTTTTCCGAACAGATCGCCGATGTCAAAGAGAAAGACGTGCTCTATTCGGTGCATCTCAAGGCGACGATGATGAAGGTCAGCGACCCAATCATTTTCGGCCATGGCGTCGAGGCGTTCGTCGGGCGGGAGATTTTCGAACGCTACGAAGATGCCAGCCCCAATGATGGCCTTGCCAGCTTGCTTGAGGCCCATCCAGAAGCGAAAACGTCCGTCGATGCGGCACTTGCCAACGGCCCCGCGGTCTATATGGTCGACTCAGACAAGGGCATCACCAATCTTCACGTACCGAGCGACGTGATCATCGATGCGTCGATGCCGGCGTTGATCCGCACCTCCGGTCAGGGATGGAACGCCGCCGGTGCGCAGGTAGACACCAAGTGCGTGATCCCCGACTCGAGCTACGCCGCGCTGTACGACGAGGCCATCGAACACTGCAAGCGCCACGGCGCTTTCGACCCGACGACGATGGGCACCACGCCAAACGTTGGCTTGATGGCACAGAAGGCCGAGGAGTACGGCTCGCACGACAAGACCTTCGAGATTGCGGCCGCCGGAAGCGTGCGAGTGGTCGACCAGTCCGGAAGCACGCTGCTCGAACACGACGTCGAATCCGGCGACATCTGGCGTATGTGCCAGACAAAGGACGAGCCGATCCGCGATTGGGTCGGACTTGCCGTTCGCCGCGCGCGAGCGACCGGCTGGCCGACGGTCTTCTGGCTGGACGAGACTCGCGCCCACGACGCCGAGGTCCTGAAGAAGGTCCGCGCCGAGCTCGATCAGCTGGACACCGACGGTCTTCAGATCGAGATCATGGACGTTGCCGCCGCCGCGCGTTTCACACTCGATCGCGCGCGCAGGGGCGAAAACACGATCAGCGTCACCGGCAACGTCCTGCGCGATTACCTGACAGATCTTTTCCCGATCCTCGAGTTGGGCACCAGCGCGAAGATGCTGTCGATCGTGCCGCTGATGAACGGTGGCGGACTGTTCGAGACCGGCGCTGGTGGCTCCGCGCCAAAGCACGTCCAGCAGTTTCTCACCGAGAATCATCTTCGCTGGGACTCGCTCGGTGAGTTCCTGGCGCTCGCAGTCTCTCTTGAGATGCTGGCCGAGCAGACGAACAATCCGCGCGCGAAGGTCCTTGGCGACGCTCTGGACCGCGCGACCGGCAGCGTGCTCGAGAACGGCAGGTCGCCGCAACGCACGGTCGGTGAGCTCGACAACCGCGGCAGCCACTACTACCTGGCGCTCTACTGGGCCCAGGAGCTTGCCGCGCAGACCGATGACACGGAGTTGGCGGCGATGTTCGCACCGTTGGCAGAGCGCCTTGCTGCAGACGAGCGCGCGATCCTCGACGAGCTGTCCGCTGTGCAGGGCTCGCCCGTCGAGATCGGCGGCTACTACCACCCGGACGAAAACCTCGTGGTTCCGCAGATGCGCCCCAGCCCGATTCTCAACGCGGCGATCGCGTCACTCGCGAGATGAGCGACGAACGATTCAGCGCGCTCGCGGCAACCCCGGAAAGCGAAAGTAATACGGCTCGACGCCCGCCTGGATCACCAGCAGCCGTCCGTTGACGTCGTCAGCGAACAGTCGCAGCGTGGCGTCGGCGACAGCCTTGACGGGAATGATCGGCACGCCTCCGGCGGTCAACGCCTCGCGCACGCCTTCGATGATCGCCGTGTCGGCGAAGCCCGGGCAGATTCCGTTGACGCGGATTCCCTCGGCGATGTGCATCGGCCCGAGCGCTCGTACCAGGCCGACCACCGCGGCTTTGTTCGTTCCGTAGACCGGTTGCGGCGCCATCGCCGCCAGCCCCGCAAGAGAGGCCGTGGCGATGACCGAGCCGCCACCGCTGGCGATCATCGCGGGGCGGGCGGCGTGGAAGCCGAACACGACTCCGTCGAGATTGATCGCCATCGCACGCCGATAGGCGTCTACGTCGAAGTCGTCGCCGAGCGTGAAGGGGCTCTCGACTCCGGCGTTCAGGTGCAGAAGATCGAGACCGCCGAACTTCGCGACCGTCTCTTCGACCGCGCGGCGGTTGGCGTCGAGATCGCGCACGTCCAGTTCGATGAAGTGGCAGGCAAGCTGCTCGGCGGTGGCGGCGCCGAGCTCGGCGTCGATGTCGGCGATAGCGACGACGGCGTCCTGCTCGAGCAGCGCCGAGGCGACACCCTTGCCGAGCCCGGCAGCGCCGCCGGTGACCAGCGCCACCTTGCCGCGCAACGCCTCCGGGGCAAGCTCTATCGGCCGCTCGACCGGCCGCTTTCCGTCACCAGTGCTCTCCGCGTGCATCGCCGCGCAGCATACAGGTGCGCGTGCGGCCGTCAGGGCGGCTAGTTTCATGGCCGATGATCGCTCGCCAAGACGCACTGCGCAGCCTCGCCACGGACGAGTTCGACGTACTGGTCATCGGCGGCGGCGTGACTGGCGCCGGGATCGCCCTCGACGCCGCCAGCCGCGGCTACGACGTTGCGTTGATCGAACGCGACGACTTCGCGTGTGGTACCAGCAGCCGCTCCTCGAAGATGGTTCACGGCGGCCTGCGTTACCTGCAGAACTTTGACATCGCGCTCGTCCGTGAGGCGCTGATCGAGCGCCGCATCATGGTCGAGCTGGCACCGCACCTGGTCTGGCCGACGCCGTTCCTCGTCACTGCCTTCGAGGGCGAACGGATCGACCGCAAGATCGGCGTTGGCCTGAACATGTACGACGCAATGCAGCGTGGCCAAGCCAGCCGCAGGGCCGAGAAGCAACGCCGCGCCGAGCTGGCGGGCCTCTCTCTGCGCCAATACAAGGCCGAGTTTGACGAAAAGGAATGGACGCCCGAACGCCACCGCGTGATCGACGGCGACGAAGTCAAACAGCGTGTCCCGGCTCTACAAAAACGACACCCGACCTCGGCGTATCTGTTCTACGACTGCCAGACCGATGATGTGCGGCTGGTGCTCACGATTCTCGGCGAGGCCGAACGCTACGGCGCGTTGCTTGCGAACGACGTCGCCGCAGAAGAAGTGATCGAAGTTGGCGGGGACGCTGCCGGCGTGATCGCCCGCGACACCGAGTCTGGTGAAAAATTCGAGATCCGCGCGCGCCACGTTGTCAACGCGACTGGCGTCTGGGCAGATCGCATCACGACCGACGACGCACGCGAGACCGACGTTCCGGTGATCAAGCCAAGCCGCGGAACGCACTTGACGTTCGCCCAGAAAGACCTGCCGTTGCGCAAGACCGCACTTGTCGTGCCGGCGGGGGAGGGTCGAATGATGTTCACGCTTCCTTGGATGGGTCGCACGTTGGTCGGTACGACCGACGTCGAGTACGAAGGCGACCTCAGTCACGTTGCGCCGCCCGTCGACGACGTCGAGTACATCCTCAACGCACTGAACAATTTCTTCGGCACTGAGCTCACGGCGGCAAACATCACCGGTGCATTTGCGGGTGTTCGGCCGCTGATATCAACCGGCGATTCGAAGAAGTCCGCGGACATCTCGCGCACCTCGGAGATGTACGAAACGCCGAGTGGAATGATCACGATGACCGGCGGCAAATTGACCACGTGGCGTCCGATGGCCGAACAGGTCGTTGATCGATTGACCGCTCGCGACCGGCGCGAGGCGCCCTGCCGGACCGAGGAAATCCCCTTGGGCCTACCGGTCGATCACGAGGACCTGCCGGTCGCCACCGGGCTCGGCGAAGATGCGCGACGGCACCTCGCTGCACGCTACGGCTATGCCGCGAACGAAGTTGTCGAGCTGATTCGCAGTAGACCGGAACTCGCCCAGCCGATCGTCACGGATATGCCTGACGTGCTCGCGGAGGTCGTTGTGGCGGTGCGCAACGAACAGGCGCGCTCGATCGGCGACGTACTGCTGCGCCGCACGCGTCTTGGCCTGCTCAGCGCCCGTGAACTCGTCGCCGGTGGTGGCGACGTTCCGATGGCGGTCGGTCACGTGGCAGATCTGATGGCCGAAGAGCTCGGCTGGGACGAACACCGCAAGCTGCACGAGTGTGATGAATGGCAACGGATCGCAGTTGCCGAGGGGATCCTGCCCTGATCGTGTTGAGCGACGCGGGTCGGGCGATCAGCGATCTTGGGACGTGCGATTCCAGAACTTGATCGCGCGCGTCGAGTGTTCGTAGCCGAGTGAGCTCGCCGCGGCAGTGGCCAGCATCAAGTGCTGGCCGGTGATCAGCGGTAGTTCGCACCAACGAGCGGCAAGCGCACGCAAGATGTGGCCGTGGGCAAACACGATCGCGTCACCCGCGTCCCGCTCGGCGAAATCGACCAGCTCAGCGACGACGCGATCGCAGCGTTCGACGATCTGCGCGGGTGATTCTCCGCTCGGGCAGCCATCGCGCCAAAGCAGCCAGTTCGGATTGCGATCGCGAATGTCGATCGATGTCAGTCCCTCGTAGTCGCCGTAGTCCCATTCCCTGAGGTCGTCACGAAGCTTGGCGTGCTCGCCGAGGCCGACCAGCTTGCAGGTGTTGTGCGCGCGTTCAAGCGGGCTGCTCAGCACCAGTTGATAGTTATGGCCGCCGATGTGCGGAGCCATCGCCAAGGCCTCGGCCTCGCCTTCGGGCGTCAACGGAAGGTCGGTTTTTCCGGTGTGCTTGCCGCGGACGCTCCACTCGGTCTGGCCGTGGCGCATCAGAACCGCTTCGAACTTGGTCAGATCTGGCATCGCCGCGCAGCATCACAGGTGCGGCGGATGAAGCTGCGCCAACCCCGCCCGCCCGCCACCGATTGCCGTAGAGTTGGCGCAGATGAGCGACACGGCGAACGACTCGGCCGAATTGAGCCCTTCCGAGTTCGATCGGCTCTGGGGTTCGCTTGGCCTCGCGCCGCGCAGACCCTGGCGCCCTTACCTGATGGGCATTGTCAACGCGACTCCGGATTCGTTCTCCGATGCCCCGGGCGAGAAGACGGTCGCCGATCGCGTCGACTTGGCTCGGCAATTGATCGCGGCAGGAGCGGATGTGATCGACGTCGGTGGGGAGTCGGGGGTCACGAACAAGCCAGCAGTCGACGCCCAGGTCGAGATCGATCGGGTGGTACCGGTGATTGAAGCGATCTCCGCGCTGCCGGGTGCGGTTGTCAGCGTCGACACCTACAAACCGACGGTCGCGCGGGCGGCGATCGCGGCCGGGGCGCGGATCGTGAACGACGTGAGTGGTCTCGCTGACGACGACCTCGCCGCCGCTGCCGCCGAGGGCGAAGCCGCGATCGTGTTGATGCATACGCGCGCGCGACCGAAACAGAAGCTGTTTCCGCACTACGCGGATGTGACGGCGGACGTGAAGACCTACTTGTCGGACGCAATCGCGCGAGCCGCCGAGCAGGGGGTACCGCTCGACCGGATCATCCTTGACCCCGGTCCTGACTTCGCGAAGACGCCGGCCCAGACGATCGAGGTGCTCGGCGAGCTCGACCAGCTGCGGTCGCTCGGCCACCCGCTGCTGCTTGCGATCAGTCGAAAAGACTTCATCGGCGCCCTGACTGGGCGTGGACCGCTGGAGCGCGATGCCGGAACTCTCGCGGCACTTGCGTTCGGCGTCGACCAGAACGTCTCGATCGTTCGCGTGCACGACGTGGCCGCGGCCGATGACTTTCTGCGCGTGCGTGCTGCGCTGAACGGCCAGATGGACGTTGCTGCCGACCTCGAACTTGCCGAAGAACTTCGTAGGGCCACCGGCCCGCAGAAAGGCGAAAGCGCGTGAGCGAACAGCCCGAAAGCGCTCAGTCCGAGAGTTTCAAGATTGCGCATATCTCCGACATCCACTGCGGATCGACGTATTTCGTTCCGGAGCTGATCGAGAACGCGATCGAAGAGATCAACCAACACGACGTCGAGATGACGATCGTTTCGGGCGATCTCACGAACGAGGGCTATCTGCCGGAGTTCGAGTTGGCGCAGGACTATCTCGATCGCCTGCACTGCGAGCACCTCGTGGTGATCCCGGGCAACCACGATGCGCGAAACGTCGGATACGAGCACTTCGAGGACGTCTTCGGATCGCGAAACAGCGACCTTTACACCGACCAACTGGCGGTCGTTTCGGTCGACTCGACGGAGCCGGACCTCGACTACGGCACAGTCGGTCGCGGCCAGTACAAGTGGATCGAGAGCTGCTTCGACCGCGAGGCCGCGTTGAAGATCTTCGTGCTCCACCACCATTTGCTGCCGGTTCCCGGTACTGGGCGCGAGCGCAACGTGGTGCACGACGCAGGCGACACACTCGCTTGCTTAAACCGTTCTGGGGTGAATCTCGTGCTGTCCGGGCACAAACACGTTCCCTATGCGTGGCGCTTCGAGAGCATGTTCGTGGTCACGACCGGCACCGTCAGCACGATGCGCGTCCGCGGCCGCACGCGACCGTGTTACCTGTTGATCGAGGGCGACGCCGATCAGGTGACGATCTCGCGCCACTACCCGGGTGTCGGCAGCGACCTGTTGCTGAAGTTCAATCCGCACACACTCGAATACACGAAATCCGAAGAGCTGATCGCCGGGCATCGTCGACCGCAGAGGGATTGACGGCGCGGTAATCGCTCGATCGCCGCACCAGTACCGATGACCGCAGCGGATCGCAAGCGCGCAATTGTGCTGATCGACGGCGAGCATCAGCCGGTCGTCGTCAAAGATGCTCTGGCGGGATTGTCGAACGAGCACGAGATTGCCGGTGTGGTGTTTCTTGGCGGCAGCGAGAAGGTGCCGCCCTCGGCGCTGGACGACCCCGAAAGTGTCTACGGCTACGACCTCGTTCGCGGTGATACGCCGATGGCTGCGTTGCGCACAGCGTTGGCCACAACCCCTGCCGACCTGGTCATCGATCTCAGCGACGAGCCGATCGCCGACGCGAGCGAAACGTTGCGACTGGCTGGAGTCGTGCTTGCTTACGGATTGAGATTCCACGCGCCCGGCGCGGAGCTTGCGCCGTTGCGGCAGAGCGAGTCGAGTTTTGGCGGACCGAAAATCGCCGTCGTCGGAACGGCTAAGCGCACAGGTAAAACCGCTGTCTGCGGCCATCTCGCCCTGCTCATGGTTGACGCTGGCGCGTCGCCGGCGATCGTCTCGATGGGTCGTGGAGGTCCGGCAGAGCCGCAGCTGGCGGTGCCGCCAGTCGGCGTCGAGCGACTGCTGGAACTTGCGGCAGGTGGCGCGCACGCGGCATCGGACTACCTCGAGGATGCCGCGCTCGCAAACGTTCCCACCGTCGGCTGTCGCCGCGTGGGCGGCGGGTTTGCCGGCGCGACGCAGCAGACGAATTTTGCCGCTGGCGTTGATCTTGCTGCTGCGATCGACGGCGTCGACGCGCTGCTGTTTGAAGGGAGTGGCGCGACGATCCCACCGATTGTTGCCGACGCGACGATCACGATTGCGGGCAGCCTTGCACAGGCGCAACAGGGGATTGGCCCCGCGCGCGTGGCGATCGCAGATCTCGTGCTCGTCCGCGACGCAATGGACGTAGAGGTCGCTCAGGTCCGCACGATGACTGATGCCGTCGTCACGAGCTTTCGCATGGTTTCTGCTCCCGCAGTGACGCCGCCGGCAGAAGCACGAGTGGCGGCATTCACGACCGGTGCGACCGAGATCGACGGGCTGCAGCCTGTGTTGGTCTCCAGCAATCTCGCCCGTCGCGACGCTCTTGAAGATGATCTGGCCGAGGCCGAGCGTGCGGGCTGTGACCACTTTCTCGTCGAGATCAAGGCGGCGGCGATCGACACGGTTGCGCGGCGGGCCACAGAGATCGGGGCGTCAATCGGCTTCATTCGCAATCGTCCGGTCAGTGATGTCGCCGAACTCGATCAATTGCTGTTGAATGTCTGGCAGGAGGCCGATCGATGAGCGAACCAAACCCATCCCCAGGGCAGCGATTGCAGGAAAAGACGGCAGACTTCGCAGCAGACGAGGGTTCCACCTCGGTGCTTGTGGTCAAGAAAGATCGGCGGTTTCCGTTCTCGAAGGGGCTGATGGCGATGTCGCTGATGTCCTCCGGGATCCAGCCGGATCGGTCGTATGAACTGGCCACGGTGATCGAGCGGAAGCTGCTCGACCGCGGTGACACAGACATCGCCTCGGGCGAGCTCTCGCAACTTGCTGAGGAGGTGCTCGGCGCGGAGGAGGGCGACGTGGCGGTGCGGCACTTTCGTCAGTGGCGCCGGCTCGACCACCTGCACCGCCCGCTGATCCTGATGATCTGCGGTGCGACCGGCGTGGGCAAATCAACGCTTGCGACGATGCTCGCGCACCGGCTAGGAGTGACACGCGTGACCGCAACCGACATGGTGCGTCAGGTGCTGAGGGCGTTCTTCTCCAACCAGTTCATGCCCGCAGTGCACCATTCCTCGTTCGACGCCGACCACGGTGTACACATCAACACGACCACACCCGATCCGCTGATCGCCGGCTTCGAACGGCAGGTCGAGCAGGTGTCGGTTGGAATCAACGCTTTGATCGAGCGGGCGACGATCGAGCGAACGTCGCTGGTCATTGAGGGCGTTCACTGCGTGCCGGGCGCAATCGAGGGGCTTGCGCAGCTTGACGCGGTGGTCGTACAAGTTGTAGTCGCGATCGACGACGAGGACTTGCATCGCAGTCACTTTCTGGCACGCGGAGACTCACAGCGCCGAGCCGTCGAGCGCTACTTGGGGGCGTTCGGGCGCATCCGGCGCCTGCAGAGCTACATCATCGATCACGCCCGGCGCGAAGGCGTGCCGGTGGTCGAGAACAGTTCGCTCGACGATGCGCTGGTGGCGATCATGAACCTCGTCCTGGAAACGATCGAGGCCGAGCTCGAGTAGGGCTCCGCGGCCAGTTGTCTAGGATTCGCGCTTCCAGTGAGCGCAGTGCTTGACATCGACAATCTTTTGGAAAGCCCCTTGGCGGATTTGCACGCCTTGGCGGGTGAGCTCGAAATCGAGGGCTACCGCACCTTGCGCAAGCCAGACCTGACGATTGCGATCCTTGAGTCGCGTGGCGCAATTGGCGACGAGATCCGTCCGGCTGTCGAGGCGAAGGCCGAGGCACTTGCAGCGATCAAGGCCGAGCGCGAGCGGGAACTTGCCGAACAGGAACGACTTGAGGACGAAGCCCGTGAAGCCGCTGCCGCAGAACGTGCCGCGCGAGAGTCACGACCGCGTTCGGGCGAGCGCGCCGGTCGTGGTCAGCGAGGCGGCAACGGCCGTGGCGGGCGCTCGCGAGGCGGGCGCGACCGCAAATCTGCGGAACGCCAGCCGTCTGAACGCACGGCGCGAAACCGCGGTGGAGCCAAATCCGAGCGAGCGGAGCCGACCGGCTCAAAAGCAGGCAGCTCGCAGTCTGAGGAGGCCCGTGGGCGCGGTCGCAAGGGCCAGAATCAGGCTGGTTCGACCGAGCCAAAGACGCCGATCAGCGGCGTGTTCGAACCGGGATCCGGTGGCGGCGGCCGATTGCGCACCGACATGTCCCGACGCGTGCGAGGCGACGCTGACGTCCCGCGTGGGGAGGTCCGCCGTTGGAGCCTCAAGCGCGGCGACCTGATCGAGTGCCAAGCCAAGAAGGCCAAGCGCGGTCGCACCGACCTCGTTGTTGCCTCGATCGATCGCGTCAATGGGCAGGATGCCGAGCAACGCAAACAGAAGACGCCGAAGTTCGACGAGATCGAAGCGGCGCCGCTGGGAGAGCGTTTCGCCAAGCGACTTTTCAAACACGCACCGGTTCACGCCGGCTCGCGCACGGTGGTCACCGGTCCGACTCGTGCGGCCGCCACGGAAATGCTCTTCTCGCTCGCCGATCAGCTGGCTGGATCATCTGTCGTGACGAGCATCGTGGTGGTTGCGCCGCGCCCCGAGCAGACCGAGGCCGTCGCGACAAAGTTCGACGTGGTCGCAGCCAAGCCCGGAAAGCCGGTCGAAGACATCCTTCCGGCGCTTGAGCTGGTGCTTGAGCGCGACCGACGCCTCGCGGAGGCCGGTCACAACACGGCGCTGCTGATCGACGGCCTGGACCTGCTCGCACCGGAAAAGGCCAGCGAGATCTTTGCCTCGGCGCGCAACCTTGCCTCGGGGGGGTCACTGACGATCGCCTGCTCGGCCGGCGCCGGTTCGCCGCTGGAGGCCCAGGCCACGTCGATCGGCTTCGTCGCCGGTGGACGCAAGCTCAAGCTGGACAAGAAGTCCAGCTGGTCGCTGTAACTCGCTGACCGCGCTTACTGGCGGTACGAGACCTGGCGCCATGACGGGCCGGTCGCGAGAATGATCGGTTCGTAGCCACGGTCGGGCTGCGCGTAGAGGAACTCCGCAGAGTCGGAGTCAAAGACGATGTCGAGTTCGCCTTCAATAACGCGCTGGTCGAGCCACGCACCACGGAAGACGAGCCGACGCAGCCAATGCACCAAGGACCCCTCGTCGTTGCCAGTCAGCTCGCACCAACACTCGTTGATGTGGTGCCCGAGGGCGGAAACCGCGTCGTCGACCTCACCGTTGACGACGAGGTTCACGAGGTCCTCGACCTCCTCGAATGCGAGACGACGCTCGATGAACTTCAACTTCATCGCGGCCTGTTCCACGCGCTCGCAGAAGTCGCGCTCATTGAATGTGAAGCGCAACTCACCGTATTCGAGGACGTAGTCCGAACCGGAGTCGTAGTTCTGTCGGCGATAAGGATCCAAAGAAGTGGTGCTGCCTTGCACGAGCGAACGCCTGAATGCGTCCCTGCGTCGGGAGATTACGGCCGATTCCTGCTTGGCCACGAACTGTGCAAATGACCTTGCATTGAGGATGTGATCTGGAGCGGGAATTTCGCGATTGGGGGGTAAACATTTCGCGCTCGGGCCCTTAACTCTTATATGGACCGTTTCCCGTCATGTCCGACCAGATGATTATCGCCGAGCGCTGGCTGGTCGGCGAATCCATGCAGTTGGTCGTGCATCGCACTTCCGGATTCGATCGGCTGCGCGGAATGATCGGCAGAGCCCCGTTCGACCCCACGACCGCGATGCTGTTCACGCGCTGCAATTCGGTGCATGGCTTCGGCATGCGACGTTCGCTCGACGTGGTCTTCATCGACCGCGATTTGATCGTCACATCGACACGTCAGCTGCGACCCTGGCGAGTTGTTACCGACCGCAGGGCGGTGGCGGCGCTCGAACTGGAAGCGGGAGAGATCGCGCGACTTTGCCTTTGCGAAGGGGTGCGATTAAATAATTCCCGGTATAGGGGGGTAAACATTTCGCGCTCGGACCCTTAACCATGTATGGGCCCAACAACCACCACCAAGCAGGGCGGCGGCGAAATGTTGGACCGAATCGTCGCCGGACGGATCCTGATCGTCGACGACGACGAATCGATCCGCGAGCAGTTGACCGAAGGCCTCGGCTTCGACGGTTACGAGGTCGAGGGCGTCGAAAGCATCGCCGCTGCGCGTCGGCGAATCGCGAGTTCGAACTACGACCTCCTGATGCTCGATGTGAATCTTCCCGATGAGTCCGGTTACGACCTGCTGCGCGATCTACGGGGCGGTCGCGGCGGGATGTCCGGCAGTGACGTCTGCGGGCTCCCGGTGCTCGTTGTGAGTGGTCGAACCGCCGAGGTCGATCGCGTGCGAGCGTTCGAGCTCGGCTGCGACGACTACGTGGTCAAGCCGTACTCCTACGCCGAGCTTCGCGGGCGCGTCGCCGCACTGCTGCGCCGCAGCAAGCGCGAGAGCCCCGCAGCCGTCATGACGATTGGCACCTTGGAGATCGACAATCGCGCTCGCCGGGTGACGGTCGAGGGGGCGCCGGTCCACTTGACGTCCAAGGAATTCGCCCTACTGAATGCACTTGCGGGCGACCCGTCGCGCGTCTTTCCGCGCGAGGAACTGCTCGAAACAGTCTGGGGTTATCGCTCTGCTGGCTCTACGCGCACGCTCGATGCCCACGCTTGTCGGTTGCGATCGAAGCTCTCGGTCGGTCGCGAACGCTTTGTAATCAATCTCTGGTCGGTCGGATATCGCTTGACCGAACAGGTAGAAACGGAGGAAATCTGATGATGTTCGCTCTCACGATCGCTTGGGCGATCGGATCGGCCGGGGTGCTCGCAGTTGTGATCGCCGCTCGCCAGCGGCGATCCGAGTTGGCGCGTGAACTGCATGAACTCCGAGGCGCACTGACCGGCGCGCGACTTGCCGTGGATCTGATGCCGGTGCTCGGTTTGCACCGCGAAGCGGTCTGTCAGGCCGCGTCCGAAGAACTCGAGCGGTCCTACCACTCACTCGGCGAGTTCGAGGACCTGCTGCACGCGCGGCTGGTGACCGTTGGCGGAGCGGATCGTCGTGAGCGACTTGGCGGGGGCCTGATTGGCCGTCGCTCACGCTTCGACGTGCTTGCAGAACTCGAACAGCTCGAACTGCTCTGGACCGAAACGGCCCGTCGCGAAGACCGACGCTTCGAGCTCGACTGGCGCGGTCCGGTCGACGGGGTTGTCGCGGGCGGCCCAAAACGACGTTTCACCGAAGTGATGACCAACTTGCTGGCTAATGCGCTTACGCACGGCGAGGGCGACATCCGTGTGCTCGCGCGTATGCGCAGCGATTCGTTGCGGATCGAGGTGCACGACGATGGGCCGGGACTGCGATTGCCGATCTCGGCGATGGCGCGGCGGCGTCGCGGTGGGCGACACGGTCACGGCCTGCGCATCGCCACCCGGGCGGCGAAGCGGCTTGGCGGCGGAATCACCAGCGCGCCGTCCTCGGCCGGCGCTGTGATCGTTTTCACGCTTCCGGCGCTTCACGACCCGTCGATCGCTGCTCGCGATCAGGGCCAACCGATCGACGATCAATCCCGGCCGCCATTGCGACCGGTCGGCGCGGGCGAGTGAGGATGATCGGCGGAATACGTCGAGCCTCGATTCCGCTGGCGATCGCGGTGGCGTCCGGGCTGTTGGCGGCGTGGCTGGTATTCGACTATGCGAACTCTGTCGATGGCGTGAACGGCGCCACCAGCGTGATCTTGGTGGCGGATCGAACAATCACCCGGGGCCAGTCGTTCTCGGAGGAGACGCTGGCCGAATTCGTGCGGACGCGCGTGATCCCGGCCACTTACGCGCCAGCGGATGCCGTTACGGACGAGCAGGAACTGATCGGATTGCAGGCGGTGAGCGACGTCGGCGAGGGCGCATACATCACGCGATCGGTGGTCGCTTCTGACGAGCGCGCGGGCCGGTTTCGGCTTCGTCGCGGCGAGCGCGCCGTGAGCGTCGCTGTGCGCGCCGCACCTGACGGGGCCGAGCTATCTGCGGGAACGATCGTTGACCTCGTTGCGAGCGGACTCGACGGCGCGCCACAGAGCGAACTGCTGCTGCGCGATGCGGAGATTCTCCAGTCGACCGAAGCCAGCGGCGAAAGCGCGGACGCTCGCATCACGGTCCGTGTCGCGGTTGGCCAGGTTGCTTCGCTGGTTCGTGCCGACGTATTCGCGCGTGAACTTCGAGCACTGAAACGATGACCGCGCAGCGCGAGCACTCGCTCGATCGATTCGCCGGCGAGCTGCGCGAGCGGGCGATCGATGAAGCTCGGCGACGCCGATTGCGTTTCGCCGGGGACCCAGAATCGCTCAGATCGCACATAGATGGTCTTGTCGCTCGTGATGCCCCGGCGCTCTCTGCCGAGACCCGGGCCGATCTCGTCGAGCGAGTGATCACTGCCTCCGTGGGCTTCGGCCCGCTGGAGAAGTTGTTCGCAGATCCGACGATCGACGAAATCATGGTCAATGGGCACGACGCGATCTGGATCGAACGAGCGGGACGACTGGAACAGGTCGAGCTCGCGTTCGAGTCGGGTCAGGAGTTGGATGAGCTGATCGAGCGGATGATCGCACCATTGGGTCGCCGCGTCGATGAGGCCTCGCCGATCTGCGACGCAAGGTTGCCGGATGGCTCGCGCGTGAACGTCGTGATCCCGCCTCTTTCGCTCGGCGGATCGATCCTGACGATCAGGCGTTTTCGTCACGCGAACCTCGACCCCGACGCGTTGGTTGGCAACGGGACACTCTCGGCAAGGGCTCTCGACGCGCTGCGGCAGGCGATTCGCGACCGAAGCTCGATTCTCGTCAGCGGCGGGACAGGTTCCGGCAAGACGACCCTGCTGAACGCAATATCTGCGTTCGTCCCGATCGACGAGCGCATCGTCACGATCGAGGACGCGGCCGAGCTTCGCCTGCGTCAGGGGCACGTCGTGCGACTCGAAGCGCGCCCGGCGAACCTCGAAGGGCGCGGTGAGGTCTCGATTCGAGCGCTGGTCAGGACCGCGCTACGGATGCGACCCGATCGAATCCTGGTTGGCGAAGTACGCGGCGGCGAGGCGCTCGACATGCTGGCCGCGATGACGACCGGACACGACGGAAGTCTGACGACCGTACACGCGAACTCCGCGTCGGGTGCGCTCGAGCGCGTCCAGACGCTCGCGCTGATGTCGGGCGTGGACGTACCGCATACGGCGGTGCGACGCATGATCGGCTCGGCGATCGATCTCGTCGTGCATCTGCGACGCGTAGATGGGGGCCGACGAGAAGTCGAGGAGATTTCTGAGGTGATTGAGCACGAGGGCGACTTTTCGCTGCACACGTTGATGTCGCGGGAACCCGGCCGCGACGAGAATTGGTCGCAGGCAGAGCGCTGGTCGCGGACCGAGCGCCCCAATGCTCGTTCCGCGATCGAATCGACGGTCGGCGCATGAGCGCCGTGCCGGCGCTCGCCGCGGCTTTGGCCGGAGTTGCGGCAAGCGGACTGGTGATCGCCACGGTGCGCGCGGCTCAATCAGACGCCGCAGGTCAGTTGATCGCCCGCGGCCGATCGCGCATCAACTACACGATTTTTCAGTGGCGGGAGATGTTCGCCCTGTTGCTCTCAGAAGGGCGGGTCGAAGCTGCGGTGGGTCAACGGCGTGCCGGCATGGCTGCCGCACTGGTCGCCGCGCTGATCGGCTTTTCATTGATCGGACCGCTCGGCGCCGCGCTCGGCGCGGCGACGGTGCCGCTCGTGTGGCGAAGCGTTCTGCGTGCCCGGCAAAGGCGGTACGCCAAACGGATCGACGCTGGATGCGCGGAGCTGGCAACCGCCTTGGCAGCCGCACTGTCCGCCGGTAACTCCGTTCGCGGTGCGCTGCTCGTTGCAGGCACCACGACGCCCGAACCGCTTGCGGCAGAGCTACAGAAGCTCGGCGTGGATCTGGCCCTCGGAAATTCAGTAGGCGATGCCCTGGCCGGTTTGCGCGGCCGTACGAACTCGACGCGGATCGAATCGCTGGTCGGTGCGATCGAACTGCACCAGGGCAGCGGCGGCGATCTGATCTTGCTGGTACGAGAACTGTCAGACGCCTTTCGCGCTCGCGATCGGGCGCTGCGGGATGCCCAATCGGCAACCGTTCAAGCCCGGTACACCGCGGGCATCGTCGCGGCGATACCACTCGGCATGGGCGTGATCTGCGAGCTTGCGAAGCCCGGGTCGGTGACGGGCGCGCTCAACTACCTGCCGACGGCCGTGATGTTGGTGGTGGCGGCGGCGATCATGGCGCTCGGCACGTTCGGTAGTTGGCGAATCGGGAGCGTATGAGTTTGCAGACCGCGATGGCAGCCGCTTCTGCCGCTGTGTCGGCCGCTCTGGTCGCATGGCTCCTCGCAGACCGACTCATGGTCAGATGGATCGGCGTCGCCGGCAACGAGCCGAGCGATTCCGGCATATTGGCGGGTGGTGCCAGCGCTCGCGCACTGCTGCTGTCGTCGCTTCGTCGCGTGCGCAGGTTGCTGCCGACGCTTGTGAAACTGGTGGCCAAGCGCGACGTGGCCGTGCTGATAAGCCGTGCGGGATTGGACGGACAACTGCTCGCCCGCGACGTCGCTGCGGCGCGACTGCTGTGCGTGCTGATCGCAGCCGCTCTGCTGCCGCGGCTTTATACAGCTCTGCCGACGAGGATGCTGCCACTCGCAGTAATCCTTTTGCTGGCGGGCGCCGCCGAGCTTCCGGTCTGGTGGCTACGTCGCCGCGCAGACCGCCGCAGCGTCGCCCTGCGCGCGGCACTTCCCGATGCCCTTGAGCTGATGCGCGCATGCCTGGCGGCAGGTCTGGCGCTGCGCAGATCACTCTCGTTGGTGGCCGACCACTGTTCCGAACCGATCGCAACCGAGTTTGCCTGCGTCGCCGCGGAGACCGCATTCGGGATCCCGCAGGCAACTGCTCTGGACGGACTCGCAGCACGCAATCCCGAACCGGAGATCCGCTCGCTCGTCTCGGCCATTCGCCAGGCCGAGCGGCACGGCTCGCCGCTGGCCCCGGTGATCGCCGCACAGGCTCACGATGCTCGGCTCGCTTTGAATCGAGAGATCATCGAGCGCGCGGCACGGGCTGGTCCGAAGATCCAACTGATCGTTTCGACGACGATCGTGCCTGCGGCCCTGCTCGCGTTCGCAGCCGTCGTGATCGCTGCGATAGCGCGCGGCGACCTGAAATTTCTTTGAGTCGTCGTTTACTTGGCGTCTGACGCAGCGCCAGAAACGGCGTCGGTGGTGTCGGGCGACCAGATTTCGCCCTCGGCCATGTCGTTGAAGCCGAGCCAGAAGAAGTTCATCAGCTGGGTCGAGAAAGTTGTAGGCGTCGTCTTGCAATCGGTATCGAGCCAACGGTTGGCCATCGCCATCGCCGAACCGAGCATCGCGTAGGCGACGGCGGTACGAAGTTCGTCGTCGGCGAACGGGTCGCCGGGGGTGGACTTGGAGCTGATTCGCGCCAGCTCGGCGATCACCTCACGTAGGTCCTCGTGCGTCATCCTCAGGATCTGCTGAAAACCTTCGCCGTCCGAGGTCGTCTGGTTGCGGACCAACTGCCACTTCGACGGGTGGTCGCGGACGAACTCGAAGAACGCCACGAGACCTGACCAGAGTGCCTTTTCGGGCGTGTATTCGGGATTGAACGAGTTGGTGACCGCCGCGCTGACGTCGCCCGCGGCTCGCTCGATGCAGGCCGAATAGAGGCCTTCTTTTGAATCGAAGTAGGCGTAGAGCATCGGCTTCGAAATGCCAACTTCGCTGGCAATCTGATCCATCGACGCGCCGTGATAGCCGTGACGACCGAAGATTTCGGTTGCCGCGTCAAGCATCTGTTGTTCGCGCACGGGCCGGGGCAATCGGGCCCTTGCTGCGGTTGTCATATCGGACTTTGGTAGGCCGCCTGAGGGCTTCATTTCATCGGACTCCATGGTGAGCGCCTCATTGCTGAGGTGGACTTTTCCCGGCCGGACAACGCTGCCGAGCGCCGGGCATGCACTACGCGATTCGGTCAATCGATCGTACTTCTAATTCATTAGATACGCCACCCGCCTATGGACACCTGTTCGGTTAGCCAGCCAATTTTGACCCCTAATTGGGGATAGAGCCTGCAATTCCAGTTGCGACGCGGGTTTTTGACGCACCGCAAACCACGTCCACGATTCGTGGTTGCACCATCTGGGTGTCCGGCTGACAACCGCACATTTGCAGGGATTTCTGATTCCTGGCGACGAAAGTTCTGCGCCTGGTGGGGCGGAAATGTTGCAAAAACGTCTAAAGGTGTTGAAGAATGGGTCGATGTGGGGTAAAGTGGCGAACAGCTTCGCGGTCCGGGGAGGTGGAGTTCCTCCCGCTCAAGCTCCCCGGACCGCGTTTCCAACTTTCAGGCGCGCATCTCGATGCGCCCGACGGCACCAATAGCTCAGGCAGCAACATAAATGGCATTTCGCGGAACCTACGAACACTCACTCGACGCAAAGAATCGCCTGACGATCCCGTCAAAGTTTCGCGAGCAACTCGCGGGGCGGTTGGTCGTCGCGCAGGCGATCAAGCCCTGCGTTGCGATCATGACCGAGGAGGCGTTCGAGAAGTTCACCGAGAGCTTCCTCAAGGACCTCAACCCGCTGAGCGAAGAAGCCGAGCGTCTATCGCACTACTTCAACGCCGGTTCGTTCGACGGAGAGCTCGACAAGGCCGGTCGCGTGATGGTGCCGCCGCCGCTGATCGAGTTTGCTGGGCTCGCAAAGGACGTGACGGTGATCGGCAACGGCGACCGGCTCGAGCTCTGGAACAACCTGCGTTGGGGCGAGTACCACTCGGATTTGACGACCAATCTCTCGCAAACGGTGGCCAACATTGTCAATGCTGGTTGAAATGACGAACGCACACGTACCAGTGCTGGCAGCCGAGGTGATCGACCTCGCCGTCCCCACGAACGGCGAGACGGTCGTTGACTGCACCTTTGGCGGCGGCGGGCACGCACGCCTGCTCGCCGATCGCGTGAGTCCCGACGGAACCGTGATCGGGATCGACCGCGACCCGGCTGCCCATTCGCGCTTCGAGGACTTTGCCAGCGAAGCAGACTGTTCGACTCGCTTCATTCACGAGGACTTCGTCAGTGCGCTCGCCGAGTTGGCCGAGGAAGAGATCAACGCCGACGTCGTCCTGCTCGACCTCGGCGTTTCGTCGTTCCAGGTCGATTCGCTCGAGCGCGGCTTCTCGTACGTATATGACGCACCGCTCGACATGCGCATGGATCCGGCCCAAGATTTCAACGCAACCGATCTCGTAAATGGATGGGATGAGCAACGTTTGTCGAACATCTTTGACAGGTATGGGGAGGAACGCTACGGAAGGCAGATCGCGCGCGAAATCGTGCGACGCCGCGAGACGAGCACGATCGAGACCACTCACGAGTTGGTCGAAGCAGTCGTCTCTGCGATTCCGACGCCGGCCAGGTTTGCCACCGGGCACCCGGCCAAGCGCGTCTTTCAGGCGATTCGCATCGCGGTCAACGACGAACTCGGCCAGCTCGAACGAGCTCTGCCGCTGGCATGGGCATCGCTGGGTATCGGCGGAAGGCTCGCAGTGATTTCGTTCCACTCACTCGAAGACCGCATGGTCAAGCGCTTCTTCGCGGATTTGGCGCAGGGTTGCATTTGCCCACCGGAGTTTCCGATCTGTACCTGTGGTCACTCGCCGCAGGCCGAACTGGTCAGCCGCCGTGCGATTGGGCCTACCGAGGGTGAGATTGCCGCCAACCCGAGGGCACGTTCAGGAAAGTTGCGCGTTGCACGCAAGATCGCCGAAGGCGAAGCACCTGTGATTGGCGAAGGAAACCGGCGATGAGGCCTCCGGCGACATCACGCGGGGCCCGTTCCGGGAAAGCGTCTGCAAACAACGCGCGCCGATCCAGACGCCCTGCGGAAACGACGCAGCCGGCGAAATCGCGTGCGGTTCGCGCTCCATCGCCGCGCGCCGGCGAGATCAAGGTCACGCGCAACTCCAAGCGCCCTCAGATCAAGGCCTCTCGCGGCCCTGGTGGCGACGTCAAGCGTCGCAAGGTGGTCGAGCCGCGTCGTCTGAGTGCAGCCGACCGTCGTGTGGCCGAGACGCGACGTCAGTCGCTTGCAAGTATTGGCGCCGAGCCGACGCAACGCAAACGGTCGACGCCACAACGTGGTGGGTCGCGCTCGGCGCGACCAGCAGTTTCCGGCGGGTCGGTTCGTGCCGTCGCCGTCAGTGGGGCCGGAGGCGCGGCAGCCGCTACGGCGCGGGTCGTGGCCGAGGTGGCCCGTCCTGTAGGGGCCGCAGCGCGCCCTGTGCTTCGCGTGGTCAGCGGCGGCCTCGACCGAACGGCCGCCGTGACAGCCGCCGCAACGCCGATGGCACGTGGCCGAATCATGATCCTGATCGCGGGAGTGCTCGCCGCGGGACTGATCTATATAAATGTCGGCAAGCTCGAGTACGGCGACGGCTACGGAAAGTTCGCCCAGCGCGCAACCGAACTGCAGCGCGAGAACACCGCATTGCGTGCGTCGATCGCGCGTCGCAGCACACCGGAACGCATTCAGCGCTACGCGCAGCGGATGGGCATGGTCTCGCCGGTACCGGAGCAATTCGAATACGTCGACGCCCGCAGGGGCGACGCCGAAAAGGCGGCCAAGCGCTACACAGCGCCGACGCCGGTCACCGCTCCAGCGGAATCGGCGCCCACCGGTACACCGGCCGATGCATTGCAGGCTCCAACTGCCGCGCCAGTTGCACCAGCAGCGCCGGCGACACCAGTCGCTCCGCCGACTCCCACACCAGCGGCACCGCAACCTCCGGCTACGACCGGCGGCGCAGGACTGTAAATGGCACTGATCGAACGCCGCATCGGGCTGCTCTCGGCGATTTTCCTGCTCTTCTTCGTGCTCGCGATCGGTCGCGCGGGCAAGTTGATGGTCGTCGACCACACGTCGCTCAAGGAAAGGGCCCAGGGGCAGCAGGTCGGAGACCTCACCGTTCCCGCACCACGCGGCGCGATTCTCGATCGCAACGGCAGCGAATTGGCGGTCTCGACGGACGCCGCCGACGTGTCTGCCACTCCGTATCTGGTTGAAGACGTCCCGAAGGTTTCCCAGCAACTGGCCCCGTTACTCAAGCTGAGCGTCGACGAACTCGCCGCCAAGCTGACGGGAAAAGACAGTGGCTTCGTTTATCTGGCGCGTGCCGTTCCCGGACGAGTCGCAGAAAAGATCCGCAAGCTGGGCATTGCCGGCATCGACGTGATGGCCACCACCCGGCGGTTCTACCCCTCAAAAACGACCGCCGCGCAGTTGCTCGGATTTGTCGGTACCGAAGGCAAGGGTCTCTCTGGGCTCGAATACGCCTGGGAGGACGAACTTCACGGCACCGACGGCCAGCGACGCATCGTCAAAGACGGTGCCGGGGATCCGATCTCAACGATCGACACGGTGAAGGTCAAGCCCGGCAGGGCGCTGGGCCTGACGATCGACGCCCAGTTGCAGCTACACACCGAAAGCGTGCTGGGACGGCTCGCGCAGAAGTTTCAGCCGAAGGGCGCCTCCGCGATCGTGATGGATCCGCAGAACGGCGAAGTGCTGGCTATGGCCAACTACCCCAAGCTCGACGCCAACGACCCGGGCAGCGCCGAGCCGGACGCAACGCAGAACCGAGCGATCGGATTCACATACGAACCGGGTTCGACGTTCAAGGCGTTCACTGTCGGGGGCGCACTCGCGGAGGGAAAGGTCACGCCGACAACGATGTTCGACTTGCCTCCGACGCTGCAGGTTGAGGACCGAGTAATCAAAGAGTCGCACGACCGCGGCGGAATCTCACTCGACGTTTCCGGCATCCTCGCGCAGTCCTCAAACGTCGGAACTGTGCTGATCGGTCGCACGCTCGGCGCAGAAAAGTTTGACAAGTGGGTGCAAAACTTCGGCTTTGGCAAACCGACCGGGATAGACCTCAAGGGCGAAGAGCAGGGCCTCGTAATCGGCCACGAGGAATATTCAGGAGTCTCCGCCGCGAACTTCGCGATCGGACAGGGGCTCTCGGTCACTCCGATCCAGATGGCCACCGCCTACTCGGCGATCGCGAACGGCGGAACTCTGCGTCCTCCGCACGTCGTCAAGCGGGTCGGTGGCGAGCCGGCCGACACCCCGGACGGCAAACGCGTGATTTCCAGCAAGATCGCGGCGCAGTTGCGCAAGATGCTCGAAGGTGTGCTCGGCGCCGGCGGTACAGCATCTGAGGCGGCGATACCCGGCTACAAGTTGGCCGGAAAAACCGGAACCGCACAGAAATTTGACACGACGATCGGCGAGTACTCGAAGGCCAACTACGTGGCGTCGTTCATCGGATTCGCCCCCGCGGACAAGCCCGAACTGCTGGTCTCCGTGGTGGTCGACGAGCCGCGCGGCGCGATCTACGGTGGCGACGTGGCCGCTCCGGCGTTTCAGGAGATCCTCAACTTCGCGCTGCCGTACCTGAAGATCCCGCCGTCCTGATATCTCGCAGTAACGCTGCAATCAGGGGCGCCGTGGATGGCGGGGATATGCTGAATCGAGATGGATCTCGGAGCATTGACGGGCGATCCCGCGCTCGCGGGCACGGAAATTTCGGACCTCGTCCATTCGAGCAGCGACGCCGTACCCGGCTGCCTTTTCATTTGCGTGAAGGGCTTCAGCAGCGACGGGCACGATTTTGCTCCGGACGCGATCGAGCGCGGCGCGGTCGCCCTGGTGTGTGAACGACCACTTGACCTCGGTGTTCCCGAGTTGGTCGTCGATGACGCACGGGCGGTTATGCCAAAACTGGCGAGGCGATTCTTCGGCGATCCAAGCCGCGAGCTCGCGTTGATCGGCATCACCGGAACGAACGGCAAGACCACGATCGCTCATCTCGTTCGACAACTGATGCTCAAGGCTGGCCGACCTTGCGGCATGATCGGAACGGTCTCGTGGGTGGTCGGCGGCGAGGAATCGCCGGCAGTCAGAACGACGCCGGAGGCGATCGAACTGGCCCGTGCGTTGCGGGCGATGGTGAACGCAGGAGAAGAGCTTTGTGCAATCGAGGTTTCGTCGCACGCCCTGCAACTCGGGCGCGTCGATGAGCTCGCTTTCACGGCTGCGATCTTCACCAATCTCACGCAGGACCATCTCGACTTCCACGAGTCGATGGAGGATTACTTCGCTGCCAAGCGCCTACTTTTCACTTCGCAGCCGGGAATTTCGATCGTCAACGCCGACGACGAGTACGGCCGTCGCTTGATCGACGAGTTCGAGTGCACGAGCTATTCGACGCGCGGTGCCGAAGCGGACTTCGTGGCCACCGACATCGAATTCGATGCCAGCGGTTCACGCTTCACGATCGTGCATCCAAGCGGTTCACTAGAGATAGCTACGCCGCTTCCGGGTGAGTACAACGTCGCGAACGTTTTGGCGACGTTCGCCGCGGCGACGGCACTTGGTGTCGAGCCGGAGGCTGCGGCGAACGCACTGGCCTCCGCACCCGGTGCGCCCGGCCGACTGGAATCGGTCCCCAACGATCTCGGCATCGGCGTCTACGTCGACTACGCGCACACCCCGGACTCAGTCAAGAACGTGTTGCGCGCGGCGCGTGCGCTGCCGCACGCAAAGCTGGTTATCGTCGTCGGCTGCGGCGGCGATCGCGACCGCAACAAGCGCCCACTGATGGGTGCGGCCGCGGCGGAGGGCGCCGATGTCGTGTACGTGACCTCGGACAATCCGCGTTCGGAGGACCCAGCGGCGATCATCGAAGAAGTACTCGTCGGCGCTCGTGAAGCGGCGGCTGCGAGCGGTGCCGAGGTCGTGGTCGAGGTCGACCGACGTGTGGCGATCGAACGTGCGTTGGCCGCCGCAGGCCACGGCGATCTGGTGGTTATCGCCGGTAAGGGCCACGAACAGGGCCAGGAGTTCGGTGATGGACGCAAGATTCCCTTCGATGACATCACAGTCGCGCGCGAATCGCTGGCCGCATTGGATGTCGCGCGATGATCGAGCTGACACCGCTGACGATCGCTGACGCGATCGGCGGTCGCTACGAAGGTCCGAATGCCGCGTCCGATGATGATCCCAGTCGCGCGGTGATCGATTCTCGCGAGGTCGGTAGCGGTGATCTTTTCTTCGGACTTCGCGGCGAGTCCGTCAACGGCGGGCGATATGCGGCCGATGTACTGGCCGCCGGAGCGTGGGGGGTGGTAGTGACGCCAGAGTTTGGCGAAGAAGTCGCCGCAGCGCGAGGGCCGTCCCAGCACGTATTTGTTACCGAGGACCCGGTCGAGGCGCTCGGCGCCGTCGCCAGGGCCTGGCGCCAACAGCTCGGCGCGAAAGTGATCGGCGTCACCGGCTCGACCGGCAAGACCTCGACGAAGGACATCCTCGCGGCATTGCTTGCAAAGAGCCGCACCGTCGTTGCCACGCCCTCCAACCACAACACCGAGATCGGTCTTCCGCTGACGATTCTCGGCGCGTCGATCGGAACCGACGTATTGGTGCTCGAAATGGCGATGCGCGGCAGCGGTCAGATCGATCAACTGGCGCGGATCGCTGAACCAGATGTTGGCTGCATCGTCAACGTCGGACCGGTGCACCTTGAGCAACTCGGCACGGTCGAGGCCGTCGCTGCGGCCAAGGCCGAGTTGGTCGCCGCGCTCGGACCGAACTCTGCTGCGGTTGTGCCGGCCGACGAGCCGCTGCTTGATCGACATCGGCGCGAGGACATCCGCACTGTCACCTTCGGCATCGGCGGTGACGTCCGAATCCTGAGCGAGGATTCCGCGACCAGCGGTGCTCAGGCTGGCTTGAGATTGCAGACGCCGGTCGGCGAAGTGCTGATCGAACCGTCATTCTCAGAGCACTATCTGTTTCGCAATCTGCTGGCAGCGGTAGCGTGCGCACAGCTCGTCGGCGCGCCGGTGGACGGCAAACTCGAAGTCAAGTTCTCGGCGCTTCGCGGCGAAGTCCTCGAAGTGCTCGGTGGAGTCACATTGATCAACGACTGTTACAACGCGAATCCAGTCTCGATGCGGGCAGCGCTCGACAACCTCGGCCGGGCTGACGGCCGAAAGATTGCCGTACTCGGCGGAATGGGCGAGCTTGGCGTCGACTCCGACCGCTTTCATCACGAAATCGCCGGCCACGCCGCCGGTGTCGGCGTTGATCTGCTGGTGGCGGTCGGCGAACTGGGCGGTGCGTACGGAGACGGATATTTTGGGTCGATCGAACATGTCGCCACCCCACAGGCCGCTGCCCATGTGGTCCGTTCGGTGGCGCAGCCAAGTGACACCGTGCTCGTGAAGGGGTCGCGCTCGGTCGGTCTCGAATCGGTCGCCGAAATTCTGCTCAACGCGAGCCACTCGCTTGGCAGCGCGCGCAACACTGACGAGCGAGAAGTCTGATGAGGGACGAAGTCTGATGGCGGGTGGCTGCTGATGGGAACCGTGCTGATCGCCGCAATGTCGACCCTGTTGATCTCGATCTTTCTCGGGCCGCAGTTCATCCGCTTCCTCAAGCGCCAGGAGTTCGGGCAGCACATCCGCGACGAGGGTCCGATCGAGCACCACGCGAAGGCGGGAACGCCGACGATGGGCGGCGTGATCATCTTCGTCTCAGTCGTTGTTCCGGTGGTGATTCTCGCCGACATCACAGCCGCCGGAACGGTCGCAGTGATCGGCACGATGCTCGCCTGCGCCGCCGTCGGGTTTGCCGACGACTGGACAAAGATCGTGCGCAAGCGCTCACTCGGATTGTCCGGTCGCTGGAAGTTGTTCTGGCAGGCAGTGATCGCGGCCGGGCTGTGGTACGTCGCCACCCAACGTGCCGGTCTCGACAACGTCGTTGCCGTCCGTATCTTCGACGCGTCGATCGACCTCGGCTATTTCTATCCGGTCTTCGTACTGATCGTCGTGATGGGCGCAACCAACGGGGTCAACCTGACGGACGGTCTCGATGGACTGGCCGCTGGCTGTGCCGCGATCGTTTTCACGACGTACACGTTCATGACCGCCAACTACAACTGGGACGATCTGACGCTGATTGCGGCATGCCTTGCCGCCGCCTGTATCGGATTCCTGTGGTTCAACTCGTTTCCGGCGGCGATCTTCATGGGGGACACTGGTTCGCTCGGGTTGGGGGGCGCAATCGCGGCGCTGGCGGTGATGACCGATACCGAGCTTTTGCTCGTGCTGATCGGCGGGATCTTCGTGGTCGAAGCGCTGTCCGTTGCTATTCAGGTCTTCAGCTTCCGTGTCTTCCGTCGCCGGGTGTTCTTGATGGCCCCGATTCACCACGACTTCGAGATGCGTGGATGGTCGGAGACGAAGATCATCCTGCGGTTCTGGATCGTCGCAGCGGGCATGGCTGCCGTCGGCTTCGTGCTGTTCCTGAATCCGCTCTAGCCGGGCGTGGCAGCGCGTGGATTCCGCGCAATCTTCTAGGTTTGGCCCCATGAACGCTGCCGATCCACCGATCAAGTCGTCGCCTACGCCGAGCTTCGAACGGGTCCTGCCGCGCCCGGAGCTGCCGCAGGGTCCGTTTCTGGTCGTGGGCCTGGCGAGATCCGGGCAGGCGGCGGCGCAGATGCTTGTGAGCCGCGGCACGGAGGTTTTCGGCGTCGATTCCGGAACGCCACATGACTCCGAGACGCTTGGTGACTTCGGGATCGAGGCACACTTGGCCAGCGACGGACTCGATCTCGTCGACCGGGTTCAAACCGTGATCAAATCTCCCGGCGTCCCGGAACACGCGCCGGTGATCGTCGCCGCCAAGCAGGCCGGGAAAACGATTCTCGGCGAACTGGAGCTCGGCTGGCGGCTGATCGACAACCCGGTGATCGCGGTGACAGGTACCAACGGCAAAACCACCACGACCACGCTGCTCGGAGCGATCTATGAGGCAGCCGATCTGCCCTACGAGCTCGCCGGCAACATCGGCACCCCGCTCTGCGCGTTGGCCGCCGGGATTGATCCCGATGCAACGGTGATCTGCGAGGTATCGAGCTTTCAGCTCGACGATGCCGATGCTTTCACCCCGGAGTGCGGGGTCCTCCTGAACGTCACCGAGGACCACATGGACCGTTACGAAAGCTTCGCGTCGTACCGTGATTCGAAGTTGAGCATGTTTGCTCGTCAGGGGCCGGGGCAGTTTGCCATCAGTGGTCCCGCGATCGACTTCGATTTGCCCGGCGGCGGCTTCAAGGCTCGAGTGCTGAGCGAGGGCTTCGAGAACAACGGTGCGATTGCAATGCGTGGGCGTCACAACATTGACAACGCTTTGACTGCCGCGCATGCAGCGCTGCTGATGGGGGTGGATCCCGCTGCGGTCGAATCGGCTCTGGCCACGTTCGCCGGCGTCGAACACCGCATGGAGTTTGTCGGCACCGTCGACGGAGTCGAGTACATCAACGATTCGAAGGCGACGAACGTGGACGCCGCACTGGCCGCGCTTGCGTCATTTGACGGCGACGTTCACGTGATCCTCGGTGGATCGGTGAAGAATCAGCGATTCGACGGGCTCGCGGAAGCGCTGTCGAGAGCGAGCGCGGGCGTATATGCATATGGCGACGCTGCGCCCGTGATCGCCCGCGACGTCGAGGGTCTCGCCGCACCATTCCAGAGTTTTGCCACGATGGATGAGGCGTTTTCGGCAGCCGCAAGCAACGCCACTTCGGGTCAAACCGTGTTGCTCAGTCCGGCCTGCGCCTCGTTCGACCTTTACGACAACTACGAGCGGCGCGGCGAAGCCTTCAAGGCACACGTCGCAGCGCTTCCACGCTGATCGACAGGGGACCGTTGCAAGCCGTCGAATCCAGTCGGGATGAGGTTTTCCCGGCCCAACAAGAAGCGACGCGAGCGTCCGACAAAAAAGCCCGCCAGCGGAGGAAAAGCAACTACGGCGACGCGCCCGACGGCCGACCAATCACTGCTTTGGACGGTGACGATCACGTTGTTCGCCGCTGGCGCGGTGATGGTCTATTCGGCGAGCTCCGCGACATCGGCGCTGCAGACCGATGGCGACCCGACCGGCTATCTCAAGCGCTATCTGCTGATCGGTTGTGTCGGCTTGATTTTGATGCGCTTCGCAACGCGAATCGACTTGAACAAGGTTCGCGAACTGACGCCGATCCTGATGATCGCGGCCTTCTCGATGCTCGTCCTGGTGCTCTTGCCCGGTTTTGGCGTGGAGATAAATGGCGCGAAGCGTTGGCTCGGCGCGGGCGCGCTGCGTTTTCAGCCGTCGGAGGTGATGAAGCTCGCGCTGGTTCTTTACACGGCGATGCTGGTAGCGCAGAATCCCGGTCGAGTTCGAGACCTGAAATCGTTGAGCAATCCCTTGTTCTATGTGGTTGGTGCGGCGGCATTCCTGATCGCGCTGCAGCCGGACCTCGGAACCGACCTGGTCGTCTGCGCGACGATCGGCATGATCCTTGTGGCGGCCGGAGCGCGTCTGCAGGACTTGGCGAAGGTCGTCGGGGTGCTCGCGGTCGTCGTACTTGTCTTCAGCTTGATCGAGCCATATCGAGTGGCACGATTGACGGCGTTCATCAACCCGGATGGCGACCCGACCGGCATCGGTTACCAGTCCGAACAGGCACGAATCGCGATCGGATCGGGCGGATTGTTCGGCGTCGGTCTCGGCGAATCCGTGCAGAAGGTCTTCTACATGCCGGAAGCGCACACCGACATGATCCTCGCTGTGATTGGCGAGGAGCTTGGGTTGATGGGAATTGCCGCGCTGGCGACGCTCTACTTCGCGTTGGTTGTCGCCGGCCTGCGCGCGGCGAAGAACAGCCGCGACGTCTACGCGCGGCTGCTCGCGATTGGCATCACCGCGATGATCGCCTGCCAGGCGCTGCTCAATTTTTTTGCGGTTTTGGGCATGGCGCCGTTGACCGGCGTGCCACTTCCGTTCATTTCATACGGCGGCGCGAACCTGATCGTCATGTTGGTTGCGATGGGCCTGCTGATCAACGTTGCTTCGGGTCAACACGTCGCGCGCGTCCGCGTGCTCAATGGCGGCGGCCAGCGGCCGCAGCATGCGCATACTCCGCGGCAGGAACGCGCGAGAGTCGCGGCTGCTTCTGGCGCTCGTTCAAGTCGATCGAGGGGTCACTATGAGGATCGCGGTCGCCGCGGGAGGAACGGCGGGACACGCCGTTCCGGCCCTGGCCGTCGCTGAGTCGCTACGCGACCGCGGCATTGAAGTCACTTTCTATGGCGGCGAACGAGCGGAGGCCGAATTGGTGCCTGCTGCGGGTTTCGACTTCGTCAGGTTGCGCCTCGCAGGGTTGGATCGCCGCAATCCGCTGAAGGCGCTTCGCGCGGTCTGGCTCGCACTGCGCGGCGTGGCCATCGCTCGGCGCTCGCTGAAGGAGCGCCGTATCGAGGCGGTGATGGCGGGGGGTGGCTACGTGGCGGGCCCCGTTGGTGCGGCGGCGGTCACCCTGGGGCTGCCTCTGATCGTCACCGAGGCAGACGCCCACCTCGGCGTGGCGAATCGAATGCTCGCTCCGTTTGCTCGCCGGGTCTGCCTGGCGTTTGACGACCCGAAGCGTTCCGGCGAGAAGTTCGTCGTCACCGGCCGGCCGATCGCGCCGCGCCGCAGTGATCTCGACCGAGCAGGCGCCCGTCGGCACTTCGGGTTGCCCGAGGATGGACGATGCTTGCTCGTCTTCGGCGGATCGCTGGGCGCGCGGACGATCAACCGTGCCTCACTTGACGCCTTCACGACCGGTGTACCGCAGGACCTCTGCGTGCTGCATCTCTCGGGACGCGGCGATTTTGTGGCGGCGCGTGACATCCTCGACTCGCGGGCGGCGTTGGCGGAATCTGCCGCGCACGCCCGCTATCGCCTGTTTGATTACACCAACGATTTCGACGTCGCACTCGCCGCTGCCGACGTCTCCGTTTGTCGCGCGGGAGGTTCGATCTTCGAGCTGGCCGCGGCGGGACTTCCATCGATCCTCGTCCCCTACCCTCACGCCACAGCGGATCACCAGGCCAAGAACGCAGCCTGGCTGGTCAACGGGGGCGCCGCGGTGATGGTTCGCGACGAAGAGCTGACGGGCGAACACCTGCGTTCGTTGGTGGACAGCCTTCTGGCCGATTCGGACAGGCTCGCGGAGATGCACGAAGCAGCGTTGAGCCTTGCCAAACCAGACGCCGCCGAGCGGATAGCCGAGCAGCTGACAGAGGCCGCCGCATGAATTTCAAGGGCCGCAAACTGCACCTGATCGGCATCGGCGGTGCCGGGATGAGCGGGCTTGCGCTTGCCGCGCACGATCTGGGCGCCGAGGTCACGGGATCGGATCGCGCGCAGTCGTCCTATACCGATCGCCTGATGGCGGCCGGAATCGACGTTGCGATCGGGCATGACGCCGACAATCTTCCGACTGGCGCGGACGTGGTCGTGTCGACGGCGATCGGCGATGACAATCCCGAATTGGTCGCCGCGCGCGCGGCGGGTTCGGCGGTGCTGCACCGGTCCGACCTGCTCGAAACGCTCGTCGAGATCAAACCCATTTGCATTGCGGTCGCCGGAACCCACGGCAAAACCACGACGACCGCGATGATTACGCACGTCCTCTCCGAATTGGACCGCGATCCCTCCTTCTTTGTTGGTGGCGAGGTGACCGTCGGCGGCGTGTTGACAAACGCGCACATCGGCGATGGCGAGATCGTCGTCGTCGAGGCCGATGAATCCGATGGATCGTTCCTCAAGCTGCGTCCGACCGTGGCGGTCGTGACGAACGTCGAACTCGACCACCATGCCACATGGAGTGGCGGGCTCGACGAGTTGTTCAAAGCGTTCGCGAAGTTCGCGTCACCGGCGCAGTCGACGGTTCTGTGGCGCGGGCAGCCGCGACTTGCGTCGGAGTTGACGAACGCCGACGTGGTCGGATTCGGTATCAACGAGCTCGGTATCAGCGAGTCGTCCGGCGACGTCGATGGGGACCTGATCGCGACAACGGTCGAAACACCCGTGGACCGCACGAAGGGTTCGAGATTCACACTCGACGGGACCGTCGTCGAACTCGGCGTTCGTGGCGAACACAACGTTTTGAATGCGTTGGCGGCACTCGCCGCGCTCCAATGCGTAGGCATCTTGGTCGCTGATTCGGCCGCGAAACTCGCAACCTTCAAGGGAGTCGCGCGGCGTTTCGAGTTCGTCGGCAGGTCTGGTCATGGTGCGTTGCTCTACGACGACTATGCGCATCATCCGACGGAAGTTCGCGCCGCATTGAAGACCGCTCGTGCGACTGCCGGCGATGGCAGGGTGGTGGCGGTCTTTCAACCGCATCTCTATTCGCGCACGACCTCGTTGTCGCGCGAGTTCGGCAAGGCTCTGGCGTTGGCCGACGTCGCAGTGATCTCTGACATTTACGCGGCGCGCGAGAAGGCGAGCGCGTTTCCCGGCGTCACCGGATGGCTGGTGGCCACCGACGCGGCCGACGCGATGCCGGGAGACCCTGTGTACTGGTCACCGTCGTTCGAGGACGTCCACAACACGCTCGACCGCCTACTGCGCCCGGGCGATCTCTGCATCACGATCGGCGCCGGAGACATCTACGAGGTCGGCCACGGGATGGTGCACCGATGACGAGCGATCGAAGCACCCCCGGCGGTGTCGAGCGCGAATTCCCATTGGCGCGTCTCACAACCGTGCGCACTGGCGGGTCGGCGAAGTTCTTTGCCAGGGCCGGTAGCAACTCAAAGGTCGTGGAGCTACTTGCGTGGGCGCAAGATCACGGCCTCGAAGTAGGTGTGATCGGTTCGGGATCGAACCTACTGGTAGCCGATTCTGGCTTTGACGGACTAGTGATCAAACTCGACGGACATCTCACGGAGGTTGTGTTCGACGACGCGGAGGTGATCTGCGGCGGCGGATCGCGCCTGCCGCGAGTAGCAGCGAGGACCGCTGAAGTCGGCTTGGGCGGACTCGAATTCGGAGTGAACATTCCCGGCACTGTCGGTGGAGCGATTCGGATGAATGCCAATGCCTACGGCGGCGAACTGGCCGCAGTGCTCGAGTGGGCAGAAGTCGCGTCGCCGGATGGCGTCGAGCGTCGCGGCCCGGAGGATTTTGATTTCAGTTACCGCCACAGCAACATCAGTGGACGTCAGATCGTGACGCGTGCCAAGTTCTCCTTGACCCCCGGCACGAGCGAACAGGTGAAACAGAAGTTGGCGGACCTGCGCGAACGTCGGCACGCCGCACAACCTTCGGGCATCAAAACTTTCGGCTCGACGTTCAAGAATCCGAGCGACGATCGCGCAGAGGGTCGAACGGCGGGCCAGTTGCTCGAGGCGGCGGGTTGCAAGGGGATGGCAGTCGGCGGAGCTCGATTCTCGCCCAAACACGCCAACTTTGTCGACAATTTCGACGACGCCTCAACGGCGGACGTAGTCGCACTGATCGCCGCCGGGCGCAAGCGCGTGCGCGAGGAGTTCGGGATCGAGCTTGAAACCGAGGTTCAGGTGCTCGGCGACATCGATCGATCGCTCTGGCAGGTGAAGTAGTGAGTTTTCCCGAGGCGATCGATCTTCGTCGCATGCGACTACCGAAGCCGCGACGCTCGGTGGCTCGCGCTCGCTCACTGCGAATCAAGCGACCATCTCGTTTTACGGTGTTGATCGCGCTGCTGCTGACGGCGATCGTCGCAGCAAGCAGCTACCTGCTCGTACGCAACTCCTCGCTGGTGGCCGTCGAAGAGGTCAAGATCGTCGGCCTCGAGGGCTACGGCCTGCGGGTGATCGCGCCCGGACACCACCGCCGGATCGCGGCCGGCAGCCATTCTGCCGGTCGGGCCGGTCGCGGGTCCGACGGCCCGGAACGGTAGCCTGCGACCCGCGTTCAAGGCGCATGCGACGAGTTGTCGCATTCTTGGATCCGGCGGGTCGCTCCAGCCTAAAGGCAGCAAGACCGCGGGGTTCCGGCCGTGGTCGGGCCGTGGCAGAGGTGTCTGCGCGCGGCTTGTGAGCCGCAGGGTCGTGGTGTAGGTTTGGCCGCGTCGTGCGGCAAAATGTCCCGCACGGGCGACGTGAGGACGTGGTCGAACGCCGTCCGGCAGAGAAGACGGGCGGAGCCATTCCGCAGGGGGAAGGCCGAGAATGAGGTCGAAGTTTCATATTCTTTCGCTGTTCGTGGCGGTGGCTGCCCTGATCGGGACCGCCAGCGCGGCGTTCGCCGACGGACGGGCAGAACCATGGCAGTTGAACTTCCAGGTGCCGGCAACGCCCGTGATGGAACAGGTTGTCAATCTGCACGACATCCTGCTCTACATCTGCTTTGCCGTGTCGATCTTCGTGCTGGCGCTGCTGATCCTCGTGGTCCTGCGCTTTAACCGGAAGTCGAATCCCACCCCATCCAAGCGCTCGCATCACACGATGCTGGAAGTCGCCTGGACGGTGGCGCCGATCCTGATCCTGGTGGTCATCGCCATCCCCTCGTTCCGTCTGATCTACTTCGAGGACAAGGTGGAAGAGGCGGATCTGACCATCAAGGCGGTCGGTCACCAGTGGTACTGGTCTTACGAGTATCCCGATAACGGCAATTTTGGCTTTGTGAGCAATCTGCTCGAAGGCGATGCGCTGCCGGAAGGTGGTCACCGTCTGCTGGAAGTCGACAACCGCGTGGTCGTGCCTGTGGGCCAGACCGTGCGTCTGCTGATCACCAGCGAGGAC
>CAKZMQ010000004.1 GCA_937128795.1 uncultured Solirubrobacterales bacterium | reverse complement strand
AAAGTAAATCGTACTAATGCGTTCTGTTTCACTATTTTTTCCATTTAATTTCAGCTCCCCAGATCAAACGTTTGACATCCATTTCCATAGCTACTGTATCAGTTACTCGTCTTAAAAAATCAATTCTTCCTTTATCCCAATCATAATATTTCATTAGGTCAATATTTCCACTCTTAGGGTAACCAGGAGTTGTTCCTTTTACAGATTGTGTTAGTGGATTAGTAGAGCCCTTATGGCCCCAAGATAAGGGAAGGCCGCCGGCATACATTAAAACAGAATGACCAAATTCATGAGCTGATACTAATCGAAAGTCTAAATCCGTACGATAATCACCAAAAGCTCCTTTGTTGTAGATGAAGCTAGCATCAATGCCAAGCATTGCAGGGTTCATTGACCGACCATATTCGCCTTCATCTGTTTCGATATAAAGGTCTACAGGAATAGCGTTTATTGACCTGTGGTGTGCTTGAACTTTAACAATATATGTAGAATTACTAAGTTTAATATTACGTGACTAATATTGTGCTATGCCTTCACTTGCTAGAATTTTTAGTTTTCTATAATCAGTTTCAGTAAGGCTATTTTTTTTAAAGTTTAAATATACAGAAATATCAATGGTCTTATTCTTTAGATTAATATTAACCTCTGACCAATCAGCTCTATGGGCACCAGAGTGTATTTTGACATGTCTCTTTTTGGCTTGGACCCATTTTTTTCTATAGTCTAGAATAGGCTTGTTGATATCTTTGTGTAATGATTCGTGAAATAACTCAGGTGAAATATCGCTGTTGCTTGTATTCATAGTTCCCTCTATGTCTTGATTGTTATGACTAATATCCTTAGTACCTATATTAGCGCTAAAGTTAGAAACAAAATACCGCTGCCTTTGATTAGTGTCATTTAATAGGTTTTCTAATGTTGAATTGCTCCAATTGAAAACCCATTAGTAATGATAAGGTATTACATTGATAGAAATATCGGTTATGATAAGCAGATCACAATAAGTGTCTGCTTTACAAGCAAGACACGTACGAAAAGGATTTTTCGTGAAGTATCTGTTATTAAGTCTGCCACTATTCGGTATTTCGCTGCTGTGTTCTTATACAGCCCATTCGCTAGAAGACAGCGAATTCAAATTTCTTATCGACAATATTAAGCAAAACAAATTCGACGTTGTTGAAACCTATCTAGCAGAAGAAAGAGCCACCGCCACCACAGATCCTGATTACACCGTTCTATTACTTAACTACAGCTTTAGCAAAGCACGTACTACTCACTTTACGACGGGCTTAGGCGAAGCAAAGAAGGGTGATTTCGAACTTACCTCGCTAGATGGCAACAATACAAAAGGATTTCTTCGTGAAGTCGTCAGCTTCGATGAAATCTCTATTCTTGAATCGCTTCGTATTGCTCAAGATAATCTCAGGTTCTTTCCAAATCAGCTCGATATCCACTTCGGCATAGTCTCTATTGCTCAAAATATCGGTGAGCATTCTGTTATGGCCGACCAGTTAATCAGCATGCTTAAAACCTCTAAAGAAATCGATAATAAATGGCAGTGGGGAAAAGTCGGTTCTATGGAAGGTGATCCTGAAGAGTTCATGATTCAAGGCTTGTTACCTCGTACTGCTATGTTGTTTCGATTGGAATCGGAAGAGGGTGATCGTTTGTTGATTAACGTTTCTGAAGCATTGATTCAGTATTATCCGAATAAGGTTTATGGCTATGCCAATTTAGGATCGTTGTATGGTGCTACTAAGCGTTATGACGAAGCTAGGAAGTATTATGAGAAAGCTTTGGAGGTTGATCCTAATGATGAGGTAGTTATGAAAAATTTTAAACGTTTGAACAATCATTAGGAAATATAATGTCAGTTTTTCCTTACTGATTAATAGACCCAACAATTAGGCCGAAAGATAAGTATGAAAAACGAAGAGTACATCCCATTAAATCGTCAATTTTCACTTGTTACAAAGAACGATAAAGGTGTCGAAAATGAAGACTTTTATTATTCGTATGGACGTTCGGATACTAAAGGATGGGACAAGCTGGATGATGAGTTTCGAAGTGTTATTTTAGCCGAAGCTGGCGCGGGCAAGACAGAGGAACTACGTAATAGAGCAACCTTTTTGTCTAGCGAAGGTCGAATTGGTGAATTAGTAAGTAAACTAAATTTTGCAGCAACGCTAAGGCTGTAATCTAATTCAGCTGTATAAGTTTCTTTAATTTTGATTGGGTTGATGGGGGCATCAATTGAAAAATCATACCCAGAGCTTGCATCTTCAAGGCCTTTTGCGACCTCAAATCGAATACTCACATACTCGTTAATATCATCTGTTGCGATTAGTGCGAGTGCAGGAAACTTATTAGTATCATCGTTCTTACTTGCTGAAACCCGTGAAGGTAGGTTCATAGCATACAGTTTGTATCCAATCCCTAGATCTAGAGAATTAGGAGCTTTGCGAGTGTCGGAATTTGCAAGTGCTGAGCTAGCTACAATTAGAAATGATGTAGTACAGCAAGAAAGTAATAATTTCAAAATAACATCCGTTGTCTTTTGGTGGAGAAGTTAAATAGATTTTGGATTAAAGAACCAATAATACTGACTGTTTTAATATTTGTAAATAATAATTATTATCATTCTTATTTCCTGGTGCGATTAAAATAGGGGGGTATATAGTCAACCTCGTTTATTTGATAAAATGTTGATAACCAAAGGGTTTTTACTATACTTAATAAACAAACGTTGTTTTCTAGAAAGCATACTCAACCAAATTGGATATTGAATGGCCATCGAATACACAGAGGTTATGATACCTGTTAGCGAATTGCAGTTAGGTATGCATGTTGTTCGATTGGACCGCCCTTGGACAGAGACAAATTTCTTGATGCAAGGATTTATCATTGAGAATCATGACGAAATTGATTCGTTAATTTCACAATGCGAATTTGTTTATATTCAAGGTAAGTCGTTCTCTCAAGGCGAACATACTCAACATTCAATTCCTCGGCCTCGTAAACAGAAAAAAGGATTTTTTTCACGTAAAGAACCTGCTCCTAATACGATTAATAGAAAACATCAGGTAATAATGAGTAGGCCACCGCAAGGTAAAAAGCGCATATCCTATATCAATAAAATACCGACTGAAAAAGCACTTCCACAAGCGAAAGCAGATTATAGCTCCGCCAAAATGACCGTTAACAGCATTATGGATGGTATTCGCATTGGTCGTATGATCGATATGAATGAAGCGCGTGTAACGGTTAATCATATTGTTGATGGTATTTTGCAAAATAGAGATGCGCTGGCTTGGCTGACCAAGATCAAAGATAAAGATGAATATACCGCAGAGCATTCTTTGAATGTCAGTATTCTTTCAGCAACCTTCGCCAGACATTTGGGTCATGACGAGAACGATATTAAAAAAATTGCGTTAGGTGGCTTACTGCACGATGTAGGAAAAGCGAAAATTCCGGTAGAGATCCTCAACAAAGAAGGGCGCTTTACTGATGAAGAATTTGACATTATGAAGCAGCACACCGTTTTCGGGCGGAACCTTCTAATGACTATGCCGAAAAGAGAGCATTATGTTATTGATATAGCTCACAGTCATCATGAGCGCATGGATGGGAAGGGATACCCTAGAAAACTAGATGCAAGCAAGATCCCCTATTTCGCAAAAATCGTTTCCATAGTCGATGCATATGATGCGATTACCAGTAGCCGCTGTTATGACAAAGGGCGAGCCTCAATGGAAGCGCTCGATATTATCTACAAATGCAAAGACACTCAATTTGACGCAGTGCTCGCATTGGAATTTATTAAATGCATAGGTATCTATCCACCAGGAGCCATTGTTGAATTAACAAATGGTGAGGTCGGTATCGTTATTGAAACCCACGAAAATAATAAATTAAAACCAAGAATATTATTGGTTCTCGATCAAAATAAAAAATCATGCCCACAAAAAATCATTAACCTGAACTTAAATGTAAAAGATGATACTGGTGAATACTTAAGGATTTCCAAAGAGCTAATAAATGGCTCTTATGATGTATGGCTAGAAGAATTTATAAAGCGTGGCCTACAGATCTCTTAATAATAAAAATAAAAAGAGAACGGTGGTCGATATCGAATATTCTAACTACTGATTAATAACTCTCCACTCGTTACCATAATATTTATCCATGATTTTAGCGAATGAACCATTCTTTTTAAGTTTTTCAATAGCTAATTTAAGTTGTGGGATTTTATCGAGGTGTTGTGATTTTTTAGAAAGTTGCAACCATTGCTCTTTTTCTCCTAATACGAGCTTATGCGTTAAATCAACACTATTAAGTGCATGAAGTTTTTTAAGTTGATAGCTAAGCACCAAAGCACTGCCTGCGATTGCATCTATACGCCCGTGATCAATCATTCTGGTGGCTTGGTCGTAAGTATTGAGTTCTATAATATTGAGACTGCTATCTTGGTCGAATTGCTCACTTAAATTAGTGCCTCTTGTTTTACCAATTCTTATGTTCTTCAAGTCTTCGTAGCTGTTTATTTCTACTCCCTTCACAGGTATAACAACGATTTTTACCCTACGGATTTTGGCTACGTAATCTACAAATTCTGAGCTGGATTTAGATTTGAAGATGATACCGCCATCGTGCCTTCCTTTCTCGATGCTTTGCCAGATTCTAGGGTAGGGTAATATCATTTTATCGAGGCAGAGGTTACTGGCTTTTTCTATTGCCGCAAGATACTCCCAATGAACGCCAGCAGGCTGCCCACCGGTATTGTTAAAGCCTATAGGTGCATTCTCTATAACATGTAAATTAAGGCAGTCTGGGGCAGTTTTAGCCCATAGAGTGCTTGCCGTGAGTAGGAATAATGTAAAAACCAGTCGTTTTATCATAATTGTATTAAGTTTTATTCACTTAATCTTTATCCAATCTGTTGTAGTTAATAAGTATTAGTTGCCTAATTAGTTACCTATCATTATAGAAGCCTAGGGGTTAGATTGCATAAAACGACCGCAATTAGTTTCACTATTATGACATTTGTCAAAATTATTGGTGATTAGAATAGTAGGTAATTGAAGGGGAAAGATGAGAATTTTTATTTTAAGGCGAAGTGACGTAAGGCTCTAATTGTCATTTAAGTGCTTTGCGAGTGATTAAATCTAATCAGGTGCCGAGAATAGCATCTAGGTAAAATTGAACACCAAAAAATTGCTTGATTACGGTTCATTGTTGCCACCTGAAGATGGCTAAATGTTTAGAATATAGCTTAATTTAGAGTTAACCTGCCTTCTATGCAAGTATGCAGTAGAGGCAGGGTTAACTTCAAAAGGCTTAAAGCGCCTTAATCTTCTCTATCTGATCTTTCAACTTAGTGATATCACGAGCAAAGCCAGCAGCTTTCTCTTTCTCTTTATCAATCACAGCCGCTGGGGCTTTGTCAGTGAAGCCTGGGTTACCGAGTTTGTTATTCACACGCTCGATTTCTTTATCCAGTTTTTCTACTGATTTAATTAAACGCTCAACTTCTTTATCTTTATCAATAAAGCCAGCCATTGGGATTAGAACTTCCATATCACCGACTAACTGCGTCACTGACATTGGCTCTTCATCGCCTTCGTTCATCCACGTTAGGTTTTCTAACTGTGCAAGTTTCTTCAAGAAAGTTTGGTTTTCTTCAGCGCGACGGAAATCATCGTCACCGCCATTCTTATCGTCTGGTCGATCACGCTCGATGCTCCTCTCGAGGAACCGGCGAATCCGAACCTCACGATGAATCCTTCCAAGGCACCCTGGTCCTGGCCTCTAGAGAACACCCTGAAGTGCTGTTTCGGCCCCGCCTGGTGATCGAGTCCACTGAGAATACGCAATTTCTCAATAATCAACCCCCGGTGGCCGTTGAGGATGTCGCCGGCAACACGTCGTCGTCTGGCCCGATTCCCTTCACGGTGCTTGCGGCCAGCCCCGCCCTGCCGCAGCCGCCGCTGTTGCCGATGGGCAGCGGCGGTCAACTGCTGACCAATGGGGCGCCCGCCGTGGAGCGCCCGATCATGAGCATCGCCCAGACGCGAATCGAGAGTAAAAAGTCTGGCACTGTGACGATCAACGGTGTGCTGGTCGCGCCCGGCGGTGCACCAATCGGCGGTGCCGGCCTGCAGCCGACCTCGACCGACATCGGCGATGTCGACGCTGTTGAGACGGCGCTGCCCGTCACCGCTACGGCTGCCGACGGTTCATTCGCGATCCCGGTTCGTGCGGCTGGTGCCAAGCGCATCCGAATCAGTTTCAGACCGAATCCGAGCGCGGCCGAAACGGCCGTGGTCAGCGTCTTGGTGCGTCAGCAGCTGCGACTCTCGGTGAAGCGGTCGAGGTCCAAGCTCAAGCGACGAGGTCGGCTGACGATCAGCGGACGGCTGACTGGTGCCGGCGCGGCTACCAACGACGCGCCGGTCGAGATAAACGCTCGGGTCGGCCGGCGTTGGCGCGCAGTCGGCGTCGTCGAAACCAACTCTCGCGGCGTGTACAAATGGCGCTATCGATTCGTAAGCGTTCGTCGATCGAAGACCTTCAAGTTCCGCGCGTTGGTACGCAGATCCGCGGCCTGGCCGTGGCCGACCGAGGTCGGTCGCACGATAAAGGTGCGAGTTACGCGATGAACCCGTTGGCGCGAGCACAGGTACCACTTGGCTCGTCGGGTCGCATTGAGATTGCGAGAGCGCGTGACGCGGCGTTGGCGATCGGCGGAACCTTCTGCAATAGCCGTCGTGAGCATGAACAGCTCTGTACGACTCAGGATCTCCTCTGCGCGGCAGGCAATGCTGTCGTCGATCAGGTCATGTTGGCGCAATTGTTCCACGCGCAGACACTGCTCGACGAAGACTTCGTCAGCGCCGAAGCGCACGAGCAGGCGCGCGCACTGCGCGATGCCTCGGCGGGAGTCGCTCGAATGACGGCCCGCGCGCTGGAAGTACACGCGCGCGACACTGGTTACAGCCAAGCAGTCTGGTTGACCGATGCGCTCGACGAAACCGAACGTTTGATGACCGATGATCGCGATCCACTTTTTGACCCGACGGCATCAACTGTGATCGCAATGGCGCGTTCCGTTGCCCACGAATTGTTTTCTGCGTTGGCGGCGGCACCGGCCGATCGCATGGGCGTGCCGGGGCACGTGTCACGCGCGCTCGGCGCCAGCGTGGCATTGTTCATGGTCGCCGACTTCACCTACAACGATGACTACAGACTTCGAATCAGCTAGCGGTTCCGGCAGCGCAACGCTGGTCCCTCCGTCGGGTCGCCCTGTGGACGCCGATCGCCTGATCGCCGAGGAGTACGAGCAGTTCAAATCCGAGGTGACGAAGACCGTCTCCGCGAAGCTCGCGGCTTCGCGCATCAACTTTGCGCCGATCGACATGGACGGCTTCTACAACCAGGCTTGGTACGGCCTCTACACGAAGTTGCAATCCGACGAGAAGATCGAGAACCGCAAAGGTTTGCTGATCAACATGACCTATCGCCGTGCGATCGACGAGTACCGCACGCTGCACCCCGATCGACAGGCCGACGCAGAGGCGTTGGACGACGTCGGCGTCGAACAGGGATTCGATGAGATGCTCGACCAGCAGATGCAGTTCCGCCAGTTCGTCGAAGGGATGCGCTCGGAACTGAACGAGCGCGAGCTTCAGGCGGCGACGTTGTGTTACGTCTACGGCTTGACCCGGCCCGAGGCCGCCGAGCAGGTGGGTGTTCGACCCAAGCGCATGGAAAAGATCATGGACGACGTTTCGCGCAAGATGCGTCCGCTGCTGGCGCACATCAAAGACGGCGAATGGTGCGAGACGCGGGCTGAATTGATCAATCTGTACGCGCTCGGCGCGCTCGAAGAAAATTCGGCCGAGTACAAAGAGGCAGTCGATCATCTTGCCAACTGCAGTGGGTGCCGCAGGCACGTACTGGGTACGCGCGGTTTGACCGCGGCCACACCTGCGGCCGGGTTGTTTCTGGTCGCCGCAACCGGCGCGATCGCTGCCGGGGCCGTTGGCGCATCGGCGGCAGCAGGCGGTGCGGCAATCGGCGGTGCGGCCTCGGGAGGTGCCGCTTCAGGAGGTACTTCGTCGGGTGGCGCGGGTCTATTTGGCGGAGTCGGCCAGGCGGCGGCAATTGCTGCCACAGCAGGTGCCGTCGCCGTTGGAGGCTTCGTGGTCGCCAACAACATCGGCGGCGATGAGCCCGTTGCACAACCAACATCACCCGCGTCCATTCAAACAGCCGACGACAGTGCAGCCAAGGCAGCTGCTGCAAAGCGCGCAGCCGCGAAGGAGCGAGCAGCCAAGAAACGCGCAGCAGCCAAGAAACGCGCTGCAGCCAAGAAGCGAGCGGCAAGACGTCGCGCCGCCGCCAGACGTCGCGCCGAGGCGCAGTCGCAGGCACAACAGCAGGCTGTCGCGCCAGCGCCGGTGCAGCCCACACCCACGCCAACCCCCACGCCAACCCCGGAACCAGCTCCAAGTCCGCCTGCCGACAACGGCAGCGAGTTCGACCTGCGCTGAGGCCGATAAGTCCGGTCAAACGAACGACAACTCAGGAAAGTCGGCGAACGGCGACGAGCGCTAGTGGCGGAAGTGCCGCCGACCCGTGAACACCATCGCGATGCCCGCGTCGTCGCAGGCCTTGACAACTTCGGCATCGCGCTTTGATCCGCCCGGCTGGATGATCGTCGTGACGCCGGCCTTGATGCCGACCTCCGCACCGTCGGCAAACGGGAAGAACGCGTCGCTGGCCATCACCGCGCCGTCGAGATCACCACGCGCCTTTTTGACCGCGAGCTTCACGCTGTCGACACGGCTCATCTGACCGGCGCCGATGCCGAGCGTTGCAAGGTCGCGACCGAGCACGATCGCGTTGCTCTTGACGTGTTTGCAGACACGCCAGGCGAAGAGCATGTCGCCCCACTGCTTTTCCGTGGGTTGGGCCTGGGTCACGATCTGCATCGCGTCGCGAGGGTCGATGTCGACATCGCGGTCCTGAAGCATCAGGCCGCCGCGTACGCCTCGCAGGTCTGGGTCGCTGACCGGCCAAATCCGCCGCTCTCCGTTAACCAGCACGCGGAGGTTCTCTTTTTGGCCGAGGATCGATAGCGCTTCATCGGTGTACCCGGGGGCGAAGATCAGTTCGACGAAGTGCTCGACCAGCTTTGTCGCGAGCGCGGCGTCGACTTCGCGGTTGAAGACGTAAATACCACCAAAGGCGCTCAGGGGGTCGGTGTGCAGCGCCTTGTCATAGGCATCCTCGAGCGAGTTGCTGACTGCGATACCGCACGGGTTGTTGTGTTTGAGGATCGCGCAGCACGGAAGCTCGAACTCATCGATCAATCGACGGCCGGCGTCCAGGTCGAGCAGGTTGTTGAAAGAGAGGTCCTTTCCCTGCTCCTGGCCGACCATCGACAAAAGATCGGTACGGCTGCCGACCTCGGCGTAGTAAGCGGCGCGCTGATGCGGATTCTCGCCATACGGCAGATCGACTGACTTCTCGTAGACCCTGACGAACTGATCGGGGACGTTCCCGGTACGTTCGTTGAACCACTGGCTGATCGCGGCTTCGTATTGCGCGGTGTAGTTGAATGCGTCGACGGCGAGTGATTCGCGTGTCTCGAGGCCGAGCGTGCACGAGTCCTCGGCCAGCTCTTCGAGTACCGCGTCGTAACTTTCGGGACTGACGACGACCGCAGTGAACTTGAAGTTCTTCGCGCTCGCACGCACCATCGTCGGTCCGCCGATATCGATCTGTTCGAGCACCTCGGTGTCGCTCACGCCGCGGCGGTTCGCGTAGCGCTGGAACGGATAGAGGTTGACGACGACGAGATCGATCGTGCCGAGTCCTTCGGCGTTGAGCTGGTCCACGTGCTCCTGTTCGTCGAGCTTGGCGAGCAGGCCCGCGTGTACGGCCGGGTGCAACGTTTTGACGCGACCACCGAGGATCTCCGGGGAGCCGGTGTATTCGGAGACTCCGGTCACCTTCACGCCGTTGTCGGCGAGTTCGGTTGCGGTACCACTGGTGCTGATGATCTGGATACCGAGCTCTTCCAAGCCCTTGGCGAACTCGACGATTCCACGCTTGTCGCTGACGCTTATCAGGGCGCGGCGGATGCGCACGGCACCCGGCTGCGTGACCTCCACTGACTTCCCGTTGACCTTCGCTGGTTCGGCACTCTCTGGCATGGCGTGCAGATTACCCGTTGGCCGCATCATTGGCGATTTGTGCGATCACTTCCGGGAGCAACCGGTGTTCGATCTGATGAATCCGCCGGGTAAGAGCTTCGAGGCTCTCGCCGGGTGCGATGGCGATCGCTTCTTGGGCGATCACCGGTCCGGTGTCGACGCCCTCGTCAACGTGGTGGACGGTCACGCCGGTATGCGCTTCGCCGGCTTCAAGCGCCTGTTCGATCGCGCTCAACCCCGGGTATTTGGGCAGCAGGGAGGGGTGAACGTTGATTATCCGCCCGAAGAACGCGGCGATGAAGTCCGCACTGAGGATCTGCATGTATCCGGCGAGCACAACCAGATCAACGCGCAGCTCGCGCAGATGTTCGGCCATCGCTGCGTCTCGCGTTTCGCGAGTTTGATAGTCGTCCAACGGGAACACCGCCGTCGCGACGGCAGATTTTGATGCCCGCACCAATGCGTGCGCGTCCGGCTTGTCAGATGCGACACACACGATCTCCACGCCAAAGTTGCCGTGCACGGAGTCGAGGATCGCCTGCAGGTTCGAGCCTGCGCCGCTTGCGAGCACGCCGACGCGCAGGCCGGTGGGGTCTGAATCGGAAGTGTTCAAGCGGCGAACGCTAGAAGATCGTGTTCCGCATTAATCGCACGTGTGAACACAGCGTTAAAAGTCGGTGAAGCTGAGTTCTGTGTACGCCAATCGCAGATAGGTTGGTCGCTTCATGCGGCAGGCCGAGAAACGCAACAACGACGCCAGGCGAGACGTCGGGATCGATGGGCTGCGAGGAATCGCAGCGCTTTCGGTGCTGGTCTTTCACGTCTGGCTGTTCAACGATTCGCATACGACGACGCGTCGCGATGGAGCGCTGGACTATGTATTCGTCGAGCTCAAGCTCGGTCTGTATTTGTTCTTTGCGCTGTCCGGCTTCCTTTTGCTGCGCCCGTACCTGCGCGCGGCGATCGCCGGTCGCACACCGCCGGCAACACTGCCGTTCGTGCGCAATCGACTCGTCAGGATCGCGCCCGCGTACTGGGTTTCGTTGGTCGGATCTTTCGTCCTGATTGCCAGTGCCGGCGATCAGGTGTCACACCATTTGCCGGCCGCGTCCGACGTTTGGACTTACGCGATCTTCGGTCAGAATTTCTCGGAGGACACGATCATGCGCCTCAATCCCGCCACCTGGTCCCTGCCGGTCGAGCTTGGCTTCTATCTGATGGTTCCGCTGATCGGGTTGCTGGCGTTTGCCGCCGCCAGACGCTTCGACGATCGCCGCGTGTTGGTTGCTGCGGTCGTGGCTGTCGCGTTGGCGATGGTCACCGTCGGGCTGACATGGAACTGGCTGACGATCGGTGAGGGTGCAGTGTCGCGCCTCTCGCTTCTTGGCATGCTGCCCTACTTCGCAATCGGGATGTTGGCGGCGTTGGGCGTGGCGCTCTGGCAAAGTCGGCGCGGGCTTGATCGCGAACGCGATTCCCGGATTGCCGCAGCGGTCGGCATGGCGGGGGCGGCGGTCCTCGCCGCGGCGATTCTCAACTATGAGCGTGACATCTACGCAGAGTCGCTGCATGTGATTCGTGACGTTCCCGCCGCGGCAGGTTTTGGTCTTTTGATTGCCGCTGTTGCTATTGCGCCCACGACTTCGCTTGCGAATCGCGCGCTCGGTGCACGACCGCTTGCTGGCCTCGGCACGATTTCCTACGGCGTATACCTCTGGCACGTTCCGATATTGCTCTGGGCACGAAGCGAACAGCTACTGCCAGAAGGCACCGTGCTCGCGGCCGCTCTGATTCTCGCGGTCTCGCTGATCGCCGGCGCAGCCAGCTGGCTGCTGGTCGAGAGCCCCGCGATTGCCTGGGGTCGCTCGCTGCGGATGCCGAGTAGAAGTGAGCCGTTCGCCCGAGTTCGTCGCCAACCGCCGCATCGCGCCCATCGAAATCGACCAGTTGGGCAGTTGCCACAGCGGTTAGGCTCGACGGATGCAAGGCGCATCATCCTCGATTCGCGACAACCCTCGCCCGGATCTGCGAAGAAGGCTGCTCGACTCGGCTGAACGGCTCTTCTCCGAGAAGGCCTTCGACGACGTCAAGGTGGACGAGATTGCCGAAGCGGCGGGCGTCGCAAAGGGTCTCGTCTACTACCACTTCGAGAACAAGCGCGGCATCTACACCGCGGTGATACAGGCGATGGCCGAGGACGTTATGTCGCGTACCCGTCCCGACCCGTCACTCCCGCCATACGAGCGCACGGTCGCCGTCATTGAGTCGTTCATCAGATGGGCGGTCGAGGTTGAGCGCTTCACGCTGGCGTTTTCAAGCGGGCCCGGCGCCGACCCCGTGGTCTCGCGAGTCATCGACGACACGATGGATCATCATGTCGACGCGATGTTGGCGGGCATGGCCGAGGCCGCCAAGGAGCTGGGTGTCGAAGACAAATCAGACAGCCCGGCGATGCGGTATGCGATCAAAGGTTGGGTCGCGTTCGTCTGGACGGCGACGATGGATTGGGTCTCCGCTCATGACATCGAGGAACAAGTGCTACTTGACCTCTGCGTTCATGCGCTCGGTGGCTCGATCGCAGCCGGTCGAGCTTCAGGTTCCGTTCGCGCTTGACCGGGTGGCTCGGCTGTTGCCGCGCGACTCGTTGGGGGTCGGTCGCGCGGCAAGCCGATTACTACCTCGCTCCTAGTCGAGGAAGTCGCGTATGCCCGCGTAGACCTCGGCGTCGCGATGCATCGTGATGTGTTCCTTGCACGCAAACACATCGTTCTGGGCGCCATCGAGCGGCGTCGTGATCGCCGCGGGAACGACGATCGCGTCGCACAACGACGTCTGCGTCAAATAGCGCACTGGACCGGGCGTCTCATCGCCGCTGTTGAGTGCGTTCAAGAACGAGCTTCCCGGCGTCATCTCGCGACACTGGATCGTCAGGAAGAAACAGGCCGGTGCCAGGGCAGTGCCATGGTTTGGCCCGGCGATCGAGACGAAGTCGTCGACGACGGCCCCGCCGCCGAGATTCTTCACGTAGTAGCGGCCCGACAGCCCGCCCATCGAATGGGTGATGACGTCAGCCTTGGTCTTTCCGCTGGACTGCAGAATCGAGTTGACGGCGTTCTTCACCTTGTTCGCGATCGAAGTGTTCGATTCAAAGAACCCGTAACTGACCGTGGCGAAATCACTGGAGTCGTAACCATCCGCTACGAATCGTGACTTCATCGTGTCCCAGCCAGCAGCGTTCGCGGTGAATCCGTGGACGAACACAATTGGATCATTGTCAGACGCCGAGGCGCTCGCCGGCAGCGTGAGTGCGGCAACGGCGAAGATCGCCGCGAACGCGAGTTTGATGGACTTTTTCATGCGTTATCCCTCCCCAAGAGGTGTGTGCCGATGGTGTCAGTTGTCAGGGTGACTGCGAATGCGCCCGGCACGTCGCCCTCGCATCTGGCGCACGCTAACAAGAAACTGACCGAAAGTCAAATAATCTAAATACTGGTCAGTAATGACGAGAGGCGTAAATGCGCGCGCGACAGCGCACCGAACGAGCGGCTCGGCGGTTCACCTGCACAGTTGGGTCAGCTTGCGGTGGCGGCGGGCGCCGCAAGCCCAAGCTCTTCAAGCGCGAACTTGCCGGTTGCGCGGTCGGTATCCGCCAGCGGGTAGTCGCCCGAGAAGCAGGCGTCGCAATGCGTCTCGCGCTCGCCCTTGATCGCTTCGTAGATGCCGTCGAGTGAGATGTACGCGAGCGAGTCGGCACCGAGTTCCTTGGCCACCTCTTCGACGGTGCGGCCGTAGGCGACCATCTGTTCGTTGGTCGACATGTCGATGCCGTAGTGGCAGCTGTTGCGGATCGGTGGGGCGCTGATCCGCAGGTGGACCTCCTTGGCCCCGGCATCGCGCAGCATGCCGATGATCTGGCGTGTCGTGTTGCCGCGCACGATCGAGTCGTCCACGACGATCAACCGTTGGCCGCTGACGATCTCCGGCAGCGGTGTGAACTTCATCCGCAGACCGAGCTTGCGCAGCTCTTGTCCGGGCTGGATGAACGTACGGCCGACGTAGCGGTTCTTGATCAGGCCATCGTCCATCGGGATTCCACTCGCGCGGGAGAGGCCCTTGGCGGCAGGGTTGCCGCTGTCGGGCACGGCGACGACCATGTCCGCCTCAACCGGTGCCTCACGCCAGAGAATCTGGCCCATTCGACCGCGCGACTGCTGCACCAGCTGGCCTTCGAGGTGTGAGTCGGGGCGGGCGAAATAGATGTGCTCGAAGACGCAGAAGGCGCGACGCTCGCCGGGGCAGACGATCTGCGTCTCGATGCCACGCTCGGTCAGCGCGATCATTTCGCCGGGCTCCACCTCACGCAAGAACTCCGCGCCGATGATGTCGAAAGCGCTGCTCTCGGATGCGAAGCAGTAGCGCGCCTCGCCCTCGCCGGGAACTTCAATCTTGCCGAGCGCGAGCGGGCGTAGGCCCTGCGGATCGCGGAAGGCGACGACCATCTCCTTGTTCGCGATCACGGTGCTGAACGCCCCCTTCAGCTGCGGCATCACCTCGGCGACTGCATCCTTGATCGTCGCGGCCTTGCTGTTACTGACCATTGCGGCGATGATCTCGCTGTCGCTGGTCGAGCGAAAGGTGGCCCCGGCCTCGCGCAGCTCGGCGTGCAGCTCAACCGCGTTGATCAAGTTGCCGTTGTGAGCCAAGGCGATCATGTGGTTGTCGGCGCGGTAGATCGGCTGGGTGTTCTCCCAGCCGCTCGAGCCAGTCGTGGAGTAGCGAACGTGACCCACGGCCATGTTGCCGCTCAACCCGCGCAGCTTCTCTTCGTCGAAGACCTGGCTGACCAGACCTGTGTCGCGCAGCGTGATGATGTGCGTACCGTCGCTCGAAGCGATCCCGGCCGATTCCTGCCCGCGATGCTGCAGCGCGTAGAGCGCGAAATAGGCGAGTCGGGCTACGTCAAGTTCAGGCGCATAAATTCCGAAAACGCCGCATTCGTCGCGTGGGCCGTCGCGATCGTCGAAAAAACCGTCGTCCAGGCCATCATTGGCGAGGACTGGTTCCCTCTGATCCTCGGCCGCGCGGTCAGTGGTCCGCTGCTGTGAGTTCAAGAAGAGACTCGTTCCGCCAGCGCCACTCGACTCTCGATCGCCGAGCCGTGAATGCGCTGGATATTGCCTACATCCAGTGAGACTTCATCGAGAGTACCAACGGGTGCGGAGATCGTCAAACGCTCACCGTGAGCACTACCCAATGCTAGGAATCCGACGTTCTTGGCCTCGTTCGAGAGCTGCAGCAGCGATTCGCGCGTGCCGGCCACGACGATCCCGCCCGGACCTTCGCCGAACAACGCCGTTTCGACATGCTGCTCCGGATCTGCGCCGGGGTAGGCGCGACGCATCCGTTCGACCAACGGCGCGACGTCGATTTCTGCGCCGGTTCCGCCGAGTGTGCATTCGGCCAGTGCAGTCGCCAACCCGCCCTCGGAAACGTCGCGCGCGACCTGAACGTCGCCACGGCGTACCGCGTCGCGCAGAATCGTCAGCGCCTCGGCATGTTTGGCGAGGTCGAGGTCGGGAAGTTTGGTTGGTAGATCGTCGCCGATCAACTTGGCCAGTTCGCTGGCCGCGAGCGTCGGCTCGAACGGGCCGAGCAGGCCGATCATCAGCGGCTCGTCGTTCCCGTCACGCGCAAAAAACTTGTTCACGGCAACTGTCGAGGGATCGGGCAGACCGCCGACGATGCCGACGACCGGGGTCGGATAGATCGGGCCATCGGCGGATTGGTTGTAGAGCGAGACGTTGCCGCCGACGACCGGTAGATCGAGCGCGCGACAGGCGTCGCGCATGCCCTTGACGGACTCGGTCAGCTGCCAGGCGATGTGTGGCTTCTCGGGATTGCCGAAGTTGAGGCAGTTCGTCAAACCGAGCGGCTCGCCGCCGACGCAGGCGATGTTCGCCGCGCATTCAAGCACCACACCGATCGTTCCGCGGTACGGGTCCGCCGCAACCTTTCGCCCGGATCCATCGATCGAAACCGCGATGCTCGGTCCGTCAATGGGCGCGCCATCATCGTCCTGCTTCCAGAGGTGGAGCACGGCCGCTTCTGCCTCTTCGGGACGCTTGGTCGTGCGCGATCCGACGATGCAGTCGTAGCGTTCGAAGTAGCGGCGACGCGACGCGATGTTGTCACTTGCCAGCAGCGCGAGCAGGCGTGCGTTGGCATCGTCGGTGTTGACCGCTGCCTGCATCGCGTCGGCCGCGGGACCGATCACCTTCGGTGACGGGTAGATCTGTTCGGTCGGCTGTTCGGGCTGGAGCGTGTAGACAGGGCAGTCGTCGACCAGCGCCGGTACCGGCATGTCGCCGACCAACTCACCGTCGGAGTAGATCTTCATGTGCCGCGTGTCGGTCACCTCGCCAATTACCGCGTGATGCAGATCCCATTTGTCGCACACGGCGAGCACCGCGTCGAGGCGCTCCGGGGTGACGACGCAGAGCATTCGCTCCTGCGACTCACTGACCATGATTTCGAACGGCTCCATGCCATGTTCGCGCAGCGGCACGCGATCGACGTGAATGTCGAGACCGACCTCGCCCTTGCTCGCCATCTCGCTGGAGGCGCTGGTCAGACCGGCGGCACCGAGGTCCTGCAGGCTCGCGAGCAGCTCGCTGCCCAGCAGCTCCAAGCAACACTCGACCAGCTTCGACTCCTCGAAGGGATCGCCGACCTGCACGGTCGGACGCTTGTCATCGTCACCATCACCGAGTTCGGCGCTGGCCAACACCGAGGCGCCGCCGATTCCGTCGCGCCCGGTCGACGCACCGAACAGCACGAGGTGATTGCCGACGCCGGCCGCCGCGCTTTTGATCAGCTGATCGACCGGTGCTAGGCCAAGCGCCATCGCGTTGACGAGACAGTTCTGTTCGTACGGGCCCTCGAAGTAGATCTCTCCGCCGATCGTCGGCACGCCGATCGAGTTGCCGTAGTGGCCGATCCCAGCGACCGCGCGATCGGCGAGGAAGCGAGATCGCGCGGATGACAGCTCACCGAAGCGCAGTGAGTCGAGTACCGCGATCGGCCGCGCGCCGACGGCGAAGATGTCGCGCAGGATGCCGCCCACGCCGGTCGCCGCTCCCTGGAACGGCTCGACGGCGCTCGGATGGTTGTGGCTCTCGACCTTGAATGCGATCGCCAATCCGTCGCCGACGGTGACGGCACCGGCGTTCTCGCCCGGACCCATGAGCAAGTGCGGTCCTTCGGTCGGCAGCTGACCAAGGATCCGCTTCGAGTGCTTGTAAGAGCAGTGCTCGCTCCACATCAAACTGAACATCGCCAGCTCGGTGGCGTTCGGCTCGCGGCCGAGTTTTTCGACGATCAGCTCGAATTCGTCGTCGGTCAGGCCCAGTGCGCGGTGTGGCGGCTGTGCCAAGTCGGGCTGGCTCGCGGTCGTCATGTCATGTCCCCGCTGCCCAGGGCCATCGGCGCCGCGCTGGCAAGGGAGTGGAACAGCTTGAGGCCGTCATCGCTGCCGGTTAATGGGTCCACGGCATGCTCGGGGTGCGGCATCAGGCCGAATACGTTGCGAGCGGCGTTGCAGACGCCAGCGATGTCGTTGAGCGAACCGTTGAAATTGTGACCCTCGGCGTAGCGCAGCAGCACCTGTCCGTTCGACTCGATGTCGTCAAGGATCTCCGGCGGCGCGAAGTAGCGGCCGGTCGTGTGTTTGGCGGGGATCGACAGCGTCTCGCCGGGCGTGCATTCGTGGGTGAACGGCGTCTCGGTGTTTTCGACGGTCAGGTCAACCTGTCGGCAGGTGAAGGCGAGATTCACGTTCGGCAGCAGCGCGCCCGGCAGCAGGCCCGCCTCCGTCAGAACCTGAAAGCCATTGCAGATTCCGAGCACCAGACCGCCTGCCTTCGCGTGCTCGGCGACGGCCTGCATCACCGGGGAGAACGGCGGAATCGCGCCGACGCGCAGGTAGTCGCCATAGCTGAAACCGCCGGGCACGATCACCACGTCGACGCCTTTCAGGTCCTTGTCCTTGTGCCAGAGCAGTTCTGCGTCGCCGACGCGATTTGCGGCGAGCAACGTATCGACCTCGTCGCACGAGCCGGGAAACTGAGGGATGCCGAAACGAGTGGCCACTGTGTCTCCTCGAGACCGGCTAGCTACCGGTGACGATCTCGTAGTCCTCGATCAATGGATTGGCGAGCAGCTTCTCGCACATCGCCTCGAGTTGAGAGGCGTCTTCGACCTCGAGCTCCACCAAGCGTCCGACGTGGACGTGGCTGACGCCCTCAAATCCAAGCGCCGGGAGTGCCTCCTCGACGGCCTGTCCCTGCGGATCGAGAATGCCCTCTTTGGGTCGAATAAGAACGGTGGCTTTGACCGGCACGGGCTGGCTCCTCATTTTCAACGTTCGGAATTTGTGCGGCGGCGAAGAGCATGGAGCGTATCGAGGGCGCAAGCGGCGCTTTCCCACTGTTCATGCAGGTTTTCAGCAATTTGCGGGATTCCCGCAGAACTGGCAGAATCGGCGCCCGCCGGTTACTCTCGGTTGCATGCCTAAACGAATTCTGCTGATCGCAGCGCTTTCGGTTGCTGCCCTCACGCTTCCAGCGACTGCACAAGCCGGGGATATCTGCGTCGGCACCACACCGATTGTCTGCCCGAGCGAGGACTTCCCGGCAACTGCCGCCGGTTTCTATTCCGCGGTGTTGGCCAGCGAGGCCAACGCTGGACACGACCGAATCTTGCTCGAGGCCACGACGTTCGTGCTGCCCACTCCGGCCGGGCTGAACCTGAATTTTTCGCAACCTGTAGAGGTCATCGGCGCAGGTGTTGGTCAGACGGTGTTTGATTGGGGCGGTGACAACACCGGGCTTGCCCTTACGTTCAACGACGCGACTAGCTACATGTCCGGGTTCAGCATCGACTTCGACGGGTTGGGATCCGCGCAGCGCGCAGTCAGCGTTAATACGGGCGTGATTCGCGATTTTGAGGTGACAGACAGCTCGGTTGCCTCGCCCGACTCGGAAACTGCTGTGCGCGTCGGGCTTGGTGGCTCCGCAAAGAATTTCAAGGCGACGGTGAATGCCGGAAACATCGGTGCGGCGTTCGTCGGCGCCGGCACGATCGAAGACGCACAGCTGCTCTCGTCGGGCTTGGCGGCGCTCGGGGTGAATGTCTCCACCAACGCACCCATCGCAGTGAAACGAACGAAAATTCGCGGATATTTCGAAGGCATTGATATGGCGATTGGCGAGATTTTCGTCGGCGATACGAGCATTGACATCGGCAGCGAGCCTGGCGCTCGTGGCATGGATCTGCTCAACAGCAACAATGCGGTGTCAGCGAATCCGATCGTCGCGGATCTCGATCGCATCACTGTGTATGGCACCGGTCCGAATCAGCACGGATTGCGAGTTGGTGCCGATACGGCGACGCACGAGTCGTTTGACGGTTCGATTGAAGATTCGGTCATCGACATCACCGGAACCAACGCGAGTTCGATCCGTTGCGTTAAGGCCTATGGTCAAGACGCGAGTCTCTCGACCAGTAACACCGCGTTCGACGTTGGTCGCTTCAGCGATGGCGCGACGCCCGACGAAGACTGCGACGAGACGTTCACGGCCACCGTTGACATCACCACTGCAGTACCGGCGTACGTCGATGCTCCGAATGGCGATCTACGTCCGATGCAGGGCTCGCCGATCATTGACCTTGTCAGCGCTCCTTCTCTCCCCGGCGGCACACTTGATGGTGCCGGTCTTCCGCGTCTCGTCGACGGTGACGGCGACTGCATCGCCAAGCTCGACCTTGGCGCATACGAATTTCAGCTTCCGACCCCGCAGAGCTGCCTGCCGTCCGCGCCGCTGCCCACTACTCCGGCACCTGTGATCCCGCTACCGGCCCAACCGTTGGCCACAGCACGACTCACTTCCCGCGCCAAGAAGGCCTTCCGTCGTTCTCGTAGCGGCTTCCGCAAGCGCACCAACCCGCGCGCGACCGCCTTCGGCATCACCTACAGAAACGCTCAGATCGCCCGCTTCGAACTCCAGAAGGCCGGGCGCGGTCGGAAGAAGGGCTCGCGTTGTGTGCGCGGCAGCCGTGGCAAGCGCTGCACCTATTACAAGAAGCTCCGTGGCATTCAACGTCAGGATGTCTACGACGGCGAGATCTTTTACCAGTTCGGCGGCAGGTTCGGCGGTCGCAAACTGAGGCGCGGCAACTACCGCGTCAAGGTAACGCCGTTCGGCCAGGGTGCAGTCAGAGGCAAGCCGATCTACATCAAGTTCAAGCTCAGGTAGCCGGTCGCCAGAGCGCTACGCCGGTGTTTTCGTCTGCGACCGAATGACCGGCGGGCAGGTCGTGGCAACCCGGCGGCGCGGTCAGCGTGGATCGCACGCAGATCCGAGTGCTCGACGGCAGGCCGTCAAGCCCGAATGCTGGATGCCCGAAGCTGACGATCCGTCGAGATCGGTCGTCGTAGGAGAATCCGAATTCCAGACTGTTGCGACTGAGGTCCGGCTCGAACGGCGACGAAATTCGCGTGCGTTTGCGCGTACGCAGCGATAGCCCGCACAGGCCGCGTTCAGGAAGGGCGGCGCAATTGCCGACTGCTGTGCGGCCGCTGGGCGCGACATCAAACGTGTCACCTGGCAGCAGCGTTGCTCGCCGAGCACCGCTGCTGAGCAGTGCGGTGTCTCCAGTGTCGAAATGCAGCCAGAACGACCTCGTGCCCGGCAGGTATGCACCGATGGCAATGCGATCGCCGACTGTGGCCTGATGGATCACCGGCGGACGCCTCTTTGCGCGATGGGCACCGGACACCGCGAATCGAACGAGGCGTCTGCGATCCGGCACTGCGGCGACAGATCGATTGTTGCCGATGAACGCCACGCGTGACATCGCGAGGCGGCTGCTGAAGCAGGCACTGATCCGACGCAGGGATGGACGCGCGACGGAGACGACCGCGACGGCGTGACCGCCGCGAGCACAACCGGCGCCCGAGCGACGCTTGAACGCCGCCACGACGACGATGCGCTTTCCGTCGGGAGAGAAAACCGGCGTCCCAATCGTTTCAGACCTCGCCAGTCGGCGAAGTCCTCCGCCGCTGCGTCGTACGGTCCAGAGTTCGGCGCGCGGTGCGGTGGCCGTGCCATTACCACTGACGGCCACCGTGCTGACGAACGCGATCGTCTCACCATTTGGCTGCCATGCAAAGTTCTGCAGCCCAAGGAACCGGTGGCCGCTGACGAACAGATGTTTGAAAGCGCCAGAGGCGGGATCGAACGTGTAGAGCCGATCATGAGCGACGCCCTGCGGGTCGTGTGCCTTGGCGATGAACGCCAGATCAGGCGCTGCGGCGGCGCCAGACGGAAGCAGCAGGCATGCGGAAATCGTCGCTACTGCGGCGAAAAACCGTCGATTCGAGTTAACTCTGTTCATCCTCTGCCCCGTGGTGCGTCGCAACTGCGACTCGAAAAAACTATCCGTTTCGAGCAGCAGGTGAGACGTTTTGCAATTTCCGGTGTTGTTATTCGTCTGAGGCGCCGAACTGCTCGCGCGCCGTCGGCAACCACGATGCGGAAACCTCAACGCAGCTCCACCAGAAGGAAGTCATGACCGACCACCAGAACTTCGATGATCGCGACGCCGAGACTCACAAGCTCGATCCTCGCGTGTGGGCACCGCTTCGCGTCTGCCCGCAATGCTCGCTCGCCTGGGAATCGACCGGCAGTTGGTGCCCATCGTGTGGCACGGCGTTCGATCTGCGCGAGCGCGAAACTCGAGTGAACGCAGAGCAGAACGTCACCCGGGTTATGCCCGGTCGAACCGGCGAGCAGGCGTCTGCCCGCACGCCACGCTCGCGGCGTGGAACTCAATCGCAGGCCGGTCGCGGGAACACCGCGGAGCGGCGCCTGGCGCACGGCCATGGTGGGCGTGGAAATGCGATCGCGTCGAACCCGGTTGCATCAGGCGATCGCTCCAACGGCGCGCTGAAATTGATCGCCACGATCGTCGCCTTCAGCCTCGCGATCGTTTTCGCGTTCGCGATAGGTCAGGAGACCCGCGCCTCGAAGGAAGAGGTCGACGCGCAGATCGCCGAGGCCGTCGAGCAGACGAAGAGCAGCGCGGTGGCCAGCTTCCGCCGCTCATTCGAGGAGCAGCGCGACCGCCTCCAAACCGAATTCAATCAACGCGTAAAGGCGGCCGAGGCAAGTGCGCGCCAGCAGGGCCGGGCCGACGCCGAGGCGCAGAACTCAGGCGGTGGAGTCGTCGACCGCCTGGAGAAATGTCTGAAGAACTTCCTGCTCGACTGCTGAGTCACTCGCTCCGACCGCCCGGGTGTAGGTCCCAGGCTTTGCGATCGAGCGGCACTGACAGCGCGCGCAGCCGTGGCTTCGCTTCGGTCACCGCCCATTCGTAGGACTCGACACTTCGGCGGACCAGTTCCCGGCCATCGCTTGTTGGCTCGATCGCGTGCTGCGCCGCGCGGTCGAGCAAATCGGCCTGTCCGGCGCCGGTCAGCCGCAGCGGCGATCCGTCTGGGTCGACCACGTGGCCGTGGCGCGAGACGTAGGCGAACAGGTCGCTCGGAGGTTGCCGGAGGGCGTCACTTTGAAAGCATTTGCCGTCGATCTTCGCGAGCAGGTAGTTGAACTCGGTCCAGGTCAGCGCATGCAGCTGCTCGGCGGTGACCATCAGCAGCGAGACGTCGGCCCTCGCATTGGCGCGCGAGACCAGTGTCGCCGGTAGCGAGCCGTATACCGCCAAGTGCGGTGAGTGACCAATCACATGGCCGGAGAGCACACCATGTACGACGATCACTTCGCGTTGATCGCGTGACAGATGCGCAAGCTTCTTCGCAAGCACATCGGAGTTGCGATTCGAGCCAAACGCGAGCAGGGAATAACGCCTTCGATCTAGCGAGTCGGTAGTGGATGACGCTTGCGCGAGTTCGTCGTCGGGCAGCCGTTCAAGCGGCGAGACAGCATTCTCGCGCAGTCGATATCCGCCGCCGCCGAACGACTCACTCCACGGATAAGAAATCGCCCGCCGATAGTGCGCGTCCACATAGTTCTGACCACCGATCTGTTTTGCCAGTCGGGCCGCCAGCTCCTCGAATTCGCCGTCCGGCATCGCCAACCGGCGAAGCGTACGTTGATCGGCGATGGGCGGCCACCCGCTCATCGCTCCAACCTATACCGCGACGCGATCGAGCCAGGCCGTGAATGGTTCGCCGGTCAATCGCTCGTACGCCTCGATGTAGCGCTGCTGAGTCTGCTCGACGATCTCCGGAGGCACCTCCGGCGCCGGCGGCGTTTTGTCCCAGCCCGTCGATCGGGCCCAGTCGCGCACGAACTGTTTGTCGAACGATGGCTGAGCGCCGCCCGGAGCAAAGCCATCAGCGGGCCAGTAGCGGGACGAATCCGACGTGAGCACCTCGTCGCCGAGCGTGATCACTCCGCTCTCTGGGTCGCGACCGAACTCGAACTTGGTGTCGGCGAGGATGATGCCCTTGGTCCTTGCGTGTGCCCGTGCGTGCTCGTAGATCGCGATGCTCAGGCGTTTGATCTCGTAGTAGGTTTCGGCGTCGCCACCCATCGCGGCGATCGCACCGGCGTCATCGATGTTCTCATCGTGGTCACCGATCTCGGCCTTCGTCGCCGGCGTGAAGATCGGGCTTGGCAGCTCGGCGGATTCGAGCAAACCGGAAGGCAGATCGATTCCGCACACGGCGCCTGACTGCTGGTAGTCCGACCATCCAGAGCCCGCGAGATATCCACGCACAACGCACTCGATCGGGAACATCTCCAGACGCCTCACCTTCAATGCGCGCCCGCGCAACTCGAGCGGAACGTCCTGCGTGGCGCTGATCAAGTGGTTGTGGACCAACCCGCCGAGTTCGCCGAACCAGAACACGCTGGTGCCCGTGAGCACTTGTCCCTTGCCGGGGATCGGGTTCGGGTGGATCACGTCGTAAGTACTGATCCGGTCGCTGGCGACCATCAAAAGATTTCCGTCGGACAGCTCGTAGGTCTCGCGAACCTTTCCGCGCGAGAGCAGCGGTAGGTCGGGCGTGAAGTCGATGACGGTCATGGGGGTGATGCTAACGCCGGGCGGACGGACGACAGCCCCGTGCACGTCTGGTGACGTCGTTCAGCGAACTGGTGTGACGCGACTCGTTGTCAGGCGACGGCGAAGTCCTCGCGCAACTGCGCGAGGTTGACGCGAACCTTCGACTTGGGCATCGCGAAGGAGCTGAGCTGTGCGTTGACCAATGGGCGCAACTGCGACTCCAGGTTCGTGATCTCGTCACGATTGGTCACCTGGAAAACGGCGAGGCTGAGGTGTTCGTGCATCCATGCCGTCAGCTTGGTCTCGGACGCGTCGAGTAGGTTGCCCTGCTTGTCGGTCTTCAGTGCGAGTGGCGACTTGAGCGCCGCAGCGAGGCTGCGCCGGAAGGCCGATCGAGATGTGATGCCGTTCAGCTGATCGCCCTCGATGCGCGACAACAAGGTGTGGTGACTGGCGTTGCCATTGGGCCACAATGTGCCGCCTGCCTGCCCGAAATACAGGCATCCCTTCTTCACGCGGGCGTCGATTCCCTCAGAGAGTTGGCGCGCTCCGGCGGTGTCGACCCACCAGGAATACAGGCCGCTCTTGGCAAGTCCTTCAAAGACTTCCGGCCAGTCCGACGAGTCGAAAAGAGTCGGCGAATCACACAGCGCCGCATACGCCGTTTGGACAGTGCGAGGCGAACTAACGCGGGGTGCTTCTACCTTTGCCACCCTCTAAGTAGTAGCCGGTTCGGAAGTGGAGTTCGTCTGACGAGGCACGGATCCGCAGTCGCTATCTGGTGTTCAGAAGCACTTCAAGTAGTGCACCGACATCCCGTCTACGGGCTTGCCGTTGCCGCGATCGAAGCCGTGGTCACATTCCTCGACGACCACTACGTAACCGCGTTGCGCCAGCATCGTGTCGAGGTATTTGCGGACCTTTTTGGCATCCGCATCGATGCCCGACTTCACCTTGGTCGGTGGCTTCGCGGGTTTTCCTGTTCTGAGCGTACGCTGCCAATAATTGCTCGCGAGCTTGAACTCGAAAACGGCGTCGAACAGGAAGTCCTTTTGCTTGCCCGGCGAGAACGGCTCCGTACGCGATCCAAGATTCTCACGGCCGACGATCACCAAATCGATTGACGGCGGTCGCAGCCCGGCCTTCTTCTGATTGACCAGCCACTGGCCCGGCGACACCTCCATGTGCAGGTCCTTCCACGGAACGCCGGCATCGTTGAGCTGCCGGGCGAACTGCATCACACAGTCGTGTTCACTGAGGATCGACGGTCCGCGGTGGCTCACAACAGAACCACTCGCGTTGCGAAGATGCCCGTCCGGCCAAATCGGCTGTTTGCGCAGCCAACGCTCAGTCGACTTCAGCGCCGTCGCGATCTGCTTGTCAAGTTTGTTTCCAGCCACGCACCGATCTTAGGGGCGGAGTGGTGAACAGGTGGTGACAACTCCGCAGACCACCGATCGCCGGTCGGCTCAGCTGATCTTCACGACCTTGAACGAACGCTTCTTGCCGTTCGGGAGATTGACAGTGACGACGTTGCCGATCGGTTTGCCGATCACGGCCTCCGCGACCGGTGAACTGTTGGAGAGCTTTCCGGCGGCGATGTCCTGCTCGAACGAGGAGACGATCGTGTAGGTCACTTCCTTTTCGCTCTCGGTGTCCAGCAGCGTCACGGTTGAGCCGAAGCCGACCTCGGTGTCGCTGGTCGCGGCCTCGACGATCGTTGCGTTCTGGAGCTGGTCGCGCAGCTGGAGAATTCGCGTCTCGAGAAAGCTTTGGTCGTTCTTCGCGGCGTGGTATTCCGCGTTCTCCTTGAGGTCGCCGTCTTCACGGGCGACAGAGATCTTCTCGGCGATCGCCGGGCGATCGACAGTCTCGAGCTTCTCGATTTCGGCCTGCAGCTCGGCGTAGGCGGCGGCAGACATTGGGTGTGACTCATTCATGGCGGCTTCCTTTTGCGGTATCCCTCAGACCAGAGAATCTATTGGCTTGCCCGTCGGAGTTGCGCCGCAACCGTCACAATCCCCGACATGGTTCACGACATCAGACTCACAGACAAGCAACTTCGCGCACTCGATGCCACGTCGTTGACGTCGCGTTTCGACTACGCGGTGACCTTCGCACGCATGTCTCATGGCGCGCAGCAGCGCAAGGGCACGACGATCCCCTACATCTCGCACCTGCTCGCTGTTGCGGGTCTTGTTCTGGAGATGGGCGGAACCGAAGATCAGGCGATAGCCGCGCTGTTGCACGACGCCATCGAAGACACCGGCGGAGTCGGCGTCGCGATGGAGAACGCCATTCGTGCACAGTTCGGCGACGACGTTGCACGCATCGTGCGAGCCAACTCCGACACCGACGTCAAGCCCAAACCACCCTGGCGCGAGCGCAAGCAGGCGTATCTCAACTCGTTGCCCGGCAAGCAGCGTGATGAGCTGCTCGTGAGCCTGGCCGACAAGTTGCACAACGCGCGATCAGTGCTGCTCGACTTCAGGCAGATCGGCGACGAAATCTGGTCGCGCTTCAAGGCCGGTCGAGAACAACAGCTCTGGTACTACGGCGAATTGGAGTCGGCGTTCGCGGCGCGCGCCGACGAACTCGGGCCGCTGGCTGCCCCGAAACTTGACGACTTTTCACGCACCATCGCCGAGCTCCGCGACGAGCAGAGTTGATGTCCGCCGCAAGTAGGCGAGCCACGGCCGCGCTGGCAGCGGCCGATCCCGTTCTAGCGGCGCTGATCGAGCGCGTTCCGGCGGCACGACTCGACGAAACACAGGCCGAGCGGCCAGAGGATCACTACGGATCGCTGATTCGCGCGATCACCGGGCAGCAACTCTCGGTGAAGGCGGCGGCAAAGATCTACGAGCGCGTGATCGAGTTCTTCGATGGCAACGTACCGACGCCGCAGCAATTGCTCGACGCCGATGCCGAGGCGTTGCGCGAGGCCGGCGGACTGTCGCGAGCCAAAACTGGCTATCTACGTTCGCTCGCCGAACACGTCGTCAGCGGCGAGCTGGAGCTGGCGCGTCTCGAAGATCTGCGCGACGAGGAAGTGATCGCGGAGCTGGTTGCCGTCAAAGGTCTCGGCGTCTGGACGGCGCAAATGTTCCTGATGTTTCACCTCTCGCGTGAAGACGTGCTGCCCACCGGCGACCTCGGAATTCGGCGGGCGATCATGATCGAGTACGGACTTGAAGCGCTACCGGCTCCGGCGCAGATCACCGAACTCGCAGAAGCGTGGCGGCCACATCGCACGCTTGCCTGCCTCTATCTCTGGGCTTCGGTCGACGCGACACCGGACGCCTAACTGTCGCGCCGCGGCGATACGGTCAGCTGATCGTGCATGGTCGCTCACCAATCTCGACGTTGCCGACCGACAGCTCGGGATTGACTGAGCGTGAGCGCAAGCTCGAACGAACGCAAGTGGTTCGCGGCGTCGTCGGTCCGATCATTGCGATCATCGTGCTCACAGCGCTGCTCTGGCCGCACTTCGACGAGATCCTCGCGGCCGCGAGACTGATTTCGATCGAGGCCGCCATCGGGTTGATTGCGCTCCATCTGGTTGCGCTTCTGTTGCGCGCCGAGGCGTGGGGCCGGTGTGTTGAAGCTGCCGGCGCACCTGTCGAACGACGGCTACTGCACAGTTCGAGCTCGCTGCGTTTCCTCGCCGACACGGTCGTGCCGACGTACATCGGCGCATGGGTGCGGATCGCGCTGGTGAAGCGCTTCGACCGCACCCGCGCCGCTGCGCCGGGTGCGACACCGACGCCGACGATCGGCCAGATGTTCACGGCTGACGGGTTGATGCTGTTCGTCGAAGCGGTGATCACCGTCGGATTGATCGCGATTGCCGTTTTCACGTCTTCGCTCGAGTGGTGGTGGTTCTTCGTGTTCGGGGCCGCCGTGCTGGCAGCGCTGGTGATTCTTCGCTGGTTGTTTCGCCGCTACCGCGACCGAGAGTTCGCACGCACGGCGCGCGTGCTGAGCGATGCGCACGATCGCTTTGTGCTCACCGGTCTACTCGCGGTGGTGCTGACGCTGCAGCCGATCCGCTTCTTCATCGCTTTCACCGCCGTCGGTCTAGATCCAACCGCGTCGGAGGCTCTGCTCGCGTTTTTGTTGACCACGGCGTTCGGCGCGTTGCCGATTGGCCCCGGGCCATCGTCTGTGGCTGCCTCCGCGACATTGTTCGCGGGAGCGGGTATCGACAAGACCGCGTCGGCAGGTTTGGTGTTGCTGGCGAGTGCGGTGGTCGCTGCGGCGGCGTACTCGATCTACGGAGTCTTCGATTTCTCGCGTCGTGCGCGTGATTCACGCGCGAATCAAACCGACGAGGCGACCGCCACCTCGACTTCGACTGGCGATTCGGCATAGTCGGTGGCGAGCCGCGAGACGCCGTCGGTGTTGCTCGGAGGCTCCACGCCGATCCAACTCGTGATCATGCTGAAGACGTCTGCGGTCCGCAACGGCCCGTCTGTAAGCGGCTCGCTGATCGCGAGCGGCACGCTCATGTGCTGGTCGTGCAGGGCGCCGTGACTGGAGCGGTGTTCGGGGCGCTCGTAGCGTTCACGCAGATCGTGCCCGGCGGCGGCGCTGACCACCATGTCACCCGTGCGCGGTGAGCGGAACAACTGGGCGAGTTGCATCAATGCGTCCGGATGCGAGCTCTCGGCCGTCAGCTGCAGCGCCTGCTCGGAGCTCATCCGAAGCGGCAGCTCCTTGAATCCGAATGGATCACTGCTGAAGACTTCGTAGACGAGCTGCAACTCGCCATCCTCGATCGATTCGTGCAGGCGTGCACAACCGCGGTCGCTTTCGATCAAAATCGCACCCGATCCATAGCGAGTTGCGATCAGATCGACTGATGGTGACTCGATCAACTGACCGATCAACTCCGGTGCGGCGGCTTCGATTCCGCCGCGTCCGTTGACGAACGACCAGCCACCTTCGCCGCGCATGTATACGTGTGCCATCGCGTTGCCGCTGACCGCGCAGATCGCCTGTGCGCGGGCACGCCAGGCGCGCATCGAGTGGTAGGCCACGCGCAGATCGTGGTCCTCTTCCATCCGAACGGCCAGGTCAAAGTGTTCGTGGACCGGCGCGTGACCGTGATCGCTGACGACAGCGATCATCGTCTTCTCATATCGACCGATCCGCTTGAGTTTGCGAGCCACCGCACCGACGCAGCGGTCGATGCGGCGATAGGCGTCGTGTGCCGCCTCGCCGAACGGATCGTCGTAGTGACTGTTCCAGTCGATGCCCGGCATCACAGCGAAGGTGAACGGCGCCTGATTGTCGAGAGAGTCGACCAGCAGATCTCGGGCCGCTTCGTCGGCGCTCGAGTAGTCCTCGCGATAGTGGGCGTCCAGCCAAAGTTTGTTCTTGCGCAGGGCGCCGAGGTTGTTGCGGCGCGTGACCCCGCGCGCGATCGCACCGAAGATGTTCACGGAGCCCGGCGCAAGCTCGAAGAGCGTCGGTGCGTGCGGCGAGAGGTCGCGGTCCACGAGGCGCGACTCCGGTCCGTTGTAGCTGCGAAAACACCACGGTCCGAGCGGCATCCCGGCGCGAAACTTGGTGCGGTCGAACCAGCGGTAGCCGGGCAGGTTCGCGCTGCCTGCAAAGCGACCGGTCAGGAACGGCAGATGCGCGGGAATCGTGGTGCTCGTGAACGTACTTGTCGCGCGCCGGTAGCCACCACGTTCGGTTACGTGTTGGGTGATCTCCGGAAGTTCACCACTGGCGAGCAATCGCTCGAAGACGTCTGCGCGGGCGCCGTCCGCGAGGATGACGATTGCGGTGCGACGCGGCGAGTGCATCTGACGATCCTAACGGCGAGTAACAAACGCCGTGTGAGATCTGTGCGTCAGTCGGTCTCGGCAAGCCGCGCGACGATTTCGCGAGCGTGCTTGGTGTACGCGGCAGGGTCGAAGATCGCGTCGACATTGACTTCGATGCCTTGACTTTCGACCTCGGCCGCCAGCAGGTCGCGGAAGTTGGTCCCCGTGTCCCACGCTTCCTGGGCACCCTGCTGGACGATTCGGTATGCGTCGTCGCGAGTGAGTCCGGCGTTCACGAGCGCAAGCAGAGCACGCTGGCTGAACAACGCGCCGTGGGTCAGTTCGAGGTTGCTGAGCATGCGATCGGTGTGGACGGTCATCTCGTTGACGACCTTGATCGCAAGTGAGTGCATGTAATCGAGCAGGATCGTCGAGTCGGGCAGGATGATCCGTTCGACCGAACTGTGCGTGATGTCCCGCTCGTGCCAGAGGGCGACGTTTTCGATCGACGCCATTGCGTTTCCTCGCAAAACTCGCGCGAGGCCGGTGATTCGCTCATTGGTGATCGGATTGCGCTTGTGTGGCATCGCGCTGCTGCCCTTTTGCTTGCCACTGGCGAAAGGCTCTTCCACCTCGCGAACTTCGGTCTTCTGCAAGGCGCGAATCTCGGTGGAGAATCGCTCCAGGCCGGCCCCCGCGATCGCGATGGCGGTCAGCAGTTCCGCATGACGGTCGCGAGCGACGACCTGTGTGCTGACCGGCTCACGTTGAAGTCCGAGTTTGTTCAAAACGGAAAGTTCGATAGCGGGACCGTTGGCGCTGTAGGTGCCGACTGCACCCGACAGCGCGCCGACGCGCGCCTGTTCGAACGCTCGCTGGAGCCGCTCCAAATTGCGTCGCGCCTCGAAAGCGAAGCCCGCGAGTTTCACTCCGAAGGTCGTTGGCTCGGCGTGAACACCATGCGTTCGCCCCGGCGCAATTGCGTCCTCGAACTCCTTGGCGCGTGTTGCGAGCGCGTCGGCATACTCGCGCGCGCCGGCAAGCACTATCTCTCCGGCCTTGGCGATCTGAACGGCGAGCGCCGTATCGAGCACGTCGCTACTGGTCAAGCCGTAGTGAATCCAGCGACCGGCCTCGCCGACGTCCTGACTGATCACGTCTACGAAGGCGGCTACGTCGTGGTTGGTGATCTTCTCGCGTTCGTTGACGGCGTCGACGGTGAAATTGGCATTGTCCTTGATCGCAACAAGGTCGGCGGCGGGGATCACGTCGGCGTCGAACAACGCGTCGCAGACGGCAAGCTCAACTTGCAGCCAGCTGTCGAACTTCGCCTGCTGACTCCAGACGGCGCCGATCTCTGGACGTGTGTAGCGGTCGATCACGCGGCAATCCTATGCGCTCAGTAGGCTGGCCGCGAATGGACGCATCCACGCGACCAACCACGGCCGCGCGCCGCGCGCAACTTGTGGTCGCGATTTTCGTCGGCGTCGCGCTCACGCTGCGGTTGGGGTTGACGATCTTCGACCCCGGTCCGGGTCAGGATCCCGATCTGCTCGTCCGGCTCGAGCGCTTCGTCAGCTACTTCACGATCCAGAGCAATTTCGCGATCTTCGTGATGGCGATCGCGGTTCTGCGTGCACCGGATCTCGGGACGCCATGGATGCGCGCGATGCGACTGGCCTCGCTGTTCGGGATCACGGTCACGTCGATCGTCTACGTCGTCGTGCTCGCTGGCGACGCCGACAATTCAGGTGCCGCGCAGGTTGCGAATCTGATGTTGCACTACGTTGGCCCGCCGCTCGCGGTAGGCCTGTGGCTCGGCTACGGACCGTGGCCCCCGATCGCCGTCGCCGACATCCCGCGAGCGATGCTCTGGCCGGGTCTCTGGATCGTCTACACGCTGATCCATGGTGCGATAACCGACTGGTATCCCTACCCGTTCATCGACGTGGTCACCAAGGGTTACGCGGCGGTCACGGCCAACATCTTTGCCGTCACGGTGTTTGCGCTGGTGCTGTCGCTCGCATTCGTCGGCGTCAATGGATGGCGAAGGGCGTCGCAGCTCTCCTGATGCGGATAGTTGTTCCTGCCCTCGCCCGCCGGGCGAGGGTGGGACCATAGACGTGAGTCGGAAACTCCTTTCATCCGAAAAGTTCGGCGTTGATCTGAGCGCGGTTCTCGCGCAGCTCGAGCAGGTCGAGGTACGCATCTATCCCGCCAACGCCTGTCAGTGTGGCCGAGGCGTTCAGCCAGCTGGGAGAGTCATCGACGGCAGCGAAGTAGCGGTGGCTCGAGTAGCGGTAGTCAACTCCGTCCGGATGATTGTCGAGCACGTATACGACAGTCCATCGAAACTGCTTCTTGTTCCTGATTCGTTTGGCGCGATACTCACCGCGAAACATCGGCCCCGACTTCCCGTGGCGCCGGTTGAAATATCGGACGTATCTGGCCAACACAACGTTCATCAACCTCGCGATTGCAAACCGTTGTTTCTGCCACAGAATCAAGTGGAAGTGGGTTGTCATCAGGTTGAAGCCGAGCAATTCAACGCCTTCGATCGATCGACACTTACGGTCCGCGCGGCCGCCGACAGACGATTTGCCCAAATGACGCTTGAGGATGTCGAGAAATACGTCGCGATCGGCGTCGTCGATAAATGCAGGCCGTCTGTCAGGCGTTTGGTTGTAGACGTGAAAAGTTCCGGGGGTCTCTCGGTCGCGAGTGTTGAGGCGTGGCATTCATTCAGTTCACAGCGCAGCGTGTTGCGATTCAAGACCGTTTTCCGACAATCTAGAAACGATTCACCCACGCGGAAGTGACAGCAGAACAGCTCTTGCCCTCGCCCGACGGGCGAGGGTGGGACCAGAAATGCCCTTTCCAGCACCGAGACACCTCCTGCCCTCGCCCGCCGGGCGAGGGCAGGACCAGAATCGCCGAGTGTTGCGCGAGGTTGCGCTGAAACTCAGCTGAACAGAATTCGCGCTGCGAGTATCGCCGCGTTCTGCGCGCCGTTGATGGCTACGCAGGCGACTGGAACGCCAGCGGGTGACTGAGCGATCGATAGCAGTGCGTCGAGCCCGCCGCTGACGGCGTTCTCAGAACGGATCGGGACGCCGATGACGGGTAGATCCGTGTGCGACGCGATCGAACCGGGAAGCGCAGCAGCCAGTCCGGCACCCGCAATGATCACCTTGATGCCACGCGACCGGGCACCGCGTGCATACTCGCGAACTCGGTCGGGATCGCGGTGGGCAGAGACGACTGTCTCTTCAAAGCTGATGCCGCGTTCGGTCAACTCGGTGATGGCGGCTTCCATGACCACGCGATCGCTCTCGGCACCCATCACCACGCCAACCAGGGGCGCGTCGCGCATGTCGATCTCTTCGAGTTGGGTTTCGGTTTCCGGCGTCAGCACGCCGGCGGGAGTGGTCGCGTCGATCGGAGTCTCCGTTGAGTCGGCCGTTGAGCGCATGCCTCGCGGTCGTGATCGAGCCGGCGGCACGCTCCTAGTCTGCCGGAAAATTCGCCGCCGCGCCATCAGCTCAGTGATTCCACACGATCGCTCGGAATCCCGCTTGCGACGAGACTCAGAGGTCGATCCCCGCCGCGATGTCAGATCGCAGCTGCATGCCTTCGAAATCAATCCCCGCAGCTGCGTCATATGCGGCCGTGCGCGCCTCGGGAACCGACGAGCCGAGTGCGGTCACGTTGAGCACACGGCCGCCGGCCGTGACGATGTCACCTTCGGCGTTCCGCGCGGTACCGGCGTGCGTCACCTCGATGCCATCGGGTACCGATTCGAGCCCGTCGATCACGTCACCCTTGCTCGACGACTCGGGGTAGCCGGCGGAGGCAAGCGTCAGCGTTACAGATCGGTCTTCAGAAAACTTGATTTGCCGTCCGGCGAGGCCGCCAGCCGTGACACTCGCCAGCATCAGCGCGGTCAAATCCGATTCGAGGCGCGGCAGCAATGCCTGCGTCTCGGGGTCGCCGAATCGCGTGTTGTACTCCAGCACCTTGACGCCGTTCGGCGTGAGCATCAGCCCCGCGTAGAGCACTCCGTGGAAGGGCGCACCGCGGCGCTTCATCTCGTCCACGATTGGCTGGTGAACTTGCTCCGAAAGTTCGGCGATCTGCCCTTTCGGTACCTCTGGGACGGGAGAAAATGCGCCCATGCCACCGGTGTTCGGCCCTTCGTCGTTGTCAAAGATGCGCTTGAAGTCGCGCGCCGGGACGAGCGAATACGCCCGCTCGCCGTCGCAGATCGCGAGTAGTGAGACCTCCACTCCATCGAGGAACTCCTCAAGGATCACGTCGGTCGCGCCGAAGCGCTGATCAACGAAGTACGCGTCGATCGCAGCTTTCGCGGCCCGCTCGTCCTTGCAGATGATCACGCCCTTGCCGGCAGCGAGTCCGTCGCTCTTGAACACGGCTGGGTAGTTCGCGTTCGCTGCGTGGGCCAAAGCCTCGTCCTTCGAGCGGATCACGGCGTGCTTCGCAGTCGGCACCTTTGCGGCGTTCAGAACCTCCTTGCAGAAGATCTTCGAACCCTCCAGCTGCGCCGCTGCGCGCGAGGGACCGAAGGCCTTGACACCAACGGCGGCCAACTCGTCAACAAGCCCGTCGACCAGCGGTACCTCGGGGCCGACCGCCACGAGATCAACCGCTTCACGTTTGGCAAGTTCGACAAGCGCCGGCAGATCCTCACCACCGACATCTGGAACACAACGAGCGTCGAGCTCGATTCCCGGATTGCCCGGCGCGCAGAGAATCTCCAACTCACCGTCGCCACTCCATGTGCGAGCCAGCGCCCGCACGATCGCGTGCTCACGACCGCCAGATCCGACGACCAGAACCTTCATTGCGACACCTGCCGCAGCGAGCTAGAAGGACTCGATCAAATTGTCGACCGAGACCGCCGGAACGATCTCGTACTGCGCGGTGCCGCGCGAACCCAGTTCGATCGCGGCCTTCGCGATCGCCTGCTCGTTCGGGGCCTCGACGATGCTGATGAAGTGGTACGGGCCAAGCGACGCGTACTGCGAGAGCACTTCGATGCCGAGTGCCTGAACCTCTTCGTTGACCTCGAGAATCCGCTTCGGATTCTCCTTGATCGTGCGCACGCCCTCGGTGGTCAGTTTTGCGTACATGATGTAAGTCGGCATCGCGTGCTCCTGTGGTCTAACGCTGGTCAGAGTTGATGGAGCAAATCTATCGCGCTCGCACGATGCTCGGTCTACGCGGTCGCAATTTCGAAGAAGAGGCGATCTTGAGCGGGAAACTTTCTTGCACCGAACCGCGACCTTGTTGATTTCCGGCGGTTAATGGGTATGTCGGGAACAACTCGTCCAACTACCCGACGCAAACGCAAACCATTTTCGATCGACACAAAACAGTCTCGATCGGCACGAAACCGATTCGAGCGAACCTCGAACCGATCAGAGCAGCCATCAAGGGGGTAGCGATCTGATGATCGCCTCACGCAGCAACCGCAACACCAATCTCTTTCTTGTCGTCGCCATCGCAGCAGCCGCAATTGCCGTTGCTCTGACGCCGACTGCGGCAAAGGCCGAAGTCAACAACCCGAACCTCTCCGCAGGCGCCGCGAACACCTGCGCGATCCAGGCGAACAAAAAGGTCTACTGCTGGGGATCGAACATCAGCCGTCAGCTCGGTATCGGCGACAACAACCTCACCTACGCACTGCAGCCGATCCCGGTCAATGCGCTCAACGGAATCCCAGTTGGACTCTCCACGGGATACGACTCCGCCTGCGCCTTCCTCACGTTCGGAACGATTCGTTGCTGGGGCAACAACGCTCAGAGCGCTCTGGGTGCGGCCAAAACAGGTAAGAACGCCGGTTCGGCGCAAACGGCAGCCAGGATGGCGAGCGTGTGGTTCCCGCCGACCAACCAGGCGACCGGTCAACGGCACATTTGCTTCATGGAGGCCAACAAGACGGTCAAGTGCCAAGGTGCCGGAGCCAGTGGGCAACTCGGCAACGGCGCAAACGCGAACTCGAACATTCCCGTCCCGGTGAGCGTCATCACGGCCCAGAATGCCGGCACCACGGCAGAGCAGGTCGTCGCCGGTCACAACCACAGCTGCGCCCTGATGGCCAACAAGAACGTCAAGTGCTGGGGCGCCAACAACACTCGGCAGCTGGGCACGCCCGCAAACGCCGCTCCGTCGTCCAACCAGCCAGTAGACGTACCGAACCTCAACAACGACATCCAGCAGATCGCCAGCAGCACTGACCACACATGCGGAAACCGCGCCAACGGCGACGTTTACTGCTGGGGCGCCAACAACTTCGGGCAGATCGGCGACGGCACGATCTCAGCGTTCAAGGGTGCCACGAAGGTCGAAGACCTGGCTGGCAATGCCAAGGAAATCAGTACGGGGATCGCGCACAGTTGCGCACTTCTCGGAAACGGCAGCGTTCGTTGCTGGGGTGCCAACACCTACGGACAGCTCGGAAACGGCAACACCACGAATGCGACCAAGCCAGTGACGGTCGCGGGTCTGCCGCGCCCGGCGATCGGGCTCACTGCCGGTGGCAACCACACCTGCGCTCGTCTCGACGACCAGTCGATCCGCTGCTGGGGTCGAAACGACCGAGGTCAGCTCGGCAACAACACGCGTACGAACTCGCTGCTGCCGGTAGCCATCGCCCCGCCGGCCGGGCCTTCCTACGCCCGCGTGAAGTTGGAGAAGGGCAATGGCCGTACCAACTTCGTCGGCCTGTTCGTGGTGCGCCCGCCGGTTCCCGGTTTCCTGGACAAGCGCTGCGTCGGCTCGACCATTTCCACGGTCAGCGTGACTCAGGGCGGCGTCACACGCAGAAAGGGCATACGCGCGAAACTACGCGTGTCCGGCACAAAATGCGTCGCGTCGCTGCGGGTGAACGGAATCTCGAACAGCGTGAGCACCGGCAACATCTACATCCGCTCGAGTTTCAGAGGCAACATACGGCTCCCGGCCGCGAAGTTCACCCAGACCTTCACAGGTAAGTAGCGAGACGACCCGCGTGAGCTAGTCGCGCGGGCATGCTCCCCGGCAGATCGCCGACGCGGCGATGCGGAAAGGGGATTCTCCATCCGCGGTATCCTGCACCGACGGATCTGGAGGATCCCCTTTATCGCTCCCGCCGTATCGGATTGTGGGACCGAGGCATCTCGGAAATCTGACATCTCGGAATTCTGCCTCGGGGTCAAAACTGAATAAGGAGCCATGTGATGGAGCGCATCTCGGCACTCTCAGCGCGCACGGCATTTCGTACGACGCTGGCCATTTCGTCACTACTCGTCCTGGTGGCCGCATTCGACGTAGGCGGCTTTCGCGCCGACTTTCTCTAGACGGCGGAATCTGTTCTCTCGGCCTCGCCTCGCGGCGGGGCCGAGCTGTTACTGGTGTCAGGCAACCGCCTCGCCGACGCTGGATTTGCTCAGCAGCAACTCGCCGCCGGCGACATCCACATATACCGTGTCACCCTCGACGAAGTCTCCCTCGAGCATCGCGATTGCGAGCTTGTCGATCAGGCGCTTCTGGATCACGCGCTTCAGCGGACGAGCTCCGTACACGGGGTCGTAGCCGAGATCGGCCAGCAGGGTTCGCGCGTCGTCAGTCAACTCGACCTCGATGCCGTGCTCACGAGCACGGCCGACCAGTTGCTCGACCTGAATATCGACGATTGCAGTCAGCTGCGACTTGTCGAGCCGCGTGAAGATCACCGTGTCGTCGACGCGGTTCAGGAACTCCGGCTTGAAGGTCTCACGGAGTGCGCCCTCAACCATCTCGCGCATCTTCTGCTCGCCCTCTTCGACAGATTTCCCTGCCGCTTCTGCCTGTGTCTCGACGTCGACGATGTACTGCGAGCCGACGTTCGAGGTCATTATCAGCACCGTGTTCTTGAAGTCCACAGTTCTGCCTTGACCGTCGGTCAGGCGCCCGTCGTCCATCACTTGCAGCAGCACGTTGAAGACGTCGGGGTGGGCCTTCTCGATCTCGTCCAAAAGCACTACGGAGTAAGGCCGACGGCGAACCGCTTCGGTCAGCTGGCCGCCTTCTTCGTAACCGACGTAGCCAGGTGGTGCGCCGACCAATCGGGCAACGGTGTGCTTCTCCATGTACTCGGACATGTCCAGGCGCACCATTGCCTGCTCGCTGTCAAACATGAATTCGGCGAGCGCGCGGGCCAACTCTGTCTTGCCCACCCCCGTCGGGCCGAGGAAGAGGAAAGACCCGATCGGCCGATCGGGATCCTGTAGTCCCGCACGAGAACGACGCAACGCATTCGCGACTGCGCTGATCGCCTCATCCTGTCCGATCACGCGATCGTGAAGGCGGTCCTCCATCTGGACGAGCTTCTCGACCTCGCCCTCCATCATCCGACTGACGGGGATGCCGGTCCACTTGGCGACGATCTCGGCGATGTCCTCCTCGTCGACCTCTTCCTTGAGGAAGGTCGTACCCGCTTGGACGTCAGACAGTTTGGCCTCCTGTTCGGCGAGCTGTGATTCGAGTTCGGGAATGCTGCCATAGCGGAGCTCTGCTGCACGTTCGAGGTCAGCACCGCGTTCAGCGCGATCGATCTCGGTGTGCGCCGACTCGAGCGCCTCCTTGGTCTCACGGATCGCCGCGATCGCGTCGCGTTCGAGTGACCAATGGGCCTTCATCTCGTTCGACTGCTCCTGCAACTCGCCGAGTTCACCGCGCAGCGTTTCCAGCCGTTTGGCGGATGCCTCGTCACTCTCCTTCTTCAGTGCCTGCTCCTCGATCATCAGCTGCTGGATCCGACGTTCGATCTCGTCAATCTCGGTCGGTAGCGAATCGATCTCGATTCTCAGGCGACTGGTCGCCTCGTCGATCAGGTCGATCGCCTTGTCCGGAAGAAAGCGGTCGGCGATGTAGCGGTGGCTGAGCGTCGCAGCGGCGATGATCGCACCGTCCTGGATGCGTACGCCGTGGTGGATCTCGTACTTCTCCTTCAGTCCGCGCAGGATCGCGATCGTGTCCTCTACGGACGGCTCGCCGACAAAGACCGGCTGAAAGCGACGCTCCAACGCTGCGTCTTTCTCGATGTGCTTGCGGTACTCGTCCAACGTGGTGGCACCGACTGCGCGCAGTTCTCCGCGCGCGAGCATCGGCTTCAGAAGGTTCGCCGCGTCGACCGCGCCTTCCGCGCCGCCGGCACCGACGATCGTGTGCAGTTCATCCATGAAGAGGATCACAGTGCCTTCGGCCTCCTGGATCTCCTTCAGCACCGCCTTCAGGCGATCTTCGAATTCACCGCGGTACTTCGCTCCTGCGATCAGAGCGCCTATGTCCAGCGACACGACGCGACGGTCGCGCAGCGACTCCGGTACGTCGCCCGAGACGATCCGCTGCGCGAGGCCCTCGGCGATCGCCGTCTTGCCAACGCCCGGTTCACCGATCAGAACCGGGTTGTTCTTCGTGCGACGACTCAATACCTGGATCACGCGGCGAATTTCGTCGTCCCGCCCGATCACCGGGTCCAGCTTGCCGGCCTCGGCGGCCTCGGTCAGGTCGACGCCGTACTTCTCAAGCGCTTGGTATTTCTCCTCCGGGTTCTGATCGGTCACGCGGTGTGAGCCGCGAACCTCCTTCAAGGCCGCGACTATCGCATCGTGCGACGCACCAAAGCTCGTCAATGTGTCGGCTGCGGGCTGGCCGGGTACCGATGTCAACGCAAGCAGCAGGTGTTCGACGCTGATGTACTCGTCGGCCAAGTCGCGCGCCTCGTCCTCTGCCTTGCGCAGTACCGCCACCAGTTCATTGGCGGGCGTCGGTTGGGCGCCGGTCTCACCTTCAAGCGTGGGTAGGTCGTCGATGGTGCGCAGCGCGCGTTCGCGTACGGCCGTTGCGTCGGCGCCGAGTTTCTGGAGCACGGGCACGACGATGCCGCCGGCCTGATCGAGCAACGAAACGAGCAGGTGGTTGGGGGTGACTTGCGGATTGCGGCGACTCTCGGCCGAACGCTGGGCGGTTTCGATCGCCTCTTGGGATTTGATGGTGAATCGGTCTGGTCTCATCGGGGTTCTTCCTTACTGGGTCTCTGATTCCGTTGAATCTTCCGGCGCGCGTCGCACTGGGATGCGGGTCGGCTGCGGCGGCCGGTACGGCACGAGCTCGGCCCGGTTGGCGCGGCGGATGCGGTCGATCTCAGCCAGGGCCTCGGCGCGGGTCTGTTCGAGCTGGCGCTCGAGCGAGACGATCCGCCGGCGCATCCGCGCGATCTGCGCCTCCATGTCGAACACGCGCTCTACTCCCGCAAGGTTCATGCCTTCGTCCGTCAGTTCCTGGATGCGTCGAAGCGTCTCGACATTCGCGTCGCTGTACAGACGCGTGCCCTTGGGAGTACGCGTCGGCTGGATCAGGCGGCGCTGCTCGTAGACGCGCAATGTCTGCGGGTGCACCCCGGCCAACGATGCGGCGACCGAGATCATGTAAAGCCCCTGGCGCTGGCTGTCGCGTGGTCGCGCGTTCTTTTGCTCGTCGTTCATCGGTTACGACCTCCGCGACTGCGAGAGCAGATCAGCGCGTGGGTTTTCGGTCAGCACCGTCGCGAGATCTTCGACGGCATCGCGTTGCTCCTTGGCAAGTTCGTTTGCGTTCGGCACCAGCACGTCGATGCGATACCGCAGGTCACCGTTGCCGGTTCCCTTGGCGTGGGCCGGGCCCTCGCCTTTCAGGCGAATGATCGTGCCGGGTTTGGTTCCGGCAGGCACCTTGATCTGTTTGCTGCCCTCCAGCGTCGGTACCTCGATCGTCGCGCCGAGGATCGCCTCGGTGATCGTCACCGGTACCGCTACTTCGAGGTTGTCGCCGCGGCGCGTGAAAACGGGCGATTCCGCAACGTGAACGATCACATAGAGATCGCCCGGTGCGCCACCGCTCTCACCGGCCTCGCCTTTTCCAGCGACGCGGATTCTCGCGCCTTCGCGTACACCGGCAGGAATCTTCACGCGGAACTTGCGCGTGCGCGCGACCGAGCCGTCGCCCTTGCACCTGGGGCAGGGCTTCTCCACGATAACGCCGCGGCCGCCGCATTGCTGGCACGGTTGGCTGATCGAGAACATGCCTTGACCGACCGATTCCATGCCGCTGCCCTCGCAGCGCGGGCAGGTCTCGGGGCTGGTGCCCGGTGCTGCGCCGTTGCCGTGACAGGTGTCGCAGGTCTCGCGACGCGGGACGGAAACCGACACCTCCGTGCCTTTGATCGACTGGTCGAAGCCGATCGCCACCGAGGCCTCCAGGTCGCGCCCGCGTTCAACGCGTGTACGGGAGCGCCCACTGCCGCCAAACATGTTTCCGACGCCTCCGAGGATGTCGCTCAGGTTCTCGAATCGAACGCCACCGCCACCGAATGGATTGGCGCCCTTCGCCGCTCCGAACGGATTGCCGTTGGCAAACATTCCGCCCAGGCCGCCGGAGTCGAACTCCTTGCGTCGCTTCGGATCTCCGACTACGTCGTACGCCTCCTGGATCTCCTTGAACTTCTCCTCTGCGTCGGCGTTCCCGGCGTTCTGGTCAGGATGCCACTCGCGAGCCAGCTTGCGATAGGCCTTCTTGATCTCGCCCTCGCTGGCGTTCTTCGCGACGCCCAACACCTTGTATGGATCGCTAACTGGCATGCCGCGCTCCTAAGAGGCCACCACCACGCGAGCGGGGCGCACGACTGTGTCGCCGAGCATGAACCCCTTCTGAGCCACTTCAACGATCGTGTTCGCAGCCGTGCCCTCGAGCGCGACCTGCGAGATCGCCTCGTGCAAAGAAGGATCGAACTGTTCGCCGCTCGGGTCGATCGGCGTCAGGCCCAGACGATCAAGCACGGAGTGCAGGTCGGCGTGAACGAGCCGAACACCATCAACGAACGCATCGCCAACGGTGCCACCGGCCGCAGCTTCGACCGCCCGATCGAGATTGTCGATCACCGGCAGCAATTCGCGAACCACACCGGCTATCGCAGTCCCGCGAGTTTCGGCAACGCGCCGATCCGCCCGCTTGCGATAGTTCTCGAAGTCCGCCTTGGCCCGCATAGCCAGGTCCCTGAACTCATCGCGTTCAGAGACTGCCGCGGCAAGCTCGTCGATCTCCTCTGAGACCTCAGCCCCGCCGCCATCGAAGCCGGCCCCGCCGGCGCCTTCAGGCCCCGTCGGCTCCTCACCCGCAGAAATGGGCTCGCCACCGGCTCCCGAAGGAGCCGGTGGCAAACCACTAGACCCGGAGTCGGTCTCGGCGTCCGCCGGGTCAGATGCAACGCGGCCTGAAAAATCCTCGCTTCCTGCGGGAACTTCCCCATGGCCGTCGGTTCCATTCCCGATTATGTCACTGCTTTCGGTCATATGCGCCTGCTCGGGTCGCGTAGTCGCTATTTCCGCGAAAAATCGCGACGACTACTTACCTTCGTCGACGACCTCGGCGTCGACGACTTCTTCTTCGGCGGCGGCAGATCCATCATTCTCGGGCGAATCGCCGTTGGCAGACGCGGCCTCTTGTTCGGCCGCCGCCGCCTTGTATAGGTCCTCGGCCGCCGCATTCATGGTCTCGGCGAGCGCCTCGGTCTTTGCCTTGATCTCGCCGACGTCGTCGCCCTCGATCGCGGTGCGGACATCCTTGATGCCCTCCTCGAGCGAGGACGTCAACTCTTCGCCGAGCTTGTCGCCGTTGTCCTTGATCTGCTTTTCGACCTGGTAGGCGAGGTTCTCGCCGTCGTTGCGCGCTTCGACGAGCTCCTTCGCCTTGGCGTCCTCATCGGCGTGCGACGCGGCGTCGGAGACCATCTTGTCGATCTCCTCGTCCGACAAGCCAGAGCCAGACTTGATCTCGATCTTCTGCTCGGTGCCGGTACCAAGGTCCTTGGCCGTCACGTTGAGAATGCCGTTTGCGTCGATGTCGAACCCGACCTCGATCTGCGGAATGCCACGTGGCGCCGGTGGAATACCGGTGAGCTGGAACTTGCCGAGCGACTTGTTCCCACTCGCCATTTCACGTTCGCCCTGCAGCACATGGATCTCCACGCTCGGCTGATTGTCGTCCGCAGTCGAGAAGACCTCCGACTTGCGCGTCGGGATCGTCGTGTTGCGCTCGATCAGCTTGGTCATCACGCCACCCTTGGTTTCGATGCCGAGGGTCAGTGGGGTCACGTCCAGCAGCAGGACGTCCTTGACGTCTCCCGCGAGTACGCCCGCCTGGATCGCCGCGCCTACCGCCACGACTTCGTCGGGGTTGACGCCCTGGTGTGGTTCCTTGCCGGTCAGCTCCTTGACTTTTTCACGCACGGCAGGCATGCGGGTCATACCGCCGACCAGTACGACGTGATCGATTTTCGCATCGTCGGCGTCCTCGAGCGCCTGGCGCACCGGTGCAACCGTGCGGTCGATCAGGTCGCTGGTCAGCTCGGCCAGCTTGGCCCGCGTCAGCCGGGTGTCGAGATGTTTGGGTCCGGAGGCATCGGCGGTGATGAACGGCAGATTGATCTGTGTCTCCTGCGTGGTCGAGAGTTCGATCTTCGCCTTTTCGGCTGCCTCGTACAGACGCTGCAACGCCATCTTGTCCTGACTGAGGTCGATCGCGTTGTCCTTCTTGAACTCAGCGACGAGCGAATCCACGATCGCCTTGTCGAAGTTGTCACCACCGAGGTGGTTGTCACCTGCGGTGCTCTTGACCTCGAACACGCCGTCGGCGATCTCGAGCACGGAAACGTCGAACGTTCCGCCGCCGAGGTCGAAGACGAGGATCGTCTGGTCATCCTCTTTGTCGAGTCCGTAGGCCAGCGCGGCCGCTGTCGGCTCGTTGATGATTCGCTTGACTTCGAGGCCGGCGATCTTGCCGGCGTCCTTGGTCGCTTGGCGTTGGTCGTCGTTGAAGTAGGCAGGGACGGTGATGACTGCGCTGTCGACCGTCTCACCGAGGTAAGCCTCGGCATCGGTCTTGAGCTTCTGCAGGATCATCGCTGAGATCTCCGGTGGCGATAGTTGCTTCTCACCGGATTCGCCCTCGGTCACGTCGACGCGGACGTCGCCGTTCTCGCCACGCACGACCTTGTACGGGACGATCGACTCTTCTTCCTTGACTTCGGCCTCCTTGCGGCCCATGAAACGCTTGATCGAGAACACCGTGTTCTCGGGATTGGTCACAGCCTGCCGTTTGGCGATGGTGCCAACCAGACGCTCGCCGCCGCCGGTGAATGCGACCACGGACGGCGTGGTGCGGCCGCCCTCCGCGTTTTCGATGACCGTCGGTTCGCCGCCTTCAAGCACGGCCATCGCCGAGTTGGTGGTTCCGAGGTCGATTCCTATTGTCTTGGCCATTACTTCTGTTTCCTTTGGGGTAGTTGGAACTCTGCAGACGCGGAAGCGATTTGGATCGCCTCGGTCGCATCAGATCAATCAAAGTCTTCGGCTCATTATATACATATAACGAAGAAAATCTAAGTCACTTCATTATAGATTTATGAAGTCCGCCGGGCCGCTGAGATTGCCGTCCGTCCTAGAACAGTGGTCCGAAAATTGGGGATCTGGCGCAGGAACGCGATCGCGACGCCGAAAAGACGATTCTGAATCATTCACCGCAGCTTTGTCGCGCGAGCCATCAATCGCGACGACGCGCCGCTGCAGAACTCCGGGGGATCAAATTGCGTTCGTTCTTCACTTTCGCCATCGTCATCGGCACCGCTCTCGTGCTTCTCGTCGCGCCTGGCGCGTCCGCCAACGGCGGCACAGCGCCCGAGATCGTGACTGGTGGAAGCCACACCTGTGCGCTGTCGGACGCGGGCCGGGTCAGTTGCTGGGGCGCCAACACTCTCGGCCAGTTGGGAACCGGCGACACCAGTCCCCGGCCTTCCCCGGCACCGGTCATCGGGCTTGACGGGGCGGTGCTCTCGATCGCTGCGACCGAACGTGGCACCTGCGCGATCAAGCAGGACGGCACCCTTTGGTGCTGGGGCGCCAACGACGTCGGGCAACTTGCCCAAGGCACGCAGGACGGCGTGGCGCACACAGTGCCGGTCGAGGTGACGGGACTGAAAGAGATTTACTGGCTGGTCGGTGGAGCCAACCACTACTGCGGCGCCAGTTGGAACTCGAAACTTTATTGCTGGGGGGCGAACGGCGATGGCCAAGCCGGAACCGGCGTCGTCGGCGGAGCAGTCTTGGCGCCGGCACAGGTTTCTGGCGTGAAGAAGGTAAAGGCGCTCGCAGCGGGAGCAAATTTTTCGTGCGTCTCCGGCGAGTCGACCAAGCCGCGCTGCTGGGGCGTCAACGACAAAGGACAGTTGGGAGTGACTCCCGGCGCGAGCACAGGTTCTCCGACTGAAGTACCGGGCGTGACCGGCGTGTACGAACTTCAAGCCGGCGTCGCCCACGTGTGCGCGCTCGGGTGGGACAAGATCTCGCTGCAGTGTTGGGGTGACAACTTCTACGGACAACTCGCGCAGGGCACGATCGGCGAAACGGTGCCGCGTGGACCGAGCGCCGTCACCACGCTGACCGAGCCGTATCTGCTCGGCGGTACGTCTGGATCGAGTTGCTCCTTTGCCAAGGCGGTCGTCGCGACCGCCAAGCAGGGTGACAAATCAGCCGCCACGCCACATGCGCTCTACTGCTGGGGCGAGGGCACCGGCGGGCGGCTTGGCGTCGGCAACGAGAGCCCCAGCGGTGCGCCGCTGCCTGTCGCGCTCGGTGACGTCGCCTGGCTTTCGCAGGGTTCCACCTCGCGCACGCAATGCGCGATCGTTCGCGGCGGCGCGGTTTTCTGCTGGGGCGACAACTCCGCAGGGCAGGCGGGTCTGGGCGGCGGCGTGCCATCGGTGCTGATCCCTTCGGTCGTACCGGGCCTCGACCTCGTCAATCGACCGCAATATCCGGCTTGGTCCCACATGGAGCCCAAGAGCAAGCTCAAGCGGAGCAAATCCGGCAACGCACGAATCATCAAGACGAAGCTGACGATCGAACCGTCGCCGTTCGTCTTCGCGGCCGATGCGTGCCGCGGAAAGGTTCGTGCCAACGCGTACTACTTGAAGAAGGTCAGGAAGCGGAGAAAGAAGAGGGCTTCGAAGAAGTCGGCCAGGACGACCAAATCCGACGGCTACGAATACAAGAAGATCGGAGTGAGGACGAAGCCGACCAAGCTGCGTCGTGCGGGCTCCTATTGCACTGCCAGATTCGTTCAGACCCTGCCCAATCGCAGGTTCGCGGGCAGGCGACCGATCTATGTCAGCGCGACGTTCTTCGGGAACAAGGCGATGGCCAAGTTCACCGGCGGCGACGCCGAGATCACCAAACGCAAGAAGAAAAAGAAGCAGAAGTAGTCGGCTGACTACGCAGAGTCGAACAACCCCGCGCTCGGGCAAATCGCATTCAGCGGGCAGACCGGGCACTGCGGCGCACGCTTGTGACAGGTGCGCCGCCCGTGCCGGATCAGATTGACATGCTCCTCATGTGCCAGCTCCGGCGGTGTCCATGCATGGATCGCGTCGTGCATCGCCTCGAACGACGCCTTCTCGCCAAACAGCCCAAGCCTCGTGCCAACTCGACCGACGTGCGTGTCGACCGGGATGTCCGGCAAGCCGTAGGCGAACAGCAGTACGCACGCGGCGGTCTTGCGCGCGACGCCCGGCAAAGTGCACAGGTATTCGCGTGAGATCTCCAGCGGTGTCGTCTCGATCCAGTCGAGATCGATGGCGCGCTTGCGCGTCCACTGTTGCTCCGGGTCTGCGCCGTTCGGCAGCGGGTCGGTTGCGACCCTGTCGAGAATCTGCTTGATTCGCGCGGATTTGACCTTGCTTATCCCGCCCGGCGCGATCGCCACCTCGATCTCCTCGACAGGCGCGGCGCGAACTTCCTCCCAGTTGCCCCAGCGTTCTTCGAGTCTTGAGTAGGCAACGTCGCGATTGCGATCATTGGTGTTCTGACTGAGCACCGTGAGCACCAGTTCGCCGGCGGGATCGCGATGAGGTTTTGCCAGCGGGATCCCGTAGTAGTCGCGCAACCTCGCGCGGATTTCTTGCAAGCGACTTTCGTCGGGGACTGTTGGGATTGATTTGCGCCGCCCAGCGCTGGTGGATCGGCCAGCCATGGCGTGAAACTATCTTGCCGGGTTGGCGTAGCCTTCCCAAATCATGGATATTCACGTCGAATCTTCAGTCGGTTCGCCGCAGCCGATCGAGCACCGCCAGCCAATTGCCGGAACCGACACGTTTTGGTACGAGATGCCGCCCGTCGGCGACGTTCCGACGCTGTACGTCCATGGCGTCCCCGAGAACGCCGATGCATGGCTCGAATTCCTACCTAGAACGGGCGGTGCTGCACTCGACTTGGTCGGCTTTGGCCGCTCGGAGAAACCGCGCTTCTTCGAGTACTCAATGGGTGCCTACAACGCATATCTCCAAGCGTTTATCGGCCAGCTCGGCTGGGATCGATTCAACCTGGTCACGCATGACTGGGGTGGGATGGCACTTGTCACCGCGCAGGAGCTCTATGAGCGCGTAAATCGATTGGTGATCGTCAATTCGGTCCCGTTGCTGCCCGGCTACCGCTGGCACCGGATCGCGCGCGGCTGGCGCACTCCGATCCTCGGCGAGCTGATGATGGGGCTGACCACAAAGTCCGTGGCCAAGTTCTTCAGCAAGGAATCGCGACCAAATCGAGAACCGTGGCCGCAGCAGATGCTCGATGCGAACTGGCGCTACTTCGACCAGGGCACGCAGCGCGCAATCCTCAAGCTCTATCGCTCGGCGCCGGAGACGATTCTTGAGCAGGCCGGCGAACGCCTTTCGCTGATAAAGGCTCCGACGTTGGTCGTCTGGGGCGAGCAGGACCCGTATCTTCCGACTGAGTTCGCGCAGGCCTATGCCTCGGCGGTGCCGAACGGCAACGCAACGGTGATCGCCGATGCAGGACACTGGCCCTGGATCGACAAGCCGGAGACGACCGACATGATCGTGGATTTCCTGCTCGAGCGTGACGCTTTGAACTGACGATGAAGAACAAAGTTGTAAGCGCTTTCAAAATCGTGGCGCGCAAGTCCTTCGGGCTGGTGCGGCCACACGTAGGACCGTTGGCTGTTGCGTTCGCGCTGAGCCTCCTGTATTTCTTCCTCGATCTGCGTGGCGGCGATCTGGCAGCGCACCTCTACCGCGCCGAGCTGTTCAAGAACGACGGCTTCTTCGTCTGGAACTACAACTGGTACGGCGGGCACTACGTCGTTTCGTACGGCGTCATTTTCCCCACGCTTTCGGCAACGATCGGCGTGCGGCTTGCTGGAGTGCTGGCGTACATGCTCGGCGTGCTGCTCTTTTCGATCCTGGCGCGCGAGGTCTTCCCGCAGCGCGGCGCGCGCGCGGCGTCGTACGTATTTGCGGTCGTCTTCAGCGCCACATTGGTGATCGGCCAGCTGCCGTACGCGCTGTCGGTGGCGATCGGCCTGGCGGCGCTGTTGGCGGCCGCGCACAACCGGCCCTGGTTTGCGGCCTTCCTCGCCCTCAACTGCGCGCTGACCTCGCCGCTTGCGGCGCTGTTCATCTCCTTCATCGCCTTCTCGGTGTGGCTCGGCGGCCATCCGATGCTGACGCTTCGTGCGCTGTTGGCCGATCGACGCTCGCGCGAACACCACGTGCCCGACGAAGGCCCGGTCGCCCGAGTTCGCGTTGCCTTACGGGCGACGATCGACGCGGTTTGGGCCACTCCTCAGCACGTCTATCTCGTCGTCGCGATTTCGACGGTTCTGCCGGCGATGATCGTTTCGTTGCTCTTCCCTGAGGGCGGGTCGCAACCTTTTCACGTCGCTTCATATTTGGGCGCCGTCGCATTCACAGCGTTCTTCTGGTTCTTCGTGCGCGACGAGCTCGAAGAGGATGCGCGGCGGATGTTGGCCACCGGCGTGGTGCTGTATCTGATTTTCTTGACTGCCAACGAGTTGATCGCCTCCCCGATCGGTGGCAACGCGATTCGTCTTGGAATGCTGTTGTTCCCGACGCTCGCTGCGGCATTGCTCTGGCCACGGACCGGGCGCTTCGCATTGGCAATCGTGATCCCGTTGCTCTGCTGGCAGGGCGCTACGGCGGCATGGGCAATCATCACCACAGACCGCACGGCCGACCCGCACTACTTCGCTCCGCTGAACAACTTTCTCGACAACCAAGATCCCAAGCGCGACGACAAGGTCGAGATCGTTTTTACGCGCAACCACTTCGAGGCCGCCTATGTGGCCAGCAAGCGGCCGATCGCGCGTGGTTGGGAGCGCCAACTCGACACCAAGTACAACGCGGTGTTCTATGACGGTTCGCTGACCGAACAGACATACGCCCGCTGGCTGATCGAGAACGATGTGCGCTGGGTCGCCCTCGCCGAGGCGGTGACCGACTATTCGGCGCGCGATGAGGCCGAGCTGATCAAGAGCGGCCTGCCGTATTTGGAACCCGCCGCGAACTATCGCGACTGGAAGATCTACAAGGTGAACCTGCCCGCCCGCGATGAAATCGAACCGGAGTTCCGCAACGGCGATCCGACCGAGGGATTCAGTCTTCGGCCGGAGAAGTGGGGCGTAACCGAGACGCGTATTCGTTGGCAGCGATTCCTTCGCCCGTCGTACGCGTGCATTCGATCGAGCGACGACGAGTTCCTCGAGATCGTCCTGCCCCGAGCCGGAAGTAGCGCGGCAGGGGGAGTATCTTCCCGTCCGCCCGTGGTGACAATCACGTCAGACTTTTCGCTCGGTCGCCTTGTTGGCGGCGGCGCGATCTGTGCCGAGGGCTGGACCACCGACGAGAACGATCAACCGGTTCGCGTGCTCGAGGAGCTCGACGACCAGGAGACCACATGAATCAAGAGCAGTCGCGCCCGGCAAACCCGATTCTCAGCGACGCCGCGCGAAACCGCCTGATCGATTCGCGTCTCACTCCGAACGCGATCTCGATGGTCGGGCTGCTCGGAAACCTCGCCGCGGTTGGATTCATCTTCGCCGGCTGGTGGATCCCTGCCGGACTCGCATTCGTCTTTGGTTCGGTGATGGACCTGCTCGACGGCAAATATTCGCGGATGAGCGGCAAGGCGACGTTGTTCGGGGCGTTCCTGGATTCTTCGCTTGACCGGATCGAGGAGGGCTTCGTGCTTGCCGCGATCGCCTGGCAGTTTGCGCGTGGCGGCGACGATTGGGCGGCAACCGCGGTGGTGTTGGCGGTCACCGGGTCGATCATGGTTTCTTACACGCGGGCGCGAGCCGAGGCGCTTGGCATCGAGTGCAAGGTGGGGATCGCAAGCCGCGCGGTTCGCGTCGTGATCATCTCGGTCGGGTTGTTCCTTGCGGACTTGACGATCAACGAGACTGACCTATTTGTGTTGAAAGCTGCGATCTACGTCTTGGCGGTGATGTCGCTGTTCACGATGCTTCAGCGCATCTGGCACGTCTACAAGCAGAGCAAGATTCTTGACGCCGCCAATGACCTGAACGGTCAGAACGCCTGAATCGCATAGCCGGGCGACCTGGCAGTCGGCGTGCGGTGTGTAACTGATCGTCCAATTCGGTGTCTCACCCTCTATCCTCGGCGGATCGGCTGCGCGTCTATTCAGGTTGTCTTTCGCTAATCGACGCCGCGCCATCCTCGAGTTATTTCAACTGTTCTCTCCCTAGCCAAAGGAAACCCCCGCAGTGACTCCTGCCAGCAACGGCAAAACACCTTCAAGCAACGGCGCAGCCCGCTATCAGGGCGACAAGGTTCGCGTAGCGATCATCGGCGTAGGCAATTGCGCCAGCGCATTCGTTCAGGGCGTCGAGTACTACAAGAACGCCAATGCCAAGGAAGAAGTACCCGGCCTGATGCACGTCGACCTTGGCGGCTACCACGTCAAGGACATCGAGTTCACCTGTGCGTTTGACATCAACGCCAAGAAGGTCGGCAAGGACCTCGGCCAGGCGATTTGGGCCGATCCCAACAACACGATGAAGTTCGCCAAGGTGCCGAAGAACCTCAACGCCCCCGTCCACCGTGGCATGACACACGACGGTCTCGGCAAGTACCTCAAGCAGAAGATCACCAAGGCCCCCGGCGAGACCGCAGACATCGTGAAGATCCTCAAAGAGACCCGCACCGACGTCGTCGTCTCGTACCTTCCCGTCGGTTCTGAGGACGCGACGAAATGGTATGTCGAGCAGATCCTCGAGGCCGGCTGCGGGTTCGTCAACTGCATCCCGGTGTTCATCGCCAGCGAGCCGTACTGGGACAAACGCTTCAAGAAGGCCGGTCTTCCGATCGTCGGTGACGACATCAAGAGCCAGGTCGGAGCGACGATCGTTCACCGCAATCTCGCCACGCTGTTCGGCGACCGAGGCGTGAAGATTGTCCGCACATCACAGCTGAACGTCGGCGGAAACATGGACTTCTACAACATGCTCGAACGTGAGCGTCTCGAGAGCAAGAAGATCTCGAAGACGCAGGCCGTAACGTCGATCATGGACCACACCCTTCCGGCCGACGACGTTTACATCGGCCCGAGCGACTATGTGCCGTGGCTGACCGACCGCAAGTGGGCCCACATCCGTGTCGAGGGCCAGGCCTTCGGCGATGTACCGCTCAACGTCGAGCTCAAGCTCGAAGTCTGGGACTCGCCCAACAGCGCTGGCATCGTGATCGACGCCGTCCGTTGCTGCAAGCTCGCGCTGAACAACGGCATCGGTGGTCAGCTGGATGGCCCCTCGTCATACCTGATGAAGTCGCCGCAGAACCAGCGCGTAGACGCCATCGCCCATGACGACACCGAGAAATTCATCGCCAAGTACGGTGGAAAGCCGAAGCTGAGCGCAACGCGTACGCCGACGAAGCGTGCTTCGGCCGCAAAGCGAAAGGCTGCACCGGCGGCACGGAAGGCGAAGTCGGCTGCCGCGAAAAAGCCGGCGCCGAAGAAACCCGTCGCCAAGAAATCGGTTGCGAGGAAAAAGGCTGCAGCGAAGAAGTAGCTCGCCCGTCCGGACCGGCTTGGGCATGAGTGTTTCCAGGCGCCCGAATTCTGCTGCCCTCGCCCATCGGGCGAGGGCAGCGTCCGTTAAGCCCCTTATGGCTCAGTCGGTCGCGGCAAGTTTTTGCCGCACCGACTCGGGGATGTCTGTGGACGTGCCTTCAAGAAGCGCGAGTTTCCGCAGTGCCGAAAGCATTGCCTCCACTTCGCTCGGCTCAAGTGCGCTGCGCAACGAGTTCTCGTAATCGGCGGCGACGGCGCGCGTCTCCTCCAGGAGCTTCGATCCGTTCGAGGTCACGTGCAATGCGTACTGACGGCGGTCGTTCTGGTTGGTGCGTCGCTCAAGAAATCCTTTGGCTTCGAGTTCGTCCACCACAGCGACCATCTGGCTCTTCGCCACTCCGATCGACTCGGCGATCGCCTGTTGTGATTCTCCTTGGTGTTCGCTGATCAGGTTCAGGACGAAGAACTGCCGCGGGGCGATCCCGTGCTCGCAGACCAAATCAGCGAA
>CAKZMQ010000003.1 GCA_937128795.1 uncultured Solirubrobacterales bacterium | reverse complement strand
ATTCTCGGTGAGTCTTGGCGACTCTCGAAGCTGCGAGATCGCAGAGAAGCCTCCGCCCGCGCCGATCGCCGGCAGCTGCTTCTCATCCCCAACCAACACAACCTTCGTCCCGACCTTCGCTGCCACCGCAAGCAGATCATGCAGGTCGCGAGTCGAGGCCATCGATGCCTCGTCAATCACAAGAACATTTCCGTTCGGATTTGGCGCAAGCACCCGGCGAGCCTCAAAGAACTCGAGTCGCGTCAGCAGACGCCGAATCGTGTGCGACTTGATCGCTGAACCAAGTTCGAGTTCGCGCTTGGCACGGTGGGAGACGGCTGCGCCGATCACGTGCCAGTCGCTCTCGTTGCATGCACTCTTGAGGCGCCTGAGCATGTGGGTCTTGCCCGTGCCCGCGTCGCCGACGATGCAATCAACTGCATTGTGAGATCGCAGCACGTGCCTGACTGCCTCGGCTTGTCCTTGATTCAAACCATCAAACGTGAGCGTTGCGTTCGGGAAACTTGCGGCGATGTTCGTGGCGATCGATCCGGCAGCGAGCTCGAGCAGATTCTCTTCAAGCTTCAAGTGACCGTGAGTGGTGTAAGCCTCCTCGCCCGATCCGCGACAACCGAGTACGCCGATCGGCTGAACATCGCGAACGCGAAGTGCGTTTCGCTTGATCCAATCGTCTGCCATCCGCTCGAGCGACTCAGCCCCGGCCAGAGGAGACGCCAAATCAGCCACCGCCTGGATCACGTCACGGCGCGAGAAGAACGAGTCGCTCTTTGTCATGTCGAGCTTCTTCGACACTTGCGCGATGCTCGACGCCTCGGTCGGCCACGTTGGATCGATTGACTCCAAGCCGCAGAGGTTGTGGACCGTGGTCGGCGTGAATCCGAATGCCGCAGCCTCTGCCTGCCACTCGTCAAAGAGTGAGTCTTCGTTCTCGTACTCCTTCGCGCGGCGCGATTGGAGCGTTGCTGCTTGGCGCGCCTTCGCGCTTCCGCTCGTCTCTTGATCGGCCAGTTCGTTCTCGATCTCGCGGCTGCGTTTCGAGAACGCCTCGATCACCTCGCGATCGACCCCTTCAACATCCGCGAGCCCGTTCTTGACCTCTTGCCACTTGACCCCGAGCTCCTCGGTGAGGTTCTTGCGAAGAGCAGCTTGGTAGATCACGCCAGCGGCTTTGGCATGCGCGTAGATGCGTGTCGCGTCGAGGGTGAGCCACTTGCCGCGCTTGGTTCGGATCATGTTCGCGGTGACGACGTGCGTGTGTAAAAGCGGATCGCCAGCACGGCTGGTGCGATGCTCCCAGGCTGCGGAGATCAATCCTTCGCCCTCGACTTTGTCGACGCCTGCTTTGCCTTGCCGGCCCCAAGCGACTTGCCGTTCGAGGTAGTCAAAGCCGGTGCGAACCGCATCTTCGTGGGCTGCCCTGACTTGCTCTTGGATCCACGGTTCCCCGAGCGCAAACATCAGCGAGACGGACTTGGGCGCGCGAAACACCGTGTCGATCCCGAGCACCTTCCTGCGTCCGAAATATGGCGAGAGCGGCGTGTCCTCGCCCGGCTTCTTGCCGTTTAGAACCTCGCGAAAAGCAGCAGCCTTGACGTCACCAGTTAGGCCGAACGCAGCTGCGGAAGAACCGAGCCACATCCCCTGCGCTTCACCCCTTGCCGAGTAGTACTCCTCCGCCGACGCGGCGACCTGCTCGACGTAGTAGTCGACAGTCGCTGCGATCACTTTTCCAACATTCACCACCGAGGAAAATCCCTTTCCCAAAGCGACTTCCTGCCGCTCGATGAGCCGAAACTACCGGCGAGAGCACCTCAGTGCAAGTCTGTGTATCGACTTTAAGTCCATTTCGGTTCTGGCTTCGCTGCCTTGCTCGATCTGCTCTGGACTTTCGCTGGAGTTTTGATTTCGCTTTGAAATCTGCCTGTCTGTCCAACTTCAGGTTTGTCAACCTTCGCTGGTTGTTCGGACTGATTTCTGACTCGCTTCGTGGGTCTCGGGGGGATTGACTGGTGGCGGCGCGGGGCACGGCATTGCCGTGTTCGATTTCTGAATCGAGAGGGTTGTTGGGGTTGTCAGCACTCTGTGCATAACCCCTGACAGCGGTCGGTATGAGACAGGTTGCGTGTGGGCATCAATCGAGAGACTCGCTGGGCGGGGAGAACAGCCTCGCGCAGGCACAAATATCGCGCCGGGATCGCGGCGGCGGGCTGGCGGGGCGGGAGTGCATGCGGACGCGAGTCCGCGCTGGCGACAGACCGTGTTATGAGCACGGACCCGCCGCCGATGACTTCACGAGACATTTCAGCTGCTGCCGCCGTCGCGGCGCCCAACGCGATCGCAATAGAGTTACGCGAAGCGCTCGGGGCGGACCTAGTTGCGCGCATGACTCGAGTAGAGAACGAGCTCGTCGATCAATGGGCCGCTGGCGGCCAAGCGCCAAGCGCGCAGGACAAACAAACGCTTCGCGCTGTTTTCGAGATCTACAAGACGCTCGCCGGTCCTCAAACACCCAAGCTCGCCCGTGCCTGGCTCCTCGGTCTCAACCCGGACTTCGAGAGGCGGCAGCCCGCCGAAGTGTTCGCCTCCGGCCAGGCGCGGGATGTGCTCCTCAAGGCCGAAAACTACGTCAACTCTTGACTGCCCTTTAGACCGTTCGGCGCCCCGCTCGACGAGTCTGAGGATGTCTCATTTCTCGGCCTTCAAAGCCGCTCAGAGTTTCGACGAAAAGCCTGGCCGATCGCCGGTATTCCGGCGATTCACGCTCGCAAATCGTTTCTGTATAGTCCGACTTCAAGCCCGTCAGAATTCGGTAGGTACGTGCGGCCTGCTGGACGTCCACATCGAATCCGACAAAGGAAAGCAATATGAACCCAACAGGCGTCCCCGACCAGACCATCGGTGTCACTGGCACAAGTATTCCGCTCGCCAAGGGCGACATGGTCCAGCAACTAAATCACTCGGTTTGGAAATGCACAGCATGCAGTTCATTGATCCAGATCGACCACCAAACACAATGGACGTTTCCTGACTGCGGGAACTGCAATGACATTGAGCGCCGGTGGGAGTTCGTGAGCGCGACTCAGTAGTACGAGGAAGTCATTCACCCAACTGAAATGCGTGCGACCTGTGAGTCGCTTGAAACAGAATCGCAACACATCACCGTGGCCTCGAGTTTTGGCTAGTCGAAAACCGGAGCTCATCAGGGGCGTGGAGTAGACCGTTTGCCTTGGAGCGAGCGCCGTCCGCCTTTCGAATGTATGGATAAGTCGGAGTGGTCATGAGCAACTCGAACAACAACAGCAAGAGAAGATGGCTAACAGCGATCATCGGAGGCATCCTTGTCGGCCTCACCAAGAATGCAGCCCAAAGAGCAGCTAAGGAGCGGCCGCTAGCGGTTGGGGACCTTAAAACTCAACAAGACGCCGACCGGGGCCAGGCCGTTGACAGCTCAATCGTTGACATTGATTTCGACGAGTTCGAGAAGAAGATCGGGCAGTGATGCGGGCTCTCCGCGAGGGCCAAGTTTCCTCTGATTTGACCGCAGAACACCTCGCCCCAGATTTGCTGGAAGATTCCAGCAGTGTTGCCGCTCAAAAACTCTTGGATGACACGGAGTACCTCGCGACCTACAAGAACCTCTTGTCCGGGTTTCTCGCAAGTGCGAACTTTTCCAACGGCAACTGGTACACGAACATGTGGCCAGCCTGCCGGAAGGAAACCACTAGCCCAGCAGTACTCGTCGTCGGAAGAGCAACCCGCGGTCAGTGGAGCGAACGGATCGATCGCGCTGACTTTCCTGTAGAGCGAGCAATAGATACCGCCGCACGAAAAGACATGGGTTGGGTCGATCTAGTCAGGTCTCAGTACATACGCACGGCACTCGCCATCGTCGAGGCCCTTCCGTCCGAGTTTCGTGGCGAAGCCGGATCGGCGAGCTTGGACATCGTGTGGTCAGATCTTTACAAGATTGCGCGCGAGAACAATCCGACGAGTCGTGAAATGAGTATTCAAGGAGCGCTCGGCACCGGAGCCCTCCTTGCTCGGGAGGTGGAAGTCCTTAAACCGAAAGTGGTGCTCGCATTCACGCAGTCGTATTCAAGGAAGGATCAGACCGCAGTCGGAGGTTGGTTCGAAGACATCATGGGCGAGTGCCGGCGAGTTGTGAATAGGCCGTCGGCCGCTCCACTAACGACTCGAATTCACGACGTGCCATGCATCGTTGGAGTTCACCCACAAGCCGGTCCGAGTAGGAATCAGTACGTCTCGGATGCGCTTCGGACGCTGGAGCTTTCTTGAAATGCGTCCGACCCGGATACATCTGCAGAATCGATCGACATTGCCGTCTGGAGTTGCGCGCAACTCCTCGTCAGATTTGCTCACTAACAATTGACCAGGTAGACAATGAATAGAAACAGCACCAAGAGCCGGGCCATCGAAGCACTCGGAGCAACGGTCCGATCAACACAGCCCGGATTGGCCTGGCATGAAAACCCTCGATACGCGGCGACCTACCTAAGCGACCCAGAAGACAACGTCCTGCCACACCTAAGAGAAGCATTCTGGCCTCAGGCCAAGCAGGAACTGCTCGCCGGCGATGGCAGCGAACTCACGCCCAATGGAACACCGGCCAAGTTTTCAGCCGCGCACTCTTCGTCGGGGCTCGGAGTTAACTCGTTCGCGCCATGGAGAGGACGGTCACAGGATCTAGTGCTGAGCGGTTTCACGAACTTCAACGGCCCCCTTGAGTTCGAGCGGAAATGCCCGCACGGCTTCCAAGGCAAAGCTCCGAATCTCGACGTTCTGCTCGAGGATGGAACTGCGGTCTACGGGGTCGAATCAAAACTGACCGAATGGCTGGTGCCGTCGCATGGCGTCTTCTCCGACAAGTACGTCTCGATCCCCGACACCGATCCGCGCAAGGACACAGCGTGGTACCGGGCGATGATGCTCGCGCGCGAAAAGCCGGAGACGTTCGCTCACCTAAACGCGGCACAGCTGATCAAACATTTCTACGGGCTCGCTCGGGAATTCGAGGGCCGCCCGGTACGAGTCGTCTACATATATTGGGAGCCAGTCAACGCAGATGACTTCCCCGAGTTCGCGGCGCATCGCGCGGAGATCGAGAAGTTTGCCAGCTTGGTTCAGGGCGATGACGACAAAAACTTGTTTGAGTCGCTTTCATATCTGGAGCATTGGCACGAGCTCAGCGCGATCGCTGATCCACCGAGCTGGCTTCCCGAACACCTCGCGGCTGTCCGAGACCGATACGAAATCGAGATTTGATGAAGTCCAAAATTGCCCTGACATTCCTAGTTGCCGCGTTGCTGCTCATTCTGCCGTCGACGGCCTCAGCCGGCCTGAAGAGCAAAACGACCAAGCTCGCCGATGCATCACTCTCCGGGACGATCACAACATGCGAGCCGCAAGTAGTCAGCTCCAGGCAAACGGTTCGCCTCCCCGGCAAGGCAACCGGCGTCAGGTATTCAGGCCCGCGAGTCGGCCAGTCCTATGAACTTGACTTCGATCCCGCAGCGAACCCAGAGCTGGCTAGCTGGGATGCAGAAGTCACCAAGGTATTGGCCAAACGACGCGGCGCCCGTTACACGACGACGCTCACCCTCACCATCAACCCGCCGACGGACTGCGCGGCAAGGCTCCGCGGCCCGGCAGACTGGAGCCTTGAACTTGAGGTCGGCGCAAAGTTTGGGATGAAGCCCAAAGACCGGTTCTATGGATTCATGGCTGACTTCGAAGGCGACCGCCAAAACTCCTCCGTAACCGGCAACTACCACTCGCTCGAGTTCCGCGATCGCCTCGGGCTGTCGACTCGCTACAAGGTCTGCGCCAATGGCATCTTCGGATCCCAGTGCTGGCGCCGATCAACCAACGATTCCGGTCGCAGCAGCATCGAGGCCTCGCTCGCGATCAACGACCGGATCGGACAAGGCGTTCTTCGGTGGTACGTCGGCGGCAAGCTCGTCGCGCGCTTCAGGTACGAGCTCAGATCCGAGGGTGTTTGATCACACGGATTTTGCCTTGCGGTCGTGTAAGTTGAAAACATGAGCGATTACATCAACGCGTCGCGCAAGTCCGCGCATGAAACGCCGATCAACGAAGTCGTGCGTGCTCTGAACGATGGACTCGGCGCGAAAATGCTCGCCGCGATGACGCAGGTCGACTCTGAGGAAATTGTCGCCGGCTGGATCAATGGCGAGGACCTGGGTCCAGATGCCGAAGCTCGGTTGCGCGGAATCTACGAGGTCTTCCTAATCCTTACTTCGCGTGATTCAGTCCACACGACGCGCATGTGGTTTGTCGGTACGAACCCGAATCTCAACTACACCGCGCCGGCGCTGGTGATTCGTGATGGTCGGGTGAACGACGCGGTTGCTGCCGCGAAGACTTACTCGAATAACGGCTAATCGTTGACCACAAACCACGCTCGGACAGCTTCGGCGTTTCGTGGTTTCAAGTCATAAACGCGGAACTCTTCCGCGCTCCTTATGCATTCTGCAGTTGAGCTGTGCGTCAGAAATGTTCGTTACGCGCGGCCAGTAGGGTGATCAGATGAGCGATGAGTTTGCAACGGCAACCGGCATTCAGTCCGTCTCCGAAGTCGGTGCAGCGATCCAGCGCTCGATCCGCGAACTGGGAAGCGGGGTCGTCGAGGCCGAGGTGCGCAAGATCACCGTCGCCGCATCTGGCCATTGGTACCTCGAACTAGCTGACTCAGATTCTGTGATCGGCGCCGTTGTCTGGAAAGGCTCAGCGAGAGCCATCCCTTCACCCCCAAAGCAAGGCGACCTCGTCCAAGCGGCCTTCGAGCGCATCGACTTCTACCCGCCGCACGGCAAAGTCCAGCTGATCCTCTCCTTCCTTGCACCAACCGGCGAAGGCGTGTTGCTAGCGCGCAGGAAAGAAACGCTTGCCAAGCTCACAGCCGAAGGACTGACCGACCCACAAAAACGCCCATCGCTCCGGCCGGTGCCCAGAAAGATCGGCCTCATCGCAGGCACAGACTCCGACGCGGCTAAAGATGTCATCACCGCGCTGCGTCGGCGCTTTGCTCCGATCCCAATTGTCTTCTGCCCTGCACTAGTTCAAGGCGTGCAGTCGCCTGGTTCGGTCACCTCCTCAATCGCGGCACTCAACCAAGTGCCAGAGATAGATGTGATCATCCTCGCCCGCGGCGGCGGGTCTGTGACTGACCTATCGCCCTTTGACGATGAGGCGCTCTGCCGCGCGATCTTTGCAAGCCCGGTGCCGGTGATCACGAGCATCGGCCACACGAAAGACCGACCCGTGTGTGACCACGTCTCTGCTGCCCAAGCCGAGGTGCCAGCGCGTGCTGCAGAGTTTGCAGTTGCGGTGTCAAGAGAGGAAGCTTTGGCCGAGCTTGCAAGAGCAGGCGATCGACTGCTCATTGTGCGACAGCGGTTCGATGCGGCAAAGCGCAGCGTCGCGGAATGTGGAAATCGAATAAGCGTTAGCACGGTGCTCAGTAGGTTCAGCGAGCGGCTAGCCAACGCTCGCACGGTTCTCGAGTCTTCAACCTCTCGCCTCCGGACAACGATCGCTGACTACGGTAAAGCCTTCGACCGGCACTCGAAGGAACGGAGCGCTTCCGCCACACGCAGCCTGAAACTCAAGCGTGAGAGGCTCGACTCAAGCGCGAATCTGATGGGCGAGCGTGCTCACAACGTATTCCGCGATCGTCATCGCCAGATTACCCAGCAGCTTGAACTGCTCGCAGCCGCAGACATCACGGCGCGCGGCGCGATCTTCGCCACCGACCAGGACGGGCGCGTTGTGAGAAGCGTCGACGACCTAACTACCGATCAGGCGGTCGACCTCAACTTCGCAGACGGACAGGCAAGCACCACTGTGAAAACCATCAAGCAGGTCAAGGAGAACGAATGACCGAAGCACAGCCACCGGCCGATGCCGAACCCGAGAAGATCACCTTCGAAGACGGCTACGAGAATCTCAAACAAATCGTCGACCGGCTCGGCGAAGATGACGTACCGATCCATGAACTATTTGATCTGCTTCGCCGCGGCAAAGGCCTAGAAAAGTCGCTACGCGAGTATCTCGAAACCCAAGAGGGCGAGCTGAGCGAAATCGAAGCCGGTAATTCGATCGAGTCGTTTGAGATTGTCGCGCCAGCTGCGGCTCCCGAAGCCAGAAACGACCCCGGTGAGGATGACTTTCCGTTCTGAGCATGTTTGACCTCACCCGTGCCGAACCCGGATCGTTGCTATTTCACTACACGAAGTCCCATATTGCCTTCGACGAGATTCTGCGCACCTCGACATTCAAGTTCTCGGGACTAGGCGAGATGCGCGACCCACTCGAGAACCGCCAGTGGTATTTGCCGGGTGGTTGGTGGGGTGAGGGCGACTCGGCGCTGGCTCAGTTTGGCCAATCTGGGGTCACATTCAACAAGGTCCGGGATCGCGCCCGGCTTGCGGCGTTCTCGATCGACCGCGAAGACTGCGCCGATAGTCGCGCTCCCGTAGGACGTGGTTGGGCACGAGCAAGCATGTGGGAGCACTATGCCGAGAACCACGCAGGGGTTTGCCTGATCTTTGACCGCGAGGCGCTGATCGATGCGTTCACGCTCTCCATCAGGGCCCAAATTGAGCTCGACCCCTACCACCGACGAGTTCAGTATGTCGGCCTCGGAATGCCGGAAGATCTAGTGATGGTCTTTGGCGATGGCTATATGGACGGGTCAGATTCGGCTGTCTACGAGTTCATCGAGTCCAACAAGGACGGAATCTTTTTCCAGAAGGCGGAAGACTGGGCTAGCGAGAGCGAGTATCGGTTCCTAACTACCTTGCCTGACGAGTTCGGCGACGAACTTTTCGCTTCAATCGGAGGCTCGCTGCGAGCGGTCCTAGTAGGTGAGAACTTTCCGGACTGGAGTCGGCCACAAGTTCAAAGGATCTGCGATGAGTTGGGTGTGCCGGCGCTTGGGGCTCGCTGGAGCCACGGTCAACTCATCCCAATGTCCCTAATGCGGCGCGGGGGCAACGCTGGCATGCAAACGACTCGAGATGCAAGCTAACCGGTGCCGCTGATGGCGAAATCGATTGCTGGCACCGCCTCCTCGACTGCAGCGCGAACTGCGGTCGAAACTTGCTTCACCCTCGAGTCCGACGGGAGCCAGTAACTCTCGGATAGCTCATGCTTTGCGACCGCGACGCTAACCCAACCTCGCCTACGTACACGACGCCACTGCGCCAAATCCTGATCATGAAACAGCTCGACGAACTGCGACTGTGCCGCTTTGAATCTGTCGCGTTCCTCGATTGATACGCGAGCCAGCGCCTGCGTCAAATACGGTTCGGTTTCGAAATGAACCTCGAAGCTCATGCCGTCCGCTCCAAGCCACTGGAACTCAAAATGCACGTTGAATGAATCCGCGAAACCTGCTGGCGTTGCAGAATTACTTGTCCATCCGGATTTGAATGCCTGGACAAGCGCAGTCTCGCCGTGCTGAGGATTGTTCACGACACCAGAATTGAAGGAAAACGAATCGCCAGAAATGCACGAGCGCACGAAAGTTTCAAGCCGCTCTCTTGATGACAACATCTTTGGCCCGCCCTCAAACATCTCGGCGAGGGTGATTTCGGGTGAGATCTCCCAGTTTCGTCTGGCCGCGATCCGCACATTGAACTCACGAAGCAGGCCATGAAGTCGGCTCCGTTTGTTGAAGCCAGCAGACAGAACCTCGGCTTGCAGTTCGTCGAATGACTTCCAAGTGAACTCACCCGCTGTATCGACCGGGTATGGATCGAGCGTCAGGTAGATCAACCGGAACGACTCGCGATCAGATTGGCCGAGGACAACATCATCGCCGTAGAGTTTGCGAGTGAGCCCGCTTTTGAACTCCGAGCTGCTGTAACGGAAAAGCTGCTCGGATCCTTCTCCAGACCAAACTTTGACCTCGATCGCAACGATCTGCTGCCTCTCGTCAAACAAGACGATGTCGGGCACGTTTCCCTTTCGAGATCCCGGCACCGGAACTTTCACTCGATGCCGGGCATGCCAGCCACTACCGGGTCGGGCATCGACAAACTTGAGCATGAGCGACCGAAACTGTGCGTCTTGGTTGAAGGCGTGGACAATCAGGTCGGTATACGAATCTTCTCGACCTGACACACCGAGCAGATCAAATGTGTCCAGATCGGCTTTCGGGCCTGTTGCATGCTTCGCGATCATTCAGCCGCATTATGCCGATCGGATCGCTGGACTCCTCAGACAAGCCTGAAAGACAGGTCGAAAGGGCTGGTGGCTTGCGGCTCCGTCGATAAATCAGGTTCTGAAACTGATCGGATCTCGAGCGTTCCGCCTGTCGCTAAGTCGGGCGCCTCCCATTGGCAGTTCACCTTCTCAGTGAGAATCGCCTTCTTGCTCCTTCTAGCTCGCTCTCGTTCCACTTCAGCCACCGCTTGCCAGCTTTACCACGTGACTTCGCACCCGCATATTCGTTCAGCCACGAAGCATCTCTGGCGCCGAGCCGCATATAGAGCTCAGAAACCGGTGCTTCTTTTACATCGCTAGCTGCGAGAGAACCATGGTCGAGGAGGTCGGAAATCCAGCAGATCAGGCTTAAGGCGGCGGCGCGTCGGTTGGTCCCGCCCGCTCGTAAAACTGCACGTGCAAAATCTCGGACGAACTCGTCCGCAAGTACCCCCTTTGCAAACTGCAACTCGGCCACGAGTGCCGAAGTAGAAAAGTTGCTCACGTCAGCAGAATCACACAGGCGATCAAGAATCAGTTCAAGGGCTGCACGCCTCTCTCTTGACGTTCGGAGCATGTTCGCAGCACTAACTGCGCGTCTCAGCGCCTGAGGATCGCGATAAAAGCCGGAGAACCAGCGCGACATCTCTTGCGATAGCGCCGCCCATGCTTGACCACGTTGGGACGAATTCGCGGCGCGTTCCAGATGCACAATCTGGGGCAGTCGGTCGCCGCGACGCACATTCTCCAAAATTGTCGCTGTGGAAGCGTCAATCGCGCTCGTCCACCATTCCGCATCATTCGGTGAGATCAAGCCCGAGAAGCTCGCAAATATCGAATCGCGCTCGCTCATAGGCAATCGACGCACCACGAGAACGAGCACATGGCCCCGGCTGTCCTCGGGTATCCCTCTGATAATGATGGAAACCGCCCGAAGCGCATCGCGAACGGGTGCCTCCGAAGCCGCCCGTTTAAGAGCGAGCATGCCCTTATTGTCGAGGCTGTCGACGAACAAAGCCGCGAATGCAGAGTCGGCTTGAAGCGCGCTGCACAGCGCAGTGCTGGAGACTGATTCAGGATGGGCTAAAGCAAACTCCGCCTTCACGTCACTGGGAATCCGCGGACTTTCGAGCACTGAACTCGCCACATCGGGACGCTCTAAGACAAGCCGCGACAGAAAATCGGAGGACATTTCGTTTTGGAATCGTGCGATCAAATCCGTCACGGCCGACTCCTGAAGCGATTGGACATCTTCGTGAACGGCCCAATGGACCGAAAGTGCACTAATCAGTTGTCTTGCAAAAGATTGATCTTCCTGGTCAATTCGAGCAAGCACTTCTGCGGATCGAGGAAGTTCTTGCAGTTGCTTCTCCAGGTTCGACCGAAGTACCTCTAGCGCCAACGAGTCGCGAGCCGAACGCAAGATTGCTGCAGATTGGCGACCGTCGACGACGCAACGTGCAAGTTTTTCAACAAGAGGTCCGGCGAAAGCCCTCCGTGTCAGCGAGTCATGTCGAAGGATCAAGGAGAGTTCCGCATCAGACAGCGTGCTTCCGCTCACGTTCGAAACAACATCTAGTTTGACCCAGCGCCGCAATTGGTCTGCGAATTCAGGAAATCCGATGCAGTTGGCACTGATAGTTTCGACTACCTGTCCGGCGGACTGGTCGCCGGCTCGTGCTTCCAACATTAGACGTGAAGCTGCCAGCCATTCGGATTCAACTTGGGTGTTCGCAATATTTATGAAGCCGTCGATGTCACCCCCGGACGCGACCATGTCGTACTCGAACGCTTGATTCGCCGATTCGTGAGTTGAGACCGCGGGGAATCCGAAATCCGGTGGGAGTGCGCTTGCGATTTCTGCAGCGACCGCAAGGAACTCCGCAGGCGGCAAATCCAAATGCGAATGCTTGCCGCCAGCGCGTGCTGAAAGAAACTGGGCCAAACGGGCTTCAATTTCCTCTGGGTTGGAAACTTGCCTGGGGGATAGTGCAAGTGACTCAATGTCGCGAATTGGATCCAGAGTTCCCGGCGGGACCGCGGGTGGACTATCAATCCAGAAGCCCGCGTTCCAGAGGCCGCCGAGTAGTTCGGCTGGCAGGGTTCCGGCTTGCCAAACAATTGCATGCACGAAGAATGCCCCATCACGCCCAGAAGCATCCTTGCCGGTCGGATTTCGGCGGAACGCAATTCCGAGTTCAGGTCCTTCGGTCCAGCCAAGTGCAAGTCGGCTGCTGTTGTAGCACCAACGCAAAACTTCCTGCGTCCGGCCATCGGCACGGTCAGCCAACTGGCCCGAGCCAGCGACTATCTGTTCTTGGTTGACACCATCAACTCCATACGGAGACCAGCCATACCAAAGTTGGCCGATCAGGAGCGGCGATTTATTACTGACAGCAGTAGGTTGAATAGTTCGACAACTCCTTGCGGTTCGCCGCCGTTTTCGGGCATAGGAGCGATAAATCTGAAGTGAACATCGTCCCCCCACCTCCGCGCAGCGGCCAGTACAGCGGTGTCGTTGAGCTCCTTAAGTGCCCCTTCGACCTGCGCTTCGGGGACGATCCCGTTGCGAAGATCGGGTGGATTTGGAAGCAAGTCACACTTCGAGACCGCGAAGATGAGGGGCGGGATACTGCGTGCTGAAGGAGAGTGGGATTGACCTCCGTACGCCTCGAGATCCTCAAAAATTCCGTTCAGGAGGATGGCCTGGTCTTGACGCGCGGTCGTTTTGAGAAGCGGCGAATCCTCAGGGTTGTAGATGAAGAGAATGGCGTCGGCCCAGAACACGTACCTCGAAAACTTTGGCCGTAGCTCTGGGTGCGTGACGTCTTCGCCTGCCAGGTCTTGAATCAAGACCGAACAGCTCTTCTCGGAACCGAAGCCAGCTACAAACTCGAGCGGCGGGCGATGACGCGATGCATCCGTGCGGTTAGGCCTAACGCCGCTGCGGAACTTCGTGAACACGTCAGGATTATTCGGATCGCTCGGATCTAGATCGAGTTCTCGTAGGTAGTGCATCGTGCTCTCGGTTGGTGCGAACGATTCGACGCCAAGCGCTTCCGGTCCGACTTTGTTCAGTAGCTCAATTAACGCGATGATCGTTGTGGTCTTCGATGCTTCCGCGTGACCGATTAGAGCGATCGGGTACGGATCACGAAAGTCGATCGTTTGAGTAAGCGGATGGCAACACATAGGACAGGCGCGCGCCGGCCTTGCTTCCGGTTGAGCCTTAGCCCCCAACATCTCGTATGGAGAAGGAAGATACGGAACCGTCGTAGTGAAACCGAACTTCGCCCGCTTCGGGAAGCTACCGATTCCGAGAGCCTCGGCGAGAACGATTCGGCTTTTTCCGTCAACCACGGACTGAACTCGCGAGCCAGAGCGCTGCTTTGTGTCCGCCATAACCGTTCCCGCATGACCCTGCGCCGCAGCGCCCTCGCTCGTCGCTCGCGGAATCGCTTCCCTTGCGGCGGAGGATTCCGACCCGGAAGATCTGTCACCCAGGAATGTGGAGGTGCCTGAGATGCTGGCGGAACTGGAGATCCGCGATCCGCCGCGAGACGAGCCGCTGCCGTTATAAACGTCGCTAGTCGCCAGGATTGGACAATCGGCCAGGTAGACAAAATCACCATGGTTCACGCAAAATCTTTTCGCGTCAAACGGCGGTCGATCGGAGATTTTCGGACTCACTGCGTCACCGCAGCCGTAGTCGCGATCACCGTAACCATCAGTAGCAACGCGAGTGCCCAACGCCGCTGATCCTCTGGTTGCCGTGACACGAACATGACGAAGAAGGTCATGTTCATGAGTCCGAATGCAATATTCGCCGTCCACAGAGGCGAATCGGCAATTAGGGGTGCGCTAAGGATTAGCCCGGCAAGAATTCCGATCCATGGAATCGCCGAGCCGACGATTTGCTCCCACGCATTGGAGTCCGCCTCGTAAGTGTTTAGGAAATACGCTCCCCAAACAGTGGGTATTGAGACGACAACCAGTGCGCGTATGCCGTCCCCTGTGCTCTCACCGAAAGCCAGCACAGTGACAACAGCCGCAGAGATGGAGATCAGAACTACGCCAAAGTAAAAAAGCACGATCAGGAGCATCTCGGCGACGGACCTGATTAGCACTGCAATATTGGACTTCGCAACGTCCGGACGGTCAGAAGAACTTGGCACGTTCGTTTACTCCTAAGCGGGCGCTCTAAGTGCGTACACGGTAACGATAGTGACCACACAAAGTACAACGGAGATAGAGACCCTAACCGCCAGCGGGCGTGATCGGAGGGCGACAGCAATGCGATCCACGCGTGCCCTCATCATGTCGAGTTCGGACTCCTGCTTTTCCGGAATCACCTGAGTCGGCAATTGGGAGCTACTCATGACCCTCGTGACAGCTAGTCGCGTCGTTGCTTCCCTGGGTGAGGCGACTTCGGTGGCGCGCGGCTGCCGTCGTTGACTCTTTCTTAGAACTTGTTGGGCATGGCCCAGCAGCTCCACCGCTCCGCTCAAAGTCGGCCTGAATGCAGGATCAGGATTGAGGCTCGCCGCGATCAGGGGACCAAGCCGCGCGTGCCCGGCCTGCTCAAGCATCACTCTTAGTCCAGATGCATTCTTTGCATCGCGCGGATGTTGACCAACTAGCGTGAAGTACAGGACGCCGGCAAACGCGAATAGGTCAGACTCAGGCGTATAGTCGCCGCCCAAGATCACCTGGGGATCAAGGTAGCCGGGCGACCCAAAGGCGGCGGATTGGCTCCTAGCTTGATCGATGCTCCGAACCAGGCCAAAGTCGATGATTTTGCCGCAGCCACTTTCGATGATGATGTTCGATGGCTTGATGTCGCCATGTATGTGGTGCGTTTCTCGATGAAACGAATCAAGACCTTGCGCGCATTCCTCGAGAACACGAAGATCACCGAGGTGTCCCGCGTCTGATCGGATCCACGCTTCTAGCGAGGGTCCATCGATCCATTTCATAACAAGCGCCGGCGCACCGACAAGTTCGCTCGGTGTGGCTTCCTCGTCGCCGGGCGACGGTGCGATTGCGAATGCGACTTGGACTGAAGCAAAGCCGCGGTGGCTAAAACCCCTAAGGACCTGGACCTGTTCGCGCCAGCGCTCTAGGGTCATTTCAGCATTGCTACGCGCGCCCAGGTAGTTCCCGCTCAACGGGATTTTAACGGCTACAGGGCGCTCTCGGCCCAACCGGCCGATTTGGGTAGCGCGCCACGTCTGTCCTTCTCCTCCGACTCCAACATCGTCCAGCAGCACATACTCCGTGGCTTCCCCTGCATCAAATATCCGAACGAAGCTGGTCGCACCCATTAAAGGCGCAGCATACTTAGTTCTATAGCGCCCTCTACTCTGTCTCTCGCAAATGCCTCAGCGAGAAACGAAAAATGTCTTTGTGCCGCAGGCGTTTGAGGGCACGAACGTCGCGGAGATATCTGCTTGCTACAAACAAGTCGGGGACTCGGTGTCAATCGGAGATGCCATATGCGGGCTTCGCGATGCGGTAAGCGGTAGCGAGATCAACCTAATCTCACCGTACGCGGGCACAATTCTTCATCTCGATGCCGCTCTCGGGCAGCAGCACACGGTTGGATCCGTACTTGCACAGGTCGCTCACGTGCCAGCGAACGTGCCCAGCGAAGTCGAGCCAAGGAGTGAATCCGCGATCAAGCTCGCCGGTTCCATGCCCAATCTACTCGTTCTCGCGATCGCTCTGCCTGCGCTCGCGATTCCGATGCTTTGGCTACCTCTGACCTTGTTGGCTGCTTTCTTTTCCTACGTCACTCTCCAGGCTCGGCAGGACGTTGCGCCGTCCGGCGCGGTCGAGCAAGTACTGGTTCCATTCAAGTTCGTTGTGACTGCTGCGAGATGCGGCTTTGCTGGCTTGAACCCCGCTCGACTCATCAGGGGCTCGGTGATCACAGCGTTTTGCTTCCTCGGGGCTTGCGCGTTGGCCTCGTTGGCAGGCGTGGCGATGTGGGTCGTTGCGGAGGGCTTGGACGGCGCCCTAGCTTCAACGCGGCTTGCGTTGTACGAGTACACGCCTCAACTGTTCGCGTTCCTAGTTTGCATCTGGATCACAGGGAATGCAATTCGAAGGAGGACTACCGATGAGGTGATCCGTGCTTACGCGCTTCGCCTTCCTGAGCCTGCCCTCGCAGTTGGTCCTGCGGTACTGGTCGTTTTGCTGCTTCTTGTCCTGTTTGCAGCGCCATCTCGGAGTTCGTGGCCGGCCTCGAGCGGAGAGGCTCTCTTGTCAGGCGCGCCGCCGATTATTCGTGACACCTTCATCGAGCAGCGCTCGGTTTGGGTTGAAAACAACTCAGAAGCAGTTACTAGGTGCATGTTTGAGCAGTCTGTCGGAGCATGGATTGTTGCGTCCGCCGGGACCGACCCAACGGGCGCGCCTTGGGTGTCTATCGCTCCAGCACAGGGCGAAACACCCAGCGATCGATCCCAGTTCGTTCTGCTGGTTGCGCTTCAAAATCAACTTTCGCCATTCGAATCAGCGACGGTGGTAGTGCGACGTGGCCCCATTGGTGATGTCCGCTTTTCTCCGGGGCTCGAAAAGAAGCTTGTAAGGAATCTTTCCGAGTTTCCCGACAATGCTGACTCGCTGTCAGACAAGCGCATCAAGCGGCTTGCGACCCATCGAACGTATCGACACGACATCGATGCCGCGCTCCGTTGTTCCGCGGCGACGCTCTAGCTGAAGGGCGGAAAGTAGGGAATGCGAAGGCAAAAGGTGGCTGAGATACAGCCCAGCAAAGCGTCGCGAACTTCAATTGTTCAAAGCGTTCCGAGCCAGAATCTGGCTTACCCATTCACCCTTTAATGGATCAATCGTTCGACGCGACTGCAGCCGACATCGATGCCCTGACGGCGAAGCTAAGTCCAAGTCTTGCTGGCGCTGGCTTGACACGCGACTCGTGCAGGACTCCACCCTGCGTTCGACGACGGACTCAAATCCGGTTTGGCTCAGCAAGAGGATCGCGAACACATTGTTCTCCACCTGACTATTGAGTATTCTTCACTCTCCCTAAATGGGGTTGGTCGAAGAGGGCTCACAAAATGGCAATCCAGTATCAGGAGAAATATCTTGGTTCGCTGTCAACTCGGCATCCTTAACGCTTCGCTCACAGTTTTGGTCGCGGTTCTAGCCAGTATTACTGTGCAACTTTCTTTCGCGCAGGCTGGCTGGTCCGCCGCGTATGAACCCAATGACAATCTCGTCCAGGCAATTGGGCCGTTAGAGGGCGGTGTGAATTACGACGTCACACAAGAGACCGCCAACGATCTTGACTGGTTCTATTTCTACACACCAGGTCAAGTGCAAATGAAGCTGACTGCAACGCATCTAAGCGGACAGTGTCGTGGTTCTTTCGGCGGTATCGGATACACACAGGCCGCGATTCAGCTTTTCAAGGAGGACGGAAGCACCGAAATAGTCCGGCTTATGGTGTCTGCGTCAGCGCCGACAAAAGAACACGTTTTCACCGTCAGCGGTGCCAAGAAGATGTACATCCTTGTCTTCAACAAATCGGGTTCGGCCGCGGTTGGCTGCACGGTGAGATTCTCGTTGTCTCCGACGGCAGCGGTTACACCCATCCCGGCGCCCGACTCCCTGATGATTCAGTCTTGCCTCTCGGCTCAGCACGAAACCGCAAAGCTCAATCGCGCCACACGATCAGCCAGTCGCAAACTAGCCGCGCACAAGAAGATTTTGACGAAAACAAACAGCCAATTGAAACGCGCAGAGACAGCTTCTCGCAAGCGCAAACTTCGTGCCAAGGCGCGCAAGGCTCGCAAGCAGATAGCAGCACTAAAAAAGAAACTCAAGCGATATTCAGCAAAGTTGCCGCTCGAGACACAGAAAGCTGCAGCCAATTGCACCGCGCAGGTACTTGAGCTGATTCAGAATGATGAACTTGTGCTCAAGAAAACGGATTGAGAATTGCCCTCTGATCAGGCCCCGGCGGTGACGCAGCGAGGTCGAAGGCGAGACTGAAACTCGTCTCACCAATTTTCCAGCTTTCTCAAGCTTCAGGTGCGTCGAGCCGTAGTCATTTCGATCAATCGCGGGGTGTCGACGCTCGTGCGTCACGCGCTAGCGAGTAAACCGGTCAGCGGATAAAAAGACAAGCTGCACCCGCGGCAACCCAAGACACCGCCTCCGCGCGCCGCCAAGCAATCATCGCAATCGCTCCCGCACCGAATGGCAGCACTAGCGATCGCCATAAATCTTCCATTCCCTCGCCCAAGATAAAAACAAGTCCAACTGCACCGGCGACCACGAGAATCTGAAGGCGGATCGCCTTCAGTCGACCGCTGCCCTGCCACATGAGGAGGGTCGTTGCGAAAAATAAAACCGCACCGGCCACGAGCACGAGAATCGGTTCGAGTGGATCGTCGTCGACAGCGACTTCGCCAAAGAATCCGCCCGTGATTGTGGAATAGCTGACCTCGTACGCCGCTTGAAGCAGAGCCACTGCACCGCCAAGAAATACAAGCGTGCAGCAAACGATTTGGGCAGCCACCGGCGGCTCGTACGGGTCCGCGTCAGTCTCAGACCGACTTAGCAAGTCAACAGTTCGCTTGCCCTCGCCTTGAGACCCACTCGACATCTGCTCAAACTAGTTACCGGGTAGGACTGCGAAAAACCTATGTCGATGCGAACACGACGCGGCTAGCTCATGAGAAGAATTTTCTCGAGCAGGCTGACGATTTCCACCCCCCTAATCCCCTTTACGTAAGTAAGGGCCAAACAAGGCCGAACCAGACCGCGGCAGGGACGCCGCAAACACAGGAGGCAGAAATGCAATGGATGGGGAACCAACAAACACCGCGACACTGACCGTCGCCCAAGCCGCCGCACTCGCCGGCGTCTCACCAAAGACGATCTACCGAGCGATCGAGGACGGCCGCCTCGCCGCCGCGTGCCTAGGCCGCTCAACGGCATTGAGGACCACGCCCCAGTGGATCACCGAGTGGATCGAATCAAGCCGCTACTCGCCCAAGCCGCAAGATGCGCCGACCAACAAAACTGCGCGCCCGCGCCGGCCGCGAGCGGACCGGCAGCTCCCCGGCTACCTAGAGGCTTGACATGCCAAAAGCCAACGGACCGCTCCGCGCCGCAGGTAGAAATGCCGCGCACCGACCACGTGCCTATGCTGAAGGAGTCGCCCAAGTGCACCTTCCAGAAATTGGAGAACGCACATGAGCATTCACAAGCGCATGAACAAACAAGGCACAGTCAGCTACGTCGTTCGCTACCGCCAGTTCGGTCGCAATCGGTCACGCTCCTTTGCCACCAAGAAGGACGCCTCGGCTTTTGAGGCGCAAACCCGGATCGCGGCTCGCGCCGGTTCCCTCCAAACTCTCGACGCCGGCAAGCAGACTGTTGCCGAGTTCGGCGAGCAGTGGTGGGAGACCCATGTTCAGCAGAACCTTGCTGAATCGACGCGTGAGAAGTACGCCCACAGTTGGAACACATACGTCCTGCCTCACATGGGCCAGATGCAGCTTCGGCAAGTAACGCCGCGGCTCATCCAGGAATGGCGAGGCGCGATGGAGCGTGCTGGCGCTCGGCCGGCAACGGTCAAGCAGGCGATGAACACGCTGCAGGCATGCCTGCAGCTTGCCGTCGTCTGGGGCGAGATCCAGACCAACCCCGGCCGCGAGGTGCGAAAGCCTTCGTCCAAGCGCATCAGGGCAGTTCGCCCGGTGACGCCGATCGAGGTTGAGAAGATCCGGCTCTGCATGCTGCAAAACGGCCAGCACCGCGACGCAACACTGGTCTCGGTTCTCGCCTACACCGGCATGCGCCCAGGCGAGGCACTCGCGCTCGACTGGGAACACATAAGGACCAACACGATCCTCGTTGAGCGCGCCGTTTCATACGGCTCGCTCAAAGAGACAAAGACAAGCAAGATCAGATCCGTGAAGCTGATGCCTGCGCTGCGCCATGACTTATCTGAATGGCGCCTGCGCAGCGACGACGTGACCGGATTCATCTTCCCGGGCAGCCAGGAGGGCAAGCCCTGGGGCCGCGAGATGTACAAGAGCTGGGAGCGCAAGATCTTCAAGCGGGCGGCAATCGCCGCCGGCCGAAGTGACGTCACTCCCTACACGCTCCGCCACAGCTACGCGAGCTTGCTGATCCGCGAAGGAAAGTCAGTTGTCGAAGTCGCCGCCCAGCTCGGGCACGCGCCGACGATGACGCTCGACACCTACGCACACGTGATCGCCGATCTCGACGAGGGCGAAAGACTGCCCGCCGGTCAGATGGTCGATCAGGCCAGAGAGTTGGTCCTGCGAGTGGTAAACGAGAGCAACGAGGACATTCAAATCGGGCAAAAAGGCCCAAATAATGTTCGTAAATTGTTCGCACGGGATTCAGAGGGCGGCAAGCAAACCGCCTAAACCCGCATGAACACTGAAGCCCTCTTCCGGACTCGAACCGGAGACCCCTTCCTTACCATGGAAGTGCTCTACCAACTGAGCTAAGAGGGCGAGGTCGAGAATCTTAGTCGGCAGTTGTTGATGTCGGCTTGACCCGCTAGATTGGTGGTACGACGTTCGGTTCCGTCACGCTGTACGTCAACTCGGTTCAAAGCGTCAACTCTCAAGTTGCCGTCGTGTCGGCAGTACAGAATTGACAGATCATGGCCTCGGTCGCCAGTACGAAAAGCAGTAGTCCCAGTTCGAGCAAGCCTTCGGCAGCGTTCACCCGCCTCGCCAAGGCCACCAGCGCCACGCCGCCGCGTCAGCTCAGCCAACTGAGCGCCGCAGACCTCAATCATCTCACCAACGCCGTCGAGCAAAGCCTCGCCGGTCACAAGGCCGCGATCGAGCAGGCCGAGCTGAACATCATCAATCAGGCCCCGCGCCCGCTGCGAGGCTCCGTTCGCCGCGTGCTCGGCTCCGGCAAATAAGGACTCACCACAGCAATGAGCGACCTCCTCGAAACCCGCGCAGAGATCGCCAAGCTGGCTCGAGTGCTCGGCACTGACGTATCCGAACTTGCCTACCTCGAACAGATCGACGGGCAAGCGATCGCCGCGTTTCGCCAGCAACTGCTCGACATCTTCTACGGCTCCGAGGGCGGCGGCCTCGAGAAGTTCGCCAAGGTCGGCAACCTGCTCCCCTCTTCGATCATCGCTTCGCTGACCAAAGAGGCCGTTGGCCCGGTGCTCGCCTCGCGCATTGCCGGCTTCATCGATGCCAAGCAGGCAGCACAGGTGGTCGGCAAGCTGCCCACGCCGTTTGTTGCTGACATCGCCGTCGAGATCGACCCGCGGCGGATTGAACCCGTGATTTCGCGATTGCCCGACAAAACCGTCGACGCGCTGGCGATCGAACTGGTCAACCGCGAGGAGTACGTCGTGATGGGGCAGTTCGTTGCCTTCGTCAACGACTCCACGCTCAATCACATCTTCACCAACGCCAGCGACGAGGCACTGCTGCAGATCGGTTTTGTCACCGAGGACAAATCGCGCCTCTCCGACGCGCTCGCCACCGTTTCCGATGAACGAGTTATCAGCGTGATCAAGACAGCTCTTGCCAAGCACCACTGGCCCGAGGCGATCGACCTGCTCTGCCATCTCTCCGACGAGCAATACCTGCGCCTGATCAACATCACCGCCGAGCTGGACGCCAAGTCGCTCGACCAGATGATCGACAACACCAACGATCCAGTGCTGTGGCAGGTGCTGATTCCTGCGCTCGCGCAGATGGACGATCCGACCGCGCCAGTCGCAGCGCTGCTGCGTGGAAACGCCAACGCGATCAAGGGCTTCGGTAGCACGATCGTCGAGGATCAGGCTTGGGACGAAGTGCGCGAGCTGCTGGACAAACTCGACGAGCGCACGCGCCTTGACCTGCGCAAGCGGTTGGCGAGCAACAAACTCGCCGACGCGTTCGAGCCCGTCGCAGACGTGCTCGTCGCCTAGCCGGCAACCGCTCAGCTCAGACCGAAATCTCGATCTTCATCAGCTCTTCCAGCGGCGCCGGGCGCGCTAGGTAATAGCCCTGGCCGTAGTGCACTCCCAGGTCGCAGAGCGCGTCCAATTCTTCGCGGGTCTCGATGCCCTCGGCGACGATCTCGGCGCCGATCTCTTGGGCAAAGGTCGTCAGCCCGGCGGCCAGGGCGTGGCGCGCCGGGTCTGTGTCTATCGACCGCACCAACGAGATGTCGAGCTTGATCAGGTCGGGGTTGAGGTCGAGAATGTGGCGCAGGCTGGCAAACCCGGCACCGGCATCGTCAATCGCCAGCCGGGTGCCGCGATCGTGCAGCTTCTCGGCGACGGCCTTCACCAATCCGTAGTCGTTGATCCGCGCGTGTTCGGTTATCTCAACCACCATGTGGTCGGGCGTGAAGGCGAGAAAGCAGTTGGCCATCTCCGGGTCGAGCAGCGTGCCAGGTGAAACGTTGAGCGAGACGGTGATGTCGTTGGCATCGGCCATCGTCATGGCGGTGGCTGTGTTGGCCAGCGCGGTCGCTTCGAGCAACGCGGACATCCCCAACTCTTCGGCCTCCTCAAACCATTGCTGCGGATTCATGCCGAACATCGGGTCGAAGCGGGTGAGCGCCTCGTACATCACGATTTCGCCGTTGCGAATGTCGACGATCGGCTGGAAGACGCTGGTCATGTAGCCCGGTTCGCAGACCTTGCGCACGCGCTCCTCGCGGGTGCGACGCATCTGGCGCTCTTCTTTGAGGCGCTGGGACGACTGCGCGTACTTGCGGACGACGTTCTCCGACGTGATCGGTGTGAAGATCGTCTCGCCCGACGCGACGCGCTTGAGCGTGTCGAGAATTTTCTCTGGCTTTGAATCCTTTGTGACGTAGCCGTGCGCGCCCGCGGCAATCATCGTCTCGATCGTGTGCTCGTCGTCGTGCGATGAGATCGCGACGATGCGCACTGCGGGCCGGGTCTCACAGATTGACTGCGCGACGCGTTCGCCGCCGCCGCCGGGCATGCGGACGTCGAGCAGTACGAGATCCGGCGCGGCGCCGATGATTCCGGCGATCGCCGAATCCGCATCGTGGGCAGTTCCGACAACCGTGAAGTCCTGATCGGAGCCGATGATCGTGGTCAACGCGTCCAACACCAACGCGTCATCCTCAGCGACCAGAACTCGGATGCTGTCCGGTCGTTGACGGGGTTTTCCAGTCCTTTTGAAAAACATCATCGTGCGCTTCCTCCTACCGACTCCCCAAATCTCGGTATCTAATTACCGTACAGGGGATTCGTCACAAATGCAACGCTCCAGATACGTGCAAGTAACTTGCCGTCGGTGAATCTTGCGTTTGGAGGCGCGCCGCCGCTCGCGACTGCGCGCGGCTGTGCGCGCGACAAGATCCGTCTAGCTGGCGCCGTCGTCCTCGCCCGCGGCCGCGATCTCGGCATCCCGCCGAGCAAACCACTCGCGCCCCTCGATCGACACCCGCGGCGTCACGCGATCCAGCCATCCGGGGAACCACCACGCCCGATCCCCCATCAACCGCATGATCCCTGGCACCAGCGCGCAGCGCACGACCGTCGCGTCAATCAACACAGCCGCCGCCATGCCGACGCCGAACTGTTTGATGTTCGGATCGCCGTCGAGGATGAACGCGCAGAACACGCTCACCATGATCAACGCCGCCGAAGTGATCACGCGGCCCGTTCCGGCCAGCCCCTCGACCACCGCGCCGCGGGCGTCTCCGCTGACCAAGTACTCCTCGCGCACGTGGGTCATCAGAAAGACCTCGTAGTCCATCGACAGCCCGAACAAGATCGCAAACATCATCAGCGGCACGAACGAGACGATCGGCACGGCCTGTTCCAGACCCACCAATCGCGCCGTCCAGTCGTGCGAGAACACGTAGCTCACCACGCCAAAAGCAGCGGCGATCGACAGCACGTTCATCACCACCGCCTTCAGCGGCACCAACACAGAGCGGAAGGCCATCATCAGCAGGAAGAAGCTCAGGAACAGCACGAGAGCGATCACCTCGGGCAGGCGGTCGCTGATCTGATCGGCGAGATCGATGTAGCCGGCCGTTGAGCCGCCGACGTATGCGGTCATGCCCTGGCCTTTGGTCGCGGCCGGCAGCACGTTGTTGCGCAGGTCGTTGACCAAGTCCGTCGTCGCCTCGTCCGACGGCGAACTCTTCGGTATCACCGAATAGACCGCCGCAGTACCGCTGTCGTTGACGGCCGGTTCGCTGACGCTGTCGACGTCCGTCGTCTTCTGGATGTCCTTCATCAGCGTCTGCAGGCGCGGGTCCGACGCCTTCGACATCAAAAACGCCTGCTGCTCGGCGGCCGTCGCCTGGTCGGCGGAGCTTGGCGATGACGCGCCGCCTGCTTCGCCGCCTTGCTGCTGGACCTGCTCGCTTTGGAGCGAGTCCAGCGACTTCTGGTCGTTCTCTGCCGGTTTGGACAGATCGACCGCAACCAACAACGGCCCGTTCACGCCCGCACCGAAGCCGGCGGCCAACGCGTCGTAAGAGACCCGCACCTGACTGCCCGGCGTCTCCTGTCCGTCGTCGGTCTGGCCCAGCGACATCGAGAAGAACGGGATCGCCATCACACCGAGGATCAGCGCGGCAACGCCGATCGCACGCCAGGGGTGGCGGTTCACGGACTCCGCGTAGCGATGCCAAATCGTGCGCTCCTCGGGCACGCCGCGATTGAGGAACGGCACCCTCCCGTTGTTCACGCGATCGCCCAGCAATCCGAGCACCGCCGGGAGCATCGTGATCGCCGAGAGCACCGCGACGAACACCACGAGCGCACTCGTATAGCCAAGCGCGCTGACGATCGGAATGCCCGCCACGAACAAGCTGACCAGCGCGATGATCACCGTGCTGCCGGCAAACACCACCGCGCCACCGGCGATCGCGGTCGCACGCGCGACCGACTCGCGCGGCTCCATCCCGGCTGCCAGTTGATTGCGATGCTGCGTGACGATGAACAGGCCGTAGTCGATCCCAACACCGAGGCCGATCATCGTGGCGAGCGCCGGAGCGGCCGTCGGCACGTCGATCACCGCGCTGCTGAACGCCAGCAGGCTCAGCCCAACGCCAAGCCCGAAGATTGCGTTGACGATCGGCATCGCCATCGCGACCAACGTTCCGAACGTCAGCAGCAGGATCAGCACCGCCGCAGTCAAACCGATCGCCTCGCTCAATTCACTGGTGTCGGCCGAAAGCTTCTCGCCCACGAATCCACCGATCGACACCGCCAGACCGGCCCTCACCGCCGGGTCGGCCACGTCGATGATCGCCTGCGCATCATCGGTGGTCATGTCGCTTGGGCTGGTGACCGGCGTGATGCCGATGTAGGCGGTCCGCTTGTCCTTAGAAAGTTGTTCGGCGCCCGCGCTGCTGAATGGGCTGACCACGTTGGTGACGTCTTTGTCCTTCTTGTAGTCGTCGTAGACCGTGGTGATCGCGTCCTTGTACTTGGATTCGGTGACGGTCTTGCCCTTCGGCGCGACGAATACGACCGGCGTGGAGCCGTTGGCCTGAGACGGGAATTTGTCGTCCAGCACGTCGGTCGCCTGTTGGCTGCCGGTGCCGGGCAACGTGAGGTTGTCGTTGAGCTTCTCGCCGTTGGTCTTGGCGGCGTAGCCCAGCGCGGCAAACAGCGCGATCCAGATGGCCAGCACGATCCAGCCATGCTTGGCGCAGGTCCTGCCGAGTGCGTAAAGGGCGCGGGTCACTGAAATCCGCAGTCTATGCCCCGCGCATGCGGCAGCGGCGGCGGACTAGCCGTAGGTACGAATCAGCCGAACATTCGTTTGTACGTCCGCCCGGCTACCCACACGTACGCGCGCGGCGATATCCGCATCAGCAACCAACCCGGTGAAACCTGCCACCAGGGCGAGGGCTTGATCACCTGCTTCTTGCGGATCGCCGTGACCGTGTCGCGGGCGACCACGTCCGGCGACGCGCCGCGCTTCTTGTAGAAGCTGATCAACTGCTCGTGCTTAGGCGCGATCGAGCCGCGCACCGTGGAGTTTTCAACGATTGCCGTGTCGATCACGCCGGGGCAGAGCGCGGTCACGCGGATGCCGTCGGCGGCGAGCTCGGCGTCAAGCGCCATGCTCATTCCGACGACCGCGAACTTGGAGGTCGCGTAGGGGACCATCCCCGCGCTGGGCGTCAGCCCGGCCATCGATGCGGTGTTGACGATGTGGCCGCCACCGCCCTGTTGCTGCATGCGCGGCACGAACGCGTGGACGCCATTGACGACTCCGAGGATGTTCACGTCGACGATCCGCTTCCAGTCGTCAAGTTCGGTGTCTTGCACCGGTGCGGCGTGGCCGATTCCGGCGTTGTTGTGGAGGATGTCGACGCGGGCGTCGTCGTTGTAGACGCTCTCGGCCAGGGCCTCGACCGCCTGCGCATCCGCGCAATCGACGGTGTGCGCCTCGGCCTCGCCGCCATCGTCATTGATTTCGCCGGCGACGGTGATCGCGGCGGCGCCATTGAGGTCGACCACGTGCACCTTGGCGCCGAGCTTGCCGAACAGTTTGGCGGTCGATCGCCCAATGCCCGATCCGGCACCGGTGACCACTGCGATCTTGCCGGCGTACGGCTTTGAATCTGATTCATTTGCCACGGCGGTCAAACTACCAGCAGCAACGATTCGGTCGAGAAAGTGGCGGGAGTAGGATTCGAACCTACGTAGGCAGAGCCAACAGGTTTACAGCCTGTCTCCTTTAACCACTCGGACATCCCGCCAGGTGGAACGCGTGGATTCTAGAGGGTGGCGCGATCGGGCCGCTGGCACCGAGCGCCGGAGGTCCTACGGCTGGACGCGCCGCCAGTTCCAGTTCTCTTCTTCGAACGTGTACTCCAGGCGCTGATGCATGCGATCGGCCGCACCGTGCCAGAACTCGAAGCGCTCGGGCCTCAGGCGGTAGCCAACCCAGCGGTCTGGCCGGTCGAGCCGATTGCCCTGCGCGATCAGCTTGGTGACCTCGGTGTTGAAGATGTTCTCGTCGAGCAGGTCCTGGCCCTGGCGCGACACCGAGGCGACGGCCTTCGACGGCAGCGGGCGCGGCGCGAACAGCGCGTCGGACTCTGCCGCCGGGATGATCTCGACCGATCCATACATGTGCAGTTGCAGGCGCAGCTCCTGCCAATAGAAGCTGGCCGAGGCGTGCGGATTGGACGCGAGATCCGAGCCTTTGCGACTCGTCGTCTGACTGACGAACAGCAGACCGGTGTCGTCGAAACCCTTCAACAGCAGGAAACGGCTGGATGGCCGACCGGCGCTGTCTGCGGTGGCAAGCGCGAACGTGCCCGGCTCGCGCGCACCACTGTCGATCGCCCGAGCAATCCACTGCGCGGCCAGCTCGAACGGGTCCGCCGGCGGAATCTGAAACTCCGGCAGATCTACCTGCACGGTGCTGGTCAGCGAACGCAGCGAGACGCGCGAAACATCCATTGCGATCGGCTTGCGGGTTGGGTCGGAGCTGCTGGTCATCTCGCTCCGTCCGAAACTAGCCGTTGCGCAGCGCGATCGCCTCGGGCAGGCGCTTGAGCTGCTTCAGAGAGCTGTGCTCGATCTGACGCACGCGTTCGCGCGTGAGGCCCAGTTCGGTCGCGACCTCGTCGAGCGTCGCTGGCTTACGACCGTCAAGGCCGTAACGCATCTCGATGACTTTTCGGTCGCGTTCGCTGAGCATGCTCAGCGCGCGCCACACGGTCTCGCGTTGAATGCTTTCTGCTGCCGCTTCGTCGGGGGACTCTGCGGTTTTGTCCTCGACGAGGTCGATCAGTTCGGAATCCTCCTGGTCGCCGACTGACTTCTCGAGCGAAACCGGCTGCTGGCTGAAGCGCATCAGCTCGCGCACCTCGGCGGTCGGCCATTTGAGTTCGGAGGCGATTTCGTGCGGCTCCGGCTCGCGCCCGAGCTTCTGCACCAGCTGGCGCTCCATGTTGGTGATCGTGTTCAGCCGCTCGACCATGTGCACAGGTATGCGAATCGTGCGCGCCTTGTCGGCGACGGCGCGGCTGACCGCCTGGCGGATCCACCAGGTCGCGTAGGTGCTGAACTTGTATCCGCGGCGATAGTCGAACTTCTCGACCGCACGGATCAGCCCGAGCGAACCCTCTTGAATCAGGTCGAGCAACGTCAGCCCGCGGCCGACGTGGTTCTTGGCGATCGAGACCACCAGCCGCAGGTTCGCCTCGACCATGTGCTGCTTGGCGCTGTCGTCGCCGCGTTCGATCCGCTTGGCCAACTCAACCTCCTGCTCGGCGGTGAGCAGTTCAACGCGGCCGATCGAGCGCAAGTACAGACGCAGCGAGTCGACGCTTGCCGAGGTATCGATCTCTTCCTGCGGCGCGAACTTCGCGCCAGCCTTGAGCTTGGGAACCGAGGCCTTCGACTCTGTCTCGGTCTCGGTCGGACCCTCGTCGGCGCTGCCGACGAGGTCGATGCCCTGTTCGGTCAGGTCGGTGCGCAGTTCCTGAATCTGCTCCGGAGTGAGGGCTGCGTCGATCTGCGTTTCGATTTCTTCGATCGACACGTAGCCGCGGTCGCGCCCCGCCGTGATGAGGTCTTCAATTCCAGCAACGGCGTTCGACGATTCGACGGCGTCGTCGGTAACCGCAGGAGCGGGCACTTTGTCTGCCGCTGTGTCTTTTGCAGGTTCCGCCATCTCGCCCCATTACGCCCCGTCAGTCAAAGGCATTCGCACATCAAAGTCCTACAAGCCTTAAACCGCAAGGCCATCCTTCAAGTATCGGTTGTCTGCCCCCAAACCTTTCGGCACAAGTCGCCTGACGGAGTGGCCCGAGCAAGACCGAAAGGCCAAAGCTAGCACCTGATCGCGCGCCCAAAACCGTGCCGATATCCGCTTGCCGAGCGGGTTTCGAAACCTGCTGCAAATCCCAACTTTCGGCGCGCGGGCTGCGTATTGATCATCGACGAATGACGGCAGTTCGCAGAGCGAATTGGCGCTAGAGTCGCAAACATGACGTCGCCACCGAACTCATCCTCAGACTCCTCGCAGACGATCGCGCCTGCTGTGGGGGCATCGCAGGCCGAGACCAGCGAGCCGTTCGATCGAACCGCGCCGCGCCGCGATGTGCAGAGTGAGCGCCCGCGCGTGACTGCGACGCTCTCGCGAGTTGGCGTCACCAACGTCGAAAAGATCGTGCGGATTTCGGACGGCGGCGACGGCAATCTCTTCCACGCAAAGCTCGACTGTTTCGTGGATCTCGCAGCCGCCCAGAAGGGTGTGCACATGTCGCGCTTCGAAGAGGTCGTCAACGAAGCGATCGACGAGGTGATTCTGAAGGAGGCCTTCCGCGCCGAGATTCTCGCCGGTCACATCGCCGAGATCATCCGCGAGCGCCAGGGCGGTGCTCGCGCCGAGGTTCGCATCGAAGCGCGTTATCCCGAACACAAGCCGGCGCCGGTCAGCGGCGTTCGCACGCAGGAGATCTACACGATGTTCGGCACCGCCGTCGCCTCTGCACGCGGCACTCGAAAGCTGGTGGGCGTGCAGGCTCACGGCATGACTGCCTGCCCCTGCGCGCAGGACCTGGTCGCCGAGCGATCGCATGCCCGCCTGACCGAACACGGCTTCACCGACGATCAGGTTGAGCAGATCTTCGACGCGGTTCCTGTGGCCACCCACAACCAGCGCGGGCTCGCGAGCCTGCACGTGGGGTGTCCCGAGGATTGGGACGGAACGATCGAGGCAGCCGACCTGTTGAAGATCGCCGAGGATTCGATGAGCTCGGAGATCTACGAATTGATGAAGCGATCTGACGAGGTCGAGGTGGTCGAGAAGGCACACCGCCGCCCGCGCTTCGTCGAGGATTGCGTACGCGAGATGATCAGCGGCGTCGTCGCCAAATACGACGGATCACTCGGTGCCGAGGCGTTTGTCTTTGCCCGGCAGGAGAATCTGGAGACGATCCACCAGCACAACGTGGTTGCCGAACGCTATGGGTTGATCGACGAAGTCGCCGCCGAGCTCGCGGGCAATGACTCGCCCGCGCGGCACCTCACTCTTCGCGAGTGGCTCGACCCGCGCTAGCGGCGCCCCGGGCCAGCGGCTCGACCCGCGCTCAGCAGCTTCATCCGCCCTTGTAGCCAGGTTGCCCAATTCCGCGCAGCAGTTGCGATGGGGCAAAGTGCCGCATGCCCTGTCCATGCGGCGCGCCTCATGGACAGGGCATGCGGCGGAACGTGGCTTGGGAATGGGGATCTGCGAACTGCGGTTGAAATTTGTTCTGCTGGAGGGGGGTAAACATTCTTGACTCGGGCCCTTAACTAGTTAATGGCCTCTGGATTTCAGTTGAAACCGCTGAACGCTGCGAACTCGACTTTTCACGTGACTGTTCATGGCATTCATCGCATCAAAGTGTTCGGCTCGGAGCACGAGAAATCGGAGTTGCTCGCGCGGTTTCGCAATCACTTGAGTCCGGAACCCACCGTGGACGCGTCGCGTCGACCGCATTTCAAATTGACCGAGTCTGTCGCCGTGCTCGCATTCTGTGTGCTCGACAACCACTTGCACTTGGTGCTACATCAGTTCAGCAGCGACGGAATCAGGCAGCTCATGTCTCGGGTGCTCTCAAGCTACGGTCGCCATTTCAACAGGGAGCGTGGCTGGCGCGGCCCGGTGTTCGACGGGCGCTACGCCGCAAAGCAACTCGATGAGGCCGATCCGGACTATGTGAAGAACATGATCGCCTACGTCGAGTTGAACGATCCGATTCTTCAATTCGACAATCCGTTCTCAAGCCATCGCGTGATCTGTGGCGACCGTGCGTGCAGTTGGCTGGACGTCGATCGAACGCTGCGCGTCTTCGGCGGAATCGACGGCTACCGCGAACACATGAACAGAGTCGGACCCTCGATCGTCCGGAAGAAGCTGAACACCGCAGGAGTCAATCCCGACCTACACCCATACCGTCCAATCTGAGGGTCGGCTGCCGGATCCGAAGTGCCCCAGCCGATGCCAAAATCCTGCTGCCCGATTCCGGTGGGGCGAAGTGCCGCATGCCCTGTCCATGAGGCGCGCCGCATGGACAGGGCATGCGGCGGAATGTGGCTTGGGAATGCGTTGTTGATTTTTCGGCGGAGCTCGCGGCGCCGATCGAGGCGGTGCGCCTCTGGCCGATCGAGGCAGTACGTCCGCGGCCGATCAAGGCGGTACGCAACTCAAGCGCATGATTGCCCTGAGCGCTGGTTAGTCGCTGGGAGCGGAGACTCTGGATTTCTCGTCCATTCGCCGCCCGGTGTGGACGAAGTAGTCGAGCCCGGTCAGCAGCGTGACGGCGACCATCACCCAGATCAGCACGTCGACTGCGGTGGATGGCTGCGCGACGATCACGATCAGCAGAACGAACGACTGCAGCACCGTCTTCAGCTTGCCGTACTGGCTGGCGCTCATCACTCCGTCCTCTTTGCGGGCGTAGCGCAGGCCGGTGACCGCGAACTCGCGGCCGAGCACCAGGCCGGTCGCCCACCAGCTCATCCGATCCAGCGCGCTCAACGTGACCAACGTGCCGACGATCAGCAGCTTGTCGGCGATCGGGTCCATCACCTTGCCGAACGTGGTGATGATCCCGCGCGAGCGGGCGTAGTAGCCGTCGAGCCAGTCGGTCGACGCGGCCACGGCGAAGGCGACGCCGGCGACCACGTCGCCATTTGCGGTCTCTTGCAGCAGTCCGAAAAGCACGACCGGGACGAGCGCGATCCGCAGGACCGTCAGCATGTTCGGCAGATTCAACTGCCCGGCGGTGGAGCTCGCGTCGGTTCGGTGCTCGGGCATCGTTCGGCCGATGCTATCCGTGCCGTCGATGCTGCCCGTCGCGCCGATGCTACCCGTGACGCCGATGCTACCGGCGTGGCCAAAGCCACTCGCGCGGCCGATGCAGCAACTAGCGCTTGAGGCGAATGCTGAATACGACCGGCATGCCCTCTGCGCCCTTCGCATCCTTGACAACGACCGAGAAGTAGACGCGAGGCCTGACGCCCTCGCGCACAAGCGCTCGCAGTGCCCGCAGGCGGCGGGTCGGGATTCTCACCTTGATCGCTCGTGTACCCGGACCGCGTCGGCCGACGCGTCGCCGGAACTGCTTCAGTTTGGAGACCTCTGGGCGCACCGTCACCATCGCCGAACAGCGCGCCGAACAGCGCAACTTCAACTTGATTCGCTTCGAGCGGCCGATGCGTGCGACGCGTGGGCGATAGACCCGGTATCTCAGCGGCTTCGGAGCCGGAGTCGTTGGCTGGGCCGGGATTGGCGCAGGCAGCGCAGGTGGCGGCACCGTTCCAATCGTTCCGCCGGTTCCTCCGTCCTGATCCCCTTCGTCGGGTGCCGGCGGCTGGGGTGGCGGCACTGGCCAGTCTTCTTCGACGGTCTCGAATTCACTGGCGGCAGTCAGCGCGGCGGCGAGATCGAGGCGTGACCCGTAGGCGACTTTGGTCGTCAACTCGCTCAACGGTTGGCCGGAGTTCACGATCGCGTTCTTGATCTGTGAGCTGTGCAAACTCGGGTAGCTGCCCCAGAGCAGCGAGGCGGCACCGGCGACCATCGGCGTCGACATCGAGGTGCCGCTGAGCAACTGGTACGCACCGGGCCCTCCCGCGTAGCCGACGCGAGCTTCCTCTGGTTCGTCCGTCGGGCATTCCGCTTCGGACGAGATGTTCTGGCAAGGCTTGGCGGCATAGATGCGCGCGCCCGGTGAGGCGATGTCGACCGAGTCGACGCCGTAGTCGCTGAAGCTCGTGAGCTGGTCGTTCCAATCCGTTGCCGCCACGCAGACGACGTTGTCGTGGCCGACGTCGCACGGGTAGCGGTGCTTCAGACCGCCGGAATCATCGTGGTCGTCGCCGATCTTGTCCGAACCACCGTTCCCGGCAGAGAAGATGAACAGCGCGTCGGGGTTGGCGGCGATGATCGCGTCGAAGGCCTGGTCCATCTCGGGCCCGCCGAAGCTGCCGTTGAAAACGCGTACGCCGCGCGCCAATCCGTAGGTGACCGACTGGCGGATCGCCGCCCAGGAGAACAACCCGGTGTCGTCGGCAGCCTTCAGCGGCAGGACGTTCGACCATGCGCTGACGCCCGAAATGCCCTTCGCGTTGTCGGTCGTCGCCGAAGCAATGCTCGCCACGTGGGTCCCGTGGCCGTAGAAGTCACGCAGGTCGTCGTTGTCGTCGTAGAAGTTCCAGCCGTTGACATCGTCGACCAGCCCGTTCGAGTCGTCGTCGACGCCCTCTGTGCCGTCGCGCTCTTCGCTGTTGATCAGCAGCGAGTCGGCGAGGTCCTCGTGACCTGCGGCGATTCCCGTGTCGATCACGCCGATCGGATCGCCACCTGGATCGCCGATCGGCAATGCGTTCGGCCAAGCGTTGGCTGCGTTGATGTCGGCCCCGGGCGTACCGCTGTACTCGATCGGGCCGCCGGGCGTGATTTCGGTCAGAAAGACCTGCCCGAAGTTGCGAATCGACCACTGTTGGTCAAAGAAAGGGTCGTTCCAATAGGCAACCAGGTCGTCGTCGGCCGTGAAATGACCGTCCGCGGCGGCCAGCTCGACGTTCGGGTCGGCGCGCAGCGCAATCGCCGCGGCGGTCGCGGAGTCGCCTTTCGGAATCGCCACCTGTTGCAGCCCCGGTGCGGCCAGTGAGTGCGCGTAGGTCGCGTCGACCGATTTGCGCGTTGCGATGCGCTCGCTGGCAGTGGTGCCACCCTTGAACTGAACAGCGATCAAGCGGTCGGGATCGACGCCGTCGGCGATCGCAGCGCTAGTTAAAAAGCCCAAAAAACAGCAGGCCACCGCCAGAGCAATGGCTGCGGAGATGCCGTTACGAGTGGTTGCTGCTGCGTTCATTCTCTCCCACGGACCGTTGGCCAGCCTAAGTCAGTATGCCAGCGACTCGCACGTAAAAATCTCAGTACGAAACGCGCTGCCGGGGCCGATTTCAGCACGCACCTACTCCGCTCATCGGCAGGTGAAGCAAAACCTTTAGCCCCGCGAGGAACTTTTTTTCTCGTTCCTCTCTACATGTAGAAACCGGCGCGCGTGGGATCGCTTCGCCGGGCCGTGCCAAACGTCCATTTATTTCCGACCGATTCAGTCGGTGATAGGGGTGATTATCGGCTACGCTTGCGCGCTGCAAACCGAAAGTCCCTCCACCACGCATTCGACGAGGTAATCGATGAGAATCGCGGTTCCAAAGGAGTCGGTAAGCGGCGAGACACGCGTCGCAGCGACTCCTGAGACTGTCAAAAAACTTGCTTCCTCCGGCAACGACGTCGTCGTCCAAAGCGGCGCCGGCACGGCGGCCGGACACCCCGACTCGCAGTTCACAGACGCCGGGGCCACCATCGCCAACGACTTCGCGGCAACCGTTTCCGGTGCCGACGCAGTCGTCAAGGTGCAAAAACCTTCGTCCGAGGAACTCGCGCAGCTGCCAGAGGGGTCGATCTTCGTCGGCTACCTCGACCCGCTGACCGACGAGGACACCGCCCGCGCACTTGCCGCCCGCAAGATCAGCGCATTCGCGATGGAGTCGATCCCGCGCACAACGCGCGCACAGAGCATGGACTCGCTCTCTTCGCAGGCAACCGTCAGCGGCTACAAGGCCGTACTGATTGCCGCAGACGAGTCGCCGAAGTTCTTGCCGATGCTCACGACCGCAGCAGGCACCGTTCGCCCGGCGAAGTTGTTCGTGATCGGTGCGGGCGTTGCCGGGCTGCAAGCCATTGCGACGGCGCGTCGTCTCGGCGCGATCGTTTCTGGATTCGACGTTCGCCCGGCCGTCGCCGAGCAGGTCGAATCGCTCGGCGCGAAGTTCGTCGTGATCGACCTCGGCACCGACGACGCCGAGACCTCCGGCGGCTACGCCAAGGAACTGACCGACGAACAGAAGAAGTTGCAGACCGAACTGATGAGCCAGACGGTGATCGAGTCGGACATCGTGATCACGACCGCCGCGATCCCGGGCCGCAAGGCGCCGGAGTTGATCCCGGAAGAAGTCGTCAACCAGATGGCCCCGGGCTCCGTGATCATCGACCTTGCCGCCGAGACCGGTGGAAACTGCACGCTCACTCAGGCTGGCGAGACCGTTGTGCACAACGGCGTGAAGGTGATCGGCCCGAAGAATCTTCCGGCCACGATGCCGCTGCACGCCAGCCAGCTGTACGCGAAGAACGTCTCGAACCTGCTCGAGCTGATGATCGGCGAAGAGGGCGCGGTCAACGTCGATTTCTCGGATGAGATCTTGGACGGCGCCTGCCTGACCCACGGCGGAACGCTGAAGAAGGAAGCAGCGGACGGTTCGTTCGCGCCGCCTGCGCCCGTTGAAGAGGCCGCCGAAGAGTCCACCACGACCCCAGCGGAAGGCTAAGCATGGACTACGCAAACCTGATCCAACAACTCACGATCCTCGTGCTTGCCGCTTTCATCGGCTTCGAGGTGATTTCCAAGGTGCCGCAGACGCTGCACACCCCACTGATGTCAGCGACCAATGCGATTCACGGAATCGTCATCGTCGGTGCGCTGATCGTCGCCGGTGCCGCATCGCAGGGCACCGTGCAGGTCATCCTCGGCACGCTCGCGGTGTTCTTCGGAGCGCTCAACGTGGTCGGCGGATTCGTCGTGACCGACCGCATGCTTGAGATGTTCAAGAAGAAGCCCGCGAAGAATGAGGAGACCGCCTGATGCTCTCACTCCCATTCGCAAGCACGCTCGTTGCCGAGAGCACGACGCAGAACATCATCAACGTCGCCTATCTGGTGGCGATCATTCTCTTCGTCGTTGGTCTGAAGAAGCTGACCAGCCCGACGACGGCCCGCCAGGGCAACTTCATCGCCGGTATCGGCATGTTCATCGCGCTCGTCGCGACGCTGTTCATGGAGAACATCGTTACGTACGAGTGGATCATCCTCGGCACGGTGCTCGGTGCGCCGATCGGATTCATCTCGGCCCGCAAGGTGAAGATGACTGCGATGCCCGAAATGGTCGCGCTGTTCAATGGCGTCGGCGGTGGCGCGATCGCACTGATCGCGCTGTCTGAGTACTTCGTCTGGACCGACGGCAATGTCGGCGTCACTACCGACGTCGAGGTCGCGTCGCTGCTCTCGCTGATCATCGGATCGATCAGCTTCTGGGGGTCGATCGTTGCCTTCCTGAAGTTGAGCGAACGGATCAAGGGCTCGCCGATCGCGTTGCCCGGTCAGCAGTTCATCAATGGGCTGCTGCTGCTCGGCGCGGTCGGACTCGCCGCATTCTTGTTGCTCAGCACCGGCATGGACCCGTACATGCTCACGGTCGCGATCGCGGTGTTGGCCGGAGTTCTAGGCATCTTCTTCGTGCTGCCGATCGGTGGCGCGGACATGCCGGTCGTGATCTCGACGCTGAACGCGATGACCGGTCTGGCCGCCGCGGCCGCCGGTTTCGCACTCGGAAACAACGCCCTGATCGTCGGCGGAATGATTGTCGGTGCGTCGGGAACGATCCTCACAAACCTGATGGCCGTGGCGATGAACCGCACGATCGCCGGAGTTCTGTTCGGCTCGTTCGGCAGCAGCGGTGGTGGTGGCGGCGCCGACGCAGGCGAAGGCCCGCAGGGAACGGTCAAGTCGACCGACGCCGCCTCGGCCGCAATCCTGATGGCTTACGCACAGAACGTGATCGTCGTTCCGGGCTATGGCCTCGCCGTGGCGCAGGCCCAGCACACGGTTCGCGAGATGGCCGATGAGCTCGAAGAGAAGGGCGTTTCGGTCAAGTACGCGATCCACCCGGTCGCCGGGCGTATGCCGGGCCACATGAACGTGCTGCTCGCCGAGGCCGACGTGCCGTATGACCAGCTCGTCGAGATGGAAGACATCAACCCCGAGTTCGAGCGCGCAGACGTCGCGATCGTGATCGGCGCGAACGACGTCACCAACCCCGCGGCCAAGAACAACGAGGCCAGCCCGATCTATGGCATGCCGATCCTTGAGGTCGATCATGCGAACAACGTGATCGTGCTCAAGCGCGGTATGGCGAGCGGTTATGCCGGTATCGAAAACGAGTTGTTCTACCTCGACCAGACGCAGATGCTGTTCGGCGACGCCAAGGACTCGCTTTCGGAAATCGTCCAGGAGTTGAAGAACGTCTAGGACGCTTCAATCCCGCCAGTCTCGGGTATAGAGTGGCCGAAGCCGCGAAGAGATCCTTTGCGCTCGGTGCAGGGAGCCGACCAAGCTCCCACCGTTTTGAGAAGAGGTCGAGCCCAAAAGGCTCGGCCTCTTTTTCGTTGTGTAGCGTTGACCGTCGTGGAACAGCCACGTAACGCATCGAAGTCGTTGGCGCCGGTTGTCCTGTGCGCGATCGTTTACGCGGTCGCAGGATCGGTGGCGCTCACATTGGAGCCGACCGCGAAGGGCTGGGCCGTGCTGCTCGTCTCGATCGCCGGTGCCGTCGGGGTGTGCTTGCTGGCTACCGCCACCAATCGGCGCGATTGGCTAAAGGCGCTCGGCGTGATCGTGCCGATCTCGCTCTTTCAGGTTTTTCCCGATTGGTTTCTCGCAACAGAACTCGGTTCGATCGTCTTCCCTGACACCGGCGGCATAAGGATTGACGACGCGATTCCATTGGCGATGGCGGCGATGTGGGTGGTGCCGCTGCTCGTGATCGTGCTGGTCGCGCGCGACACTCTTTTGCGGGGAGCGATCGTCTCCGCCATGCTGTTCCTGGTGACCGAGCTGTTAGCGCCAGTCGCCGGTCTGTGGGAACCTGCTGGTGGCGCCCGCGAGCTCGCGGGCGCGGCGCTCTACGTGATCCCGCCAGAAGCGTTGCTCGGCGCAGCGGCCGTCTACGCGGTGCGGGTTGCTGGTGACAGAACTTGGCCAACACGAATCGTGGCGGCCGCTGCCGTGAGCATCTTTTACACCGGCGCGCTCGCGATCAGCTGGATGCTGGTCGGCTGAAGTGGCTGCCGACGTCAGTCGTCGTCACCGTCATCGTCGCCGTCGCCACCCTCGTGGCCGTGATCGTCTCCTCCGCCGAGATCATCGTCGGACTTGCCTCGTCCGCCGTTGTCGTCGGGCACTGTCGTGCCTCGGCCGCTTGAGGTGTCGTCGGTTGATCCCGAACTCCGCTTTTTCGGCTTTTTCGGCTTTTTTGCGTCGGGAACCTTGTCGACGGAACTGCTCTGCGGCACGAGGTCCTGGCCGGCCGTCACCGGCTGCGAGTTGAGCCCAACCGGCTGACTGACGAGCTCCAGCGCAAAGTATCCAAGCGCGGCGGCCACGACGAGGCCAAGCAGCCCAAGCGCAACAGTTTTCGAAATCTGGGTCATAGTTGGTCGGCTCCAGTCTGAGTTGTCGGTGTTCCGAAATCGATCGTTGCGAGCAGCCCCCCGCCGTCTGCATTTGCGACTGCCACATATGCACCCCAGCGCTGGGCGAGCTCCTTGGCGATCGCCAAACCAAGGCCTGTGCTGTCGGGTCGGGCTGCACCGGCGTTTCCGCGGTGAAAGCGCTCGAACACTTCCTCGCCCTCGCCCGCCGCGAGACCTTGGCCGTGGTCGCGAACGGTGATCGATCCATCCACGGCAGCCAATTCGATCGATGAATTGCTCGGCGAATAGCTGATCGCGTTCTCGATCAGCGCGTCAAGCACGCGGTCCAAGTCGGCGCGCGACGCGGAAATGGTCCGCGTCGACTCGAGTCGCGCACCGAGCGTCTTCTGGTCTGCGTCCGCGATCGGTCGCCAGCGTTCAGCGGCGTCTTCAACGAGTGCCGAGAGGGTGAAGTGCTCGGCGCGAGCGTCGCGCTCACCTGTTTGACTGAGCACAAGCAGTTCTTCGACGGTGCGAGCAAGCCGATCGACCTCCTTGATGCCGTGGCTGATCTCGTCGCCGACCGCCGCGTCGGAGTTCTTCGCCCTCGCCTCTTCGAGTCGCAGCCTAAGGCCGGTGAGCGGTGTGCGTAGCTGGTGTGAAGCGTCCGCCACAAATCGGCTCTGGGACTTCAGCGAACTGGCAAGCCGATCGGTCATCTCGTTGAAGGTTCGGGCGAGTTCCTGCTGTTCGCTGCTGCCTTCAACGGGCGCGCGCGCCTCCAGATCACCGTCGGCCACCGCGCGCGCGGCGCCTTCGAAGCGCCGCAGCGGCCTTGCAATCTGGCGGGCGATGACCGCGCCCGCGAACAGCCCGACCGCCAATACCGCCAAGCCGATCGCGACCAAACCAGCGATCGCACGCCCGAAAGCTTCGGTTTCGCCAGCGACGTCCTGGGTCACACGAACCGCGCCAGTGACCTTGCCGTCGTTGGTCACCGGAACGGCGGTCGCAAGCAGCTCTACGCCGAGCGTCGTACTGGTGCGGTTGTACTGTGCGACCTCGCCAGCCAGCGCCGTCTCTATCTCCGGCCTACTGCTGAGATCGCTGCCCAGCGAATCGTCGCCGGCGCTGTCGGCGATGACTTGCGCATTGTCGTCGACGATCACGATGCGGCCTCGCGACTCACGCGCGGGGCCGGCCACCAACTCTTGCATTACATCAGGGTCGCCCCGCTCGACCGCCGTGTTCGCCAGCACTGCGACCACGTTGGCACCGTTACGGGCCTGCAGCTTGACCTCTTCATCGATGCGCTGGCGCAGGCTCAATGCCAACGGAATTTCCAGCGCAACGATCGCCAGCACCAGTACGTAGGCCATCGCGACCATCAGTCGTGTGCTCAGACGGCCGACGAGAACTCCTCCGGAGTGGCAAAGCGAAAACCCACCCCACGAACGGTGTGTAGATACCGAGGATCGCTCGTATCGTAGCCAAGCTTCTTGCGCAACCAGCCGATGTGAACATCAAGCGTCTTTGTCGAACCGAACCAGTTTTCGTCCCAAACTTCAGCCATCAACTGCTCCCGCGTGACGACTGTGCCGGCGCTACGCACGAGCTCGATCAGCAGGTCAAACTCCTTGCGCGAGAGATCGATTGGTTCGCCCGCAAGAGTCGCCAACCGAGACGCCTGATCGATAGTGAGATCGCCGACCTGGAACACTGACGGCAACTCCTTGGTGGCACTGGTGCGACGTAGCAACGCACGGATCCGTGCGATCAGTTCGCCGCTGCTGAAAGGCTTCACGACATAGTCATCTGCACCGATTTCAAGCCCGACGATCCTGTCCACCTCAGTGCCGCGCGCGGTCAGCATGATGATCGGCACAGCTGAGTGGACGCGGATTGACCTGCAGACGTCGCGGCCGTCGCCATCGGGGAGCATCAGATCGAGCAGGATCAGATCCGGCTCAGTGCTGCTGGCAAGCTCAAGCGCCTCGGCCGCAGTTCGTGCGACCACCGGAGCAAAACCCTCGCGCTCGAGTGCGCTGGTGAGCGGGTCGGATATCGAGGACTCGTCCTCGACCAGAAGAATGCGCGTTTCGCTGGTCATTGATCCATCCTACGCTGCATTTGGGCCTACCAACAAGGGGTTTTACCGCGTCTTTAACAACCTTTTGCCGGAAGCTTGCACCGGCTTACCGGTCTCTTGGACAGCCGTCACCGATAGTTGACGTGCGCCATTGAAAGAGCATCTCGGCGGCAGTGTCATCCGACAAGAGGGGACCAAAATGAACCGGAAAATTTTCACACTCACAACGATCGCGGCGCTCGCCCTGCTGGGTGGGATCGCGAGCGGCCTGCGGCCGAACAACACCGCCGCGACCTCAGCTCAATCCGCGCCAGCGGGACCGTCGGTTGAGACCACGGTCATTCAGCGCACCGAATACATCCGCAAGCGCGTTCGTCCGAAGCGCAGCAGCTCGAGCTCTTCGGACGGTGGCAACGCAGGATCAGCCGCTGCTGCATCGTCCACGGCCCCGGCACCCAGCGCGTACGTCGCACCGCAGTCCAATCCCAAGCCGGTGACTTCACCGAGCGCCACCGGTGGCGACGACGATGACCACGAAATTGAACGTGAAGACCACGACAACGACCACGGCGATGACGATGGCGGCGAAGATGAACAAGACGACTAAAGCCATCGCCAGGCGCCGCAGCGCAGAACGCGTCGCGATGCTCTCGGTCGCGGGCTTCTTGATCATTGTCGCGATTCTCGCTTGGCGTCTCCAAAGCGGACTGGACCCGGTCGTCAACGCTGGTGCCCAGAACACCGCAGACAGGCAGCCCGTCGTGCACAGGCGCCTGATCATCAAGCGAAAAGTGGTCACCGCGATCGTGGATCAGCCGGTGGCGCGTGAAACTGGAAGCGCGGCAGGCGCGACCGGAGGCGGCCAGCAGACCGCGAGCAGCGCTCCCCCGCAGCCGGTCGCCTCGGCGCCGGCACAGGCGCCGGCGCCGGCACCCGCACCCGCACCAACAACAAGCGCGTCGTGACAGAGTTCGCCTTCACCGAATTCGACTTGATGGGCACGCGCATCAGGTTCTGGATCGACCAAAACTCCGGTCACGCGGGAAGCACAGCCCTGGCGTCGGGCGAGAGATTCCTGCGTAACTTCGACCGCCGGCTTTCACGTTTTCGCCCAGACAGCGAGCTCTCCGCGCTCAACGCCAACCCAGCCGAGACAGTCGCCGTTTCACCGCTGATGTTTCGTTTTCTACGCTCCGCGATCGACGCCGCAGAACGGAGCGACGGCTTGGTCGATCCGACACTCCTGTCCGCCGTTGAAGCGGCCGGCTACCGAGAATCGCGGGCCGGAGTCTCGCCGCTGCCAATCGCGGAGGTGCTCGCCGTCGGAAATTCTGCCGTGCCGGCCGGTCCAAATCCCGAAGCGCCGTGGAAGTCAATCAAGCTCGATCGCGACGACCGCACCGTCACACGACCGCCAGGCCTGATGATCGATTCAGGCGGAAGCGGCAAAGGACTCGCCGCCGACATGGTTGCCGAGCTCTGGCAGCAGTTGCTCCCGGAAGGGACGAGCTACATCGTCGATTGCGGCGGTGACATGCGCGTTGGCCCGCAGTCTGCGGGCTCTGCGCCATACGAGATCGGCGTCAAAACCTCCCCCGCGCCCGCCCGAGAGCTGAAGCTCACGCTGAGCGGCGGCGCGGTCGCCACCTCGGGCATCGGAAACCGCAGCTGGCTCGACGGCGAAGGACGGGTAGCGCACCACTTGATCGACCCGTCGACCGGAAAGCCCGCGTGGACCGGGATCGCCTCGGTGACCGCAATCGGGGATACTGCCCTGCAGGCCGAGACGATCGCGAAGACCGCGCTGCTCTCCGGCGCGCCACGTGCTCGGACGTTGCTCGCTGAGCGCGGCGGGGTGATGGTTGACTTCGACGGAGTGGTGACGCCGCTCAATCCGACGCAGATGGCAGTCGCAGCGTGAATCTTGATCCGACCCAACACGCGTGGTGGCTCGCAAGCCGTGCCTCGGGAATCGTCGCGATCTGCCTTCTGACTTTTGCAGTCGTCGTCGGTTTGATGATGGGCGGCAAGACGGTGCAACGCGTGACCGGAAAGCCTGGGCGCGGACCGCTTGCGATCAGGCTGCTCCTGCAGTCACATGAGCAGGTCTCGGTTGCCGCGTTGATCGCGATCGCGGTGCATGCCCTTCTGCTACTGGGCGATGGATACCTACACCCTTCCTTTTCCCAGTTGGCGGTCCCGTTCACAATCGACTACCGCCCGTTCTTCGTGGGAATGGGCATCATCGGCGCCTACGTGATGGCAATTCTCGGACTCTCGTTCTACATCCGAGCCCGCATCGGCACCACGCGTTGGAAGAAGCTGCACCGCTGGACCATCATCGGCTACGTGCTCGCGGTCGTCCACACGCTGGGCGCAGGCACCGATGCGGCGAGCGCCTGGTTTCAGATTCCGCTGCTCGGTTCGGCGGCGCTCGTGGCTGTGATGTTCGTGCTTCGTGCGACCAGTCCCGGCGGGCTTTCGAAACCAAACAACACGAACGCCGGTGTGGCTACGTGAGCTGGCGTGCCGAACGCTAGAAATTTTGCGCACATATAGCTGATTGGTATATCTATCTGATATATTGGTCGGCGATGTCCGGCCCCAATCTCACACCAGTCTCGTACGCGATCCTTGGCTTCATCACCCGGACGCCGCACAGCGGCTACGACATCAAACAGCTGACCGACATCTCGACGAGCTTTTTCTTTGCCGCCAGCTATGGGCAGATCTACCCCGAGTTGAAGAAGCTTGAAGAGGCCGGTCTCGCCACCTCGAAGTCGACCCCCCAGGGCAAGCGCGAGCGCACCGAATACCTCGCCACCCCCGCTGGTATCGAGGCACTACAGGCCTGGATTCGGCAGAACGTCACCTCGTGGGACCTCAAGGACGAGGGCCTGCTGCGGCTGTTCTTCTCTGACAACGCCGAGCGCAGCGATCAACAATCACTGATTCAGGCGATGCTCGATGAGCACCGACTCACCCTGCGCACGCTGGAGGGCATGAAGGAGTCGATCGGCGATGAGCTATTGCCGACCTCCAAGATGGTGCTCGACTGGGGAATCTGTTTCGGAACGTTCTATTGCGAGTGGTGCGAACGCCC
>CAKZMQ010000002.1 GCA_937128795.1 uncultured Solirubrobacterales bacterium | reverse complement strand
CACGAATGGCTATGTGTCGAGCATCTTGCCGACGCCAGCCGACTGTTCGGCGCAGACATAACGGAACGCGCCGCCGCCAATCCATCAGACCAACTACTACGGGAGTTGGGTGAAGCGGCGGCGAGGCGACAGCAAGAGTTTGTTGTTGGCGAATGGCAATGGGTTGTGGAGATGTTGAACGGCGACACGACCAACGCGCAGATCGTTGAAGCGTTGGAGCAGAAAATCGCCGCCGCTTACATAGCCGAATCCGAAGCCGAGGGGGGCGATGGGAATGGCTGAACGCAAGCGATTAGTGAAGCTCGTCCGAGACGACGTTGGTCGGTTCGGCAACGGGAACGTGGTCTACGAATCACTCGACGCCGGAGAGGATCACGCGGTCCTGCTCCGTCAGAAGCTCTTGGAGGAAGTCGGCGAGTACCTGATTGACCCGTCCATCGGTGAGCTAGCCGACGTTCTGCAATGTGTCTGCGATCTCGCTGACGTTGATCTGGGTGTATCCGTCGTGAATCTCGACCGAGAGCGAATCGCGAAGCTCAACGAGCGTGGTGGCTTCACGGGCGGTACCGGCATGTACGTGTTCAGTTCAGCGCCGGAGCGCCACGAAGGATCGAAGCTCCTACGCGCCCAAGCCGAGGACGGTGAGGGGGCGTGAGGCGTCGATTCCAAACACCACAACCGTCTTCGATGGAACGGCGAATCAAGGCCCGCGAGAACCCGCGCTTTGAGCCGACCGACGAGCAGATCGAGAAGGCGGGCGAAGCCGCGCGAAACGCTTATCAGGGCGCACAGAACGCAAGTGAAACGACCCGCTGGGAATGTGCAGCCGAGGCGGCATTGCGGTCGATACGGCTCGGTGATCTCAATGACTGAATCCACGACAGATCGGGCGATCCGACGACACAAGCGAGTGTGGCGATTCTTCAAGCAGTTGGTGGCCGGTGGCTATCCAGAGAACGACGCCACGATGCGAATGGCCCGCCGCTCCGTCGCCGCCACCACAGACGAAACAAGGGGAGAGCGATGAGCCGTAGACGCTGGGTGACAATCCAAACGCTCGCCTTCTGTAGGAACTGCGACTGGTTTGACGACCGCAGCACCGACCACGAGGCTTGTATGAGCGCTGCACGACGACACCACGCGGCAACGGGCCATGAGATATCGGTCGAACGCGGATCGGTTCTGATCTTCCACCCCGCCGCCACCCAGACCAAGGGGAGTGGGGAGTAATGGCTGACGAGAGGTACCAAAGCTACGTGACACGCGGCGAAGGAACGATCTTTGTGTCCACCGTCGAGAGCAGGGGCGGAAGTTTCCCGATGGGAGAAACTGAGTCGCCGTGGGTTGGGGAAACCTGCGGATGGGAGTGGCATCCAGAAACCAAAGAGCGCGGTCGGATGGTGTTCGGGCCGGACTACCACTACAGCGATCTTCTAGACCGCCACATCGAATCCATCCGAGCGGTCGTAGCTGGACACGCCTACATCAGTGATTACCGAGACGCACAGGACGGAGGGGATGCAGCGTGAGCAACTTTATTTGTGACACAAGCGATACCGCCAATCGGCTGGCAGGGGATGAAGGGAAGAACGCCGTTGTGTTTCAAGTGAACTGTGACCTATGCGGAGAGCAACATAACGCTCCGTTGTGCGACGAAATGTGTCCGTTTTGCATGGAGCGTCAAACGGGCGGCGGGATTTGTGGACCATGCGCGGGGTTTACCGAGGATGGTCAGTTACTTGACGAGGTTGAAGAAACGTGCGACTTCTGTCGCTACCCAATTGAGAACGGCGTCTGCGAGTGCGGTCGCCGATACGAAGAAAGTTGCAGGCGATGACTGATCAAGTGAATGGAGAAGCGGTGAAGGATTATGGCCCTTCGGGCCGAGCGTCCGAAGCGGCGGACTCTGCCGAAGATTCTCGCGTGGCGGTGACGGACGCTCCACGGCTGACAATCGTTCCCGTGAAGCTCGCAGAGTCCAACGCCTACATTGAGCGGCACCACCGCCACAGCATCCCCGTAGAGGCTCGTAGACACCTGTTTTCGCTAGGAGCTGCGCTTGGTGATGAGATTGTTGGCGTAGCGATCGTTGCTCGCCCGTCCGCCCGTGCGTTAGACAACGGGATCACCGCCGAGGTTGCGCGGGTCTGCTCAACCGGCACCCGAAACGTCTGCTCATTTCTCTATGGCGCTTGCTGGCAGGCGGCAAGAAAGCTCGGCTATCTCAAGCTCGTCACCTACACATTGAAAAGCGAATCGGGGTCAAGCCTGAAAGCGTCCGGCTGGCGAACGGTTGCGGAGGTCAAGGGCCGCAGCTGGAATGGAATGACCCGCCCCCGCGTAGACAAGTTTCCAATCCAAGATCGGCTTCGATGGGAGAAGGAAGTCGTCACCGCCACGCGAGCCACAGACCAACAAGGCAACACCCCAGCGACGCACGGGGCGAAGCCCAATAAACCAAATCCTGCCGCCACCCAATCCACACCCAAGGGGGAGCAGCCGGCGTGACCGACCACCTGGCATCAGCCGCCCGTGCTGCGCAATCGATCCTCGAAGCTCGCAACCCCGAGCAGTCGTGGATCGTCGGCGTCGGGGAACGGCAGGGCGGCGATCGGAAGGGCGACCCCGCCACCACGGTAAGCAACGTCGATCGTTCCTTTGGCGAAGATGCGAACCCGGTCGCGGGCGGGCATGGCGATGCCGCGTCCGACCGGCAAGATGACGACCGCCTCGATGAGGCCGCGTAGCAGGGTGTTTCGTTCGTGAGCCTTCAAGTCATCCCAGAACTCTGCGCCGTCCGCGAACCCTTCGCCGATCGGGGAGATCGCGTAGAAGGCATCCAGCCGAGCGCGGGCCGCTTCGACGGTGGCTTGACGCTTGCGCGATCCGGCGACGAAGGTTTCCATCGGCAGGCCCGCGACTTCGGTCGCTTCAAGGTAGGCGGCCAGCTCGGATTCGGCGCGTGTCAATTCGGCGCGGAGCTTTTCGCCTTCGCCGCTTCGCCGCTGCACGGAGAACGTCAGCACTTGGATTTCTGCGCGGGCGACTTCGCTGACGTATGGCTCGATTCTGTGTGCGGATATTCCCGCAGGCGCAGGGCAGCGGCCAGCCGAGTGGTTGACGTGGCAGCGATAGATCGGGTTCTTGGGATTCATTCGCGCCATGACGTGACCGCAGGACTGGCAGCGGATCAGTCCGGCAAGCAACGCGGGGCGCTTGCTTCGCGCGGGTACCTTGCCGTGCATGGCTTGAACCTGATCGAAGGTCGCCACATCGATCAGCGGTTCGTGGGCTTCGGCGTTGACGAACTTGCCGACGCGAATCTCCCCCAGATAAACGCGGTTGGCCAGCAGGCGACGCGTTCCGTTGGGGGTCATTCTGATCTTCGCCGCGATCGACGTGATGGTCGCCCCGCCCGCGCGAGCGTGGAACGCCCACTTGACCTTCGGCGCATCGACGCTGGGCGCCAAACCGCTGGGCCTGCGCTTGACCAGCTTGTAGCCCAGGGGGAGCTGACGGAACTTCCACAGACCCCGCGCCACCGCATCTTCGGTGCGACGCGCAAAGTCTTCAACTTTCACATCGCGCTCCTGCTCGGCCACGGCAGCAAGGATGGTGCGCTGCATCCGACCGGCAGGCGTGGACGTGTCCAAGTTCTCGGCGACGAACACCACCGACCCGCCAGCCGCTTCAATCCGATCCGTCAAGTGCAGCAGGTGTTTGGTCGATCTGGCGAAGCGCGAGAGGTACGCCACAACAAGCCCCTCCCATCGCCCCGACTCGATGCCCTTGATCGCCTTTTCAAGAATCGGCCTGTCAAGTCTCGCCCCCGATTCATCCAGCTCGGGTTCCAAGACTTCAACATCAACACCCCGAAGCTTCGCCCACATCTGAATCTGCTCGGCCTGTTCGGTCGGGGATCGGAAAGACTCACCCTCGCGGGAGCCGACGTGCGACACACGGACGTAACCGACAAATGCCATTCCGCGCGCGATGGTATCCTGTATGGGCTTATGGTGCGTCGTGGCAGCAGGGGGAACGATAGGCCCGAAAGCCTTTTGGGGTGCGGGTTTGGGGGTGCGTTGTGAAGCTTTGCGCCGCTCACTCCATGCCCTACTGCCGCACCTGCGGGAAGGTCGAGAAGCCTGCGTTCGGAACGGTTCGCAAGCCCCTTCGGAAGTCTAAAAAGACTGCACCGAAAATGGGATCAGATGTGTTGGTGCAGGATTCCATGATTGGCCGTGGCCGATGCTTTGTCACCGATGCGTTCACAACGCAATGTGATGGTCGAACTGACCCCGCGCACATCATCCCACAGCGATTGATACGTGACACATTTGAACACGGCGCTGTGACATTTGACGGCGGAAAGACATGGCAGCCCTACGAGCGGTCGATGATCGACGACACCACCGCCGCAACATTCAACTTCAACGTTGCTCGCCGCCTGCTCGACGAACTGCTACGCGACACACGAAACATCATTCCGGTGTGCAGATTCCACCACGGGCACGTAGACCAGGTAACGCTGCGGATGGTGGATGCGCTTGGCATGGTCGGCACACCTGACGGATTCGATGAGTTCTGCGCTGAATACGGCTTTGTGTTCCAAGGCCGGTACTGGGTACGCGAGCCGGATCGGAAGGCCGCATGAAAGCCCTAACAGACCCCACACCGATCTTTTCTGAAAGTGAAGCAGCGGCAAATCGGGAAGCATTTTTACGTGTGGCGATGGTCGATCGAAAGCACCGAAACCACCTGCGCACATACCGAGAAGCACGACTGGATTTTGTGACTGATCCGTGCGGAGCGATCCGACGGCTGAAAGATCAAGGACGTTCCTGGGGCTGGGTTACTCGCGTTCTGGCAATCACACAAAACGAAGCATGGACTTACTACCGAGGGGAGACACCATGACGCAGAGCATTGAGGCACTTCACAAAGCAAACGAAGTACGTAGCCGGATGTCGAAGATCAAAAAGGCAATCAGGTGTGGAGACCTTGATCCGGCCTACGTCGTGCGACACACCAAGTTGCCACTGACCGTCCGCGACGTAATCATTTCGACCCCGTACTACGGCGCGTCGAAATCAGCTTTGCCGGTAGACCGACCGATCGGCACATTCACCACGCGCGACAAGTACGCGCTTATCCAGCGCCACAACGGCGGCGGCGCAGAAATGCTCACGCCCGCAGACGAGCCGCTCCGCACGCTCACCACGAAGGGCCACCAGTCGCTAGTCACGCCGGGAGACGTTGAGGCAGCCGAAGCGATGGTCGACGACTGCACCTTCCGGATGCTCCAACCGCATGAGATCGGCGCAGGCATGGCCTTCCCGCTGGATTACATCGTCAAGGGCAGCAAGCGCGATCAGGTCAAGGGTTACGGCAACGCGGTCACGCCGCCGGCTGCTCGTGATCTTGTTGGTGCATTGGCTGAATCGCTCGGGCACGAGGTTTGCGTATGAATTGGCGCATCCTCACCGGTGACTGCATCGAACAGATGCGCGAGCTACCCGACGAGTCGATCGACGCGGTTGTCACCGACCCGCCCTACGGGATCGGCTTCATGGGCCATGAGTGGGATCAGCCAGGCGAATACCAAGGCGATCGAGTTGGTCAAGGCGGGTCGCGCGGTCACTGGTCCAGCAACGGAAAAGAGGCCAGCGGCGCGGCCATGAATGCAGGACGCTACGACCTCCCACTGACCGCAAATCAGAAGTTCCAACGCTGGACCGAGGCATGGGCGCGCGAAGCGTTCCGCGTCTTGAAGCCAGGCGGCCACCTGCTCAGCTTTGCCGGCACCCGCACCTACCACCGCATGACCAGCGGCATCGAGGACGCGGGACTCGAAGTGCGCGACTGCATCGCATGGCTGTTCGGCTCAGGGTTCCCGAAGGGCACCGACAAAAACAAGATTCCCGAGGACTGGGAGGGCTGGAATACAGCCCTGAAGCCAGCATTCGAACCGATCGCAGTGGCACGGAAGCCGTTGATTGGAACCGTCGCGGCCAACCTGATCCGCCATGGGACTGGGGCAGTCAACGTTGACGGATGCCGGATTGAAGTGGAGGACGAGCATTACGCACGCAACCACAGCGGCGATCGCGGTCACGCCGGCACGCGCACCAACGAGCAACGTGGAGCTACCGACCTACGGCCGGGGGGCGGGAGCGCATCAGAAAACGGCCGCTGGCCCGCCAACCTCGTGCTCGACCCGGAAGCAGGGGCGATGCTCGACGAACAAACGGGCCAGCTCACGTCGGGATTCATGGCCGCCGGGCAGCAGCGCGAAGGCATTGGATACCACGGCGGGCTTGGCAACACTGTCGCTGGCGACACTTACGGCGACACTGGAGGTGCGTCCCGATTCTTCTACTGCGCCAAGACTTCCCGCGCCGAGCGAGACGCGGGCCTCGAAGCGTTCGCGAAGAAGCCGCTGAACTGGTCGAACGGCGAAGAGTCGCCCGGCACGTTCCAAGCCGAGGGCGTGGAGCGCACCGCTCGCAACGCCCACCCGACGGTCAAGCCAATCGCCCTGATGCGCTGGCTGATCCGCCTAGTCACCCCACCGGGGGGGGCACTACTAGACCCATTCAACGGCTCGGGCTCAACAGGGTGTGCAGCCGTGCTTGAAGGCTTCGACTACATCGGCATCGACCGCGAACCCGAGTACGTCGCGATCGCCGAAGCTCGCATCAAGTGGTGGGAGCAGCACCCCGAGGGCGTCGACGTCGAGGACGGATTGAAGGCCGAACGCAAGCGGCAGAAGGTTGCCGAGTCTGGCCAGATGGGCATGTTCGACGAGGCAGCCGCATGATCGAGATCTGCAAAACCTGCGGACGCCGCAAGCCTGCCTACTACGGAGACAGCATCGACCGTCGCACGGCGAACCTCTGCCGCGACGACCGACACACCGAATCGGTGGCCGTAACCGACAACCAGGCCCGAGACCTCGCAGCCGCAGCCAAGGCGTACAACTCAGCCAAAGAAGTCGAGGATCGTGCGACGGCATTGAACGACTGGCTCGCAGCGTTGACCGACGGGCTGCCTGCTCCAGAAGCCGAACAAATGGAGATGGCGTGACTTCCGCCCTGTTCGACCCGAAGCCATTGTTCTCACCCGAAGAGGCAGCAGCCAACGAGGCCGCTTTCCTGCGAATGGCTAAGGAAGGCTACGTGCCGCCACGAACTCGCCGCAGGCGAGAGCGGCACCAGCAACTCAAAGATCAGGTTGTCTCGATAGCCGAGTCCACAGACCTGACCTGCAAACAGATCGGAGAGCGGCTGAACATCGCCCCAAGTTACGCCTACCGGCTTTACAAGGAATGGAGGATGGAGCAGAAATGAGCGCCATTTCCTACGCCGCCCTCCCCGAAGCCGAGAAGCGCGCCGCCGCGATCGACCTTGCCCGAGACCACAACCCAACGCAGATCGCAGAACTGCTCGGGGTCGGATGGAATCGAGTCAAAAGCTGGATCGACCCGGCCTACGCAGCTGCACATCGCGAACGTGAGCGAACGCGGATGCGGGTCAAGCGAGCGGGGCAAACACGAACGAAGACCAAGCCGTGCGGTTGCGGCGATCCGCTGATCGACCCGCTGACCGATCGGTACTTCAAGCGCGCGGTGCATTGCGTGTACTGCGGCAAGGCGGTCGAGCGGTGAGTGCAGCAATCAACTGGCTCCGCAATCGAGGCGGCTACTACTCCGCGCTCGAGGTAGCCGAGGCCGTCGGCTGGTCGCTGACGCGGGCTAAAAAAGACCTTGAATCAGCACTCGCCACCGGGGTCGTCGAGTCACGGGAGTGGCAGCTTGGCTATACCAACGCCTCGCACAAAAGCTACGAACGAACCGAAGCCGAGCCGTACCGGCAGTACCGGGTGGTGAAGTCGTGATCGTCTTCACCGAAACCCAGCACGACGCGCTTCGCAAGGGCGATCTGATTGAGCGCGAGTTCCCGGCGCGTCCGGCAGAACACGGAATCTTCAACTGCCCTTTTCATGTCGGGATGGTCATCGCCGCGAAGCGCGATGGGTCGAGGTCGGCAACGTTGAAGGTCGAAGTGCGAGACGTTTGGCGCGTGACCGACGAACTTGGCTTCGAGGAATGGCACGTCGTCTTCGGCAAGTCCGCGATACCGCACGACCTACGGCTGCTCAAACCAGGGGGCGGCTACACGAATGACATCGCCAAGCAGATGGGCGCCCACGATATGGACGCCTGCGACTCGGGCGAGGGACTAGACCTGCGCAGCGGGTCGGACTTGGACATCAAGCAGGCGATGGTCAAGCGGCGGGCAACCGTCGAGAACGCGATCGGATCGGTAGACCTCTTGGCCGACGTCGAAGGGCTATCGCGTGACGAAAAGCGCAGCATTCGCAAGATCAGGTATGAGCTATCGAAGATCGGTCGAGCGGCGTAGTTTTCCGTCCGATGGATGGGGTTCACTGAACATGGCCTCACCCGTGGACTTACCCGCCGTGACCCGCATACTCACTGGCGATATTTGGGGTTTACGTCCGAGGTGCGCCCAGATGCAGGGCTAATCGACTTTCAAGACTGCGCGACCAATCGGCTTGGACTACCGACGCGCACAGCGGTTAGATCAGTGCACCGGATGGAGGCGCTGATCGCTGCTCCAATCGAGCAGGCCGCGAACACTTAGGACACTCTCCCCAAGAGACACCGGCCACGGACGGCCACCCTTTTCAATCGTCTGCTCGCGTGAGCAGTCGCCCTGTCACTGACGACGGGGCATAGACGACCGCAGGTGCCGCGCGCCCATTTGACGCGCGGCCGTCGCGGTCGGCATGGATGCGCACCCGCACCGACTGACTGGCTCCGTGCCGCCTGATTTCACAACGGCACAGCAGCGGGTCGGTGACTTCATCGAGAAAGGTTGGACCCGATCCGTGTTACACGCATCCTCAAAGCGCTGGGCGTATTCGTCGGCGCAGTTGGCATCGCCGCCTTTTTGCTCGTGTCGATGCTCCTCATGGCCTTCGCGCCTGAGGCGACACCTGAACCGTCGAACAATCTGGTTCGCCCTGTAGTTCCGAAGGTCAAGACCTGCCACACGATCCCTGCATCGAAGTGGAACCACCTTCTGCGAGTCAATCGCAGGGTGACCGGAAGACCAATCAACCGTAAGCGAATCAAGAATCGTCCGGTATGTGTGTCGCACTACCGCAAGCTCAAGCGGACGGTTCAAAAGCGCAAGCGCCGGCTCGCGCGAAAGTTGGCCACCAACGCAAGGGTCGCAATCCCGAAGGCGTTCAGTGACGCCGGTATCGGGTGGCGCACGTCGGAAGCCCTGCGGGTCGCGTGGTGTGAAAGTCGCTACAACCGATTCGCCCGAAACTCCGGTGGCTACTCGGGACTTTTCCAACTCTCATATGCACACCAAGCCCGAATGCGCGGCGACTGGTTCAACGCATACGCCAACGCTTACCACGCTGCGATCACTGTCCGGGCGGATGGCGGTTGGCGGCAGTGGGAGTGCAGGCCGTAACAACTTGGGTGGCTGAACAAGCACAGTCAAGTCAAGTCAGGAGTAACAACATGCCAGAAATCCAGAACGCCATTCAGATTGGCGACCGCCGTAGTCCCGTAGTCCAGCCCAACGAAATGAACGGGTTGGTCGGGAAGTTGCTGACCCTCACGGACGCAACGTTTACCGACACCGTTCAGCGAAAGGCGCAGAAAGACGTACTGCGCGAATTGCTTTGGGACTGGCGGCGCTCAACCGCCGACTACCAGATGTCCGACGTTGAGCAGGGGTGGAGGCCGGATGGCTATGAAGTCCTACCGCTGGGACCACGGAACCCCGCGACCGAAACGCTGCGACCCGCAGCGTAAGGACTTGCGGCCACGCCAATGATCCCGCACGGCCTTGCCGGTTGAGCCGCAATCAACCGGCCACATCTTTACACCGGGAGGAATCTTCACAGTGGCCAACTTCAAACGCAAAGGCCCGAAGTCAACGCGCAGCGGGTGCCTGCTCTGCAAGCCGCACAAGGATCAGGTGAACAAGAGCGCTGAACGCACACGCCAGAAGCGTCAGTGGAAGTCCGCCGCCGAATCCGGCGACTCGCTGACCAAGCATCACCGTTTATAGCCGGTCACGTTCACACCGAAAGGAGCCGCGCCGTGGACGAACACGACGACTACCGCCGCATCGTAGACGAGCGCGACCGGCTGATATCCGACCTTCGCAGGCAGGGCGCAGTCGATCTCGACGTAGTTCGCGGTTGTGGGTTTGCTGCACCGCCAAAGGTGTTCCGCAAGGCACACACCGGGGGCGGATCGGGAACGTACATCGGCACGGCATGGGAGCCAGACGATTACACAAGGGCGCGGAAGCGTCGTCACTGAAAGGACCGCGCCGTGCGCTCACCGCTTTACATCGACAGAGAGTTTCGTCGTGTGTGGGTGTACGGGTGGAGGCTGCATCACGGCTTAGTAGGTGCGGCAATGATCGCCGCAGGCATCGGCCTGTGCCTGCACGACTTCAAGGACAGATGGGACTGGGTGCATGGCCGAGCAAACAACTAATGCCCTAGTCACCCCGTCAGGAACCATCGATGACGAGGTGACGGCCAACTCCACCACTGCATTTGACATCACATGGGCTGAACCCGATCCGCCAACCTCCGCGACCTTCCCGCTGACGTTCAAGGGCGACGCCGACGACGGATCAGATGACGCGATCTTCGCCGTGACGGCAATCACTGGATCATCCGTCACAAACGGAACATGGATCAAGGTCGGCAATCAAACGGTCTTTCCGGTCGGAACCGAAATTGACCTGAGCTTCACAGATGAAGCCCTGCGGGCAGTCATCGCAGAACTGATCGCCACCCATGACGGCGCATCAACCGCCCATGCTTCTGCGACGAACCTACTTCACACCACCGGAGCAGAAACCAAAGCCGGAAACCTGACGCTCACTGATCGCCTGCTGATCCCCGGCACTGCAACCGGCCCCCCTTTGCGAGTCGGCGCAGCCAACAACGGACTTCAGCGCGCAACGAGCGGCACATACGGCCTCGGTCTAGTTTCAGAGAACGTAGAGGCAGCAGTCGTCTATCCGACGGGCATATTGGTGAACGGAATTGTCATTCCAACCGCAGGTGTGTTCGGTGCTCACACCGACATCGGTGCCACGTTGAACGTAACGCTTGGCGCTACTCCAAACGTCATGGTGGTAACGCAAGCAAGCTGCACCGTCAACCTGCCGGAAGTCCTCTGGGCCGACACATTCAGTTACGAGCTTTTCATTGTGGACCCAGCAGGCATCCTCACTGCGCTCAACCTTGTACCAAAGCAAGGCGGGGCATTCGGCACGTATAACGACCTCAACGGCGACGACGCCACAAACGGCGCGTGGTACAGAAGCGCCCCATCCACTACAGGCCCATTCGGTCAGTACGGCGTCCTCACAACACCCGGAGGACTTTGGCGCATATCCAACTCAAAAATCGATACCGGCACCGGAGCTAACGGCGGCTGGCACTCACACCCGTTAGGAGTGATCGGATACTGATGAAGGAACTACTCGAACAGTCCCACAACGCCGCAATCGCCAACGCCGAAGAACTTGAAGCCGCCGCCCAAGAACTCACGGGCAAGGCCAAGAACAAGCTACTTGCCACAGCACAAGGACTACGCGACGGCGCAGCGCGCACGAACGGACAACTGCAAGCACTAGCGCTGATTCCCGAACCGACCATCGAAGAACTCGCCCAACAACAGGCCGCCGCGAAGATCCGCCAAATCGAGATCAACAAACGCACGGACGAGATAGTCCAGCAAGCAACACAAAAAACCTAACCCCATGAAGCTAGGAGCCGGTGGCAAGTCAGCTTTAGGCCGTGGGGTATCGGCGCTTGGGCGGTACGTAGCTGAGATATTCGGCCCACCCCCAGGAACGCCAACCGCCACTGCGACGACCGGACACGGCTCAGCAGACGCAACAAGCAGCGCCGCGACCATGATGGTCACCAGTGGCACAGCGACCGCACGATCAGTCGCCGCGCACGTCACGGCCAACGCCACGCGAGCCAAGCCAAGCGCCGCAGGAACGCCGGACAGCGCATCAGCTGGCAGCAGCGGCAACCGCCCGTCCACGCCTTCAAGCTCAGCCCGTCCAACCGCGGACAGCGAAACCTCAAACCCCGGCGCCAGCGCGAGCCCGTCTACTCGATCGGCCAACGCAGCTAAGACCGCCAACACAGCGAAGGGAACCCACCGATGAGCGCAATCGAACCACCTCGCGCACCGGATTACCAGATCAAGGAAGGCACGGCCGTCGTTGAGACCGTGGTCTTCGCCGACAGTGCTGGCGCTCCGTACACGCCGTCGACCACGCCGACGGCCTTTCGTACAAACTGCCGGACAGGCGCGACCGAATCGATCACGTTCACGTACAACGGCTCGGCTGCAGACGGATACGGGATCGAGGACGTACCCAACGCAGAGGGCGTCTGGCTCTACGAGTGGCGTGGGCAGGACTCGAGCCAGCCCGACATCACGGGAGACCGGGTTGTGCGAGTGACCAAGTCGGCGGCGTTCTGATGGCTGACGAGGCGACAATCGAGCAACTTCGCGAGGCGCTGGACGAACTCACGAACTCAGCGCAAGCCGTGGTGATCAATGACCTCGGTGGCATGCCGGGCGAGTCCGCGAAGTTGGAGCGACGGAACCGGCTCGGCAGAGCGCTGAACAAGGCGCGTGAGTTGCTTGGCGAGGGTGACTGATGGCTAAGTGCAGCGGAACCACCGCCGCAGGAAACCCCTGCAAGAACAATGCCAAGAACGACGGCGACTACTGCGGAGCGCACAGCGGCAACATCGGGCGTCCGTCGAAGTTGATGCTCACGCCCGAAGTCGGCATCAAGATCATCGAACTGGTCAAGGTTGGCAACTACGCGAAGGTCGCAGCGCAAGCAGCCGGAATCGCTGAGCGCACGTTCTACAACTGGATTGCAATCGGCGAAGAACACCTCGAGACGTACGAGCAAGGCGATCCGTTGCCCGAATCGTTGCAGTTGTACGTCGATTTCTTGCAGTCCCTCAAAGAGGCCGAAGCAATCGCAGAGACGATGCTGCTCATGGATGCGCTGACGCGCGGCAACGGCTGGCAAGCGCCGATGACCGTCCTTGAGCGCAAGTTCCCCGATCGCTGGGGTCGCTCAGAGCGCGTCGCCGTCGAACATTCGGGAGCCGTCAAGCACACGATCGGCGTAGACGTGCCCGACCTTGAGGCCGACGAACTGCACGCGCTGGCCGACAAGCTGGCCGAGCGTCGTGGCGACTAAGGCGAAGAGCCTCGACAAAGCCAGGATGCGGCTCGCAGCCGAGCAGAAGGCCGACTTCAAGGCTTGTCGCGATCCGGAGACAGGGCCAGTTACTTTCGCCAAGCGCCACGCGACGATCGAGACGGTCAGCGGTCGCGCCTTCCGACCGAAGTGGTGGCCCAAGCAGATCGAAGTCTTGGAGACCTTGCACCGCGACCGCAAGGTGGTCGTGCTCAAGGCGCGACGCATGGGGCTTTCGTGGATCGTTCTGATTTACGCGCTCTGGGTGGCGATCTTCCAGCAGGGCGCGCGCATCCTGATCCTTTGCAAGAACGAGGACGATGCTGCAGTGTTGCTCGACCGTGTACGCCGGATGCTCGATCGCATCAGGGCCGACCCGCTCTCGCGGCACATACTTACCGACCTGAAAGAGCCAGCGAGCGGTAAAGCGGCCAAGGATGCGGTAACGACGCTGCAGATCGGCACTTCGGTGATCCGAGCCCTGCCGGCGAAGGCGCGAAGCGCGCGACTTGAGACCGCTGCGCTCGTGGTACTCGATGAGTTCGCCTTCGCGCAAGAGGCCGACGCAATCTGGCGAGCGATTCTGCCGACGACCGAAGGCGAAGACGATGCTGGACTTGAGTTCGTAGACGACACGCCGCCAGTGCTTGAAGGCGACGGTGCTCTCGCGGTCATATCGACCGGCAACGGCGAGTCCGGCGCAGGCGAAGAGTTCGCCAAGCAGTGGACGCGGGCAGAGTCCGGCGAGTCTGGGTTCGCTCACGTATTCCTTTCATGGCGCGACCGACCCGACCGCGACGATGCGTGGCGCGAGAAGATGCGCGAAGCGATGGGCGACGATGAGCGGTTCGAGGTCGAATACCCCGAGAAGCCCTCGCAGGCTTTCCAGAGGCCAGATGCGCAGCTGGTGTTTGATGGTTCGCAGATCAGCGCTGCCAAGCGCAAGGGCGCGGAGTTCGATGCGCTGATCAAGTCGGGCAAGATGCCGCCGCCGATGCGAAGTCAGATTTATCTCGGCATCGACTTCGGAGACTTCGCGACCGTTGGCATTGTCGTTTGGGAACTGGAGCGCGGCGGGCTCTACATACCGCCGCAAGAGTTCACGAGCAGCCGCGTCGATCTGGACAAGATCACCGAGGGGATGCTTAAGGCCGCAGGCCAGTACCCGTTCTGGCTCGCCGCCGCGCGTTACGACTCGTCATTCGCTCAGTCGGCCAGGACGTTCGGCACGATCGCTGAGAAGGCGCTTGGCCCGCACAACGGCGTAAGTCGGACTGGCAGGCCGAGCATGGTGCCGATCACGTTCAACACGGCCAAGGATCTCAGCGTGCGCTACCTGCGACTGCTGATGCGCAGGGCGAACGAGGGCGAGTCGACGCGCATTCTCGCAATCAGTCCGACCAACACGACGCTGCTCAAGCAGATGCGGGCGTATGAGCGCGACAAGAACGACCCCAACAAGTTCAAGAAGGGAAACGACGACGCGGTGGACGCACTAATCGCAGGCACATACCCGGTGGCCAAAGCGCACCGCGCAGAAGTCGAGAAGCAAGCCGAAGAGGGCGTGCCGCCACTGTCCAAAGAGCAGGTAGGCAATGGCTGATCTCGACGGGCTCCAACTCGTAGAAGCCAAGATCACCGGAATCTGGCCGCTCAAGTCGCAGGCCAAAGCGTGGACCGAGGCCGCCAAGTGGGCGGCGTTCCGCGAGGCTGACCCAGAGAAGATCAGGCCGCGCGATTGGGACGTGACTCGTCCATACATCGTCGACCCGCTCGCCGGCCGCATTAGCGAGACGTGGGCCGACCTGATCCACGGAGAAGAGCCGAACATCGAGCCGGCAAACGAGGCCGACGCCGATCGATTGCTCGAAGTCATCGAGGGCAACGACTACTCGTCGGGCTTGCAGGGCGCGGAGGACATTTGCTCAAGCGAGGGCAGTACGTGGTGGCGAATCCTTTGCGACCCCGAGACCGCTGATCATCCTTTGATCGAATGGCATTCGCGCATGATGGTGATTCCGATCTTTCGCGGCAAAGCGCTCCGGGCTGTCGCGTTCTGGTCGGAACTGCCGAAAGACCCGAACACCGAAGAGACATACCGAGTCTTCGAGATTCACGCTGACGGCGTTGTGCGCAATCTGCTCTTTCGCGGATCGCGGTCGAGTGTCGGAACCAAGGTCAACCTGACCGACCACCCCGACACCGCAGATATCCCCGAAGACGATTGGATGCACGGTCTTCCGATGCTCGCGGGCAAGATTCTCAACCGCACCGGACCAAAGCGCACAGAAGGCGCATCCGACTACAAGCGCGTCGAAGGATTGCTCTACGCGCTCAATGAAGCGGTCACGATCGGCAGCGAGAATGCGCGCCTGACGCTCAAGCAGCGCGTCGCCGTCCCGAGCAAATACCTAGACCCCGTGACGCAGAAGTTTCCTGCGGGCGCGGAAGTCTTGATCAGCCAGTCGGTAGACCAAAACCCCGACACGCCCGACTCAGACCGCATGGCGCAGATCGAGTGGAGCTTCGACGCAGATGCTTGGACGGCGTGGCACGACAAGCTCACCGACCTGATCCTCACGCGCACCCGTGTTGCGCCGCAGCTGATGGGTCGCAGTGCAGGCAACTCGCCCGAGTCGGGCACCGCTTTGCGTTCGCGCATCCTTGACAGCGTGATGGCGGCAAACGGCAAGGCGCGAGCGTGGGACACCGAGATACCACGCCAGCTGAGTCTTGTCGCCCGTGTGGACGCGATGCCCGTAGAACAGGGTGGCTTTGGCGCGACATGGACAGACGCCGAATCGCCGCCCACGTTTGAGCGAGCGTCCACTTTGCCAGAGGATGCCGGCGAAGAGACCGAGCGAGTCGTCCTTGAGGTCTCCGCAGAGATTCTTTCACGGCGCAGCGCCATCGAAGAGCGTCACCCGGACTGGACGGATGAACGGGTCAAGGAAGAACTCAAGCGCATCGCAGACGAGCGCGAGGCAGCAATGCCAGAAACCTTCACGTCCTTCGGGACGGATGACCACGACCACTCCGGTGGCGCGGTCGAAGAACCCGCAGACGCATAACGCGCACTGCACATTCGCCGAGACGAGCTAGGCGCGGGCGTAGGAGCCCGGAGACAAATCACCGCTCGCACACGAAGGGAAGTACCACGATGACGGTCGCACCTGAAACCGGGAACGAACCTGCGCCCAAAGAGGGCGAAGACAAGCAACCCGAAGACGGCAAGCAGCCAGAAGCCAAGCAGCCCGACAAGGGCGGCGAGGACAAGTCGGCAGACCAACGCGCGGCAGAGCTTGAAGCGGAGAACAACCGACTCAAGCGCACAATCTCCGAGCGTGACAAGGCCGACCGCAAAGCAGCCGAGAAGAAGGCGGCAGACGAGGGCAAGCACGAGGAAGCTGCACGACTCGCACAAGAGCGGGCCGAGAAGGCCGAGACGGACTTGCAAGCCGAACGCCGCACGACTCGCGGACTCAAGATCGCTGGAGAGTTGAAGTTCAACAATCCGACGATCGCGCTCAAGCTGATCGACGCAGATCAACTTGACGACGACAAGGCCGCGAAAGCGGCACTCGAAAAGCTGGCAAGCGATGAGCCAGGACTGCTCGCAGAGACGACACGTCGACGCAGCGCCCAAATCACCGAAGGCGATGCACCTAACGCCGACATGAACGCTCAGCTCCGAAAGGCATTCGGACGGGGCTGAGTTCCACCCGCGCGTCCGAACTGTCGGCGCGCCACATCACAGGAGGGCTTAGATGCCTTTTGACAACGTGATCTCGCGCACCGACGCGGGAGCACTCATCCCCGAGGAAGCGTCCAACGACATCCTCAAGCTGATTCCCAAGGAGTCGGCCGCGCTCACGCTCTTCCGTCGCATGACGATGAGCCGCAAGCAAAAGCGCCTGCCCGTGCTCTCCGCACTGCCGACCGCGTACTTCGTGGACGGTGACACTGGCCTCAAGCAGACCACCGAGGCCGCGTGGAGCAACAAGTACCTCGACGCCGAAGAGATCGCGTGCATCTGCCCGATCCCCGAGGCCGTCTTGGAAGACACCGACTACGACGTGTGGGGCGAGATCACCCCGCTGATCGCAGAGGCAATCGGTCGCACGTTTGACGCGGCAGCGTTCTTCGGCACCAACAAGCCGGCGACGTGGCCGACGGCAATCGTGCCAGCCGCCGCCGCAGCCAGCAACACCGAGACCCGCAACACGACCGCAGCCAACGGCGGCGTCGCGCAGGACATTTCCGACACGTTCGCACTCGTCGAGACTGACGGCTACGACGTGAACGGAGCGGTTGCCGCGCGCAAGATGCGCGGGCTCACCCGCTCGGCTCGCAACGGCGACGGCGACATTCTGCCCGAGGTCACGGCCGACTCGTGGTACGGCACTCCCGTGCAGTACCCGATGCGCGGCCTGTTCCCGACGGGTTCAGGCAGCGTTGAGGCGATCGTCGGCGACTTCGCCGAGGGCATCTGCGCAATCCGACAGGATCTCGCGTACAAGGTGCTCGATCAGGCCGCGTTGTTCGATGATGAGGGAAACCTGATCTACAACCTGCCGCAACAGGACATGGTCGCGCTCCGCGTGACGTTCCGCGGTGCGTTCCAGGTCGCCAACATCATCAACCACGACAACACCAACGACGCGACGCGCTACCCGTTCGCGACGCTGTTGCAGTCGTAGGAGGTTGACGATGGCCGCAAAGAAACCGGCCGCGAAGCCGCCCGTCGCTGACTCCACTCCGGAGCCAGCGACGGCGGTCGACGTGACCACCACGCAAGCCGCGCTGAGCGGCCCCGTACCGACGGCTGAGACGCCGACGCTCGGAGTCGAACAGACGCAGGCGAAGTTCGACGCGGACAATGCGCAGGGCTTTGTCGGGACGGTGCCTGACGCCGCGCCCAACTCCAAGTACACCCACCCAGCACACGGAGGCAAGTGATGGCGAGTAAATCACCGCTCAAGAAGAAGATCGAGGCGACCATCCCGGCCGCTGGTGCAACCGCAAACGCCGATCAGGTTGTTGGCGAGACTCCGGTAACCGGGACGGTTTCAAGTGTCTCCATCACCCCGGAGGCAGCTGTCACCGGGCACGACACCAACACCCGCACGTTCACGCTCGTCAACAAAGGCGCAGCAGGATCGGGCACAACGGTGATCGGCACGCTGGCGCTCGTCGCGTCGAACGACCTCGTCGCCTTTGACGAGAAGGAGTTCACGCTGTCCGCCGTTGAAGGTGCGACCACAGTCGCCAAGGGCGACATTCTCGCCGTGGTCGAAGCATACGCGGCATCGGGTCTTGCCCATTCGGGCGGACTGGTGCAGGTCGAGATAGACCGAAGCTGATGCCTGTCTACTACGCGACCGCCGACGACTTGCGCGACGCGCTTGGCATTGATGAGGATGCCATGTCCGACGCTGCGGCCGAGTCTCTGATTCAAGACGCAGAGGACGCAGTTGACGCAATGCTCGGCGGTCGTGTGGTGGACACCGCAACTGGCCGAAGGGTCGTAGAAGCCCAAGTGCTCTCATGGCAATGGGAGCGCATCACGCGAGCCACGATCAAGATCGCGCAAGCGATTTACGGCAACCCCGCGCTTACAGCGAGCGGCCCGCGCTATCGACGCGAGAAGGGTCCGGATTTTGAGATGGAAGACCCGCTCGGCGGTTCGGTGTGGGGCAGCACCGTCGACACCCTGATCGAAGGATCAGGGCTAGGCGCATACACGACGTCTGTCGGCGAGGGCGGTGTCCCGCTGCCCTCCGAGTCGCAGATCGTTCGTACCAATTCGGATTCTGACCCGTGGTAACCAACGCCGCGCTACTCGAGGTCCGCGCCGCGGCCGCAGCTGATGGCTACGGCGACATTCCCGACGACGCCGAGGCGGGCGACCTCAAGTGGAGCGGATCACGCGCCGCATGCCTGACGCGCAAGCGCAAGTTTGTCACCGAATCCCGCGATCGATCGGGAGTCGTCGAGTCTCAACGCAGCACGAGCAAAGAAGTGGACGTGCTGACCATCCGGGGCACGTTGCCGATCGAAGTGATGGGAGGCCCGCCGGCCAAAGGCGACACGATCCTCGTCACCGATGCGCGGGGGCCGATGGCTACCAAGCGCTTCCGAGTCGCGGGTGTGGACGTGCGAGCAACGGGCAGCGCCGTCGACTCGATTCGATTGGAGCTTGCCAGCGAAAGGGCAACGTAATGGCTGTCGATCGCAAACGCGCCGAGGACGGGCTTGCCGAACTCGTGGCGCTCTACCGCGAGGCGCAGCGCGTGGTCGCGCGTGAAGTGCGATTGGCGCTGATGACTCGCAACATGGGGCGAGCGCAGGAGCGCGCCTATGCGTTGCAGTCGGTCATCACGTATCTGGACTCGATCGGCGCAGAGTCTGACCCGCTGGCCGCGAAGCTGATCGCGAACGCGTGGGGCGAAGGCGACGCGTCGGTACTCCGCAAGACACGCGGCACCGTTGACTTCACGTTCGGCGTTGTCAACCGTGAGGCGATGGAAGAAGTGCAGCGGGCGCTTCAAGGCTCGCTGGGCGACGCTCGTCGAACAGTTGGGCGCCGCGTCTTCGACGTCTACCGCCAGGCCGGGCTGCGATCGACGACGCTGAACCTGCTCGGCGCGAGCGGATCGCGCCGCGAGGCGTCCGAAGATTTGGTCAAGCGGCTGACGCGGCAGGGCATCAAAGGTTTCACCGACCGAATCGGGCGCGAGTGGGATCTCAAGCGATACGCCGAAATGGTCTCGCGCACCACGACGCGCGAAGCGGTCGTCAACGCACAGATTCAGCGCATGGCCCAGCAGGGCATCGAACTGGCGCGAATCAACCACTCGACCAAGCCCTGCCCGATTTGCCAAGAGTGGGAAGGACGCCTAGTCTCACTTGATGACAGTCGATCGACTCTTGACGGTGAGGAAGTGTGGGCGCTCTCGTCTGTTCCGGGGCCGCCGTTTCATCCGAATTGTTTTGTGGGGTCAACGATGATCGCTGGCCCGCGCGATCATGTCCTCAGTCGGCCTTACGAGGGCGAAGGCGTCGTCATAGACGTTACCGGCGGCGACAAGATCACCTGTACCCCGAACCATCCAATACTGACCGCGCGCGGGTGGGTTGAGGCGGGCCGACTCCACGAGGGCGACGACCTGATCCGCTGCACCGACATGAAGGCCGCAATGCTTCGGGTGGGGGTCGATCCAGACGACAAGTGGCAGCCAGCCCCGATCGGCAAGGTCGCGGAATCGCTGCCGGTGATCCTTCCCGAAATGCCAGTTTCCCCCGAAGACTTCCACGGCGACGGGCTCGGCAGCGAGGTCTACGTTGTACACATGGACGGCGCGCTGCGGGATCGTCACGATGCCGCGATCGGCAAGCATGGTGCGCAGGTCGATCTCATATCGGCTGACGTTGCCGGGGGCAGCCTCGATGGCTCTGGCTCGTTCGATCAACTCCGATTCGGTGCGGTTGATGCCGCGCACGGCGGCATGTGCCCGATCCATGGTTTCAGCAACGGAGCGGATGGGAACCCCGGCCTCGGTCAATCGCTTGTAGACGGTGCCCTGCGCGCATCCGAGATCGCGTCCGATGGACCGGGCGCTCTCGCCACTCTCGTAGCGGGCCACGATTTCAGCGGTGTCGACGGGCTTCATTCCGTAGCCGACGCCGCCACCGACCGGACGAATGGTGCCACCGGCGGCGACCACCAACGCGCGGACTTGAGTGCTGCGGATGCGGAAAGCGCGCGCGATCTGCGAGAGAGTCTGGCCGGACTCATAGAGCTTTCGCGCGTGCGCAGCATCGATAGGGTTGCTCTTTCGTGTCATGTGTACAACACTAAAAGCCCGACCGGATGGTACGCCGCCGAGGGCATCATCGTCCACAACTGCGCGCACTACCTCGTCCCTGAGTCAACCATGTTCGCCGATGGGAGTTAGCAATGTTTTTTCAGTATGTAGGGCTACCGGCGCTGCTTGCCCCCGGCAAAGCCGCCGCACTCGCCGCCACCAACGAAGGGGCCAATAAGTTGGTCGCGCTGTCCGAGAAAGAAGCGCCGTTTCGCGAGGGCACGCTGGCCGCGTCGATATTCACGAATGGCGCCCACATGACAGGTCGCGGCGCAGAAGCGCACGTTCAGACTGGTGCCGAGGCGTCGAGCTACGCCGTTGCCCAGCACGAGGGTGCGAAGCCGCACGTAATCAAGCCCAAGAACGGGCAGGCTCTCTACTGGCCCGGTGCTGCGCATCCGGTCAAGGAAGTCAATCACCCAGGCAACCCTGCGACCAAGTTTCTCGAAGGCCCGTTGCTGACGTTTGCCCCGCGATTCGTGGCAGTGGCAACGGCGGCCATGCGCAAGGCGTACTGATGCCCGACGAACTGATCATCGCCGAAGAGGTACGCGCGTACTTGATCGACGAGGGCGCGGTTTCAGCCGGTGAGGACGAGCACGAGGTCAACGACCCGCCGCCCTGCTATCACGACCCGCGCGACGGAGCGCTCGAGACCCCGGTGCCAGACGGCGCAGACGCCACGGTGACGCTGCTCACCGGCGTCGAAGTGCCGCAAGAGTGGCTGGTCGGCGACAAGTGGCAGACGGTCGCGATCGAAGTCATGGTACGGGCGCACAGTCGCCCGCAGGCCGAGCTCTTGCAGCGACAACTACGTGGCCTGCTCGAAGAGAAGCGCGATATCACCTTTGGCCGCCTGCATGTCAACTCGTGCAAGCTCTGGCGCGGCGTACAGCCCGTGGCCGTTGACGAGTCCACATGGACTCTCTCTCAAAGCTTTCTGATTGATGTCTCGATCAGCAAGCTGACCGTCTAGGTCAGTCCTCTCGCGCCCGCGTACTGCGGGCGGAATATCGAACCCCAGGAGGTTCCGTCATGGCGCAGAAACCGCGCTATTTCCGCCTGCTCGAAAGCGTGGGCGTGGAGCCGGATGCGCGTGTCGAATCAATCGACCCGTTCAACGGCGCACCGATCGAAGTTGCCAACCCCCGAGCCGGCGAACTTCAGCCGCTCAACAACGTCGGAGTTCGCGCGTTGATCCCGGCGATGGTCGGCAAGCAGTTGGTTCAGGAAGTCCGTCACGTCGAAGTGACGCCGGACGGCCTCTACCAGACGATCGACGACAACGGTCGCTCCAAGCGAGTCGGCTTGCCCGACACGTCAGACCGGGTCATCGACGCCGAGGGGCGCATCGTCGCGCTCACCACCCAAGCCGTCATCGACGGCGTGATCCATTCCGGCAGCTTCGAAGAGATCGATGCGCCGAAGACCAAGGCGGCAGCAGCCGCAAAGGAGGCGTAAACGATGGCTGTCCCACTCGAAAGCGGCATTGGCGTCGTCAACTTCAACAAGCAGTCGGCCAAGGGCACGATGGCGACTGCCGCGTCAACGGCGGTCGGCACGAACCGGCCGCGCCTGTACGAATCGACGCTCAAGCCCAACAAGGTCACCGGCTCCGAGGAATACGTCGACGGGCAGCGATTCTCGTCGCCCTCGCAATTCGTCGACATGACCGGCGGCGAAGTCGGCGACGTCACGATTCAGGCGCAGGCCGAGAACGCGAGCCTGTTCTTCGCGCAGATCCTCGGTGTCGACGTGGTGACGGGAGCAAGCGACCCGTACACGCACACGATCACGTCGGCAGGCACGGCCGGCGGCTACGGCACATGGTGGGCTGACGTCGGCTCGTCGGTCCGAAACCGCGAAGTGTTCTGGGATGCGAAGATCTCGAAGCTCGTTTTCGAGATCGGGCAAGATCAGAAGGTCGCGCACCAGACGATGAGTCTGATGTCGCTCAAGCCGGGCGAGGTCTACACGACCAACCCGACCAAGACCGAGGACGCGTCCGATCCGTTCTACTGGACGGAGGTCACCGGCGCGGCAGAGATCGACAGCACCGTCGTTCGCGAGGTCGAGGGCGAAACGCTTGAGATCGACACCGGCATGGAGGTCTTCTACGGCGACGACCGCGAGCCGCTGCAGCTGATCGAAAAGAAGGGTGGCATCACGCGCACTCTCAAGACGATCGTCACCGACGACACGCTGGCCAAGTACAAGAAGGTGCTCTACGGCACGGCGACGCCGACCGCTGGCGACCGACCAAGCGCGGACGTCGCTTACTTCCCGCTCGAGACGGTCTACACGAAGTCGGCAACCCGCACGCTCTCGATCGTGACCCCCAGGGTTTCGGTCAAGTCCGACGACTTCCAGATCGGACCGCAGCGCGAGGGTGGCAAGACCGAGATCATGTTCGGCGGCGAATGCCTCAAGGACGGGGCTACGCCGGCGCTGACGATCGTCGGGCTGTCCGCTGACGCAACCTCCTACGCCTGATGGCGACCAAGCAGACGGGGGAGGGCCGCCCGGCTCTCCCCCCGGTCACCGTTGCCAAGCTCGAAGACGGCGCACGCCTGATCGAGCGGCTGGTGCAGGAAAACGCTTCGATCTTCGGCGAGAACATTCGCAAGTACCGCGAAGAGCGGCGCGAATCCTCGACCCGTCCGCTGACCGCTGCCGAGGCCGCGCAGGTCGCCGCAGCAATGGGCAGTGTGGTCGAGGAAAACGGCGGCGTCTCGCCGCTGGCTGAGAACCCCGGCAAGGTTCTGGCTGATCTACAAAACTCGGAGCTTCGAGCAGTCGACGAAGTGCCCGTTCAAGAGGTTCTACTTGCGGCAGGGCTGGCGACGGCACCTGCCGTTTTGTCTGCCACAAAGCAGTTGGTGGCGCTGATCGAAATGCCGTCGGACGCTCACCGCGAGGCGCGTGAAGGTGGCACGCTCGATACGGCAATCGACGCTGATGCCAAGACGCTCGATTACCTCGAACTGACCGAGGGTCGCGATCGGGCTCGGCTTGCGCTCGACCACTTCCAATCGGCGGCAGGAGCGGCCGAGGGGGAAGGACTGAGCCTGATCGTGAACATGATCGGTCAGGCTCTGGGCCAAGCAGTGCAGGCGGCTCCGAACCTAGGATCAGCGTTCGCATCGTTGACCGGCTCGCCGGTGCCTACGGATGGGATCGCCGAGTGATCCTGTACGAGACCACGGCTGCAGACGCCTTCGAGTTGATCGGCGTGATTCACGAGCGCGAAGAGGCCGAGCGCCACTTCACTGCCGGGCTACACGGTGTCGAGATCAAGGACGGGCAGGTCACACGTCACGGCCAGACGGCGCAGCGCGCGTTTCATGAACGCATCGCAGATCGGGTGCGGAGGCGGCGCTAGTGCTGCACGCAGGAACAGTACGGGCGACGCTCGGCGCTGACTTTCGCCCTGGGGGATTCGTCGCGTTTGACCGCGCGATGAAGACATCGGGTCGATCAGCGGCGGGGTTTGAGGGTGCGATGGCGCGCTCGATGAGCCGCTCGTCGCGGGTCATGCACACCTTCGGACGGGCAGCCGGGTACACGGCGGTTGGCGGCGTTGCCGCGCTTGCCGCGACCACGGTGAGTGCGGTCAAGACGACGCTCACGTTCGAGCGCGCAATGCGCAACGTCAACTCGATCGCCGGACTGTCAGAGCGTCAGTTCAAGTCGCTTTCGGACGGCGTACTCAAGATGGCATCCGAGGTCGGGCAAACGCCGCAGACGCTGGCCGAGGGTCTTTACGACCTAGTGTCGAGCGGCTTCGACGCTTCCGAGTCGATGAAGATCCTCAAGCACACGTCTAAGGCGGCGACCGCTGGACTAACCGATACTGCGACGTCGACGAAGGCTGTCGCTGCGGTGCTCAACGCCTACCGCCTGCCGGTGAAGAAGGCCGAAGAAGTCACCGACACGCTGTTTCGCACAGTCGATCGAGGCGTGATCACGTTCGAGGAACTGTCGAGCAACATCGGAGAGGTTCTGCCGTATTCGGCGGCGATGGGGATCTCTCTCAAGGAGGTTGGCGCGTCGATCGCGACGATGACGAAGCAGGGGCTCTCGGGCGCCAACGCCACCACGTTCATCAAGAACGCGATGGTCGCGATGCTCAGCCCGTCCAAAGAGGCCAAAGAGGCGATCAAATCGCTCGGCGTCGAGTCGGGCGAGCAGTTGGTCAAGCAGAAGGGTTTTCAGGGCGCACTCGAAGCGATGGTCGGCACGACCGATGGCACCAAATCGGCGGTGCAAAAGCTCTTCCCGAACATTCGCGCGCTGAACACCTTGCTCGCGCTGACCGGCAAGAACTCCGACGCCGCGCGGCGCGACCTCGCAGGGTTCAAGGACGTGACGGGCGCCACCGATGCCGTGTTCAAGGAACAGTCCAAGTCGGCCGCGATGGCCGGTCAGAAGCTCAAGGCAGCGTGGGACGTCGCCAAGATCACGATGGGCGCAGCGATGATGCCGATCCTTGCGCGCGAAGCCGCGAAGCTGGTCAAAACACTCGGCGAAGCGTCACAAAACGGCAGTCTCGCGAAGTTCGGCGAGGATCTAGCCAACGGGGTCGGCGACGCGATCGAAGTGATCGGCGACCTGGTCGGCATGATGCAACTTATGTGGGGGGCCGCTCAGCCGGTTGTCTCCGCTGTTCAGGGCATCGCTGGTGCGCTGTCGTTCATTCCGGGCGAGGCCGTGGCAGGATCTTTGATGGGTATCGCGACTTCGATGCTCATGTTCCGAGGCATGACGGCAGTCGCGCCGGCGATCATGGCCACTACAAGCGCAATCACGCAGATGGCTGCCGCCATGCGTGCCGCGCAGTTCACGAACGCCGCGATGATCGGTGCAAGCGGGCCAATGGGCGCGACTACCGTTGCCAAGCAGTCGGTCGCAGCCGCCGGCGCTCGCTCGCTCGGTGCGTCAGTCGCCGGGGTCGGCGCAGCGATGGGGCCGATCGGCGCAATCGCGATTGCAGCAGGGCTTGGCTTCACCGCTTACTCGATCGCGCAGGGCCGCGCCAAAGAAGCCGCGCGCGACGCCGCTGACGCCATCAATGCGGGCAAAGAGGCAATGCAGCAGTCAGGCGACGTGGCTCGTCAAGCCGCACAAGACGTAGTCCGCGCAGAAATGGACAAGGCGCAGCTGATGGACTTGACCGATGAGCGCGACAAGGCGCGCAAGCGCGGCGAGAAGGATCGCGTCAAGGATCTCAATCAGCAGATCAAGCAGGGGAAGCTGACCGCTGACGAGTCGGCCAAGCGGGCCAAGCAGGGCGTGGAGAATGCGCCGAAAGACGACCAAAAGCAGCTTGGCGAAAAGCTCAAGGAAGTGAACGTCCTCAACAAGGCGTACTGGAAATCGCTCAAGGAAGTCTCGGCAGAAGAGGCGCACCTGGGGCATCTGCGCGAGATCAACGCAGGCCCATCGGTCATCGCCAAGCAGCAGAAGCTGATCGACCAAAAGCGCAAGGAGGCCGACGCCTCGCGCAAGCTCTACAACGAGGCCAAGCGCGAGGAAGCGCAGCTAAAGGCGCTACGCGACCTAGGAGACCTCACCAAGCAGCGAGCGAAGGCTGGTAGAAGCGATATCGGGTACGAGCATGCGCAAGGCATCCAGCGCTTGCAGCAGGCGATGAAGAACGTGCCCAAGGAAGTCCGCACGAAGATGCTGGTTGAAGGCGACCCCAAGTCCCTCTCCAAGCTCGGCAACATGACCGACAAGCTCAAGGGCATCGTGCCGAAGGCGAAAATCGAAGCGATCCTCACGGGTGACGGCACGGTTCGCCAGAAGCTCGCAGCGTTGGCCCGAGAAGCAGGCAAGCGTGAGCGCAAGGTCATCGAAGCGATCTTGACTGGCGACGGTTCGGCGCGCGAGAAGCTTTCGATGCTCCGCTCGCTCAACGTCAAGGACAAGCGTTTCGCGGCGATCCTCAACGGGGCGGGCTCGGCAGAGGCGAAGATTCGCCAGCTTCAAGCCATGCGCATCCCCGACAAGACGTTCAACATCACGGCGCATGGCGGCGGCAGCAAAAAGCGGGCTCGAGGACGTTCGAGCGGCGCAGGCGAGAACGCGCTGGTCGGCGAGCAGCACCCGCGCGAGGCCGTGATCAACGCCCGTACCGGCGACGGCTACTTCACCGATGGGCCGATGTTTGCGAGCCTTGCGCCCGAGGACTACGTCATTCCGACCGACTCACGGTTCAGGGGCCGCGCGCTCGGGTTGTTCGGATCGCTTGCGCGCGACCTTGGCATCCCGGGGTTCAAGCGGGGTAAAAAAGGCAAGGGCAAAGGCAAAGCCAAAGAGCCGAGCTTCCCCGTACCCAAGAAGTACAAGAAGATCGCGCTCTCACGTCCACTCGACGACATGGAAAACAAACTTTCCAGTGCCCGTCAGCGCATGAAGTCGGCCAAGAAGGGCAGCAAGAAGCGCAAGGCAGCAGCGGAGGACGTGAGAACGTGGCAGCGCCGAGTCAAGGAAGCCCGTAAGTTCGACCGGTCGATCAAGCGCCAAGAAGACTTGCTCGAGATCGCCGAAAAAGACATGACGCTGGGGGCCAAGCGACGCGACCGGGGTCTCTACAACAAGGGTCGCGATGCTCGCAAGTCCTCTCTCGCACGCCTGCGCGACTGGTTTAAGCAAGCGGTCGACGTTGCACCGAACACCGCGTGGGGTCGCGAGTTGAAAAAGAAACTTGGCGACACGTTGATCTCGATCGAAGAGGGCGGGCCGAAGTTCAAGGATGAAGTGGTCAACGTCGACGACTTCATCACCGACGACGAGCAGAAGCGACTGGATGACCTCGACGCGGCGTTGGCGCAGGCAGAGCTCACCACGGGCACGATCGACGACGATCGCTCTGCGCTGACCCAAATCAAGGACGTTTGGGAGTCGATCTACGGGCGCGGACTGTCGAGCGGAGCGCCATCGCCTGTCATCGCAGAACTTGCCCGTTCGGTCAAGGGTGCCCGCGACAACCTCGCGAACCTTTCCACCAGCGCAGCACCTGACCTGCAGGCGCAACTCGATCAAGCCAACGCGCGCAAAGACGCTGCAGCCAAAGACGCCGCAGCCAACGCCGCAGCGCTCAAAGCCTTCGGCGGCGCAGGCGACATCGGCAGCGGCGGGCGCAACGCCTACCGCGCCGCAGGCGGCCCGACCATCAACATCAACACGCTCTCGCCCGCCGATCCAGCAACGCTCAAGCACATCGCTGGCGCGGCAACAGCCGGGGTTGATGCGCAGGGCTACATACCCAACAAACGCGTCACGACAGGGGTCTAGATGGCAGATTCAGTACGCATCGTGCGGTTCACCGCAGGCGGGCAGATCGAAGAGCTTTTGCACGTACAAAGCTCGCTCGATTACTCGATCACGAGCATGGGATTCGTTCGCGACACGCTGGCCTTCGAGCGCGGCGAGCGCAATCAGCGAATGGTTAAATCCGGGTCACGCTACGGCGGCGAGCGCTACGCCGGCGAGTCTCTGGCCAACGGCACCTACAAGTTCCAAATCCTCACATCTGGACCGACGCCCGACGCCCTGCTCGATCGAATCTCAAGGCTGATCGGTGAACTTGAGCGCGTTCCCGGCCAGCACTACATCGAACACAAAGCAGACGGCGCGACCTACCCGTCCTACTACGAAGTACGGGCACCTGCGCAGTTCCAGCCGAACTACAACTGGGCGCAGGCGCAGGGCGCGGGGTCGATGGTTACTGACGTGTCCTGGCCAGTGGCACCGCTCGCTTGTGGTGCGCCGATGGACGTTACGGACAACTTCGCGACGGACACGCTGTCTGAGTACACGTTCGACGCCGGAATCCCAGCCGACACGGCGATCAACACTGCCACGGGGATCCTCTACCCCTTGGACAATATGACTGAAGAGCGACGGCTGATCCATATAGATCGTGGCTACCTATACGGCGATCAGGAGGTCACGATCGCGGGCACGGTCGGCACGACGCTTTCCGGCTTCAAGGCTGGCGTGATCCTGAAGCGGACTGCGCCTGACACCTATCTTGAGGCGTATATAGACGACAACGGCACTGCCTCGCGTATTCGCATAGACGAGGTAATTGACGGAACGCGCACCAACAAATCTTCCAGCGACCTTTCGACGCGACTGACGACCGGCCAGGCATTTCAGGTGCGCGGTTGGATTCGTCTATTTAGTCCAAGCTCGGGAACACCGATAGAGGTCTACGCACTTTACCGAGACGAATCGAGCGGCGACTTCACGCCGATCGGCGCAAACGGTGACGACAGCACGTACTACGAGCCAAGCGCCGCGGGCCTTGCGGCGTTCGGCGGCGGCGTACTTGGCGCCAGCGGCTTGTCATGGGTTCCGCAGGAATCAAGCGCGACCGTCACCGATCTCTGGGTGCGTCCGTTCTCTTACCGCAACATCGGTAGTCCGATCTACAGCGTCACCATCGCCGACGGCAGAATCCCCGGCGACGGTCCGGCGTTAGTATCCCCGACGTTCGGCATCAAAGGAGAAAGCGGAGGTAGCCCGTTTGGGATGTTTGCGTGGAGTGAGGATCGTTCCGGCTTTCCTTCTGGAATCGAGTTCACTGAAGCCGAAGATGCCACGCTAACGGGGTGGAGCGTGGACGGCACCGAAGGCAGTGCAAGCGGCTCGTCATACGCCCGCGTGTCAGACGCATCCAGTGCCAGCACTTACAGCCTTACGAAGACTCTGAACGTCGCCGAATTACCCGACGACATTGATGCGCCCGGATTTTGCACGCTTGAGATTTGGGCGCGTGCGCGGCTAGCACCGACGCTCGTTTCGCCACGCTTGATTGTTTCAGTGCGCAAATCACTCGACGACTGGTCGCCAGAGATATTCACTGCCGAGTACGGAAATTCGGGCAAAGTCTTGCCCGTGCCGCTCAGCGGTATTTCGTGGCGATTGGTTCGACTTGGAACCATCAGAGTCCCGCGTACGGAGATTGGTCTTGGAGGCAGTGGCGCTGACGACCAAATCCTAAAAATCGAAGGTCCGGTCGGGGCAGGTTCGAGTGGGCTCTGGGGCTTGGACTACTTCTACACCGTTCCAGCGCAACGCAGAGCGCTCTCGCCGACTGGAAAGCCATACGACGAGCGTTACCCGATGATGGTTCGCGATGACAGCGAGGTTCGCCGAACGTTCAAGCCGAACTTATCGGGAGTGGTTTCAGAGAGCTGGGCGCACGGCGGGGTCGCGGATACGGGACTCGGCGGCGAACAGATCGAGGTTGCGCCATGCGACGACCTGCTGATCCTGACCAAATTGGGAACGCAAGTCCCCGACGATCCAAGGGATTACGTCGGCACCGATTCGCACGGCTACAACTACTCGATCAGCCTCGGTGTGATCCCCCGCTGGCACTACCAACGCCCCAACTGATGGCCGGCGAAATCGTCATCGTAAAAACCCTCGGCGGCGTGTGGGAGCAGATCGGCACGGCTCAGGCCGCAGGCGTCGTGCCCGAAGCGCTGACCTGTACTTCAAACGAGTGGGGGTCGGACACCGCGAGCTTCATGCTCAAACGCGACCCGTCTCAGCAATGGCCGGACCTGATGCCCTTCAACCAGATCGAGGTCTGGCGACACGGCCGCAAGGGCTGGGCAGGTCGCATCGATAGGGTGGACGGCGATCACGACGAAGGCACGCTGCATGTTCAGTGCAAGGGGCGGCAGTACGAGCTTGACGACGATCTGATTCGTAGGTTCTATGTGCAGCGGAAGCTGACTGACTGGAAAGACTGGCGGTCGAATCTTGCGGCGGACCTGGCCGTATACAAGACCGATGGGACGGTCGAAGTCGGTGAAGGTGCGATCGTTTTGCGTCCGGGCAGTGCGGGCGCGACGACGATCGCCGCATACCTTGACCTTGGTCCCGGCGCCCAGGCAAAGCGCGTGGTGCTCGATTGGGAAACAAGCGGATTTGGTACGACCGGCGGCATTTATTTACAAGTCACCAATACGATCGCCGGCGCGTGGACAAACGTCGGTCTAATCCGCGATCCGAATGCGGGAGCGGGGTCGGGAACTTACCGCGCCACGGTCGCCGGCCATCGCTACATCATCATTCTCGCTAACCCGAGCTCGGCGGGTGCGGCAGACAAATACTTCCGGGTCACGCAAGCAAAGATCTTCGCGGAGACGTCTTACGAATCCGGCGACGACTCGGTCTTCACCCTTGACATGCTGGTCAAGGACGTGCGCGACGCGGGAACCGACCTGATTTCAGGCTCAGACACAGAGATCGAGACTTTCAGTTTCGGCATTCCGGAACTGGCACCCAAAGAACGCAAAACCCCGCGCGAGTTGATCGGGCTGGGCCACGCGTTTCACGACTGCAAACTGCAGGTGGACGTCGAAGGCAGGATTGTCGCCAAGCTCAAGGCAACGGCACCCCGGTATGCGGTCGGCGCATGGACGCAGCAAGCGTTCAAAGATGGCACGATCAGCGGAGAGTCGCTGGTCTCCGGCGTGGTGGCCGAAGGCCAAAGTTCGACGAACGAACCGATTGAGGTCGAGCGCGACGCGACCGACGTTGGCGCGGGCTTCACGACTCTGCCCGAGCGACAGGGCTTTGACAAACGGGTATCCGTACCGGTCCAGTCGACGATGACGACTGCACTCGGCGAGCGGCTTGCAGACACCTACTTGGCCAACCACATTTACGCGCCGTTCAAAGGCGAGCAGATTGTTCAAGGTTGGGGCGACGTGCGCGAAATCCTCACCGGAGCGCCGGCGCATGCCTTCGACATGCTGACCGAAACCGAGGAACTACTCGGCTTTGAGAACCGCATCGACCCCGACACCGGAGGCATCCGACGCGACGGACGCATGAAATCAGTTTCGTACAACGCAGACACGGAGGAATCGACAGTGGCGATCGACAACGAGAGTCGGAAGTTCGAGGCGTTGGCCGCGCGCGTGGCTGGATTGGCGGGCTGATCATGGAAGCCGGATCGTTCAACAACGGAAACGACTCACTGATCATGCTCGCGCAAGAGGTCGGCAAGGTGGCTGGCGCGATGGAAGTGCTGGTCGGCGAAGTAACTGGAATGCGCGGCGAGATCAATTCGCAGAGCGAGCAACTTGCCACAGGCTCCGAGCGCATGGCCGGGATTGAATCGCAGGTAGGCCAGCTGGTCGAACAGGTCAGGGTCGCCAACGGCCGCACGACCAAGAACGAAAAAACCTCTCGCGCGCAGGGCGTACGGATCGCCAAGCTTGAGCGCAAGTGGAAGCTCCTTACATCTTTCCCGCGCCTGATGGACAAGCTCGCTGAGCGTCCATTCTGGGGCGGGGTTCTGATCGCGATTGCCGCCGGAACCGTCGGCGTCGTGATCGAACGATTCCTCTAACCCCTACCTGCGCCGATGGCGCGGAGGCACACATGAAGCACCCCACGACCCTCAGGGTATGGCTGACGATCGCCCTGGTCGCCCTGGCTGCCCTTGGAATCACCGTCAACGTCTTCACCGGCGAGGACGGCTCCACCACGATAACCGTCAAGGTCAAAGGCCCATCCGGCCCGACCACGGTGACAGCACCGGAGCCGGCCGTCGAAGCTCTTGAGGAAGATCGCCACCACGACGGCGCTGCCAACGAGCGGCCCGAGGGGATTCCGCTCGAGAAGCTCATCGAGGGCGAAGCCCAGCGCGAAGCCTTCGCCGAGCGAGATCAGTTGCCACTGACGACGCCTGACGCCGCACCGCAGACGCCCGGTTGCAACTCGCGCTTCATACGGACGAACTACTCGTCCCGAGGTCGAGTCAAGCCGCGGCTGATCGTTCTGCACATCACGGTTTCGCCCGATCGAGGGCAGTCCGGTGTCAACGCCAACACTGCGTGGTTCGCCAATCCGGCGGCTCGCGTCTCAAGCCACTACATCGTCTCAGGCGATGGCCATTGCAACTACGTCGTGCGCGAGGTCGACAACGCTTGGACCCAGGCCGCATACAACCGCCTCTCGCTCTCAATCGAGATCACCGCAACGCAATCACAGGGTTACCTCTTGAGGTCCGGCGGTCACGCCAAGGTCAGTCGCCTAGTCGCGGGCATGGCAAAACGATGGGGCATCCCGATCCGGCGCGGCGCAGTCAACAACTCCAACTGCACCGTCACCCGCTCTGGCATCGTCGACCACGTACAGCTAGGCAAGTGCGGGGGCAATCACAGTGACATCAACCCGTACCGAGGCCAGATCCCGAAGATCATCAAAACGGCCGCGAAGGTCAGGACGTCCAGCGCCAACGACGCGCGCAAGATCGCCAAGTGGTGCCGGTCGCTGCGAATCACCCGCGCTCAGGTTCGCGACGGCCGCACGACTCCGCAGCGCCGGTCAAGGGCTCGATCGTTGAAGACGCTGCTCATCAATCGCGGCGCACCTTGCGTATGAGCGTCGAGTTTGAGAAGCTAACCCGTCAGCGTTGATTCGCTGGCGGGTTTTCTTTTGCCGCCCAGCGAATCAGCCGGTACGTCTGATTGAACTGTCGCCGGTTCATCTTGTTTGAGCGGCTATATGGCCCGCCCGCTCGATCGAGGATCACGGCGCTGTCGTAGCGTCTCCACTTCCGAAACACCGCGATGTCTGCATAGAAGTCCGCGAAGTTTTCTGACGGCGATCCTGCCAAGACGAACGACTCATCGACGCTCCAACGTGCTGCATGGCTCCATCTCAAACGACGCAGGAATGTTGCTCGCCCGTAGTCGTTCATGTGGAAGTCGTCGAACATATGTCCGAGTTCGTGAAAGAACGTGTGGCGGCAGGTGTAGTCCCATTCGCCGCCGCAATCTATCTCAATCGTTCTGGTATCCACGATTGCGCAACCTGAGACGTTGAGCGAGCAGGCGTCGTCAGTGTTGACGATTGTAAGTCTTCCAGAAGGCATCGGGATACGACGCGACTCAGATCGATTGGCCCATGTCTGATACGGCTCCGCGCGCGAGCCGTCCGGGTTGACTAGCTCGACCGCTCCGGCCGACGATGGCAGCGCCAACACCACCAAAACCAAAACACTTTGCAGACACACTTTCATAACGTCAACCTAGCCGAACATTTCTGCCATCGGATCGACCTCGTGATACAACTGGCCAACGAGCCAAAGTTTGCCCCGCTTTGGAGCATGGGGAAAATGCGTGCCACTCACTTCGCAACAGCAGGAGGCTATTGAGGACGTACTTGCAACAGTGCGGTATCGAATCACGACCCTGCCCCCTGGCGACGAGTGGCGCGATTACTTCGTGCGCCTGTCGATCGACCTGATGGCATTCGATCCGGGGGATGGGTCTGACCCGCCGGGGGTTGGGCTTCATCTTGTGAAGCCTTCCAGCGATCAATAGCCATTTGCCATAGCTCCCATGCCGGGACGCCGGTCAACTCAGCGTAGGCCGCGACCATCGCGCCGGTCTGCGGATTCCATTTGCCCGCGCCCTGCTCGAACCGCGACACCGATTGCTCGCCGCGCTTGATCTTTGCCGCGACCTCAGTTCTCGAATAGCCACCGTCGTCACGCGCCTGTCGGCAAACGACGGCAAGGGCTTCACGCATTTCGTCCACGGGCGACATGGCGCAAGCGTATGCACACATTTTGAGAATGTCAAGAAATGCAGGGCAAAACACCTAGATGGAAAAACTACTTGTATTCCGTCCGTGAATCCTGTATAGTGAAAATATGACCGATACGAAATCAACCGTCGCCCAGCCAAAGACGCAGTTCATCGGCGTCACATTGCAGGCGGACGAAGCGGCGCAGGTCGATCAGATCGCAGCCGAGCGCGAGTGGAGTCGGGCGCAGGTTGTCCGTCACTTCTTTCGCCGAGGACTGATCGCCGACGCAGCCGAAGGGGAGCAAGCAGCATGAGCAGGCCAGCAACAACCCGAGAGATCACGGACCGCTACGGACGCCCCGCGCTCGCCTACATCGACACGCAGACTGACCGGTTGGTCGTGCCGGGATACGCCGGTCGCGACATCGCTGGTGTGCGGGTCAAGTCGGGATTCGATGTTTACACGCAACGCGGC
>CAKZMQ010000001.1 GCA_937128795.1 uncultured Solirubrobacterales bacterium | reverse complement strand
AGAAAGAGAGAGAGAGAGAGAGAGAGAGAGAGAAGAGAGAGAGGAGAGAGAGGAAAATGGAGGAAGCGCGAACGGCGCCGTCGCACACCGGTGTCGCCGTCGGCCGATTTCGTCGATTGGCGAAACGAACTGCGGGGAACTACCGCCCGCTCGAGGTCGGCGCGCATTAGATTGCCGGAATGGGCAACGCCAGCACGAAGAAGAAGACCAACACCGCCGCGCCGTTCAATGTCGCCTGGATCGTCTTTTTTGTTCTGCTGATCTTCTCGCCGGAGACGCTCACCGATATCTGGGAGTGGGTGCAGGGCCTCGCGATCGTCTGGGAAGTCCTGATCTGGTTGCTGACCTTTCCCTACATGCTGGCCCTGGCTGTCTGGGAGTCAGGCTGGGCCGACTGGCAGAGGATCGCCCTCGTGGTGGCGATCGCTCTGCTCTGGACGGGATTTTTCAACGCATCCGCGACGCGAAACCGCGACTGATCAGGCGATTGACTGCTCCGCGGTTCGACGGCCAGCCACACCGGTGGGATCGGCGAACTCGGTGATCGCCGCTGCCAGCGCCTCTGGCTGATCTTCCGGAAGAAACGTCATCGCATCGGGGATCTCGACGATGCGCGAATCCGGGATCGCCGCCGCCAGGCGCTCGGCGAGATCGAACTTGAAGAACGTGCAGTCGCGGGCCCACGTCATCATTGCTGGGATCTCGAGCGATTCGAGCTTCTTCGCCGTCTCCATCGTGATCTTCGAGTCCACGCCCGCCGCAAACTTGACGCCGTCGCGTCGTACGGCCTTGTCCTGCAACCCAGGGCGGATCCACGATTTCACGATTTCGTCGTCGTAGCCGGTCTTTGTCAGCAAGCGGTAGGCGGCGAGGCGACCGAGTTTGGGCCGCATCGAATTCCAGACGACGGATGGCGCACCGGGGATTTTCGAGATCGCCAGCAGCAGGTTGTACGGAAACGGCGGGAACTTCTCGAAGGCGTCGCAGGGAGTGAGCACCAGCGCACCGATCCGCTCCGGATGATTGGTGACGAGGATCTGTGAGATCGCGCCGCCGCTGTCGTTGCCGACGACCACGACGTCCTCCAGATCGAGCGCCTCGATGAAGTCGGCGACCAGTCGCGCGACGCCGTATGGCGAAAGATCCGCATCCTCCGGCATCGGCAGCTCGTGCGAGCCGAGCGGCCAGTCGGGAACGATGCAGCGGAAGTCGTCATTCAGCATCGGCGCGACCTTTCGCCACAGGTCGCCGTTCACGAGAAAGCCGTGGATGAACACGATCGGTCGCGCGGATTGCTCACGGTCCGGTCCACTCTCGCGATAGCGGATCGTGCCCTGCTGAAGTTGCACCTCTTTGACCTGTCCAAGTTGTTCGGTGACGGACATTGCCGCTCTCCTTCGTGACTGTTACATTCAGATTGTACATACAGACAGTATGTATGTATACCACAAATGCCGATAGATTGGCAAGCGACATGGCGAAGGCCCCGAACAAATCAGCAGGCAAATCTGCACGAGCGAAGCCCGAGGCAGCGAAGAAGAAGCCGACGGCGAGCACCTCGAACGCCGAGCGCACCGAGCAGACTCGCGGCAAGCTGGTCGCGGCCGGACGCGAGCTCTTCGGCAAGCACGGCTACAGCAACGTCTCGACCGAGCAGATCGTGCAGCGCGCGAAGGTCACGCGCGGCGCGCTCTACCACCACTTCGGCGACAAGCGCGACCTCTTCCGCGAGGTCACCGAATCCGTTGAGGCCGACGCCACCCAGCGAACCGCCGCAACGGCCATTGCCAACGCGACCGGGCTCGGCTCCACCGATGTCGGATCGATCGGTCCCGGCTCGATCGATCCCAGCTCAATTGATCCCTGGCAAACCGCCCTCAACGGCTCACGCGCATTCCTCGACATCTGCCTCGAACCAGAGTTCCAGCGAATCGTGATCGTCGACGCGCCCTCGGTGCTGGGCCAGGCGGAGCTGACCGAGATCGCGAATCGCCACGGCGGTGCGCTGATCGAGGGCATGCTCAGCGCGTTGATCGAGGCCAAGCTGATCGAGCCACTGGCAGTCAAACCGCTCGCCCGCGTACTGACCGGCGCGCTTATCAACGGCGGCCTTGCCATTGCCGACAGCAAGGATCAAAAAGCGACGCGCCGAGAGGTCGGCGATGTGATCGAGGCGCTGCTCGAGGGATTGGCCGTTCGCGAGTAGCTTCAGCAACTCGAACGTGTCGCGTGTTCGCATAGCCCGGCGTACGGCGATCATCCGATCCCGAACACCAAAGCCTGGCTCAACTAACCCAGCGCCTCGATCGCCTTCTGGTCTGGCTCGACAAGCCCCCACACGCGCACTCCGTCCTGTCGGCCGCGGATCGGCATGTCCTCGACGAACTCGAAGTCGGTCGGCCGTTCGCTGAGTTGATCCATCGTCGACTGCGCAATGTACAGCTGGTACGGCGTGCCCTTGGTCGCGCCCTCGAGCCGCGCAGCAGTATTGGTGGTGTCGCCGATCGTCGTGTACTCGAGTCGTCGCTCGGAACCGACGTTGCCGCTCATCACCGGGCCGGTGTTCAAGCCGATTCCCATTTTGAATCCGTGCCCGTGGCCGTTCTCTTCCATCCAGGAATTGAACTCGTGCATCTTGTCGAGCATTCCACGCGCGGCGGCAAGACCGGTGTCGGCGTGGGTCTTGCTGTCGACCGGTGCACCGAAAACCGCCATGATGCCGTCGCCCATGAACGATACGAGCGTGCCCTCGTGATCGAGGATCGCGTCGGTCATCGCGGTGAGGTAGCGATTGAGGATGTCGATCACCAGCTCGGGTTCGAGCTTTTCGGCAAATGACGTGAAACCGCGAAGGTCACTGAACAGCAGTGTGGCTTCGGTGCGACGTCCGCCGAGCTTGACTCCGCCCTCCGATTGCTGAAGCACCTGGTCGACGACGCTGTCTGCGACGAAACGTGAGAAGACGTCGCGTACCCGCTCGCGCTCATACTGCGCCGCCAAGAAGTTCACCGCCAGAGCAGAGATGATGCTCAGCGCGAGGGCAATCATCGGGTAGACGTAAAGAATGATCCAACCGAGCGTGAAGGCGAAATAGGCGACCAGCGTGTAAGTGATGGCCGTGGCCATAGAGACCGCGAAGGCGCCGCGCGGGTCGAGCCAGATGCTTGCGAGCGGCGTCACGAATCCGAGCAGCAGAATTAGTACTACGCCGAAGATCGGCCCCGTCTCGTCGAGCCGATAGCCGGCCAACGCGGTGAGGATCGCGTTCGCCTGAACCTCGGGACCAGCCATCTCCCCGTCTCCGGAGGTCGGCGTGCGGTGCAGGTCCTGCAGCGTCGGCGAGGTGGCGCCAACGACGACGATCTTGTCTTTGAACGTTCCCGGGGGGAATTCCTCGTTGATAACCGTCGAGTACGAGATCGTCTCGATCGTCTTCGGCTTTCCGGCGTAGTCGATCCAAGCGCCGTCGTCATCGAACTGGGATTTCGCGACTGGTTTGCCGGTCACACGATTTGCGACGGCGACCGAGAACGTCGGGATTCCGCCGCGTTCGTGCTCGACCCTGCGAACGACGCCGCCCGAGTCCTCTGGGAACAGAGAGTTGCCGACCGTTGCGTTCGCCCCCTCCACCACGTCGTCGTCGCCAAACACGCGGGTCGCGCCGTCATCGGTCTCCGCTGTGGCCAAAACCACGTTGCCGGCTTCGGTGACGGAATCGATCAGGAGGTCATCCTGCTCGGGATCGCCGCTCGGTTCGGTGAACTGAATGTCCATCGCAATCACGTTCGCGCCGTCGGCTTTGAGCGTGTCAATCAGCTGGGCATGCGCGCCGCGCGGAAACGGCCACTGAACGCCGAGTTCGTCGAACGTCACGTCATCGACGCCGACGACCATCGCCTCGTCGATCACGCCGGCATCCTTTTCGCCGCGAATCGTGAAGCGCTTGTCCACGCTCGAAAGCTCAAGTGATTTGAGCGCGCCAAAACCGTACGCCAACAACACGAACAGACTGAGGCCGAGGCTCACTCCGAACAGCGCGACCAGTCGTTTGTTGCGCAGCATCGCCGCGAGATCCCAATCGATCAGCCGGTGAATCGCGGCTTCACGCGACGGACCGTCTTCTTTGCTTTGCGCCAGTTCTTGTCGGCAAAGTAGCTCTTGCCTCGGCGCAGTCGGATGCTCTTCTTGCGATAGAAGTCGCGGACCACGACGACGCCCTCGGTCACCCGTGTGACCGTGCCGTTCTCGTAATTGGTCACGCCCCAGCGCGTCCCACGAACAGAGGCCGAACTGCCATTTCCGCTGATGCGGAATTTGCCCTTGCCCTTGCCCCAGAGCTTGTTCTTTTTCTTGCCCTTCTTGCGCCTGGCGGAAGTGCGGGTCGTCTTCTTGCTCTTTTTGGCGGTGGCTCGGGCGGTTGAGGCGGCGCGAGCCGTTGACCTGGCGACCGATGCTGATGCGCTGGCTTGTGACGGCGACTCCGGGAATTCATCATCACGCAGCTTGAGGACGGCCTCCGGCTGATCGCCGTTGCCCTGAAGAATCTGGAACACACCACCCCAGAATGTTGCTGAGTAGAGGCTGCCGTCGGCGTTGGCGAACGTCAGCACGCAGTAACCATCGGCAGCGTCGATGATCGTGCCGACCGGCACCAAGGCGTTTTTCTCGAGCCTCACCCAGGTGTCGGTGCCGGGCAGCTTGACGTAAATGTCGCCGGAGGAGCGCGCGAGGTTGGCGGTCTGACGAATCACTGGAACCTGGTCGACTGCGACAACGCTGATGGTTGTCGTGTAGAGCTGGCTGACGCCAGTCAGCGAGCGTGCGCGGAAGGCGAACGAATCGGTTCCGACGAAGCCAGCGGTGGGCGAGTAGGTGAGCGTGCCGGTCGCCGAGTTGAAACCGCTGATCGTTCCGCCCGATGGCTGCGCAGCTACCTCATATGTGATCTGCGGAGCCGGGCTGGTGTCGCTGCAGTTGAGCGAGACTGCGACAGGCGTCGAAGCCTGAGTTGCCGCGGACGCGGATGCACATGACGGCGCGGCGTCGTAGGCGTAACGTTCTATCCCACTGGAGTAGGACGACTCTTCTTCCTCGTCCTCACCGCCTTCGCCGTAGGCAACCAACAGAATCCGCTCTTCGGGCTGGATCGACATCGACAAGATCCAGCGACCGCTTTCCGACAGGTCGGCTGCGACGCCGAGCTGCTGTCCACTGAGATAGTCGATTGTGAGAACCTCGTCCGAATCTCCTACGACGTAGAGGACGTTGTTCGAGTTATCGATCGCCAGCGCGAATGGCCAACTCGTCGGCGATGGGATCACGCGGAGCAGTTCGCCAGCAGGCGAGTACTCCTCGATGCCGTGATCATCCGAGATCGCGACCAGCAGATTTCCGTTGGCGGGATTGATCGTAAATGTTTGCGGTACACGGCCGTCGGAGTCCTCGCCGCCAGAAAACCAGTCGGGATTGCTGATCGTTCGCAGATATGCGAGTTCGGCGTCGAAAACCTGGATCCGCAGTTGTTCGTCGAGAACGAAAACCTCACCCGCGTGAACGGCGATCGCATAGGGATAAGAAAACTGACCCGGTGAAGTTGAATTGACCGGACAGTCGATGCCTGGGCATTCGGTCGGCGTGCCGCCCGGAGCCTGCGAAACCGCCGAGAGCGATTCGCCGAGGATGTCAAAGCCGACTACGCGATGATTTCCCTGATCTACGGCGTAGAGAGTTTCGCCGGCATCGTCGACCGCGAGTCCGTTGATGCCTTCAATCTCACCCGCGGGAGACGTGTAGTCGATGTCGTACGAATCGATCAACGACTGCCCGTCCGCAGTGAATCGCTCGATCGTGGCGCTGTCGCCTTCGCCGACCCATATGTCCTGTGCGTCGCCGGTTGCGTCGACTTCGGCGACGAAGCCACCGACCCAGTCGAAACTGCCGTCCACCGGGTCGACGGGGGTCCACGCAGCAGGCGCAGTGGTAGCCAGCGCGAGCGACAGCGCGCAGAGCGTAAAAAAGGCCGCAAGCGTTTGAACGACCCGTGGGCCGAGGTTTGCCGAAATCCCCGAGAACATCGTGGACGCGACGGTATCCCGAGCCGATGGCACTCCCTTTGTTGCGATGTTGAAGAATTCGGCGGACCACTTGTACGTATGGACAAGAATCCGTGGATAGCATCCCACCTCTCATGAAGTCCCTGGTCACCGGCGGCGCCGGATTCATCGGTTCGAACCTCGTCGACGCGCTCGTGGCGCGCGGCGATCAAGTCAAGGTGCTCGACAACCTCGCAACCGGGAAGCGTGCGAATCTCGAGCAGGCCATCGCTGGCGGAGCCGAGCTCGTCGAGCAGTCCCTGACCGACCGCGCGGCAGTCGATCAACTGATCGCATCGTTCAAGCCAGAGACGATCTTTCACCTCGGAGCGCAGATCGACGTGCGCCGTTCGGTCGAAGATCCTGCGTTCGATTCGCAGGTGAACATCGGCGGCACGATCAACCTGCTGGAAAGCGCGCGCAAGCACGACGTTGCACGTTTTGTCTTCAGCTCAACCGGCGGTGCGATCTACGGCGAAGCCCCGGCCGACCAAATCCCGACGCCGGAGACTTTCGTACCCGCACCGGAAGCGCCTTACGGACAGGCCAAGTACGCCGCTGAGGGATACATGTGGCTGAACCAACGCCTCTATGGCCAGTCGGTCGTCGCCCTGCGTTACGGCAACGTCTACGGACCGCGCCAGGATCCGCTCGGCGAGGCCGGCGTGATCGCGATCTTCTGCGGCAAGCTGATCCAGGGCGAGCGCCCGACGGTGTTCGGTGACGGAACGCAGACGCGCGACTACATCTACGTGGACGACGTCGTCGCTGCGAATCTCGCTGCGGCCGAGGCTTCCGTCACCGGCCCGATCAACATCGGCACCGGTCGCGAGACCAGCGTGCTCGAACTGATCGACTCGCTGAAGCCGCACGCCAAAGCTGACTTCACTCCGGTCTTCGAACCGGCGCGACTCGGCGAGTTGCCGCGCAGCGCACTCGACGTCGCTCGCGCGCACGAAGAACTCGGCTGGAACGCGCAGGTCGACTTGCTTGAGGGGATGGAAACCACCCTTGAGGCGACAATCGCCGCCGGAATCTGAGCAAGCTCAATTTTCGCCACCGACTGGTTGACCATATCGTCGGTCGACCGACCGATCACGGCGCCGAAATGCACGACTCGACCACCCGTCGGCTTTGCCCGGATGCAGGCCTCGAGGCGTCAGAACAAAAAATAAGCCGACGGCTGCGAGGACGCACAGCCGCCGGCTTGAAAGGGCTTGGCGTGGACGATCGGGGACATACGAGTCACAGCCTTGCACCCATTTACACGACAGTCAGGGAACGGTTATCGGGGCAGACTCCGAAGCCGCTCGAATCACTGTCACGGGTTATGTTTCGCCGCCAACTGATCAAACCTTTAGGGGTTACTGGTCGGTCGGCCAAATCTTTGTCCAGTTGACAATAACTACGAAATTTCAGGTAGGTACGTCTGATTCCCGCACCCCATCTGGGTTACGCCGGAGTAATTCGAAAAATTGGAGTGACCCGAGCGTCAACAAGATCATCAGAATTGGGAGGACGGGAATTCGGAAGCGTCCCTCCGCGTGAAAGAGCACGTGCACGATCGGTAGAGACAGAACGAGAATCGTGACCAGCCGCCCCCCGGAACCGACGCCCTCGAGCCAAAGAATCCATAGACCGGCGAGCGCCGCTGCAACGTAGAGCGCCATCAACACGACAGCCAGAACGTCGAAGGCGGTGTCGTATGTGCTGTCATCGCGAATCGACTGCGGAACGAGGTCTTGATATCCCCATCTGGAAGAGCTGTAGAGCCCACTCGCGTACTCGGGGTTCCAGGGCGTGAACAACGCACCCAGTCGGTCGGGCACGGCAATCGCCGCAGTTGCGGGGTCGGACGCGATCTGATCGATGCCGGCCTGCTGCATGCACTCGCCCCAGGCGAAGCGATCGGCGAAGTCGGATGAACTGAGGTCGCTGCGCGGGCAGGCCGGCGGAGTCTCGCCCTGCGCGACGCCGTCGCCCGCGAAGGGGTCAATGTTGTCGATGTAGAGCGACTCCTGCGGACCGATCGAGATCGGTACTACGCGATCGAACTGCGCGTAGTCGCGCATCACCCAGCCGACAGGCAGCAGCAGCGCAACGATGGCGAAGATCAGCGCATGCTCCCAGTCGATTCCGCGCACCGACCACCAGACCAGGAACGGCAGAGCCACGAGTACGCGTGGCTGCATCAGGATCGCCGCACTCACGGCCAACGCCGCGAGCATCGTGACCAGCAGGAAGCGCGAGGAATGCTCGTCGCCGCGATGTTCGTGCGAGACCAGCAGCAACCAGATTGCAGCAGTCAGCACGAACATCAGTGGCGCTTCATAGGCGAACATGTTCGTCATGTCGATCACTGCGATCGAGGCGGTCAGCAGCACCGGTGGCACCAACGCGCTGAATCCGAACAGGTAGCGCCGTGCGATCGCGAACGTCATCAGCGTCGCCAGCGCCACGAGCAGCGACTGCGTGCCGAAGGCGATCAGTTGGACGTCAGTCGTCAATGCGAGCACCTCGGAGCGTGGAACGAGTAGCCACAACCCGGCTAGAAACAGGCCGTAACCGGGCGCGAGCATCTCGCGGTTGACGTTGGCGATCCCGGGTGCCTCGGGATCGCCGATTCCGCCCGCGAGAAAGGCCCGCGCCTGCCCGATGTAGACGTCGCCGTCGGGCCCGAGTCGCATCGCCAGTTCGTCCTTGAAGTTGTAGAACCAGAGCCCACGTACTGCCAGCCCGACAACCGCGATGAAGATCGCCCATGCCCAGAGCCGACGCGGCGAGGCCAGGTCGAGCGCGCGCGGTGACTTGTCGACTGAAAATTCCTCTTCAGCGACCGCAGGGTCTGACTTGTCTTGCCGGGAGCGTTTTCTCATGCGTTTCGACGGAGCATGCAGTTGTATTCGGCGACGGTACCGCCCATACATGCAAGGTCGAAGGTCAGTTGATCCCGCTCTTTCGCGCTTTTTAACTAGTCAGAGTCGGCGCGTGCCGGCGCTTTGCAACCTAAAATCACTGGTGAACCGAGTTGGTTTCTCCGCTGCTGAGCGGCCTCCTGCACGTTTTTACGTCCGAGCGCCGTGATTGATTGTCGAGTTACCCGCTGATAGCGGTTTTCGAGTTCGCAAAGTGGAGCAAAGCGCGTGACGCAAGGTCCTTTCTGGTGCCAAAGTCACAAGGTTTTCACCGCAATTGCGACGGGGCGTCGAACTTTTCACAAGAAGTCGAGCGGCTCGATCGGAAGAAATTGCAAACCATTTTGCATTCAGTGCACGTTCTTCGGAAGTGTGCATTTTTGAAAAACAGACCGCCGGCAGCGCTTTTCAGGGGGCGTGCAACAACAACGGTCTTTGGAGGAGGATCGCTTTATGAAGCCCATCGAGACAGAGACAGCAGCAACATCAATTACAGGCGCCAAGCCGTTGGATCAACACGACCTGCGCGGCCATGGACGTGGTCTGCAGATCGAACGCCGTTACACCGAGGCAGGCGCGGACCCATTCGATTCGGTCGAGTGGGAGATTCGCGACGCGATCATCGGCGATCCGGAAAAGCCTGCGTTCGAGCAGCGCGGCGTCGAGTTTCCGAAGACGTGGTCGCAGAACGCGACCAACATCGTCGCCCAGAAGTACTTCCGCGGACAGATGAACACACCGCAGCGCGAGAGCTCCGTCAAGCAGATGATCGGCCGTGTCTCCGGCACGATCGCCGGCTGGGGCCGTGAGCTGGGTTACTTCGCCTCCGAGGACGACGCCCAGGCGTTCGAAGACGAGCTGACCTTCATCCTCCTCCATCAGGTCGCCGCCTTCAACTCGCCGGTGTGGTTCAACGTCGGCTTCGAAGAGCGCCCGCAGTGCTCTGCGTGCTTCATCCTCTCGGTCGAGGACACGATGGAATCGATCCTCGACTGGAACACCCAGGAAGGCCAGATCTTTCGTGGCGGCTCGGGATCGGGCATCAACCTCTCGAACATCCGTGGCTCGAACGAACCGCTCGGCAAGGGCGGCACAGCGAGTGGCCCTGTCAGCTTCATGCGCGGTACCGACGCGTGGGCCGGCACGATCAAGTCCGGCGGCAAGACGCGGCGCGCGGCGAAGATGGTCGTGCTCGACGTCGACCACCCGGACATCGTTGACTTCGTCTGGTGCAAGGCCAAGGAAGAGGACAAGGCCGAGGCCCTGCGCAACGCCGGCTTCGACATGTCGATCGACGGAGATGGTTTCACGTCGATCCAGTACCAGAACGCCAACAACTCGGTGCGCGTCTCCGACGAGTTCATGGAGGCCGTGAAGAACGGCGACAGCTGGTGGACCAAGTCGCGCGTGACCGGTGAGCCGGTCAAGGAGTACGACGCCCGCGAGTTGATGGAGCAGATCGCCGAAGCCGCATGGCGATGCGCCGACCCGGGCATCCAGTACGACACGATCATCAACCGTTGGCACACGTCGCCGGTAAGTGGTCGGATCAACGCTTCCAACCCTTGCAGCGAGTACATGCACGTCGACGACTCGGCCTGCAACCTCGCTTCGCTCAACCTGATGAAGTTCCGCCGCAGGGACGGATCATTCGACGCGCCGCAGTTCGAGCACGCAGTCGACATCGTCCTGCTCGCACAGGAGATCGTCGTCGGCCCGTCGAGCTACCCGACCGAGAAGATCGGTGCCAACGCACGCGCGTTCCGTCAGCTCGGGCTTGGTTACGCCAACCTCGGCGCGTTGTTGATGAGCAACGGTCTGCCCTACGACAGCGAGCAGGGACGCGCCGACGCCGCGGCGATCACCGCGCTGATGACCGGCCGTGCCTACCGCCAGTCGGCGCTGATAGCGGAAGCGATTGGCGTGCACGAGAAGTACCCGGAAAACGCCGAGCCGATGAACAACGTTATGCGCATGCACCGCGAGGCGGCCTACGAGATCCCCGAGACCGCTCTCGAAGACGGCGATCTGCTGACCGCCGCGCGCAAGTCGTGGGACGAGGCTGTCGAATTCGGTGACCGCTTCGGCTATCGCAACGCGCAGGCCACAGTGCTCGCGCCGACCGGAACGATTTCCTTCCTGATGGACTGCGACACGACCGGCATCGAGCCGGACTTCTCGCTCGTCAAGTTCAAGGAGTTGGTCGGCGGCGGCAACATGACGATCGTCAACCAGACGGTGCCGCTGGCACTCGAGACTCTCGGCTACAGCGAGCAGGAGGGCGAGCAGATCGTCGCCCACATCGCAGAGCACGGCAACGTGATCGACGCGCCGCACCTCAAGCCCGAACACCTCGAGGTGTTCGACGTGGCCGTCGGAGAACGCGCGATCAGCCACATGGGCCACATCAAGATGATGGCCGCGGCACAGCCGTTCCTCTCGGGCGCGATCAGCAAGACCGTGAACATGCCGCAGACCGCGACCGTGGACGACATCGCCGACGCCTACATCCAGGGCTGGAACTTTGGCCTCAAGGCGCTGGCGATTTACCGTGACGGTTCGAAGACCGCTCAAGCCCTGCGCACGGACGCCCAGGGCGACGTCGACGCAGACGGCAAGGTCAGCATGACGCCGGAAGAGTTCGAGAAGGCACTCGAGACCGCGAAGGCCGAGGGCGCAAGCGAGGCTGGTAAAAAACCGCACCGTCGTCGTATGCCGGTCGAGCGCAACTCGTTGACGCACAAGTTCTCGATCGGCGGCCACGAGGGCTACATCACTGCCGGTCAGTACGACGACGGCACGCCGGGCGAGATCTTCCTGACCGACATCGGCAAAGAGGGTTCGACGTTGCGCGGCATGATGAACGCGTTCGCCACGGCGATCTCGGTCGGTCTGCAGTACGGAGTGCCGCTGGAGACGTTCGTCGACAAGTTCTCGTACATGCGCTTCGAGCCGGAGGGTATGACCAGGAACAAGGAGATCCCGTTCGCCAAGTCGATGCCCGACTACATCATGCGTTGGCTCGCCAGCCGCTACTGCGATGAGGACCTGCAGGAGGAGCTCGGCATCATGACCGCCGCCGTACGCGCCAAGAAGGAGGCCGAAGAGGCCAGCGTGGACATGCGCGGTGACACCGCTGGGCCGGCAGCTGGCAACGGCGCGCAGACCAATGGCGCGCAGGGCAATGGCAACGGCGATGCCAAGCCGGCCGCCGACGCAATCGTCCCCGACCAGCCCTCAGCGGCCCCGGCGCGGATGATGGGCCTCGAACTCGGCCCGGTCTGCGGCCAGTGCGGCGGCATGATGCAGCGCACCGGCTCTTGCTACACCTGCAGCAGCTGTGGCAACAACACTGGGTGCGGCTGAGTCGGTTCCAGAAGTAATCAGCGCCTCGGCGCCGAAACTAAGCCCGGGTCTTCTGACTCGGGCTTTTTTCGTTCCACGCCGATCGAACAGTTGATGAGCTTCGACAACAAGAGCAGGCCACACATCGACCCGTACCTCGCGGTGATCGTCCTGATCGCCTCGATCGGTGGAGCGTTGCTGGTCGTGAAGGCGCGCAACTGGGCACTGATGACCGACGAGCTCCTCTACGGCGAGATGGCGCGCGACATCGCCGGCAGCTTTGTTCCGCTACCGCAGGCGCGGGGCGAGTTGATCCATGTGAATCAATTGCTGTACCCGCTGCTGATCTCGCCGATCGTCGGTCTCTTCTCGATGCCAGACGCGTACCCCGTGGTGGCTGTGCTGAATGCGATCGTGATGGCGACGGCTGCGATCCCGGTCTACCTCTTCACGAAGTACGCAAGCGGCAGCGTTGTCGCGGCTCGCTGGGTGGCGGCGTGCGCGGTGTGCCTGCCCTGGCTGGCCTTTGCGTCGAAGATGCTGCCCGACGCGCTCGCGTACACCGCGATGCTCTGGACGTTGTACGCGATCGCGCGCACTGCGGATGGGCGCGAAGAACCTTCGGGGGAGCGCAGTTGTCTGCGCGGCGACACTCTCGTTCTGCTTGCGATCTTGTTGACGTTCCTGGTCCGCAATCAGTTCATTGCGCTGTTGCCGATCTGGCTTGCGGTCGTCGGTCTGCGCCGGATAGCTGTGGCGATTCCGCCAGACGCGGCGGCCACCTTCGGCGATCGCGCTCGCGCGATCTGGCGCGCGATCTGGCGCACACCGCTGGAGCGTCCGCTGCCGTTCTTTGCTCTGGTCGTCGTCTATCTAGCCGTCCGCCTGGAACCGACCTGGACCGTCGGTATTTACACAGCGGCTGCCAGCGGAAGCCAAGGCCAGGTGGCTCCCGACGGCGTGTTCGGCGCGCTGATCGACCATCTCGGAGTGATTGGCGTCGCCCTCGGCGGCCTGCCATTGGTGCTCGCCCTGCCATGGCTGAGCAGCGCGTTGGTGCGCATCCGCAGCGTTGCCGAGAACCAGTCGGCGCTGGTGATCTTCGTCGCTTCGCTCGTGTTGCTGTTCGTCGGCGCATCGTTCAACCAGCGCTTCGGAAACGGACTCGTGCTCGAGCGATACGTCTTTTACGTTGCGCCGCTGCTGCTGATCGCCGCCGGGTGCCTGTTGGTGAAACCGCCGAATAGTCTCGGCAAGTTCGCACTTCCAGCGCTGCTCGGGATCGTCCTGCTGGCCGTCGTCGAGCCGTACGGTCTCGATTCGCCGGTGACAATCGATGCCAATCACGGCTTTTCGCCGTCACAGATCGGGCTGATCCTGCCGCAACGACTCGCTGACGCGCTCGGCAGCACGATCTTCAACCTGATGTTCGTTGTGATTGTCGCTGTTGCTGGAGTCGCTTGGCTGCTGCAACTGCGGGGGCGGGTCAATGCTGCGTTGGCATTGGCGTTCGGAGTCACGCTGAGCTTCCTGTTCGTCACAACCGTGTATTCAGTCGACAAGGCGGTGTACAGGCAAAACCAGGCAGTCGACCGCGCGCTCGGAGCGCGAACGGCCGATCAGAAGACCTGGATCGACGCGAGCATCTGTGCATCTTGCTCGGCAGCACTCGTTTTCACGCCGCTGATTTCCGTAGGGCCGCCCGACCGAGCGAGCGCCGCGGTCGACGCCTCGAAAGGGTCGGCGCGGCTGCGCCCAGATCTCAGACCCGACGAACGGTTCTCGACCTGGTGGGATCTGGAGTTCTGGAACAGCAGAATCGACTCGCTCCATGTAGCCGGTTTCGGCAGGCCCGGCGTTGCCTCGCCGACGTTCGGTCCGATTCGAGACGTCTCGGTGAATTGGCAGAGCGGCGCAATCGACCTTGAGCAGGCCGACGACTCCGAATACATGGTCGTCGCAAAGCGCAATCCGTTCTTTCAGCCGCAGCCGATAACCGGCTCGAGGCCAATTGCGAACCGGAGCGGTTTCACGTTGTATGAGGTCGGCCCGGAGCCCACGGCGGCCTGGGCCACTTCCGGGTTGACGAGATTGGGATGGATACCTCCCGCCGGTGCGACTCTGCGGTTGTGGTCGCCGACCTCAGCCACGTCGACCACCTCGCTAAACGTCCTCGTACGTCTGGCCTCGACAAAAGTTTCCGGGCTTGACCGCCTGGTCGTGGAGAACGCCGACGTCACCAAATACGCGAGTGGGTCTTCCACCGTTTACCGCTGGCGCACGCAGGTGCCTGCCAACGGTCGCGTCGACTTTTCTCTGGCGTGGCGCGGGGCGAAGGCGAGTGCGAACGCCCACGTCGAGGAGATCGTCGTCAGCCCTCGCCTTTTGGGATTCCGAAGTAGCCGCTGACGTTGACTTCGCCCGCGTGCGTGCAGCCGCGCGGGCCGTCGTCGAGCTGCTTGGCAGATGGCGGGTTGAGCACCAACAACTCGGGAACGGTCACCATCTTCAGTCCGCTTCGGCGAATCGCGGGGATGATGCGTTTGCGCAGCGCGGTCAAGGTTTCGGTGGGACGGTCGTGCATCAACACGACGGAGCCTGGGCCGATCCCGTCGATCGTGTTCTTGGCGATCGTCCGCCAATCCTTCGCCAATGCATCCTCCGAGTCGGCGCTCCAGAGGATCTCGGCGTAGCCAAGCTTGTCCACCGTCTTCGTTGTGAACGAATTGCGAGCTCCGTAGGGCGGGCGCATCGCCATGAAGTCCTGACCGGTTTCGCGCGTGATGACGGCCTGCGTGGTCGCGAGCTCACGCTTGATGTCTTTGCTGCTCAGCGTCGTGAACGCTGCGTGACTCCACGAATGGTTCGCGATTACGCCCTGCTTGGCGAGGACCTGCATGTACTGCGGAAAGTCAGACGCGGTCTTGCCGGTCACGAAGAAGGTCGCGGGGATGCCGGCATTCTTCAACAGCTTCAGCAGCTGCGGTGTGATACTTGAGGGCCCGTCGTCGAACGTCAGCGCGGCGTAGTTCTTTTTGCCGGCGCAGAAGAGCGGTCGGTTGCGATTGACAAGGCGCTTCAACGCGGCGTTCTGTTCGGCCTTCGAAACGTACAGCGCATCCGACGCGGCGAGCTCTGCTCCGGCCAGGCGCGGAAGCTCAGAAACCTCGATCGACGGGCGCCGGACATCCGTGTGGGCCAGCGATGTCGTCATCGAATAGGCCATCGACGCGAGAACGACGGCCGTGGAAACCAGCACCGCAATGCGCAACCGTGGGTTTGGTCTACGACGTTTGTCCATCTTCCTTGCGTCCATGCAACATCGATCCTACGTTGATCTTGCGTCGAATTGGGCAACGATCTCTGCGGACTGCCGACAGAGAGTTTGCATCCGATTCGAGGCATCGAACCCTAAACGGATGAATCGCGAACTTCTGGCCCCCGGTCTCTGAGCTGCTCGGGAGCTGGAAACGCAACCCCCGACTGCGGAGGCCGGGGATTGCTGTGAGAAGAGCCGGCGCAAGCCGGCTCCTTCTCTTTAAGTAGTGACTTCGCGCACGCGCGGTTCGCCCTCTCGGTGGTGGCCGTCGCGGCCGACGTAGCCGCCGGCGGCGCCGAAGCAGACGTAGATCGCTTCGTCGTCGCCGATGTTGGCGATGCTGCGCTGCGTGCTCGGGTCTACGCGGATCACTCCGCCCGGACCGAGTACGACCTCGTGCTCGTCCTGTTCGCCGAGAGTGAAGCGCAGCGTGCCCTTGTGCACGAAATAGACCTCCTCCTGGCGCTCGTGCCAATGCGTACCGCTGGCGATCTTCGGTGGTAGGACGATCGCGTTGACGCCCATCTCCTGGACGCCGAGATCTGCGCGTATCTTGCGAAACCCCGGTCCCTCGCCCATCGAGTCGAGCGTTCCGGCCGCGAAGCCGTCGCCTTGAAGTGTCTCTGTGAGTGTGTTGGTCATGAAGCGCAGACTACAGTCGCGCGCGGTATGGAAGTGCAGAAACTGACTGTCGCGATTCCCGTGCTCAATGGCGGGGTGAGGTTTCGTGAGACGCTCGCCGCGCTGAAGCGGCAACGCAACGCGAGCGGCGTTGAGCTGGAGATCCTGATCGTCGATTCGGGCTCGACCGATGGCTCCGTCGAAGCCGCACGCGATGCCGGTGCCCGATTGATCGAGATCGACAAGTCGCAGTTTCAGCACGGCGCAACCCGCAACATGGCGATCGAGCAGTCGACCGGTGACGTCGTCGCGATGCTGACCGACGACTCCACCCCAGCCAGCGAAGGCTGGCTCGACGCGATCGTCGAGGGTTTCGCGCAGGCCGACGAAGTCGCGCTCGTGTTCGGACCACAGCTTCCGCGGCCAGAGCACTCGCCGATGGTTCGCCGCGAGATGCTCGAACATTTCAGCTCGTGGGGCGACGGCGAGAGCGTCGACATCCAACAAATCGGCGAGGGTGCCGCCGCGCGCGAGGACTATGAGCTGCGCAAGGGCGACTACGTCTTCTTCTCGGACGCGAATGGTGCCGTGGCAAGGTGGGCATGGCAGCAAGTCCCGTACAGAGAGGTGCCGTACGCGGAGGACCAACTGCTCGGGCGGGAGATGCTCGAACGTGGCTACGCGAAAGTCTTCCACCCAAGGGCCGCGGTGCTGCATTCCCACGACTACAGCGATTGGCGGTGGCTCAAGCGTCGCTTCGACGACTACCGGGGCGTGCTCGAGGTGTTCGGCCACTGCACGCCGTTTCGGCCGATCACCGGCGTTCGCAACGTGCTCAGTCTGGTCAGCGGCGACCGACAGTTCATGCGCGAGGAAGGCACACGCGGGCCATCGTTGATGCTCTGGACCTTTCGATCACTCCGGCACCATGGATTGCGTCAACTGGGAGAATGGCTCGGCGGACGCGCCGACCGCCTACCCGTCGCGCTGACTCGCAGGCTGTCGCTCGACGGTCGCGGCGGCTCGCAACGCGCGACCGATCTGCCCTAGTCGCGCAGCCCTCCTTCGCCGCTCGACCGGTCGTTTTGCGCCGGGGTGCATTGGTAGGGTCTTTTCGTGGCCGATCCTCAGATTTCACCAGCCGCGATTGAGCCCGCCGATCTGCCCGAAGTTGCGAGTGCGGACGCCGTGGCGACCACCGCGAACAACGCAAATGGCACCGTCGCCGACGAAGCGGTCGCCGCAGCGGAGCGCATCGCATTTCTGGCGATGGCCAGCGAATTGGCGCGTGGTCGCAAGGTGCTCGTCGTCGACGACGGCACTAGTGCACTCGCGGGCATTGCGGCACACCTCGACTCGTGCGAACTCGGTGCGCTCGACGGCCCGGCCGATGGGGCATACGAACTGCTCGTCGCCGACCTTTTGGCCGTCGACGACGCCGCCAAATTCGGTATCTCCCAGCTCGCCCGCGTGGTCACCGCAGACCGCGGGATCGCACTCGTGCGCATGCCCAACCGCCCTGAATTTGCGCCGCTGCGGCAGCAGATCGAGGCGCATTTTGCGCGCACGCTGCAGATGCGTCAACACAACTGGGTCGCCTCGGCACTGTTCGACGACGCGATGTTCGCCAATGACGAACCGAGCAAAGCTGTCGCCGCGTCGGTGCGCAAACTCGCAGCTGCGGAGCCGGGCGAGGAGCTGTACACAGTGGTGCTCGCGGCGCAGGCAGAGTTCCCCGAATTCCGCCCGCAGCTCGCCGTCACGCGCAGCCTGGTGCTGCGCAACATGATCGCCGAGCTGCATGCAACGCGCGAACGCGCCGAACACGAGATCGAGGGAGTCAAGGCCGAGAACGCGATGCAGGCCGACCGCATCCGAGAACTCGAATCGGAACTCGCCTGGTACGACGAACACGAACTTGCTCTTCGTGCCGCGATCGAGAAGCGCGGCTGGGCCGCGGCGTTGGTCAACCTCTGGGCCCGCGGCATCGTGCTCTTCAGACGTGCGCGCAACGTGTTGCGCGGCCGATGACAAAAAGGCGAAGCCCGGCGTGATCTCGGTCGTGATACCCGTACTCAACGGCGAGGATCTGCTCGACGAAGTACTGACCGCCGTGACCGGCCAACAGATCGACGAGCCCTTTGAGGTTCTCGTGATCGATTCGGGATCCAGCGACCGGTCGCTGGAGATCGTCGAACGGCACCAGCAGACGTTCGCGGCGCTGCGGTTGATGTCGATCGACAAATCGGAGTTCGGCCACGGCCGCACGCGCAACCTCGCAGTGCAGAACACCAGTGGCGATCTGATCGCGTTTCTGACGCAGGATGCGACGCCTGCTTCGGAGCACTGGCTGGCCGCCTACCGAGAGGCCTTTTCGATGGCACCGCAGGTCGGTGCGGCGTTCGGACCGCACCTTCCCAGGCCGGGCGTCAGCCCGTTGATGGCGCGACTGCTGCACGACCACTTCGCGAAAATGTCCGACGGTCAGGACGGACCGGTGCTGCAGTTGCCGGGCGACAACACCTACCTCTCCAACTCGAACTCCTGCATCGCGCGTGCCGCCTGGCAGCAGACGCCGTTTCGCGACGTGGCGTACGCCGAGGACCAAGCCTTCGGCAAGGACATCATGGCCCGCGGTTGGAGCAAGGTCTACGCGCCCGGCTCGGCGGCTTGGCATTCGCACGACTACGGAATGGTCGAGTCGTTCAAGCGCTACTTCGACGAGTACCGCGGTCTCAGTGAGTCGGTCGGCGAGCGCACCGAAGCGTCGGCGGGCAAGGCGATGCAGGTGATCGCCGAATCGGTCGCGGCCGACGACGAATTCATCCGGCAGCTCGGTCAACCCGGCTGGAGGCGGGCCGCGTGGCGTGCTCGCAGTGCGATTTACCACACCGGCCGCGTCGGTTTCGGCGGTCTCGGCGCACGCGCCGGTCGACTGCCCGCGCGTGTCCAGCAGGCGCTTTCGTTCGAACAGCGCACCGGTGGCCACGCGCTGCACATCCCGCCGATCGGCGATTCTCCGTACGAGGACGTGGCGGAGGTCGAGCGCGAGGGCATCGTTCCGCTCGCGCGAACAGCGGCACCCGGCGAGCGCCTACACGTGGCGTGGGTCGTGCCGCCGTTCGGTGTTGGCGGCGGCGGCCACACGACGATTTTTCGGATGGTCAAGGCGCTGGAGGCCGCGGGGCACCGCTGTTCGATCTGGGTCTACGACCCGCAGGGCATCGACGTTGGTGGCGAGGGCACGATGCGCAAGCGGATCGCCGACCACTACATGGATCTCGAGGCACCGGTTCACGCCGGATTTCGGCATTGGATCGGCGCCGACGTTGCGGTCGCGACCGGCTGGGACACGGTCTACAGAGTTCTGCGGCTCGCCGGCTGTGGATCACGCGCCTACTTCGTACAGGACCACGAGGCAGAATTCGACGCCACATCGACTCGCTCATTGTTCGCGGCACGTAGTTACAGCTTCGGGCTGCACTGCATCTGCGCCAGCCCCTGGCTTGCCGACATGATGAAACAGCGCTACGGCGCGGGTGCCACTCCGTTTCTGCTGGGCGTCGACGGCGAGGAGTACGCGCCGATGGACATCCCGCGGCGCGACGACACCGTGGTCTTCTACGCACGCAGCTTCACCGAGCGCCGCGCCGTTGAGCTCGGCCTGCTCGCGCTGGCCGAGGTGAAACGTCGCAAGCCGAACACGCGAATCGTGCTCTACGGCACGCACGCCCTGATCGCCGCACCGTTCGAGTATGAGCACCTCGGCGTCGTCTCGCACGCCCGTCTACGGCGGCTCTACAACGAGGCCACCGTCGGACTTAGTCTCTCGCTGACCAACTACTCGCTGATTCCGGCCGAGATGATGGCCTGCGGGCTCCCGGTCGTCGAACTTGCCGGACGCGCCTGCGAGGGCGCCTTCGGTGCGAACGGCGAGGTGATCACCTTGGCGAGCGACCAAAGCACCGACATCGCCGACCGCATAGTCGGTCTGCTCGACGACCGCGAACGGCGCGCAGAGTTGGCGGCGGCGGGTGTGGGATACGCGCACGCGCATCCGTGGAGCAAGAGTGCTGCGATGGTCGTTGAGGCGATCGAGCAGGTTCACGCCGAGGCCGACCGCTCGTCGGAGTGGCAGGCCGGCGCGCTGATCTAGTTCACGCTCAGAGGTAAAACCGCGACAGCGAAATCGCCATGCCGAACAGGTTCGTGCACGCCAGCGCGATCACGCATGCGCTCGCGAGTGGCAAAGCGAGTCGCCTTCCCGAACCCAACGCTCCCGCCACGATCAGGGCGCCGAAGACCGCGATCGCGGGGAACAGGTAGCGACCCTGGGCGAAGAGCTGCCCGTCCTGGATGAAAAGAAAATATCCAGTCGAATTGACAAAGAGCGCGACGCCCACCAATGCAAGCGATGTGTACGCGACGAAAGGCCAGATCTCGTGCATCCTGTCTCGACGCAGCCAGATCGCGCGCAGCGCAAGCAGGCAAAGCCCGAGTAGCGCGGCGAACGCAACGTAGTAGACGCCATCCGGGAAACGCGTGTCGAGCGCGTTGAAGTCGGCGAATGCGCCGCCGATGAAAGCCTTGAATGCCGGCGGTGTTCCGACGAAGTATTCGTCCATCGAGCCGATCGACGGCAGATACCACTGCCACACGTAGCTGAGGAAACCGGTCAGTGAGGCGGGCCGCTCTCCGGCAGTCGTCGCGATCGTTCCGGCCTCGCTGGCGCCGGCGCCGAACTGCAGTTGCACAAGTGCCAGGGCGATTACCGGCACGATCGACGCCTTCACGAACACGAACAGCGTTCGCAGCCGCTCATCAGATCGAAATACAGAAACCAGTGCCACGAGCAGCAACGCCACAACGATGCCAGCGGATGTCGGCTTTGCTGCGACGGCCAGCGCAAACGCAGTCGCCATAGCGAAGGCGTCGCGGAACGTCGGGCCGCGCCGAAGGATCCTCGCGCCAAAATACAGCGCCGCAGTGCACGTGGCCATCATCATGCTGTCGTTTGATGCACCTCCGGAGATATGCGCTGCCATCGGTTCGAAGGCGACTGCCAGGCCCGCGACCAACGGCGCCCAGGTGGTTCGGGGAAACAATTCGCGGGCGAACAACATCGCAAAGACCACGGCCAGCGCAAAGAACAGCGCCGAGTAGAGCCGGATGAAGAACAGCCGGTCGAAAACATTGCCGACGCCGCCGAGCTCGTATGCGATCACCGCCGGGGCGTAGTACACAGGCGAATAGCCACGGGCTGGCGTCAGGCCGTATGCGCTGTCGTTCGTGTCGCGAATCGCCTCGTAGTTTTCATACATCTTGTCCTCCGCTGCCTGCGACCAGGGCAGCTTGACGAATGGCTTGCCGATGATCGGTCGAGCTGTGACCTCGCTGACGTAGACCAAGCTCGCCAGATACGAGTTGCCGGGATCGTCGGGCGCCAACTCCTTGTCGGGGAGTTCGCCGCGAGAGAGCGTCTCGACGTATGTGAAGTGCGAGAACTCGTCGGGAGTATTGAACGCCGGCGTCACCACCGCCCAGCCGACCGCATTGAAGAACGCAATCGCCGCGACCGCGATGATCAGCGGTCGCAGCCGCCCTCCGCGATCGCCGGACCGCTTCACCAACAGCCACCAGCCGAACGCGATCACAAGCAGGAAGCAGAGGAACGCCAGGTAGTACGTCCAGGCGCCGATCCACGCAGGGCGAAAAAGCGCTGCTCGATCGAACACCGTTCCGACGGTCGAAATCAGCGATTCGGACCCGGCGCGCATGTACTCGATCGAGATGTCACCTTTGACGGGCGAGTCTCCGAGCATCGAGACCTGATCGACGTTGGCGTTGCCATTCGGCGACCCCGGAACGGCAATCCGTCCGTCAAGGGGTGTGACGCAGAGTGTGAGGTCGTTCTTCTGCTTGGTCGGAACGGGCACGAACACGCGATCGCCGTCGTCGAACTTCGCCGATGTCGCACGGCCGAGTTCTTTGCCGGCGTCGTCGAAGGCAGTCAACGAGATCTGCTGATCGTTTCGGTGATACGTGCCGAGGAACAACCTGATGCCTGCCGAGTCCGGCGGCAGATCAACGCCCTGAACACACAGGGGATCGGAACTGCTCGACATGATCGAGATGAACGCATCCGGTGACACGCCGTTGTTTCCGCTGAGGCGTTGTTGCGACGAGACGAGCTGCGACAGCGCGACCACCAACGCAATCAGCAGCACAAACGTCATCGCCGCTATCTGCAGAGCGCGCGAGCTCGCGGAGAATCTCTGGAACAGATGTTTGGCCGACATCACGAATCGTCTATTGACGCGCGGCGGCGCGACGTTCGGCGGCGGCGCGGCGTGAAACGTCGGCGTCAATCCAGTCGCGATGCTCGCGGAACCACTCGACCGTGCGCGCGATGCCCTCGTCGAAGCCAACGGCCGCCTCAAAGCCGAATGCCTCGCGTGCACGCGTAGTGTCGAGCTTGCGTCGAGGCTGACCGCCGGGCTTGGTCGTGTCCCAGTTGATATTTCCCGTGAAGCCCGTCGCGTGGGCGATCGTGTCGGCGAGATCCTTGATCGTGATCTCGAAACCAGCACCGAGGTTCACCGGCTCGGGCTCGTCGTAGCGCTCGGTCGCCAATAGGATCCCGCGCGCGCATTCGTCGACGAACAGGAATTCGCGACTCGGTGTGCCGTCGCCCCAAAGGTCGACATCTTCGCCGCGTTCAGTCGCCTCGATCATCTTGCGGATCAGCGCGGGGATCACGTGCGAACTCTCGAGGTCGAAGTTGTCGCGCGGTCCGTAGAGGTTGACCGGCATCAGGTAGATCACGTCGAGGTTGTACTGCTCGCGATATCCCTGCGCGCCGGCGAGCAACGCCTTTTTGGCAATTCCATACGGTGCGTTCGTCTCTTCCGGGTAGCCGTCCCACAGCTCGGACTCACGAAACGGGATTTGAGCGAACTTCGGGTAGGAGCAGATTGTTCCCAGTTGCACGAACTTGTCGACCGAATTGCGCCGCGCATGTTCGAGCAGCAGCGCACCCATCATCAGGTTGTCGTACCAATAGGCGCCGGGGTTCTTCGAGTTGGCACCGATGCCGCCCACACGAGCCGCCAGATGCAGAACGATCTCTGGCTTGAAATCTGCGTAGAAACGAGCTACGTCGTCTTCACGCGTGAGGTCGTAGTCCTTCGAACGCGGCACGGCAGGTTCGATCCCCAGCGCGCCGAGCCGGTCGACGACGTGCGAGCCCAGAAAGCCCGAACCGCCGGTGACGGCGATCTTCTTTCCGGAGTAGAAGTCAGCGCTCGGCTGTTCGGAACTCATTTGGCGATGATATTCGGCGGTTGCGGGCCCGCCCCAGCGCCACTCGGTCTCGTGCTCGTCGCAGCTGCCGGTTTGCGCGCCACCACCAGCGCGTTTTTCCCGATCGGCAGCCGAATCACCGATTCGACCCGACGCATGATCGGAACGACGAAGCGGTCGTAGACGCCAACGGCCCCGGGGTTCAGCTTCGTCGACCCAAGCAGCTTGAACTTGATCAGCCAGGGCAGGATCCCGACGATGTCGAAGTATCGGCGTTCGACGACCTCGAAACCGGCCGCTTCGCATTTGCCCGCGATGTCGTCGAGCGTGTACCTGCGGTAGTGATCGATGCTTTCGTCGAACTTGCTGTACAGAAACGGCAGTGCCGGAACGAAGGCGCAGAGCGTTCCCCCGGCAGGAAGCAGATCGAACACACGCTGGATCTCTGCCGCGTCCTCCTCTACATGCTCGAGCACGTTCACGTAGACGAACGTGTCGGGCTCGAACGCCTTGACCTCAGCGGTCAGACCATCGAGAAAACCGACGGCAGTTGTCGTCTCGGCGTCGGTGATCTCGCGAGCCGCGTCGGCGAGCTGCGCGGCCATCGCGTCGGAGGGTTCGAGCAGAAACAGCCGCTTGGCAGCGGCGCGGCGGGCGATCAATCGCGAGAATGAACCCGTGCCCGCGCCAACCTCGACAACGTTGGCACCCAGCAACGGTTCGAATCGATCGAGGATCCAGTCGTGGTAGTTGTCGGCAAGATCCATCGCATCGAGATCTTCACCTTCGTATGTGAACGGTTCGGACGCCATCTCATGCCTCTCTCTTGGTCACTGCACCGCTGGCGAGAACCATCGCCGCGGCCACCAGGAACTGAATCGAAAGCATCGCCACCGCGGTGTCGTACGGCGACTCCGCGACGCTCTGCACCAGCGCGATCTGTACTGCGACGGCCACGGCGAGGATCGCCAGAAACGAGAATCGCCGGATCGCCAGAAAGAACTGACAGGCAAGGTAGGTGATCGCAAGAAACACCATCGCAAGGCCCAACAACGGCAGCGCAGCGGACTCGATCCCGTACTCCGTGCCGAACGCCAGCTCAAGAACCTGCTTGCCCGCCACAAAATAGATCGCGACCATCGCTCCGCCGGCAGCTGCGATCAATGTGATCGCCCGTCTGAGTAGGCGACGCGCAGCCGGGCCTGCGCCGCGCCGCGCCGCTTCCGGCACCACGTAGAAGCCGAGCCCGATCGCGACCCAGACGATCACCTTCGCGGCGACGGCGTCGGCCGCGTAGGCGCCGGCCAAAGTTTCGTCTGCTGCGCGCTTGACCATGATCACGTCGGAGTTCTGGAGCATTGCAATCAACGTCAGCGCGACGAGCGCAGGCCAGGTGCTGCGAACCAGCGACAGGAACCCAAAGTTTGACTTCTCGACGTCGACCGGCACGATCGGATCGAGGTCGAGTCCGGGTTCCAGGTCGACCTCGACCGGCCCGCTCAACGCTCGCAGTAGCGGCACCAAGAGGATCCCTGCGGTCAGCAGAATCGACAACGCGCTACCGAGGAACCCACCGGTTACGCCGAAGCCGAGCCCGACCAGTGTCGCGGCAGCGACCAATCGTAGAGCGGCCTCGCCGACGATGCTGAGCGCGACGGCTTGAAATCGCTGAAGCCCCTGCAGCGCTCCGCGCAGCACCGACAGAAACAACCATGCGCCGCCGGTCGCCGGAATCGCCGCGGCCCCCCACGGTGCGTCGTCAACGCCGGTCAGCGTCGCGAGCGGCCCGCGAAAGATGATTCCGAGGACGACGCACAGAGCAGTGATTGAGAGCGTCGCCGATGTCCAGCGCAGCACGTGCGAACGCAGGGTCGGATCGTGGCGGCTGGCTTCGACGCTTACCTCGCGCGCGACGGTGATCTGCAATGCCGATCCGGCGATCGACACGATCAGAAAGGCCGAGACCAGCGCCGCGAGCGATCCGTAGCCGACCGGACCGAGCGCCCTCGCCAGGACGACCGTGAATGCCAGCCCGAGGACGTTCCCTCCGAGCGCCGCGACGCTCAGGCCGACGGCGGATTTGGTGCCGGTGCTCTCCTTAGATCGAAGTGCCGCCAGCTGCTGACGCGCGAAGGTTACGGCCCGGGAGCCGAGCACGGCCTAGTCCGAGAAGCGAAAGCGGAAGAGCGCGCCGATTGCGCCGAATCCGTCTCGCCAGGTGATCTTTTTGCCCTCGGCGAAGGTGCGGCCGTAGTACGCGATCGGCAGTTCGTAGATCCTCAGATCGCGCTTGCAGAGCTTGGCGGTGATCTCGGGCTCGATCCGGAAGTCGTTGGAACGCAGCGGAATCGACCGGATCAATTCGCCACGGAAGGCCTTGTAACCAGTCTCCATGTCGCTGATCGTGGTGTTGAACAGCACGCCAGTCAGCAGCGAGAGGAAGCGGTTGCCGAGCATGTGCCAGAAGAGGTGCACGCGTTGCGGCTCTCCGCCACTGAGACGAGACCCATAGACGACGTCGGCGTGGCCGTCGACGATCGGTCGGATCAGTTGCGGGACGTTTGCCGGGTCGTATTCGAGGTCGGCGTCCTGAATCGCGACGACGTCGCCGGTGCTGGCGGCGATGCCGGTCCTGACAGCCGCGCCCTTGCCCTGGTTGACCTCATGCTGGATCAGTTGGACGTTGTCACGTGACTGCGCCCAACGTTGGGCGATCTCAGCGGAGGCGTCCTTTGAACCGTCGTCGACCAGGAGGATCTCGGTCCTGACCTCGAGCGCGAGCAGACGATCCATCAATTCATCGAGGTAGTTCTCCTCGTTGTAGACGGGGACGATCAGCGTCAGGAGCGGATCGGCAATCGGGGTGTAGAGGCTTCGGCTCATAGTGGGGCTTCGGGAAATCTGCTGGGACTCGGCACGGCTGAAACCTTGCTGCGCGGCGACCAGTAATCGGTACCCGACATCGAGGGCCGAGAGCATAGTCAGCCGTTTGAGCGCTTAGTCTTCGCGACCATGTGGAATCTCTTCAAATCCACGTTGATGCAGATATTCGCCGTCGGCATGATCGGCCTGGCCGTAGGAGCGCTGCTCTCAGCGGGGATCGGAGCGCCTAAACCGAGACCGGTGGAAGGCCCGCGAAAATTCTTCAAGCGGATCACTGCGGCGCTTCGCCAACATGCCGGTGGGTTGGGTATCGCAGTAGCGGTACTCGCGACATTCATGTTCTGGACCCAGGCGTGGGGATTCTGGGCGGCCAGGAGCACAGAACGCAGCGGATACAAAAATTTGACGGTCGAGGCGGCGGCGTACCACGATGCGAGGCTCGGCAACGCGAACATGCCTTTTCTGAATTTTGTTCGCGCCAATCTGGCTGACGGACAGAGCTACGCGCTGGCGCCAGCGGAGTCGCGCGACGACGTTTTCGTGCGACAGTGGTCGTCCTACGTGATGATCCCGCATCTACTTGCGGATGAGCAGGAGGCTGACCTCTTGGTCATTTTCAACGCCGACCCCGAATCAGTTGACTACGACCGTGAGCGGTTCGCGGAGTTGGTCGAATTCGAACCCGGCTACGCAATCGCAAGGCGTGCGCAATGAGAGTTGATTTCGCACAGTTCGCCGTGACGATGCTCTATCTATTACCCGGCCTGCTTCTGCTCGCCGCCGTCCGAGTGATCGAGTTCCGCGCGATCCAGATTGTTGCGGCTATCGGATTGGCGTATCTGGTGGGCGTGGCGATGGTGACCATTTCATCGATTCTGCTGCTCGTACTCGGTGTCCCAATGAGCGCACCGGTGTATCTGGTCGTCGCGTTCGTGCTGAGCGCGGCCTGCGGCGGGGCCATACTCCGCCTCAGGCGCGCCGAGCAGTTGCCGCTGGTGCAGAAACCCTCGCTCTCGAAACCGTCGTTCTCGAAACCCTCGCTCACTCGACTGCGCGCGTGGTTAGGCGAGCGTTCAAGCGCCTGGTGGGTCGCCGCGTTGACGGTGTCTGTGATCGCCCTGTTCGCGATCGCCGGTTACGTCACAGCGTTGAAGGCGCCGGTCAGCGGTTGGGACGGTTGGTCGATCTGGGCGCGCAAAGGTCAGATGTTGTTTTACGAGGACTCGCTGCCGAAGGAGTTCTTCACCTCTGAGAACTATCGCTTTATGCATCCCGACTACCCATTGCTGATTCCAGTGTGGGAGTCGATTTTCTTCCGCTTCGCCGGCGCGCCCGACACGCAGGCGCTGCATGCGCAGTTCTGGATCCTCTTGGTGGCCGGGCTATGGGCCGCTGGATTTCTCGCACACAGAGCGGCGCCGGCGATTCGCGGATCCAAGGAGTGGGCCGCCGCGATCTGGGCACCGCTGCTTGGAGTGCTGATCGTCACCCCGGGTATTCACCGCCAGACGCTGCAGATCTACGCCGATATTCCGATGGCTGTGTTTGCGATGGGCTCGGCGTTCTGTATCGCGCTGTGGTTGCAGAGTCGTCGAAGCAGCTATCTCGTGATCGCCGCGCTGCTGCTCGGAGCAACCGCAAACGTCAAAAACGAGGGCTTGACCACTGCCGTCGCGGTGATTGGAGCGATGCTGCTCGTGCGGCTGTTCGTGGTCGATGGATCGCGCTGGCAGTCGTTCAAGCCGGCGGCGATCTGCGCGGCCGCTGTTGCCGCGCTTGCCGTCCTGCCCTGGCGGATCTGGCTCACGCTGAACGATGTCCACGGGCTCGTTTCGATCACCGACGGGCTCTCGCCCGACTACATCTGGGAGCAGAAGGAACGCGTTCAACCGTCAGTTGGGTCGGTCGTCAACCAGTTGGTACAGCCAGGCGTCTGGAACTTCATCCCGACGCTCGCCGTCGCGATCGTGTTGGTATGTCTGATCGTTGGCGTCGGCCGCCGAATTGCGACGTTTTACGGACTCGCGGGAGTGTTGACGCTGGCGGCGATCATCTGGGGCTACGTGGTGGCGCCGACCGAGCTCGGCTCGCACTTGGCTTCTTCTTCAGACCGATTGGTAGATGGCTTCGCGTTCATCGGCGCCGCAGCGGTGCTGCACTTGACGATTCTTTTGGCGAGGTCCGGTGCCGAGGATTCCACGGTGGATCGCGCTGCTTCAGGCGCCACGAAACCGCCGCCAGCGCATGATTGAGCGATAGACGAAGACGATCGCCTTGCTCATGAACTGGTTGACAAGCACAGCCAGGCGGTGTCCCTCGCCGTTGTCTTTCGCGTTCTGCGCATGCTCGACGAACTGATCTTCAAAACCGGTGATGCTCAGTGAGTCGTCCGCCATGCGAAATTTCGCCACGTCGGCGTCGACGTAGACGGGCTTGCCGCGCCGCGCAAGCCGCAGCCACAGGTCGTAGTCGGCGCTGTACTTGAAGCGTTCGTCGAGCAGGCCGACCTCGTCAAGCGCGTTACGGCGTACGAACGTCGCGGGCGACGAGACAAAGTTGTTGGTCAGATAGAGCCCCAGCGAAAATCGCTTGAGCAGGAAGTTCTTGTAGGCCGTCACGGCCTTGCGCGATTCAGCCCCATCGCCGCCCATGATCTTGCAGCGACCGACCGCCCACTCGGCCGACGGCTCGGCAGCGATCGCCGTGCCAACAGCGTTGAGTGCGCCCGGCTCGTAGGTGTCGTCCGCATTGAGCCAAGCGACGACATCCCCGGTCGCCATCCGCACGCCCTTGTTGAACGCGTCGGAGAGCCCGTTGTCGGGCTCGCTCACAAAGCGCAGTCGCCCGGCCTCGGCTTCGCGACGAAGAATCTCAACGGTCCCGTCCGTCGATCCACCGTCGACAACCACGTGATCGAGCGCCGGGTAATTCTGCGACTGGATGCTCGCCAGCGTCTCGTCAATCGTGGCCGCTGCGTTGAACGTCGGCGTCACGACGGAGATCGTCGGCAGCTGGCTCAAAACCCTTTGCGGCGTTTCTCGAGATCTTCGACGTCGGCGTCGACCATAAGATCGACGAGTTCCTCGAAGCTGACTTTGGGCTCCCAGCCGAGCTTCTCCTTCGCCTTCGAGGCGTCACCGATCAGCAGGTCGACCTCGGTCGGTCGGTAGTAGCGCGGGTCGATCTCAACGTGGTCGGCAGAGTTCAGCCCAACGCGGGCGAAGGCGCGCTCGGCGAATTCGCCAACGGTGTGTGTCTGGCCGGTGGCGATCACGAAGTCTTCCGGTTCGTCCTGCTGCAGCATCAGCCACTGAGCCTCGACGTAGTCCTTGGCAAAACCCCAGTCGCGCTTGGCGTCGAGGTTGCCGAGGTAGAGCTTGTCCTGAAGGCCGGCCTTGATGTTGGCCACTGCACGGGTGATCTTGCGCGTCACGAAGGTCTCGCCGCGGCGCGGCGATTCGTGGTTGAAGAGGATCCCGTTGCTGGCATGGATGCCGTAGGCCTCGCGGTAGTTGGTGACGATCCAGTATGAGTAGACCTTCGCGACGCCGTAGGGGCTGCGCGGGTAGAACGGCGTCGCCTCGGATTGCGGCACGGCCTGCACCATCCCGAACATCTCGCTCGAGGATGCCTGATAGAAACGCGCCGGCACCTCGGTCTCGCGGATCGCTTCAAGCAGACGCAGCGTGCCGACGCCGGTGATCTCCGCCGTGTACTCGGGTACCTCGAAGCTGACCTTGACGTGCGATTGGGCGGCGAGGTTGTAGATCTCGTCGGGCGCGACCTTCTCGATGACCCGGTTCAACGACGACGCGTCGTTGAGATCGCCGAAGTGCAGCTGCAAACGGATGTCGTCCTCGTGGACGTCTTGATAGAGGTGATCGATGCGCTGCGTGTTGAACGAGCTCGAGCGTCGAACCAGCCCGTGCACTTCGTAGCCCTTTTCGAGCAGAAGCTCGGCGAGGTATGAGCCGTCCTGGCCAGTGATTCCGGTGATCAACGCTGTCTTGGGCATGGGTTCGGGTTGTTCTCCAAACTCGGTTCGACCGTCGCGATTTCTCGCGCGAAATTTCGCAGGCCGGACTATAACCGAAGGCCACTGTCCGCACGGGACGTGAAAAAGTTCACGCGATACCTTCACGGGACCGCATGTCCAGCGCCTCGGCTCAGACGACAAAACCCGGATACAAGCGCCTTTGGTGGCACAGCTACCGGTTGGGCTTCGGCTGGTTGCTTCGCGCCGCGCGCCGCGGCTGGCCGGGAAAGAAGGCCGGTCTGCAGCGTTTGTTGGTGCCAATGGATCCCTGGCGTTACTACGAGATGGGCAAGCTCGCCGACGAGCGGTACGAGGGCGATTGGCTGGACGTCTCGAGTCCGAAGCTGCTGACGTCGCTTCTGCGGCGCGAGGGAAATGGCGACTGGATCGGTACGGACCTGTTCTCCGCAGAACTCGAAGCCTGGTCAGCGATCGATCCGAACCTGCAGTTGCAGGTCGAGGACGCAACCGATCCCACCTTTGACGACGACCGATTCGACGGCGCGTTGTGTGTTTCGGTGCTCGAGCACATCGGGCCCGGCAAGGACCTGATCGCGCTCGAGCAGATGCGCCGGGTCGTCAAGCCGGGTGGTGTGCTGCACCTGACCACGATGGTGAGCGCGGAGGCTCGCGATGTGTACGTCGACCACCTGATCTACGGCGAGGCGAGCGACGAGGATGAGCAAGGCGTGTTCTTCGAACATGTCTACGCGCCTGAAGAGTTGAACGCACTCGTCGAGCAAGCCGGATGGACGCTCACCGAAGCCGAGTACGCCGTGCAGACCCGCCCGAGAATCCAGCAGCGGTTCTACTCGCTGGCACCGTTCAGCTACGTGTTCGGCGGGTTGCTCCGAGTCTGGTTTCCGAGAACGATCGACGTTTCACAATCTGACGCAGCGATCCGTGCGCTGGGCAAAGACGCAGCGGGCGTCGCCTACTTGCGACTCGCGAACTCCGCGACCCTCTCGTAAACCTCGATCGTCTCATCCGCGCAGCGCTTCCAAGTGAACGTGGATGCGTGCTTGACGCCCGCCGCAATCATCCGCTCGCGCAGCGCCGGGTCTTCGAGAATCCCGACGACCGCGTCGGCAATCTCCTGCGGAGCATCCGGATCGATCACGATGCCAACGCCTTCGACGATCTCCGCGAGACTGGTCGCACCGCTGCTGACCACCGGCACGCCACAGGCCATCGCCTCAAGCGGCGGAAAACCGAAGCCCTCATAGCGCGACGGAAACACAAAACACTCAGCGCCGCGATAAAGGGTGAGCAGCTCTTCGTCGGTGACGCGGCCGAGGATTCGCACGCGCTCTTTGACGGGCGACTGCTCGATACGCGCGATCAACGCGGAATCATCCCAACCCCTCGCGCCAACGAGAACGAGGTCCAGATCGGGATGCGCATCGGCCAGCAACTCGAACCCGGCGATCGCGGCTTCGACGTTTTTGCGTGGCTGCAATGTGCCGACCGTGAGCAGGTACGGCCGCTCGATTGCCATCCGCGATCGGGTCGCGCTGTCGTCGGCTCCCGGCTCTGCGCTGAACCGCCCGTCTAGTCCGAGCACGGTGACCGAAACGCGGTCTTCCGGAATGCCAAAAACCTCGATGATCCGACGTTTCGAATAGTGCGACGAAGTGATCACGTGGGCACCGCGAGCGATCGCCTTGGGCATCCGCAGCTTGATCTGTGCAACATTTGCCCGGTACAGCCACTCGGGGTGGTCCCACGCGAGCACGTCATAGAGCGTGATCACGACCGGCACGTCAAGCGCTCCGGGCACCAGCGACGACGGGCAGTGGAGTAGATCGACTCCCTCCTTGCGAATGCGCCGCGGCAGCTCGCGGGGCAGGAAATGAAGCTCGCGCGCAAGCCCTCGCCAGAGTCGGCCGAGAGCTGAATTCGGAACGCTGCCATCGTGGCTGAACTCGACGATGTCGACCCTCGGGTCGGCATGGAGCAGCGGCAGGAGTTGGTCGATCGCCCGGGCCGTGCCGCCGCGATCAAGTTCGAGGGCGGTCAGTTCGATGGCGACTCGAAGCGGCGAGCTGTTCGAATCGGCGTTGGTGTCGTCCCGTTCCATGGTTCCGGCCAGTCAAGCCGTTGACGGCGAGCTGGTCGGGGGAAACGTAACGCATGGCCGAGCGGCCCGAAATCGAGCGTGTACTGTGACCAACCCGTGAAGATCGCGCTCCTCCATACGCATTTCGGCGGGCCGGCCGGAGGTGGTGGTGGCGTCCGCCAGATGACCGAGCTTGCCCGCAATCTCACCGATCTGGGCCACGAAGCCACCGTCTGCATCCACGACCACGACTTCGACGATGCCTTCACCGGTGCCAGCGACGGCTTCGAGCTTCGCAGCGTCGAGCAGGGTCCATATTCGATCCCAGTCGGCGCGCGCCGCGCGCTCAAACAGATCTGGCGACAGATGCCGCAGCTCGCGAAGATCATCCCCGCGGACGTCGACGTGATCAACGCGCATGAGTTTCCGGCGATCCACGCCGGCCGGATCGCCGCGCGCAAGCTGGGCGTTCCGCTGGTCTGGACGCGCAATGACTACACGGTGTTCGAGTTCGCGCTGATCCCCGACGAGACCCCAGTCGAGCCGATGTCCATTCTCCAACGCGCGCTGCGTGCCGTTGTATCTGCCCCCGATGCGCGCGCGGCTCGATCGGCCGACTCGATCGTCGTCCTCGACCAACGCAACCGGCGGATGGTCAGGCGTTGTTATCGACGCGACGCCGAAATCATTCGCAGCGGTCCGGCTCCGCATTTTTACTCGGCGCGGTCGAAGGCCGAGGCGCGTGCGCGGCTCGGGATTCCCGAGGATGACTTCGTCGTACTGGGCGTCGGCATACTCATGCCGATGCGACGGTTCGACGACTTGATCGATGCGGTCGCATCGCTCGGTCCCCGCTCGTACGCGAAGACGCGAATCATCGGCTCAGATCACATCAACCCCGGTTACGCCGATCACCTCGATCAGCGGATTGCCGAACTCGGCTTGGCGGACCGCGTCAGCCTCATTCGCGCTGCAGTCTCGGAGGACCATCTCGCTGACGCCTACGCGGCTGCGGACTTGTTCGTGTTCCCGAACTCGAAGCAGACATGGGGACTTGCGCCGCTCGAAGCAATTGCCGCGCGCACGCCCGTGGTCGTTTCGCGAGGCGCGGGTGTTCACGAGGTGCTCGAAGGAAAAGCTGGGGTGCAGCTCGTGGACGCGCTCGCTCCGGATCAGCTTGCCGAGGCGATAACGCGCGTCGAGACCAACCCAGGCGACTTTGACGTCGAGTCAACGCGAGAATGGGTTCGCGAGAATCTCAACAATCGCGCCTACGCAGAGAACATGCTCAATCTGTTCGAGCGGGTTATCGCCAACTCTCGCAAGTAGTCGGCTCGGCCGTCGCAGTGCGTCATTTGACGAGCTGCGCGATGCCACTGTTGCGGCGATGAAATGTGGTCGCGTAGACGATCGCGAGCGCGCGAACCGGCGCAATTCCCACGAGGCGCTGCTTCCAGGTCACCTTCGGTGTCGTCTCGAATGCGAGCTGGTTCAGCAGGAGTGGATCGGGGAAGAACTTCGTCTGCCTGAAGCCAGCCGCGCGCGCTGCCTTGGCGATCGTTTTCGGTGGCATGTCCTTTTCGGTGACGCCGTACCGTTCAACGGCCTCGATCGAGCCGGGCGCGTCGCCGTGGTTCACGCCCGGTTCGCAGGTGAGACAGATTCCACCGGGCCTGAGCATGCGATAGGCGCTGGCCAGTGCTGCGTACTCGTCTTCGGCGTGATGAAGGGAGTCGAAGAACACTGCCGCGTCAAACGTTGCCTCGCCGTCCAAGTCCTCGTAGTCGCTGGCGACGAACGTCACGTTTTCGATCCCGTTCTCGTCGGCGAACCGCGTCGCGTGTTCGATCGCGTTTTCGGCGATGTCCTGGCCGACCACTTCGTAGCCCGATCGCGCATAGAACACGCTCGTCCACCCGGTACCGCAACCGAGGTCGAGAACTTTCGCCGGCGGCGGCGGCAACATCGTCATGATCGCGCCGATTCGCGCCAGATAAAGCCCGCGTTCGGCTTCGCTGAACGGCTTGTTGAGTGAGTCGACGACTCCCTCCTCTCCGATCAGATCGAAGTACTGCTTTTCGCCGGCTTTGGCCACAGATAAACCTTTCAGTTGGTCGCGGGCCGGGTGCCTCTCAGGGCTGAGAATCCCGTCCGCAGCTGCGGATTCAGCGCCGCTGCCAACACGATGTAGACGAGCGTTGAACCTACCAACCCCGCCATCGCCACGGCTGGGCTCGGATCAGTTCCGAGCACGAGCAGGCAGGCGGGGAACGCGACCGCACACGGTGCGAGCCGCAACACGGGTTTGAGTGAGAGAAGCAACACGATCAGAGCCTGACGCCTGAACATTGCCGAGAACAGCACCGCCGCACTGGCCAAAAGGGCGAGCGAATGGGCCCACGCAATGGTCGATACGTCGCTGCCGGTGACGGCGATCACCGCGACGCATTGAAGTGCGAACGCTGCTGCTGCCGCGGCCATCATGATTCCCCAGCGTTGCATCGAGATCACGGCGGTCGAGCCATTGTGCAGGAGCATCTGGCCGAGCGCCGCGACGGAAAAGATCGTTGCGACCGTGTACACGACGTCGATCTCTTCATCGGGCAGCAGCGGTCCCGCGGCCCACGCCAGCAGCGGCTCGCCGAAGGTGAACAGCGCTGCGATCACAAGCACGACTACTCCGAGCGTGAACGGTGCAACGGCAATGATCCGTTCGCGTGCGCCGGCCAAGCCCCGGCGTGCGGCCTCTCTGACCACGTCCGGCAGGATCACAGTGTTGAGGGCGACTGATGTGAATCCCGTCATCGCGAGGACGAGGAAGTACCCATATGAATAGTCGGTCACCAATCCCTCTCGACCGAGCGTGCCGACGACCGCCAGCGCCACCGCCAGACCCAACTGGATCGACATACCGAGGCTTGAGTTCGCAACCACCTCATACGCGATCCTCCGCGTCGGAGCGTCGCGCACGACCGAGCCGCTGATCGTCGCCTTGACGTCGAATCGCCGCAAGTAGAGCGCGTGGCCGCTCGCGAGCGCCAGCGCGCCGATCAGCATTCCCAGCGGTGCGCCGAGGATGCCGATGGTCTCAAGCAGTACGAATGCGGCGACGATCGAGACGACGCTCGATACCCCGTACAACAAAGCCGAGAACTCGAAACGCCTCGCCGAGTTGAGAACTGCGGCGGCGGAGGTTGCGAACAGATGCATCGCGCCAGCTGGAACGAGGATGAGCAGGCTGACGATGGCGATCTGCTGCGAGCGCCAGCCGCCGGCGTGGGTTACGAGATATCCGGCGATCGGCGCCAGCGCCAGCAGAAACACCGCGAGAGCGATGCTCACTGTGAGCCCGCGCGTGAGTAGGTCCCGGGATGCTGTCACCAGGTCCGGCGCTGATTCAATCGATCCGAGACGCGAGACAAAAGGTGCGCGCACCGAGGCCGCAACGATGATCAACGCGTAGTACAACGCGTACGCAGCCAGGAACGCGTCTGTTTCGTAGCCACTCCCAATCACTGCCACGAGCACGACGGCCTGGAGCGCGCCGAGCACCGTGGTCGCCATTAGACCAACCGACACCGCAACCGAGCTGATCGATGCGTTTGGATTCGGATTGAGCAGAACTTCGCCTCGGTTGGCAGCTGCGTCGGTCAACTCAGCCAGTCCTCGAGTCGGTTTCGGCTCGCCAGTAATCGGCGAGCGACGCCAGCATTTCCTCGGTCGACAACACAGGCTTCCACCCTGTATCGGCCTCGATCTTCGCGATGTTGGCGACGAAGGTCTGCTGGTCGACTTTTCGCATTCGCGACGGATCTGGCTCGACGGTGACATCGATCCCAAACTGCGCGATCAGGCCGTCGAGCAGCGCTCGCATGGTCACTGGCTGACCGCTTGCGACGTTGTACGCCTCACCGGATTTTCCCTTCTCCGCCAGCGCAATGTAGGCCGATGCCACGTCGCGCACGTCGAGATAGTCGCGTTCGACCTCAAGGTTGCCGACTGAAACGAGCGGGTCGCTCAACCCGGCTGCGATCTCTGCGACCTGACGGCCCCAGTCAGCGAGTGCGTACGCGCCGATGTGCCCGCGACCGGAGTGCTGGAATGCTCGCGAGATGACCGCGTCGCCGCCCGCTCGCGCGAACTGGCCGACGATGAGCTCGGCCGCGGCCTTGCTTGCCCCGTATGGCGTCACCGGGCGCATCGCCAGACTCTCGGAAATCGGTTGCTCGTCGTCGGCAGTGCGCCCGTAGACGAACGCTGAACTGGTGAAGACGAGCCGCGCCGATGGCGCGGCAGCGGTGATCGCATCCGTAACGGCCGCGGTACCGAGGGTGTTCACGCGGTAGAGCTCGGTCGTCGACGGGGTTTCGACCGTGTCGACGATCGCGGCGAGATGGAAGACGACATCCGGACCGGCTCCGTCGATCAGCTCGACGAGCCTGTCGCGGTCAGCGATGTCGACACGATGGGCGTCAACCGCATCGACGTCCGCGGCCCTGCGATTGACCGTGCCGTGCACGCGCCAACCGGCGTCCACCAACTGGCGGCAGAGTTGTCGTCCGGCGAAACTCGATGCGCCCGTCACGAAAGCAGTCCCCGGCATACGTGACTACCCCTAGCCGTCGCCGGTGAAGAACTCGCGAAACGCCCCGACCACGTGCTGGAGTTGGGCCTCGGTCATGCTCGGATGGTTGCCGATGAACAGGCCGCGCTCACCGACGCGTGTCGCCACTTCGAGATCGCCGATCGTGCGGTGCGGGTTGTTCCGGAAGGCCGGTTGGAGTGCGAGGTTGCCGGCGACGATCGGGCGCGTAGCGATGTTGCGGGCTTCGAGGTGATCGCACAGCCGAGTACGTTGCTCGGCACTCTCGGTGATCACAGAAAAGCCGAACCATGTGCTGCGCCCGCCTTCCTGTTCGTTGATCAGACGGATGCGGTCGCTGTAGGTGTGCAGGGCCTCGGTGAGAAACTCGGCGTTGCTGCGACGGCGCTCGTTGAACTCGGCGAGCCGCTGCAGCTGGACCAGACCGAACGCAGCCTGGACCTCCATCGGCCGAAGGTTGTAGCCAACATTCACGAACAGAAAGCGCGGGTCGATGTTCGGGTTGTCAGCCTCAAGTTGTGGTCGCGTCGACATGTCGCGCGACCAACCGTGCGCGCGCAACGACCGGGCGAGATCGTTGAGTTCGTCGTCATCAGTAACCACCATCCCACCCTCGATCGTCGTGATGTGGTGCGAGAAATAGAAACTGAAGGTCCCGAAGTCTCCGAACGAACCAACTTTGCGACCGGCGATTTCCGTGCCGAGGGATTCGCAGGTGTCTTCGATAACCCAGAGATCGCGGGCTCGTGCACGCTCCATCAGCGGATCCATGTCCACCGGATTACCCAATAGGTGGACTGGCATGACTGCGCGCGTGCGATCGCTCAGCGCCTCGTCGATCGATTCCGGACGCATGTTCAGCGTGTCCTCGTCGATGTCGACGAGCACCGGCACGCAGCCGAGCTGCAAAATCGGGGCGATCGAAGTGGACCAGGTCACGGCTGGGACGATCACCTCGTCACCGGGCTGCAGATGACCCGCCAATGCTGTCTGCGCGAGCACCGAAACAGCGAGCAGGTTTGCCGATGAACCGCTGTTCACCATGATCGCGTGCTTACTGCCCATCTCCTGCGCGAACGCCGCCTCGAATTCACGCACACGGGCACCCATGGTGACGTTCTGTGTGAGTAGAGCATCGATCGCTCCGTTGACCTCCCCGGCGCCGTAAAGCGGCACCGACAGAGGGCATTCCGTGTCCGGTGGCGGTGGTGCAAGGTCGAAGTACTCGCCGACCAGGCCGTCAATCTTGCTCTTGATGTCGGCTCGTCGCTGGTCGGTTGACAAAGTGTTTTCGGGCGCTGAGTCCATTGTCGAGCGAGTCTAACCCCACGCCTAGAGGGCTTCGACTTACACTCGTCTCATCGCATCACCCGACGACAACCGCCGCAGCGCCCTGATCACTGGCATCGCCGGTCAGGACGGGAGCTACCTCGCGGAGCTACTGCTCGAAAAGGGCTACTCGGTTGCGGGAGTCGTGAAGTCCGGCGGCGACAAGCCGCGTCAGAACCTTGCTGCGATCAGCGACCAGCTTGAGCTACACGAACTCGACCTGACCGATGCCCGGGCGGTCGAAGCGCTCGTCGCGGATCTGCGTCCGACCGAGATCTACAACCTCGCGGCACCGTCAGTCGTCTACGCCTCCTGGGACCGGCCGATCGAGACGGTCGAGTTCATGGCGGGAAGCGTCACGAGCCTGCTTGATGCGATCGTCGCCAGCTCGCCGGAGACCCGCTTTTTCCAGGCGAGTTCATCGGAAATGTTTCGCGGCGCCGAAGTCAGTCCGCAGAACGAACAGACTCCGCCGCGACCGACTTCCCCGTACGGAGTCGGAAAGGTCGCAGGACACAACCTCGTCTACGCCTACCGCAGGCACCACGGTGTGCACGCCTCGTCCGGCATTCTCTACAACCACGAATCGCCGCGACGACCGACGGATTTCGTCACGCGCAAAGTCGTCGCGACCGCCGTTGCGATCAAGCGCGGCGACGTCGACGAGCTGGTACTTGGAGACATCTCGGCGCGACGCGACTGGGGCTACGCGGTGGACTACGTGAACGCTATGTGGTTGATGCTGCAGCAGGACGAGGGAGACGATTTCGTGCTCGCAAGCGGACGCACCTATACGGTCGAGGAACTCGTTCGAACCACCTTCAGTCTGCTTGATCTCGAAACCGATGACTACATCCGCTTCGATCCCGCGCTGACACGCAAAGGCGACGAAGCCTTGCTAGCCGGCAACCCGTCGAAGGCCGCCGAGCGGCTCGGTTGGCGTGCAGACACGGATCTGCGCGGGTTGCTGCAGCTGATGGTCGATTCGGAGCTGGCCGCAGTCGCCAGTTCGTAAGCTGGCGCAATCACTTCCGACGTTCACGCAGCGCTACCGCAGCGCATCGGCATAAATCTGCTCTATCTCGTGCCCGGCAAGGTCGGCGGCACAGAGATCTATGCGCGCGAGCTGATCCACGAACTTGCTGCCGAACTGCCCGACCGTGATTTCGTCGTGTTTGTCGTTCGCGAAGCCGAACGACCTCTGATCGATGAGGGCTGGCCCGCCAACGTCCGGTTGCGCGTGCTGCCGATCAACGGCGAGAACAAACCGATGCGTGCTTTTGCCGAGCTGTTCCTGCTGCCTTGGTTCGCGCGGCGCGAGGGGGTGAAGTTCATGCACAGCATGGGCACGACCGGTGCGCCCTTCACTGCCGGCACTCGAGTCGTAACGGTCCACGACCTGATTTTCCATCACCACCCCGAGACGTTCCCGGGGCTTGCCCAGAAGGGCCTGGAACTGCTGGTTCCGCTCGGCGCCCGCCGCTCCCAAAGGGTGCTCGCCGATTCGCAGGCGACAAAGGATGACCTGATCGAGACCTACGGGATCGATGGCGCGAAAATCGACGTCGTCCTGCTCGGCTTCGGCCACTCTCAGTCGGCTGCCCCGACCGCTGCGCCCGCGATCAGAGACCGCTTCAACCTCGGCGACTCCGCGGTGATCCTCTGCGTCGCCTCATCGCTGGCCCACAAGAACATCCCGCGGTTGATCGACGCCTATGCCGCCACCTTCGGCGATGATCCCGAGCGACCGGTGCTGGTGATCGCCGGGCACGCCGGTCTCGGCCAGGATCACCTCGTCGAGCAGGTGACAACGCTTGGCGTTGGCGATTCCGTTCGCTTCACCGGCTGGGTCGCAAACGAAGACCTCGAAGGTCTCTATGTCGTCGCCGACGTCTTCGCCTATCCGACCCTGCGAGAGGGATTCGGCATGCCGGTGCTCGAAGCGATGGCGCGCGGCACCGCAGTTGTCTGCTCGAACACGTCTTCGGTGCCCGAGGTGGCCGGCGATGCCGCTGTAACGTTCGACCCAACCGACACGTCAGCGATTGGCGCAGCAATCGACCGAGTGCTGTCAGACACCGCTCTTGCCGAAGACCTCCGCAGACGCGGACTCGAGCGCGTCAAAGATTTCACCTGGACCGCATCGGCTCGCGCAACCGTCGGTTCATATCGACGTGCCGTCGGCGCCGACCCATCCGACGGACATAATTAGGCCGATGCCAACAGCCAAGAAACTCGCGATCGTCCCTGCCTACAACGAAGAGGGCGCCATCGCACGCGTCGTCACGGCAATACGCGAAGTCACACCAGAGTTCGACGTCGTGGTGATCGACGACGGTTCGACCGACCGAACCGCGCGCGCCGCGGTCGATGCCGGGGCGAGGGTTGTGATCCACCCAATCAATCTTGGCATCGGCGGAGCCGTACAGAGCGGCTATCAGTTTGCGCTCGCGAATGAGTACGACATGGCTGTGCAGATCGACGGCGATGGGCAGCACCCCGCGAGCGAGTTGCCGAAGTTGGTGGATCGACTCGAAGCCGAACCGTCCGTCGACTTGGTCTACGGCTCGCGCTTCCTCGGCGAGGGCGAGTACAAGCAGACGTTCGCGCGTCGTGCGGGCATCGTCGTCTTTTCGCTCGTGCTCTCCGCGATCACACGCCAACGCGTGACGGACCCGACCTCCGGTTTTCGACTCGCAAACCGACGGGCGATCGCCCTTTTTGCGCGCGACTACCCGCACGACTATCCGGAGGTCGAGGCGATCCTGATGATGCACCGACACGAACTGAAAACGGCCGAGGTGTCGGTCAAGATGGACCACCGCGAAAGCGGGCGGTCTTCAATCACCTGGGTGCACTCGGGCTACTACATGCTGAAGGTCCTGCTCGCAGTGTTCGTCGGTCTGTTCCGCGCGCGCACGATCGTTGAGCCGCGCGATCATGCGCCCGTCTCTTCAACTCCGATGCAATGATCTTGGCCGACGCAGCACTCAACGGTCGGCTTCAGCTGGCGGCAATCGTCGGATCGGTAGCGATGGTCGTAGTCGTTTTCGAACTCGTACGCCAGCGCCGATTGATGGAGCGCTATTCGTTGCTCTGGATGTTCGCCTCCCTGATTCTCTTGCTGCTGGCGATCTTCAGCGGAGCGCTCGCGCAACTCGCATCGTGGGTCGGGATTGCCACACCGTCGAACGCCCTGTTCGGTTTCGGCCTCGGGTTCGCGACATTCATGTTGCTGCATTTCTCTGCCTCGATTTCAAAGCTGTCGGACCAGAACAAAGTGCTCGCCCAAAAACTCGCCGCGGCCGAGGAACGACTACGACGGCTGGAAAACGGCGACGGAGTCTGAACGATGCGCAAACGCGACATCATCGGCACCGAAGTCGCGATTACGGATTACGAGGAGGTGCTTGACGCAATCGATGCAGCGGTTGCGTCGCGCGGACGGACGTTCATCTGCTGCGCTCCTGCGAGCTCCTTGGTGTTCGCGAGGAGTAACGCTTCGCTGCGCCTCGCATATGAGAACGCTGCATTCGTTACGCCTGACGGCAGTGGAGTCGTGCTCGCTGCCCGCATGCTCGGAGAACGGATCCATGGTCGGGTCTATGGACCAGACCTAATGCGGGCGCATTGCCAGCGCGCCGAGAGAAGCGGTCATCGAGTCTGGTTGCTTGGCGGACATGACGAAGAGACGCTCGAGAGGTTGAAAACTGAGCTGGCGATCCAGTATCCAAAGCTTAACGTCGTCGGCGGCTTTTCGCCGCCTCACCGACAGCTGAGCGCGTCTGAGCGAGCGGCGTTGATCGGCGCGATAAACGCGGACCAGCCAGACGTCGTGTGGGTCGGGCTTGGGAGTCCCAAGCAAGAAATTTGGATGAACGAATATCGCGAATCGCTGGAACCCCCAGTGCTCTGTGGCGTTGGTGCAGCATTTGACTTCATTTCTGGCCGCGTCAACCAAGCGCCCGGATGGGTCCGGCGCGCAGGTTTCGAGTGGTTTCACCGAATGTTCAGCGATCCGCGAAGGCTTGTTCGTCGATACCTCTCCACACTGCCGAGATTTTTACTCCTGGTCGTCCAACAGCGACAGCGCGAGTCGTCTCATGAAAGCAGTTAGCGGTACATCGAGGATTGCTACCCATTAGTAGCAATCATTGCTACTAACCCTTCTCCGACATCACAATCGGGTATTGTGCGGCAACATTGCTCCCGATTGAAGAATGAGGCTTTCAATGACCCGGCTGACCCGTACCACCTCCCTCCGTCTTCCGAAACGATCTTCGCGAATCACCATGGCGGTTTGGCTCGGATGCGCTGCAACCTTCCTACTGCCCGCCGGAATCGCCGCCGCCGACAGTCCAGCGCCGCTCAACGAAGAAGTGGTCTCGGCCTACAAAACGGCTACCGGCTTGAGCGACAAGAACGCTCGCGAGAGGTTGTTCATTCAGAGTCAGGGTGTGTCATTGGCTGATGAGCTTGAATCAAGTGTCGGGGCGGGTTTCGGTGGTGTCTACTACGACGAAGGGTCGAACAAGATCATCGTTCAGCTCGCCCGAAAAAGTGGCAGCGGGCTCGATGAGCTCGCGGCGCGCGCGGCGGCAAGTTCAAAGTTCCTTCAGGGGGCCGTGAGGCTTGAGCGCGTAGAGCACTCGAAGGCAGATCTCCAGTCGGTGCTCGACAAAGTTGGCCGCGGGTTTGTCAGCACGAAGTCACTCCACGGGCGGACCTCAGCATTCATCGACCTTCGCCGAAACCGTGTTGCGGTCGAGTACGACCGTTCGATTTCGAGGTCGGAGGTTAGTGAATCGCTTGATCAAGTCTTGGCCGAATCGGATCCCGTCGTTTTCGTGCCGTCAGGGCGCGAAAAGACTGAGGTCCAGCCCGCAACCTGCACCTTTCCGTACTGCACAAAGCCACTGCGAGGCGGAGTGGAAATCTTCGAAACCGGCGGTGGCGCGTGCAGTGCGGGCTTCGTCGCAAAACAAGGCGCTAATCGCTTCTTGATCACGGCCGGTCATTGCGGCGCCGCCGGAACCGCATGGAAATCTGAAGTCACCCCGCTCTATCCCAACAACCTGAGCATCGGGACGATGGTCGCAAGCAACTTCGGACTTGCGGGCGATTGGGGGGCGATCGCGATGACTGGTTACTGGGGCGAGAACGCTCAGGGCGGTTACTTTGCCAACTGGGGTACTGGAAACCCACTGGACCAAACATACGCAACACGCTCACCGATCGTTGGATCTTTCGGTTGCCGTTTTGGCAGAACGAGCGGCTTCTCTTGCGGGACTGTCGATCAAACGAATGTGACCCTACCGTATGTGGGCGGGATCGTCGTAGGGAACTTGTTTCGTGCGAGTGGATGCGCGAGATATGGGGATAGCGGCGGCACCTGGGTCGGACCTGACAGCACTCTCGGCGGTCTTGTTTCTGGAACTACAGCTGCGGTCGGCACGACTTGTCCGACGGTCGGTACTGACCTGGTCTTCATGCAAGACGCACGAATCGCTGAGAACCTACTCGCCGTTGAAGCAGAGCATCGGCCCGCGGAAATGATTCCGCTTGCCGGCGACTGGGACGGCAACGGAACCTCCACACCGGGATACTTCCGCCCTCGGACTGCTCAGTGGTTTCTTTCCAACAGCCTCACGAATCCCCCCTCGAATATGGTCACGAACGGAACGGCCTGGGGCACACCGACGATGAAGCCAGTTGCTGGAAACTGGGACGGCGTTGGCGGTGATGGAATCGGCCTGTTCGACACCGTGACTGCAAGGTGGTACCTGAGTAACAGCGCTTCGAATCCAAGTCCAGATGCACTTAACGGGACCGTTTGGGGAACCGGCTCCATGCAACCCATCGCAGGGAACTGGGATGGTGTTGGCGGGGATGGAATCGGGTTCTTCCACCCACCCACCGCGAGCTGGTATCTGAGTAACAGCTCTTCCTCGCCAACCGCGGACGCACAACCAGGCGTTGTCTGGGGAACCTCAGAAATGAAGCCCATTGCTGGAAACTGGGACGGTGCCGGCGGTGATGGAATTGGCCTCTTCCACCCTCCAACCGCAACGTGGTTCCTCACCAATAGCGTTGCCGCGCCGGCCTCACAAGTCATGACTCCGTATCCGGTGTGGGGTACTTCAGCGATGAAGCCAGTTGCTGGAAACTGGGACGCCGTTGGCGGTGACGGAATTGGCCTCCTCGTTCCGTCGAGTGGTGCGTGGCACTTCAGTAATCCGCTGACGCCACCCACCGCGAGCGTTTCTGTCGACTCTTGGGGATCGCCGTAAGCCAAACAGTCAAAAAGCAGCGAACTGCCTCGGATCGACCAGCAGTTTAAACCGACTAGTCTCGCGCCGGGATGATGCAATTGAATGCTCAACCGGCGCGGGACAATCTCAAAGGCCTCATCCTTTCCGGCGGGAAAGGCACACGCCTTCGCCCAATCACGCATACGTCGGCCAAACAGCTTGTGCCTGTCGCGAACAAGCCTGTTCTCTTCTATGGAATCGAGTCGATGGTCGCTGCCGGTATCACCGATATCGGCATCATCATCGCTCCTGAGACAGGTGACGAGATCCGCGAAGCGGCGGGCGAGGGCTCGCAGTTCGGCGCTTCAATCACCTACGTTCCGCAGGCCGAGCCGCTCGGACTCGCCCACGCGGTGCTCACCGCTGAGGAATTCATCGGCGATTCCTCGTTCGTGATGTACCTCGGCGACAACCTGCTCCAAGGCGGGCTCGTCTCGTTGACCGAGACCTTCAAAAGCAACAGCCCCGATGCGCTGATCCTGCTGACCAAGGTTCCGGACCCCGAGCACTTCGGCGTCGCAGAACTCAAGGACGGCAAGGTCGTCCAGCTTGCAGAGAAGCCAGCTGAGCCGAAGACCGACCTCGCGCTCGTCGGCGTGTACATGTTCACTTCCTCGATCTTCGATGCCGCCCGCGCGATCGAGCCATCCGCTCGCGGCGAACTGGAGATCACCGACGCGATCCAGTATTTGGTCGACTCCGGCAAGACCGTCGAACCGCACCTGGTCGAAGGCTGGTGGAAGGACACAGGCCGCCTCGAGGACATGCTTGAGGCCAACCGTCAGGTCCTTGACGGGATCGTCCACGACGTCCAGGGCGAGTTGATCGACTGCACGATCGACGGTCGCGTACTGATCGAAAAGGGTGCTCGACTCGAGCGAAGCGTCGTGCGTGGTCCCGCTGTTATCGCTGCGGGTGCAAAGCTGGTCGACGCATATGTCGGCCCTTACAGCTCAATCGGCGAGAATGTCGTGGTCGAGCGCGCGGAGATCGAGTATTCGATCGTCCTCGCCGACTCGACGATCACCGACCTCGGCGCTCGGATGGAGGCCAGCTTGATCGGCAAACACTCAAAGATCGCCCGCACCAACGGCATGCCGCGTACGTTCCGCATGTTGGTTGGCGACAACTGCGAAATCGGCTTGGTCTGACGCGATGAAGGTCGTGATCACAGGAGCGGGCGGAATGCTCGGGCAGGACCTTGCGGCCGCAGCCGATGCGGTCCACCACGAGGTCAAGGGATTCACACGCGAGCAGTTGGACATCACCGACGAGCTTGCCGTGCGGCGCGCATTTGAAGAAGAACTTCCCGCAGTCGTGATCAATTGCGCGGCGTACACAGATGTCGATGGCGCCGAGACCGACCGTGAACTCGCTTTCGCGATCAATGGTGAGGGTGCTGGCTTCGTCGCAGCCGCCGCCGCGGCGTTCGGCGCAAAGGTTGTGCAGATCTCCACGGACTACGTGTTCGACGGGCTCAAGGGCGAGCCTTATGTCGAGAACGACAAGACCGACGCGCACTCTGTCTACGGCGCCAGCAAGCTCGCCGGCGAGAAAGCCGTGATCGAGGCAAATCCGCGTCACCTGATCGTGCGAACTTCGTGGCTCTTCGGCCTCGGTGGCAAGAACTTCGTCGAGACGATGCTCGGTCTTGCGGAAGATCAAAAAGAGCTGTTGGTCGTTCACGACCAGGTTGGCTGCCCCACATACACGCGGCACCTCGCCGAAGCGATCGTCGAATTGATCGACTTTGAGCGGCTGGGCGTAATGCACCTCGTGGCGAGCGGACATTGCTCGTGGTTCGAATTCGCCCGTGAAATTTTCCGCCAGAGCCAACTCGACGTGTCAGTGCTTTCCGGAACGACCGAGATGCTCGGTCGCCCGGCGCCGCGCCCTGCGTATTCCGTGCTCGAAACTTCGCGAGACGATGCACCCGAGTTACCGCGCTGGGACCACGGCCTCCACGGATACTTGATCGCCCGCGCCGACGCCGCAGGCTCGTCCTCGCAGGCATTGCAGGCGATCGACGCGAACGGAGCGTTGTCTTGAAACTCTTGGTCACCGGCGGCGCCGGATTCATCGGATCGAACTTCGTGTCGTACGTGCTGGCGAACACCGACGACGAGGTCGTGGTACTCGACAAACTCACCTACGCCGGACGCCGCGAAAACCTCGCCGCGCACGAGGGCGATCCGCGTTTCTCCTTCATCCACGGTGCGATCGAGGACCGCGAGACGGTCGATCGCGCGATCGCTGGTTGCGACGCGATCGTCAACTTCGCCGCCGAGAGTCACGTCGACCGTTCGATCGACGAACCCGACGCGTTCATCCAGACCGACATCTTCGGCACGCAGGTCCTGCTCGAGGCCTCCCGCGCAGTGGATCTCCCACGCTATCTGCAGATCTCAACAGACGAGGTGTACGGCTCGATCGACGAGGGAACCTTCACCGAGGAGTCGCCGATCGACCCCTCCTCCCCCTATTCGGCCAGCAAGGCCGGCGGCGACCTGCTCGTGCAGGCATATCACCGCACCTACGGCACGCCGGCGCTGATCACGCGGGCGAGCAACAACTACGGGCCATTTCACTATCCCGAGAAGTTGATCCCGCTCTGCATCCTCAACGCCTTTGCGGGCGATAAGTTGCCGGTCTACGGCGACGGCATGCAGGTTCGCAACTGGCTGTATGTCGAGGATCACTGCAGCGGCATCTACACCGCATTGACCCGCGGCGAAGTCGGCGAGGTCTACAACATCGGCGGCCCCGACGAGTGTCCGAACATCGACGTCGTCAAGCGCATCGTCGAGCTGACCGGGTGCGACGAGAGTCTGATCGAGTTCGTCACCGACCGGCCCGGTCACGACGTTCGTTATTCACTCAGCTCCGAAAAGATCCGCGGCCTCGGCTGGCAGGCGCAGACCAGCTTTGACGAGGGCCTCGAACGCACCGTCCAGTGGTACCGCGACAACGAAGCCTGGTGGAGTCCGATCCGCTCCGGCGACTACCTCGAGTACTACAAGCGCCAGTACGGCCACGCCCTGAACACCTAATTCCCCGCATTTTCCGACCAACCTGTGGCACCGGGTGCGACAGGTTGGCTGCAATTTGCGGGTTTTTGGTTTGTATTGCGTAGGCTGCTCGACGTTATGAGTGATCGGGGGCACACATCTTGAATGAGACGAGTGAGTTGCTGGGGAGTTTGCCCCTGTTCGAGACGTTGAATGCGCGCGAGCTCGAGGAATTGGCGTCGGTCGCCGTCCCGCGTTCGTTCGAGCGTGGTGAGGTGATCTTTCAAGAGGGCACGCAGGGAGACGTGATGTACGTGATCCGCGAGGGTCGCGTGTTGATCAAGCGCGAACACGCGGGCGGCCGCACGATCGCCCTGACCGAGATGGGGTCCGGTGACCTCTTCGGCGAGCTCGCGTTGTTCGACAAAGAGGTCCGCTCGGCGACGGCGGAGTGCATCGTGCCGACCAAAGTCGTCGCTCTCACCAGCGGCGACGTCAACCGCGTACTCACGCGCAACCCCGACATCGCCGTCAAGCTGATCCAGCAGCTCAGTCGTCGTCTGCGCGTGGCGAACTCCCGAATCGGCGACCAGTACTTCCAGTCGACGGAGGGTCGCATCGTCAACGTCGTGCTCGGTCTGGCCGAGCAACAGAACGGACACGTCGCGCCCGGCAGCTTCGTGCGCGCCAATCAGTCCGAGATCGCGCAGCTCGCAAGCACCTCGCGAGAGACCGTCAGTCGCTTCCTTGCCAACTGCCAGCGCGCGGATTTGCTCACGACCTTCCGTGGTAAATTGCAGGTCCGCGACCCCGAGGGACTACGACGGATGGTCGTCTGAACAATGCTCGATGAGCTCCGCGGAGCAGATCCGCAACAGTGCGGCATGCTCTGAAGGCCCCTGAAAACACCGTGTACGTACTCAACTTCTACTCCCCGATGTTCGCCGACCAGCTTCGCCACGGGCGCAAGCAGGCGACGATTCGCCTCGGCGACAAGAGTCACAAGTACAAGAAGGGCCATGTCGTGCTGGTCACGATCGGTCCGGAGAACTCACCGCGCGAGCGCATATTCCAGGCCGTGGTCGATTCAGTAGTGGTGAAGAAGGTCTACGACCTGACTCCACGCGAGATCGAGATGGACAACCCGGAATTTCGCCTGCTCGAAGATGAGATCCGCTTTCTTCAGCAGATTTACAACCGCGACATCTCGACGGAAGACCTAGTCACAGTCGTCCGCTTCAGCGAAATCGTCGAACGGCCCGCCGGCATCGTCGAAGGCTTCGGCGGACCCGGCCAGATGAACTAGCGCTAGGGCGTCTGGACAACAGCCGGCAGGCTCGTCCTGCGCCGCGCCAGCAATCCGTTGCGCGGCGCAAAAACGTAGGTGATCACGAAGATCGTGGTCAGCGTCACGACGATGCTGCCGCCGGTGCTGATGTCTGCGTAGTAGCTGATGTAGGTGCCGGCCACGCAACTGAAGACCGACGCCACCGTGGCGATCAGCAGCATCCTGTCGAAACGGTCCGTCAGCAGATAGCCGATTGCGCCGGGCGTGATCAACATCGCGACGACGAGGACGATGCCGACCGCCTGCAGGGCGATCACCACCGTGAGCGCCATCGTGCCGAGCAACAGCGCCTCGAGCCATTTGGGCGACAGCCCGATCGCGTGTGCGTGGACCGGGTCGAACGAATACAGAACGATGCTGCGCCGGAAGTAGAGAAGCGCAGCGAGCGTGAGGATGCCGATCACCAGCACCTGCATGATGTCGCTGTCGCTGACGCCGAGGATGTTGCCGAAGAGAATGTGGAAGAGATCGATATCGCTGGGGATCGCGCTGACGAAAACGAGACCGAGCGCGAACAGCCCGGTGAAGACGATCCCGATCGCGGCGTCTTCTTTGACGCGGCTGGTTCGGTTGAGGCCACCGATCAGCGCGACGGCACCGATCCCGAAGACGAACGCACCGGCGGCCAGCGGCACGCCGATCACATAACCGAGCACCACGCCCGGGAGTACAGCGTGCGAAACCGCATCGCCGAGCAGCGACCAGCCGAGCAACGTCAGCCAACACGAGAGCACGGCGCAGACGGCGCCGATCACGACGCCGACGAGGATTGCGCGTTGCATGAAGCCGAACTCCAGCGGCTGCGTGATCCATTCGTATGCGGCCGCGAACGGAACCGCGCCAGCGAGCTGTGCCGATTCGACGATCACTGGGCGACCGCCGTTTCGCGGTCGATGCCGAGCGCTTCCTGCGGTACGAAGCCGCCGAATGCGTCGGCGAGCAAATCCGGGACGAGGATTTCGTCGGGAGCGCCGTGGGCGATGATGTGGCGGTTGATCAACGCGACGTCGTCGCAGAGCGCCGGCACGGCGATCAAGTCGTGTGTTGAGACGACGATTGTGCGACCTTCGGCGGCCAGTTCTCGAAGTAGCGTCGTGATCGTCTTCTCACTTCGCTTGTCGACGCCGGCAAATGGTTCGTCGAGCAGCAGGATCTGCGCGCCCTGCGCGAGACCACGGGCGACGAAGGCACGCTTGCGCTGTCCGCCGGAAAGCGCGCCGATCTGACGGTCCGCAAGGTCGGTGAGTTCGACCCGATCAAGTGCCGCCGCGACGGCCGCGTGGTCGACCTCAGAAGCGCGTCGCGCGGTACCCATGTGGCCGTATCGACCCATCAGAACCACCTCACGCACGCTCACCGGAAAGTCCCAGTCGATGTCCTCGTTCTGCGGCGCGTACGCGATCCAGCCCGCGCGACGCGCTTCTGAGGCAGATTTCCCGAACACCGAGATCGTGCCGGAATCGGTCTTGACCAGCCCTACGAGCGACTTGAAGAACGTCGACTTTCCGGAACCGTTCATCCCGATCAGCCCATGGACGCGGCCGGGTTCGGCAATCAGCGAAAGGCCGTCAAGCGCAATGTTGTCGCCATAGCTGACGTGGAGGTCCTGCACGTCGAGGGCCATGGTGCCCATGGGTGGCGGTTCGAGCTTCACTGTTCTGACCCGTCCGGATTGAGGCCGGCCACGATCGTGTCGCCGTTGCGCGAGAGCAGATCCAGATAAGTCGGCACCGGCCCGTCGGCAAGTGAAAGCGAGTCGACGTAGAGAACTCCCGCGAAGTCCGCCCCGGATTCGCGAGCGACGCGGCGCTGCGCCTTGTCGCTGACGGTCGACTCGCAGAACACGGCGGGGACGTCGCGCGCTCGCACAAAGTCGACGACCCCGGCGATCTGCTGCGGCGTGCCTTCCTGCTCGGCGTTCACCGGCCAGAGGAACGCCTCCGAAAGTTCGAAGTCGCGAGCCAGGTACGAAAACGCGCCCTCGCAGGTCACCAACGCACGTCGGTTGGTCGGTAGCGAATCGAGCTGCCTGTCGACCTTCTGCCCGATCGCGTCGATCTGACGCGTGTAGCGCGCGGCGTTCTCGGCGAAGTAGTCGGCGCCGTCGGGGTCGAGATCGGTCAACGCTACGCGGATGTTCTCGACGTAGATCTTCGCGTTGGCGATCGACATCCAAGCGTGCGGGTTCGGTTTGCCCGCATATTCGCTCTGGCCGGCGATCGGGATCGGCGTGATGCCCTCCGTGAGAGTCACGCTACGAGTGCGCGCGTCGCCGATGAACTGCTCGAACCAACGCTCGAGATTCATGCCGTTCTCCACCACCAGGTCCGCGTCAGCCGCGCGTCGCAGGTCGCCGGGCGTCGGCTCGTAGCCGTGAATTTCTGACCCGGGCTTGGTGATCGAGTTGACTTCAATGCGATCGCCGCCAACCTGCCTGACCATGTCCGCGATCACCGTGAACGTCGTCAGCACCGTGGGGTTGTCGCCGGCCTCGGTGCGCGGTGGCGGCCCGATTCCGGGGATGAACAAGAAAATGAGCAATGCCGTCAACGCGAGCGTCGAAATCGCCCAATTGCGACGTTTGTGACGCGAATTGTTACGGGGATCCTCGCTCATTCTTTAGAAACTGTAACAGAAAAGTTTAGTCTTGCCAAAACTTATTTGTAACGGTGGCTAATCCAGTACTCTTGAGTGCATGCCTGCGATTACGGCGGAAGCCACACCCCCCTCGGCGTCGACCGAGGACTACCTGAAGGCAATCTTCAGCATCATCAGCTCTGGTGAGGAAGCGGCCTCGACCAACGACCTCGCCGAGCTGCTCGACATCTCTGCCGGATCGGTCTCGGCGATGATCAAACGGCTCGACGAAGAGGGTCTGGTCGAGCACATCCCCTACCGCGGCGTCAGCCTCACCGCGGAGGGCGAGCAACTAGCGCTTCGCGTCCTGCGCCGCCACCGGCTGCTCGAGCTCTATCTCACAGAAGAGCTCGGCGTGCCCTGGAACCGCGTGCACGAAGAAGCCGAGATCCTCGAACACGCGATATCTGACGACTTGATCGAACGCATCGCAACCAAACTCGGCGACCCGGGCTTTGATCCGCACGGCGATCCGATCCCCACGCGCGACCTCGTGCTCAATACGCGCCGTGCCGAACCGCTGGCCGAGCTCGACGCCGGCACAACGGCAATTTTTGTGCGCATCTCTGACCGCAACTCCGAGATGCTCAGCTATCTCTCGTCGCTCGGTATCGCGATCGGCGACGAGCTGCGGCTGATCGACCGCGAGCCGTTCGAAGGGCCGTGTCGCGTCGAAGCCGGTGGCACAGTGCACACGCTTGGCATCCCGCTTGCAGCTGCAATGCAGGTGCAACCGCTCGTCGGTTGACACTCGCTATCATTGCGCCCAAGCTTTGGCACTCGCCGACCGTGAGTGCCAAAAAGTCCAGATAAACCCCATCCCAATCACGTTTTCGTCGGATTTTTACGCCTGGCGAGAAACGCGGAGGTTCAAGAAATATGCAACTCAAGCCTTTGGGCGATCGTCTGATCGTCAGAGCAGTTGAGGAAGACGAAGTAACGGCCAGCGGCCTCGTGCTGCCGGACACCGCCAAGGAGAAGCAGTCACGCGGCAAGGTTGTCGCAGTTGGCGACGGCGCCTGGGACGAAGACGGTGACAAGCGCATTCCGCTTGACGTCGCCGAGGGCGATGAGGTCCTCTACAGCAAGTACGGCGGCACCGAAGTGACGGTCGAAGGTGAAGAGCTGTTGGTTCTTCGCGAGTCGGACGTCCTCGCCAAAGTCGTCTAACAACCCCTTTCAGAAAGATTCAGGAGAAGCAAAGAAATGGCTAAAGAACTCAAGTTCGGCCAGGAAGCTCGCGCGACGCTGGAGGCCGGCGTCGACGCAGTTGCCAACGCCGTCAAAGTAACGCTCGGTCCGAAGGGCCGCTACGTGGTGCTCGACAAGAAGTTCGGCGCACCGACGATCACCAACGATGGTGTGACGATCGCCCGCGAGATCGAGGTCGACGACCCGTTCGAGAACCAGGGCGCCCAGCTCGTCCGTGAAGTCGCCACCGCGACCAACGACGTCGCCGGAGACGGAACCACCACCGCAACGGTGCTCGCCCAGGCAATCGTCCGTCACGGTCTGCGCAACGTCGCTGCCGGTGCCAACCCGATCGCGCTCAAGCGCGGCATCGAGGTCGCCGTCAGTCAAGTCGTGGAGGCAATCCACAAGCGCGCCAAGGAAGTCAGCGGCAAGGACCAGATCGCCCGCGTCGCGGCGATCTCCGCCGGTGACGACGAGATCGGCGACATCATCGCCGACGCGATCGACAAGGTCGGAAAGGACGGCGTCGTCAACGTCGAGGAGGGCCAAACGTTTGGGCTCGAGCTCGAGTTCACCGAGGGCATGCAGTTCGACAAGGGCTACGTCAGCCCGTACATGGTCACCGACCAGGACCGCATGGAGGCCGTGCTCGAAGACCCGTACATCCTCATCGCCAACGCCAAGATCGGCGCAGTCCGCGAAGTCCTGCCGCTGCTCGAAGCAGTGATGCAGAGCGGCAAGCCGTTGCTGATCATCGCCGAGGACGTCGAGGGCGAGGCTCTTGCCACGTTCGTCGTCAACAAGCTGCGCGGCACCTTCACCGGTGTGGCCGTCAAGGCCCCGGGCTTCGGCGACCGTCGCAAGCGCATGCTCGAAGACATCGCAATCCTGACCGGCGGTGAAGTGATCAGCGAAGAGCTCGGTCTGAAGCTCGAGAACACTCAGGTCTCCCAGCTCGGTTCGGCGCGTCGCGTCGTGATCGGCAAGGACAACACCACGATCATCGATGGTGGTGGCGATGGCGAAGCGATCAAGGGTCGCGTCGGCCAGATCAAGAGCGAGATCGAGAACACGGACAGCGACTTCGACCGCGAGAAGCTGCAGGAGCGCCTGGCCAAGCTGGCTGGTGGCGTTGCAGTCGTCAAGGTCGGTGCCGCAACCGAGACTGAGGTCAAGGAGAAGAAGCACCGCGTCGAAGACGCACTCCAGGCCACTCGCGCTGCACTCGAAGAGGGCATCGTCGCCGGTGGTGGCGTCGCACTTCTCGAAGCGCAGGCCGCAATCAAGGCCGATGACCTCGAGGACCTCGACGAGCGCACAGGTGCACAGATCATCTACCGCGCCCTCGAAGAGCCGCTGCGTCAGATCGCCTACAACGCTGGCCTTGAGAGCAGCGTCGTCGTAAACGACGTCCGCAAGGCCAAGTCAGGCGAGGGCCTGAACGCCGCAACAGGTGAGATCGTCGATCTCGTCTCTGCCGGCGTCATCGACCCCGCGATGGTCACCCGCTCAACGCTGCAAAACGCCGCGTCGATCGGCAAGAACATCCTGACCACCGAGGCGATCGTTGCCGAGCTGCCCGAAGAGGGCGGAATGCCAGCCGGAATGCCGGGCGGCATGGGCGGAATGGACATGATGTAGGCCTTCCGAGCAATCGGATTGGTTTGAAGAAGCCCTCGGTGCCTTTTGGTGCCGGGGGCTTTTTTTTGCGGGCGCAACTTTTTGAGGATGTGACTTGTTAGTTGTAAGTAACGTCACGCCTCTCGGAAGGAAACATCCCCATGCCTCCTGCCGCCAGAATCGTCGCCATCGCTGTGTTCTTCTCGATGGCACTCGCCCCGTCTGCAATCGCTGAACCCAGCTTCTCTGGTGGACAGCTACGACTGCCAACCTACGGGCCGGCGGACCGAAACGTCCAAGCCTGTACGTACAACGAACGCAGGATCTTCGTCGCAGGTCAGTTCGGCCGAAGCCACGATGGCAGCGGGTGGCCGTGGCGACGAGGCAACCGTCTCGCAACGATCTCGCTGACTCATTCGCCCAAAACTGAGCGCGATGTTGCCGTCGCCAGCTGGCGCAAACAGCGAATCCCGCGCGGTGAAATCGTTTTCGCCACAAAGTTCGATTCTGCTGGGAGGCTCTACTACGTCACCGGCAAAGCGAACTTGCGCGGCAAGAGCCGCCGGCTGCACGTGTTGCGTTCAACCCCGGGAGGAAAACCGGACCGCAGCTTCGGCAGAAAAGGCGTGGTCAAACTCACCGGTGTGAGCCGAGCTGTACGAAATCATCGCGATCTCAAAGTTCGAGTCGTCGCGTCTGGCCGTCGACCCGTGATCGTATTGTCGAACGGCGCGACCACTGAGCTTCATCGTGTGAATCGGCGCGGCGTCGATCGCAACTGGCGGCCCTACAGAGTCAATCTGAACATCGTGGACACCGTCTCCGTCAACCGCGGTGGCAGCGTCTTCGCGGGTGCCAGGGCGATCGTCGCGGGCAAGATTCAGCCCGGCATTGGTCTGACCCGGCTGCAGCCGAACGGCTTGCCCGACAAAACTTTCGGCATCGCTGGCACCTGGGACGCACCGAGGATCGATGACGGTGCAGCCGCGTTCCCGAACGTACCAACGATCCGTACGCCCGGCATCTCCCGGTCGACCGTCCCAACCGCCGATGGTGGAGCATGGGTGGATGTTGTCGAGAACGTCAACGCCAACCCGTTCCAACATGCGATCCACCGCATAGTGAAAGTCGACGCAACTGGCAACACAGTCGCGGTCTCCCAGCAGAAGGGGATATTCAGCGTCGGGGGCGACCTCGGCGTACCCGAGGCTTCCCCGTCGCACTTCGAACCGTCCAAACAAGGCGCAGTCCTCGCGATGGCCTCCGGATTGTTTTCTGGGACAAGTGCGTCGACCGTTGGTTTTGGAGCATCGACAGTCGCTGGGTCAAGACTGGAGTTTGAGGAGTCCGGTTTTGCAGCCACCGCATTCGGTGGCAACAAGACGTCGGCCGAGCTACTTGCCTGCGGTAACCCCAGGAACAAAAAGTCGGGCGAGACGCGCCAGCGCGAGATAGCGCTGCGTACGATCGCGATCAGATGAAGCGGCGGGCGGGCGTGTTGGCCCGTCGTCTGCTTCGAGATAGTCGTGGCTCCGACGTTGGGGTTTCTTCAACGGGAATAACGATAGGTCGGTTTTCGCCGGAAAACATTGGGCTGCTGATTGATCGAATCGGATCAAATCGAATACTCCTCGGTGCCATTTCTCTGCTGGTGGCTCAACGGTTCTTCGCGCAAACAGAGCAACTTTGGGCCCGATTGCCGGTTTCTCGTTAGAGCCGGTGCCACCCGTATCATTGCCCGGAAGGCATGACCAGAAACGTAAGTTGCTCAGTGATCTCGGTAATAGCTCGCTCCAGATTCGTCATTAGTGCCGCCCTTTCGATCTGCGCGGTTGCCGTTTCAGCCAGCGCTGCGAACGCGGCCGCACCTCCGCGAGACAGCGCATTCGGGTCCGCAGGCCAAGTGACGTTGTCCACATACAGCAGGCATTTCGCCGCCGTTTCGACCAACTGCGAGAGAGGCCCGAGTGGAATCACAGTCGTCGGTAAGTTTTCGCGACGCGGTGAACGCGGGGGTTCATTTCGCTTCGCGATGTCGCGCGTCAGCTCGCGCGGTCGACGGGTTGCGCTGGCAAACGGCCGCAAGTGGGCCGCGCTTCCTACCGACACCAAGCGGCGCGCGCCGTACACGGCAAAAATTGACTCCAGGGGCCGCGTCGTCTACGCCTACCTGAAAAAGCGCACTCGAAGGTCGCAAGCTGGCATCGTCATTCGGCGCATGACCACGAGGGGAAGACTTGATCGGTCCTTCGGCGTTCGCGGAGCGGCGACGATCAATCGAACCGCGGTGGGCTGGAGGAGCTCTGGCGCCGTGCTTTCACTGCTCGACGACGGACGAATCGCGATGCACAAATGGGATGGACAGCGCAATCGCGTCGTGATGATGAACCGCAACGGAAAGCGCGACTCTCGCTTCAGCGACCAGGGCCTGGCGGTTCTCAAGAACGCAGGCGGCTTTCTCCAGAGCGGTCTTGGCGGCTCGGTTTTCATGAGCGGGGTGCAGATGACCGCAGACGCTTCCCCGATTCTCTCGGCCTATCTCGGAAAGCTCAATCGCGTCGGATTACCTGACAATGCTTTCGGCCCGAACGGAGTCGCGCCGCTGCCGCAGGTGTCCTCGTCGCTGGATCCGTCACTGGATGTCACGCCTTTTGTCACCCAGCCACTCGTCTCGCGCGCCGGCGCGCTGGCCACGCTCAGCAACCTCCCCAACGCGGACGCCAACGGCAACAGCGCGACCCAGTTCATAGGCTGGACGCAGTCGGCTACACCGCAGCCAACTTGGCGGTCGGCCAATCTCCTGTTCTCACCAAACCCCGGCGACGGAGGTTTCCCGGCATTCTTTCAACGCATCGCCCGCCGGAATGCAGGGAAGTTTGTGTTCACTTCGGTGGAGGTGCGCGCATCAAAGTCGCGGCCCAGCAAGTTCGCGTTCTCGGTGTTTCAACCGGGCGAAACAGCCCCGCGCAAGTCGTTTACCTGGGAGCTTCGCGACACCAGATTCGTCGGCCACTGGATGACCAACAACCGAGCCGCAACTCGCCTCTATATTTGCGGCGAGAACCGGTTCGGCAATCGGCGTTCGCTAGCCGTCAAATCAATGCGGGTTTGAGCGTACCGGTCGGCGATTGACTCGCTTTTCTCGACACTATTCAGCGGGGAGAACCTCGGCCATGTTAATCGGATCAACGCCCAGCTCCCGCAGGTCGGTCGTGCCGCGTGTCGTCACCGATGACAGCTGCATCAACTGAGCCTCACCCCAGGTCGCCAACGCACTCGGCCCAAGATAGGCCTCCTGAGCATGCAAGAGCCGCCGCGACCACTTGGGGCTTATGTGCAGTAGTGGCTTTTCTGCCCCGAAATGGCGCTGCGCCGTCTTGAGGATCTGATCGTGGGTGAGCACCTCCGGCCCGACCAGCGCGAGGCCACGCACAGGCGTACTCACACCGTTGAGAATTGCCGCTGTCACCGCATCCGCCGCGTCCTCGGCCCAGATCGGTTGATACTGCGACGCGCCGTCACCCGGCACCGGCATCACCGGCAGCTTGTTGAGCCTGCGCAGCAGGGAGATCCATGGATCGTCGGTCGCGTAGATGACAGAGGCCTCGAACACCAGTGGCTCCAGCCCGGAGCCGAGAATCGCATCGCGCGAGAGCGCCTGCATCCGGATGAAGCGGCTTTTCGAGTACGGCGAGGCGCCGATCGAGCTGACGTAGACGACGCGCTTCACCCCGGCCCGCTTTGCCGCCGACAGCAGTCGGTTGGTGGCAAGCCCGTTGACCTCCTGAATCGATCCGCGCGCCTGGTCGCGCGTGGTCGCGCCCAGATGGATCAGCGTGTCCACCCCGCGCATTGCCTTGTCAAAGCCGTGTCGATCGGCGAGATTGCCGATTGCGATCTGCACCTTCACGCGCTGCGAGCCGAGGCGCCGCGGTTCGCGCACAAGCACGCGAACCGTCTCGCCGGCACCGGTGAGGCGGGAAAGCAGGGGCTTTCCGAGAGTTCCGGTGGCGCCGGTCAAGAGGATCATCAAGGGGAATATATGGAACGCGCCGAAGGAACCACCAGCGCGGCGGGGTCTCCGATTACACCCGCATTCAAGTGAAAATCCAAGATTGCCGAAATCGCCTGTCTAAAATGAGCTTTCGAGCAGCTAGTCAGAAGGAGCCAAGTTGGCGTACGTAATTGCAGAGCCGTGCATCGGCACCAAAGACAACTCATGTGTTGAGGTTTGCCCAGTCGACTGCATCCACCCGTCCCCGGACGAGCCCGGATACGAAGAAGTCGAACAGCTCTACATCAACCCGGACGAATGCATCGACTGCGACGCGTGCGTCGAGGCCTGCCCGGTGGACGCCTGCTTCGCCGAGGACCAGCTCCCCGAGGAGTGGAAAAAGTTTGCCCCGCTGAACGCGGAGTACTTCGCTGCTTAGAACGAGTACGCAGCGCTTCCGTATCTATTGAGAAAGGCCGCTCCCGTAGCGGCCTTTTTCTTTGCCCAAATCCGTTCTACAACGAGAAAAGCCCCGGCATCCGAGCCGGGGCTTTTTCTCTGTGAATCCCTTGGGGAGAGGGATTTCATGGGGGAGATGCCGACTTGCGTCGGCGGGAATGGTCGCTAGTCCTGCGACCTGGGGTAATGCTCTCTTGATCGCTTAGAAGTCCAGCGCCTTCTCTACCTGGGCCTGAACGTCCTTCAGACGCGTCTCGAACTCATCGGTGAACGAGCTGATCCTGTCCTCGATCTCCTTGCGCTGCGTGGTGAACGTCTTCTCGATCTCCTTGCGCTGCTTGCGAAGCTCGCGCTCTGCACGTGTGCGCTGCTTCTTGAGGTCACGCTCGATCTTGTTGCGGAACGTCGTGCCGCGCTTCTCAAACTTCTTGAGCTGCTTCTCGACGCCGTCGACCGACGTGTAGGGCTCGACGAAGTCAACGACGCCGTCGCGGACCTCGAGGGCCAGACCGACCGGAACGACAACTGCCTTCTCGGCGTAGGACTCGATCGTCGAACGTGCGTCGGACTCAGCCTTCTTGGCGGTGGTCTTCGCCGAAGTCGCGGTGGCCTTGGCCTGCGTCTTCGTGCTGGTCTTACGTGCGGTGGTCTTGCGAGCTGTGGTCTTGCGAGCGGCAGGCTTCTTTGCTGCCGGCTTCTTTGTGGTGGTGGCTGCCATAAGCGCCTTCCTCCGTGGGGTGATTGGAATTGACTTGTCTTGGATGAACCGTCTTGGCTGAACTGTCTTCAGATTGAACTAACACTGCAAAAGTAATGTTGTTACAAGTAACAATGTCAAAACTATACAACAAGTCGCGGCGGCATGCGTTACACCCCGCGGAGCTGTTACTAGGCGAGCGCGTCGAGCAGAAACTCGGCGCGGCGGCGGTCGCGGCCGGCAGACACCGGTTTGTGCGGGGCAAGGTCGAGTGGCGCTGCAAGCGGATTCGCCTTGTCGCCGAACACGACCACGCCGCCGGCTTCGCGCACGATAAGTTGTCCCGCAGCCGCGTCGATCGAGCGACACGGTCGCAACGAAAGCATTCCGTCGTAGCGTGCCGCAGCAACTTGGCAGAGCGTCAGGGCGATCGAACCGATCGAACGGATGCGTTGGACTTCGCCGTCGAATGCCCCGAGCAGCGCCGGCGTGAGAAACACCGGCTTGGTCGATTCAAGGCCGACCACCTCCAGATCGTTCCCGGCCTCGGCGGGATCGAGCAGACGGTCGCCCAGCCATGCGCCTTCTCCGAGCTTGGCAACCCATTCCTCGTCGGCACCGAAGTCATAGACGTAGCCGTAGACCACGTCGGCCATCGTGGTGCCCGTCGCGATCGCAACGGAAAGGCTGTAGGACTGGGCCACGCGTTTGGCGTTCAATGAACCGTCGATCGGGTCGACGATCACGAGCACCTGGTCCGAGCCGAACTCGACGGTTCCGCGCTCCTCTGAAATAGCGGTGAAGGCGGCTCCGTGTTCTTTGGCGAGCCCTGCGAGAACGTCGAACACTGCGTCCTCTGCGACCTCGTCGATCACCAACGTGTAGTCGCCGCCCGCACCCTGCCCGACGCCAACGCTGCGCTCGGCAAAGGTCGGGAAGCGCTCGAACGCCACCTTCATATCGGCGACCATTCTGCGACACGCTGTCGTCCAGTCGATCGCCAGCGCCGCGACCGCGGCGGGGTCGAGCGCGCTCGAAGCGTCTTGCTGGTCGCCACTTCCTTGCATCAGCGCACCGTATCCTAAAGAACGTGAGCGATTCGATCGAGCAGACGCAGCTACGCGAAGGCGTCGATACCGGAGGTGTCGTCGCCGACGGCGTGGCGGCCGGGCCGATTGATCCAGCGGCCGTCCTCGAAGGCTTGAACGACCAACAACGCACCGCCGTCAAGCACCTCGGCGGACCGTTGCTGATCGTCGCCGGCGCTGGATCCGGAAAAACCCGCACTCTCACCCGGCGCTTCGAATGGCTCGTTGCGCAAGGTGTGCCCGCCGAGCGGATCCTGGCGCTGACCTACACGAACGATGCTGCCGACGAGTTGGCCGGCCGGATCGAGGATGCCCTGGGCGAACAGGTCGACGAGATCCATGCCAGCACGTTCCACTCGCTGTGCATCGACATCCTGCGCGAGGAGCACGCTGCTGCCGGGCTCAACCCATTCTTCAACCCAGCGACTGGCCCCGACCGCGTCGCGATCATGCTTTCGCGACTGGCCGAACTGACCTTCAACGAGCAGCCGCTGCGCGGTAACCCCGCTGCCGTGCTCGGCGACCTGATGGATTTGATCGACCGTCTGAAAGAGGAGTGCATCACGCCGGACGAACTGCGCGAGTACGCGGAGGCAAAGCGCGCCGATGCGGTGGACGAGAAGGAGAAGTCCGAGGCGGCACTGCTGCTCGAGCAGGCGAGGCTCTACGAGCAGCACGATCTGTTCTTGAATGACGCCGCCGCGCTCGACTTCGGCGGGATGCAGTTCGAGGTCCACAAGCTGCTGAGCGGCAACGAGCAGGTGCGTGCACGGGTGGCCAGCCGCTTCGACCACATCCTCGTCGACGAGTTCCAGGACACCACCTATGTACAACTCGAAACGCTTCGGCTGCTTGCGCGCGACCACGGCAACATTGCCGCGGTCGGCGACGACGACCAGTCGATCTACGGCTTTCGCGGAGCTTCTGCGCGCAGCATCCTCGATTTCGAGAAGCGCTTCGGTGCATCCACCCGAGTAGAACTCGAACTCAACTACCGGTCAGCGGAGTCGATCATCGATGCCGCGCGCGCCATTGTCACCGCGATCGATCCGAATCGGCGCGTCCCGAAGGAACTGACAGCTGCGATCGACAAGCCCGGCGATGTGAAGTTCTGGCACGCGGCGAGCGAGGCCGCAGAGGCACAGGCGGTCGTCGGTGAGATCGAGCGGCTGATCGGCAGCGAAGGCGTCGAGCCGCGCGAGATCTGCATCATCGCCAAGGCCCGTCAAAACGTCGACGTGATCGCCGCGCGGCTCGGTGCCCACGACATCCCGTTCTCGCGCGACACAAAAGATTTTTTCAAACGCTCGGAAATCCGTGTGCCGCTGAGCTGGCTGAAGGTTCTCGCCAATCCGACTTTGAACGAAGACGCTTGGCGCATGTTGACCGCGCACCCGATTGGAATTGATGCGGCTGAGTTCGCTGGCTTGATGAAGTGGATGCGCCGCGACAAGCAGCCGCATGTGGTCGATGCGATGCGGTCGGCCGTTCGCACGCGGCAGTTCACGCCGGAGACGCAGGACAAGCTTCGCCAGTTCATCGACATCTTCGACAGCGCCGCGTCGCTTTTCAATGAACTCCCGCCCGGTGAATTCACGATCCGCCTGATCAACCGCATCGCGATCAAGGGGTCCGTGCTGCTCGAAAGCGGCGCCGACGCGCCCGACCGCCTGGCGAACCTCTCGAAACTGCAGCGGATGGCCGAGGACTTCGGCTCGCGCAATCCACAGGCGACCGCGCGTGAGTTTGCGATTTACATCACTTCTATGGCCGAGGCCGGCTTCGAGGAGATCAGCGAAAGCGCCGACCACGACCCGAATGCGGTGCGCCTGATGACCGCGCATGGGTGCAAGGGGCTGGAGTTCGACTACGTGTTCGTTCCCGGCATGATCGACACGCGCTGGCCTGGGCGGCGAATCGGCAGCAAGGGCGTGCCGGACCGCCTGATCCACGATCCGATGCCGGAGCTGCCGGGCAAGGATCCCGCCCGCGCGGCCTTCGTCGAGGAGAACAGGCGTCTCGCCCACGTTGCGATGACGCGCGCACGCACGCAGCTCGTGCTCAGTTGGTTTGACGGGCCGAGTGACAAACGTGCGACCAAAGCGAGCGAGTTCTTCGGCGAAGCGATGGTCGCGGTCGGTGCCGATGAAGAGTTCATCGAGGAGCGCGATTTCGAGACCAGCGACTTCGTCTACGCCGAGATGGAGGCACTGCGCGAGGAGTTGATGGGATCGATCGCCGAGTCCGGCGCAGAGCTGGGCGAACTTCGGCTGGACGCAAGTTCCGACACTCCGGCGGATTTCGCTCGCTTCGGCGAGCTGATCAAGCTGAGCGCGCTGACCCATCGGCTTCGTCACGGGCAAACCGTCGCCGAAGCCTTGCCGGAGATCAACGCGATGATCACTGCGTCGATGTCGCCGGTACAGCGCTCGGAGTTTGAGGGGTCGGAGCTCGACAACCGATTGCGGCTGGCCGAGGAACGCGCCGAACTGCTCGGCCGCACGATCGCCGGTTCCGCACCGCAGCTGACGAATTTCCTGCCGGTTGTCAACAACCGCCTGCGCCTGAGTGCCTCTGCGATCGGCACCTATCAGCGCTGCCCCAAGCAGTACGAGTACGAGACTGTGATGAAGATCCCGACGCCCGACCAGAGCCATCTTCGACTGGGCATCACCGTCCACAACGTGCTCGAACGCTTCCACAAGGACCTCGACGAGCCGTTGCCGCCCGAGGCCGCGCGGGCAAAGCTGGAGAAGCTCTTGCAGCAGCAGGTCGCAACCGGCGGTTGGGGCAAGACCGATGACGATCGTCAGTTGCTTGAGCGAGCACGCACGATGCTCGAGCGCTACGCCGACAGCGATTTCGCGCAACACGACGGACCGGTCCGTACCGAGGTCGGTTTCAGCCTGAAGCTGCCGCCCACCGAACTGATGAAATCCACGCCGGTCGGCGGGAAGATTCTCGACGGCATCCAGATCAACGGAAAGATCGACCGCATCGACACGCTGCCGGATGGATCCCAGCGGGTCGTCGACTACAAGACCGGCAACGACAAAAAGGGCGCCGTCGCGCTGCGTAATCAGGTGGCCGGTGAAGTCCAGCTGGCGATCTACAAGTACGCCGGTGCGCGAGAGCTCGGGGTTGACGCCGAGGGACTCGTCTATTACTTCCTCGAGGCAAAGGAATCAGTGATCGAGGCCGAGGCCACGGACGAGCATGTCGCCGAAGTCGTGGCGACGATCGACGAGGTCGCCGACAAGATCATCTCACTTGACTTCACCCCTGCGCCGGAATATCAGAAGTGCAAGAGCTGCGCGTTCAAGCACGTCTGCCCGGCTACTGAGGCCTAGCTGCTACTCGGACTCCTGCTGGCGCAGGTACCGCTGAATCTCTTTGGCGATCGCGTCTCCGGACGGAATCGGGCTGTCTTCGCCCTCGTCGGCGTCGGCGTTCTCCTCAAGCGTGCGGACGTAGCCGCTGATCTCGTCGTCCTGGGCAACGGCGGCGCTGACTTGGTCGCGGAAGCGGTCGGCTGCGGTCTCCAGCTCTGCAGAGTCGATCATCGAGCCGGTCACTGCTTCAAATGCACGCACGAGCGCTAGGGCGGCCGGCGGGTTCGGCGTGGCGGCCACATAGTGCGGCACCGAGGCCCAGAGGCTGACGGTCTTCAGGCCTGCCTTGCTGCAGGCGTGCTGCAGTACGCCGGTGATGCCGGTCGGACCCTCGTAGTTGGCAACTCGAAAGCCCAGTCCTTCGATCATCTCCTCGTCGGTCGAAATACAGTTGATCGCGGACTGGCGAGTGTGCGGCACATCGGCGAGCAAAGAGCCGAGCATCACGACCGTGCTGACCTCGCACTCCTGGGCGACATGCACGATCGCCTCGCAGAACGTCGCCCAATGCATCGACGGCTCCTCGCCTTCGAGCAGCAGCACGCCGCCCTTGAGACCTTCGACATCGGCCTCGTAAAAGGCGTTGCGCGGCCATTCAACGAATCGCACCTCACCGTCGTGGACGCTGATCTGCGGCCGGTGCGACTGGAAATCAAAGAAATGCTCAGGGTCGATCTCGGCGATCTTGCGCCGCTCACCCGTCTGACCGAGATAACTGACCGCCGCACTCGCAGCGCTGCCAGCGTCATTCCATCCCTGAAAACTGACGATCATCGTCGGACCACGCGGAATGTCCGCGTCGCTCCAGATCACCGCATCACTTGCTCCGTCGCGCATATCCAAAAACTATCCGGTCCGCAAACCAACCAAGACCAATTCAAACAACTTTGCAAAACAAGGTTTGCCAAAAGGGGAACCTTGTTTGGGAGGACTTAGACTTGGGGTTGATGCGGGTGGAGAGTGTTGCGATTGCGGATTTGGTTCCTGACAGTGAGGTCGAGGGGGTCTATGCGTGCACGAAGAAGGAGAAGTTGACGGCTAGGAGCGGGTCGCCCTATCTTTCGGTTGAGTTGCGTGATGCGAGCGGCAAGATCGGTGCGCGGGCGTTTCGTGATGCGAGCTTCTTGGCAGGTCAGTTCGATCGCGGCGACATCGTGCACGTTGCCGGCCGCGTGGAGTCGTTCAAGGACGAGCGCCAGATCAACCTTCGCTCGATCAAACGAACCGAGGGCGGCACTGCCGTCGACCCGCGCGACTTTTTGCCCAGTGCCTATCGCGACGTCGACGAGCTGGAGGGATTCTTCGAGCACTTGACGCGCGAAATCGCCGACCCCGGGCTGCGCGGCATCACCGAAGGCGTACTCGCCGACTCAGAACTGCGCGAAGGTCTGCGCACAGCGCCCTGCACGGTCGGCGGCCACCACCCTTACCTCGGCGGGCTGCTTGAACACACGGTGGCGGTCGCCACTCTGGCGCAGCAGACCTGGGATCTGCACCGCAAGCTCGACTCGGACCTGCTGATCAGCGCCGCGCTACTGCACGACATCGGCAAGGTGCGCGAATTTGACTACGGCGCAGAGATAACGGTGTCGGAGGCCGGCCGCCAACTCGGTCACCTGCAACTCGGAGCCGACATCATTCGCGACTTGGCGAGCCGTACAGCTGGCATCGAGTCGTCTCGCCTCAACGATCTGCTGGCCTGCGTCCTCAGCCACCACGGACCACCGCCCGGAAGCCAGCGCATGCCTTCGGCCGAGGCCGTCGCACTGCAGCGGATCAACACGCTCGACGCCAACGTCAAGGGCATTCTCGAAAAAGGCATCCATCGACAGGAGAGTTCATGAAATCGGTTCTGATCACAGGCGCAGCGCGCGGGATCGGTCGCGCAACTGCCCTGCACTTCGCCTCAGACGGCTGGAAGGTCTACGCCGGCGTTCGCAATCCGGCAGACGGCGAGGCGCTCGTCTCTGAGGGCGGCGACGCGATCGTGCCGCTCACACTCGACGTTACGAACGACGAGCAGATCGGGGCGCTTGGTGAAGTGCTTCCGGACCGGCTCGACGCATTGGTCAACAATGCGGGGATCGCCATCGACGGCCCGGTCGAGGCGCTGACACGTGACAGGCTGCGCCAGCAATTCGAAGTCAACGTTGACGGGCAGGTCGCGGTCACCCGGGCTGTGCTCCCGCGGTTGCGAGCAGCGCAAGGCAGGATCGTCTTCATCTCATCGGTCAGCGGACGCGTCGCCACCCCGTGGACCGGCGCCTACAACGCCTCCAAGTACGCGATCGAGGCGATCGCCGACGCGCTGCGGATGGAGCTGCGACCGTGGAAGATCAACGTCTCTTTGGTCGAGCCGGTCAACACCGCAACCGACATGTGGGGCTTGGCCGGCGACGTCTTCGACGAGACCGTGGCTGGCATGACACCAGGCGAGGCCGCGCTCTACGCCGGCCACGCCAAGGGCATGCGCCGCACGATCGGGATGATGCAGAAGACCGCCGTACCGGTCGAACGCGTCGTCAAACGGATCGACGCGGCGCTCACTTCCCGTCGCCCGAAGGCGCGATACCCGGTCGGCGCAACCGCGCGCCTTCAACTGGCGCTCGCCGCGATCTCACCAACACCGATCCAGGATCGCGTGCTGGGGCTCGCCACCGGCGTCCCGCGCAAGACCGGCTAAGCAGTTTCAGCTGGCGCTGCCGTGAGCGCGCGGCGCGCCATGCGATAGGCGACGAACAGCGCCAGGCCCACGAACATCAGCTCGAGAGTCGATTCGGGGATGGCGTTGGCCGCCCACGCGGCGGCGAGTGCGGCGGGGAGCGACACGAAACCGATGATCGTGCCTTCCTTGATCGCGACGTTTCCGTAGCGATGCTGGCGCCAGCTGCCGACGATCGCCACCGGGATGATCGCCAGCAGTGAAGTCGCCTCCGCCTCCGCCTGGCCGAGCCCGAAAAGAAAGACGAGCGAGGGAACGAATATCACGCCGCCGCCCACGCCGAACAGCCCCGAAACAGCGCCGGCCAAAAAACCCACGAAAATCACTTCGACGACCTCCATCAGGTCACCAGGTACATCACTGCGATCGCCAACATCAACCCCGCGAACATTCCGCTGAGCAGACGATCGCTGAGTCGTTGCTGCAGGGCGGTTCCGAAGACCACACCGGCGATCGCCGGAATGCCGATGAAAATGCCCTTCTGAACGTCAACGCTGCCGAAGATGCCATGGCCGATCACCGCGTAGGTGGCGACGATGATGATCGCCAGCAGTGAGGTCCCAGTCGCGCGCTTTTCATTGAAGCCGCGCCAGAGCACCAGCATCGGAACCATCACCGTGCCGCCGCCGACGCCGAACAACCCGGAGAAGGCGCCGCCCGATAGACCGATCGCGCCAAGCTGCGCGCCGTCGCGTCGCCCGCTCATGGCCGTGCCTCTTGTCGTCGCGCGGCCGCTGCTTTGATCGGGTTGCGACATCGTTCCGCGATACTAGACCGATGCCCCCACAGCATCGCGCTGACAACCCGACTGCGCTGGACGACTGGATCGCAGCCTCGACAGAAACGCCCAAACGCTGTGCGCTTTTCTGCGACATCGACGGAACGATTGCACCGGTCGTCAGTCGAGCCGAGGACGCGATGGTTCCGCTGGCGGTGAGTCGCACCCTCGGTCGTCTTTCGGCGCGGTTGGGCATCGTCGCCTGCGTTTCCGGGCGGGGGGCGGCCGATGCCAAGCGGCTCGTCGGTGTTGGCGGAGTCGTCTACGCCGGAGCGCATGGCGCAGAGTTGCTGAACCCGGCGACTGGGGAAGTCGAGCGAGCGCCAGAGCTCGAGGCATGGCGTAAGCCGATCCATGAGTTCGTCGAGGAGCTGGACGTTCAGGCACTGCGACGTGACGGTGTGCGGCTCGAGGACAAGGACTTCATCCAGGCGTTGCACTGGCGCGGAACCGAAGACGACGAAATCGCCGAGCAACTCGTGCATGGCGTCGAGGAGAAGGCGACGGAGCGGGGTTTTGAGATTCACCGTGGCCGCAAGGTGCTCGAAATCCGCCCGCCCGTAACCTTCAACAAGGGCCTCGTGGTTTCGCGATTGATCCGCCAATCCTCCGCACTACACGCTGCATACATCGGCGATGATCTGACCGACATCGACGCCTTTGACGCACTACGCCAGCTGCACGCCTCGGGCGACCTTGAAGGAGCGTTGTGCGTTGGCGTCGCGTCGGAGGAGCAGCCCGAACGGCTCGTCAACGGGGCCGACTTGATGGTCGACGGACCGGCAGGCGTGGCCGAACTGTTGGACTCGATCTAGGCCGGCACCGCATGCGGTACTCGGACTACCTGCGAGCTTCAGTGCTGCTGATCGGCTCGGCCGCGGTCGCGTTGATCGTGGTGTCAGGAATGGAGCTTGCTCGCGAATCAGATACTCGCACCGCCGTGATCGGCGGCATCTGGCTGGTCGTGGCGATCCTGCTCGGAACATGGCTGGGGCGGCGCGATCAAGTGATGGAATCGATCGGAGCGCTGCTCTCGCGGTCTCGCCCGGAGCCGGTGTTCCCGAAGATCGAGCCGGGACCGGTGCTGCTGAGCAGGCTCTGGCCGATCCTGGCCATTGCGATCGTCGCGGTCTTTTTGACGCCGCTTTTCACGCAGTTCGCGATCGCTGCTGCCGGCTACGGACTGCTCTGGTCGATGGCCTGGCGCCGACAGGCAATGGCCGTCGAAGCGATCGAGGACCGCGACGCCATTCATTTTTGGATCGTGCGCAACTCGGCTTGGCAGCCGCCGAAGCTTGTTCGGGTGCATGCGATGTAGCTCGTCGGCAAGACGCGTCGCAATCAGTTCACAGCAGACCGCGCGTAACTGGCAACGGGTTAGGGTGTCTGCTCTCCGATGCCCAACTCCGACCCAGTGGACGCTCACGTCTGGCTGATCCTGCCGACGTACAACGAGGCCGAGAACATCGGCCCGATCGTCGCCGCCTCGGTTCAGCGTCTGGGCGAAAGCGTGCGCGAGCACACCGTGCTGATCGTCGACGACAATTCGCCTGACGGCACCGGTGACGCGGCCGACGTGCTCGCGGCAAATTATCCGACCGTCCGCGTGCTCCACCGCAAAGGCAAAGAGGGTCTCGGCCGCGCCTATCTCGCGGGTTTCGCGGTCGCGCTGGAAAATGGCGCCGACCTGGTGATCGAGATGGACGCGGATTTCTCTCACGATCCGCGCGACCTCGGTCGGCTCGCTCGCGCTGCCAGCACGGAGTGCGACCTCGCGATCGGCTCGCGCTACGTCGCCGGCGGCGGCGTGCGCGACTGGAGCCTCGGTCGTCGCGCACTCAGCAGGGCAGGTTGCCAGTACGCACGCAGAATCCTCGGTATCGACGTTCAGGACGTCACCGGCGGCTTCAAGTGCTTTCGTCGCGAGACGCTTGAGGCGATCGACCTGGAGAAGGTGATCAGCAACGGGTACGGCTTTCAGATCGAGTTGACCTACCGCACCATTCGTGCGGGTAAGAGCTACAAAGAGATTCCGATCTGGTTCACCGAGCGACGGGCCGGCGAATCGAAGATGAGCCCGCAGATCGCGATCGAGGCGGCGATCCGCGTGCCTGGACTCAAGCGACGCGTGGATGCAGAGTTCGCCGCGCGCGGCTGAACCCGCGCTACCAGCTTCCGGTACCGGTCTTGAAGCGTGTCGACGTGATTACTGGATAGCGCCGACCGCCATATGCCACATAGCCCGACGCCCGCGCCGTGTACCACGTGTTCTTGGCCAAGCCTCGACGCGGTAAGAGCGCGAAACCGCCGTAGAGATAGGCGCGGTTGCGCGAACTTGCGTCCGAAGCGGACACCGGGATCGATTGTCCAAGTTCATCGAACAGTGACATCGAAGTCACGTACGACTTCGCGAGCTTCCAGTTGCGCCATGGGCCATTGACCGAAAAGGTGATCGGCGTCCCGAGCCTCGTGGCGCCCGGTGCATCCGCGCGAGGATCGGGCCACTCATTCTCGCTGAAGGTTGGGTCCAGTCCGGTCTGCCCGTTGGCGGGCCACGGGTAGGCGACCGCAGATCGGGTTCGCACGGACGCGGCGTTGCTGACGCCGCTCAACACCTGAAGGCACGTGTGGCCGAACTGGCCCGAGTAGCCGGTGCGAATCAGGCGCGGCTGGAGCATCGCCAGCCGGTGATAGATCGTGTCGCCGAACGCGCGCGTGGGCAACGCGCTTGGCTGAGCGATCACGCTGCGTGCGGCAGCCAGCGCGCCGAGCCGCGTGTAGTAGCGACTCGATCGACGTTGCCGGTGGCTGAACTCGCCCGTGCGGCGCATGTAGTTGTTGTGCAGCTTGCAGCCCCTGTTCCACTTGCGCTGCACCGTGCGCACGCGGGGCAGTCCGGACGCCGCGCGCATCTGGTTGAGGTCGCTGAGCGCAGTACGCGGACTCGGACCCGCAGATGCGCCGGGCGCTGGCCAGACGGCGACCAGAGCGAGACCGCCGAGCAACGCCAGCGCGCGGGCAACAATGATCCGAGAGTGTCTTGGTGAACGAAGTTCCATCGATGTGTTGGTGCCGTGTTCGCCGCCGAGGCGAACTCAAGCGACGGATAGGTAACCACACCGATCGGCCGTAATTCACGGTATTTTCTGCACTTACCCGAAAGCAGGGAGGCGCACCCGGTACGTCCGCAGGTCTGCCAGCAGGTCGCTATACTTTATGAAGTATTGGATCAAGAGTCCGATTAGTTGAACGAGGAGAAGAGCAAGCAATGGCCGATATCACGACAGTCACCGACGCCAACTTCCAATCGGAAGTCGTTGAGTCCGACAAGCCCGTGCTCGTCGACTTCTGGGCGCCTTGGTGCGGACCGTGCCGCATGGTCGCTCCGGTCCTCGAAGAGATCGCCAAAGAGCGAGGCGACGGCATCCAGATCGTCAAGTTGAACATCGACGAGAACCCGGAGACCGCAGCCAAGTTCCAGGTGATGTCGATCCCCACGCTGATCCTCTTCAAGGACGGCGACGTCGCCCACCGGGTGATCGGCGCGCTGCCCAAGCGTCGTCTCGACGCCGAGCTCGAACCGGCGCTGACGTAGCCCCAACCCGGGCAGACCCAAATCTCAGACAACTGTGCAGTGGCGCGGAGCGATAACCTCCGCGCCATGCCTGTTGTCACAATCAAGATGTATGAAGGCCGGACGCGCGAGCAGAAGGACGAGATCGCAAAGCAGATCACGAAGACCTTGGTGGACGTCGCCAAGACCTCGGAGGATCACTGCTGGGTCGTCTTCGAAGACATGAAGAAGAGCGACTTCGCGATCGGCGGCCAGCTGCAAGACGAAGTCTGACGCGAGAAGTCTGACGCGCAAATTCTGGTCGCGCAAAATCTGGTCGCGCAAAGTCTTGACGCGGGTGCAGCCTTCAGGACAGCTGAAGGCTCAGAATCCGCCAGACGGATTGGTCGGCGCCACCTGCGGCGGCGTCGGTTGAATGCCCACTCCACCGCCAGTAGACGGTGAGGGCGGCTGCGTCGCGCCGGTACTGCCCGGCTGCGGGGTGGTTGACGCCGGTGGCGCGCCGGTTGCGCCGGTTGCGCCGTTCGTCAACGGGGCGCCGGTCGGTGAAAACACGTACGTGCCGTCCTGCAGTCGAAATACCTTGCCGACTTCCTGACCCTGGCCCTGCGTCTGGTTGCTGCCGCCGGGCTCACCCGGAAGCGGCGTACCGGCACCGGCCGGTCCCGAGACCAGTCCGACCACGCCGGCAGATGAAAGCGCGGCCAGCAACAACCCCACCGCAAGCACCAAGGCAAGGTCGAAGAGGTTGATCAGTCCGTCGAGAGGATCGCCGAGACGATCCACCCGCCTACCGGAAACGCTTCCTGGTGTTGTCGAAAGCTTCATCGGTGCTTACGAATGGTTGCCGCCCGACGGCTTGTCGCCGGAGCCGGTCGAGTGGTGGTGGGGCGCAGCGGGGATGCTTGGTGATTTGTCAGTGGGTGACTTGTCGGTCGGTGGCGCCGGAGGAGTCGGCGGCGCCGGTGGCGCACCTGCAGGCGCGGCCGGAGCCGGAGGTGGCGGCGGGAACGCCGGCGGAGGACCGGTTGGGGACTTCGGCGTCTTCTTGCGGATGCCGAACTTCTTCTTCGGCTGCGCTGGCGGCGGCGCGGCAGCTGGCGATTGCGCTGGCGCTGACGGCGCGGGGGCCGCGGCCTGAGGAGCCGGCGAGGGTGATGCTGGTGCCGCAGGGGTGGGCGCCGGCGTAGTTGATGCAGCAGCTGGCGACTTCGCCTTTCCGTCAGTGGCCACGGCCGATACCGCCGTTGGTTGGTCGGCCTGTGAGGACTGCGCAGGTGCCGAGGCCGAGGGCTGGAGTGCGGAGGCCGCCATTGGGATCGCGGCGTCGCCGCGAATTTCCCGCAAGTACTCGAGGTCGACCAAGTCCCGCGTGAAGTAGCGCTCGCGCAGCAGCGCCACGCCGAACGCCAGCAGACCGAGCAACACACCTACGACGGTGATCGCGAAAGCTGTTTGCAGCTCGTCGGCGAGCACGCTCGGCTGGCCCTTGCCGAGCGCCGCGAGCGCCGGTGCCAAGGGGATCAACGTTCCCATCAAACCAAGTGCGGGGCCGGCGCGCACAAGGAGGCGTACGCGGTCGAGGCGTTTGGAGACGTAGAGGTCGTAGTCGATCACGGCGCGCTGCGCATCGATCGGGTTTGTCGCGAACAGCGTGCCGATCGTTGCCCGCTTCATGCGATCGTTGTACGCGTAGGCGGAAAGCGTCGCCTGCGCGCCGGCGGTGTCGCCCGAGGCGGCCTGGGCCTGAGCGTGACGAGCGACTTGGTCGAACGGAGTCTTCGGGGTCTGGGTGCGCCGCAACGCCTCCCATGCCACGCGACCGATCTCCCAAGCCACGAGCAACAGCGCGACCATCGCTGCTATCAGGACGGGATAAAAGAGACCTTCTGCGATCTCGGCCACCGCGTCGGTGATCGTGTCGCCAAATGAAGCTGCATACGGAATTATCACGGACTAATCGACTCCCTTATTGCCCCGGCCAAAGTGGTTGCGAACAATATCGCCAACAGGTAGGGCCAGATGTCTCCTGGGTCCTCGACCGGTTGGAACAGCGAGTTCAACTCGTCGGCCACAGGGGCAGGGAGTTCGGCAATTGGCGCTCCGCCACCGCCCGCCGGGGCGATCGTCGGCGATGAAAGGAGCACTCCAGAAACTGAGATCAACGAACCAGTACCCGACACGTTCTGCGCGACATTGGTGATCGCCGTCGTGTCTTGATCCGACTGCACAGTCGGATCGGGAACCGGTTCAGTAGGCGGTGTCTGCGGGGTCGTGGTCGGCGGCGGCGTGAACTGTGGTGTGCCGGTCGACGGTGCCGGTGTGGACAGCGTCGGCGGAATCACGCCGTTGCCGGTTCCGGTACCGGGGCCGGTGCCCGTTCCGGTACCGCTGCCGCCGTCGTTGCCCCCCGACGGCTGGGGGTTTGTCGTCTTGCCGTCGTCGGCCTTGCGAGAGGTGTAGCCGAACGAGCGCGTTCCCATTGAGCCGGTGTTGGTCTGCGTGACGACTACGTTGACGCTGCGCTTCTGCGTGCCACTGGTGGCATCGGTCGTCGTGTAGGTGCTCTTGTTGCCGACGACCGCAACGTTGCCGTTGCTGTCTGCGGCGAACCACTCATATTTGAGCGCGCCGGTCGTACCGCTGCCGACTCGCGCGGTTAGACGGAACTGTCCGGCCTTCGTCTTCTTCGAAGCAATGCGCACGCTGAAGATTTCTGCACCGGGCCTTGCGGGGATGATCGTCAGGTCGGTGTTGCGGCGGTCGAAGGGAATGATCTGCCGCTGAAAGATCGGTGCCGTCGTCGGCTGACCCGGTACAAGCGCCGGGGTCGGCAGTGCGCCGGTCTTCGGATCGCGTCCGGAATCAAGCACCATTCCCGGACGGCCGGTTCCGTCGTCGAGCGGGATCAAGGCGAGCGATGCATCCGTCGAGACGTTGTCGCCGGTCCTGCCAAAGCGAATCCGCACAAAGCCGACGCCGCCCGTATCGGCGCCCGCCGCCCTCAAGAACTCGATCAGCGGCACGCCGGTGAGCGCGACCTTGCTGGGCTGCTTCTGCCCGTTGAAAACGACGTCGTATTCGGAGGTGATCTTCGGAAGGTCTGAGAACTTCACCGCAGCGCCGGTCGTGGCGTCGTATTTGTCGAACACGGTGGCCGATGTCGGCAGAACGGCCTCGGCACCCGACGGGCGGAACATCACGACCAGCAGCGTGACGATAAGGCCGAAGATCATGAACGCGTTCGACGCGTACATGCGTTTACGCGTCGGCTCTGGTGCATACGGCACGGAATGCGTCTTTATCGGCGAATGGTTCATAGTTTCAGTTTGGTTGCGGCAAGCACACTCTTCAACTCCAGCTGAATCGGGCCTGGCAGATTCACGGATGAAGCCCCGCAACCGCTTCCTGCTCCCTCAGACGAAACAGATTAACGGGCCAGATCGATGCGGTGTGCGCTTTGAAGCGCGTATTAACGGCCGCACAGTACGGCTTGAACATGCGCTGAACCGGCGATTTCCAGCCGATCACAGCGTCAGAGACAGGAAGTGCCGGCCTTTTTCCGGCTCACAACTGGGTAGTGCGCGCCCGAAAGAGCGATCACCGCGTCGCTCGTGGCAATGCCGCGGTACTTGCCGGCGGTCGTCGGAGTGTCGCGGAAGGAGCCATTCTTCATCTGGAGCGCTCGCAACGCCTGCTTGGCCTTCTTGTTGTTCTTGCCCAGCGCGTCCGCAGCGCGAATCGCGAATGCGGTGGTGTTGGCCTGCGTCACGCCTGCGGCTGCGCCGGGATTGAAACCGCCGTCGGTGTTGCGTTGGAACGTCAGCCACCTGTACGCCTGGGTCAGCGCCTTGTCGCGCCTCTTCACGCCGGCTGCGCGCAGTGCTTCGATGACCAGCGCTGTGCTTTCGACGTCGTCTCCGCGCGACTTGCTCATCGCGAAGTTCCAGCCGTTCTTGCCGCGCGCACTTTTGATGTGTTTGACGGCCGCCGCCGGAACTCGCTGGCGCGCAGCCTTCAGCGCCAGCACAGCCAGGGCTTGGTCAAATGCGCTGCTGCCGAACTTGCCGTTGCTTGAGTAGAACGACATCAACTTGTTGTAGAGGTCAAGCTTGCCGCCGGTCACGCCGAAGCAGCGTGGGTTCTTGCTGGCGGCCACGGCGGCGAGGATCAGCTTGCCGGTGGCCCCCGCCGTCTGCGCGTATTGCGGGGCTTCCTTTTCGAGATCCGCGATGAAGCGATTCTTCGCGCTCGATTTGGAGTTTGCACCGATGCGTTTTGCCGCCGCAAACGCCGAAACGGCGTCCGCGCGGAAGCCGCTGCCGGGAAACTGCGTGAGCTTCGCTCTGGTCATCCACGAAGTCGCCTTTTTCGTGCTCGACTTGTTGCTCGCGGCCTCGGCGACGCCGACGCCGACGCCGACGGCGAGAAGCACCGCCACGAGAGCGAGGAAGGCGATGTGACTGGATGTTTGGCTGCGAATTTTCATTGCGTTGATCTAACCCAGATCGTCGGCGAACGTTTCGCGCTGCGATCTGTCCGCCGATTGCGCGCTAGACAGTTTTTGCGACGACGATCGAGAGTTCGAGGCCTTCGACGGTAGCGACGATGCCCTCGTCCGAGTCGGCTCCGCCGATATCCGCAACGACGGCGAGCGTCTCACCGGCGACGTAATCTTCATGTTCGCGTGCCGCCGCAAGCAATGTCTCGTCGCCGCCAAGCTTCAGCGTGATGCGGTCCTCGACCGCGAGGCCCGAATCCTTCCGCGCGTTCTGCACAGCGTGGACGACTTCGCGCGCCAGCCCCTCGCGCTTGAGTTGCTCGGTGACGGTCAGGTCAAGCGCGACGGCGTGCGTGCCCTCGCGTTCGAGCTGGTATCCATCGAGCGGAGCAAGCACGACCTGCACGTCGTCGGCCGTCAAAAGGATCTCCTCGCCCGCCACGTTGAGCCGCACGGGCTTGCCGTTCTTGAGGTTCTCGTTGGCCTTCGCGCCATCCAGCGCTGCGATCGCCTCCTTGGCCTGCGGCATGTTCTTGCCGAGTCGCGGGCCGAGCGCCTTGAAGTTCGGCCGCAGCTCAAACTTCGCCAACTCGTCGGCGTCGGTCACGTAGCGAACGGATTTCACGTTCAGTTCGCCGAGGATCAGCTCCTCGAAGCGACCGATCGCCTCGCGCTCCTCACCGCTCGCTACGACGACAATCTCTCCGAGCGGCTGGCGGATTTTCACCTTCGCCTGTGCGCGTGCGGCGCGCGCGAGCTCGACCGCGGCGCGAGCAGTCGCCATGTCCTGTTCCAGTCGCTGATCGCGTTTGTCGTCGTCCGGCTTCGGAAAGTCCGTCAGGTGGACCGAGGCCTCGCCGCCGGGCCCGGCGAGCTTCGTGTAGATCTCATCGGCCACGAACGGGGTGAACGGTGCGAGCAGTTGGGCGACCGTGACCAGGCAATCCCTCAGCGTCGCGATGGCATCGGGATCGGCGTCCCAGAAGCGACGGCGCGAACCGCGCACGTACCAGTTGGACAGTTCGTCGATGAAATCATCGATCGAGCGGCCGGCGGCTGTGGCGTCGTAGTCGTCGAGGCGATCGGTGACTGTCGCAACGGTCGACTGCAGACGGCTGAGTGCCCAGCGGTCAAAGTCGTTGCGCTCGGCGACCGGCCTTGCGTTTGCGCCGTCTTCGTCGCCGGCGTTGGCGTAGAGAACGAGAAACCCGAACGTGTTCCACAGCGTCAAGAGGAACTTGCGCACCGACTCGCCGACGGTCTCAGTGCTGAAGCGATAGCCGGCCCACGGCTCCTTGCTGGTGAAGTAGTACCAACGGAACGCATCGGCACCGTGCTCGTCGATCACGTCCCAGGGGGCGACGACGTTGCCGCGACTCTTGCTCATCTTCTGACCCTCGGGGTCGAGAATCAGGCCGAGGCATAGGACCGTCTCGTAGCTCGGCTTCTCGAACATCAGCGTGCTGACCGCGAGCAGGCTGTAGAACCATCCGCGTGTCTGGTCGAGTGCCTCGCAGATGTACTGCGCCGGAAACTTCTCGTCAAAGATCTCCTTGTTCTCGAACGGGTAGTGCCACTGAGCGAAGGGCATCGAGCCGCTGTCGTACCACGCGTCGATCACCTCGGGCACGCGGCGCATCGTGCCGCTGCCGCTCGGCGCCGGGAAGGTGACTTCGTCGATGTATGGACGATGCGGGTCCTCGATTTTCTGGCCGGAAAGTTGCTCGAGCTCTGCGTACGAGCCGATCACCACCTGCTCGTCGGGATCCTCGTCGTTTATCCAGACCGGTAACGGCGTGCCCCAGTAGCGTTCGCGAGACAGCGCCCAATCGACGTTGTTCTCGAGCCAATCGCCGAAGCGCCCGTGCTTGATGTGCGGCGGGTACCAGCTGATTCCATCATTGCCGGCGAGCATCTGCTCGCGGATCTCGGTCGTCTTGATGTACCAACTGCCCTTTGCGTAATAGATAAGCGGAGTGGAGCAGCGCCAGCAATGGGGGTAGGAGTGCTCATAGGTCTGCGCCTTCAGCAACAGCCCGCGCCTGTCGAGGTCGGCGATCAACTCCTCTGTGAGGTCCTTGTCCTTGACGAAGCGGCCCTCGAAGCCGGCGACGCGATCGTCATAGGTACCGTCGAGGCCGACCGGGTTGTAGAGCGTGTCCTGCTGGGTCGGGTCGAAGATTCCGTGAGCAGCGGCGACCTGGTAGTCGTCCTCGCCGAATGCCGGGGCAATGTGGACGAGGCCCGTACCGTCGCCGGTGGTGACGAAATCGCCGGAGATGATCGGGCTTGGCGCGGGCGGGCGATCGTTGAGCTCGAAGACCGGGCCGTCGTAGGTCAGCGCGGTCAACTCCGTACCGGTCAAGGTTGAGGTGGCCTTCGCATCCTCGCCGAGCACACGCTCAATTAGATCGTTGGCGAGGATCAGCGTTTCGCCGCCGTGCTCGACCTTCGCGTAGGTGACCTCGGGGCCGACCGCCACGGCGACGTTGCCCGGAAGCGTCCAAGGCGTCGTGGTCCAGATCAACAGGTGGGTGTTTGGCTGGCCGGTGACCGGCAGCTTCACGTAGACAGATGGATCCTCGACGTCCTTGTACCCAAGCGCGACTTCGTGACTTGAAAGCGCGGTGCCGCAGCGTGGGCAGTAGGGGACGACGCGATGCCCTTCGTAAAGGCGCCCCTGATTGTGGATCTCCTTCAGCGACCACCAGACCGACTCGACGTAGTCGTTGGACATCGTCCTGTATGGATCGTCGAGGTCGATCCAGAAACCGATGCGTTCGGTCAGCGCGTTCCAGTCCTCGACGTAGCGCAGCACCGACTCTCGGCACTTCTGATTGAAGGCTGCAATGCCGTAGTTCTCGATCTCGTGCTTGCTCGAAAGGCCGAGTTCTTTCTCGATCTCCAGTTCAACGGGCAACCCGTGGCAATCCCAACCCGCTTTGCGATCGACGCGGTAACCCTGCATCGTCTTGTAGCGCGGGAAAATGTCCTTGAAAACGCGACTGAGCACGTGGTGGCTGCCCGGGCGACCGTTCGCCGTGGGCGGACCTTCATAGAAGACGAACCGCTCGGCGCCTTCGCGCCTCTCGAGCGACTTCTCGAAGACGCCAATTTCCTTCCAACGACGGAGGACGCGCTCCTCGATCTGCGGAAATCCCTCGCCCTGCTTGGGCGGTTCGAATACCTGTGAATCGGTGGCCATGGAAGGGTGTGAGTCTATGTGGCGGTCGTGCGGCCTGGAGAGAATGCCGTGTCCGGCCGCCGCCGGGCATTCCCCCATTGCGCCGGGCCAAAGTGCCGCATGCCCTGTCCATGCGGCGCGCTGCATGGACAGGGCATGCGGCGGAATACCCCTTTGGAATCGGGATGACGTTTTCTGCGCGACGGTCAGCCGGACGCAGTCAGGCCCGTCACTGCCCAGCGCCCGCGCAGTACTCGCCACCCAGCCGTCGCGAAGCGAACCGCATTGAGCGCGCTGAACGCGATCCACGCACCGACGATCCCATCACCTCCGCCGATCAGCACGAACGCGATCGGCAGACACACCGCCGCGCCGGCGAGCATCGCCCACATCAGAAAGCTCATGTCACCCGCGCCCATCAGCACGCCGTCCCAGCCGAACACGAGCGCGCTGAAAACGATGAAGCCGACGAACAGCCACCAAGCGCGGGCGATCTCTTCGAGCACGACCTCGGAACTGGTGAAGGCCTGCGGGATCAAGTCGTTGCCGAGTGCGAGCAGGCTCGCGACGAACATCCCGGTGATCAAACACATCCGCGTGACCCGCAGCGCGTATGCGCGCGCGTCGTCGGCGTCGTCGGCGCCCAGACGACTTCCGACCAGCGACTGCGCGGCGACGGCAAACGAATCGAGCACCAGGGCAATGAAGACCATCAGCTGAAGCAGCACCTGGTTGGCGGCGAGCCCAGCCGCACCCTTCGACGCCAGCAACGCGTTGACGACGTTGAAGCAGAGCAGCAACGCGCCGGTGCGTGCCATCAGATTGCCGCCGACGCGAATCAGCGGTCGCATGCGCGCCCAGACCGGTTTGACGTGCGAGACGATTGCGGCGCGGAGCACGTAGGCGAATGAAATCGCTGCGACGGTCTGCGATATCACCGTCGCCCATGCGCTGCCGGCCACGTCCCATTCGAAGCCATAGACGAAAATCACGTCGAGGACGATGTTCAGAACGTTCGCCGCGACAAGGATCTTCAGCGGCACAACCATGCGCTGAACGCCTCGCGCCCAACCCTCGCCGGCGAGCACGATCATCATCATCGGTGCGCCGATGAAGCTGATCCGCATGTAGGTCTCGGCCTTTGCGCCGACCGCGCCGCTGCCCTGGAGCAGCGAGACGATCTGCGGGGTGAAGATCTGACCGAGCGCCAGCAGCGCAATGCCGATCCCGATGGCCAGCCAGACCGCCTGTGCCGTTACAGAGGCGACGCCTTCGCGATCACCGGCCCCATGTAGTCGAGCGACCTGCGCCGTCGTGCCGTAGGCGAGAAAGTTGAAAACCCAGAATGTGCTGGCGAGAAACGTCGCGGCCAGACCAAGTGCGGCAAGTTGCGTGGTCCCGAGGTGACCGATGATCGCCGTGTCGACGAGCAGATACGTTGGCTCGGCCGCAAGCGCGCCGAGCGCCGGAACGGCGAGTCTGAGGATGTCGCGGTCGCGCGAACGAGGTTTGGCGGTCACGCGGGTGAGGCTATTGCGCTGCCGCAGCGCCCTCCGGAGGGCCGCCGGTAAGGAGCACCGACGACGTAAAGAGCACAGCGACGATCAAGACAACCGTGATCCGCTTCATCACCAGCGGAGTCAGCCAACTGGGCGACCAAGCACGCAGCCACACGCGAATGCCGCTAGCGCCGGCGACGACGGTGGTTGCTCCGGCTATGCATTGCACGCACATGGAAGAAGACGTTAACTCGTAGGCACGTGCTTGCGGAGCACGCTGCGGACGTACTCGCTGAGGGAGATGTCTTGCTTTGCGGCCTCACGCCGCAAGGCACCATCGAGTTCGACATCCAGTCGCACCTGAATGGTCGGGGAGGGGCCGCTTCCTCCGGCCAGCGCGGGCCGTCCGCGTGCGGGCTGGGATATCAATTCGTGATGCTCATAACCGAGCTCAGCTTCGTCGGCCAGTCGCTCAATGTCTGCGTCATTCAAGACTTTTCCAGACTTCGTCACATACTTCGCCATTTCATCTCCTCCTCGTACGCGATATTCGGTGTCTGGTCGCTGAACGGGCGAAAAGGATTTTCACTCGAACAGCCTAGCTATTTACGTGTTACATAAATCATACAGAAATGTGACTTTTCTCGCTTACTAGGCTGCTTGTTGGACTTTCTTCGGCGCTCGATCCAATTGCTCGCGCCGAAATCCACCATCAGGAATCACCCTCTAGAAGCACCATCGCAAGGAGACCGACGTGTCACCCACAAAGACTGCGGCAGCCAAGAAATCGAGCGCCAAAAAGCCAGCCAAGAAGCGCGCCGCATCCAAGACCACATCTGCGCGCAAGAGCACATCCACAGTCTCCGTCGTGAAGCGCACGCGCGGCAAGAAACTATGGGGCGGCGAGACGGACAAGGCCGTCGCCAACTTCCCGGTCTCCGGCCATTCGATGCCGCTTCCGGTCGTGCGTTGGCTGGGCGAAATCAAGGCCGCCGCAGCACGAGCCAACGCCGACCTCGGCCTGCTGAAGCCCGCCATTGCCAAGAAGATCGCCGCCGCCGGCGACGAGATCGCCAACGGCCAGCACGACGAGCAGTTCCCGATCGACGTCTTCCAGACCGGCTCGGGCACGTCGAGCAACATGAACACGAACGAAGTGATCGCCAATCTCGCAGGAGACGGCGTGCACCCCAACGATCACGTCAACCTCGGCCAGTCGAGCAACGATGTGTTCCCGAGCGCCGTCCACCTCGCAGCGCTCAGCCAGGTCAACAACAAGCTGCTGCCGAACCTACGCGTGCTCGAGAAGTCATTGGCCAAGAAGTCGCGCGCGTTCAAGAACCAGGTCAAGAGTGGCCGCACGCACCTGATGGACGCGGTGCCGGTCACGCTCGGCCAGGAGTTCGGCGGCTACGCCGCGCAGGTGACGCTGGGCATCGAACGTATCCAGGCCACACTGCCGCACGTTGCGCAGATCCCGCTTGGCGGCACCGCCACCGGGACCGGCCTGAACACGCACCCCAAGTTCGCGGCCCACGCGCGCAAACACATTCACAAGTCGACCGGCATCAAGCCGTTGCCGCCGCTCGATGGCTTCGAGGCGCAGGCCAATCGCGACGCGCTGGTCGAGCTTTCAGGCGCGCTGAAGGTCGTCGCCGTCAGCTTCACCAAGATCGCCAATGACCTGGCGATGATGGGCAGCGGCCCGCGCGCAGGTATCGGCGAAATCTTCCTGCCCGAGCTGCAGAAGGGTTCGTCAATCATGCCGGGCAAGGTCAATCCAGTGATCCCAGAGGTCGTCATCCAGGTCGGTGCGCAGGTGATCGGTAACGACACGGCGATCACCGTCGCCGGCACGCAGGGTCAGTTCGAATTAAACGTGCGCATCCCGCTGATCGCCAAGAACCTGCTCGAGTCGATCCAGCTGTTGTCGTCGGCGGCTCACCTGATGGCGACCAAGTGCGTTGATGGAATCGAGCCGAACAAGGAGGGCCTGAAGGCTTCTGCCGAGAACACGCTCGCCGCGGCCACCGCTCTGAATCCGCACATTGGCTACGACAAAGCCGGCGAGATCGTCAAGCACGCCGCCGGCAGCGGGCGAAACCTTCGTGAGGTCGCGATGGAGCACGGCGTGACGGCAAAGATCTACAACGAGGCGATGAACCTTAAGAAAATGGCGTTGGGCGAGCACTGACGTTGCCGTCAGGTCAACATCAAGCGGCCATTCTGTCTACAATTTTTTCGACCGACGAAGCTCGACAGGCAGCTCGGTTCAATTCTGCGCGGTCGAGTATTAGCCAAGCAACTCAACCATCTACTCGGCATCGGATGCTCTTGTCGAGTTGAGAGGAACTGCACGGATGTCCGCTAGTCGAACCATCGGCAATTTTCAGTTAACGACCCGGATCGGCCACCAATTACTCGTCGCAATCATCGCGACCTTTGGCTTCGCAACTGCAGCCCATGCCGCACCTGCCGACTTCGACACCACTTTTGCCGACGATGGCATTTTCACGACGGCCGACGAAAACCCGGCGGTCTTCTCTTCGAACGCTGTACTCGACAGCATCTTTCTGCCAGACGGAGACCTGATCACTGTGGGCGCGTCTTCGTCCCCGCAGCGCTGGCATCTCGAACGAATCAACTCCGACGGCTCCATGGACTCTGGCTTTGGCGGTGGTGACGGAAAAGTGACTATCGATATTTCTCCGACCTACACCGCCGCAGTCGGGTCCAACGATGTTTTTGCATTCGCCTACGCGGTCAGGCTGGATGAGAATGGAAAGCTCGTGGTCGCGGGGACAGTTGCTAGCGCCGTAGACCAAGAATCAATGTTCGCCGTTGCGCGGTTCGACGCCGACGACGGGGACCTCGACACGACCTTCAATTCGACCGGGGACGACCCCGGCGCGAACTATTTCAGCATCAAGAGCCAGACTGGGCAGTTCGCACGCGCCTACGACCTTGACTTCACTTCCGACAACAAGATCGTCCTCGCCGGTGAAGCAATGGACGTCACAACCCCGCTCAGCGGAGGGTCTCCCAACTTCGACTATGCCTTCGCACGGCTGAACACAAACGGAACGCTGGACACCTCACTCGAGAGCGACGGAACTGCACTTAAATCGATAGTCGCTGGAACGACCGAACGGGCATATTCAGTCTCCGTGCAGGCCGACGACAAGATTGTGCTTGCTGGTAAGACTCGCAACCCAGACATCGGTCTCGGGTCAGCGTTCGGGATTGTTCGCTTCGACACAGACGGGTCGGTAGACAGCACTTTCGGCATTCGCGGCGATGGACGTACGTTCGTGCCCGGCGGTGGCGAATATGTCCGAATGGTGCGGCAACAGAATGGGCGGTTCGTAGTCGTCGGAACCACGAACAGTGGCGACGACTGCGCGGTCGCGCGTTTGGATCAGTTCGGACAACTCGACCTGACCTTCTCCGACGATGGACAAACCTCGATCGATTTCGACGAAGAGAGCGACACCTGCACAGACGTTGCCGTCGACGCTCAAGGTCGGATCGTGATCGTTGGCCTCGGTCTAGAAAGCGGCTTCCCGGGAAACCCACAATTCGCCGCTGCCCGACTTACCGCAGCCGGTCTGCCCGATACTTCGTTTGGTTCTAACGGGCGACTGCTCGTCGATCTGACCCTTGGCACCGACACGGCCGAGACCGTGTCAATCAGTTCGAACACTGGCAAGATCGCGATCGGTGGCTCCCAAGGAGTGAACAGCTCCCCTACCGCCGGCGCAGTACTGATGCTCGAAGGTGGCACGGGCACGCCGTTTCAACCAACTTTCCCGCCGCCGCTCACGCTCGATCCAACGTTTAACGTCGACGGCAAGGTCGTCAACGACGTTTCCGGTGGAGCGTCTGACCAGATCAACGAGACAGTTGTGCAGAGCGACGGCAAAACAGTCTCGGTCGGGTTCAGTCGCCAACAGGTCGGCACCCCGCCATCTGTCTTTTTCAAACAAGACGTCGCAGTGACACGGCGCAACATCGATGGCTCGCTCGACACCTCATTCGGAGGGGGCGACGGGATCGCGACAGTTTCCGACGGCAGCACCTATTTCAGCGGCGACGGCCAGGCAATTGCGTTGCAGAACGATGGAAAAATCGTGGTGGTCGGCACGGTAACGGTGGCGGGCGCTGGCTACGACTTTTTGGTCGCACGATTCAACTCCGACGGGTCAAACGATCCCACCTTTGGCGATGGCGGCGATGGCAACACGATCATCAATTACGTGAACATCGGCGAGGGTTACTCCGACGGCGCCAACGCTGTGGTCGTGCTCGATGACGGTTCGATCATCGCTGCCGGGCAGTCAGACCCAAGCGCGAGCGACGACGTCACGTTCGTGAAGCTCACCTCGGCCGGATTCCTTGACACCTCTTGGGGCACAAACAGCAGCGGCGTCCTCGAGGCCGGCGTTACGGGCGGGGTCAATGACGACCGCGCATTGGATCTGATTCAGCAGCCCGACGGTAAATTGCTCGCGGTCGGATTCGCCGAGGTTGGTGGCGTGAGGGATCTCGCATTTGTTCGGATCGATGAGGACGGCAACTTCGACACCGCGCTAAACGCGACGACTGGATCCGAAGGTCGAAAGATCGTTTCCATCGGCGCTGGTAACGACATCGCGAATGCCGTGGAGGTCGATGCCGACGGCAAGATTGTCGTAGCCGGTACAACAGACAACGGCGCAGATGACGACTTCTTCGTAGCCCGTTTCGACTCCGACATTGAGTTGGACGCCACGTTCGCTGGCGACGGCGTGGCGACCGGTGAATACGACGGAAACAGCATTGACGACGCGGCCAACGACATGGTCATTCAGGCAGATGGAAAAATCGTTGTGGTCGGCGACGCCAACTACGGCACCGGCGACGACTTCGGCGTCGCGCGCTTCAATCCGGACGGATCGCCGGACTCCTCATTTGATGGCAACGGAGCCGGCAGCACTCCGATCGGAAGCTTCGGAGATTCCGCGAAAACGGTCGCTCTTCAGGCCGACGGACGGATCATCGCAGCAGGAAAATCAAGCGACGGCAGCGCGCTGGACAGCGTGCTGATCCGGATCGGCGACGCGCCGCCGTCGCCGTTTGTACCGCCGGCCGCAGCCCCGCCGGCCGCGCCGCCGATTGCGCCGCCAGTCGCTGCTGCGTCCTGGACAACGAAGATCTACTCCCCTCGCTACAACAAGCGCTACAAGCGCACCAAGTTCAAGAAGTTCTCCGGAAAAGTCCGCGTGAACGGAGCCAGCGTCAAGCGGCTGTACGTGGCAGTGCGCAAGATCGACAAACGCCGCTGCCTGTGGCTGCGCAACACCAAGGGCAAGTACAAGAAGCTGAGGATGAAAAAGCGCCGCTGCGCCAGCAAGCGCTGGATCAAGGTAAGAACATCGAAGAACGGCGCATGGTCGCTCAAGCTAAGGCGGAAACTTTCCAAGGGCAGGTACGAGGTCTTCGCGCGAGTAGTGCTTAGCGACGGCTCGACGGACACCAAATTCAGAAGGAAAGTCAACTACACGAAGTTCAGGCTCAGATAGTCGCTGCGAGCATCGCGCTCGCGGCGAAGAAACTCGGAACTGACTACCGTATGAGTACCTGGTCGCGTCTCAGACGATTGCGATTTCGGCTCGGCAATCTTCAACCCGAAGGAATCAGTCCCTATGTGGCCAGTACAGAAAGTGTCCCGGCTTTCTCGCGAGCGCGCGTCAGCGATCATCTGCCTGATCATTTCAGCGCTTGTCCTGGCGCTTGCTGCCGATGCTGCGACGGCTGCGCCAGTGGATCTCGACACATCGTTTGACACCGACGGGATAGTCGTCGATACGACCGAGATTTCCAACAGCGAAGTCGTCAACGGCGTCGCTGTGCAGGCCGATGGAAAAATCGTCACGGTCGGCGCGAAGGGCTCGCCGCAGGATTGGTACATCTCCCGCTACAACTCTGACGGCTCGCTGGATACGACCTTCAACTCAACGGGACACGTCACGACAGATTTCAACGGCGACTTCGACTACGCCTACGACGTCGCGATTCAAGGCGACGGCAAGATCGTTGTAGTTGGGTCTGCGCGAGTAGGCGGAGTTTCTGGCGACATCGGCGAGTTCGGCGTCGCTCGCTACAACACAGACGGTTCGCTTGATACGAGCTTTTGACGGTGACGGCAAGGCGACAAACATGATCAAGTACGCTGAGCGCGAAGCCGCCGCCCGCGACGTGGTGATCGCGCCCTCCGGAAAAATCATCGTCGCCGGCTACGCGTTCGACAATGGGGCGACACCGAAGCGGGATTTTGCCTTTGCCAGGTTCAACTCCGACGGCAGCGCGGACACCACGCTTGAGGGCGACGGCGCCGCGATCAAATCGATACTCGCGAATGAGACCGACCGGGCCTATGGCGTTGCATTGCAACCGGACGGCAAGATCGTGCTGAGCGGTTACACGACCGATGGCCTCGACAGCTACATGGTCGCCGCGAGATTCAACGAAAACGGCTCGTTCGACACCGACACCGACGGAGTCGACGGCATTGAATTCGGGGTCAACGGGCGAGCACTGCTAACAACGACTGGCGGTCAGAACTCGAAGATCGTTCGCCAGGCCGATGGAAAGTTCGTGCTCACGGGCATTGCAAATGGCGGCGCAACCACAGATTGCGCCGTGATGCGAATCAACGCAGACGGGTCTCCCGACTCAAGTTATTCGTTCGACGGTTTGCGCGAAATCGACGTCGCTGGTGGCGATGACAGGTGCTATGGAATCGCCTTGCAGTCCGACGGGAAGACGGTCCTCTCCGGAGAGTCAGAACCTTCCGGCGAAGACAGCAAGTTTTTTGTCGCACGCTTGCGAACTGACGGCGAATTCGACACCTCGTTCGGACCCACCGGGCGCGCAACCGTGGACATAGCCGGCTCGATCGACGACGGTGCGAAGGCGATCACCGTGCAGGGTGACGGCAAGATCGTCGCCGGCGGCTGGGTCGGGCGTGACAACGCCGATTCCACGACTCACGCCGGCCTGGTTCGTTTCGTCGGTGGCGACGGCCCGGTGGTCACACCGGTCATCCCGCTTCCGATCACACTCGACCCGAGTTTTGACATCGACGGCCGCGTCATCAGCGATCTTGCACCCGGCTACGAGGACAACGCCAATGCCGTCGTCGCGCAACCCGACGGCAAGACGATCTCCGTCGGGCGTTTCGAAGAGGCAACCGTGGTCGGTCCGTTCCCCAACGTTCTGATCGATTTCGTGGCCGCCAGACACAACGTCGACGGCTCCTTGGACCCCAGCTTTGGAGTTGGCGGCTACGCAAGGATCACCGCGACAGCCGGTTCAGCGGACATCGCTCGCGCAGTCGTATTGCAACCGGACGGGAAGATCGTAGTGGCGGGTAGAACGACGATCGAGGGTGCCGGATTCGAGTTCATGGTCGCCCGGCTCAACGCTAACGGCAGCCCAGACTTGACCTTCGGTACAGACGGTGTCGTTTACACCGACTTGCAGAACGGAAACACAACTCCCAGCGGTTCCAACGATATAGCGAACGCCGTTTCCGTACTGGCTGACGGTTCAATACTTGCCGCGGGGCAGACAAGCTCGGGTTCGAGCGAACAGTTCGCGATCGCAAAGTACGAGGACGATGGCGACTTGGACACATCGTTCGGTGGTGGTGACGGTATCCAGTTCCATGACCCGACTTATGGTGGAGACGTCATCAAAGGAATGGTCGTGCAAGCCGACGGCAAGCTCGTCGTAGCTGGCTTCTCGGAGCCGAGTGGGGTGAGAGTCGCCACGGTCGCCCGACTCGACGCCGGAACTGGCGCCCTCGACTCGACGTTCGACGGCGACGGAATAGCCGAACTGGACGTAGGCGGGATCAATGACTTCGCCAACGCTGTCGCACTTCAGCCCGATCAGAAAATCGTAATCGCAGGTGGATCAGACAGCGGGGGCTCGGATCGATTCTTCATCGCGCGCTTCGCGACGAACGGATCGCTCGATGCGGGCTTTGGCACTTCGGGAGTCACGACCAGCACACTCGGGATAAGTGCCACGGCCAACGCAGTGCTCGTCCAGCAGGACGGGAAGATCGTTGCCGCCGGCAAGGTCGATTACGGCACAGGCAACGACTTCGGTTTTGTGCGCCTGCTCGCCGATGGCTCGCTAGATCCGTCGTTCGATCTCGATGGCAGCGGGAGCACACCAGTTGGAACCGGCGAAGACGAGGCTTTCGGCCTCGCCCAGCTACCGGATTCCCGCGTCGTCGCAGCCGGTGCGACCAACGATGGAAGCGATGTGGACATTGCGATGGTGCGATTTGGATCGGGGATCGTGCCGCCATTCGCCGGTATCCCTGCGGGAGGGGGAGCTCCGCCACCGGCCGCCGCCCCGCCAGTCGCCCCGCCAGTCGCTGCTTCTTGGTCAACGAAGATCACCTACCCCCGCTACAACAAGCGCTACAAGCGCACGAAGTTCAAAAAGTTCTCCGGAAAAGTCAGCGTGAATGGCGCCAGCGTCAAGAGGATGTACATCGCCGTTCGCAAGATCGACAAGCGTCGCTGCCTGTGGCTGCGCAACACCAAAGCGCAGTTCCGGAAGCTGAAGATCAAGAAGCGGCGCTGCGCCAGCAAGCGGTGGATCAAGGTCAAGACGTCGCGCAGCGGGGCGTGGTCGCTGAAGTTCAAACGCAACCGCAAGCTGCCCAAGGGCAAGTACGAGGTCTTTGCGCGGGTCGTTCTGAGTAACGGCTCGACAGACACCAAGTTCGTCAAGAAATCCAATTACGGCAGATTCACGCTGCGGTGAGCACCGCCAGCGGGTAGATTGCCGCCGTGCCCATAGCTTGGTTGATAACCGGCGTTGTCGAATCCGGCGGGGGCAACGAACCCGCGCCCACGTGGATCCCGATCGTCGCCTTCGCCATCCCCGCGCTGATCGTGCTCGCAGTTTTGGTTCCCGCTCTACGCGGTCGCCGCCGCTACGGAAAGGCGCAACGCGCGCAGAGGGAGGGTGTCCAGCCGACGTCGGTTGCCCTGAGCAGCGTACGTTCGATCGGTGATGGCGGTAGCTACAGCACCGAGGCCCTGCGGCGCGCGCTTGCTGTCGCGGAGGAGGATTGGGGTCCGGTTGACGACCTGCCGCACAACGAGGGAGCAAGTGGCGAGGCATTGGGGCTGAAGACCAAGATCAACACATCGACCGAGTTGCTCAACCCGAACCTGATGTGGGGGAAGCGCGAGTTCGGCCAAGTCTTCATCCGCATCGGGCCCGACGAGAAGGTTGAGGGCGGCACCGAGCTGTACAGCAACCGCCACATCCGTCAGATCTCGACCCTCCGGGTCAACGCCCCGGAGTTCGTGATGGGCGAGCGCGATGGGAAGCCCGCAATCGTCGAAGGCACCGCGCCCGACGTTGAAGAAGTACTCGCGCGAATCCAGTCCAACGTCGGCGTCTGGGAAGGATTCACCGCAAAAGCTGGCCCGGAAGGCATCGTCTGTTCACGATCTGTCGTCACCCAACCCGATTTCTGGATCTACGACCTTTGGCTGCTCGAACGCATCGCGCAGGACGCGAAGTATCCGCCGCTCGGCGATGCCCAAATTGGCCCCAGCTGGGAGATTCCTTACGGCGTCGGGCGCAAATCGATCGACGTCTGATCAGCACTCCACCTAGAAAACGCACATCGGCAGATTCAGTTCGCATCCAAAACGGTGGATGAAGACTTTTCCAGACCGACCGTTCGGTGGTTTTCTGGCTAGCGGTTGCGGGCCGGGCGAACCAGGTGACGTTTGAAGAAATCCTTCACGCGTCGCGGATACTCATCGGGTTCATCAACGATCCCGGTCGTATGGCCGCCGTTCTCGATCGTCCACAACTCTTTTGGCTCTCCAGCGGAGGCAAAGTAGTCGGCAGTGAGCTCCTCGCCACCACTTCCCGCGGTTCCATTGATCAGCAACAACGCCCGCGGCGAGATTCTGGCCGCCAGTTCGTCGAGCGGCGGGGGCGGCGTATCGCCTGTGAGCAGTGCCACCGAAGCGCTGAGCACCATGGCCTGAGGGATTGCCAACGCGGCAGCTGGGCCTCGGATCAGCATCTCGCGATAAGAGCGCTCACCGGCGCCCTCACTGACTACAGCGGCGATCCGATCGTTTGTCGCGGCAGCTTCGATCATTAGCTCGCCGCCGACGGATTGGCCGAAACCGCCGATCGCCCGGACCGATTCCTGCTCGCTCAAGAAGTCGACAGCGGCATCGATGTCTGAGGTCGATCCCCATCCGAAGGCGTTTCGATCGCCCTCGCTCCGGCCGTACCCGCGCATGTCCAACGCGAGTACGCCAAAACCCGATCGCGCGAGCATTTTTGATTCCGTGGCGGTCCACTCCCGCGCTGGATAGGTGATCACTGCAGCTCCGTTGCGAGGCGGAACGAAACTTGCTGACAGTGTCTGGCCATCGTCAGTCTTTAACTCGACCTGCTCAGTTTCAGGACCAAAATCGAGCTCGACGGCCGATGACCCTGACCCGTGCGTGGCAACCATCGCCGTCGTCACCGGCAAGGCGATCCAATACGCGAAGAACAACGCTCCAAGCACGACCAGCACTCGTCGCGCAACGAAATGATCGTGCTTGCCGCCATCAGCCCGATCGCGTTTAGGCCATGCGCGGCGAGCCAGGTAAACACCAAACGCTGCCAGACAGGCGACGATCGCAACCAAGAAAATCAACGACAGCAATCGCACGCCATCGCCATTTCGCTCAGGTGGCGACCAAGCCCTCGCCGAGCTCCTCGCTGATGCGCACGTCGATCGAGTAGTCGATCGGCAGCACGATCAGTGACGGAACGTCGAGCGTTACTGCGTGGCGCAACCGGTCGCGGAAGTCCTCGTTCGAAGTCGCGCGCCAGGCTGGCATGCCGAAGGCCTCGGCGAGCTTGACGAAGTCCGGGTTGGTGAAATCGACGCCGAAGTGGCGCCCGAACTTGTTGTCCTGCTTCCAGACGATCGAGCCGTACTGCTGGTTCTCCCAGATGATGTTGACGACCGGCGTTCGCAAACGCACAGCCGTCTCAAGCTCTTGGCAATTCATCATGAATCCGCCGTCGCCGTTGACCGTGATGACGGTGCGGTCGGGGTGCACGAGCTTGGCGGCGATCGCTGCAGGGACCGCGAAGCCCATACCGGCCAGACCGTTGGCGATCAGCACGGTGTTCGGCTCGTGAGCCGGGAACATGCGGCCGATCCACAGCTTGTGCAGACCGACGTCGCTGATCAGGATGTCCTTGCGGTCCATCACCTGGCGGATCTCATACAGAGCGCGCGGCGGCTGGGTCGGGAACGCGTCGTCGTTCTTGGCGGCCTCGAATCGACCCATAACCATGTCGTGCAGGCGACGCGACCCGCCGCTGAAACTGGTCGCGCGGCACTCCTCTGTGAGGATGTTGAGGATGTGGTAAATGTCGCCGACCAGCTCGATCTCGTGCATGAAGTTCGAGTCGATCTCGGCCGCCTTCGTGTCGATCACGATGATTTTCTTGTCGCCATTCGGATTCCAGTGCTTGGGCGAATGCTCGACCAGGTCGTAGCCCACGGCGATCACGAGGTCAGCCTCTTCAAATCCCGCCAACGCGTAGTCGCCGGCCTGCAGTCCTGTCGTGCCGAGCGAGAGCTCATCCTCGAAGTCGATGATGCCCTTGCCCATGAAGGTCGTGGCGACGCCGATATTGGTGGCCCGAGCGAACTCGCGCATCGCCTGCGTGGCGTGCGTGCGGATCACGCCGTTGCCGGCGAGCACCACTGGATTGACCGAGCTCTTGATCATGTCGGCGGCACGCAGGATGTCGCGGGCGTTCGGCTCGGGGCGGGCGACTTCCATGCGCGGGAGCGGCTGCGCGTCGAGCGGTTCGGACATGACGTCCTCGGGAAGCTCGATGTGCGTTGCACCGGGCTTCTCTGACTCGGCGAGCTTGAAGGCTTTGCGCACGACCTCCGGGATGATCGCCGGGTCCGTGAGTTGCGCGTTCCACTTGGTGATCGGGCGCATCACACGAATCAGGTCGATGTACTGGTGCGACTCCTTGTGCATGCGTTCGAGGTCGGACTGTCCGGTCAGCGCAACCAGCGGAGCACGGTCAAGATAGGCGTCGGCTACGGCGGTGACGAGGTTCGTTGCACCCGGGCCGAGCGTCCCGAGGCAGACTCCGGCACGGCCCGTAAGTCGTCCGTAGACGTCGGCCATGTAGGCCCCGCCTTGTTCATGGCGGACGGGGACGAACTGCACCGAGGAGTCCTCGATCGCCTCGTTCAGGTCGAGCGTTTCCTCGCCGGGAATTCCGAACACATAACGCACCCCCTCGGCTTCGAGGCATTCAACAAATACAGCCGATGCTTTGGGGGTTGCCATGGGTTCCTTCCTTGAAGAGCAATAGAAAAATTGGTGGTTTGCCGGGGGGAATGGCCGCGTCGGAGCCTAACAACCGAAGTAGGCGCCGACCGCCGCCCGCAATCGTCCAATTGGACGAGATTCTTCCAGGAGTCCTATCTTCAGTGCACAGGCCTTTGAACAACGTGACTTCGTCCGCACATATCCGAAAAATCGCTGCAATTCTCGCGCTTTCCATGGCACTCGTCGCCGTCGGCGCGGGGACGGCCTCCGCGTTGCCGAGGACGTTCACGCTCAAGGGCGGCGGCTTCGGCCACGGCATCGGCATGGGCCAGTACGGCGCCCACGGGCTGGCGCGCCGCGGCGAGTCCTACAAAAGCATTCTCAAGCACTACTACTCGGGCACGAGCGTCAGCAAGGCCGACACGCGAACGATCCGCGTAATCCTCAAGCTTGGCTCATCGAGTGTCAAGTTCCGTGGCGCGTCGATCGCGACCGGCGGCGTTGCGCTGAGTCGCAGCAGGACGTACACGGCGCGGCGCGTCGGCAACAGGATCCGGCTTCAACGTGGCTCCAGAGTTATTCGGTCCTACGACGGGAGGATGACGGTGGGCGCGGGCTCGGGCGCCACGCGTATCTATGGCAAAGCGATCGGCGGGCTTTCGAACGGGCGCTATCGCGGTGAGATTGATTTCAGGCGATCTGAACTCGGCGGGCTGGCGACGGTCAACGAGCTGAGTCTTGACGATTACGTCCGAGGCGTGGTGCCCGGTGAGATTCCTTCCTCGTGGCATCGCGAGGCGCTGCGCGCGCAGGCCGTCGCCGCTCGCTCCTACGCGTTGACGACAAAAGCCGGTGGTTCGCTTTTTGACCAATGGCCCGATACTCGCTCGCAGGTCTATCGCGGGGTCAACGTTGAGAAGTCTTCCACTAACGCCGCAGTTCGCGCGACTGCCGGTGAGGTCGTCAAGTACAAAGGCCGCGTCGCCACCACATACTTCTATTCCACCTCCGGCGGCGAAACCGAGAGCATCGAGAACGTTTGGAACTCGAAGGCGGTGCCGTATCTGAAGGCGGTCAAGGATCCACACGACAAGCTCTCGCCGTACCACCGTTGGACGGTGCGGATGACGAGACGGCGACTGCAGTCGAAACTCGGTGGTTTCGTGCGCGGCCAACTGAAAGACATCCGCGTCACGAAGCGTGGGATTTCGCCGCGAATCGTGCGGGCGCGAGTGGTCGGAACTCGTGGTTCGAGAAACATCAGCGGTACCGAGCTGCGGACGCGACTCGGACTGCGCAGCACCTGGGTGACGTTCAGAAAACGCTGACCGCACGATCGCAGGTGACCTGACCGATCGCTAGGTTCGGCGGGCGGTGCCGGTCGACATCCACAAACTCCAGAACCGAACGCTTTCCGTGCTCGTCGGCGCGCAGCTCTTCACGGGCGCCGGCATCTCTGCCGGCATCGTTGTCGGCGCGTTGCTGGCCGAGGACATCTTCGGTTCGACGAGCGCAGCCGGTGTGCCGGCGACCGTCTTCACGATCGGGTCTGCATTAGCGGCGTTGACGGTGGGGATGATTTCGCAGCGGCGAGGCCGGCGGGTCGGTCTGGCGGCGGGGTACATCGTCAGTGCATTGGGTGCCGCCGGTGTTGTCGCGGCGGCGGAGCTCGACTCAATCCCGCTGTTCATCGCGTCGCTGTTTTTCTACGGCGCCGCATTCTCGACCAATCTCCAAGCGCGATACGCCGGTGCGGACCTTGCCCGGCCCGAGGCGCGCGCGACTGCGGTGAGCATCGTGCTCGTCGCAACGACGGTCGGCGCGGTGATCGCCCCGAACCTGACCGAGTTGACCGGCGACTTGATGGGCCAGGTGGACCTGCCGCGGCTGGCGGGGCCGTTCTTGCTATCGGCGATCGTGCTGGCGATTGCGTCGGTGCTGCTGACCGCCCTGCTCAGACCGGACCCGCTGTTGACCGCTCGCGAGCTCGCAAGCAATGCTCCGCCGACTGACGACGCGATCGGCGAAGGAGACCGACGCGGCGTTCGCGTGGCAGTTGCGGTGATGGTCCTCACGCAGCTGGTGATGGTCGCGATCATGACGATGACGCCGATCCACATGCGTGACCATGGGCATTCACTCTCGGACACCGGAATGGTGATCTCGCTGCACATAGCGGCGATGTTCCTGCCCTCGCCGATCACCGGAATCGCGGTCGACCGGTACGGCAGGCGTCCGATGATCGCGGCTGCGGGAATCGTCCTGCTCGCGGCGGGTCTTCTGGCAGCAGTCGCACCTGCGAACTCGATGGTTCTGCTGTCGATCGCGCTGGTGCTGCTGGGCCTCGGCTGGAACTTCGGACTGATCGCAGGCACCGCGCTGATCACCGACTCAGTTCCGCTCGCAACGCGCGCTACAACTCAGGGCCGCGCGGATCTGCTGATCGCGCTGGCCGGATCGGCGGGCGGGCTGAGCAGCGGGCTCATCGTCGCCGGGACGAGCTACGCAACACTTGGGCTGATCGGCGGCGTGATGGCCCTGCTGATGATCCCGTTGCTGTTTGCGGCGCCGTCGCGGCGCGTGGCGGTCTGAGATTGAATCGCTGATCAACCCGTGTGCTTGACGGTCAAAACATCGCCGTCCTGCATCACGTAGTCGCGGCCTTCGAGGCGCAGCGTTCCTTTGTCGCGGGCACCGGTGTATCCACCGGCGTCGATCAGATCCTTGTAGTTGATGACCTCTGCGCGAACAAAGCCCTGCTGGATGTCGGTATGGATCTCGCCGGCGGCGTCGTAGGCACTGCCTCCGCGCTTGATGTGCCAGGACTGTCCGATCTCTTCGCCGACGGTGAAGAACGTGATCAGGTTGAGAAGGCCGAAAGCGCCGTTGATCACAGTCGTCAGGCCGCTCTCGGGAATCTCGAGTTCCTCACGCATCATCGCCGCCTCTTCGTCGTCCATCTCGACTAGCTCGGCCTCCATGCGCGAACTGATCGCCACGGCCGCCGCGCCCTGGGACTTGGCGTATTCGGCAACTGCCGGCGGAACCTCGGTCTCGCCCTCATTCACGTTCGCGATGAACAGCACCGGCTTTCCGGTCAGCGGCGAGAGGTTCTTCATCGCCATCGGCGCGTCCTCTGGCAGCGGCACGATTCGTGCTGGTTTGCCCTCCTGCAGTGCGGCGACGACCTCCTTCAACCAGGCCTCTTCTGCGATCGCTTCGGCTTCCAGGGACTTCGCCTGTTTGCTGACCCGTTCAAGCCTGCGCTCCGCAGTGTCGAGGTCGGCGAAGATCAGCTCGGTCTCGATCGTTTCGATGTCTCCGATCGGATCCACTCGGCCTTCTGGGTGGACTACGTTGTCGTCCTCGTGCGCACGTACGACGTGCAGGATCGCGTCGGTTTCGCGGATGTTGGCGAGAAACTGGTTACCCAGACCCTCGCCCTTGCTCGCACCGCGTACAAGCCCGGCAATGTCGTGCACATGAATCTGATCGAGTCGAATGTCGGTCGCGCCGGTAACGGCGGCGGTGTCGAGCAGGCGCTGATCGGGAACCGGCACGACTGCGATGTTCGGTTCAACCGTGGTGAACGGGTAGTTCGCCGCCTCCGCGCCCGCCTGTGTGAGCGCGTTGAACAGCGATGACTTCCCGGCGTTGGGCATGCCGACGATGCCGACCTTCATCGGCATTTCAGACCGCCCTGCTCTGATCGAAAGATGTCACGCGGCGCACGGTAGCGTCCCGCCCGTTTCGCGGATCGCTTTGGAATCGGCGAAACTGCCGCATGCGCTGTCCATGAAGCACGCCGCGTGGACAGGGCATGCGGCAAATCCAGGCTTGGGTATCGAGTTGAGAATTCAGCGGCAGCGAGCGCTGGTGGCGCGGGCGACTGCGTCACCGATGACGGCGCCGGCGATCAGGTCCGATGGATAGTGGACGCAGAAGTGAAGGCGAGAGCCAGTGACGTTTACTGCTGCGAAGTACAACGGCAACTTGAGCTTCGGCGCCAACACGGCGAACAGGCGCGCTGCGGCAAACGACGTGACGGCGTGGGAAGACGGAAAGCCCAGCGCGCTGGGCGTACCGTGCGCCGCAATCGGCGGGCGACGACGACCGGCCGCGAGCTTCAGCAAAGTGTTGAGGCCGTAGATTGCGGCCACGGTCACGGTCGCCCGCAACCAACCGGAACGCTGCTGTCGGTCAATCAGCGCCGCCGTCCCGCCGACTACGTACCAAATCATTCCGTGCTCGCCAGCCTTGGTGATCAGCCCCGTCGCCTGCTCGACCGGCCCGCCCATACGCACGCGCTCGACCCACTCAAGCAGCGGCAATTCCGCGTCGTCCAACGGCTTCCAGAACGCGCGCGAACTCATCGTGGCAAGTCGAGTCGCTTACTCGAAGCCGGCGCGGCGATCTTCTTGCTCAGCGTCGAAGCCGTAAAAGTCAACACGGTCGGCGCGCAGGTTGATCACGCGCTTCTCTTCTTTGACCTCGATCCACTTCTCCTCGGCCTCGATCGCCTTGATCAGCTTGTCGATCTCGGACTTGTCGAGCTTCAGGCCGACCGACAGACCGTTGGCAAATCCAACTTGAATCGTCTTTGTGTCGTCTGCCATCGTTGCTCCCAGGTCTGTTGGTGGATGAAGTTTCGCAGCGTCAGTGACCGGCAGCCGGCTTGACCAGTTCGGTCAAGACTCCACCGGCGGACTGCGGGTGGACGAATGCGACCGTGCTGCCCTGAATGCCGATACGCGGAGTCTCGTCGATCAGTTCAAGCCCGAGCGCCTTCAGGCGATCGAGCTCTGCCTGCACGTCATCGACGCGGTAGGCGACGTGGTGCATGCCGACTCCGCGCTTTTCGATGAACTTGCCGACGGGCGTGTCCGGGCCGAGTGGCCTGAGCAGTTCGACGTGCGAATCGCCGACCTCGAGCAGCACTGCTTCAACGCCCTGCTCCTCGACGACTTCGCGGTACTGGATCGCCATCGCGAACTGCTCGTTGTAGATCTTGAGCGCCGCGTCGATGTCCTCGACGGCAACTCCGATGTGATCAATCGCGCCAAACATTGCGGGCGAAGACTAGATCATCGCGGCTGCGGGACGGGCAAGTGTGTTCAGTCGAGGAAGGTCCGCCAGAAGCGCACGAACTCGCGCTCATGACCGATGCCCGACCGCAGCGTGCGGATCGGACCGGATGCACGATCACCTTCGCCCGCGCTGCTCTCGGCGGCTTCCAGGAGTTGCTCGTAGTGCGCCAGGTTCGCCGAGTGCACCTGAACCTGCTCGGCGGCGAGAGCTTTCGGATCGGCGCCGAAGAAGAGTTTGAGAAGTGCGAGATCGCGTAATTCGACGGGCTTCTGCTCGTCGGTTTCGCGCCAGACGTCGAGCGCGTCGCGCCCTTCACGAGTGATCGTGAACTGGCGCCGGCGACGCCCCTCGTCCTCGCGTTGCTCCGCCAGATAGCCCGCTTCGGTCAGACGATCGCACTGCGTGTAGATCTGCGTGTGCGGAAGCGACCAGAAGTTCACGACGGACTCGCCGGCAAGCGCCTTGAGCTCGTACGGCGTTATCGGACCCGCCATCTCCACGAGGCCGAGCACCAGATACGAAGCCGTTGTAAGTCGCAATTCTTCCATGTTGTCCAATCGGTGACGCGGCCAAAAGTCTGAAGTTTCAAGCCGCTGTTGCATTATGACGTGATTTCCAGTAACATGCGCTACGTATCGTTCAGTTTGTATGATTGGGGACACGATGGACACCGCAACAGTCGACAAAACCACCGCACACAATGAACAAGCTCCGCGCAGCTCGAGCGCGACTCCGCAGACCGCCCTCCAGCAGGCGTTGACTTCGGCAGACGAGTCGCCTGAGCGGGTCGCGCTCGAAGTGCGTGGAGCGCTGCCGGTCTGGCTCACCGGAATGCTGGTGCGCAATGGCCCGGGTCGCTGGGACTTCGACGAATCAGAGGTGAATCACTGGTTCGACGGATTGTCGATGTTGCACAGCTTCGATTTCGCGGACGGCGGCGTCAACTACTGCAACCGATTCGTTCGCAGCAACGCATACCGAGCCGTCGAAGAGACCGGCAAGCTCGGCTTCAGCGAGTTTGCGTCCGACCCGTGCCGAACGCGCTTCCAGCGCATCCAGTCGATGTTCAGCCCGAATGTCACGGACAACCCAAACGTCAGCGTGCACAAGTTCGGCGAGAAGTTCATCGCGATGAGCGAGATCCCCCTGGCGATGGAATTCGATCCGAACACACTCGAAACCGTCGGCGTCGCATTCGAGAACCCCGACATGTTCGCCTCGGCCCATCCCCATCAAGACGTCGAACACGGCGCGATGATCAACCTGTCCTGCAAGCTGGGCGCTCGATCCTCGCAGAGCTTCTTCAGACTCGCGCCGAACGGCAAGCCCCAGCGCATCGCGAAGTTCAACCGACGGATGCCGACGTACCAGCACTCGTTCGGGATGACCGATCGGTGGTTGATCCTCACCGAGTTTCCGCTGGTAGTCGATCCGATCGACATTCTCAAAACCGGTCGGCCGTTCATCGAAAACTTCCAGTACAGACCGACGCGTGGCACGAAAATCACGGCCATCGATCGCGAGACCGGCAAAGTCGGCGGAGTGTGGGAGGCAGACGCGGGCTTCTGCTTCCACCACGTCAACGCATATGAGGACGGCGAGGATCTGGTCGTCGACCTCTGCCGATTCGACGACGCATCGATCGTCGAGCAGCTTTACCTCAAACGACTTCGCGAAGACGGGTCCGCCTCGATCGGCCATCTGCACCGCTACCGCCTGAGCCCGGGGCGCAAGCGTGCCGACGAGAAACGACTGTCCGAAACTCCGCTTGAACTTCCGCGCATCAACTACGGAGCCAACAATGGCAAGGCCTATCGGTTTGCCTATGGCGTCAGCTCCACAGATGAGTACTCGCTGAACATGCTCGCGAAGATCGACGTCGAGACCGGCGAGTCGCTCACTTGGAGCGAGGGCGACTGCGCCGTCGGAGAACCTGTGTTCGTTGCATCGCCGGAGCAGCGTTCGGAGGACGACGGCGTTCTGCTCTCGGTGGTACTGGACGGCTCGAGTGGTCGTTCGTTCTTATTGGTGCTCGACGCCGCAAACCTGAGCGAGATTGCTCGCGCCGAGGTCGCGCACGGGATACCGGCTGGCTTCCACGGCAGCTACGTCAAGCACTGAGTTCGGGCCGAAACCAGCGAACTGGTCAGGTGTTGCCGTCGGGTTCAACCGACAGCAACCGCTCGATCGCGGCCTGCCCGACCTCGATTTGTTCAGCGGTCGGTTCCCGCGTTCCGAGAACGCGCTGCAGCTCAAAGCCCGGCGCGCGAAATGCTTTGGTGAATCCGCTGTCCGGATGGCGCTCGGCCCAGCCGAACATCTCGATCGAGGCCGCCGCGCCGGCCAACGCCACGCCGGTCTGAGCACCCAGTCCGGGTTTGGCGACTGCGCGACGGAGTACGGCGTCGCCGGCAACGCCGGCGATCATCATCGGTGCCACCAGGTGGGAGCCGCAGCGCTCGTGTTCCTTGGCAGCGGCTTCAACGACCTCCGGATCGGTCGGATCGCCACCCTGCTCATAGGCGGCGATCGCCTTGTGCTCGACTCCGTGATAGGCGGCCGTATTGCCCGCCTTCAGCGAAATCAAGGCCGGCGTGAGACCAAGCAATGAGACGGCTACGTCCGTGCCCACGCCACGATTCTTGCGAGATTTGGCGAGCATGCTGATCGCGGTCGTCGCCGCAGCCGCCGAAACCACGCTGCGGTTCTCGAACGGCAGCCGTGCTTGCCGAAGCGTTGCACGCACGATCGGGACAACGACCATCGACTCGGCGAGTCGCGCGACGCCTCGCAGCCCGGGAATCCTGTCGATCGGCCCGCGTAGCCGCGGCACCTTTCCGCTCTTGACGATGATCGCGCCGTGTTTGTCGCGCACGGCCGCGGCCCAGCAGGTCGGACCGTAAACGAGTAGCCCGTTCTCGAGCGCCATCCCGCCAAGCCGCAGGCGATCACCATTCGTCGTCCGCGGTTGGCTGGATCGCTTTGGGTCTGGTCGGTTGCTCATCTAGCCAAGCAGCTTAGGTACGGCGTGAGCAAAAAACTCCGTTGCCAAGGTGAGATCTTCGATCGGGATGCGTTCGTCTGCGGCGTGCATCAGCGGATCGGAGTCGTACATCTCCATTGAGATCTGCGGGAAGAATCCGTAGGCGACGCAGTCGGGAAAGGCATCGCGAAACCAGCGCGAGTCGGTGAAGCCCGGCAACACCGAAGGAACAGCGACTGCGTCGGGGTCGATGCCTGCGACCCATTCCTTGATCAGATCCATCAACGGCGTGTCGTGGGCGGACGCGTTGCCAACCGCACCCTCGTCGAAGTCGAGTTCGTAGTTGCCCTCGCCCAGCACTTCGCGTGCGCGTCGTTCGGCGAGCTCCTGCCCGAAGCCAGGCGGTACCCGGCAATCCACGCGTAGCTCGGTCTTGTCGGGGATCACGTTGAGCTTTTCCGACGCCTTGACCATCGTCGGCGTGAGCGTCACGCCCAGGGTCGGTTCGAGCAGCACATAGAGGCGCTCGTCGTTCGCCTTGATCTCGGCGAGCATTTCGTCGAGCGCATCCTGGCTCGGGTTTTCGCCCGGGTCCTCGCCAAGCAACGCGGTCAGAATCGCCCGCGGCTCTGCGGTCAAGTCGTAGTCCGGTTGGTGGTCGGCCATCCGCTGCAAATAGGGAGCGATCTTCAGCAACGCGTTGTCACCCAGCCTGGGAATCGATGCGTGCCCAGCAACTCCGTGCGTGATCAAACGGAAACGCCGAAAGCCCTTCTCTGCGCAGCCGACGCGAAAGAACCGTTTGCCGTTGTATGTGAACTGCTGGCCCCCGCCCTCGTTGAGCGCGTAGTCGCAGCGCACCTTCTCGGGGTGTTCCTCGCAGAGCCAACGCGCGCCGAAGTTGCCGCCCGCCTCTTCATCGGAGGTGACGATGATCTTGAGTTCTCCGCTGGCCGGTCGCCATCCGGCTTTCACCAACTCGATCGCCGCAGCGAGCTCGGCCGCCGCCTGACCCTTCATGTCCTGCGCGCCGCGCCCCCAAATGCAGCCTTCGCGGATGTCGCCGCTCCATGGGTCGACCTGCCATTCGTCGGCGTTGGCCAGCACCGTGTCGATGTGCGTGAGCAGCGCGACGGTGGGTCCGTCGCTGCCCGACGGTGCCTTCATCGACGCGATCAGGTTCGGTCGGTTCGGGTCGAGCGCGAGCAGCTCAACCGTGAAGTCGTGCTCCTCCAACAGCCCTTGGATGAACGCCTGCGCAACGGCCTCGTCACCCGGAGGGTTGACGGTGTTGAAACGGATCAGCTGCTGCAGCAGTTCGGTCGCGGTCTGCTCGAGTCGTTCGCGGTCAACCATTGGTGCGCCCCAGCATACGGGTTGGTGTCGCTGCCGACCACGTTTTTCCCCATGTTTGCGCGGTTGTGGGCGTGCGCTTGATGTGATTGGCGCTGCGAGGCGGTAGTTTGACGGTTCTACCGATGGCTCGATCGATCGAAGAAATTGCACGCGCGATTCTCGCGCACAAGGACGAGCCGTGTGGCTTCGAGCCCTGTTCGACCTGCACACAAATGGTGCCGGGCAATGGCGATCCGAATGCCTCGATCATGTTCATCGGCGAGGCACCCGGAAAGAACGAGGACGCGCAGGGGATCCCGTTCGTCGGGGCTGCGGGCAAGCTGCTCGACGAACTGCTTGCGTCGGTTGGCATGACTCGCGGAGACGTCTTCGTGGCCAATGTGCTCAAGGCGCGGCCACCGGGCAATCGCGACCCGCTGCCCGAAGAGGCTGCGCACCACTGGCCCTGGCTGGAGGAACAGATCGCTGCAATCGACCCCGATGTGATCGTGCTGCTCGGCCGCCACGCGATGGCGCGCTTCTTGCCGAATCGCAAGATCAGCGAGGACCATGGACAGCCGCGACTCAAGGCAGGTCAGGTCTATCTGCCGGTCTATCACCCGGCAGCCGCGCTCTACAACGGTGGACTGCGCGGAACGCTGTTTGCGGACTTCGCTCAGATTCCCAGCTTGGCCGAACGAGTGCGTGAGACCGGTCGCGAGACGCTGCTCGCGCGCAGCGGGGTGGTCACCGCGCCTTCCGGTGGCGGTGGCAGCGCGGCCAACCCGGAAGCCGATGATTCTGCGGCGATTGGCACCGACGTGCCGGCCGAGTTTGCCGACCCTGCGGAGGCCGCCACGGTCGCCCAGTCACAGGCGTCTTTTGAAGGCGACTACTCACGGGAGTACGGCCAACCGCTCGACGGTATGTCCGCTGCGAGGATGATCACGTCGCCCGAGCGCTACGAATCGGAGTCGGTCGACGAACCTCCACGCCCTGCGCCGGGCCAATCCGGACTTTTCTAGCTACTGGCCCGCTGCATGGACAGGGCATGCGGCAGATTGCTGCTTGGGAAATGGTTCTCGATTCGAAGGGGTGGGTCGAGCGTGCCCCCGGCCCGACCTGCTTTCTTGGCAGGTCAGACGCGACGGCCGGACCTTTCCTGCAGCGGGTCGGATTGAATAGGCACGTGAGCGATCAGCTTTTCGGTACACCTCCGGCCCATGAAGCCGGTTCAACCCAGCCCACCGGCGCGGAACCGCTCGCGGCGCGCATGCGACCGCTGTCGGTCGATGATCTGGTCGGCCAGCGGCATCTGATCCAACCAGGTCAGGCATTGCACGAGGCATTGACCGGCGCGGCTCCGCACTCGATGATCCTCTACGGGCCGCCGGGCAGCGGCAAGACGACGATCGCTCGGCTGGTCGCGCACGCAGCAGACGCTGCCTTCGAAGAGCACTCGGCCGTGGCGGTCGGCAGGCCTGACGCTATGAAGGCAATAGCCGCTGCGCGTGAGCGACTGAAGACCAGTGGCCGCCGCACGATCTACTTCCTCGACGAGATCCACCGCTTCAACAAGGCACAGCAGGACGCGCTACTGCCAGCGGTCGAGGACGGGTCGATCATCTTGATCGGGGCGACCACAGAGAACCCGTACTTCGAGGTCAACAGCGCGCTGCTCTCGCGAAGCAGGCTCTACGTGCTCGAGGCCTTGAACACCGAAGACATCCGCGCGCTGCTCGAACGATCGCTCGCCGAGACTCGCGGTCTTGCCGATGAGTTCACCGCAACAGACGAGGCGCTCGACCTGATCGCGATGCGCTCCGGCGGCGATGCGCGTACGGCGCTCACGGCGCTGGAGACGGCCGCGCTCGCGGCACGCGCGCAGAGCACCGCGGTGATCGATCTTCCACGCGCCGAGGACGCATTGCAGCAGCGCGCCGTCCTCTACGACAAGGGCGGCGACAAGCACTACAACTACGCCAGCGCCTTCATCAAAGCGCTGCGGGGCAGCGACCCAGACGCTGCGCTCTATTACATGGCCGCGATGCTCGAGGGCGGCGAGGACCCGAAGTTCATCGCTCGGCGGATGGTGATCTTCGCCAGTGAGGACGTAGGGAATGCCGATCCGCAGGCGCTTCCGCTGGCGATGGCAGCCGCACAGGCGCTCGACTACGTCGGCATGCCGGAGGCGCGAATCAATCTCAGCCAAGCGGCCACCTATTTGGCACTCGCGCCGCGCAGCAACGCTGCCTATAAGGCCGGCGATGCTGCGATCGCACACGTTCGCAAGTACGGGCTCAACCCTCCACCGCGATACTTGCAGGACAGCAACGTCCCCGGGGCCGAGGAGCTCGGCGCCGGCGAGGGGTACGACTATCCACACGACAATCCGGACCAACTGAGCGACCAGCGCCTGCTGCCCGACGGTATGCAGGCGAAGTTCTATACACCCAGCGATCGTGGTCACGAACGTGCCATGGCAGAGCGGCTACGTGCCGCCGAGGAGCGACGAATCAAATGAGCAATTCAGCCGAGTCAACTAACGCCAGCGTTGAGGGCAAAACGATCGTCATCACCGGCGCAAGCGACGGTATCGGCGCCGTCGCCGCCCGCGACCTCAACGAGCAGGGCGCCAACGTGATCGTTACTGGCCGCAACCCTGACAAGACCAAGAAAGTCGCCGACGACGTCGACAGTCCCGCACTGGTTGCCGATTTTGCAGACTTCGCGCAGGTGCGACGCCTGGCGGAAGAAATCTCTGCGGCGGCACCAAAGATCGACGTGCTCGTCAACAACGCCGGCGGACTGTTCAAGACCCGCCGTAGGACCGCCGAGGGGCACGAACCGAATTTCCAGATCAATCACCTTTCGCCATTTCTGTTGACGCATCTGCTCAAGCCGAATCTGCTTGCCGCCGACGCGCCGCGAGTGCTCAACACCGCGAGCATGGCCAACAACTATGGCCGCGTACGAATCAACAACCTCGACGGACATCGCAGCGAGAACATCGCGTACGGAACCGGCAAGCTGATGAACATCCTCTTCACCCGCGGCATCGCGCGGAAGTGGAAGGACGACGACATCGTCTCTGTCGCATTCCATCCCGGCATCGTGCAAAGCAAGTTCGGCAGGGACTCGATCTCTGTTCGGCTGCTCTACAACAACCCGCTTTCGTCGCGAATCCTGATCGACAATGCCAAGGGCGCGACGCCGATCGTTGATCTCGTCAGTCGCGAACCGCGCGAGACACTGAACGGTGTGTTCTTCAATCGCCACAAACCGAACGGACCGGAGAACCGCCAGGCGAAGAACGTGGAGCTGCAAGATGCGCTGTGGTCGGCCTCTGAGAAGTTGGTGGGTCTGACATGAAGTTCGCTTGCCTGCTCTACGAAGACATGACGTCCCTCGACTTGATCGGACCATTGGAGGTGTTCGGCAGCGTCCCCGGCGCAGAGTTCGTCTACGCGTCGCCGAGTTCCGAAGAGGTGAGCGGCGGGCAGGTGAGCGCTGAAAGAACAGGGCTCGCGCTCGGGCCGGCGATGCACTTCGACGAAGTCTCGAGTGCTGACGTCCTGCTCATTCCCGGCGGTACTGGAAGTCGCGAACTCACGCGTCACGAGCCGCTGCTCGAGTGGATTCGAGACATCGACCGAACCACAACATGGACCACGTCCGTCTGCACCGGCGCGCTGTTGCTTGCCGCCGCCGGGCTGCTCGATGGCCGCCGGGCGACCACTCATTGGGCCGAATTCGAGCATCTCGCCAAGTTGGGTGCGTTGCCGGTACACGAGCGCGTGGTTCGCGATGACAAGTTCGTCACTGCCGCAGGGGTGTCTGCAGGTATCGACATGGGCCTCGTGCTTGTCGGCGAGATGTTCGGCGAGTTGCTCGCTCAGGCGATTCAGCTTGGTATCGAATACGACCCCGAACCGCCTTTCGATACCGGCTCACCCGACCGTGCACCGACGGAAATGGTCGAGATGGTTCGCGCCGCCGCAACCGCGAACGACTAGGACAGAGGGTTTCTGTTTCGCGTACTCAGCGCGCCAACTGCGTGCTCAGCGCGCCAGCCTGACGTCGCCGTACCCACGGTTGAGCGCGGCAGTGGCTAGGCAGTTCCGTGCGGTCCACTCAGCCAGCTTGCTCAGGAGCGCCCGCACGACCGTTCGCCACCGTTAGTATGGAGCCATGGAACCGACCATCGCACCCCAAGCCCCTAGGCACGCGTTCAGCGATGCCACGGCCCCGAGCGGAACGCTCGAAAGTTTCAATCCCGCTACCGGAAAGCTCGTCGGCAGCGTCCCCACGATCGCGCCGGACCAGGTTCCGGCCGTCGTCGAAGAGATCAAGCAGGTTCAGCCGTTTTGGGCGGAACTGAGCTTCGAGGACCGTGCGCGCTATGTGCGCCGTGCCGCCGACGTGTTGATCGAACGCAAAGACGAGGTCGCGGCATTGGTCACGGCCGAGCAGGGCAAGGTGCGCACTGAGGCCTACTCGATGGAGGTCCTTCCCACGGTCGACGGCATGATCTGGACGGCGGACAACGCCGAAGAGATCCTCTCCGACGAAAAGATCCCGAACGACCAGCTCTTCCTGAAGACGCGCGACATGCAGTTTCACTACCAGCCGATCGGGGTGATCGGCGTGATCAGTCCGTGGAACTACCCGATGCTGCTCGCGATGGACGAAATCTGCACGGCCTTGATGGCCGGGAACGGCGTGATTTTCAAGCCCGCGTCGCTGACCTGTCTGATCGGTCAGACAATTCAAGAGTTGTTTGACGAGGCCGGCCTGCCCGAAGGCCTTTTGCGCACGGTGCACGGCGGCGGCAAGGTCGGTCAGGCGATGGTCGACTGCCCAGACGTCGGCAAGATCTTCTTTACCGGCTCCGTTGAGGTAGGTCGTTCGATCGGCATTGACTGCGCCAAGCAGCTCAAGGGTGCGACGCTCGAACTCGGCGGCAAGGATCCGGCAATCGTGCTCAGCGACGCGAATGTCGATCACGCTGCCAACGGTGTCGCCTGGGGCGGCTTCTCGAACATGGGCCAGACCTGCGCGGGCATCGAGCGCGTGTATGTGATGCACGACGTCGCCCCGCAGTTCATCGACGGCGTCGTCAAGCGCGCCAGCGCGATGAAGATCGGTGACCCGAGCGAGTGGAGCACCGAGATCAACGCGATGACAGATCCGAACCAGTTCAAGATCGTCAGCGAGCTGGTCGACGACGCGATAGCGCACGGCGCGACAAAGCTCTGCGGTGGACCGATCGCCAAGGAGGACCTGCCAGCAGGATCCGACGGGCCGTTCTATGCGCCGACCGTGCTCACGGGCGTGAACCACAGCATGCGGATCATGAAAGAGGAGATCTTCGGTCCGGTCATTCCGATCATCACCGTCGACAGCGAGGAAGAGGCTGTGAATCTGGCAAACGATTCAGATTTCGGCCTCGGCGCGAGCATCTGGACCGAAGACAGCGACAAGGCCCAGAGCATCGCGCGAAGGCTCGAATCGGGAAATGCCTGGCTCAACGACCACATGTACAGCGCCGGCATCTGCCAGTGCTCATGGGGCGGCCAGAAGGACAGCGGCATCGGCCGCTCTCACAGCAAATTCGGCTTCTACGAGGCAGTCGAGATCCAGGTGATCGCCGGCACACCGTCCCGCGAGGCCAGCATGTGGGTCTATCCCTACGACAACACCGTCGGCCCCGCCATCCGCACGACGATCGATCTGCTGTATTCGAACGGCAAGTCGCGACTGTCGTCGATCAAGGACGGCGCGCCCGCGCTCGGCAAGATGACCGGGCGGATCGCGAAGAACTTGATCAAGCGATAGGGCGCGCTAGCCGTCCGGAGTCGAGACCGAACTTTCGCTCGTCGGTTGGGCATCGGAGTCCGAGCCCAACTCGCGAAAGACGATCACCGCCCCGTACATCGAGTCGCCCGCCTTCAGCGGTGCGATTGAGTAGCTCGCCACGAACATCGAACCGTCCTTGCGGGTGAACGGTGCGTCGTCGCCTGCATGCGGCTCGCCGGATAGCCGTGCTCGATAGAGCTCGCAGTCGTCCTGCAGGAAATCCGTGCGGTCCATGTGCTGAAAGTGGAAAAGGTCGTGGGCGTCCTTTCCGACCACTTCGTCTGGTTCGTAGCCGGTCATCGCCAACGCCGACTCGTTTATGTAGGTGATCTTGCCGTCCATGTCCATCGAGTACACGCCATCGCCGATCGCTCTGAGTACAGCGGATTTGAACTGCTCGTCGCGCTGACGCTCAGTGATGTCGAGCACGACGAGACCGAGCCCGGTGACTTCCTCCTTCATCGTGACCGGGTGACAGTTGAGCAGCCAGTAGCGAACGTCGCCCGGCTTGCCCGGTGCCTCGCCCGCGATCTCGACGTTACGTGCCGGGACGCCAGTGTCCAGCACCTTGCGATAGACGGGTTCGATCTGTGGCCAAAGTCCCGGGGCGACCTCCTGCACCGTCTTGCCGGGATGTTCGACCAACGCAAGCCCAGTCATCTCGGCCATCGTCCAGTTGACGCGGACGAATTTGAACTCTGTGTCTACGTAGCCGAAGCCCACCGGCGTCGTTGACTGCAAAGTTTCTAGCAACAACAATGCCTCGGACGCGAGCTGCTCCGTTTCGCGCAACTCCTCTTGGAGTGCGATCTCCTCGGTTATGTCCGTGCTGAGGCCGAACCAGCGATCGACCTTGCCGTTGGCGTCGCGCAGCGGTCTCGCACGCACCTGCATCCATCGATACTCACCGTCATGGCGCTTGATTCGCCAGTTCGCGTGCAGAGGGCGCTCGTCACGCATCGCGCTGTCCCACCCGACTCGCGCTGGCTCGGCGTCGTCGGGGTGCAGCAGCGACATCCAGCCCCACTCGTACGTGTGTTCAGGTGTCTGGCCGGTGAAAGCGTTGCCTTCGTCATTGATGTACTCGATGCTGCCGTCGGCACGAGCAATCCAGATGATTCCGGGCAGAGTCTCGGCGAGCCGCTGAAAGTAGTCGGGGCCCGGCGTGCGCTTGGTTGTCTCGGAGAAGAGATTCATCGCGCTGGCAACGGCGCGTCGTCGAATCGTGAGCAACGCCGGAACGTTGAGCAATTCTGCGAACGCCTCACTCGCAACTGAACTCTCAAATCTACAGTTTGAACGGCGAGAATGAATTGCCGTCAAGGCCCGCTGATTCCGAGCGCCGATCCGAGGCCGTTGGTCAGAGCCGGTCTTGCTCCCAAGCGGCGTAGTCGGGTGTGAAGTATTTGAGACGGATCTTCTTGTACTCCGTCGAGGAGTAGAGCGTCGTACGGTCCTCGATACCGGTCGCCGCAGCGATCTCGTCGAGGATCTTGTCGCATTCCTCCTTCGATCGGCCGTGCGCCATCGTAAACACGCTGTAAGGCCAATCCTCGTAGGTCGGGCGCTGGTAGCAATGGGACACGCCACGAAAACTCGCCATCTGTGGACCGATTTCGTCGATGCGATCGGCGGGTACGTTCCAAACGCCCATCCCATTGGCCGCAAACCCCGCGCGGCGGTGAAAGAGAATCGCCGCGACGCGCCTGAGCAGGCCCCGGTCGACCATCGACTCACAGTGTGCGAGCAGCGCCGGAACGCTGAGACCGAGGCTGGCGGCGGCAGCGTCGTATGGACGCTCGGTAACCGGTAAGTCGCCCTGCAAGGTCGTAACGACGTTTCGATCGGTTTCGGACAACTGCACACCCTCGATCGGCCGTTCGTTGGCTGCCGCGGCCGGCGCAGCCAATGAATCGGTCCCCTTGACCATTTCAAGATTCATGTTGATCTTGAACAGCCGGATCGTCGGCAGCATGCGGATGCTGGTGGCACCGGCTTCGCGGCCGAGAACCTCGAGCGACCCTTCAAGACCAAGTGCCGAGTCCGGCGGCGTCGCGATCGTGAACCAGAGGTTGAACTCGTGATTGCGCAGATAGTTGTGGCTGACCCCCGGATGCTGGTTGATCACTTCAGCCGCGCGGTGGGGGTGATCCGGGTCGACCTTCGCGGCCACCAGCATCGACGCATAGCCGAGGGCACGCGTGTCGAAGATCGGCGTGATCTCGCGGATGATTCGATTGTCGAGCAGTTCCTGCGTTCGCCCAAGCACCCACGCGATCGGTTCATCAATGTCGGCGGCTACTGCGGCATACGGTTCCTCGGACAGCGGGAACCCACTTTGGAGAGCATTCAGTAGCTGCTTGTCGCGATCGTCAAGCGGGATCGCGGCGCCATCAGTGCGTGAACGGACCTTCGCCCCGCCGCGGGCAGGAATATTCTTGAGGGAACCGCTCATCGTCAGCAATCAATAGTGGCAGGTCGGGGGGCCCAGGGGCCCGATGAAGAGCACCGCCATTGGGCCATCTGCCATGATTGAAACCGATGTCAATCGAACCAACCCGGACAGCGTTGGGTGCATGGAGTGGCGGCCGTTTCATGCATTTCGGCGTGGAAATCGACGAGCAGCGCCTCGTCGAACTGCTGACGCCGGACACTGACATCAGCACGGTGATCACCGCTGACGTCTATGGCGTCGGAGAAGCCGACAAGCTTGTCGGCAAGGCCGTCGCCGGGGCTGGCGAACACTGCTTGGTCGGTGCCGTGGGGCACGACTTCTACAACGGCAGCCGTCAGGGGGCGAAGGGCTTTCCGCGCTTCACTGACCCCGCGCTGCGCGGTGAGGACGGCTACGCCGACTACCTCAGGATGGCGACCGAGCGCAGCCTCGAACGAATCGGCGTCGACCGTTTCGACCTGTTGATGCTGCACAACCCCGATCGCACCGGTTTCACCTCCGAAGCCGTTTGGCAGGGCATGGTCGCGATCAAGGAGGCCGGCTTGGCCGATTCGCTCGGCGTGGCGCCGGGGCCCGCGAACGGATTCACGCTCGACATGATCGACTGTTTCGACCGTTTCGGCGATGTGATCGACTGGGCGATGGTGATTCTCAACCCATTCGAGCCCTGGCCGGGCGAGTTGGTGCTCCCCGCCGCCGAACGAGCTGGCGTAAAGCTGATCACGCGAGTCGTCGACTTCGGTGGGATTTTTCACGACGACGTCGCCCCCGGTCACGAGTTCGTCGAACGCGACCACCGGCAGTTCAGGCCCGAGGGCTGGGTCGAGGACGGTCACGACCGCTTGGTTCGGGCACGCGAGATCGCGGATCGACACGGGTTGACCCCGCTGCAGCTCGCATGCTTGTGGAACCTGTCTCACCCCGCCGTCGAATGCGTTGTGCCGACGCTGATCGAGGAGCCCAACGCGGCTGACTCGACTGCCGTTTCGACAACGAAGTCGATCGAACAGAAGCGGGCCGAATTGGCCGAGCTGCCAGCCATCAACCCGTTGACCATCGAAGAAGTCCGCGCCGTGCGCGAGATCGGCGACAATACCGGCTCGATGGTCCTCAAGGGTGGCTCTCCTGACAATGACGGCTCCGTGCACCCGGACAACTGGCCGATCGACGAGCGGCTTGCTGCGGTGGCGGACGAATGGGAGATCGACGTCGCCAGCCAGCTCGCCAAAGACGCGCCCGTTGACGTATCGACTTGATTGAACGCCTGAGGCTGTGCCGCTGCCCGGCGCAGCGCTGACTGAACTTATACTTCGGTGATCCGAGGTGCCGCCCAGGCCCTCAACTCGACCCCCTTCCTGAGGATTGAACATGCCAGCGCAAGCGTTTGCCGGAAAAGAGTGTGTCTGCGCACTGAAGAAGGGCATCTGCGACCAAGAGTGTGTCCGGGACATGCTCGAGACGAACTTCTACATCGCCTGCCTGAAGTTGAGCGGTCGGCAGTCGGTCGTTGTCGGTGGAGGCGAGGTCGGGCTTGAGAAGGTCGAAGGCCTGCTCGCGTGTGGGGGCGATGTCACGGTTGTCGCGCCCGAGGTCTGTGACGAAGTCGCTTCGCTTGCAACGGAGGGTTCGATCAAGTGGCGACAACGCGAGTACGAGCCGAGTGACATCGAAACGGCGTTTCTGGTGATCGCGGCGACCAACGACACTGATGTGAACATCGCCGTGTTCAATGATGCCGAGGCTCGGGGCAAGCTGGCCAACGTCGTCGATGTTCCGCCACTCTGCAACTTCATCCTCCCGGCGATCACACGAACGGGGCCGGTGGCGATCGCGATCAGCACGGCTGGTGCCAGCCCGGCGCTGGCAAAGCGCATGAAGGCTGAGATTGCCGATCAGTTCGGTGACGCCTACGCCGATTTGGCAGTAATTCTCAATGACGCGCGCGGTTGGGCGAAATCAACGCTGCCGACGTACAACGACCGCAAGGATTTTTTTGAGAGCATCGTCAATGGCGACCCGGATCCGATCGAACTGCTGCGCAGCGGCAGGGCCTCCGAGTTGCATGAATTGATTGACAAAGCGCAGCGCGCGGCCGAGGCCAATTTGGCCACGCAGTCGGCCTGACTAGACCGGCGGACTTCGCGGCACCGCCACGACTTCACCACGTGTCCGCTCCAATCGCCATCACCGCCAGCAAGCTGACACGGTTCTATGGAAATCGCGCGGCGCTGGATGAGGTCTCGTTCGAGATCCGTGCCGGCGAGACACTTGTCGTCTTCGGCGCCAATGGCGCGGGAAAATCCACATTGCTACGGATACTCGCGACTTTGATCCGTCAGCACGACGGGTCGTTGACTGTGCTCGGCGAGCAACTTCCCAAAGACGGATGGGCCGTGCGCGGGCGTGTTGGATTGATCGGTCACGAATCGCTCGTCTACCGCGACCTCACCGCGCGCGAGAACCTGCGCTTCATCGCGCGAATCCACAACATGCCGCTCGACGATGTCGATCCGATGCTTGAGCGCGTGGAGCTGGACTCGCGCGCCGACGAACCAGTTCGCAACTTCAGCAAGGGCATGATGCAGCGCCTGTCGACGGCGCGCGCGTTACTGCCTCAACCTGAACTGCTGCTGCTCGATGAGCCACGCGCAAACCTGGACCCCGGCGCTGCGATGCTGCTGGAACCGTTCATCGGGGCTGCACGCCATCGCACACGAGTGATCGTTACGCATGACATCGACTATGGCCTGGAGCAGGCCGACATCGCACTTGGACTCAAGCACGGGAGGGCCGAGTGGATCGAACCAGCGGACCACGTCGGTGCCGACGATGCCCGGAGGCTCTACAAATGAGGCAGCGCCGAAGGCAGGGACCGTCGCTGGCAGCGGCCACGCTGGCGATCCTCCGCAAAGACCTACGTCTCGAGCTGCGCACGCTGGAGACGCTGACCGCAACATTGATCTTCACCACCGCGACTTTCGTGGTATTCCACTTTGCGCTCGATCGCGATGAGTTGGTCGGCGACCTCGCCGCCGGCGTGTTCTGGGTGACGATTCTCTTTGCTTCAGCGTTGACGATAAATCGATTGCTTGCCAATGAACGCTCACAGGGCGGGTACGAATCGCTGCTGCTGGCACCGATCGATCGCAACGCGATCCTGTTGGCAAAGATGATGTTCCTGTTCCTGGCACTCTGCGTTCTGGAGATCTTCGCCTTCGCGGTCTTCACTCTGCTGTTGCTCGGACCGAATCCGACGACCGAGATGCTCGCTCTTATCCCGATTTGCGTGCTCGCAAATATCGGCCTTGCGACGATCGGCACGCTGGTCAGCGGCATTGCCACCGACACGACCGCGCGCGAGTTGCTGGTACCGCTGATGACGCTGCCGCTGTTCATCCCTGTGCTGATCGGCGCCGCTGAAGCGACTTCTTCGCTCTTCGAAGCCGCTCCGTTGATCGTTGATCTCGGGAGGTGGCTCTCGCTGATCGCACTCTATGACGCAGTGTTCGTGCTGATCGCCTACGCGATCTTCGAGTACGTGGTCGGCGACTAGATCAAACTCACGGCAACTAGTCGCCGTCCGGGTTGGCTGCGCGGTAGGCGCGCGAGTAGGCCGCCCTGTATGCCGCTGTCTCGCCTTTTTCGAAGCCCTTTGAATAGCCGGATTTCTTTCCCTGCCTGATACCGACAGCAGTGCCGGCCTTCGTCCCCTCGGCGCGCGCAGCGTCAAGATCCGCCCCACCTTCGGCGCCCATCAACCAGCCGAGCAGAAACAGCGCGATTGAAATTCCGGCGATGGCCAGAGCTCGTTTGCGTTGTTCCCTGACCGAAAGTTCCATTACCGCCGATCCTAACGTCGCATGTGTCCCCTGTCACCAGCCATCCTGCGAAGATCTCGCACATGCAGTTGCTCAAGGGACTTTCGATCGCCGTGATTCTGCTCTCGCTAGCGCTCGGAGTGATCGTCGGCCTCAGCGGTCAGCCCGATCAGGCAGACGCCGAGGCCGCCAAGAAGCAGGCCTACGATGCGGCTGTCAAGCGCGGAAGGGCGACTGCCGCTGACGAGGCCTACCCACTCGGTTTCAGAGACGGCATGGAGAAGGGCGCCCGCGACGGCCGTCGCAAAGGCAAGGCGGCCGGCGAACAGGACGCCGAACCGACTGCTCCAACGGGATCGACGGGCACCGCCACCGGTGGCGAAGGGCCTGACGCGCCTGGAGCGACGCAAAACTCCGGCGGTCAGCAGTTCAACGATCAGAGCGGCACGGGAACTGAGTAATCGCCATTCGTTGTGCCGGAAAACGGCCCGCTCTCGGCTACGTTTACCTTCGCATGGCGCAGCCCCAGACAGATTCGCGTTTCTTCTCCAGCCCCGGTCGACCCTCCCGCTCCAGCGCCGAGCAATTCGCGCGCGGGCTGAAGCCGATCGCGATCGCCGCGGTGATCGCCATTGCCATTACCGGCATTCTGGCCTTCTGGTACGCGCCGATCGACGCAGATCAGGGCATGAGGCAAAAGATCTTCTTCCTTCACGTTCCGCTGGCGATCGTCACCCTGTGCGGGTTCTTCGCCGGCGGCGTGATGGGAATGCAGTACCTACGCACGCGCGACACCGCGTGGGACCTGCGTTCCTACGTTGCGATTCACCTCTCGCTGATTCTCGGCGTGGTCGTACTACTGACCGGCGCGCTATGGGCAAAGACCTCATGGGGCGTCTACTGGGAGTGGAAGGAGCCGACGCTGGTCAGCTTTCTGATCGTCTTCCTGCTCTACGCGATCTACCAGCCGATGCGCTTTGCGATTGAGGACCCGGAACGGCAGGCGCAGACCGCCGCCGTATATTCCGTCGTCTGCGGCGCTTTCGTGCCGCTCAACTTCATTGCCGTGCGTATGTCTGAGTCGCTGATTCACCCGCGCGTGCTGACTGCGACCGGCGGAAATCTGCCGAGCGAGATGCGCATCACGTTCTACGTCGCACTGATCGCGGCAACGCTGCTCTGGATCGCGCTCTGGAAATTCGAGCTGGTCGCCAAGAGTCTTTCCATGCAACTCAAAAAGCTTGAACGGAGACTTGCCTGATGTTCCTGCCGCTTGCCGCCGAGACCGGGGGCGACTACGTCGCCGCGGCATATCTCGTGTTATTGCTGGTGCTCGTGATCTACCTGGCGATCATGGCCAACAAGCTCGTGAAGATTCAGAGCGCATTAAGTCGTATCCTGCACAGGTTGGACGAAAACGAGTCCGACTGACCCCCGAGTACCGGCGGCGGGAGCCGTCGGCCAGAACGATTTGCGGGATTTGCCCCGCCTCAACCATGCCAGAACTCTTCGCGATCGGAATTTCGCACAAGACCGCACCCGTGGCGGTCCGCGAGCGCCTGGCCTTTCCCGCCGGGGAGACCAAGCGGCTACTCGGAGAAATAACCAGTTGCGCGGCGATACACGAGGCTGTGGTGCTCTCGACCTGCAACCGAACCGAGCTCTACCTGAGCACTTCGGACCCGATCGTCGCCGAAGCCGATGCACTCACCCAGCTCGCATTCGCCACCGACATCGCGCCTACGGAGCTCTCGTCGATGCTCACGACCTACAACGGCCCCGGCGTATCCACGCACCTGATGCGCGTTGCCGGCGGGCTTGAGTCGATGGTCCTCGGCGAGAGTGAGATCCTCGGACAAGTCAAAACTGCCCACCAGCTTGCGCTGCTGGAGCAAACCGGCGGTCCAATCATCAACCGACTTTTCGCTCACGCGATCGCAGCAGGCAAGCGAATCCGAACCGAAACCGCAGTCGGCGCTCGGCATCTGAGCATCGCCGGCGCGGCAGTCAACCTCGCCAAGGAAACGCTCGGCGACCTGACCGACCGACGCACGCTCGTCATTGGCGCCGGCGGCCATGGTGAGTTGTCGGCTCGCGCTCTGTCCGACGCAGGCGCACGTGCCGTATTCGTGGCGAACCGCAACTACGACCGTGCGCTGAGCGTGGCCCACTCGGTCGGCGGCGAGGCCGTTCATCTGGAAAGTCTGCCGGAAGAACTTGCAGACGCCGACATCGTGCTGAGCGCGACCGCCTCACCACACACCCTGATACACCGGGTCGATCTTGAACAGGTAATTGCTCGACGCGACGGCCGCGATCTGCTGATGCTGGACATTGCCGTGCCGCGCGACATCGAGCCGTCTGTCGCCGAACTGGATGGAGTCACGTTGCTCGACATCGATGACCTCCAGGCTGACGTCGAGCACAGCATGACGCTCCGCCGCGGCGAGACCACCAAGGCCGAGAGCATCGTTGCCGAGGAGTTGGCATCGCTGGAGGAATGGCTTTCCACACTGGACGTCGTCCCGACGATCTCCGACCTGCGCCGTCACGCCGACGAGATCGCACGTCGAGTGATCGCGGAAAACGTGGATCGTTTCGAATCGCTGTCGGATGCCGACCGGGCACGAATCGATGCGATGGCGCGCACGATCGTCACGCGGTTGATGCACGAGCCGACATTGCAGCTCAAGAAAGCGTCCGGCGAGGAGCAGGGCATGCGATATGCAGAGGCGTTGCGCAAACTCTTCGCGCTCGACGACGCTGATTTTGATGCCGCTGACGGTTCTAACTTGGTCTCCGACGATGAACTCCGCAGCGGCGCAGAAATCCATTCGCTGGACGAGAAACGCCAGCTCGGCCGCGGTGAATCGGATGATGCCTGAAAACTGGTTGCGCGGATGCTGAGAGTCGGCACCCGCGGCAGTAAGTTGGCGTTGACACAGACCGGCAACGTGATCGACGCCCTGCGCGCGCTCGATCCTGCGCTGACGATCGAGACTGTCGTGGTTGCCACCGACGACGAAGGCGGAGTGGCCGACAAATCTCGTTTCGTGAACGCGATCGAACAAGCGCTGCGATCGCAGGATGTCGACTTGGCGATCCACTCGGCCAAAGACGTACCCGGGGACGAGTCGCCGGGCTTGCTGATTGTCGCGGTACCTGAGCGTGCCGATCCACGCGATGCGATCTGCGGAGCTGAGTCTTTGAGCGACCTTGCGGAGGGCGCGAAGGTCGGCACCAGTTCGCTACGCCGGTCGGCACAACTGCGATCGCTGCGGCCAGACCTGCGGATCGAGCCACTGCGTGGCAACGTCGATACGCGGTTGCAACGCCTGGAGAACGGCGACTACGATGCCTTGGTGCTGGCCGCCGCCGGTCTCGACCGATTGCAGATCGATGGCGTGGTGCGCGGGTACCTCGACGAGTGTGTGCCGGCGCCCGGTCAGGGATCGCTGGCGCTGCAGGCGCGAGACATCGATTTGACGACCACGGGCATCGTCGGCCCGCTGAGCGATTTCGCGTCGTTCCGTGAATTGACAGCAGAGCGAGCTGCCGCTGCCGGGCTGGTGGCCAGCTGCAGTACTCCACTGGGCATCCATGCAAAGGTCAAACCCGGTGCCGCCGACGGAGGCAAGGACATGATCACCGTACGCGGCTGGTTGGGTCTGCCCGACGGCACACAGTTCATCGAGGATGAGATCTCCGGCCTGGCCGGAGAAGGTCGACTTCTGGGGCACCTGCTGGCGCAGCGGATGCGCGCCAGCGGCGGCGATGAAATCCTCGCGCGCGCAGAGGAGATGGCAGCCTGATACGCGATACTGCGTGCCTTGACTGAGCACTTCGACAACGCAAAGCCCGGCCACGTCTATCTCGTCGGTGCCGGCCCGGGAGACCCCGGTTTGATGACGCTGCGTGGAGCGGCGTTGGTCGCGAGCGCGGAAGCTGTGCTCTACGACAGACTGATCGGCTCGAGCGCGCTGAACGACGTGCGAGCCGACGCGATCGTGGAGTTCGCCGGCAAAGGACCGCGCGGCGATTCGAGCAAGCAGGAACAGATCGATGCACGATTGATCGAGCTTGCACGCGCGGGCAAATCGGTTGTGCGTTTGAAAGGCGGCGACCCGCTGGTCTTTGGCCGCGGCGGTGAAGAGGCGGCCGTGTTGGCAGCGGCAGGGATCCCCTTCGAGATCGTGCCCGGGGTGACCGCCGGCGTCGCGGCGGCGGCCTACGCCGGCGTGCCGGTGACCCATCGCGACCATGCGGCAGCGGTCGCCTTCGTCACCGGTCACGAGGATCCGAACAAGCCCGAAAGTTCGATTGACTGGCCGGCGCTGGCAGCCTTCCCCGGCACGCTGGTGTTCTACATGGGCGTCAAGAATCTGCCGCGAATCAGCGAGCAGTTGATCGAGGCCGGACGATCGGCCGACGAGCCCGCGGCCGTTGTCGCGCAGGGCACCCGCGCGGACCAGCAGACGGTCACCGGCCGATTGGTGGACATTCCCGAGCTCGCTCGCGAGGCGGCGATCGAGCCGCCCGCGCTGACGGTGATCGGATCGGTCGTCGAGGAACGCCAACGCATCGAATGGTTTGAACGCCGGCCGCTTTTCGGTCGGCGGGTGGTCGTCACTCGCGCACGCGCACAGGCGGGCACATTGGCCGGTCGACTGCGTTCCTTGGGAGCAGAAGTGATCGAGAGTCCCGCGATCAGCGTGCGCTTTCGCGAGGATGAATCCGTTCGCGCCGCGATCGAACAGGTTTCGAGCTTCGACCTCGTGGCTTTCACGAGCGTCAACGGCGTGCGGTCATTTTTCACGGCGCTCAGCGATGCGGCGCTCGATGCGCGTGCGCTCGGCGGGATCGAATTCGCGACGGTCGGTGCCGCGACGGCCGAGGAGCTTCGCAACCACGGTGTTATCGCCGATCACCTGCCCGATCGCGCAGTCTCAGAGGGACTGCTCGATCTCTTCGGCGAGGTCGACCTCGTCGGAAAGCGCGTGCTCCTTGCGGTCGCATCCGAAACGCGCCCTGTGCTCGGCGAGGGCCTCGTTGAGCTCGGAGCGGAGGTGCACAAGGTCGCGTTCTACGACACGATTCACGAGCAACTCGACGACGAGCAAACTGCGGCGGTGGCGGAGGCCGATTTCATCACGTTCGCGAGCGGCTCGGCAGTTCACTCGCTTGTCAGTTCGATTGGCGGAGCCGAACACCTGAAGGCGATCCCAGCGGTGTCGATCGGCCCCACGACCTCGGCTGCACTGCGAGAGCATGGTCTCGAACCGGCGGCCGAGGCAACCCGCCATGAGATCGACGGATTGATTGATGCGCTACTGCAGATTCAGTGATCGCAGCGATGGCCGCAGGTGCGCGGTAGCGTTGCGGGCATGAATCAGCTCGGCACGCCGCATCACCACCACGAGGTCATCGATTCCACCAACACGCGTGCGAAGCAACTCGCCGCGCAGGGTGCGCCGCATGGCACGACGATCACCGCCGACGAGCAGACCGCAGGGCGTGGCCGACAGGGGCGCGCATGGGTCGCGCCGGCCGGCACGGCGCTGCTGATGAGCGTGATCGCGCGGCCAGTGATCCCGAACTACAAGCTCGCACCACTGGCTGCGGCGCTGGCCGTGGCAGAGACCTGCGAGTCACTCGCCGACGTCGAGGCGCAGATCAAGTGGCCCAATGACGTCTGGATCGATCGCAAGAAGGTCAGTGGAATCCTCGTTGAAGCGCGGCCGGACCAGAACGCCGAGCGCTCGTGGATTGTCGTCGGGATCGGCCTCAACACCAGCGTCCCGCTGGATCAAATGCCGGAGGACCTGCAGTCGACGGCAACCAGTCTGGCGCTGCCTCTTGGTGTCGACGCGCTCAGTCCTCTGCTCGAACGGCTCGATCACTGGCTGCACTCTGACTCTTCAGACACCGTGTCCGCATGGAGCAAGCGCGATGCGCTGCGCGGCAAGGAAATCTCTTGGGCCGACGGATCGGGCCTCGCCGCCGGAGTCGACGACCAAGGCAACCTACTCGTCCGAGGCTGCGGCGCCGGAATAACCACCCTCCGAGCCGGCGAAGTCCACCTCACCCCCAGCTGACTAGGTTCCCCTTTTGGGGAACCTTGTTTTGCGGCGTGGTCAGTCGCCGCGGGAGAGTTCTTCGAAGCTGCCGAGGACTGGGACTTTTGGCTTGTCCTGGCCGTCTGACTGAACGTTGGCGTCGGGCTTCTTGCGCGGGCGGCGCTGTTTCGTTGGTTGGTCGCCGTTGTCGGCGTCCGCGTCCGAGCTCGTCTTCACTGTTTCGTCGCTGGTCTTGCCGTTGCTTTCAGCAGGCTTGGACCCGCGCGGGCGACGGCGTTGCTTGGGGTTGGCGTCCTGCTTCTGCCGATTCTGGTTCTTTTGCTGCGACTTGTTTTGTTGCGACTTGCCCTTCTGGGATTTGCCCTTTCGCGACTTGTCCCTGTCCGTCACCTCGACCGATCCATTTTCGCTGACCGCGTCGACGGCCTTGTCCTTCGCCTCGCCGCGGATGCGCTTCTTGCCGCTCTTCTTGTCGCCCTGACGACGACGGCCCTTGCGGCCACGCGCCTTCGGGAAGTTGCGGCCGAGCTCGCGGGCGAGCGCGGCCGGTTTGCGGGCGAGTCGATTACGACCACCGCGCAGCGCTTCTTCCGCTTCAGGAGAGTGAGAGACGGCGGCGGCAAGTATCGACGCTGCGAGGCGCAGATCCTGTTTGCGGGTCTCCTGGACGATTCTTCTTGCGTTGCGGCCGTGAGCCGGACCCGAGGAGTTGACGAGTAGCCCGAGCAGGCGCTTTGTCTCTGGCCAGCGCTGGACCGCGTACTGCTCATGCAACTCGCGGGTATATCCGGCGAGCGCCCAGATCCAGGCCTGCGACTGCTCGCGCGAGCCGACGTTCTTGTCGGCAATCGCCTTGAGCATCAGCTTGGTCGACTCGCGGCGTTCGTCCTTCTGCCAGCCGCCGATGATCTCGATCGCATGGTCGTAGGCGTCTGGGTCCTTCGAATTGGCAAGGTCTTGTAGGGCACGCAGGCGAACGGCACGATGCTTGTTGCGTTCGAGCGCGGTCAGGAACAGATGGCGACGCAACTCGCCGGTGCGGTCGTGTTGAATCATCGCGCGAGCGCGACGCCAGTTGTTGGCATTCGCCTTCGATCCGGCCAGCGCAGCCCATACACGCTGCTCGCCCCAATCAAGATTCGCGACCGAGATTCGCCAGAGTTCGCGCTCGAATATCTGTGCCCGACGCTCCGAATCGGGCGTCACCGGCAGCACGCGGCGCTCGACGCGCAGTCGGCGGCCCCGGCCGCGACGAACGGGGCCGACAACGATCGCGCCGCCGCGATAGACGTCGCGCACCAGCAGCGAGTGAAGCGTCACGACGGGGTCGTCGTGCGTGGTCGCCGGATGGACGAAGTCAACGACGATGCCGGCTTCTTTTCCGGGATGACGACGGGTGACGCGACCGACGCGCTGCTGGTAAATGCGCTTGGAAGCTGTCGGGGCGAGGTGCATACAGACCGTGGCACGCGGCGAGTTCCAGCCCTCGGCCAGCAACTGCGCGTTGACGAGCACGTCAACCTCGCCGCGCTCGTAAGCGGCCAGTGTCTCGGCGAGCTCGCGCTTGGGCGTTTCGCCGCTGACGGCCTTCGCCTTGATGCCAAGCTCGCGAAACGCCTCCGCGACGTTGTAGGCGTGCTTGACTCCGGCGGCGTAGACGACTCCGGGCATGTCCTTGAAGCGCGCTCGGTAGAGATCGGCGATCGCAAGGTTGAAGGGCGCCTGATCGAGTAGTGCGGCCAGCTCCTCCTGGTCGAAGTCCTGGTCGACCTCGCCGCGTCGCAGTGGCACGTTGGCGATCGTGCGCACACCCGGACCGGGCGGAATCCGCACGCAGCGAAGCGGCGCGATAACACCACGACGCGCGGCCTGAGCAAGGTCGAAGCGTGAAGTCTGAGTCGGGAAGAGGTCGGTGACGTGGCGAGCGATCAGTGCCCCGGTCGCAGTCATGCCGATGAAATACGGCTCCTTCCACTTGCGAATCGCTGCGGAGGTCTTCTCGCCCAGGGCCGTGTGGGCTTCGTCGCAGATCACGATCGAGTAGGCATCGCTGATGTTGCCGGCGTGGCGAACGAACCACTGGTAGGTCTCGACCGTCACCGGGCCGTTCATGTGACCGTCGGTGCCGAGCATCGGCGGCGAGAGGCGGTCCTTGTAACCACGATCGACGAGCTCGCCGATGAATTGGTCGACGAGGTTGCGGCGGTGGGTGAGGATCAGGATCCCGCCTGTACGACAGGCCTCGACGAAACCGAGCGCGGCGACCGACTTGCCGGCACCGGTCGCATGTTCGAACCAGAATCTCCGCGCGGCATTCGGGTCTTCCGGCTGCTCGGGAAACTGTTCTTCCTCGTCGTAGGTGGCAGCATCGGCGCTGACGTGATTGCCGACCTTGTGCTCGCCGGTGAGGATCATCTCCGTCTCGCCGGTGTCGCCTGTTTCGTCGTCGTCCTCCGCGAAGACGTCCCAGTCGATTCCATCGTCGTCTTCTGCATCGTCCTCGTCCGAATCGTCCTCGTCCGAATCGTCGTCGGCAGAGTCGATCAGGTCGTCATCCTCGAACTCCTCCTCATCGAACTCCTCGCTGCCTTCGGCGAACGGGCCGCCGTGCAGCGTTTCGTCTTCGCTCATCAGCGCCGCGAGCGTTCCCGAGAGCACGTCCACCTGGTGGGCGTTCAGCGTCGTGCCGTCGACCAACTTCGGCTCGGGATCAGAGATCGCTCGCTCAAGGCCGAGCACCAGCGCGTATTTCCTGGCCCACTCGCGCGAAACCTCGTCGTTGCCCGCCTCGATCTCGGCGAACGCATCGTCGAACGCGCGACGGCGAATCGTGCCGGGGGCGAGTGCGACCTGCGGGTCGTCGCCGTTGAGTACCAGCGGTTCGCGGATCAACTCCTCGACACGCTTGATGTCGTCGGCATTTGGGGCGCTTGAACCCATTGTCTCTACTGGATGAGTGTCATTGGTGACTGAGTCATGCAAACTTGCTCTGGCTACGGATACGAAGTAATCCCTTTGCCACATCGCATAGATGCGACGTGTGACTTGACGCTCGAATTCAGAACCCAGATAGTGGGCGCCGGTAAAGCTTCGTGGCCTCGAGTCGAAAGAGGAAAGAACCGTCTTGCCAGGGCCCCAAGGTTTGATCCGCTCTGCTTTTCCTGCCGCCCAAGCGGCTCAATCGGATCACCTTTGAGGCGAAGTAACTGTCACCCAGTATACCGCGAAAGATCGCCAAATCACATTCGTCGACGGAGTAGCGTTTGACGCCGTGGTCGGTCGTGTCTCTGTGATTGTTCTGATCTGCGGACTGGTGGCAACGCTGGCCGTTGCGCTGCTGCGTGACAATCCCTCAACCGAACCGACGTTCACAAACGTGGAAGCGGTGACGCCCGACCTCACGGGGTCCGACCGTCGGCTCGTAGCGATCGTCGACCAGGCCAACGAGCTGCTGCCCGGCGAGTCGGAGGCATTCGATGCGCGGTTGAAGCATCTCAAGGGCCTGCCAGTGGTGGCGAACAAATGGGCGCACTGGTGCGGACCGTGCAGAGCCGAGTTCCCAATCCTTCAAGAGGCCGCAAAGGAATTAGGTGGTGATGTCGCGTTTCTTGGTGTCAACTACAACGACTCGCGCGGTGCGGCTGTGGATTTCCTGAAGGAGTATCCGGTGCCGTATCCGAGCTACTTCGATCCCAATTTGAGAATCGCGGAACAGTTCCCGCCAACGGCTGGCGCACCAGTGACGAACTTCTATGACACCGACGGACGACTCGTCTATGTAGAGGCCGGGCCGTTCAGTTCGCTCGCGGAGTTCAAGGAGAAGCTCACGCGATACACGGGATACAAGCCGAATGAGTGACCCAAGCGATCTGCGATATTTTCAGGCCTCTCGATGAATCCCCCTCCGATCGACATGTCGCAGCACCCCGAGGTCCTCGATGGCCTTGAAGGTGTGATTGCGTTCGCGTCGGAGATAGCCGAGCCCGACCGCGAAGGCGGCGCGCTGCGTTATCGCGGCGTCGACATCGAGGACCTCGTCGGCAAGGTGCCATTCGAGCAGGTCTGGGGATTGCTCGTCGACGGAACCTTCAAGCCGGGACTGCCGCCGGCCGAGCAACATCCGCTGACAGTCCGTACCGGTGACGCGCGCGTGGACCTTCAGGCGTCGTTGGCGATGCTCGCTCAGGAGTGGGGCTTCAAGGAGGTTCTCGACCTCGACCCAGTTGTGGTCAGGGCAGACCTCGCACGCTGCAGCGTGATGGCGCTTAGCCACGTTGCCCAGTCGGCGCGTGGCATCGGCGCTCCGCCCGTGCCGCAAGAAGAGATCGACAAGTGCAATTCGATCTCAGAACGCTTCTTGACCCGCTGGCGCGGCGAGGCCGACCCCGGCCACGTGAAGGCGATCGACGCTTACTGGATAAGCGCCGCCGAGCACGGGATGAACGCATCTACTTTTGCGGCCCGCATCATCGCCTCAACCGGAGCCGACGTGCCAGCCGCGCTGTCGGGTGCCGTCGGCGCGTTGAGCGGCCCACTCCATGGTGGCGCCCCGTCGCGCGTTCTCGACATGCTCGACGCGGTCGAGGCCTCCGGCGACGCCGAGAAGTGGGTCAAGGATGCGCTCGACAGTGGTCAGCGGTTGATGGGCTTCGGTCACCGTGTTTACCGCGCCGAAGATCCGCGAGCTCGCGTGCTTCGCCGCACCGCCGCCGAAGTCAACTCCCCACGTTATGAAGTGGCCGAGGCGCTGGAACAGGCCGCGCTCGCCGAGCTTCACGCCCGCAAGCCCGACCGCGTACTCGCCACCAACGTCGAGTTCTGGTCGGCGGTCGTGCTCGACTTCGCAGAAGTGCCGCCAGACCTCTTTACGCCATTGTTCGCCTGCGCGCGCACTGCGGGCTGGTCGGCACACATTCTCGAGCAAAAGATCACGGGCCGACTGATTCGGCCGTCATCGAAGTACGTCGGCCCCGGGCCGCGGCCGATCGCCGACGTGCCCGAGACTCTTTAGCGCCAGACGCTGTACTCGTAGGCTTGCACGCATGAGCGAGCTGGTTGATGTGTTGCCGCAGGTGCGAATCGATCCTCTGAACGGCAACCGCGTGATCATTGCCGGAGGCAGAGCCGAACGACCCGGCGGCCTACTTCCAGTTCAGCCACATCCCGCGATCTTCGAGGACGACGACCCCTTCGCAGAAGGGAACGAGTCGCGAACCCCGCCCGAGATTTTCGCCGACCGGCCCGGGGGCGGTGAGGCCGATGCTCCCGGCTGGCGAGTGCGTTGCATCCCCAACGCCTTCCCTTCGCTAGTCGATGCCGCTCCAAGCGAAGCACCGATTGATCCACTCGGGGTCGCACGTGGCATGCCGCAACTGCTGACCAGCGGTTTCGCGCACGGCGCACACGAGGTGATCGTGAACCACCCCGGCCCAGTCTCTGAGCTGGCAGCACTTGAACCGGAGGAACTGTCCAACTGCCTGCGCGTTTGGGCGCTGCGAATCGCCGCGCATGCAAAAGACACCGCATACGTGCATCTTTCGACCAACGAAGGTTCCGCCGCGGGCGCGACGATCGCACATACCCATACGCAACTTTTTGGACTGCCGTTCGTGCCGCCGCTCGTCGCGCGCGAACGCGAACGGATGCGCTCGTACTACGAACACACGCAGGGGCGAGACCTCGTGCAAGACCTGCTCGCCGAAGAGGTGCGCAACGGCGAGCGGCTCGTGGCAATCGACGAACATGCGGCGCTGCTATCGCCATTCGCGGCAGCCTCGCCCTACTGCTTGACGATCATTCCCCGTCACCCCGAGCCACACTTCGAGGATTCCGAGGAACGCGGCTCCGGAATGCTATTCACTGCCCTCAAAGCCTTGGCCGAGCGGTTCGGCACGTCACCGCCACTGAACCTTTGGGTGCGAACCGCGCCGCGCGACGCCGAAAGCTTCTGTTGGCGTATCGAGATCGCGCCGCGCGTGAGCCAGCCGAGTGGCTTCGAGTTGGGAACCGGATCGTCCACGAACTCGACGGCCCCCGAGCTTGCCGCCGCAGAACTGCGGGAAGTGATCGCGTCGTGATCTGGATCGTCCTGACGATGATTGCGAGCGGTTCGCTCGGCGCGTTCTTCGCGCACCGAAAACCAGACACCTCCGAGCGATTCGCCAAACGCCTGATGGACTTCGTCCTCTGGGTGATCATCCCGCCGGTCTTGTTCTTCAACCTCGCCGCCTACGAGTTCACCGCCGAGACAGGCGGGGCGCTGGCGATCGTCTGGGTCGGCAACCTGCTGCTGGTGGCCGTCGCGTTCGCGGTTGCTGGGCGGATGAATCTGACACGGCCGCAGGTTGGTGCGTTCGTCTGTTGTGCGGTCATGGGGAACACCGCCTACCTCGGCTACGCCTTCAATGCTGCTGCGCTCGGCACGGATCAACTCGACACGGCGATCATCTACGACATCGTCGTGATGCTGCCCTCGCTGCTGTTCATCGCCTTTTCGATCGGCGCGGCGTACGGCACGCACGCAGACACCGTTCGCGACCGATTCAAGTCGTACTTCACCCGCAACCCGTTGCTCTTCACCGCTGCGCTGGCCCTGATCGCGCCGAGTTCCCTCTCGCCCGAGTGGGCGCGCGAGATGACGCACTACCTCGTCTACGCAATCCTTCCGGCCGGCTTCTTTGCCGTCGGCATCGTTGTGCGTCGCGAGAGCGAACTCGACAAACTGAGTTTTCCGCCGCCGCTCACCCGGCCCGTGGCGGCGGCGAGCATTCTCAAGCTGACGTTCTTGCCGGCGACGTTGCTGCTGGTCGGAAAGTGGATCTTCGACATCCCCACTGCGTACGTCCTGCAGGCGATGATGCCGACTGGCGTCAACAACCTGCTGCTCGCGAACAACTACGGCCTCGACCGAAAATTGACCGCAGGCTCGATCATCTGGACGACGATGGTGGTGGCGCTTGTCGGTCTGGCGATCGAGTTGTTCTAGCCGCCGCCGACCCAGTCGATCGCGGCAGCCTGCTCGGAGAGCGGAAAGACCTTGCAATCGCCTGGAGTGATCGGACCGAAGATCGCCATCGCGTGACGCAGCCAGTCGTGGTCGGTCACCATCGCCACGCGGCCCCAGACGTGTGGATTGCGCGCGCCGAATTTGGCGTCCTGCCAAATCGCGCCAACGCTGTATCGGTCGTAGTCATCACCGATTACATAGACCATGTTGATCTTGTCGTGCTGCTGCAGCAATTCGTCAACTGCTGGGTCGAGGACGTTCTTGTAGTCGTCGGGTTCAACAGTCCCTACCGCACGGAACCCGACGGTTCCGGCGGGCATGTTTTCAATCAGTTCGATCATCCGTGCAGCCTAATGAACTTTGAACACTGGCGTCGGAATCCGCGAATGCCCCGAGCTGGAGTCGAACCAGCGGCCTACTCCTTAGGAGGGAGTCGCTCTATCCATCTGAGCTATCGGGGCAGAAAACCAACTTTACCGCTGGCATCCGAGGCGCTCAGACGACGAGGTGCGGAAACTCTTCTTCGATCCGCTCGCGATAGCGCGAGAAGACGGGGTTGCACACGGCAACGATCTTCAGGCCGGCAGTCAGGCTGCCGTTGACCTTGACCTTGCGCAGCGCGAGTGCCGCCGCCACGCGTAGCCGTCCCTGCATGAAGCGATTTGCGGTGCCGGATGAAACCTCAATACTCGTCACCGGTTTCCACTTGACGCGTTTGGTCCAGGCCCAGACCAGATTCGGCTCGCGCTTCTCGCCGGCGCGGATGTTGACCGTCAACTCGTAGTCGGTGAAGGTGATCTGAACCGGCGTGCCCAGCTCGCGAAGCTTGGGGCCGATCTCCTCGTCATCGCTTAGCGTCGAGATCACCTCGTCGATCACCAAGCGAAGTTCTTTTTTTGATTTGAATCTGCTCATCCGCAACCGCTGTCCCGGCGGTGTCTGACCCCGCGACGCGGGATCGGGGGCTCCCGAAAGTTAGAACCCTTAGTGTTCTTTATCGGTCTTCCCGGTCGGGATGGACATCATCGATAGTGGTGAATGGGCGATACGGAGCGTCTGTGACGGCAGCAATCGCCGCCCCGCCGCCGGCCAAACGGTCCAAAACGCTGCATACGCCAACGACCTCGAAACCCTCGGCGTCCACGCGCTGGATTGCCTGCACTGTCGAACCCCCGGTGGTGACCACGTCCTCCACGATCAGGCACTTCTCGCCGGGCTCGAGCAGCGGACCTTCGACCCACCGCTGCAGACCGTGCTCTTTGCGTTCCTTGCGCACGAAGAATGCCTTTGCGTCGGACCCAGCCGCCAGCGCCGAACACGCGACGGGGTCCGCGCCCATCGTCATTCCGCCCACAGCGGTGGCACCGAGCTCGTCCGCGAACTCCGAAACCAACTGACCCAACGCCATGAACGCCGGACGCATCAGGATCGCTCGTTTTGCGTCGACGTAGTACTGGGCAGTCTTACCGCTGGTCAGAACGACCTCGCCGATCACGAGAGCGTGTGCCCGAAGTTCGGCGACCAGAGTCTGCTTGGCGGCTGACATGGCGCAGCATCCTAACGGCAATCTGGACGCGATTTCGGAAACTCAACCGGTGGCCAATCGACCTAAGGTCGGCGCCCCAAACGGTTTCAAAGTGGGGTCGAGATCGGCGACAATCGATTCAACGGCGATATTCGATTTTCGCCGAACCGGGGCAGCCGACGCGACGGTTTCCACGGGACAAGCAATTCAGCCGAATTCCGCATCGGCGCGAAACGAAGAAAGCAGGGCTGGGGAAGTGAAGCTCCCAAGTCTCATCCGTTGGATCTCCGCAGTTGCATGTGCCGTCTTTGCCCTCAGCTTCGGCGTTTTCGTCTGGGACGAACTCGGCGCCGCTTCAGACGGACAGAAGGCAAAAATTTCCGGAACCCCTACGACGATCGCGCGCGATGCGCACGGTCGCATGATCAGCGACGGGACCGCCCGCTGGCGACTCGAACTCGATCGCTTCAACGACGCGCTCACCGCGCCCGGCGAGCGCGTCGCGCATCAGGTGGCGACAGTGCCGTCGCCATGGACGATTCGCGGATTTGCGCTGATCTTCGGGGTGATCATTTTCGGATTCGGCCTGCGCTTTGGCGCAAATTGGCTTGAGCGGGCCGGTAGCGGTCGCGGGCGCCACTCCGATTCAGTGACTGGCTTCACGCCCGGGTACCGCTAGCGACGGCGCGAACTTCTACTCGACGGCGAGGCACTCGAACGTCGTCGCCCCCGACACGAGCAGCGTCAGCACGAGCACTGCACTGACCAGCGCGCCAGTCACTGCAGCGCGCGGTGAGAGCTGAGCGTCGGCCGACCGGCGCTCGTTCATCTGCTTCACGATGAACCAGGTGAGCAACCCAACGGCGGCCACTCCAGGAACTCCCGAGACCAGCAGTTCGAACGTCAGGTCAAACGACGCACAGAAAGAAAAGAACTCCGAGTCGACCGAGGCGAGTCCGAGCGACCACGTAACCGCCAGAAAGACGTCGATGCCCACGATCGCCAACACGATCAGCGGACCGAAGAGGCTGCCGATCAAAAAGCTGCGTTCGACGCGCGGCATGTTCGTCTAGTAGTAGGTGTCGATCCGCGTGCCCATGTTGATCCAATTGAAGATCGACACGGCGTTGGGAATCGGGACGCGCACACAGCCATGGCTGGCGTTGAAGTTCGGTACTGAGGCAAAGCCGTGGATTGCATATCCGCGAATGAAGTACGCGCTGTGCACCATGCCCTTGGCGTTGGTGCCGAAGTCCTTGCGGTAGACGCGATAGGTACCGCGGATCGTTGGAGTTGACGGCGCGCCGGTCGAGACGTGGTAGATCCGCAGAACCCTGCCCTTGTCTGCGAACACCATCACCTGGCGCTTGATGCTGACCTCGACGTGGCGACCGGCCTTTGGATGGCGCAGCTTGAAGCCCCCCTTGCCCGCCGCGAGTTTCTTCGCAACTGCCTTTCCGGCGGATTCTCTGCGCGACATGAAGTTGTTCTTGCGGAAGGCCATGAAGGCGCGCGCGGTCGCGGCGTCGTACTTGCCGTTGGTCGGCACCACGTACTTGAGGGCAGCGAGGCGTTGCTGGAAAACCCGAATCGCAACGCCCGATTGGCCGCGTCGAATGTTCGTGCGGACCGCTGTGACCCCGACGCCGCTACCGGCGTTTGCGAGCGCCTGTTGGGCGTCTGTGAGCGAGACTCTGAAGACGTGCTTGCCTTTTTTCTTGGCACGGAATCGCACGCGGAAGCTCGATTTGCCGCCCCGGGTTGTCAGTCGCACTCGGTCTGACTTTATTTTGCGGCCGTTGCGGTTGATCAACAGCGTGACAATCTGGCCGTCGAGATCGGCGCCGACGGTGCCGCGAATCTCGAGCAGCGTGCGCGGCAGAATGTAGTTGCGTCCGCGGTAGCGATGCGAACCCTTGGCGGCGAGCGTGAATCGCGGCGGGCCGGCGTACGCGCGTTTCTTCGCCGCGGCATCCACTGACGATGCGTCCGCGACTGCAGCAGTCGCGCCAGTGGCCGAGGTCGCCCCGGGAATCTCGCCACCATCGGCGCGGGATGATCCGCCGCCGAACGACAGCAGGAACAAGCCGGTCAGAAGAACGAAAAGCGCGGTCGGTGCCGCGCGTGAGATATTTGTGGCTTGGGCGTTGTCGCTCATCTGGGTTAAGGATATTCCACGGCGGGGCGGCCGGGGTGCAGGGTCTGGACGCGCGCGCGACGGCACGCGCTTGAAGCGCCGATCACTGGCCTTCCGGACGTTCGGGATTGCTGAGGAACGACTGGCTCGGCGCGCTCGATGGATGGACGTACGGCGTCTGCTGAACTCCTGCGGGTGGGGACACCGGCGGTAGGGTCGGCGGCGCTCCGCCCCGATCACGATCGGTGAGTCGCCACCCGATGGTGCAGGCCACCATCATCAGCAACCAGAGCACCCCCGACAGGGCCATGCCGAACGACGAGTCCTGGCGCTCCGCGTAGACGAGCACGGCGAGGGCGTTATTGGTGGCGTGTAGCGCGATCGGAGCGAACAACGTCCCGGCCCATACATAGAGGATCGCGAAGAGAATGCCGAGCAGGCCGAGTGGCACGACCTGCAGGAGCCGATCGCCATCGAGCGAGTTGATGTGCACCGCGCCGAAAAGTACGCCGGAGATGATCGCGGCAAGCCATACGCCCGCGCCATTTGCAAGAGCACGAAACACCATTCCTCGATAGAAGATCTCCTCGGCGATCGGCGCCACGACTGCGACCAGGACCGCGAAGGCAAACATCCCGAGGATTCCAGCGTTTGCCCCGAGCTCTTCCGGCGCGTCATCCGGCGTGAGGTTGACGAGCTGGTTGTAGATAGCCAGCAGAATGAAGTAGCCGACCATGATCGCGATTGATTTGCCCAACGCCTGACCGAACGGCGCGCGCACCAGGCCGAAATCACGTGCCGTCACCGGGCCGGAAAGCCGCGCGATGAACACAGCCGCGCCGACGAACACGATCGAGTTGATCGCCGAGGCGATCACCGTGAACCAGGTGTCGTTCTCGGCGTCGCCGCCGGCGATCGCCCAGACGGCAAACAGAAAGACGATAAAGACCTGCGCGACGACAAATCCGGCGATGAACGCGGTCAGCGAGTAGTACCAAGGCCAGGCGTCGGCACCGGTTTTTGCCACAGGTGGATGAGTCAGATCGTCGGACACGGGGCATATTGTGGCCACACCGACCGGCGAACCTGCCAACTGACATCCCAAAGCCCTCCGAATGAGCGAATTTCTCAAGGACAACTCCGAGTGGATTGGCGCAATCGCGATCATCGTCGTGACGATCGGTCTCGCCAAGTTGGTCGACAGACTTCTGACCCGCAGCGCTCGACGGGTGACGGCGCGAATCGCCAACGAGCCACTGTCGCAATCGACGGTCACGAGGTTGCGTTTGGTTCGCCGTCTGATCGCATTGACGATGATCGCGATCGGTGTCGCCGTAGCTCTGATCCAGGTCGACGTGCTGCGCCCGGCGGCAACGACATTGCTGGCATCCAGCGCCGTGATTGGCGTCGCCGTCGGAATGGCGTCGCGTTCGGTGATCGCGAACGCCGTTGCCGGGATGATGATTTCGACGGTTCAGCCGTTTCGCGTCGGCGACGTGATCGAGTGGCAGGGCCAGCGGGGACGGGTCGAGGACATCACGCTTTCCTACACACTCGTGCGCCTGCCATCGGGCCATCGACTGGTGGTGCCAAACGACGTGATTGCCACCACGCCGTTGCAGAACTTGACGATCACCGGTGGCACCGTTGAGGCCGATGCGGCTGTCTGGGTGCACCCACATCGCGCAAGCGATGCACTGGCATTGCTGCGCGATCGACTCGAGGAATCAACTGTGAACATCGGCGACTGCGAGGTCGACCGCGTCCAGCTGAAGATCGGTTTTGCCGCAGCCGCACAACGCGAGGCAGCGATCCGATTCGCCACCCGGGAGCAGGTGGTCGCGATTTTGAGCGACGCAGGTATCCTCGACCCAGTACCTCAGTAGGCCTCGCCCCCGGGACAACCCCGCATCCAAGTGGCCGTCCGCTGTGTTGTTAACGCCAACCGGCGGTCGACGAGCGCGCCAGCGGCAGGGCACAGGCCTGACCCAGCGAACGTCATACCCAGAGCATCAGCATGACTGCACGAGAAAGACGCAAGCGCCGTAAGCGGCGCGGAAATCGCCACGGACCGATTGCGATCGGCACCGTCGTGCTGTTCGTGCTCGGAGCCATTGCCGGGTTTTCCGGCCTCGGATACGTGATCGCGATTGCCGCGAGCGCGCCGCCGCTGGGCAAGCCGGTCAACCGTGGTCTGACTTCTTCGGTCTACGCCTCCAACGGTTCGCTGCTGGGCTACATCCAGTCCGACGAGATCAGCACGCCGGTTCCCTGGACGCGTATTCCGCAGGACATGAAGGACGCGACGATCGCAATCGAGGACGAGCGCTTCTACAAGCACAGCGGCGTCGATTACAGCGCGATCGTGCGCGCCGCAGTACGCAACGCCAGCAGCGGCAAGACCGTCCAAGGTGGTTCGACGATCACGATGCAGCTGGTCCGCAATCTCTACATCGACCAGCCCAAGCGCGACTACAAACGTAAAATTCGCGAAGCGAAGCTGGCCAGCGAACTCGAGAGTGAACGGTCGAAGAAGTGGATTCTCGATCAGTACCTCAACTCCGCGCCCTACGGCACGGTGGGCGGCCAGTCGGCGATGGGCGTGCAGGCAGCAGCGCAGACGTTCTTCGCCAAGAACGCGAAGGATCTCGACCTCTCAGAAAGCGCCCTGCTGGCCGGACTGCCGCAGGCACCGACGGATTACAACCCGTTCCTCAATCCGCAGGCCGCGGTCGCGCGTCGCAACGAAGTGCTCGCAAAGATGGGTGAGCACGGCTACATCACACAGAGCGAAATGAAGGATGCGATCGCATCCCCGCTCCGCGTCAAACGCGGCACGCGCTACACGAAGATTCGCGAGCCCTACTTCTTCGACTACGTCAAGCAGCGGCTGATCGACAAGTACGGAATCAACACCGTGCGCCGCGGTGGCTTGAAGATCTACACGACGATCGATCGAAAAGCTCAGCAGTACGCGCGCGACGCGATCAATTCCACGCTGAACATGGCCGACCCGCCGAGCAGCGCCGTGGTCGCCACCGACCCGAAGACCGGCTACGTCAAAGCAATGGCCAGCAGCGGTGGCTACGGCCAGAGTCAGTTCAACCTGGCGGCCCAGGGTTCGCGTCAACCCGGTTCCGCGTTCAAGACGATGGTGCTGATGACCGCGTTGCGCCAGGGCATCAGCCCCACCTCGACGACGTACAGCTCACATCCAATCGATCTGAAGGACACTCCCTACGGCCCGATCAAGGTCAAGACCTATTCGAACAACTACAACGGAACGATCAATCTCGTTCGCGCGACGCTCAGTTCCGACAACTCCGTCTACATCCAGCTCGACCTCGACGTCGGGCCGAAAAACGTCAAGCAGACCGCCCGCGACATGGGTATTCGTTCGAAGCTCAACGGCTACCCCGCCGAAGGTCTCGGCGGCTTGGAGCGCGGAGTCTCTCCACTTGAGATGAGCCGTGCGTACGCAACGATCGCAGCGGGTGGCGTACGCCCGCGGCAGGAAGTGATCAACCGCGTCGTGTTTCCCGGTGACAAGGAAGACGTGGTCACCAAACCGGTGCACAAGCGTGTCTTCACCGACGGCGAGGCATACGAGGCGACAAAGATCCTCCAGCAGAACGTCGTGGGCGGCACCGGCACCGGTTCACGTGCCTACTTCACCTGCCCGGCCGCCGGCAAGACCGGCACGACCGACAGCTTTCGCGACGCATGGTTCGTCGGTTACACGTTGGGCCTTTCGACCGCAGTCTGGGTTGGCTACCCCGATGCCCAGCGACCGATGACGAACGTCCCCGGCGTTGGATCCGTCAACGGCGGATCGCTGCCGACGACGATCTGGGGAAAGTTCATGGGCAAGGCGGTCGGCAACAAGTGCAAGGACTTCCCTGAGCCGACAACGCCCTTCGAGGGCAAGGCGTTCCAGGGCAAGTATGCATCCCAGGGCAAGCGGGACGGTGCCAAGCACAAGGCCGACGACGAGGAGTACACAGAGGGCAAGAAGAAGGAAAAGAAGAAGGAATCAAAGGACAAAAAGAAGGAAACCAAGAAGACGCCCGCCGAGCCCGAGCCCGAGCCCGCCCCGGAACCCGCTCCACCGGCATCGCCTGACGGCGGCGCCCCGGCCGCTTAGTGGAGACCGCGGCACGCGCGACGCTCTCCCCCGCACGGTCGTGGGGCCCGCGAATACTGCTGGCAGCTTTCGCGCTCGTCTCACTTTGGCTCGCCGCCGCGCCTGCGGTCGCGCAATCGCAGATCGTGCTCGCGACGGTCGGTGGTTCGCCGGACTGGCTGCTCGGCGTGTTCCGTTTCGCCGGTGCGCAGTCGCTGGCAAGCTCCGACGCCGGCTGGATCTACTACGGCGTTCTGATGCTGGCGATGCTTCTGTACGCCGGACTCGTCTGGCAGGCGCAGGCCCTCACGCTGCGGCTTGTCTGGACCGCAGTGATCGGACTACATGTCGTCTTTTTACTTGCGCCGCCGCTGCTCTCGCAAGACGTCTTCAGCTACATCGCCTACGCGCGACTTGGTGTGGTGCACGAGCTCAACCCCTACGCCTACAGACCGTTTGACATCCCGCAGGATCCCGTCTTCGGATTCGCCGGATCGAAGGATGCCGTCAACGTTTACGGGCCGTTTTTTGCACTGTTGACGTATCCGCTCGCGTGGTTGCCGGTTGCCTCGGCGTTCTGGGTGCTCAAGTCGCTGGCGATGGCCGCCAGTCTCGCTTTGATCTATCTGGTCGGTCGGATCGCCGCGAAGATCGATGTCGAACCGCGCCGCGCAGTGGCAATCATCGGTCTCTGCCCGGCGACGCTCGTGCACGTCGTCGGAGGCGCGCACAACGAAGCGATGGTGATGCTGATCGTCTTCGCCGGAATCGCGGTTTCCCTTGGGGTGTTTGGCGCCGCGCGCGCCGGTACCGGCGGATTCGTCTCGTCGTTGGCGATCGGCGTGAAGGCCTCCGCGGCCGTGCCCCTGCCGTTCATGCTTGTTGCGGCCCGTGAGCGGTCGAGGATGTTCCTCGGAATGGCAGCCGGAGCCGCACTCACGTTGCTGACGGCGCTGGTCGCGTTCGGCAGCGACGCGGTCGGCGCAATCAATTTGATTTCGTCGAACCAAGATCGATCGAGTAGATACTCGATTCCGCACAAGACGGTGGACGGCATCGATTGGCTGTTTGGCGGCGTCGACCGAGCCGCGACGACCGACGTCGTTCGCGGCGTGCTTCTGCTGCTCTTGGTGGCGCTGGTGATCTACCTGCTTTGGCGCAGTTTCCGACTGCCGGACACCTGGATCGCGAACGCTGGTTGGGCGACACTCGGCGTGCTGGTTGCTTCGGCCTGGCTCGTGCCCTGGTACCTGCTTTGGCTACTGCCCTTCACCGCTCTCGCGCGCAATCGTGCTTTGACGATCGCGACCGTTGTCTTCGCCGGCTACACGATGGCGATCACGATTCCGTTCTAGCGGGGATCGATCCTGCACAGCGACGAGTAGCGTGTGACGCCGATGGCCGCCAGCGAAACAGACCGCATCGACCAGCTCGCAGCCCTCTTCGGCAGGCAACGACCGGCATCGTCGCTGGCAATCGGTGACGACGCGGCCGTTGTGCGCAGCGGCGGCGAATACATCGTCACCTCGGTCGATGCCGTTGTCGAAGGTGTGCATTTTCTTCGGAAGACGTATCCCCCGCGAGCGATCGGGCGAAAGGCAACGGCAGCGGCCCTGTCCGATCTTGCTGCGATGGGCACACTTGCCGCCGAGGTGTACGTAGCCGCAGGTATTCCTGCCGATGTGGACGGCGATGAATTCGTCGAACTCGCTGCCGGAATAGCCGAGGCCGCCGAGCAGGCGAATGCCGTCGTTGGCGGCGGCGACCTCACTGAGTCCCCGGTGCTGTGGCTCAGCGTCACCGTCGTCGGCTACGCAGACCGATTTGACGATGTGATCACGCGCGCCGGCGCGACGCAGGGCGACATAGTCGCCGTTACAGGAACGCTCGGCGCCTCGGCCGCAGCGATCGAGCTGCTCGCGGCCGACGACCCGCCGACCGTGCCCGCCCAGCTACGCCAGCGGTTGACAGCACGACAGTTGGCGCCGACACCGCAGATCGAGCTCGGACGCGCGCTGGCCGGACTGGACATCAGCGCGATGCTTGACGTCTCTGACGGAGTCGCACGCGACGCAGACAACCTCGCGCGAGCTTCGGGCCACGACGTCGAGATCGAGCTTGCGCGGTTGCCGATCGACCCCGCGGCGGCTGAATTCGCGGACCGACTGGGGCGTGACCCGACGACGCTTGCCGCAGCCAGCGGCGAGGAGTACGAGTTGCTCGTCGCGCTGCCCGGTGAGTCCCTGGCAGAGGCCCAGCGCGTCTGCGCCCAGAACAGAGCGACTCTTACTGCGATCGGCAGTATTGGACCACCGGCAAATGAAGACGCGTCGGCGCGGCTACTGGACAGCGACGGACGCGTCGTCGTCGTCAGCGGATTCGAACACTTCTGACGGGATCGTTTCGACGGCGTGGATCAGGGCGCGACGATACTCGGCCCGCTCATCAGCCATTCGCTCCAGCCGCGCAATCAACGAATCGGCGACGAGCGACGGATCGATCGCGTAGTCGATTCCGAACGCGGTACCGATCGGTTGGTTGAACGGTCGATTGGGGGAGTTTTCGTGCATTGTGGTCAACATACTCGTGGAACGGTCCTCTCCGCGTGAATCGGTGAAGATCAACGGTGGCGTGGTGATGCGGTGTGCGCCGTACTGCAGTGGAGGGAATCAGCGTTCGGCGTCCGACTGAGGTCGGATGAAATGCAGATACACGTACGTTGTCGGAGAATCGACACCCGAGCAACATCCGACGATCGTTGATCTATGACTCAACTCCGTCCGACGGAGCTGTTTTGGCAACCGTGTCGAGACCGGCCAGAGTTCGACTCGACGCGAGGCGCCGCTAAGGCCGGAAAGGCGAAAGCGGAGCCGCCAAGCCATTTGTCGTGCCGGGCCGAGGGGCCGTCCAAAGCAAGTGCAGGAATGCGCTGAGTCCCGCTGCGACCGCCAGACATCCGCCGACCAACGCCAGCAAGCCTACGAATCCGCCAGCCTGCAACAGCACCGCATAACCGACTGTCTCGAGCACGGGAATGCCCAGCACCACGGGGTAGTACGTGGCCGCTGCCGCGATCGGGGCCAGCCCGACGACGGTCATCGCCACGACCTTGCGCCTAGACGCGCCACCGGTGAGCAGCAACAGTGCGAGCAGATGGAACGGCAGCACGAGAAACGCGGCGGCGATCGGATTGATCACGAACACGACGACCGCGGCGGCTGCGAGCCAAAGTGCGAAACCCGATTCCCCGCCCTTCGGAGTTCCCTGCCTCGCCGAGGCCGCAGCGACCACGACGCCGACCAGAGCAAGTAGAGCGATCACGAACCCGATGACGATCGGCGCGGTAGCGCTGAACGCCAATGGGTTTGGCGGTAGTGAAGGTGCGTCGATCAGACCGGTCAGTGCGATTCCTCGCAGGAGCAACCCGAGCAGGAGCAGCCAGACGAAAGCGATCGGTGGCGCCAGCAACCCGCGCACGGCGGACTGTCTCCACCGCCGCGCACGAGCCCATCCGTCGATCGCCGCAACGAGCAGTGGGATCAGCAGGGTTCCGATCAGCAGCGTCAACGCCCACTGCGGTATCGACTTCCCGGCGACCGCCAGCGGTTTGGTCTGCGGTGCGGCGGGCTGAAAACTTCCGTCGAAGGTGGTGAGCATGCGAAGCGCGATCTGACCGATCGAGTTGACGGGGTCGAACGGTGCGTCGACCGGCGGCGCCAACGGCTCACCTCCCGGGCTGACGGCGGCGGCAGTCAATCCATTGCTCGGGAAGGTGGCTTGCTCGCCGAGTCCGAGCGGGAACGCCAACCGCACCAATTGGGCTGGAATCGATCGGTTCTCCGAACCCCCCGGGATGTCGGCCGCGGTCAGCACTTCGATCGTCCGCTCGAACACTGGATCCGGCTCCAGGCGACTGTCGAAGACTGTGAGCACGGGTGCGCCCTCGCGAGCTGCCGCAACGTTGCGAAGCACGAGGATGCCGTCGACCGGCCGTCGGAGAGATTTGGCCAGCTCGGCCGCGCCGAGGCCGCCGTCGACTCCGCCGGTCGTGGACGCCAGCACCAACGTGTGTTCGAACGCTCGGCCTTGGAGCACGCGCGCCAGTTCGAGCAGCACGCCGGTCTCGTACGCGCCGGCTCGTTCGAGTTTGCCGTCAGATCCGTCGCGCGAGGCGAGGATCAACAGGCGACGATCGGATGGGCCGGGTCGCACGCCGACGACGTTGGTGAGAGTCCGCTTGCCGTTGAGAGTCGTAGCGTCAAATCTGTAGCGAGCGGCGCCGAACCCGAATGTCGACAGCCTGGCCTGCACGAGATCGGCCGTGCGATCGTCTTGCAGCGAACCGCTTTCGCGAGAACCGTCATTCTCGACTATTTGATCGGCGATCGTAATCGCCCGTTGCGCGTTGAAGCTCGGTGGCGCCAGCTCGGATGCGATCGATCTAGCCTGATCCTGGAGCGAAAAGGCCAGCACCACGACCGCGAGCAGCGCGGGGGCGAACGCGGCGCGGTAGAGCCTTGGCTCGAGCAGTCCCGGTGGCACGAGCTGCAGTCTATGAGCCTCGGTCGCCACCGAAATCAACCGATCGATGTTCTTAATCGCTCGTTAGCTGGGCTTTAAGCGTCCAGCATCACCACACTTTCCCGTGGTCCAGCCTCTAAGCTGCAAAACGTGGAAGCCCCCGTTGCGACGATCCTGCTGGTCGACGATGAAGCGCCGATCCAGCGCATGCTTGAGTTCCCGCTGAAGAAAGACGGTTACGACGTCATCGTGGCCGGCGACGGCGAGGAGGCGCTCGAGAAGTTTCGCGCGGGCAGTTTCGATCTTGTCGTGCTCGACATCATGATGCCGAAACTCGACGGCCTGGAGGTCTGCAAGGAGATCCGCTCCGAGAGCAACGTGCCGATCGTGATGCTGACCGCGCGCGCCGACGAGGTTGACAAGGTGATCGGGCTCGAGCTTGGCGCCGACGACTACATGACCAAACCGTTCAGTCTGCGCGAGTTCCGTTCGCGCGTGAAAGCGGCGCTGCGACGTGCCGGTATGTCCGGCGACGGCCAGAGCAAACCTGAGGAACGCGTGATCGAGACCGGCAACGTCGTGATCGATCCCGGCAAGAGGATCGTGACCGTGAGCGGTGAGCCGGTGACGTTGACGTTCATGGAGTTTGAGATCCTGATGGCACTTGCATCCGAACCGGGTCGCGTGCTGACGCGCGAATCTTTGCTTGAGCGAGTCTGGGGCGATTCGGCCTACCGCGACATCCGCACCGTCGACGTGCACATCCGCCACCTGCGCGAGAAGATCGAGCCCGACGCCGGCAACCCGGAGTACATCCTCACGGTGCGCAACGTCGGCTACCGCTTCCGCGACGAGTAGACGCGGCCCGAGCGGCCCGGTGGCCCCGAGGTAGGCGACGATGAACAACCGCAAGTTCAGGTGGGGCATTCGCGAAAAGCTGACGCTGCTTTTCTTCGGCGTCACGCTGATCGCCGTGAGCGTCAACTTTTTGATGGTCGTTCCGCGTCTTGAGCAGCGACTGCGCAATGACCGCGTCGACGCGATGGAACAGATCGCCGGTCGCTTCAATGCCGGATTCGCGAATGCCGCCACGGTGAGCGACCAGTCGCTGAACGTTCCGGACATCTGGGTCGAAGAGGTTTCGAAGGTCTCGGCGACGGTTGGTACGCGCGTGGCGATCCTGCGCGCGGTGGAGGATCGCCGCACGTTGTTCGACCCACGATTCACGGTGTTCGTCGATCCCAGCGGCGAGACGCAACAGGGCAAACCGTTCGACGACACGATCGCTGCGGAGGCGCTGCGAACGGGCCAGGTGGCCAGCGGAGTGTCGAACTTCGGCACCACCGGCCTGCATGCCGAGGCGGCCTCGCCGCTGATCGTCAACGGCAATCCAGTCGGTGCAGTGGTCTACACGACGTCGCTGTCGGGCGTCACCGAAATCGTTCGACAGCAGGCGCGCAGAAACATCGTCGCCGGCGTCTTTGCTCTGGTGATAGCGCTGATCGCCGGTCTTCTCGCCTCGAGTTACATGGCGCGTCGGCTGCGCCGATTGGAACTGGCCGCGCGTGCGGTGGCGAACGGCAACTTTGCCGAGCCGCTGGTGGTCGATGCCGACGACGAAATCGGTGAGGTGGCGCGCGCCTTCAACACGATGCAGGACCGATTGGGGCAGGCCGACCGTGCGCGCAAAGCGTTCATCGCCAACGCCAGCCACGAACTCCGCACACCGTTGTTCTCGCTGGGCGGATACGTCGAGTTGATGCGCGAGGAGGACCTCGACGAACAGACGCAATCGGAGTTCCTCAACATCATGCACGATCAGATCTATCGAATGACCAAGCTCGCAACCGACCTGCTGGACCTGTCCAAACTCGACACCGGCTCGGTCGACATTCAGATGGAACGCGTGGATCTATGCAAACTGGCCAAGGGAGTTGCTCGAGAGTTCGATCCACAGGCGGCCAACGAGGAGAGCGAGGTAACCGTCAATGTGCCGGAAGACCTTCGCGCGTACTGCGATCCCGATCGCACCGCACAGATTGTGCGGATCTTGATCGACAACGCTCTGCATCACACTCCTGATGGGACTGCGATTGGTGTCGACGCTCGCGATGAGGACGGCCATGTGCTCGTGACGGTCAGCGACAACGGTCCCGGAATCCCTCCGGAGGACATCAACCGGATCTTCGATCGTTTCCACACCGGAGACAAGACCGGCGGGACCGGTTTGGGGTTGTCGATCGCCAAAGAGATGGCGCTGGCGATGGGCGGCGAATTAACGGTGCTGTCTCAGCCGGGCGAGACGGTTTTCACGTTCAGGCTGTCGAGTGGTGATGGTGACCACGCTTAGCCGTCGGCGCAGCATTTAGCCACTCGATCGACGTGACCGTCACGTCCGGCGCGCGCCCCTCGGGTAGGCTTGCCGCATGGCGCAGCCAAACGGTCAGAACGGTTCAAGCAATGCGTCTGAGCGCGACGCGCTGGCGAATGCACCGCTCGTGCTTGTGTCCAACCGTGGTCCGATCACCTACGACCTCGACGCCGAGGGCATTCGATTCGAGAAACGCGGTACCGGCGGCCTGGTCACCGCGCTGACCGGGTTGGTCAATCACCGCACCGACACGCTCTGGGTGGCCTCGGCCATGACTGAGGAGGATGCGGTTGTCAGTGCGGAGCACGACCAACGGGCATTTTCGGTCAGCCCGACGCAGGACACCGAGTATCGCGTGCGCCTGGTCAGCAGCGACCCAGATGCCTACGACGGCTTTTACAACGTGATCGCCAATCCGATGCTGTGGTTCATCCAGCACTATCTCTGGGACCTGTCCAACGCGCCCGACGTTCGCCGCGAAGAGGTGGCCGCCTTCGACGATGGCTACCAAGTCGTCAACCAGGATCTTGCCAGCGCTGTGCTCGCCGAGATCGAAGGTGCCGAAGACCCGATCGTGATGGTTCACGACTACCACCTCTACACGATGCCCGGAATGATCCGCGCCGCGCGGCCCGACGTTTTCCTGCACCACTTCATCCATATCCCGTGGACGCAGCCAGATGCTTGGCGCGTGTTGCCGAACCGCATGCGTGAGCAGATCTACCGCGGCGTACTGGCCAACGACATCGTCGGCTTTCACACGCAGTCCTACAAACGCAACTTCCTGCTCTGCTGTCGCGAATTGGTCGAGGGCGCGGAGGTCGACGAAGAGAACGGTCGCGTTTTGCTCGACGGGCACGAGACCTGGGTGCGCGCATATCCCCTGCCGATCGACGCCGAGGGATTCATGCGGACCGCGCAAAAGCCGGGCGTACACGAGTTCGAGCGCGAGATCCTGCGGCGCCGTCGCGATCACCTGATCCTGCGCGTCGATCGCGCCGACCTCTCGAAGAACGTGCTGCGCGGGTTCACGGCATTCGATCTGTTCCTCGAGCAACACCCGGAGTTCATCGAGCAGGTGACGTTCATTGCGCACCTGATGCCGTCACGTACGGACGTGCCCGAATACGCCGAGTACCTGGAGAAAATCGAAGCGCTTGTCGCCGTGGTCAACCACCGCCACGGCACGCCCGACTGGATGCCAATCGATCTGAGGATGAGGGATGACGTCAACGAGGCGATCGCCGAGTACAAGCACTATGACCTGTTGATCGTCAATCCGATGTTCGACGGTATGAACCTCGTCGCCAAGGAAGGCCCACTGATCAACGAACGCCATGGCGTATCGATTCTTTCCGAAAACACCGGTGCGCACGAAGAGCTCGGCGAGTTCGCGATCTCCGTGAACCCGTTTGACATTCAGGAACAGGCCGACGCGATCCACCGCGCTCTTTCGATGCCGATGGAGGAACGTTCACAGCGCGCCGCCGGATTGAAGGTTGCAGTCACCGAGCGCAACCCCGGTGACTGGATCAACGATCAATTGGCCGACATCACTCGGCGACGCGAACTGCGAAGCGCTGCCTCCGAAGCGACGACCGCCTAGCCGACTTTCAGCCGGACAGTGCGAGACGCACGTGGAAGCACCGGCAGATCCGAGCTGCGCCGCGCACGCGCACGAAACTGCAGCGAGGCTCGGGCCGTACGCCGAAACTTGTAGCGAAACGCGAACACACCGCCCGGAGTCGCGCGACGTACGCCGACGGTCTTCCAGCGGCGACCGGATTTGGCTTGAATCTCCACGGTCACGCGACGCAAGCTGCGCTCGCTGGGGATTTTGCCACGCAGAACCATGCGCCCAAAGGCGGGAACGCGCGACCGCAGTGCGCGAAGTTGCAGACGCGACGTGACGATCACCGAGCTGGTCGTGCTTGCGCCGCTGACCGCATGTTCGATCAGCACGTCGCGGCTCGCGGTTGCGGGCGGACGATACCTGTAGCGGCCGAGGTTGTCGGTCACGAGCGTGGCGACCAGTCGACGCATCGCGCCTGCGCGGGCGATCGTCTCGTGCACACGCAGCGCCGCATTCGGGATCGGGGCTGCATTCGCATTCAGAAGCCGGCCGCTGAGCGTTCTGCGTCGGCCGTAGTCGGTCGATTGACGTCGTGGCTGGTCGGGATCGAAGCGCGCAGCAACGAACGGTAGAACCGGCACCGAGCTGTTCGTCACCGATATCAATTTGGGACCGAAGGCGGTCGTGCCGTTTCCGGCCGCGTCGAACACGCGAGCACGAACGGTGTGGGGACCGTCGGCGATCGTGACGGTCGGCAATGTCAGCTCCACTGGCTGTTCGAGCGGGCATGGTTGCCGGAAGTAGAAGTCGTTCAAAGTTCCGGCCTGACCGACGCGCACGCAGCGACCGCTGTAGCGGTTCGGTGTGCCGGAGACGACCTCGACGCCATCGACCTCGATCGCTGCGCGGTGCACTCCGGAGCCCGCGTCACTCGCGTGAAAAGCAATTCCCGCAGTACCGGTAATGGTCGACGATTGTGCGATGTCGCCGCGGACGCTCCCCACCTGCGGTGCGTCGTCATCGACGAGCGTGAACTCTGCCGCGTGGACGTATGCCGATCCGTGATTCGTGAAACCGGCCAGTGGGTTGCACGAGTAGCCGGCAAAGCCGCCGCAGCCCACGGAGATGTACCAGGCAGTCAGATCGCTCGGAAGTTGTGCGCCGCTCTGGTGAAGGAGATTGCCCGAAGCAGCGCCTGCCGCCGGTGTGCCGACACCCAGGCAGCCCTGAAAACTCGCGCAGTAGTCGACTCCGCGGGCGCCACTCGGATCGTTGTGTTCGCGCGCCGAGTACAGCAACGCCGATGTGCCGTGACCGATCGCCGTCGAGGTGCCAGAGCGATGGATCTTGTAGTCCACGATGCGCGGCCCGGCGGTGTCGAAGCCCCAGCCGACGTAGGAGCTTCCGGCCGGTTGCGCGGGACCGCCCAGGACCACTTGCATCGAACCGCCGTTCTGACAGTTGTTGGCGAATGACGAGAACGTCGCGAATCCGGTGGCAAACCAACCATCGGTCGGCGCGTCGCGTCCGTCAGGCGTTTTGCACGAATAGACCTTGTACGTACCGGCAAGTACCGGAGAAGGCGCAGCCGCAAAACAGAGCGCCATTCCCACGACGACGGCGAATGCAAGCGTGAGGTTTTTGTGACGAGTCATGTTTCTCCTTGTTGTTCTCATAGGCGCGTGGTTGGCGCCGTTGGTTTCCGCGGCTGGATGCGGGTTCAGAGCCCGAATTCGCGATCGACGGACTCCTCGGAATGCTGGGTCGGGGTTTGTCGGGTGGGGGATCGCTGAGGCGCGGTTTGTCGAGCAGGTGCAGGCGTTCCGGGCCGCGTACGGGGAGCGTTGGCGCGAGGCACTGCCTTGCTGCCGGCGCGTCTCGTCTTTTTTGCGCGTCTCGTCGTTTTTGCACGCGTCGACGCGTTCGTCCCGGAACGCCTGACGGCGCTTCGAGGTGGCTCCTCCGGGCGCGTTAGGGCGGCGGAGGCATCCGCAAGCGGGCCGCCTGCGGAATCAATGGGAGTGCCGGTGACGACGCCGGGCGATTCGCTCGCGAGCGCTGGCGCCTTCGTTTCAGTTCGGACTTTTGATTCAGACGGCAGAGCCATCGCCGCGATGACGGCCACCAACCCCGCCAGCGCCAGCGCAACATTGCCCCATCTGACGCGATACTCGACCGCGACGGATGGAGTCTTGCGGTCGGTCGAATTAATCCGCTGCGAATTGGTCCCCATATCTATTTAAGGGTTTGAGCGGCTAACGTTTACCCCCCTGCGCGCGATTTTTTTTCACGCCGCGCAGTTCGTTTTCACCTCATTCCGCCCGCGCGTCGTTCTTGGGCGTCCAACAATCCAGAGCAAAGAAGCTTTCTCATTCATGTCTAATCGCACTTATGACCTGGTCGTGCTGCTCGATGCCGACGCGCCGACCGACACCCGCACAAAGATCGTCACCGACGCCCAGTCGCTGATCAACCAGCACGGCGCGATCAAGGCGACGAAGGATTGGGGCACGCGTCAGCTGCCGTACTTGATCGATCACCACGAGCAGGCGGCCTACCACGTCTTCCAGTTCGAAACCCTGCCCGAATCGATCGAGCAACTCGATCGTGGCCTCAAGCTGACCGAGGGCGTGTTGCGATTCCGTATCTTCGAAACCGAGGGCGGCGACCTGCCCGACAACCCACCGCTGTTCAAGCGCGAAGAACGTGCATACGAGCGCCCGCCGCGCGAAGCCTCGGCAACCCCCACGCGGGACATCGAGGAATCGCCAGCTGCCGAGGCGCCCGCCGCCGGTGCCGCACCGGCGGAAGCTGACGCGCCTGCCGCCGACGCGCCTGCCGCCGACGTACCTGCCGCCGAGGCGCCCGCTGAAGAGGCCGCCGCATCAGCAGAATCGGCATCTGAAGCGCCGGCCGAGGCAACTCCGCCCTCCGCCGAAGAAGCACCCGCCGAGTAGCTCTGCGGATCGCGACAGTCGCGACCATTGCAACGTCCGCGTAACGATCGGCAAAGAATCGTGAAAATTCGCCCGTGTTTGCGTAAAACACGGGCATTTGGCGTTAATTCCATCGAACAGACGTTCTATAACTAGTCCCAAGATCAAGTTGACTGGACCGCTACAGCGACAGGGCTCTAACACGAGCTCGGCCAGTCGGTCCGGCACCAACAACAAAGCACGAAAGGAAACTCAACAGTCATGGCTCAGAACATCAACCGCGTGATTGTCACCGGCAACCTCACGGCGGATCCCGTCGTCAACAACCTCCCGTCGGGCACAGCCGTTTGCGATCTGCGAATCGCCGTCAACGGTCGGCGCAAGGACAACGAGTCCGGCCAGTGGGTCGACAAGCCGAACTACTTCAACGTCAAGGTCTGGGGCGCGCAGGGCGAGAACGCCGCGAAATACCTCTCCAAGGGTCGACCCGTCGCCGTCGACGGTCGCCTCGATTGGCGCGAGTGGCAGGACAAGGAAGGCAATAAGCGGCAATCCGTCGATATAATCGCCGACACCGTCCAGTTCCTCGGAAGCCGTGATGATGGCTCTTCCGGCGGGAACGGGAATGGTTTCGCGCCGTCGACCAACACTCCGGTCGACAATTCGGACTTCCAGCCCGCTGGCGCGGCTGTGTCGTCGTCAGCTTCTGAAGACGACATTCCGTTCTAGAGCCAGACGCAAGTTTCGGGTTCCGGCGCGGAAATTCAACTTACTGAAGTCGGTCTGCCGCACCACGGCACCCCGACACGCCGGACCCGAAACGGTCTGGACCCACAAAGGAACGAAACCGAATGCCACCCAAGCCAAAACCCCGCACTTCCAAGCGTGACCGTCGTGATCCTCGCGGCGGCCGCCGCAAGTCGTGCTCGCTCTGTCAGAACAAAGTCGACCACGTCGACTACAAAGACGTCGAGACGCTTCGTCGTTTCGTCAGCGAGCGTGGCAAGCTGAAGGGCCGTGGCAACACCGGTAGCTGCCGTCGTCACCAGACGCAGATCGCGCGCGCCGTCAAACGTGCTCGCGAGATCGCGCTGCTTCCCTACGTCGCAGAGCGTTAAGCGAGGTCTGTCAGATGACCCAGGCAATCCTTTTGCAGGACGTCGAGAAACTCGGCGAGAAGGGCGACGTCGTTGACGTTGCTCCCGGCTACCTGCGCAACTTCCTCGCGCCTCGCCAGCTGGCGACAACAGCGAACCAGAAGACGATCGAGTTGGCCAAACGGCTGATGGAAGAGGCCGAGCAGGCCGCCATCGATCGCGCCGAGCGCGCCAGTGACATCGCCGGTCTTCTCAACAAGACCGTGCTGACGATCGCCGAACCGGCCGGTCCAGAGGGTCGCCTGTTCGGTTCGGTCACGCCGAAGGAGATCGTTGAGGCGATCAAGGATGCGCGTGGCGTGCGGCTGGACCGCAAGGACATCCACATCGAGGAGCCGATCCGCGAGGTAGGCACCTACACGATCAAGGTGGACGTTCACGACGGCGTAACTGCCGACGTCAAGACGATCATCACCGCAGCGGAGTGAGGCGAAGTGGCCGCGCTCTTCAGCCGGTCACTGAATCGCCCGACTCGGCTGCGCTCGATATCCGCAAATAGCGCGTTCACCACGCCGAACTGCTTTGACGGTATTCGACGTGGCTGACCAGAATCTTCAAATGATGCCCGCCAATACAAGTGGCAACGGGGGTGGCAACGGCTTCGCCGGAGGTGTGCCGCCGCATGACGAAGAGGCCGAGACCTCGGTCCTCGGCTCGATCATGCTCGCCGAGCGGTGGCTCGACACGATCTCGGTCGAAGTGCACCTTCAGCCAGACGACTTTTACCGCCCGCGCCATCGCCTGATCTATCGCGCAATGATCGAGCTGCAGGCCAAGAGCGAGCCGATCGACACGCTGACGGTGTCGGCTCAGCTGACCGAGACTGGCCTGCTCGAGGAGGCCGGCGGCAAGGACTACGTCGAGACCCTGGTCGAGCGAATCCCGGCAATCGGCAACACCAAGCAATACGGCCAGATCGTCAAAGAGAACTCGCTGCTCCGAGGACTGCTGCGCGCGAGCCAAGAGATTCAAGAGTCGATCGCGACCAGAGAGGGCGACCCGAAGGAACTGCTCGAGCGCGCCCAGCAGCGAGTCTTCGAAGTTGCCCAGGACAGCCAGACCGGGGAGCTGGTCCAGATCGGCGAGGTGCTGCACGAAGAGCTCGAGAAACTCGAGAAGCAGTCGCTCGAGGGCAACGCGCTGACGGGAACGCCGACCGGCTTCCGCGACATCGACGAGCTGACCGGCGGTTTCCAGCCCGGAAACCTGATCATCATCGCAGCGCGTCCGTCGATGGGCAAGTCGGCCCTTGTCACGAACATCGCCGAGAACGCAGCGCTGGCGGGATTTCCCGTCGCGCTCTTCTCACTAGAGATGTCCAAAACCGAACTCGCCCAGCGCTTCATCTCATCCCACGCCAAGATCGATGGCGACGCGCTGCGCAAGGGGAAGATCAAGAAGGACCGCTGGCCGGCCGTCATGCGCTCCGCTGAGGAACTCTCAAAGGCGCCGCTCTGGATCGACGACTCCTCCGACATCAACATTCTCGAACTGCGCGCGAAGGCACGTCGGCTGCACGGCAAATCGCTTGGCAAGGACGGCCAGGGCCTCGGCCTGATCATCGTCGACTACCTCCAGCTGCTGCGTGCCAACGACGGTCGCGACAGCCGCGTCGAACAGGTCGCTCAGATCAGTCGTGGCCTGAAGATCCTCGCCCGTGAGCTGGACGTGCCGGTGATCGGCGTCAGCCAGCTTTCGCGCGCGGTCGAGAGCAGAAATCCCCCCAAGCCACAACTTTCAGACCTGAGGGAATCGGGCCAGATCGAGCAGGACGCGGACCTCGTGAGTTTTATCTATCGCGAGGAGTACTACCTACGCGAAGACTCGGAGAAGCAGGGCATCGCAGAGATAATCGTGGCCAAGCACAGGAACGGTCCGGTCGGCGACATCGAGCTGACTTTCCTCAGTCACTACCCGAAGTTCGCCAACCTTCCCAAGGGGCAGGGCCGTGGACAAAGCAGCAGCCAGAGTGGCGGATCGCCCGACCGAGTCCCGGCGGCGCGCGTCAGCGACGGCTACGACGACATACCGGATCTCTAGCTAAGTGGCCGATTACGTCTGTCCCCATTGCAACGGTGCCACCTGGGTACTGGATGAGAACGGTGACGCCACTCCGTGCGTTTGTCGCGCCGAGAAAGTTCGTCGCGCACGGACGCGTGGGCTCTTGACGACCGTCCCCAAGCGATTCTCGGGGATCGCCATTTCCGACGACGGCCGCGAAGTCACGAGCTCCGGTCGCCCGTTGACATTTCCGCCGGAGGTCACTCGCTCGGTGTTGAAGTACATCCGCTCGATCGACAAGCAGCTCGAGAACGGGCGTGGACTCTGGTTCGAGGGCGACACCGGCACCGGCAAGACCACGTTGGCGATGCTCGTCAGCAAAGAAGCGCTGAAGGCCGGGCACACAGTCGCGATCTATTCGATGCCACGTCTGCTTGCTGAGATCCGAAACACCTTCGACGCTGGTTCGCAGAGTTCATACGCCGAGCTGTTCGCCAAGCTCACCGCGGTCGACCTCCTGCACCTCGACGACGTCGGTGCCGAGCAGCAGACGGAGTGGGTGCTCGAACAGCTGTATGCGATCGTCAACGAGCGCTACGAAGACGGGAAGTCGATCACGATCACGACCAACCTGACCGTCGAAGACCTGCGCAAACAGATCAGCGAACGCACAGTCTCGCGCTTGGTTGAGATGTGCGACGTACAGGTGCTGTTCGGCCGTGACCGACGGATCGATCCATTCGAGGATTCGACCGACGCGCCGTCGGCCGGTCGCATCTCGGGCAACGCGCAGAACGCGTAGCCGACCGTGGCGGCTACGCCCATATCGCTGTCGATAGTGCTTCACCCATATCGGCGACAACTGCTAGGGTGCCCGATCGATTTCGACCAATCTCTCGCACGGAGGCACCATTGCAGCCACCAGTCCACCTCGGCGCTTCGCCAGCCAAATTCATCAAGGCACTAGCCGCGCTCTTCGCGCTGATCGGAGTCATGCTCCTGATCCCTTCGAGTTCAGGCGCGACCGGCACCATCGCGATAACCAGCGGCCCGGCCGAGGGCGCGGCCACAAACGCACGTCCGGTTTCATTCGGCCTCAGCTACGTGACGAGCGCGAACAAAGAGGTCGACTTCTACTGCTCGATGGACAGTGAGTTCCTGTTCTACCCCTGCCAGAACGTCAGCTTCCCGGCCTGTACGAGCAACGGCGCCACCAAGACCTGCACGCAGATAAGCAAGGACTTCCTCGTGACAGCCCAGCGGGCCTACGTTTTTCGCACTTTTGCCACCGAATGCGACTCGCCCTGCGACCCGAACGCCGAAGGTCTCGACGGCCCGATCGTCACGCGCAGTTTCGTCGCCGACCGTATAGCGCCGACGCTGACACTCGTCAGTGGACCGAGCGTCGCAAAGCCAGTGATCAAGGGTAAGCCGACGTTCGTCGTTTCGACATCCGAACCGGCCCATCTTTCGTGCTCCAAGAATCTTGGTGCCACGAGCGTCGCATGCGCGTCACCGATCGTGCTCGGTGCCGTTCGCAACGGTCGCCGCACGCTGTCGATCGCGGCGACCGACCCCGCAGGAAACAGGAGTGCTCCACTCGTGTTGAGTTACAAGGTCGACATCTTCAAGCCTAAGAAGTGCAAGCGCAGCAAGCGCGGCAAAAAGCGCATGAGCAGGAAGGCCAAGATCAAGTACAAGAAGTGCCGGAAGGCCAACGCCAAGGCCAAAGCTCGCTGGAAGAAGCGCAACCGTTAGCTGCTGTTTCTCGGCCTCCGGTCTGGAGCGATCCCCGAGCGGCTGCCTACACTCAATCGCATGCCGAGCACAGTCATAGTCGGTGCCCAGTGGGGCGATGAGGGCAAAGGCAAGGTCACAGACCTGCTGGCCGAGAAGTGCGAGGTGATCGTTCGCTTTCAGGGCGGCAACAACGCCGGTCATACGATCATCCGCGGCGAGGAAGTCTTCAAGCTGCACCTCGTTCCATCGGGGATCCTGCACCCGGGCAAGACCTGCATCATCGGCAACGGTGTCGTCGTCGACCCGGGCGTGCTCATCGGCGAGCTCGACGAGCTGCGCAAGCGCGACATCGATACGACCAATCTCAAGATCAGCGCGAACGCGCACCTGATCATGCCGTACCACTTGCTGCTCGACCACGAGGGCGAGGCCAAGCTCGGCGAACTGAAGATCGGCACGACAAAGCGCGGCATCGGGCCGTGTTACGCCGACAAGGCCGACCGTCTGGGTATCCGGATGCAGGACCTGCTTGACGAGAAAATCCTGCGCAAGAAGATCATGACCGCAATGGAGCCCAAGCGGCAACAACTACGACCGTGGGCAAAAGATCCGGCACTCGACCTTCACACGATGGTCGACGAGTACCTGCGCTATGGCCATCGCCTTGAGCAGCACATCGCCGAAACATCGCTGATCGTGCACAACGAATTGAAGGCTGGCAAGGAGGTGGTCTTCGAGGGCGCGCAGGGCGCGTTGCTCGACATCGACCATGGCACCTACCCGTTCGTCACCAGCAGCAACCCGATCGCCGGTGCCGCCTGCGTCGGCGCGGGCGTCGGCCCGACGATGATCGACGACGTCTGGGGCATCGCCAAGGCCTACACCACGCGCGTCGGAAGCGGGCCGTTTCCGTCCGAAATCGACGACGAAGTTGGCGATCGCATCCGCGAGGTAGGTGGCGAGTTCGGCACGACGACCGGTCGGCCGCGTCGCATCGGCTGGCTCGATCTGGTAGCTCTGAAGTACGCGACGCGAATAAATGGACTGACGGGACTTTGCATCACGAAACTCGACGTGCTCTCGGGCACCGAGACGCTCCGCGTGGCCACCAGCTACAGCACGTCCGACGGCGCGATTTTCGACGAGTTCCCGTACCACCAGAGCGTGCTGCACCACTCACAGGCCGAGTACGTCGACCTGCCCGGTTGGGACGAGGACATCACCGGCGCGCGCTCGATGGATGACCTGCCGCAGAGCTGTCGCGACTATCTGACCTTCATCAGTGACTTTCTCGACGTACCGATCGTTCTGGTCGGCGTCGGCCCCGAGCGATCCCAGGTGATTCTGGCCGGCGATCGCGCCGCCGAGCTGGCGTAGTAAGCACGAACCACCCAGCTGGATTGCTCCATTCCGCGGCTCAGCTGTTTGCCTTGAGTCGCGCCAGGTGGATTCAGCGCGTCGCGATCACTGGCGCTGCTGTGCCTGCGCGGTCTGTTCGACCGGCGGGACTATCTGCGTTGGGACGGACTGGCCTGCTTCGGGCGCTGGCGCCTGGGGATGTTGGCCTGCGCCCTCGGCGAAGTCGACTGGATATCCCCCCGGGAAAGCGGAGTTTGTGGAATGAGGCGCTGACGCTGCCTGCTGAGCTGCGGGCTGCACCTGTGGTTGTACCGGCGCCTGGCCCGTGTCGGGCGCAAATGGCTGGGCCTGTCCGGGCAGCGGCGCCGGATCGCCAAACTTGAAGCCGAAGAACGAGTGGCGCTCACCGGGCTTGGCCTCGCCGAAGACGTGGTCGGCTAGCGATTTGCCCTGCTTCGGCGGCTTCGCGGCTTTCGGTGCCTTCTGTTTTTTCGGCTTGCGGGCACGCTTGCTCTTTTTACCCTGCGCGTGTGTGGTGGCTTCTGCGCTCTGAATCACCTGCGCACCTTGGTAGTCGTCGGCGCTAGGTGGAGCTGGAACAGTTGGCGGGGTTGAAACTGTTGGCGGAGCTGGCGCAGCCGGCGGGGCTGAAACGAGCGGAGCAACTGGCTGTGGCGTGGATTGTGGCGCTGACGCTGCCTGCTGAGCTGCGGGCTGCACCTGTGGTTGTACCGGCGCCTGGCCCATGTCGGGCGCAACTGGCTGGGCCTGACCGGGCAGCGGTGCCGGATCGCCAAATTTGATGCCAAAGAACGAGTGGCGTTCGCCGGGCTTGGCCTCGCCGAAGACGTGGTCGGCGAGTGATTTGCCCTGCTTGGCAGGCTTGCTCGGGTCGGGCTGCTTTGCGGGCTTCGCCTTGCGACTGCGTTTGTTCTTTTTGCCTTCGGTCGGCGCTTCGGTTGCGATCGGCTGCGAGTGCGTCAACTGCGGCTGGCCGGGCAGCGGTGCCGGATCGCCAAACTTGAAGCCGAAGAATGAGTGGCGCTCACCGGGCTTGGCCTCGCCGAACACGCGGTCGGCGAGTGATTTACCCGTCTTGCCCTCGACCGGCACCTGTGCGACTGGTGCCGGAGCGGTCGGTGCCTGAGCGGGTGGTGCCTGAGCGGGTGGTGGCTGCTGGACGTACTCCGTAGATTGTTCCGCGGCCTGCGTGACCGTCTGGTCGTTCGGCATCTGTCCGTGCATCGGCGCATTGGCAGGCGCAGCGACAGCGCCCGGAGCGACTTCGTCGGCCACGCTCACTTTGCCCTTACCGAATGGAAGTCCCTTGCGCTTGGGCTGCGACTTGGCCTTGGACTTGCCTTTGCCCTTGCCACCGACTGATTTGGTCAGTGGTGATTTCTTTGCGGCACGACCTCCGTTGGCGACAACGAGACCACCGATCACCATGTTTTCCATGCCGGGGGGCGCGACGCTCTCCGAGCGGTTGGTCGCGGGCAAATCGGGGAGCGCGTAGTCGTCCGTTCCCGCCTGCTCATATTCGTTGCTCTCGACGTAGTGCTGGGAGTCCGTGCGGACAAAGACCTCTTGCGGCTGCTCGGGCTCGACGCGCTCGGTCTCGCTCAGAGCCATAGCTGGATCAAGTACCCCGACTTCGTTGTCGGGTTCGGCATAGGGATTCACGATCGTGGCGGCATCGGATTCGGACTCATCCGCAGCGGTTTCGAGATCGGTCATCGCCGGATCCAACACCTCGGCTTCCTGCGGCTCCGCTGCGTAAGGACTCGTGATTTCCGTGCCTGCGAGCGGCGGCTGCGCCTCGACCCGCGGCTCCTGCGAGTACAGCTTGGCGACATCCGAGAGCGGCTGCTCTGTGACCTGGTCGGGACCCGGCTCGACTGCACTGTCGGCGTCTGCCGCGACGGGCGGCTGTTGTGACTCTGACTCGAACGCAAGGGGGGCCGGTGCGCTCAGCGGTTCTGGGGTCGCGACCGGTTCCGGTATCGCGAGTGGTTGGGACACCGGTGGCTGCTCGGCTGCTTGGGGCGGCTCAGTTGTAAATGAAGCCTCAGGGTTTGCGATCGGTTCTGAGCTTTGAATGGGTTCGGGTGTCGCGAGCGGCTCCGGAGTTGCGAGCGGTTCTGGAGTTGCGAGCGGTTCTGGAGTTGCTAGCGGCTCCGGAGTTGCGAGCGGTTCTGGTGTTGCCAGCGGTTCCGGGGTTGCAAGTGGTGCCGGGTCGTGCACCGACTCCGCCTGGGGCTGGTCGTCGTTGGCCACATCATCGAGACTGAACAGATCACTGCCGCTGGCAGCGTCGGCCGCCGGGATGTCGGTCAGAGGCTCCTCCGTGAGCGCGTCGCCGATCGAATCGTCGATCGAGAACATGTCAGCTTCCTCGCTGCCGCCGGCCGCAGGCGAAAGCGCGGGCGGCGAGTCGGGAGCGGGTGCCTCTTCTGTCGTTTGGTCGGAATCCGACGCCATCAGGTCGTCGACGGCGAACATGTCGCCACCGACTGAGTCGGCTGCAGGTGGCGCGGGGATGGGGTCGAGCGAGATTTCGGTGAGTGGCTGCGGTTCGGCCGCCGGTGGCAGCGGTTCGACTGATCCATCTCCGTATTCAAGTCCCGCGTCGGCAAGTCCGCCGGCAGTTGCATCTGCCGGCAGTTCGATCACGGCTTCGTCTTCGACGACGTCTGAAACCCCAAACATGTCTTCGGGATACTGACCTCCCGTCGGGAGATCGATCGTCTCGTCGGCGGATGAATCGGTTTCCGGTGAACCCGCGTCCGCAGGCATCGGTTGACCGATAGGAGCAAGTCCTGGCTCCTGATCGGGATCGAACTCTGAGCTTGTGTTTCGGGCGTTGACCGGGTCTTGCGGAGACTCGGGCGGAAACTGGCCGTCTGACATGGGTCCACCTCAACGATTGTTGTAACGCGCTTTGTATCGGCAGCCGAGCGCGGAACTTCAATCATTTCGGCGATTCAGGATTCTGTCGTTGCAGCCTCGACTTTTCGAATCTCCCGCGCTGGACTGCCCATCGCCAGCATCCTCGGGCTCACATCTCGCGTCACAAGCGCTCCTGCGGCCACGAAAGCCTCTTCGCCGACGGTTACTCCGGGAAGCAGCACTGCTGCGGCACCGACGCGACAGCCGCGGCGCAGAATCGGACCTCGATTCACCTCATTTGCCGCGTGACGTCCCATCGTGTTGTCGTTCGTGGTGACCACGGCCGGTGCGATGAAAACATCGTCCTCAACGATCATCTGGGCGGTCACGTAGGCACCGGTCTGAATCTTCACTCGTTGGCCGACGGTCGTCTCGTTCTCGACCACGACGTTGGCACCAACCACCGAACGCCTCCCGATACTGACGTTCTCGCGAACTATCGCGTGGTCGCCGATGATCACTCCGTCCGCCAACTCGGCCCCCGCGAATACAATCGCTCCGGCGAGCACCGACACCTCGGCACCGAGAATCGCCGTTGCAACCTCGGACCTTGCAGTTGACGCGGAGCCCAACACCGGGGGTTTGCCAACGACGCAGTTTTCCTGCAGTACGCAGTTGTCACCGATCACCGATCCGGCCCGAACGACTGCGCCGGCGGCGATCGTGACATTTGCTCCGATCACGGCACCGTCCTCGATGACCGCCGAAGCGGCGATCGACTCGGTCGAATCAGCCGCAGTCGAATCAGCCACTGGTCACGCCCTCGGTGGCAGATGCGCCGCGACTGGCAGCAGCATCGAGTGAGTTCTGAAGCGACTCGAGAACGCGCACGGTTCGCAGCCCGGAAAGCGCGTCTGTACGAGGGGTTTCGCCGCTGCGGATGCATTCGACGAAGTGGCGGCACTCGATCCGCAATGGCTCCTCGTTCGAGATGTGGGGTTGCGTGATGTCACCGGAGCGCGCCAGGTACTCGCCGTAGGACTCGAAGTTCTGGTCGAAACCTTTGTCGTAGACGGTCAGTTTGCCTTCGATGCGCATGTCGTCGAACGTCGCCATTTTCTCGGACCCGACAACCGTGATGCGGCGTTCCTTGTGCGGGTCCAGCCAGGAGAGGTGGAGGTGAGATGCGATGCCGGAGGGAAAGCGCATGTAGCCAAAGACAACATCTTCCACGCCCGCGTTCATATACGCCTCGCCGTGCGCGGAGACCTCGATGGGTTCCTCTCCGATCAACGCGAGCGCGACCGAGACATCGTGTGGTCCGAGGCTCCAGAGTGCATTCTCATCTGTGCGCAGCTTGCCGAGATTCAGACGGGTGGAGTACACGTAGCGAATCTCACCAAGCTCGCCGGCATCGATCATTGCTTTCAGTCTCTCGACGGCCGGGTGATACTCGAGCAGATGACCGACCATCACGATGCGGTCACCGGATTGCGCAGCGGTCACGAGTTGTTCGGCTTCGGCCAACGTCGCGCCGAGCGGCTTCTCGACAAACACGTGCTTGTTTGCGGCGAGCACCCGGGTCGCGAGCTCTGCGTGCGCTGGAACCGGCGCCGCGACGACCACCGCGTCGAGCTGGTCGTCGTCGAGTAGGTCGTCGATCGATGCGGTCAGCTTCGCCGATGGGTGTCCCGGTCTTTGGCGCTCAAGCGCATCGGAATTTCCGTCGCACAGCCAGGTTACGTCGACATCCTGCAGCGCAGCGAAGTTACGTGCCAGATTCGGGCCCCAGTGACCCAACCCGACTACGCCAATCGAGACACGCTCTGGAATTGCTCCCGCGGCCATTCGAATCAGAGCCTGACCACGCGCTCGGACTGCGCCGCGGAAATGTCCAGCCCGCGTGTGACGCCGCGAAAATCGAGCACCTGCTTGGCCGACGCCACGACAGCCGCGTAATCGATCGAGCTGTGCGCGGTCACGATCACCGTGAGGTCGGCGCGCGACACAATCTCGTCGAGCGGTTCAGATTTCAAGTTGAAGCCGGGCAGGGCCTCGACGTGCGGATCGTGATAGCTGAGCGATGCCCCGAGCTCCCTGAGTTGACCCATGATCGCGAGCGCGGGTGACTCACGAAGATCGCCGACATCGGGTTTGTACGAAACGCCAAGTATCGCGATCTCGGCGTTCGAGCTGGCGACGCCGACCTTGTTCAGCGCCTCGATCGTTCGCGCGGCGGCGACGCGCGGCATGTTCGTGTTCGTTCGCCCGGCGAGCTCGACGAACTCTGCGGAGACGCCGTACTCACGAGCCTTCCATGAGAGGTAGAACGGATCGACCGGAAGACAGTGTCCACCCAAACCCGGGCCGGGCTTGAAGCTCGAAAAACCGAACGGCTTTGTCGCGGCGGCCTCGACGACCTCCCAGATGTCAATACCCATGCGGTCGCTGATCACTGCCATTTCGTTGACCAGAGCGATGTTGACCGCGCGATAGATGTTCTCGAGCAATTTGGTCATTTCCGCCACTTCCGGCGCAGATACCTCGACGACTGTGTCGCAGACAAGTTCATACAGGGCTTTGGCGCGGGCGGCCGCCTGCGGTCCGTCGCCACCGACGACCTTGGGCGTGGTGCGCATCGTGTAGTCGGTACGGCCCGGATCGATCCGTTCAGGGGAGAACGCCACGAAGAAATCGCTCCCGGCCTTGAGCCCGGACTCCTCGAGCATCGGTACGAGTCGCTCGCGAGTGGTGCCCGGATAGGTGGTCGATTCAAGTACGACCAGCTGGCCCTCGCGCAGAAAACCTGCAAGGGCGGTGGCAGACGAAACGAGCGCACCGAGATCCGGCTCGCGATTTGGCGTCAGCGGCGTTGGCACAGCGATCACGACCGCGTCGGCCCTGGCGAGCTCGGCATAGTCGCTGGTCCAGGTGAACGCGTCGGCATTCTCGACGATCGCGCCGCTCGGGACATCCTCCACGTAACTCTCGCCGGCCTGCAGACATGCAAGTTTCGAGGAGTCGACGTCGAGACCGATTACTGCGCGTCCAGCTGCGGCAAACGCGACGGCGAGTGGTAGTCCGACGTAGCCAAGACCGACCACGCCGATCGTCTCAACGGCTGGAACGTCTGTGCTGTTGGCTTCGCCATTCATCGTGCTGACTCTATCCCCGCGCCTGACTGATCGGCACGTTCGGAATGCCAATTCTCAAGCGCTGCCACGACCGCAGCGCCGGCCGTCCCGGCGCCATACAGCTGCGGGGGCGGGCCGTCGGGCACTCCCGCCGCGATTGCTGCCGCGACGCGATCGACATCGAGGCCGACGAGCGTGTTCCAGCCGCCGCCCAGCGTCTCGATCCACTCGGTGGTCTCGCGTAACGTGACGCACTGCGTACCGAGCCAGACGGACTCCTTCTGGAGTCCGCCGGAGTCGGTCAGCACAACGCGTGCAGCGGCGGTGAGCGCAAGCGTGGTTGCGTGCGGGAGCGGCGGCGTCAACGTAAGGGTGGCGATCGATTCGAGCCGTCCGAACAGCTCGAAGGTGTTCAAGCGTTGGCGCGTTCGCGGATGGATGGCGAATACGACAGGAAGGTCGAGCGATTCGATCACCTCGACCAAACGCTCGAGATTCGCTGCGTCGTCGACGTTGGCCGCGCGGTGGGCGGTGACCAAAGCGAATTCGCCGGGTACGACGTTGAAATCGGCCGCCGTGGTGGCGGGGTCGAGCTCTGCGCCGAGGCCGAGCACCACGTCGCCCATCACGTCGCCGGTGATCACAACTTCGCCGGTGACACCCTCACGCTCAAGATTCTCTGCTGCTGCGGCCCCCGGCGAGAAAAGCAGATCGGCAAGCACGTCGCAGATCACGCGGTTGACCTCCTCCGGCATCGTGCGATCGAATGACCGCAGTCCGGCCTCGACGTGCGCGAGCGGCGTGTTGCTCTGCGCAGCCACCAGCGCGCCCGCGAGCGTGGAGTTGGTGTCGCCGTAGACGAGCACCACGTCTGGCGCAACCTCGGTGAGAATCGGTTCGAGAGCGGCGAGCATGCGCGCCGTCTGCTCGATGTTCGAGCCGCCGGAGATACCGAGGTCGTGGTCCGGAGCCGGCAGACCGAGTTGCTCGAAGAAAACGTCGGAAAGGTCGCGGTCGTGGTGCTGGCCGGTGTGGACGAGCGTCTCCGTGTGCGCCGCGCGCAGCAACGGACTGACGGCTGCCAGCTTGACGAACTGCGGTCGGTTGCCAATGATCGTTAGTACGTGCATGGTCTTTGTCTCGGGGAACGGCGCGACGGCCCGGGCCACGCGGGCCTGCAGCTCTTAGACGGTGTTCGCGGCAGCCGCGGCGAGTCTTGCCTGCACGGCGTCGGCGAGCGCCTGCTTGGCAGCGGTTGTGCGCGGACCCGGCACGGGCATCTTGTGGTCGTCGATTCGGTCGATCGGCTGGACTTCGCGAACAGAAGAACAGAGAAATGCCTCCTTCGCTGCGAACACCTCTTCGAGCATTGTCGAGCGAACCTCCACCTCCAGAGCGTCGATCAACACGCTGCGGGTGATCGAATCCAGGATGCCCGCTTCGAGCGGTGGCGTGACGAGTTGTTCTCCGTCGGGCGACCAGAAGATCGCTGCAGTCGGCGCTTCGAGTACATGCCCCTCGGGCGTCACGAGCAGGGCCTCATCGAATCCCTTCTCCTTGGCAAGTCGGTTGGCCTGAACGTTGCCGCCGTAAGAAAGCGTCTTCAGCCCATCGAGCACGATGTTCGGCCGATAGTGAACCGAGGCCAGGCCAATCGACGGGGGGAAAATCTTCACCGATTCAGTCATCAGGACACGGTGCCCGCCACGCGTGCAGACCACCCTGAGCCCATAGTCCTCGTCAGCGCCACGCGCCGCAATCAATTCACTGATCTCCCGCTCGATCGCAGCGAAATCGATGCCCTCCAAGCGCATCCCCTCAGCCGAACGACCCAGCCGAGCCAGATGCTCCTCAACCCCGAACGGCCGCCCACCATAGACCCGAAACGCGTCAAACACGCTGTCTCCACGGAGAAAGCCCTCGTCAATTGCCGGAATCGTCGCCTCGACAGCAGGCATCAGCTCACTGTCCACAATCGCCATCTCGTGCTGCGCTGAGTCGGTCACGTTCATTCCTCATTTCGCTCCGGAGACCTGTTCCGCCTCCATTTGGCGTGCGGATGGGCGTGATTGCCAAGGAGGCAGGCGGCGAAGCGTGCAATCGCACGTGAGCCGCCGAACGACGCAGGCAATCGCGTCCTGCCGCCGCCAAATGGGCCATGAAGGAATCGAACCTTCAACCTTGGGATTAAGAGTCCCCTGCTCTGCCAATTGAGCTAATGGCCCGTAAAAAAGAACCGCGCCCGACGGGCACCGTTCTCAGCTAAGGGTACTGAACTGCTTCTGCGAGTCGAACGCCGAGAGGACCGATTCCCGACTATCAGCGGATCGGGCTGGCCTCAGTTGCCGGCACCCACGCCGGCGCCGCCGAACGGGTTGCCGGGCGCTCCGCCCTGACTGTTCTGCTGCTGCTGGGCGAACTGTTCCTGGATCTGCTTTTGAACCTGTTCATTACGCTGGCCGATTTCCTGCTCGGCCTGCTTGATCTGTTGATTGATCTCGTCGATCTGATCCTTACTTGCCAACTCGCGGGCCTTCTGCTTGGCACCGGTCGCGACGAGACTGTCGCCCGAATAGAGGGCGTAGAGCATCAACGCCAAATAGTTCGCAGAGTTTGGATCCTGAGCAGTAATGAGCTCTTGGGCCTGCATCGCGCCCTTGGCATCCTGCAGCCCGAGAAAGACCTGCACCGCGTAGTTCGCCGCAGTGACGTCCGGCTTGTCGTTTGTCAGTTTGAGGTACGTCTCCCAGTTTTTCTTCGCAAGTTCGAGCTGCTCTTTGCCCTCTTCGGAGAACTCGCCGGTCTCGGAGTTGAAGTTGTCCTTGTCACCGGAAAGGCTGTAGCGCGCACCGATCAATTCGGCCAGTGCCTCGGGATTCTTCGGCTGCTTCTCGACGCGTTCCTCGGCCGTCTCAACTTGGTCCTGCAGCTGGCCACGCGAGCCTCCACCAAAGAGATCGGCCAGCCCGCCGTTGACGTCACTACCGATCCCGAACAGCACAAGACCGCCGGCCAAAAGAATGGCCAAGCCCAGATAAATGACCTTTACAAAGGTCTTCCGCGGTCCTTGGAGATCAAACAGCATTTTCCCGGGCGGAAAGTTACCTCATTGGGGCTCACGCCTTGGCAGCTTCGCTCGATTTGGCGAGATCCGCCGACTGTGAAATCGCATCCGAAGGGCTGCCGAACCACACGGCCAGCCAAATGCTGGCCTCGAAAAGAACCAACAACGGGACCATCGAGATCAGCATCGTGATCGGGTCGGTGCCCGGCAGAAGCATCGCAACCACAGCGATGATCAACACCGCATAGCGTCGGTTCGTGCGCAGCTGGTGCGGCGTCACGAAACCAAGTCGGGCCGCGACGAGAATCGCCAGCGGCATCTCGAACAGGGCGCCCATCGACAGCACGGTCATTCCGAAGAACGAGTAGTAATCGCGAGCGCGTAGGAGCATGTTGAACTCTTCGTCGTTGAATCCGAGCAGAAAACTCAGCGCCGCCGGGAGTACGACGAAGTAGCCGAAGGCGCTGCCTGCGATGAACAGCAGCGGCGCGACGACAACCAACGGCCGGGCGACGCGCTTTTCCTGTTCACTGAAGGCCGGGACGACAAACGCGTAGATCTCGTACACAAGCAACGGCGAAACGATGATCAACGCCGCGTAGAGCGAGACCGTCAGCGTCGACATGAATGCCTCCGAGACACCGAACGTCGCAGGAATCATCTCCGGCGGCAGCGGCGCATTGACGATCTCGAGAATCGCGTTGTTCTGCCAAAAACAAAGACCGCCGACGACCAGGAAGGCGAGTAGCAGGATGATCAGCCGCGTACGAAGCTCATCGAGATGCTCGATTAGGCTGAGTTCGTCTTCGTGACTTATCGGCTTGATCTTGCCCATCGGTCAGGTCCTGTCGCTATCGGCCTGTATTCAAGATAGAACCGCTCGCCCAAACACTCCGTACGGCCAAATTTCTTCACATGGCACAGTTCGGCGGGCGGCGCGAGCTACTGCTCGTTGGCCTTGTGTTCGGGCTCCGAGCCAACCGACGCATCGGCCGGCGCCTTGGGCGAATCGCCCTTGTCCAGCGACGCCGGTTTCGCTTTGTCGTCGTGATCGCCCGTGACCGAACCGCGAAACTCGCGAATGCCATTGCCGAGCGAACGTCCGAGTTCGGGTAGGCGCTTGGGGCCGAAGATGATCAGCACGAGCACGAGCACGATGATGATTTCGGGGAGTCCGATATTTCCTGGCATGACGCTGTTCGATCCTAACGAGAAAAGTTGAGGTGGTAGCTGCTGGGCGTCGGCTCGGCCTGGCCTTGGTACTTGCTGGCCATGCCGTCCGCTCCATACGGCTTTTCGACCGGAGCGTCAAGGCGCATGAATGAAAGCTGGCCGATCGGCATCCCGTAGTAGATCGTGATCGGCAAGTTCGCGACGTTTGAGAGCTCGAGGGTGATGTTGCCGGTGAAACCGCTGTCGACGAACCCGGCGGTCGAGTGGATCAGCAGACCGAGTCGGCCGAGCGACGATTTGCCCTCTAGCCGGGCGACCATGTCATCTGGCACGGTAAGGCGTTCGAGCGTCTGGCCTAGAACAAACTCGCCCGGGTGCAGTATGAACGGCTCGTCGCCCTCGATCTCGACCTTCTCGGTCAGGTCATCCATCGGTTTGCGAACGTCGATGTACGGGTAGCGCGCATTGTGAAAGACGCGAAACAGGCGGTCGCAGCGTACGTCGACGCTGGCCGGCTGAACGTTGTCGGGCTCGAACGGATCGAGCACGATCCTGCCCGCTTCGATCTCTGCACGAATTGTTCCATCGCTGAGAACCATCGTGCAGGCAGTCTAGGCGGTGCGATGGCGGGTAGTCGCTGAGTTCCGAAGGCGTGCTGCAGCTCAGGCACCAAGTGACTGGCTGGTCGTAAAACGAAATACCCAAGATTCGACTAAAGGCCGCAATCGGCGGTGTCGATACGAGCCGTGGACAGACCAGCCAGCACCCCCAATGAGGCTCAACGGAATGAACTCACGAAACGACAAGACCAAGAAGCAGCAAGCCGGTTCGGCAGTACGCGGCCGCCGTCTCGAGGATGCAATCGCATCGAAGATCGAGGACGTATCGCACTGCCAGCACTGTGACTGCGACATGGTCTACCCGATTGACTGGGAACAGGCCGAGGGAACCCATTGGCGTGTGACGCTGCGTTGTCCGAACTGCGAAGACGTCGCGCCGGGCGTGATGGACGAGGAACTGATCGAGAAATTCGACTGCCTGCTCGACCGCGGAACTGACTCACTCGTCCGCGACCTCCGCAACCTGACTTACGCGAATATGGCGACCGAGATCAACACGTTCGTAGGTGCGCTCGGCGAAGGCCACATTCTTCCCGAAGACTTTTAATCCGGCGAGCACTTTTAGTCCGCCAGATCTGAAACTGTTCCAACTACCCCCCAGGGACACCGAGATCGAAAAGGACCGGCAAGAAGCCGGTCTTTTTCGTGCCTGTCCGGGCTACTTGTTGCGGACAACCGCCTGGTCAGCAATCGACTCGAACACGGAGCGTTCGGTTCGTGTAACCCGACCGTCGAGCAGTTCTTTGGCATCGGCGATCAATTTTCGCGCTTCCGCGAGGACGTCATCCGGCGCGCCGGTCGCAACGATTCGATCGCAGATTTCCGCAGCCCGTTCGGCAGTGGTGATCGATCGCAGCTCTACATCGCCGAGTGAAGCGTCTCGCTCCGTCGCAACGATCAACGGCAGGTTCACGGTTCCGTCGAGCAGGTCTGCGCCGCGGGTCTTACCGGTCTGTTCGGTGGAGGCAACGACGTCGAGCACGTCGTCGGCGAGCTGAAACGCGAGCCCTACTTTTGCACCAAAAGCGCCCAGCGTCGGCGCGAGCTCTGGTCGCCCACCGGCGTGGGCACCGAGCTGAGCGGCGGCCTCGAATAAGCGAGCGGTCTTCAGTGAGCAGCGCAGGAGGTACCGGTCGCGCGTGACCGTGGCGTTCCACGCATCCTCACGTTGAAGCAGCTCGCCCGTGGCGAGACCGGACGCGGCTTCGGAAAGCGCGCGCACCTGATCGGCGTCGCCAGAAGCAGCGAGCTCTTCGAAGGCAATCGCAAACAGCATGTCGCCGGTCTGCACCGCCCGCTCGCGCCCATGTTCCGCGTAGACCGTCGGTCGGCCGCGCCGCAACGCTGCGTCGTCCAGTACGTCATCGTGAACGAGCGTCGCCATGTGCACCAGTTCGACGGCCGCCCCCGCGCTGATCAAAGCTCGTTGTTGAGTTTCGTCTGCATCGTCGATGGCACCGCAGGTGAGCACGAGCAGAGGGCGCAGTCGTTTGCCGCCGGCGCGCAATGTCTCGAGTGCCGGGCCGCTTGCACGAGGATCGCGGGCATCGACAAGTTCCGTCAGTCGTCGCTCGACGTCGGAAAGTCGCGCGGTGATGCTCTCGCCGACGGTCTCGACGAGGGCGCGGAAGGCTCGGGTATCGCCGGTCATCGGATCGCCCCGCCTCGCACTTGCCGACGTCTGGTCAGACCACGGTCCCGTGGTGGATCGTCACGATGCCACCCGCCAGTGCAATCCAACGCACGTTTGTGGTGCCCGCATCGGCCAGTACCCCGGCGAGCTCGCTCGGCCGCGCGAAGCGCTTGACTGAGTTCGGCAAATACGTGTAAGCGCTGTCCTCGCCGGCGAACTTGCCGATGAACGGGACGAGGCCGTCGAACCAGGCCTTGTAGAAATATGAGAGCGGCGGCTTCTGCGGCTGTGAGATCTCCAGAATCACGAACTTGCCGCCCGGACGAACAACTCGGGCCATCTCGGTGAGGCCGGCGGCCAGATCGGAGAAATTCCGCACGCCGAAACCCACGGTGACCGCATCGAACATGTCGTCGTCGTACTTGAGATCGAGTGCATTTCCCTGCTCGAAGACGACCTCGGCGTCGACGCCGGCCAACACGGATGTCTGCTTGGTGCGTGCAACGGCGAGCATCTCCTCGGCAAAGTCCACGCCCGTGACGCTGCCGCCCGGGGCGACCCGCTTGGCGAGTTCGATCGCGAGGTCGCCGGTGCCGGTCGCGACGTCGAGCACGTGAGAACCCGGGCCAACGTCGGCAACATCTGCGGCTCGAACTCTCCACTCGTCGTGCAGGCCGGCGGTCATCACGGTATTCATCAAGTCGTAGCGCTTGGCGATGCGATCAAACATCGCCTGCACCTGCTGCTCGGGCAACGTGCCCTTGGCCGCTACGGGATCTGCCGCGGAGGAGTTGGCTGGTTGACTGCTCACAGGGCGCAGCCTAGTCAGTCGGCCGATGCGAGGTTCGCGTAAGTGCGCCGCTAGCGCAGGTACGCAAGGAAGTTGACGAGGGCTTCCTTCTGCTCGGGCGGCAGATCGCGGAAGCTCGGCATCGGCGCAGTCGGGTTGTCGAGCGTGCGCTCGATCGCCTGTTTCGGCAGGCGCGCGCCGATCGTGGTCAGGTTCGGCCCGGGGCCGTCGTTTCCGTTCTCACCGAATTTGTGACAACCCAGACAGCCTGAGTTGGCGGCGATTTCCTTGCCGTAGACGTACTGCTCGGGCACTTCCATGTCGATCTCGGTCGGCGAACCGGCGAAAGCGCCCAGCAGCGTGAGATAGGTCATCGCGACGATCGTCAGCGCCATCGCGGTCATCGCGATCGGGCGACGCTCTGGTCGACGCTCTGGACCACGGTCGTAGAACGGCAACAGCACGAGCAGCGCGATCGCGATGTTCGGGATACCGAGCGTCGCGACGAAAACCAGCTCCGGCGGCTTGATCACACGGAGCAGTTCAAAGAGGAAGAAGAAGTACCACTCCGGTCGCGGAACATATGAAGTCGTCGTCGGATCGGCCTTCGGACCGAGTTCGGCACCGAGGATCAGCGACATGAAGATGATCACGATCAGCACGATGCATGCCATCAGTGAGTCCTTGCCGACCGCATACGGGAAGAACGGCTTGCCCTTGGCCTTCAGCGCGCTGTATTCGCGAAGGTACTGCTCCTTTTGCCTGGCGTCCATCTAGACCCGCTTCTCGTCCTGGCCGGGAATCTCGGCCTTGACCCACGGTGGTGCCGTGGTGCCGAGCTTGGCGACCAAATAAAGGTGGATACCGATGAGTGCGGCGATCAGTCCGGGCACGAGCATCATGTGAATCGCATAGAAGCGCGGCAATGTCGTGGAACCGAATTCGGCGCCTCCGCGCAGGAAGTCGGCAAGGTACGGGCCGATCATCGGTCCCGTGCCATTGAGGTTCACGCCGACGATCGTGGCCCAGAAGGAACGCTGGTCGAACGGCAGCAGGTAGCCGGTGAAGCCCATCATCATCGTCATCATCAAGAGCAGGACACCGACGACCCAGTTGAGCTCACGCGGATACTTGTAGGCGCCGAAAACGAAGGTTCGCGCCATGTGCACAAAGAGCAGCACGGTCATCACCGTTGCGCCCCACTTGTGCATTCCGTGGACGAATTCGCCCAGAAAGACCTCGTTGTTGATGTGGCGCATCGACTCGTAGGCGACCGTCGGGTTGGGGTCGTAGTACATCGCCAGGAAGACGCCGGTGAAGGCCTGCGCGATGAAAGCGAACATCGTCGCCGAACCGAGCGTGTACCACCAGTTGACGCCTTTGGGAACCTTGCGAAAGAGGAAGCCGCGCAGGAACCCGGAACCACTGGTGCGCTCGTCGATCCAGGCAACGACGCTCGTTCCGCCGGCGGCAGCGGCTTCGCCGACGGTCACCTCGCTGCGCTCCTTGGGCTTCGGATTGGGACGGAGCGACGGCGGCAGCGGAGGCATCGGAGGCTTGGGCAGGTCGGAGACCTTCTTGTGCAACGGGTTGGAAGGTTTTGGCATCTTCGGCATGATTCAGTCGCGTCCGTCGGTCGATCAGGTGGTCGGGCGCGGTGGGTAGAGGACCTGCCAGAAACCGTCGACGTGCGCACCCGGGTCGCGGGTCGGTACGCGTTCGAGCTGCGAATTGACGGAAAAGCGCTCGCCGACGAACACACGGCCGTTCTCGACGTAGGTCTCGAAGCGGTCGAGCGGTCGCACCGGCGGACCGCCTGTGACTTCGCCCTCGAAGCCGTAGGTGCCACCGTGGCAGGGACAGATGAAGGACTTCGCAGCCTCGATGTAACGAACCGGGCAACCGAGGTGGGCGCAGCGGTTGGAGATCGCGACGAACGGCCAGCTCTGTTCGGGAGTCGGGTTGTCGTTCTTGCGGATGTAAAGAAGGATCTTGCCGACTTCGCCGATTCCCGCCACGGTCGTGACGACCTGTGGGGTGTAGGTGTCGGCCGGGAAGTCTTCGACCGCGCCGACGTCCAGCAAGGAGCGATGTTCGGTCTTCTCGAATATCGGTCCGAGCGCGAAACCGAGCGCCGGCAGTGCGAACATCGCCGACGCTATCCCACCTGCGCCCAGCGCAACCCCCGTCATGAAGTGACGTCGCGTGACGGTCTCGCCCTCGAAGGCGCCGGGCCAACCGCGGTCGGCCGTGAATTTGGACTTCGGAGTTTTGGTTTCTTTTTCGGGGGTCATCGCGCGAGCTTCGTTCGACTGTGATCAACGAAAGACGAGAAGAGCGATTGCCGGTGACGACGGAACAAAGGCCGTTTCAGACCGGTCCGTCGGCATCGGAACCGGGCGCAAGCATAGCCAATGTCGAGGCCCATAACTCGTCGGCACGCGCACTCTCACCGACTGCGTGAGCTTCCGCACAACCAGCGATCAGAGTCGCCAGCATTCCGACTGCTTCTGTGTCGGAAGCGCGAGCCAACAGGTCGAGGCCAGATGCATACATTCGATCGGCGGCGAGCAGGGCTAGATCCTCGTCCGCGAAGTCGTAGTAGCGGGAATCGCCGTAGTGCAGCAGGTATCCCTCGCGAACGACCTCGGCCGCGGCAATCCGCAGGCATTCGGCATCCTCGATCGCACTCGCCGGGGTGGTGTTGCGATGCGCCGCGATCAACTGATCGTCGGGCAGTCGAGCTCTGGATGCATGTTCTTTGGCGCCGTTCATCGGGTCGCGATCTCGGTGAACGCGTCAGCTGCTGCTGCAATCGTCGCGTCGATCGTAGGTTCATCGTGCGCCAGCGACGGAAACCACGCCTCGAACTGCGATGGCGGAGCGTAGATCCCTCGGTCGAGCAGGCCGCGACACCACGCGGCGTGCGCGTCGAGATCACAGGCCTTGGCTTGTTCGTAGTTGCTTGGCGGTCGATCGGCGAAGAAGACTGTGAGCAGCCCGCATTCGCTGACGACGCTGAGCGCCGTGTCGGTGGCCGACGCCGCCGCTCGCAAACCGTCGTCCAGTCGTTGCGTAGTGCTGGCGAGCTGCGCATAGGCGTCCGCGTCGAGTTGCGAGATCGTCGCGAGACCAGCTGCCATCGCCAGCGGATTACCGGAAAGCGTTCCCGCTTGGTAGACGTCGCCTTCGGGGGCGATCAGTTCGAGCAAGCTACGGCGTCCTCCGTACGCCGCTGCCGGCAATCCGCCGCCGACGATCTTGCCGAGCACCACGAGATCGGCTTCGACGCCCGACAGCTCTTGCATGCCGCCGGGGGCCACGCGGAATCCGCTGATCACCTCGTCGAAGATCAGCAAAGCGCCGTTGTCGTCGGCCTGCTGGCGCAGTTGCTTCAAGAATTCCCGCTCCGGCGGTACCAGGCCCATGTTTGCCGGCAGCGGTTCGGCGATGATCGCTGCGAACTCGTGTTGCCGACAGGCTGCCGCGAGCGCCTGGCCGTCGTTCCAGGCGATCACGATCGTGTCCTCGCTGGCGCCCCGCGTAACCCCCGGACTGCCCGGGACCGCAAGTGTTGCCAGGCCGGACCCCGCGTCAACGAGCAGCGAATCACTGTGGCCGTGGTAGGCACCGGCGAACTTCAGAATCTTGTCCCGCCCAGTCGCCGCGCGGGCCAAACGCACGGCCGACATCGCCGCTTCGGTGCCCGAGGACGTCATGCGGATCATCTCCAAACCCGGGACTCGCTCGACGATCGCTTCGGCGAGTTCGACCTCAATCGCCGTCGGGGCACCGTAGGTGGAGCCGGCTGCCGCAGCTCGGGTGACCGCATCGATCACGTCGCTCTGAGCGTGCCCAAGGATCAACGGACCCCACGAACAGACGTAGTCGACGAATTCGGCGCCATCGACGTCGACGATCGTCGAGCCGGAGGCGCGTTCGATGAACAGTGGCTCGCGGTCGATCGAGCGCATTGCGCGAACCGGTGAATTCACGCCGCCCGGCATCACGCGGCGGGCACGGGAGAACAGCGCCCGCGAGTTCGCGTTGCGATCGGACGACGTACTGCCCGGCCCACCGTTGTGCGGTCGAGCGTCGGTCACTGTTGCCAGTGCGCGAAGTCTTTGGCGTGGTAGGTGACGATCACGTCGGCACCAGCGCGGCGCAGGGCAAGCAGCGCCTCCGAAACCGCAGCGCGTTCGTCGAGCTGACCGCTGGCCGCTGCCGTCTTGATCATCACGTACTCACCGCTGACGTTGTATGCGGCGACCGGCGTGGGGACGGCATCGCGGACGCGATTGATGACGTCGAGGTAGGGCAGACCGGGCTTGACCATCACGATGTCCGCCCCTTCCTCAACGTCGAGCAGCGCCTCGCGGACTGCCTCGCGGGCATTCGCCGGATCCATTTGGTATCCGCGGCGATCATCGGGTATACCTGGGCCGACCGATGGCGCACTGTCGGCTGCGTCACGAAACGGCCCATAGAAGGCGCTCGCATATTTGGCGCTGTAGGCGATGATCGCGGTGGTCGTGAAGTCTTCCTCATCGAGGGCCGAACGCAGCGCGCCGACTCGTCCATCCATCATGTCGCTTGGTGCCACCGCATCGGCACCTGCGGCCGCATGCGAGATCGCGGTGCGTGCGAGCAACTCAAGCGTCTCGTCGTTGTCGATCCGACCGTCTCCATCGATCACTCCGCAGTGGCCGTGCGTGGTGTATGCGCAGAGACAGACATCCGTGACGACCGTCAGTTCGGACGTCAGCGTCTTGATCATTTCGGTTGCACGTTGGACCGGTCCGTCGGGGTCCCATGCCGAGCTGCCGATCTCGTCCTTCTCGTCGGGAATACCGAAAAGCAGAACCCCTGCCACTCCGAGCGCCTCTAGCGTTGCGGCCTCAAGCGCCGCGAGATCGGGGCTGAACCGTTCGATGCCCGGCATCGCCTCGATTGGTTCGCGGCGACCCTCGCCGCTGACAACGAAGATCGGCGCGATCAAGTGTGCGGGCGTCAGGTCGGTCTCGCGAACGAGCGATCGAATGCCCGGCGTAGCGCGCAGCCGCCGCAGTCTGGTTGCTGGAAATGCCATCGATCCACTGTACTGCGCCGCCGCCTGAAAGCAGTTCTTGTTGGAGACACAGTTCTTGCCGGAAACACTGGGCTCAGGTCGTGCGGCGCTTGATCGCCCAGCTTGCGAGCAGGCAGTAGACCGTGATCAACACTCCTAGGTGCAATGCTGGAACGAGCGCATCAAAGCCGGGTGAGAGTCCGGCGCGGATCAGGTCGAGCGACGGCTGGAACGGGAACAGGGCATTGATCGCCTGCAGAGCGTTGTAGAGACCGTCCGCGATCGCGCCTTTTGGCACCAACGCAGCCGCCGCCAACGGCAGCCCGAGCATGAACGATGCGAGCGATGCGGCGCGCACGTCGCCGCTCGCCGCGCCGACGGCAACGCCTGCGGCACCGAAACCGACCGAGGCGAGCATGATCGCGGGCCACCAGGCCCACGCACGACTCCATCGGATGTCGACGAACAAGCCGAAGGCGAGCACCATCACCGTGCCCACGACCAATGCGCAGATGCCGGCCAGCACGGTCTTCTCGATCACGATCGTGTTGCGCGAGGCCAGTCCGCGCAGCAGCCGCGTGATCATCTGATCCTCCTGTTCGTACGCGAGCATGCCGGCGCCGAGCAGCAGTGCGACGAACATCGCGGAGACCGCGACCGCGACCGCGACGGCAAGCGACGAGAGCGACGAGTTGGTGCCGACGGGGTTGTTCTTGAGCTTGATCGGTTCGCCCACGCGTTCGAGCAATGAGTCTGCGTTACTCGCGCCGACGCGGGCAAGCCGCGACGATTCCGCGAGTTTGATCACGTCGGCCCGTTGGTCTGCCGGAATGTAGGGAAGCACTCTCGGGAGAATGTCCTCGCCCTTCTTCAGTCCGAGGATCTTCGTCGTCTGACCGCCGAAGCCGATCTCGCCTCCATTGACGACGATGTCGAGATAGTCGAGCGCGACGTCGGTGAATCTTCGAGTCAGTTCGCGATTGGTGTCGACCAGCAGGCCCTTGATCGTGTTCTCGACGTAGGCCTTGCGAGTCGGATCCGACTCGTCGAAGATCGCCTCGATCGTGCCTTGCCCTAACTGTGACTCGAGGTCCTCGACGATCGTCGACGGGATCACGACCGCCGCGACGGCGTCGCCGGATTTGACTTCCTGCAATGCCGCCGCGCGATCCTTGACGTCGTAGCCGTCGACGTTGTCGTAAAGCGCTTTGACAAGTTTGTCGAGATCGAACCGCTTGCCACCAACGCTGAGTGCGCGTTGATCGGCAGGCACCTGGTTGACGATCGCAACGCGCGGCTTGGTCGGCGGGCGACCAACGGCGAGGCCGATCAGGATCGCGACCAGAGCGGGATAGAGCGCGAGCAGTACGACGATCGTCGGCGTGCGACGCAACAGGCGCAAATCTTTTCCGAGTAGATGGCGGAGCCTCATCGGGTTTCGCTCCCGGCAGCGGTGCTGCGTCGCTCGCGCAGGAAGTTGATGAATGCCAGCTCGAAGTGGGCGCCGGGGCCGATGTCATTCGGTCGGCCGTCGAACAAGAGGTCGCCGCCGTCCAGAATCAGTACGCGCGAGGCGTGTCCCTCAACCTCGCCGGCTGCGTGGGTGGAAAAGACCAGGGCGATGCCGTGGCTCACCAATGATCCGAGCAACTCCCATAGGCGCTCGCGCTGGAGTGGATCCAGTGCGGCCGAAGGCTCGTCGAGCAGAAGCACCGTTGGATCACTGATCAATCCCATTCCGATGCTGAGCCGTTGGCGCATGCCGCCCGAGAGATTCTCGGCGCGGTCGTCGGCACGATGCGTCAGTTCGATTCGCTCGAGAATGCGACTCACCGATCCGTCGACGTCGTCCACCCTTTCGAGCTTGCCGAAGAGCTTGAGATTCTCACGAACTGTCAGCTTGCCGTAGACGGCTGCGCGCTGCGGAACCCAGCCCAAACGAGAGTTGTCAGCGACGACTTCGCCAGCGTCGGGCTTGTGCACTCCGGCAAGAATTGAGAGCAGCGTCGTCTTGCCGGCCCCGTTCGGGCCGGCGATCGCCACGCTCTCCCCGGAGTCGATGGACACAGAAACTGAATTGAGAACTGCCTTGTCGCCGTAGCGCTTGACGAGTTCTCGACCTTCGAGCAGCGGCATGCGCGCGAGCATAACCAGAACCTGTTGTCGTCGGGCCTCTAGTCGACGCATCTAGACTCGCGCAATGCCGAAGATCATCTTCATCGGGGATGTCGTCGCCGAACCCGGGCGCCGCACGTTGAGCACGTTGCTGCCGAAATTGCGCGAGCAACACGAACCAGACTTCGTCGTGGTCAACGGCGAGAACGCCGCCGGTGGGATGGGCATCACGCCGGCCACCGCTGATGAGATTTTTGCCCTCGGCGTCGACGCGATCACACTCGGCAACCACACTTACCGCCACCGCGAGGTTTACGGCTACCTCGACTCCGGCAAGCCGATCGTGCGCTGCGCCAATCAGCACGATTCAAACCCGGGCAAGGGTTTCGTCGTCGTTGAGAACGGCAACCTTCGACTGGGCGTGATCAATCTGATCGGCCAGTTCGGACTCGACAACAACGGCAATCCGTATGACAGGGCCGATGCAATCATCCGCGAGATCGGCAACGACGCCGATCTGCTGCTCGTCGACTTCCATGCCGAGCTCACCAGCGAGAAGGTCGCAATGGGTTGGCACCTGGACGGTCGGGTCACGGCGATCGTCGGCACGCACACGCATATCCCGACGGCCGACGCGCGCGTCTTGCCCGGCGGTACGGCCTATTGCACCGACGTCGGCATGACGGGTTCGCGCGCAGGCGTGATCGGAGTCGTCAAGGAGGCGATCATCACCAAGCTGCGCACGGGGATGCCGCAGCGCTTCGACAGCGCGACGGGCGACGAACACTTGATGGGCGTCGTGGTCGAGGCCGACCGCGAAGGTCGTGCGACGGCAGTCACGCAACTGATCGAACCGCTGGAGTGATCGAGTCGGGCTAGCCGGCCTTCGCCGTGTCGTCGACCCGATCGGCACGAAATGACCAGAGCTTGTTGCCGACGAAGTTAAGTGGCGTCGCGCAGATGATCGCGATCGCCTGCGCGGGGAACTCGCCGACGCCGACCTGCACGAGCAGCTTCAGCACCACGAGGTTGAAGGCCAACGCGAACACGCTGACGACAAAGAAGCGAGCGGCCTGGAAGCCCGCGTGACCATCGGTCGCCTTGAAGGTCCAGTGCCTGTTCCAAAGGAAGTTGTTGGTGACGGCGAAACAGAATGCGATCACGGCGGCAAGCAGGTAGTGCACGTCGAATCCCTTGCGGGCGACCTCGTATGCGACCAAGTTGACCACGTAGCCGCTGGCCCCGACGAGCGCGAACTTGGTCAATTGGACCCAATTGTGCGATTGCCGAATACCTACGTTCAGACGTGTGTGAATTCGTGGGCTCAAAGTGGTTTTTGCGCAACGATGACAATGGCGTGGCCGGGCTGGTCGCTGCCGGCGTGGCCGTGATCCCACTCCTGCTCGCGAAGAATTTCGAAGTCTGCCAGCCAGCTCCTCAAGCTCTCACGAGAGATCTCGTGCGGCTCGGTCGGGCTTGCCGGATGATCGAGGTCAACGTTGAGGATGAGTTCGCCGCCGGTCCGCAGCAGGCGGTGAATCTCGCTGAGCACCGTTGTCGGTCGATCGACGTGGTCGAGACTGTTGCGACAAACCACGACGTCAACCGTGCCGGACAGCAGAGGAATGTCCTCAGCCGGAACATCGAGATAGACCGCCTCGCTCTCCAGCAGCAGACCGGCCTCCCGATAAGCCTCGGCCAGCGGGTCGACGCCGAATGACCGCTTGGCCGGGCAGGCATCTGGGAAGCCGACACAACCGGGTCCAATGTCGACCACGACCTTGCCATCGAAGTAGTTGCGATCATCGATCGACGCCTCTTCCAGCACACGGTTCACTTCGGCCCGGGCCTGCTGCCATCGACGACCAACGTAGTCCTCGGCGATCGAGTCGTCCCCTGAAAGTTCAAGGGCGCGCTCGCCCCATAGGTTTCCGTCACGGATCGACCGATCCCACACGTCCGTCCAGAAAGCAAGCTCAGATCGACCCTTCAGACCAAGCGCGCGCACGATCCCACGCGTCGACCGCACGGCGACACGGCGAGCCGGACCAGGAAGTTTCGCTGCCACGCCCATCGCCGCGACAGCCTACCCCCCACCTCAACTCCCTCATCTATGAACAAGGTTTGCTCAACGGGGAACCTTGTTTTCAGCGTCGGGCGGTGAAGTGTTCGAGGATTAGGTTGTTGATATCGGCGATTGACCACGTTGATTGGTGTTCGCGTGACTCGCCGGTGCCGTGGACGATCAACTGTGCGGCCGAGTCGGCGTGGTGCAGCGATCCGTGGGTGCCGCCGCCGACGTGGGCGACGCCGCCCCAGTCGAAGAATTCGTAGCCGATTTCTGGCGTCACCATCACATCGCCGGTGTCTGCGCATGTCAATCCCGACCAGCTCCGCGCAAGTGCGTCCGGATAGCGCTCGCTGAAAATCAGACCGTCCTGCGTCTGAAGACCGAGCGCGGACAGGTCACCGTCCACATCCCATTTCTGACCGCGCAAGTCCTCGTACTGAGTGCCGGGTGCGAATCGCAGCTCAGCCTCTCCCATGGCAACCGCAGCCTCGTTTCCCGCCTCAAGCCAAAGCACTTGATCAATCGTCGCCTGCCTTCGAAGGTCGTGCACGAGCAGCGGAACCTCGGTTCCGAGCCTGTCCTCGTCAAGCACATAGAGATTGCCGACGCGGGCTGCCGGACTCGCTGCGATCTGCGCGGCATTGCGTTTGCGACGACCCTGTCGCGGCGCCAGAACATCCCACTCGTGCTCGGCGAGCATCAGCAGCAGGTCGACCCCTTCATTGACCTTGCTGTGCGAATGATCGGAGACGACGATCACCGCGTGATCCTCTGTGAACCTGCGGTATCCCCCATAGCTGTCGATCACCCGCTGGAACTGCGCGTCGGCGTTGGCGATCGAAGCCGGCTGCGCCTCGGGACCTAGGCGGTGCGAGTAGTTGTCGTTGTCCGGAAACGACAGCAGCAAGAAGTCGTAGCCGCCGTCGGCGACGATTTCGATTCCGGCACACGCGGTGTGTTGATCGCGACGGCCCGGCACTCCGTAGTTGGAGCGGCAATCGGTGCCCCGGGAGTCGAAGATGTCGCCGTAGATCAGGTCGGTCGGACCGTAGCCGGGGCGTGACATGCCCGTGACTCCGGCGAGCGCCCCCGGTACGCCACTGCCGATGAACTCGTGCTCGTGCGGCCCGCGGTAGATCATGTAGGTCGTACAGGCGCATCGAATCCCGGCGCGCTCGAGCGACTCGAAGAACGTCGGCGTCGAAGCGCTGAGGTGTTCCTCATTGATCCGGTAGACGAGGTCCTTCAGAACGGAGATCAACCCGCTGCGCCTGGCAGCTGGAAAGCTGATTCCGTAGTCGACGTAGCGCCGCTCGTCGCGCTTGTACCAGTGCATCGATGGCACGCCATGCCGGTCCGGGCCGTTACCGGTGACGATCATCGACGTGGCCACGGGCGTCAGCGACGGAAACGAGGAGATGCATTCGCTGCTGGCATAGCCCTCGCGAATCAGTCTGGCGAAGGTGGGCGCCGCACCGTCGTCGATCGCGCTGGCCAATGACGAGGGCCGCATCCCATCGACCACGACGAGAACCAGTTTCTTTGCGGACCCCGTGGAGTTCGACGAGTTGGCCGCTTTGGAGCTTTCGGGCACGTACTGAATCTAGGCGGCGGGGAGCAATGGCATGCCAACCGAAAGTTGAGCCGCGCTCAATTGAGAACCCGTAGCCCCTCGTGTTTCTTCTCGGCACGTCGGCGACCACGCACGATCAAAACAGCGGCGGCGATCGGCAGGATGACTCCTGTGGGAGGAAGTAGTAGCGGAACGATCACCGCGACGACAGCGGCGATGTCGACAGCAAAGGCAATCACCCGTCGCGAGGACTCGACGTCCTTCTTCGCTGCCTCCTGCTCCTGTTTGTTCGCCCTTTTCATCTGACGCTGCTGACTGGCTTCGAGCCGTTCTCCGACTCCGCGCAATAGACCTCCGGACGCGTACGCGACGAGCGCAGCGGACGCACCGCCGAACAACAGGCCGATCCAGGTCGGATCACTTTCGGCGCCGAAGACGATCCCGCCGGCGAGAGCACCGAGCACGATCGCGACGGCGAGATGGACCACGGTTAGACGCGGTCGGTCGGCGGCGACCCGTGCCGCCATCCCACCGGGAATCGCGATCAGCGCGATCGATTGGAGCAGTATGAGAATCGCGACGACGACCGCGGCGGCGGATTCGAGAAAGCCATAGTCATCGTTCGCCGTGGTGATGCCGAGTCCGACGGCCGCGCACACGATCACCATCGCCAAGCCGACTGCGGGCGAAAGCCCGGCCGCGGCACCGACGCCGATCGCTTGGAATATGTGCCAGATGAAGTCCATGTCGGTCGCTCCGCCACCGGGTCGCCATTGCGTTATCGCAGATGCGGCGGCGTAATGGATCGGCGAGCGGCGTGTACGGTAGTTGAAGGTGGCTCGCTCAACGGAGTCGAATCACGCACTGACAGGAAGATTGATGAGCAACCAGCGCAGCACACGCCATGATCTTGAACGCTACGCGCGTCTGCTTGCCGACCGCACGAACGGCGTCAAGAAGAGCGCGATGCGCGACATGATGTCGATCACCGACCGGCCCGAGGTGATCACCTTGGCCGGTGGCCTGCCCGACACGCAGAGCTTTCCGCGGGACCTACTTGAAAGCGTGTTCGTCGAGATGACGCGCAAGCACGGCGCAGAGCTGCTGCAGTACACGCCAACCGATGGGCTTACCGGCGTGAAAGAGGCGATCGTCGAAGTGATGGCCGCCGAAAACGTCCACGCCGACGTCGACAACATCCTCGTCACGACCGGTGGCCAGCAGGCGATCGACCTGATCACGCGAATTTTCGTCAATCCCGGTGACACGATCATCACCGAGGCACCGACGTATCCGGGCGCGGTGCCGAGCTTTCTCAGTTTTCAGGCCGAAGCGGTTCAGATCGAACTCGACGACAACGGCATGCGCATCGATCTGCTCGAGCAGGAGCTTGCTCGGCTCGACGCCGAGGGCATCCAGCCGAAGTTCATCTATACCGTGCCGACGTTCCACAACCCGGCCGGTGTCACGATGTCGCGGGAGCGTCGAGAACGCTTGGTGGAACTCGCCAACGAGCGGGAGTTGCTGATTGTCGAGGACAATCCATACGGAATGCTGCGCTTTTCCGGTGAACCACTGCCGACGCTACGCGAGCTCGACGGTGGCAACTTCGTGATCTATCTCGGGACGTTCAGCAAGATCCTCGCCCCAGGACTGCGCATGGGTTGGATCGAGGCCCCCAGTCCGGTGATCGAGAAGTCCGGCATTGCCAAAGCGGCAGCGGATCTCAACTCGAGCGGCCTGGCGCAATTCATGATCACCACCTACTTCGAACAGGCCGACTGGCGCGACTGGGTTCACACCGCCGGCGCGATCTACAAACGTCGCAGAGACACGATGCTCGCAGCGCTCGAGCGGTATTTTCCGCCCGAGGCGACTTGGACCAAACCCGACGGCGGTCTGTTCATCTGGGCGACATTGCCGGAGATGTTTGACACGACCGACCTGCTTGCACTCGCGCTGCGCAACAACGTTGCGTTCGTTCCCGGCGAGGGCGCATATCTCGGATCCGGCGAGTCACGCGGTCGCAACTCGATGCGACTCAACTTCAGCGGCGTACCGGAAGAGAAGATCACCGAAGGCATCAAGCGCATTGGCGAAGTCATCGCCGGTCAGCTCGACCTCTGGCGCACGATGACGGGCGAACACCGCGCCGTGGCGCTACCCGAAGAACCGGGCGATGGAGCTCGGATTTTTTCGCTCGGCGGACGCAAGCTGAAGAAATCCGGCGAAGCGGCGCAGGCGACAGATGAGCAACCGTCTGATCCCGATTCGTCAGATACCCAGCGGCTCGACCGCGACGAGGCCTGATGCTGGCCGGAGTGCGATGAACGTCGCGGTGCTCAAGGGCGGCTCCTCGCTGGAACGGCAGGTCTCACTGCGCAGCGGCCAGCGCATCGCGGAGGCGCTCCGTGTTAACGGACACGCGGTGACCGAGATAGACGTCGACCAATCGCTCGTCGAACAGTTGATGACGCTCCAGCCCGATGCCGTGTTCATCGCACTGCACGGACGCGGCGGAGAGGACGGCACCGTCCAGGAGTTGATGGAGATCCTCGGACTGCCGTTCACCGGTTGCGGCGTGTTGGCTTCGATCCAGTGCATGGACAAAGCAGTGACCAAGCTTCAACTGCAGAAAGCCGGGATTGCCACGCCACGCTTCGTCACGTTCAACGACACGGCGTTCCGCAATCTCGGTGCAGCTGACTCATTGGCGACGATCGAGCACGGATTCGGCTTTCCGGTGGTTGTCAAACCAGCGCGTCAGGGCTCCGCCCTCGGCATCAAGTTTGCCGGTTCGCACGAAGCGCTGCCGAGCGCGCTGGTCAGCGCATTCAGCTACGACGACCGCGTACTGATCGAACAGTTCATCAAAGGGCGCGAGATTGCAGTCAGCGTGCTCGACGGCGTCGCGCTGCCGGCCGTCGAGGCCGTACCCAACTCGCAGGATTTCTACGACTTCGAAAGTCGCTACGAGATCGGCAAGACCGACTTCGTTTGCCCGGCCGAGCTCGACGACGACGTCGCCGGGCGACTTGGTGACACCGCGGTCGAGGTGTTCGACCTGCTCGGCTGCCACGGCTTTGCCCGCGTCGATTTCATGGTGCCCGACAACCACGTCCCGCAGGTTCTGGAGGTCAATTCGATACCCGGCCTGACGGCGACCAGTCTGATGCCGATGGCCGCAGAAGCCGCCGGAATCAACTTTGACGAACTGGCCGAGCGTTTGCTGGCGACTGCGAACACCCGCCAGGCGTATCCGGTTGGCCAGAACGAATAGCGGCAGTCGATCGGAAACCGGCGAGTCGCCAGTCAGTTGTCCTCGCCGGGCGTCAATTCGGTGAGCGCCATCACGGCACCGGCCGGATCCTGAACGACGCACCAGCGACCCATCGCCTCGGAATCCCGCGGACCGAATACGACCGCGCCGCCGTTCGCGCTGCACGCGGCGATCGAGTCGTCGAGGTCGTCGACGGTGACGTACAACAGCCACTGTTGGGGAAGCCCCTTGATACCGCCGGCTTGATGGCAGATACCGGCGGTCGTGTCCCCGCTCTCCGGATGCGTCATCACATAGTCCTCGCGGCCGTCGTTGGGCAATGCGGTCCACTCCCAACCGACCACTGCGGAGTAGAAATCACGGACTTCATCGGCACCGTCGACGGTCAGGTCGGCCCACTTGATGATGCCGGTGCGCGGTAACTCAGTACTCATTTCAGACCGATCCGAGTTCGTGCGGTTAGTTACTATCCCTCTGCGCCGAAGTCTTCGGGCGAGACCTCGTCGAGAAACTTGCGGAACTTGTCGACGACCTCTTCAGTGTCCTCGACCTCATGTTCGAATTCGATCGCGGATTCCGCGATCACGTCGTCGGCCACGAAGATCGGTGCCTCGGTGCGAACGGCCAGGGCGATTGCGTCGCTCGGTCGCGAATCGATCTCCAACTCGCGCTCGCCGGCCTTCAAGGTGATCGTCGCAAAGAACGTGTTGTCGCGCAGCTCGGTGACGGCGATCTGCGTGCATTCGATCTCGAGGTCATCGAGCAGGCCGGATATCAGGTCGTGCGTCATCGGGCGAGGAGTGTCGGCACCCTGCAACTTCATCAAGATCGCCGCGGCTTCGGGGTGGCCAATCCAGATCGGCAGGAACTCGTTCCCGTCGACTGCCTTCAACAAGATGATCGGCTGCTTGCCGACCATGTCGAAGCTCACTCCGTAAATCACCATCTCGCGCAAGACAGAGCCCTCTCTAACTCACAAGCGCCCGTGCGGCGCGGTCGCGGTCAGTATACGGTTGCACCGGCGCAGGTCGTGCACTCGGCGCGATCAACAGGAACCTCCGACCGGCGCTAAACTTCCCGAATTCTCGGGCGATTAGCTCAGTCGGTTAGAGCGCATCTCTGATAAGGATGAGGTCCCAGGTTCGAATCCTGGATCGCCCACTTGAGGTGCGGTGACGCTGCGCATTTCGCGATGCTCGGGCTTCGTGGATGCTCAGGTGGATTCGAGTTTGTCGAGGGCCTGCATTGCTTCTTCGACGGAGGCGAACTCCAGGCGGACCTTGACGCCTCGGTCGTTGACTTTTACCACTGGGTCGATGCCGACCAATTTCGTGAAACGGTCTCCGATCACGCTTGCGGCTTCGGTCGCTTCGGACTGAGCGGCAGATCGCGAAGTCTCGACCTTTGCTTTAGGCTTGGCGGATCCGTTGGCCTGCGCCGCGGCCTCGGCCTGCCGCTCGGTCTCACGCACGGACCATCCGCGATCGACGGCTTCATGTGCCAGCTTGCGAGTCGTATACGTGTCACCAGCTCGCAGCAGCGCGCGACCGTGACCCTCGCTGAGCATCCCGTCCTCGACCATCGCGACCACTTCATCGGGCAGGTTGAGCAGACGGATCAGGTTGGAAACAGCAACGCGGCTTTTACCGACGCGCCTGGCGACCTCCTCCTTGCTCAGGCTAAGGTCATCGACCAGTGCAGCGCAGGCGCGCGCAGCGTCGATCGGATTGAGGTCGACGCGCGCCATGTTCTCGACCAGCGCCAGTTCAAGGGTGTTCGCCTCGAGATCGGCTCGCACGTAGGCTGGCACTTTCTCCACCCCTGCAAGCTTTGAAGCGCGCAATCGGCGTTCTCCTGCCACTAATTCGTAGCGGCCTCCCGACAGCGGCTTCACGAGAAGTGGCTGGATCACTCCGTTCTGCTGGATCGAAGCCGCGAGGTTGTTCAGCGCTTCCTCGTCAAAGCTCGTGCGCGGTTGATGCGGGTTGACCTCGATCGAAGTGATCGGCAACTGGCGCAGTTCATCCTGGGTCAGGTCGGTCGGTGTTGTCGGCAGGATCGCGGACAGGCCGCGACCCATCCCTCTACGGTTGCCGTTGGTTTCGGTCTTAGCCACGGAGGGCCACCTCTTTCGCGAGTTCGAAGTATGCGCCGGCACCGGCGCTGTGTGGATCGTGATGTGTGACCGGTTTGCCAAAACTCGGAGCCTCTGCCACCCGCACGTTGCGCGGAATGACGGACTCGAACAGCAATCCGGGGAAGTGTTTGCGAAGCTCGTCCTCGACGTCGGTCGCAAGTCGCGTGCGACCGTCATGCATGGTCATCACGAGCCCGCCGATCACCAGACGCGGGTTGAGCTCGCGCTGGATCAGACCGACCGTGTCGAGCAAATCGGCCAAGCCCTCGAGAGCGTAATACTCGGTCTGGACCGGGACGATCACGCGATCGGCGGCGACCATCGCATTGACGGTCAGCGGTCCGAGCGAGGGGGGACAGTCGAAGAAGATGAAGCGGTACTGGCCGCGATGGGACTCGAGCGCGTCCCGCAGGATCGTCTCCGATCCAGCGATGCGTGGCAGTTCGACGTTCGCGCCGGCGAGGTCCGGAGCCGAAGGCACGACCGAGAGATTCTCGATCTCGGTTGCATTGGTCGCCTGAGCGATCGTCGCATCGCCGATCAAAACGTCATAGATCGTCGGTGATTCTTGCTTTGACAGCCCGAGCCCAACCGTTGCGTTTGCCTGCGGATCGATGTCGACCAGCAATGTCGGGTAGCCGGCCTCGGCCACGCATGCGGCGAGATTGACCGCAGTTGTCGTCTTTCCGACGCCGCCCTTTTGATTGGCGACCGCGTAGATCGTCGTCTGCGCCGAGTTCGGGTTTTCTGCAGACGAGTCCGCTGGCCGGGACGAATCGGCCGCGTCAGTCGAATCTGACTGGTGTGAGGGATCGGACATCTGTTGCACGACCGGAAGACTACGCTCGAAACCGGACTTATCCGGCGATGAACGCGCTATTTCATGGGGTTTTTCACGGAATTTGCGATCTCAGCCAGACAGTGGTTTGCGCAGCGCAACGCCTGCGCGACGCGGAAACCTTGAATCAGTCGTAGACCGCTTCTCGGCGAGGAAGATTTGTCTTGCTCGCGATCCCGGGAACGGCGTTACAGGGACCGGCTCACTGATACGCATGCCGAGTACTGCGGCAGTGGTCTTGGCCGCCGCGAGCTCGTCGGAGTCGGGATCGCCCTTCCAGGCAACCATCGACGCAACCTCCGAGCCGTGCGGATCACGCAGCAACGGCGCGCTGTACTCGAGCAGCGCGGCCAGAGGCGCCAGCGCGCGCGAGGTGACGAGGTCGTAGCTCGCGCGTGCTTCGCTGCCAACCGCCGAAAACTCCTCTACACGCGCCCAGACGCAGTCCACGTTGTCGAGACCCAACTCGCGAACAATGGCACTCGCCGTCTCCATCTTTTTTCTCACGCTGTCGAGCAAAGTCACCCTCAGCTCTGGAAGGGCGATCGCCAGCACCAGCCCGGGAAACCCGACTCCTGCGCCGATGTCGATCGCTGTACGCGCGGTTTCGACCGCGTCAATCCGCAACCCAGAGAGGCTGTCGGCCACGTGGGCGTCGAGCGCCGTGGACAGATCCGAGATGGCGGTACCGGAAATCTCAAGATCCACGGTGCGCTCGGCCAGCTGAAGCAATTTCTCAGATTGCTCAGCTGACAGTGCATAGTCGTCGCGAATTCGCGCGAGTTTGTCAGCAGTTGTTGCGCGGCGGCTCATCTGCTGAGATTCCAAACGCTCTGCCGGCCGTAGACGTAAAACGTGAAACGGTCGTCGCGGCTTGCGGGATCAGCTTCCTGCGGGAGTTACGACGATTCGGCGATCGGGATCTTCGCCGACACTGTGAGTGTCGACATCGCCGTTGTCCATCAGGTAGTGGTGAACGCTGCGCCGCTCGTTCGAAGTCATCGGCTTCAGCTCCACCTGCTGGCCCGAGGAAAGCGCATCGCGAACGGCTTTGTCCGCGAGGTCAAAGAGTTCTTCTTCTCGCGCCGCACGATACTCGTCGATATCCACGGATACTCGTCTGCGTTCGTCCGGGTCCACGGCTTTCGCACTGACGAGGTACGCGATCAACTGAATCGCGTCGAGTGTTTGCGCACGGCGGCCTATGGCGAATCCAAGATCATCGCCCGAAACGTCGATCAATATGTCGTCGCCTTCTTGTGAATACTCGACTTCGGCCGCGAGTCCTGCTCCGGCAAGGATGTCGCTGACGATGCTCGTCGCGAGCTGCGCCTGGCGGGTGTCGTCTGATGAAACTCGATCTGTTGTCTCTACATCACTCATGAATTGGCTAGCGCCTCCGTCCTGAACGTTTCTTTTTCTGTCGTGGTGGTGGTGGCGGTGGTTTTGTGGGCTTAGCGGTCTCCGCGGATCCCCCGTTCGCGCCTGCCACCGCCGCGCTGGTCTGAGCACTTTCTCCGACGAGGACCGGGTCGCCCTGTTTGATTCTCAGCCACTTGACGAAGAACGATTGGCCCAAGGTCCAGAAGTTTGTCGTTATCCAGTAGAGGATCAGACCAGAGGGAAAATTGATGATGAACGGCACGAAGACGAATGGCAGAGCCAGCATCAATCGTCGCTGCATCTGATCCGTCGCCGCAGAAAGCGAAACGATCGTCGACCCCAGCTGAGAACCGACATAGAGCACGATCAGCACGACCAGCACTGCGCCCGACGGTTCCTCGACGAGGTTCGGGATGAACAACCAGCTCGGGTCGTTGGCCTGGATCTCCGCGGTGAGCTGGCTGTCACGCAGCGCATAGAACATCGCAATGAAGAACGGCAGCTGCGCAAGCAACGGGAAGCAGGACGCCAGCGGGTTGATCCCGTGGTCCTTGAAAAACTTCATCAACTCCTGTTGCTTCTTCTGCGGATCGTCTTTGTACTTCTCGTTCAGCTCCTTGATCTGCGGCTGATACTGCTGCATGTGCAGCATGCTGGTGATCTGTTTGTACGTCAGCGGGATCAGCAGGATTCGCACGATTACGGTGAGCAGGATGATTCCCCATCCCCAGGGGATGCCGAGGTCGAAATAGAAAAAGCGCAGCGCGCCATCGAGCACATCGATGATCGGGCTGAGCACGTCTGTGATGATGTTCGCGACCGGCATCAGCTTGCGACCCCGTGCTTGTGTGCGCAATCGCCATGCTTGTGACGTTCGTCACGAATGCTGCGGAAGAGTTTCTGGTCCTCGACGTAGTCGAATCCCCCGTCACTGAGCGGATTACAGCGCACAACACGCCAGCTCGCGAGCACAAACCCGCGAATCGGCCCGTAGGTCTTCACTGCTTCGACCGCATAGTGCGAACAACTCGGGTAGTAGCGGCAGCGCGGGCCGAGCATCGGCGATACCACCTTGCGATAAGCGTGTACCGGCAACAACAGCAACCAGCCGATGGCGCTACTTGTTCTATTTGCGAGCGTGTGCACTGGATAAGGGAAGTTTGCTTGGAGGTGGTCGACGGCTGGTCGGTGTGAAATGGCCCAGTTGTTTCGAACCGTTCGGCGCGAGCCGGATTCGGTCACTGGTTCGGACTGCTCGTCTCATCCGACGAAGAACTGCTCGTGCCAGGTGTTGCCGAAATCAATTCGCTGAGGGCTTGCTTGATGCCCTGCATGCCCTCGCGTTCCACCAGATCGGCGGAATCGGAGCGCGCGAGCACGACGTAGTCTAGGCCGTCGGTCAATTCGTCGCTCAATTCGGAGAAGGCCTCCCGAATCGTGCGCTTGACCTTGTTTCGTACCACCGCGTTTCCGACCTTGCGGCCCACCGACACGCCGAAACGAGATTCTTCGCTCGCGTCGTCGCCACGAGCGAACGAATAGAGCACCAGGTAGCGGTTCGCCTTCGAACGGCCCTGCCTATACACGCGCTGAAACTCAGTGCTGCGGGAAAGACGTCGGCCCTTCGCTCGGGACGAGGCCAAGGTCGACATCGCTACGGCGTCAGCCGCTTGCGACCCTTGTTGCGACGACGCTTGATCACGTTGCGGCCGCCGGGAGTGCGCATACGTGCGCGAAACCCGTGAACACGGGCCCGCTTGCGTTTCTTTGGCTGGTAAGTGCGTTTCATCGTTGGAACCGAGCGGTCAGTATAGGCCGTAATCGCCAAACATCTCGGAGCCATCCAATCGTTTTCCTAATTGCAGGCCGCCGACGACACGTTTTTGTGCGACTTTGCGACGTTGTTGGCCTCGGCAAGTCGCGGTGCGCTCCTACTGCAAGAGCCTTCGGTTATAGTCCGTCGAACGAACCCCGCAGCGACCTTTCAGAGGCCACGAACGGGCTGAAAAAGACGCGATTCAAGCCGCCCGACTGCTCGAATTTCGTTTACCTCGGCGAGCACGCCCAAGTCATTCAATACGCGCAACGGAGCCTGCGATGCAGTCTGACCAGCTCTGGTCAAAAACCTATGCCCTGTTCTCGTCACAGATTTCCATCGAGGTGGCGGAGACGTGGTTGTCCCAGCTTTCCCCGGTTTGCTTCGAGCAGGCGCAGCTGACGCTTACTGGCTCCGCACGAGCGCGAAGTTGGGTTGAGCTGCGCTATGGACGACCGCTTGCGCAGTGCGCTTCGCAAGTCGCAGGGATTGATGTCAGCATCGCGCTTGTCGCGTCGGACGTCGTCGACGACCCAGGAATAGATGTCTTGGCGGCGGATCAATCCAGCACAGGATCGATGCCGTCGACTGCGCTGAACCCCAAATACACCTTCAGCCAGTTCGTAATCGGCAAATCGAACCACATCGCCCACGCGGCCGCGCTGGCCGTCGCCGAACAACCTGCGCAGGCGTTCAACCCGCTTTTCATCTACGGTGCCCCGGGCGTTGGAAAGACTCATTTGCTGCACTCGATCGGGAACTACCTCGCCGATCAGGCGCCCGAGATGACGGCGCGATACCTCACCGCCGAGGACTTCGCTTCTCTGTTCAGGACGGTGATCCGCGATGGCACGATCGGCAGATTCAAGACCGACCTTCGCAGCAGCGATGTGCTCTTGGTCGACGACGTTCAGTTCCTGCAGAGCAAAGTCAAAACCGAAGAAGAGTTCTTTCACACCTTCAACACACTGCACGAGTCCGGCCGTCAGCTTGTCATCAGTTGCGACAGGACCCCGCGACAACTCGAGCAATTGGCTGACCGCCTACGTGAGCGTTTCGAGTCTGGCCTTGTAGTGGAGGTTGAGGCTCCCGACCATCGTCTGCGGTCGGCCATTCTCGGCAAGCGCGTGCAGGTCGACAACATCCCGATTGATGACGGGCTCGCGCTGGATCGAATTGCCGCGCGCGTTCCCGCCAACGTTCGCTCGCTCGAGGGCGCTCTTATTCGCGTGAGTGCGTTCGCGTCGATGCGTGACCAGCCGGTCAATACAGAACTCGTTGACGAACTTCTTGACGCCATCCACCCCGGTCCGAATCCGTGCACTCCGGTACCGGGGACCGTCGAGCCATCCAACAGAGCTCCGGCGATCGCCGTATCCAAAATCATTTCAGTGGTCGCCGAGCACTTCGGTTTGAGTGTCGACGAGTTGACTGGTCCCGGTCGAACTCGCGCCGTCACCGGTCCGCGGCAGATCGCTATGTATCTCGCCTGCCAAATGACCGACGAAACCTTGCCCCAGGTCGCCAAACGCTTCGGTCGCGACCATTCCACCGTCGTGCACGCACGAAACAAGGTTGAACGACAAATCAGATCGGACGTAGCCGCCGCCACCGTTGTGGATAGTCTGAAAGCGCGGGTCCATTCATCCCCCGCCAGCCGCGACATGCCTGTTGATGCTGTGGATGTTTCGTTTCACCCCGACAAGCGTTCCACAATCAATGCAAAACCGTCCACAGCCAAATAGTCTCCGAACCTCGATAACGAAGCGGGTTTGAGAAGTTGTCCACAACATTCACAGACCAACACCAACAAGAACCAAAACCATTGAACTCCGAAGGATCATCTGGCATGCGCCTGACTGTTGACCGCGCGATCTTCGTCGAAGCGTTGTTGCCTGTGGGCCGTGCGGTTTCCACTCGCTCGATCATCCCTGCACTGTCGGGAATCCAACTACAGGCCGAAACCGGTTCTTTGACACTCACCGCAACCGACGGCGATATTTCGATTCGCACGAAGCTCCCCGCCGAGGTCGAGTCTGGCGGCGAGATCGTGGTGCCGGGCCGGTTGCTCGCCGACGTTGCACGACAACTGCCGACCGGCGATGTTTCGTTGGTGGTCGACGATTCCGGTCTGTTGGCGATCGATTGTGGAAGCGCCGCCTTCAAGCTGCGGCTTCTGCCGGCCGACGACTTTCCTGCGATCCAACCCGTCAGCGGCCTGAAGGTCACGCTGCCAGTCTCAGAGTTCTCGGAGACGATCGACCAAGTCGCACGCTCAGCCTCACGCGATGAAACGCGACCACACCTGACCGGCATTCTGTTGTCTGTCGACGGCGACAAGCTCCGCTCCGTCGCCACTGACTCTTATCGACTCGCGGTGCGCACCACGAAGATCGGCGAGCCCGTGAGTGAGCGCATAGAGGCAAATGTTCCCGCCCGTGCGTTGCAGGAGGCAACAAAAATCTCCGAGGGTCACGACACACTTGAGATCACACTCACCGATCGTCAGATTTCGTTCGAGGTTGGCGAAACGCTGCTCGTCTCTCGCCTGATCGACGGTCAATTTCCGGACTTCGAACAACTCCTGCCCGACAGCTACGAACATGAGCTGGACATTGACGTCTCAGAACTGTTCGATGCTGTGAAGCGAGTCAGTCTGCTCGCTCAGCGCAACACACCGCTGAAGGTCGCTCTGACTGACGGCGAACTCGAGGTGTCTGCGCAGACAACTGACATCGGAGAGGCTCGCGAGACAATTCCGGCGCCGGACTTCTCTGGCGACGACCTCGAAATCGGCTTCAATCCCGATTTCTTGAGGGAGGGTCTGGACAGTGTTCACACCGATCGCGCGACATTCAAGTTGATCAGCGCCTTTCGTCCGGGTTTGATCGTCGCCGGCGACGATGACGAGTTCATGTATCTCGTCATGCCAATTCGGCTCAATACCTGATCGCGGCAGATCGATCCACAGCGACGATCGATCTACCCAGCACGCATCCGCGCCAAGCTGATCGACCCGCGTAGCCGATGATCGTCCAGCAACTCAGCGCTCGCAACTTCAGGGGTTACGAACGCGTCGAACTGTCGATCGGCGAGCGGGTGACGGTTGTCACTGGCGACAACGGGGCAGGCAAAACCAATTTGCTGGAGGCGCTGTTCTTCGGTTGTGTCGGGCGATCCTGCCGAACCCGCGTCGATGCGCAGACGATTCGATTCGATCAGCCCGTGGCGCGAGTGGAGGTGAATGGGCTTGAGCAGATGGAACGGCATGAGCTTGCTGTGGCGATCGATCGCCAGGAGGGGAAGACGTACTTTGCCGACGGCGCGAAGGTCGACGGGTTGGAGGCGTTCGAGTGGCGGCCGCCGACAACCGTCTTCATGCCCGATCGACTTGAACTGATCAAAGGAGCACCGGGTGCACGACGCGCCCATCTCGATCAGTTCGTTGCCGCCCTCTGGCCGGCGCGCCGCCAGAACCGCCGCTCATACGCGGAGGCACTGGCGCAGCGAAACGCACTGCTCGCCCGCGGCGCGACGCCAGCTCAAATGGATACCTGGGATCACGAGCTCGCTCGCCACGGCCTGGCGTTGATCGCCGATCGCCGGTCGGCGATCGAGACGATTGAGTCGGCGTTCGAGATGATCGGCGAGGAGCTGGGCCTCGTGGGGTCGCCGGACATCCGTTATCGAACGGTTTCCGAGGTGGAGGACGTCGAGGACTTCGTCGACCAACTACGGCAACGGCACGACAGCGACATCAACCGTGGATTCACGACCTTCGGACCACATCGCGACGAGGTCGTTCTGCGCAACGAGGCGCGCGAGGTTCGCACTTATGGGTCACAGGGCCAACAGCGTCTGACATTGCTGTCTCTGCTGCTTGCGGAGTGTGAGGCGATCACATCACTGACGTCGCGCCGACCGTTGATCCTGCTCGATGATGTGATGAGCGAACTCGACGCCACGCGCCGGGCCCTGCTGGTTGATCGTGTCTGCACGCTCGGTCAGGTGCTGGTAACTGCGACGGAGGTGGAGCACGTTCCCGATCACAGCGCGATCGATCGCGTCATCGCTGTGAAGGATGGAGCGGTCGTCGGTTAGCGTGCAGGCAGCATGACGCGAAGAAGAAACCCATTCCCACTCGCGGACGCGCTCGGACAGTTCACGGACTCGGTTCAGCCGTCGACGCCGTTGGCGGCGATCCAGCGAGCCTGGCCGATTGCGGCGGGCGCAGCGATCGCGAAATGGGCCACGCCGACGGGCGAGGCGAACGGTGTTGTGACAGTCGAGTGTGACGATTCCGTGATCGCTCACGAACTGCAAATGATGGCGCCACAGTTGCTCGAAAAACTCGCGTTCGAGCTACCCGAAATCTCTCCGAAGACGCTGCGTTTCAAGGTTCGCTGAGGCGATCGCCGCAGACTTTCGTGTGAGTTCCGTAACAAAGTTGTCATAAACGTTTGAATCCGCATAACCATGCGGGTTTGAGCGGTGTTGTAACGGCTGTTTCCGCCGCCGGAAATGCTACCCTTCGGGTATTGCTTCAGAGACCTTTTCCGGGCACACTGTCGCTCGCTGAAGAGTCCGGCTCACCGATCCGACGCATCCGCGTTTCTGCCCCGGCTAGAACTCCGATCGCCGGGGTTTTTCAGTTGGATGACAGCATTTTTTTAGAAACGGTTTTTGTTCGGAAGAGCGCGGCTAGACGAAGCAAGGAACACCGACGCAGGATTTACTGACGCAGGAATTATTTGGGAGATTTGATGGCGGATTCGCCAGAGACCGACGCAATAGAAAAGACGCCGGAAGAGTTGGCAGCCGACGCCGAACACGCAAAGGTGGCGGCGTCCGAGGAGCTCGCCGCGCAGGACGCCGAAAACGTCGTCGCAGCGACCAAGGCAAAGAAGAACAAGGGCTCTGCCGACTACGGAGCCGAAGACATCACCGTCCTCGAAGGCCTCGAGGCCGTCCGCAAGCGACCCGGTATGTACATCGGCTCGACTGGACCGCGCGGGCTGCATCACCTCGTCTACGAAGTCGTCGACAACTCGGTTGACGAGGCGCTGGCTGGCTATTGCACGGAGATCGAAGTCACGATCCATCCGGACAACTCGGTCACGGTCAAGGACAACGGTCGTGGTATTCCGGTCGCGGTTCAGAAGCAGACTGGTCGCCCGGCTGCAGAAGTCGTGATGACAGTGCTCCACGCCGGAGGCAAGTTTGGCGATGGTGGTGGCTACAAGGTTTCGGGTGGACTGCACGGCGTCGGTATTTCCGTCGTCAACGCGCTGTCCGAGACGGTCGACCTCGAGATCCACCTCGACGGCAAAATCCACACGCAGTCGTACGACCGCGGCATTCCGCGCGCCGACCTCAAATCCGGCGGTTCGTCGAAGGAGACCGGCACACAGGTCACGTTCTTGCCAGACGCCGACATCTTCGAGACGCTCGAGTTCGACTACACAACGCTGCAGACTCGTTTGCGCGAGATGGCTTTCCTGACTCGCGGTCTGCGAATCACGTTGACCGACGAACGCGGCGAGGGCCGATCCGACAGCTTCAAGTTCGACAACGGCATCCGCGACTTCATCGAGTACCTGCACTCGACCGGCTCGAAGGACCCGATCCACAAGAAGATCGTCTACTTCTCCGACGAGACCGAGAACGAGGAAGTAGAGATCGCACTGCAGTGGAATGACAGCTATCAGGAGTCGCTGCTCTCGTTCGCCAACAACATCAACACGCACGACGGCGGTACGCACCTATCCGGATTCCGTAGCGCGCTGACGAGAACGATGAACGCCTATGCCCGCGAGAAGGGCATGCTCAAAGAGGGCAAGGACAAAAACCTCGAGGGCGAGGACATCCGCGAGGGCATCACCGCGATCATCTCCGTCAAACTGCAGGAGCCGCAGTTCGAAGGGCAGACCAAGGGCAAACTTGGCAATCCGAACATCGAAGGATTCGTTCAGAAGGCGACCAACGAGAAGCTCGCCGAGTTCCTTGAGGAGAACCCGAAGGAGGCCAAGGCAGTCCTGACGAAGGCGATCGAGGCGTCACGAGCACGCATGGCGGCGCGCAAGGCGCGCGATCTGACCCGTCGCAAGTCGGCGCTAGAGAACTCCGCGCTACCGGGCAAGCTCGCCGACTGCTCGGTTCGCGACCCGGCGCTTGCAGAGCTGTTCATCGTCGAGGGTGACTCGGCAGGTGGCTCGGGCAAACAGGGCCGTGACCGCAACACTCAGGCAATCCTGCCGTTGCGAGGAAAGATCATCAACGTTGAGAAGGCGCGCACCGACAAGGTGCTCGCCAACAACGAGATCCAGGCGCTGATCACCGCGATCGGAACCGGCATTGGCGGGGAGTTCGACCTTGAGTCGCTCCGCTACCACAAGATCATCCTGATGACGGACGCTGACGTCGACGGCGCGCACATCCGGACGCTTGCGCTCACGTTCTTCTTCCGCCACTGCAAGGATCTGATCACCGGCGGCTACATCTACATCGCCAAACCGCCGCTCTACAAGCTGAAGGTCAGCGGCAAGGACCGCTACGTCGAGAAGGAGCAGGAACTCGAAGAGGTCCTGCTGACCAACAAGTACGAGAAGTTCAAGATCACCGAGATTGCCGACCGCGGTGCATCCGATGCGGCGCTGAAGAAGAAGAACACGAAGCCGAAGTCGATGGAGCTGACCGAGGCACGTTGGCAACGATTTTCGAAGTTGCTCAAACAGCATCAGGGTTGGTCCACGGTGCTACGCGCTGAATACGGCCACGAAGTTGTCGACTTCCTCGAGCGCTCGAGCATCGTCGCAACCGGTCTGACCAGTGCAGAAGATGTCGTCAAATTCGCAACCAACGGCAAGGACGACACCGCGTCGGTCCTCGTCGAACTGGTGCGCGAGAACGACGTCGAGTTGACACTCCGCGCAGTCGAGACGGAGACCGGTCACGCGCAGGTGCACAGCCTTTCGCGCACGCTTTTCGAGGGCAAGGAGTTCCGCGAGTTCGTCAGAGCTCAGACGACGCTGACCGAACTGGTCGGCGAGCTTCCGGTCGAGGTCGAGCTCGACGGCTCCTTCGAGATCGCGCGGTCCTACGAGGAACTGCGCCAGAAAGTGATCAAACTCGCGTCCAAGGGCGTCGCGATCTCCCGCTTCAAGGGACTCGGTGAGATGAACGCCGATCAGCTCGCCGAGACGACGATGAATCGCGAGACCCGAACGCTCGCCCAGGTGACGATCGAGGACGCCGCGGCTGCAGAAGAGATGTTCGCCACGCTGATGGGCGACAAGGTCGAGCCACGAAAAGCCTTCATTGACGAACACGCCAAGGAAGCGGTGAATATCGATGTCTAATCAGGGACCGCTCGAATCAAAGTTGGAGGAACGCTCGCTAGAAGAGGAGATGCGCTCCTCGTATATCGAGTACGCGATGAGCGTGATCGTCGGGCGCGCGTTGCCCGACGCCCGTGACGGCCTCAAGCCCGTTCACCGCCGTGTGCTCTACGGCATGAGCGAACTGGGCCTCGCGCCGAACCGCGCATACCGCAAGTGCGCGCTGATCGTCGGCGAAGTGATGGGTAAATACCACCCGCACGGCGACCAATCAATCTACGACACGTTGGCCCGTCTGGCCCAGGACTTTGCGATCCGCGCACCGCTGGTCGACGGCCAGGGAAACTTCGGTTCGATCGACGGCGACCGACCCGCCGCAATGCGTTACACCGAGGCGCGAATGGCGCGCATCACGATGGAGATGCTGCGCGACCTCGACGAGGACACCGTCGATTTCGAACCCAACTACGACGCCTCGATTCTCGAGCCGTCCGTTCTGCCGTCGCGCTTCCCGAATCTGCTGGTCAATGGCAGCACGGGCATCGCGGTCGGTATGGCGACGAACATTCCACCGCACAACCTTGGCGAGACGGTCGACGCGACCGTCGCGTTGATCGACGATCCCGAAATCGACCTCGACGGTCTGATGGAGCACATCAAGGGCCCGGACTTTCCGACCGGCGCCGCGATTCTCGGTCGTGCCGAAATCCGCCGCGCATTCGAGACCGGCCGCGGGCGTGTACGTATGCAGGCGATCTGCCACGTCGAGCCGATCGGCCAGGGCAAGGAGGCGATCATCGTCACCGAGCTGCCATACATGGTCAAGAAGGGTGGTGACGACGGCCTGATCGTAAAGATCGCCCAGCTCGCGCGCGACAAGAAGATTCCCGAGATTTCTGACCTTCGCGACGAGTCGGACAAGAACGGCATGCGCCTCGTGATCGAGCTCAAGCGCGACGCGATTCCTGAGGTCGTCAAGAACAAACTCTTCAAGCACACGCCGATGCAGCAGACGTTCGGCGTCAACATGGTTGCGCTGGTCGACGGTGTGCCGCGTCTGCTCAACCTCAAGGAGTTGCTGCAGTACTACCTCGGTCACCAGAAGGAAGTCATCACGCGGCGCACCAAGTACCGCCTGCGCAAGGCGGAGGCGCGTGCGCACATCCTCTCGGGACTGCTGATCGCGGTCGGAAACATCGACGAGGTCGTGGCGCTGATTCGCGCGTCCAGTGACCCGGACGAGGCGCGCAGCGGATTGATGGAGAAGTTCGCGCTTTCGCGTGAGCAGGCTCAGGCGATCCTGGATCTGCGCCTACAGCGACTGACAGCGATGGAGGCCGACAAGATTCAGGCCGAATACGACGACCTCGTGGAACAGATCAAGGAGCTGCGAGAGCTACTCGGCGACGAGACGAAGATCTTCGGCGTGATCCGCGACGAGTTGATGGAGATCCGCGAGGCGCACGCAGACGCGCGCCGCACGATGATCACCGATCAAGAAGCCGACATGAAGATGGAGGATCTGATCGCCGACCGTCAGATGGTGATCTCGATCACCAACTCCGGCTACATCAAGTCGCTGCCACTCGACACCTACCGCTCTCAGAAGCGCGGTGGCGTTGGGATCAAGGGCATGGACACCAAGGACGACGACTACATCGAGCACCTGTTCATCACGAGCACTCACGACTACCTGCTGTTCTTCACGAACCGCGGCAAGGTCTATCGCCAGAAGGTCTACGAGTTGCCAGAGATGGCGCGCACCGCGAAGGGCCGCGCACTTGTCAATTTGCTTCCGCTGCGCGAGGGCGAACGCGTCCAAGCCGTCATTGCGACGCGAGACTTCAAGGAGTCGAAGTACATCGCCTTCGCGACGAAGAAGGGTCAGGTCAAGAAGACCGAGTTCCTTGAGTACAACACGCCGATCAAGGCCGACGGAATCATTGCGATCAACATTCGCGACGACGACGAATTGGTGGCCGTGCGTCTGACAAACGGCGACGACGACATCATCATGATCTCGAAGTCCGGACACGCCGTGCGGTTCAAAGAAGAACAAGCTCGACCGATGGGCCGCAGCACCGGAGGCGTCCGCGGTATGAACGTCTCGCAGAAACTGAAGGATTCTGCGAAGGGCAACGAAGTCATTGCGATGGAAGTCGCCAGGGACGACTGCGACCTGCTCGTTGTGACGGAGGGTGGCTACGGCAAACGCACGCAGATTTCCGAGTACCCGGTCAAGGGCCGCGGCACGATGGGAGTGCTGACGATCAAGCTGACCGACAAGAAGGGTGAGCTTGCTGCCGCGCTGATCGTGCGCCCGGGCGACGAGCTGCTGTTCATGAGTCAGGGCGGAATGGTCCAACGCACGCCGGCCGATGACATCTCTCAGTACAAGCGCGCCTCACAGGGTGTGCGGGTGATGAACATCAAGGACGAGGACTGCGTCAGCGCCGTCGCGCCGGTGATGGAGAAGAGTGCCGAAGAGGCGGCCGATGCAGCGCCCGACGAGGTCCTGCCGAGCGGTGCGGGCCCGACGATGGAGCTGATCGACAACCCGGATCTTCCGGCGGACGAGCAGTAGAACCTGTAGAAACAGAACGACCCGTCGGGAGCGTCTCGACGGGTCGTTCGCTTCGATCTTCGACTGGAACTACTTGCCCGCCGTGTATCGCTCCGCGACGACGTCCCAGTTGACCACGGCCCACCAGGCCTTGAGGTAATCGGGACGGACGTTCTTGTAGGTCAGGTAGTAGGCGTGCTCCCAGACGTCGTTGCCGAGCAACGGCGTCTTGCCGTCGGTCAGCGGCGAGTCCTGGTTGGCCGTACTGGTGATCGCCAGCTCTCCGCCGTCGAGCACGAGCCAGGCCCAACCGCTGCCGAACTGTGCGACACCGGCGGCCTCGAACTGAGACTTGAACTCGTCGAATGAGCCGAACTTGGCGTTGATCGCGTCGAGCAACTCGCCGCCGGGCTCACTGCCGCCCGGTGTCATTGACTCCCAGAACATCGTGTGATTGAGATGGCCACCGCCGTTGTTGCGGACCGGACCCTGCTTGTCGGCAGGGAGGCTCGAAAGGTTCGCGATGATCTCTTCGATCGGCTTGTCGGCCCACTCGGTTCCCTCGAGCGCGGCGTTGGCCTTGTCCACGTAAGCCTGGTGGTGCTTGTCGTGGTGCAGGTGCATCGTCTCCTCGTCGATCGTCGGAGACAGCGAGTCGTACGGGTAGGGAAGTGCGGGTACTTCGAATGCCATGAGAATTCCTTTGCTTGGATGGGGCGGGTTCGTATGGGGCCTACAAAAGCAGGAACCGAGATTCTAATTGTGGAGCCTATGCAGGGAAGCTCAGGCTGCTGCAGTAGCTGGAACGTACGGCAACCACTGCACCGGAATCGTCGGACTGGCGACGTGAATGAAGATCGTCGCGTGTGGCGCGCGCGGGCGAGTGCGCAGCTTCATCCCGGATTGCGAAACTGAACGATCGCCCTTTCGGCGGTTGCATCCCGCGCAGCAGGCAACGACGTTCTCCCAACTCGTATCGCCGCCTTTCGACCGCGGCACGACGTGATCCATCGTCAGCGAACCTCTTCGCCCGCAGTACTGGCACTCCCAACCATCGCGCGCGAAAACCGCGCGACGGGTGATTTTGCGGCGAAACGATTGATACGGGATACGTACGTAGCTGCGTAAGCGAATCACGCTCGGTCGTGTGAATGAAACCTTTTCGGCGTGCAGTTCGATCGCGTGTTCGTCGATCACCTCCGCCTTCTCCTTGATGATCAGCACGATCGCACGGCGCACGGTGCAAACGTTGATCGGCTCGAATGAGGCATTGAGCACGAGCACGCGGCCACGCAACGCATTGCCTTCGCGACGAACGATCGGACTACCCGTCGTGCGGTCAGAGGTGTTACTGCCGAAGAGTTGCTCGGACGTGAGATCGTCGTCCTGCGCGAGCTCGACTTTTGGCACGAGCGGGGCCAGCACCGGAGAATTGGCTTCTGCCGGTCGGGTGAACCCGGGTACTTCGCCGGGTTCGGAGGGGAGTTCCCCGCCATGAACGCTTGGCGCCGCCTTGCTGGCCATCGGATTGATTGGCAGTGTAGAGCGTGGCGGGGTCGAGCACCGCCGGCAGAAGTCAGGCCTCGAAGGTCGGAAACGAACCGAGCACCCGCAACTCACGCACCTTGCCCTTGAGTGCATCGAGCGCGTGGGCGATCGGCTCTTCGTCGATCGAGCCGTCGAGGTCGACGAAGAACAGGTAGTGCCCGAGCTGCGTTCGCTCTGGGCGCGACTCGATCTTGCTGAGGTTCACCGAGCGATAGGCGAATTCCGAAAGAATGCTGACCAGCGCGCCGGGCGAGGTGTCGTTGAAGCCAGAAAAAACGACCGAGGTCTTCGACTGCTCGGTGTTGGTCGTGCCCTTCCACCCGGTCTCGAGCGGCTGCTTGGCAAGCCACACGAAACGCGTGCGATTTCCGGTCACGTCCTCGACGTTCTCGGCAAGCACCTGACCGTCGTAGGTTTCGGCGGCGACGCGGGAGCCGATGCCCGCCCAGCCAGCGCCGTTCTCGATCGCGACGCGCACCGCCTCTGCCGTCGACACCTTGGGCGCGCGCGTCGCGGCCGGGAGCTGTTCGTTGATGAAGTGTGCACACTGTGCCAGCGCCTGAGGGTGAGAGGCGATGGTGGTGATCGTCCCGAGCTCTGCGCCGTTCGCTGCGATCAGGCAATGGTGAACAGGCCAGACGATCTCGCCGACGATCATCACGCCGGGCGCGTCGTGCACCAGAGCGTCGAGCGTTTCGGTGACAGCACCCTCAACGGAGTTCTCGATCGGTACGAAGCCGACGTCCGCTTCACCGCGCTCAACGGCCACGACGACGTCGCGATTCGTCTCGACGGGAATCAGCGTTTCAAGTGCAAGCTGCTCACCGAGCGCGTCGCGCAGGGCCTCCTCACCGTAAGTGCCCGGTGGACCGAGATGGGCGATCGTTCGGGCGGTCGTCACGATTGGCGCGGCGTCGTCGCACGGTCGGCCGGCTGATCGGCGGAGCTCTGTTTGTTCTGGTGCACGACCGGCTCGCCGTTCGGCTCGGGTGGCGCGGATCGATCCGCGGTACTGACCACGCGCGCGGGTTGCGGAGGAGCGGGCGGCGCCGGCGTTTCGCCGGGCTCGGCGAAGGCGAGGTCTACGACGTGCTGTTCCTCTGGCGAGAGCTCGATGTCCGAACGGCCATCGACCAGTTGTTTGACGTAGAGGTGGGAGTGGCTGCGGTGCGTGATTGCCGACAGCACCACGCCGCTGCGATGCTCGTCGAGCAGGGCGACACTGCTGGACTGCTTTCCCGACATCGCACCGAAGGCGTCGTAGCGAATCATCGCGGTATGGGTGACGGCCCGGTCCAGCCTGCGTTCGACCACCGACATACGCTGGTCGAGCTGCGACGACGCGTCGTCGATCCAATCGCGCAGGGCGATGAACTCACGCTGAAGTGCATCTGCGTGGGCAACGACGTCTCGATGGCTGCCGCCCATCACGATCTTCTGGTTGCGACGCAAACGGCGAAGCGATAAGCCGATCCAGGCCAGCAGAATGATCGCCAGAACGCCCGCGATTGCGGCCGCCAGCGCGAGCCACTCGTAAAGACCTTCGGGACTGCTCATTGACTTGAGCCTACCCGTCGATCACGCGGAGCCGTCAAGCATCTTCAACCGCGCGCGGAGGACGCCGCCGGCTAGAACTTGACGTCGAACTCCTGGCGGTTGTTGTCCGTGTTTTCTTCGCCGGGTACGCGCTTGACTTCGACCTTGAGCGTGGCGGTGGCACCGCTCGACGGCGTACGCGTCAACGGGATCGTCACCGTCACCGTTTCGCCGGCGCTGATCGCCGCGATCGGCTTGTTCAGGCGGATCGGCGTACCGCTGCCGGAAATCTGGATCGACACCTCGACGTCCTTTTCGTCGTTCTCGCCCTGGTTCTGTACCTGCACGGCGATCGATTTGGCGTTTGCGAGGTCGTTGACCGAACCCTCGGCAAGTGCCGTACCGGCTGGCTGCGCCGAAACACCCGTGATGCCCGTTCCGTGTGTACCCGGGGCGACAGGTTCGTCGGAACCGGTGCCGCCGCGAGCGCGTGAGAGAACGTCGTCGACGACAGCGGGGTCGAGCCATTCAAGGCTGGGCAGGAACTGGCTCGAGGGCAGCGTCACGCCCTCGACGTCCTTATCCTTGACCGCCTGGTTCATATAGGCGTAGGCGCGCTGCGAGTAGATGACGTCGCTGGCCAGGAACTGCTGCATGTTTGCGGCGATCTTCTCGGTCGCTGCTTCTGGATCCTGATCGCTCAACGCTTGACTGATCTGTTCGGAAATCGCGTTCAGACCGTCGCGACGAAATTCCAGCGATTCGACGAGATACTGCTTTGCCTGCGCGAGGTCACCGGGCGGACTGAGATTGTTGGCTTGACGGACCAACTCGGAGGCCAGCGACCGTTGCTCGTTCACCGAAGTCTCGATCTCGGTCGCGCCTGCGTCGCCCGGATCCCTCAGCAGGTTGAAGAAGTCGCGCGAGCTCTGGTTGGACTGCGTGAGGATCGAGTTCGTCTGCTGGACAAAGTCCTTGATGCCACGTTCGGTTCGTGAGGCCTGGCAGCCACGAGCGAGCAACACGATCACGATCAGGAACAGCACGGCGCCGCCGAGCGCGATTGCGCGTCGTTGCATGACGGCTTGGTGTTCGGCGCTGGTCGAATTCATGCGACGGATCGGGATTTGTACGAGAACTTGTGTCTCATGCGAGAAGTGTCCCGAGAATTCCTCTCGGAAAGCGAGGATCGTAACCAAGTATGTCCAACAGTTCGGGCGGATAGCAGGGGTTTTGACCATTGCAGCGCAGCTTGCAGGCCTGGCAGGGAAATCGCAGAACTTCAAGTCATGGGTATCCGTACGCAATCGCTGCGCGCTGCGACGACGCGAATGTTTGGCGGTGCGCCGCGCGGCGTTCGCCTACGTGACCGCTTCGAGCTGCTCGTGCCACTGGGCAGTGGCGGCTTCGGCACGGTCTGGGAGGGCTTCGACATGTTGCTCGAACGCCCGGTGGCGATCAAGGAGATCGTCGTCGACGAGGGAGTGAGCGATACCGGAGATGCGCTGCGCGAGGCGCGTGCGACGGCCCGTCTGAATCACCCGGCAGTCGTATCGCTTTACGAGATCATCAGCGAACCCGGTCGGATCTACATGATCAGCGAGCTCGTGCACGGGGAGCCGCTGTCGGCGATGATCGAAGAGGGTCTGATGTCGGACAACGACATCGGCAGGATTGGCTACGGGCTCTGTGAGGCGCTGCAACACGCGCATGCACAGGGTGTCGTTCACCGTGATGTCAAGCCGGCGAACGTGATTGTCACCGACGCCTGGCTCGAGGGCAGCGGTGGCTGGCGCGCGCAGCCAGCCAAGCTGATGGATTTCGGAATTGCGAGCATCGTCGACGGCGGCGAGCGCGGGGCCGGGCCACACGCGGGATCGCAGGGCTACGTTGCGCCCGAGCAGGAGGCGGGCGAGCCGGCCAGCGTCGCCAGTGACGTCTATTCGCTGGCGCTCGTGCTGTTCGAGTGCTTCACCGGTTCCAAACCCGGACGCGGTCGGCACTCGCGACTCGCGCGCGTACGCTCGGATCTGCCGACGGAGTTGACAGCCTGCATCGATGCCTGTCTGGACGTTGACCCCTGGCTGCGGCCGGGGGTGGACGAACTCGGCTCGCGACTGAGCGCCTCACTACCCGAGTTGTCCGACGAACTACGTCCTGCCGGATTTCTCGCGCGGCTCGCCGCGCGTTTCGGCGCACGCGATGATTCTCTCGAACCGCCCCGCGCGCCGCAGGTTCGATCAGTCGGCGCTCGCGACTACGCCTCGGCACGCGTCTGGCGATTCGGAATCTCGTTGCTCGCTGCGCTGATGTGTCTTGCAACGATGGCTGCTGCCCAGGTGCCGCTTGGTCCGCTTCCACCTTTGATCGCCGGTGTGTCGGTCTTTCTGCTGCCGCGTGCGGGTTGGGCGCTGTCGGCGACGGCTGGCGCGGTTGCCCTTGCGATCGATGGCCAACTCGGATCGGCGATGTTCCTGGTACTGCCGGCGCTCGTCGCCGCCGCTGCCGCGATGGTGCCGCTTCCGCGCTTGCTCGACGGAGCGCTCGCCGGCGCAGGAGCGTTCGCTTGGGTAGTGGCGATTCAGGCAATGTCCGGCAGCTCGCTCGCGTTGAGCCTTCCGGCGGACATCGGCACGCCTCAGGACACGCGGCTCTTTGCCGACGTCGCACTCGACGCGATGATGCTGTTCGCCCAACCCGCTTACACGGCGTCGCTCGGCGTCTGGTGCGTGAGCGGAGCCTTCGGGGTTCTGCTTTACGACCGCTTCGCGCGCTTGCCGGCCTGGTGCGCGCTGCTGACAATCGCGTTTGTGGCGCAAGTCGCGGTTGCGGAGTACTTCGCACATCCGACGCCTTGGGCGAGTGTGCTCGGCGTTCCGCTGGTCGCGATCGGCGTATTCATTGCAGCCTTCGTCGCGCGCCGTGCGAGTAGGGTTTTTAGTTCGCCGACCGGCTCGGGCGGCCAAATGCCGTCAGCTTCGCGCCACGACCAAATCCGAGTGTGAGCTTTCTCAAGAACTTCGAATCAAGGTTGGAAAAACTGATTGAAGGCGGTTTCAAATCCGCCTTCAAGTCAGAAGTTCAACCAGTCGAGCTCGCCCGCAAACTTTCGCGCGAGATGGACGCGCACCGCGCAGCCTCGGTGTCGCGTACGTACGCGCCGAACGACTTCACCGTTTACCTCTCGCCGGCCGATCGCGAACACTTCTCTCAGTTCGAGGAAGGCCTCAAGCGCGAGCTGTCGCTCGAACTGCTCGAACACGCGCGCAAGCGCGGATACTCCCTGCTCAGCAGACCGACGGTGACGATCGAGACAGACGATCGCCTGGAGCTCGGATTGTTCGGAATTCAGGCACGACTCGCAGATGTTCCGGAAGCCGAGATCGCCGAGCTGCAGCAGCCAGAAGCCGGGCATACGATGGTCTACAACGCACGAGATCTGCAGGCCCCGGCTCGCGACCTCGCTGAGCCGGCTCGTGGTGCAGCACCGCGGGCCGTGCTTGAGACCGGCGACCGCCGCTTTGCTCTCACGCCGCCGTCGACGATCGTCGGACGCGGCAGCGACGCAGACATCAAGCTCGACGACCCGAACATCTCTCGAACACATGTGCAGTTCCGCGTGGACGGCGTCAGTTGGACGGTCAGCGACATGGGCTCCACGAACGGCACCCGGCTGTCCGGTCGCCAGCTGACGGCATCAACTGAGCTGCGCTCGGGCGATGTGATCGAACTTGGCAACAGCGTCCTCACGTTCGTGTTGGAGTAGGTGGAACATGGATGAACCACTCGCCGTCGCACTGAAGTTCGCGTTTCTCGCGCTGTTGTTCCTGTTCGTCGTCTGGGTGGTCCGCAGCTCGACGCGCGATCTCGTGGGCGACGAACCAGCCGAGTTCGATCCACTGCTCGACGCTGCGGAGGGCAACGCACCGATCGACCTCAAACGCGGTGTGCGACCGCGGCTGGTGGTGGTTGCGGCGAATCAATACGAGACCGGGAGCTCATTCGAACTGCTCGGAGGATTGATGCTCGGCCGCGACAAACCGGCCGATGTGATCGTCGACGATGTTTTCGCCTCGGCGCGTCACGCCCGGATCGCGCCGCGCGGGCCGTATAACTTCCTTGAGGACCTCGGCTCCACCAACGGGACGTATCTGAACGGATCGCGGGTGGATGCGCCAGAACGCCTCACCCCGGGCGACAAGATCGCGATTGGCGACACCGAGTTTCGATATGAGGAGTAGCCCCAAACACACCGAGAGCGCCCGGGTGCGCCGATGCTGCGCGTAGTCGATTTCGCATCTTCGAGCGACGTTGGTCGCGTGCGCAAGGCAAACGAGGATTCGTTCTTCGTGCGTTCTCCGCTGTTCGTAGTCGCCGATGGGATGGGCGGCGCGCAGGCCGGCGAGGTGGCTTCGAAGATCGCCGCCGACGCGTTCCGGGAACCGCTCAACGACTCGCTCGCGCCCGAGCAGCGCTTGGCGCAGGTGGTGCAGAGTGCGAACCTCGAGATTCACAACAAGTCCGTCTCCGACGCGGATTATCAAGGCATGGGTACGACGCTCACGGCGTTGTTGCTCGGCGACGACGATGTGACGGTGGCGCACGTAGGTGACAGCCGCGCATATCGCCTTCGCGACGGTGAGCTGATTCGATTGACCGACGACCACTCGCTGGTCGGTGAGATGGTGCGCCGCGGTGCGATCACCGAGGCAGAGGCAGAAGTGCATCCCCAACGCTCGATCCTCACGCGGGCACTCGGCCCGGAGGCCGACGTCGAGGTCGACACGCTGAGCTACGCGGTCAAGGACGGCGACGCCTACCTGATCTGCAGCGACGGGCTGACCGGGATGGTCTCCGACGCCGAAATCGCCGAACAGCTCGGATCGGGCAAATCAATGCGCGAAGTCGCCGACAATCTGATCCGTTCGGCCAATGAGAATGGCGGCGTCGACAACATCACCGTCGTCGCATTCAAAGTCTCCGGCGGCACTTCGAAGATCCCGGCACCGCCAACTGCTGACACGGGCGAAGAGACTGTTGTCGGTGCCCCCCGAGTCGCGATGACGCCACCTCCGGTAGCTGCCGAAGAAACGCTCACGACGAACAGTTTTGAAGATCCCGTAACCGGATCGCGTACGCCGCAGACGATTGCCGCCGGTGCCAATGGCGAGCTCTCCTCTGACGAGCGCTCGACGCGTGCGGCCAAATATCGTCTGGCACAGACCAAACACTCGCGCCGCTGGGTCGGAGGGGTGATCATTGCTGGCGTGCTGATGATCGCGATTTCCGGGGCGGTGATCGGCGCGCTCAACGTCTACTTCATCGGTGCAAACGAAAAGGGCCTCGTCACCGTCTACCGCGGTCTGCCGTACGAATTGCCGCTCAGCCTCGATCTCTACACGCGTGACTATGTGACGACCACGCCGGTCAGTGACCTGACCGAAGAACAACGCGCAGTTATCTTCGACCACACGTTGCGCACGCGATCCGACGCGCTCGATCTGGCGAATCAGATCGAACGCGGAGAGCTTGAATCGATCGCCTCTGGCGAACGCGACGACCAAGCTGCCCCGCAGGCTCCCGGCGACCCGAGCCAATAGGCCGGCACAGATGCTGAGCGCACGCAATCGCGAGCTTTTCGGCCTGCTTCCGGTCGCGCTGACGGTTGCCGCCGGCTTCGCCGCGGTGTTGATCGCGGCGGAGGCGGAGGTGAACGATTTGACGCTGACGTACGGATTGGCGTTTCTCGTGCTCTGCCTATTGGGGCACATCTTCATTCGCCTGCGCCTGCCGAACGCTGACCCATACATCTTTCCGCTGACTGCGCTGTTGGCCGGGATCGGCATCGTCACCGTCTACCGAATCGATCCGGAACTCGCGCGCGAACAGGCGCAGTGGTTCGTGCTGGCGTTGGTGGTGTTTGCGGCCACCGTGGTCGTTGTCCGCGACCTCAGCGTTCTCGAGCGCTATCGCTACACGATTGCCGCGGGTGCGTTTGTGCTCCTGCTCCTGCCGCGCCTGACCGGAGGGATCGTCAACGGTGCCTACCTGCAGGTCAACCTCGGGCCACTCTCGTTCCAACCGACCGAGCTCGCGAAGCTGGCGGTCGTCGTCTTCGTCGCGGCATACCTCGCAGAGACTCGCGAAATTCTCGTCACCCAGGAGCGCCGTTTTCTCGGCGTCAGTTTTCCGCCGCCGGGCTACTTCGGTCCGATGATTGCGATCTGGGCGGTGGCGATGGTGATGCTCGTCTTCATCCGCGATCTCGGCAGCGCGGTGATGTTCTTCGGCGGGTTCCTCGCGTTGCTCTACGTGGCGACCGGGCGGCTGAGCTACGTCGTCCTCGGACTGGGAATGTTCGTGCTTGGCTTCGCGTTCTTTTCCGAGACAGTCGGACACGTGCAGTCGCGGGTAGATATCTGGCAGCACCCTTTGGACCCGGCTCTCTATGACATGGCAGGCGGTTCGTACCAGATTGCGCAGGGTATGTTCACGATGTCCGATGGCGGCGTGCTCGGCAGCGGATTCGGCCAGTCCCTGCTCAGTGTCGGCGGTACGCAGATCCTTCCCGCGGCGCAGACCGACTCGATCTACGCATTGTTCACCGGCGAGACAGGACTGGTCGGAGCGATCGGGTTGTTGTTGATCTACCTGCTGTTCATCCAGCGCGGAATGAAGACGGCGATCATTGCGCGTGATGCGTTCAGCAAGCTGCTCGCCGTGGGCCTGACGGCCGTCTTCGCGTTGCAAGTTTTTGTGATCGTCGGCGGGGTGACGACGGTGATCCCGCTGACCGGTGTGACCCTGCCATTCGTTTCGTATGGCGGTAGCTCGGTGGTGGCCAACTTCATCCTCGTCGCGTTGCTGTTGATCATTTCGAACAAGGCGCGCAGCGAAGAGATGACGGGCGGGGTGGTCTGAGGTGGCGGTGATGAACAAACCGATCAGACGCGTCTTCTACGTCGTGATCGCGCTCTTCACCCTGCTTGCGATCTACACGGCCCGCTGGACCGTTTTCGAGGCGCAGTCGCTCAACCAGAATGCGCTCAATCGTCTGCCGGCGCAAAAACAACAGAAGCAGCCACGAGGCGCGATCTATACCGCGAGTGGCAGTGCATTGGCGCGCAGTCGACGCTCAGCAGACGGCACATTTGTGCGCACATATCCGCTCGGCTCCCTGTTCGCCCATCCCGTCGGATACTCATATGCAGTACGCGGCCAGAACGGGCTTGAGAAGTACTACAACGACCGGCTGACCGGCGAGGTCGAAAGCTTCACGTCGATCCTCGATTCGCTGCTCGGTCGCGGCGGCGAGGAGCAGTCGATGGTCACCAACCTCGATCGCGGCGCGCAGTCGCAGGCGACGAACCTGATGGCGGGCCGCTCGGGCGCGGTGGTCGTTATCGAACCGTCGACCGGCCGCGTACCGGTCTATGTCAGCGTGCCCGGGTACGACCCAGCGGCGCTGCGCACCGACGCAGGCGCAAACGATCTCTTCAACAATCGTCGCTCGCCGCTCGTGGATCGCGTTTCAGACGCCACGTACCCGCCCGGCTCGACCTTCAAGGTGGTTACCGCAACCGCGGCGCTGGACAGCGGCCTGCTGACACCCGAGGGCAGCGTCGACGGCAGTTCCCCGCAGACCTTCAGCGGTCAGCCGCTGGCCAACTTCGGCGGCACCAACTACGGACGGGTGACGCTCTCGGACGCGCTGCAAAATTCTGTCAACACCGCGTTCGGCAACATCGGTGTCGACCTCGGGGAGGACACGATGCTCGATTACATGGAGCGCTACGGCTTCTACAAACCGCCGCCGATTGACCTTCCGGCCGGCGGACTGCTTTCGAGCGGGTTGCGCGACGCTCAGGGCGACCTGCTCGCTGCGGACTCGGGCGCCGATCTCGCGCGCCTGGCGATCGGCCAGGAGCGACTGGCAGTCACGCCGATTCAGATGGCAACCGTCGCGGCGACGGTCGCCAACGACGGGATCCGCATGGAGCCGCGGCTGGCGCGGCTTTTCCGGGACCGCCTTGGTCGCGTCAAGAAGCGCATCGACCCCGAACGCGCCGAACGCGTGATGACTCGTAAGACCGCCGCCGAGTTGAACGAGATGATGCGCCGCGTCGTCGAGGGCGGCACCGGGCAGGCAGCGAACGTCGGCAACTTGCGGATGGCCGGAAAGACCGGTACCGCGGAGGTGCCGGGCGGCAACCAGGCGTGGTTCATCGGATTCGCGCCGTACGACGATCCGCAGTACGCAATCGCCGTGACGATCGAGAAAACCGATGGCTTCGGCGGCACCGTCGCGGCACCGATCGCCCGGGACGTACTACAGGAATTGCTCGGCCAATGAGCGAATACAGCATCAAACTGCCGCTGCCACGGTTTTCCAGAGGGATTCTCAATTGAGCGTGCTCGCAAACGGAACAATCATCGACAACAGGTACAAGGTCAACGGCCGGATCGGATCTGGCGGTATGGCCGACGTCTACCTCTGTGATGACCAGCACCTCGGCCGCCCAGTGGCCCTGAAGGTGATGCACGAGCGCTTCGCTCAAGATGCTTCGTTCGTGACGCGCTTCGAGCGCGAGGCGCAGGCCGCCGCTGGTCTGCAACACAAGAACGTCGTGAACGTTTTCGATCGTGGCGAGGTCGGCAACACCTACTACATCGCGATGGAGTATCTCCAGGGTCGGTCGCTGAAGGACGTGATCGTCGCGATGGGCGCGCTCGACCCGAAGCTTGCGATCCACATCTGTCTGCAGATCCTCGCCGCCGCTCGCTTCGCCCACTCAAAGGGAATCGTCCACCGCGACATCAAACCGCAAAACGTGATGATCGACGACGAATGGAACGTCAAGGTCACCGACTTCGGAATCGCGCACAACCCCGTGGATGGCGACATCACGCAGACCGGCCAGATGGTCGGCACGGCGCAGTACATCTCACCGGAACAGGCGCAGGGCCGACCGGTCAGCAACGCCAGCGATCTGTACTCGATCGGCGTCGTGCTGTTCGAGATGCTGACCGGCAGAGTTCCCTTCGACGGCGACGCATCCGTTGCGATCGCGCTCAAGCACATCAATGACACTCCGCCGCGCCCGTCCAGCATCGTCCCTACGATTCCTGCGGTACTCGACGGCGTCGTCCTCAAGGCGATGGCCAAATCTCCGGTCGAGCGCTACGCGAGCGCCGAGGAATTCACCACGGCGCTCGAGCGCGCGCGCGATGGCATTGGCGAGGCACCCGGTAAGACCGAGATTCGCAGCGCGCCGGCGGTCGCCGGCTCGACGGCCCCGTCGGCAGAAGAACTCGCCAAGAAGAAGCGCAAGCGCAACTGGATCATCGCCGGATGCGTTCTCGCCGCGCTGATCGTTGCGGCGATTCTCTACTTCCTGCTGATCGGAGGCAAGGTCACTGTGCCGAATGTTGTAGGTCGCTCGGTCGGTGACGCGCAGTCGCGGATGGCCGAAGCGGGGTTCAAGACGCAGATTTTCAGGCAGACGAACAAGGCGCCCAACGGCGAAGTCTTCAGCCAGAGCCCAGCAGGTAACAGCGAGGCCCGCAAGGGGGCGACGGTGATTCTCAACGTCAGCTCCGGTCCGGGAACGGTGGCGATGCCAGATGTCGAGGGACTCACTCAGGATGAGGCCACCGAACAGCTCGAAGGACTCGGACTCGAGGTAGAGGTCAAACGTGAGTTCTCGTCCGACGTGCGCAGAGGCCGCGCCACCAGGACCGTGCCGGGTGCAGGCGAGAACGCCGAACGTGGCAGCCCGGTTGACCTTTACATCAGCCGAGGCGCACAGCAAGTTGCCGTTCCCAACGTCGTCGGGCAGGACGTGCAGCAGGCGACTCGCACTCTGGAAGAAGCCGGATTCGAGGTCGACACGACCGAAGAGGAAAGTCCAGAAGAAGAAGGCCAGGTCACCAAGCAGTCGCCGGCTTCGGGTACTGAAGCGGACGAGGGCTCGACCGTCGAACTGACTGTTGCTTCCGGACAGAACGCCGTGCCCGACGTCACCGGCCTCGCGCAGTCGGAGGCGACCAGCGAACTCGAGGAAGCCGGTTTCGAAGTCACGACGACCGAGGTCGACGTCGAGGACGTCACCGACGACGGCAACGTTGTCAAGCAGACGCCGACCAGCGGCGCACGGCCGGTCGGTTCGACCGTGACCCTGGAGATCGGCAGGTTCGTCGAGACGCCGTAGCCTCGGCGTTGTCTCACCGGCTACTTTTGGTCGGTGCCGTCTTCAACAGCGAAACGAGTCGTGCTTCTGGCCGGGGGCCGGTCGAGCGAGCGCGACGTTTCTCTGGCGTCGGGCGAGGCCGTTCGCGTCGGCTTGACCGAACGCGGGCACGAGGTCGTGGCGATCGAGATCGGACGCGACGGACGTTGGTTCCCGGTCGAACGCTTTGGCGTCGATCAGGCACCGATCGGCGCGCCACTGCAGATCTCTCCCGGCGAAGGGCTGCTCGGCGCCGAGGTCGTTTTCCCCGTACTTCACGGGCCGTTTGGCGAGGACGGGGTGATCCAGGGAACGCTCGAGTCGCTCGACGTCCCGTACGTCGGTTCCGGCGTCGCAGCGTCGGCGATCTGCCTCGACAAGCTCCTGTTCAAGGAGGTCGCAGCGCAGGCGAAAATCCCGCAAGTGAACTACGTGGCGATTCAAGCCGGCGAATGGAGTCGCGACGAGCAAAAGCGCGCATCGCTGCTTGACGCCGCCGCCGCACTGGGCTTTCCGTCGTTCGTCAAACCGGCAAGACTTGGCTCAAGCGTCGGGATTTCGCGCGTAAACGAGCGCGGTGATCTTGCCGAGGCGATCGAGACGGCGTTGAAATTCGATCCACGGGTGATCGTCGAGGCCGGGTCGAGTGGCGATGAGATCGAGTGCTCGGTGCTTGGGAACAGCGAAGTCGAGGTTTCGCAGCCGGGCAAGCTCGAGTTCGACGGCGATTGGTACGACTTCGAGGCCAAGTACGAGGAGGGCGGGATGCGGTTGGTTGCCCCGGCACCGATCAACGAGAGCCTCGAGATTGAACTGGCGACGATGGCCGCAAAGGTCTTCAAACTCGTGGGCTGTAGCGGCATGGCACGCGTCGATTTTTTCGTTGAGTACGACGGTGACGGTGCAAACGTGTTGGTGAACGAGATCAACACAATTCCCGGATTCACGCGCACCAGCGTCTACGCGAAACTGTTCGAAGCCAGTGGTCTTCCCTATGGCGAACTGCTCGACCGATTGCTCGACCTGGCGATCTCGCGCCACGCCGAGGAGCGTGGATTCAACTATTAGCCGACTCAGCCCTGCAGGGTCGACGCGGGTGGGGGCTGATATCGCCACAGGCGAGTCATCGCGACGATCGCGAGCAAAGTCATCAGGATGGCGTTGGCGACACACCATTGGCAGATCGCATCGATGACGAAGAGCTCCAGGTAGGTCAGGTACATCGAGAACAGGAAGCCGAACACGCCGAGCATCGCCGTCGCGGCGCGACCGATGTCGCCGGGTATCAGCAGCGTCAGAAGGATCGAGATCCAGCCGAACAGCCCGAGGTAGGGCACCGGGATTCCGGCGAACTCCGCGTAGTCGGACTTCTGAACGATCGTGCAGCCGGTGCCGCCGACCGGGCAGGCGATTTTTCCGCCCGCGATCTTGTTGTATGTCAGGTAACCGGCTACGCCGATTCCCAGCACACAGATGATCGCTATCGCTCTGCCCAGCCTGCGGTCGGTCACGAAGTTCGTCCCTACTCCTGAGCGGCTTCGATCGCGTTGATCAGCGGCGTCGGGTCCGAGAGGTCATTGATCGTGACCTGTTCGAGTGTGCCGTCGGACGGGCCTACAAGGAACGACGGCGTGCCGCTCAGACCTTCACGATTGAAGATCTCGTCGGCCAGATCGAGCTCTTCCTGGACCTTTGGATCGTCGCGATCGGCCCATGCTTTGTCAACGTCGAGCCCAGGGACCTGCGAGCCGACATTCCTGAGAAAGTCCTCGGTCGCGAAGACGGTGTTCTCGGCTTCTTGCTGGAGGTAGAAAAGGTCGACGAAATTCCAGAGTTTGTTCTGCAGGCCGGTGGCCTGCGCGAACTTCGCGGCGTTCGTTGAGTCGTCGGTGCCTTCAGTTGCCTGGTCGAGGAAGGTCAGATTGCGGAATTCGATCTTGACCTTGCCGCTCCTGACGTAGTCCTCGATGATCGTCGGTAGTCCGTCGGTCGCGAACTCGGCGCAGAACGGGCACTTGAGGTCCGCGAACTCGACCATCGTTGCCGGCGCGTTTTCCTCGCCGAGCGTGATGCCATTCTGCGGGATGCCCTCGAGTTGGCTGTTGACCTCGTCAACCTCCGTGCCAGACGCAGTTCCGCCACCGCCACCGCTGGTGCTGATCACTACGGCCACCAAAACGGCGACCGCCGCAAGACCGAGTACGCCGCCGATCACTTTCATGCGCCGCGAACGCTGAGCCTGTGCGGCCAGCTCCTGCTGCTTGGCCTCACGCTCGAGGCGGGCCTGTTCCTTCTGTTCTTTACGCGAACTCACGCTCGATAAACCCCTGTCGTATTTGTTCGGTCCCGATCTGAACGGATCAGCGGGACGCTCCCCATCATGTTCTGGATGTCCTACAAGTCAGACGTGCTGGAAATAGTCGGAAATCCAGCATCGAAGTGAGTTGAAGATAACGGTCCGGAGGCTGCAGGCGGCCGAATCGACAACTAATTAACGCGTACTTCAAACTTCGCAGGCACTCACCTGCGAACGATGAACTCCGAGATTCGCGCCTTGCTGGTGCCGCCGTCGACGGGCGGTAGCTTCACGATCCAGACCATGTAGTAGCGCATACCCGGTGCCGATTCAAGGGCGATCGATTCACCGTTGATCGAGCCGTCGGCGCTGCCGAGCTTCGTCCATCCGCCGAGTTCATCGGGGAGCGATTTTGCTCCATAGATCTCGACGCCGAGCGAGCGGTTGGGTGTACGGATCGTCGCCGATGACGCATCCGCCGGGAAGTAAGTGCGGCCGTAGAGGCCAACGCCGGCTTTGTCCGACGCGAAAACACCGTTTTGGTATGACTCGGTCGTCCAGTCGGTCTGCGGGTTGCCGTCGATCGCGTTGCGGACCTCGTTGTCGTGCTCTCGTCCGTCTCCGCCCGGCGGTGGATCGAACGTCCCGACCGAGCGGAATTGAATCTGTGCTCCGGTGTTCGTCGAAGATCCGGGTCGCTCGCCCGTCGTACCGCGTTCCAGTTGGGAGGCGAGCACAAGACCGATGCCAACGAGTGCCAGCACCGAGACGAGCCAGGCCACGCGAGTGCGGGTCGGGTGCGAGACGCCGCCGGGCGCGAGCCGGCGCGAACGCTTTGGAAGCGAGTCAAAAACGATTGTGGCCTCACCGGTCAGCCCGCCCGCTCGCGCGGACTCGATCGCCAGCACGTCCTCGAGATCAGACACCGCCGATGCCGCCGAGAGGTAACGATCGACCGGTTCCTTGGCCGTCAGCTTCTCGATCACCGCTGCGAGTGCGTTGCTCACCTCCGGCCGCAGTTCCTGAACGTCGGGTAATTGGTCCTTGACGTGCTTCATCGCCACGGCGACGTGGTTTTCGCCCTTGAACGGCACCTCGCCCGTCAACATCTCGAACAGCACGATGCCGAGCGAGTAGATGTCGGACTGCCCCGTGACGCTCTCGCCCATCGCCTGCTCGGGGCTGACGTAGTCGGTGGTGCCGAGAACTCGGCCAGTTTTGGTCAGCCCGTCGCTCGCCTCGAGTTCGCGGGCGATCCCGAAGTCGGCGACCTTTGCGTGCCCGTGAGGATCGAGCAGCACGTTCTGCGGCTTCACGTCGCGATGGACTAGTCCGGCGCCGTGCGCGGCGACCAATGCGCTGCCGATCTCGATCGCGTAGGCGACGGCCTCGGTCACCGGCAGCTGCCCGCCGCTCTTGATCCGCTGCTTGAGCGTCTCGCCCTCGACGAACTCAAAGACGATGTACGGCCGGTTGTTCTCCTCGCCGGCGTCGATCACCGTGACGATGTGCGAGTGACTGAGCTTGGCGGCTGCACGTGCTTCGCGGCGAAAACGCTCGAGCTGATCCGGCTCACCGATCACCTCGCGCCGCATCACCTTGACCGCGACCGATCGCTCAAGCGTCTGGTCGAAGGCCCTGAAAACGGTGGCCATGCCACCCGCACCGACGATCGCCTCGATCAGGTAGCGCTCACCGACGAGCTCGCCGATCAGCTCGGAGCCGTCCTGTGTCGCAGAAATCGCCATCTGATGAGAAGTTACGCCTATCTACGCAGATTCGTACTGGTCGAACGTCCGGTGCAAAGCGATCTTCAAGATCGGAATCCGCGGCTACGCGACGATCGCGGCGTCAAGACTTGCGCAACCCGTCTTTGTCGCCTACGAGGCCCGTCGGAGTGACTGCGACCCGCCCGGCGTCGTCGTTCACCGACCCGATCACGTGTGCGCCCGGGTAGTGGGTGCGCAACAACGTGTCCGCTGCGTCCGCGTGCTCGGGCGGTACGACGACGCAAAAACCGCAACCCATGTTGAACACCTCGTGCATCTCGGCGTCGCTGACACCCGCCGCCTGCTGGATCATGCCAAACAGAGGTTGTGCTTCGAGCGGCCTACTGAACTCGTAGCCGACGTCGGTGTTGAGGCGCAGCAGGTTGAGCACACCGCCGCTGGTCAGGTGGGCGAGGCCGCGTACTTCAACGGGCGATCGCAACAACTCAAGAATCGGCTTGACGTAGATCGCGGTCGGCGTGAGCAGCTCCTCGCCGACGGACTTGCCACCGAGCTCCGGCGGCGAGTCCTCCAGCGACATACCCGCGTCGTCGAGCAGCGCCTTGCGCGCCAGCGTCAGGCCGTTGCTGTGGATACCGCTGCTCGGAAGCCCGATGATCACGTCGCCGGGTTCGATCGAATCGCCGCTGACGATTTCGTCGAGAGCGATCGTTCCGAACGCCGCGCCGACGAGGTCGAAACCGGAGGGAGTCGGGTGCCCCTTGATCAACTCGGGCAGCTGTGCGAGCTCGCCGCCGGGGATTTCCACGCCGGCCTCCTCCGCGCCGATCTTCAGGCCGGTCGCGATCTGCGCGAGCATTTCGCCGTTGGCCTGCTCGACGGCGATGTAGTCGACCAGGGCGATTGGCTTCGCGCCGACACAGATCAGGTCGTTGACGCTCATCGCCATGCAGTCGATCCCGACCGTGTCGAACTTCGCCATCTGCTCGGCGATGATCACCTTGCTGCCGACGCCATCGGTGCTGATCGCAATTCCGAGGTTGTCGGCAACCTTCAAGACGTTGGCGTAGTGGCCATTGCGCAACTGCGCGCGGCTGGGCTCGCCGGTGTCGATCGTTGCGAGCACCGAAACCAACGCACCAACGGCACTGTCGGCGTTGCTCGTACTTACACCTGCCGCCGCGTATGCATCCTGCCCGCTCATCCCGCTGAATCTAGACGACGCCCCCCACGCCACAAAACCCCCCAACCAAAACCCCGCAATTTGCACGCAACCTGTGGCACCAGGTGCCACAGGTTGGTCGCTATTTGCGGGATTGGTTGCGGGTGAAGAGCGTTACGGCGGCGGCCAGGGCGAGGCGGTAGATGACGTATTTGAGCAGGCCGCGGCCGCGATTACGGCTGGCGATCAAGCGGGCGCTGGCCAGTGAGGAGGCGAACGCGCCCAGCACGCCGACGGCCATCGGCGCCCGCATCGCGCGTGGCAGGCCGCGCTGCTTCATGCGCACGCCTTTGAGCACGCTGGCGCCTGCGATCACCGGCAGCGCAACGTGCATCGACAACTCACTCGCCGAGAGCGCGTCGAAGCCGCGCGCGCGCGCAGCGACGATCGTCGACCCGCTGCGCGACACCCCTGGCACGAGCGCGAGGGCCTGCGCAAATCCCAGCGCAAGCCCGTCGCGCCAATCGGCATCGGCGCGGCGTCGCTTACCGTCAAGGCGGTCGGCCCAGGCCATCGCAGCCGAACCCGTGACCAATCCGACCACCACAACCTGCGGGCGACTGAGTTTGCTCTCGATCACGCGCTCGAGGCTGAGCGCGGCGACTGCGGCCGGTGCCAGCGAACTGGCGATCATCCCGATCCGCCGCCCGTCGATTTCGCGGATCGCCTCGAACACCTCGTCGCGCAGCACGATCACCAGGGCCGCCGCAGTACCTACGTGCAGCGCGACCTCGAACGTCTTGCGCAGCTCCGGGTCCAATTCGAGGTAGTCGCTCCCAAGCACCCACGGGGCGAGCACAAGGTGCCCGGAACTAGAAATCGGCAGCAACTCCGTCGGTCCTTGAAGCAGGCCGAACGCGAAGGCCTCGCCGAGGCTCAATCGGGTATCTGCGGTCGAGAATTCGGGATGCTCTCCACTGGTCACTGAAGCGAGGTTACGGGCAGAAGCACTTCGGCTAATCTGCGCCGCAGCCATGACCTTGCCGTTTTTGACCTCGCAGAGCGAGGATCTCGGAGGAATCGCCGGCGCATTGGTCGACCTGATGGAACGCATTGGCGGCCCGGGCGCCGCCATCGCCGTCGCAGCCGAGAACCTTTTCCCGCCGATCCCCAGTGAGCTGATCCTGCCGCTCGCGGGGTTCACGGCTGGCCAGCCCGACGCGAAAATGACGGTCGTCAGCGCGATCATCTGGGCAACCTTCGGTTCGGTCGTCGGTGCCACGATCCTCTACTACGTCGGCTATGCGATCGGCCGAGACCGTGTCCGCGCGATCGTGCTGAAGATGCCGATGATGAAGGTCAGCGATCTCGACCGAACCGAGAACTGGTACGTCAGGCATCAGACCAAGACCGTGTTCTTTGGCAGGATGATTCCGATTTTCCGGAGTCTGATATCGATCCCGGCCGGCGTGGAACGAATGCGCCTCTCGTTGTTCTTGATGTACACCGCGGCCGGCAGCGCGATCTGGAACAGCGCACTGATCATCGCCGGCTACCAGCTCGGTTCGAACTGGGACAAGGTCGAGAACTACGTCGGACTGTTCCAGAAGCTGGTGGTGGTCGTCGTCATCATCGGATTGCTCTGGATCGGCTGGTACCTCTACAGAACACGGAAGGCCGATCCGCTGCAACCAGAGGACGAAGTTGCCCGCGCAGCGCATGACGTAGAGCACTGAGATGATTCCACTGTTCGACACCGACACCCCACTACGTCCGCTGCGTGGCGAGGTTGATCGCGCGATCACGCGCGTACTCGAGAGCGGTCGCTTCATTCTGGGCCCGGAAGTGCAGGCATTCGAAGCAGAGTTCGCCGATTTCGTCGAGGCGGAGCACGCGGTCGGTGTGGGCAACGGCACCGACGCGTTGATGATCGCCCTACGCGCAGTCGGAGTGGAATCGGGTGACGAGGTCGTCGTGCCGTCATTCACCTTTTACGCGACCGCCGAGGCAGTATTGGCGATCGGAGCCACGCCGGTCTTCTGCGACATCGACGCTCGCACGATGAACGTCAGCGCCGATACGGTCGCAGCGGCGCTGACACCGAACACGAAGGCCGTGATCGCCGTCCACCTCTTCGGTCTACCCGCCCCGATCGGCGATCTGCGAGTGCTCGCCGCAGAACACGATTTCAAGATCGTCGAGGACGCCGCGCAGGCTGCGGGCGCGAAGCTCGACGGAGTTCCTGCCGGATCGCTCGGCGACGCCGCAACGTTCAGCTTTTTTCCGTCTAAGAACCTCGGGGCCTTCGGTGATGGCGGGATGATCACCACCAATGACGCAGCTGTCGCGGAAACCGCTCGACTATTGCGCCATCACGGAACGACCAACAAGCAACTCCACACCCTGGTCGGATACAACTCGCGGCTCGACGCCCTCCAGGCGGCGCTGTTGCGCGTGCTGCTTCCGCATCTCGATTCCTGGAATGCCCATCGCCGCGCCGCCGCCGCCCGCTACGAGTCAGCGGGGGTCGGTGAGTTCGCCACAGCTCAAGCGATCCCCAGCGGCTCCGAGCCGGTTTACCACCTCTACGTGGTTCAGCTTGCAGACCCGGCCGCGGCCGCGGAAGTTCTCGCGGCTGCGGGAATCGAGGCACGTAGCTATTACCGAACGCCGATCCATCGCCAACCCGCGATCACCGGCGGGAGGGAGCCCGTGTCGCTGCCGGCTACCGATGCTGTAGCCGCCCAGAACCTTGCATTGCCGATCAGCCCCTCAATCACCGACGAGCAGGTCGATGCGGTCGTCAAGGCGCTTGCCGCCTCGTCAGCTTCGGCGTAGCGACGGAACCGCCCATCGTGTCCGGCGAATGAACGAGCACGCGCGATGAAAGTCTGGGTCGACCTGACCAACAGCCCGCACGTTCTGGTCCTGAGCCCAGTGATCGAACTTCTTCGTGCCGACGGCCACGAGGTGACGGTCACTGCTCGCGACTTCGCGCAGACGCTTTCGCTGCTGGAGCGGCACCGCATCGAACACACAGCTATCGGTCGTCACCGCGGCGGCCGCGCAGCCAGCAAAGCGATCGGACTGGCCAGCCGTTCGCGCGCGCTGACGAAGTTCGCGAAGCGTCGATCCTTCGACCTCGCGATCGGACACGGCTCCAACGACATTTCCGTCGCCGCGAGGATCCGGGGGATTCCGGCGGTGACGATGTTCGACTATGAATGGGCGAGTCTGCAGCACAACGTCAACTGCCGCTTGACGCAGAGAACGATCGTTCCCGACGCGATCCCGCCCGAGCGGCTCTACAAGTACGGAGCCAAGGGCAAGATTTACGCCTATCCGGGGCTCAAAGAGGAGTACTACCTGAGCGAGTTTGAACCCGACGAAGCCGTGCTCGATGAGCTCGGTCTCGATCGCACGAAGAAGCTCGTCCTGCTGCGGACGCCACCGGATGTCTCGCTGTACCACCGCCTTGAGAACGATCTGTTTCCCGCGCTGATCGAGCGACTGGCTGCGGACGATCAAGTGCAGGTCGTGGCACTACCGCGCACGTCGCAGCAACGCGCCGAACTCGTCGAACTCGCCCATTCAAATATCTTGATTCCGGACGGCGCGATTGATGGCCCGTCGCTCGTCGCGTCGGTCGACGCGGTGATCGGTGCGGGTGGAACGATGAACCGCGAAGCAGTCGCGCTGGGTACGCCGGTCTGGACGACGTTCGCCGGAAGGATCGGCGCCGTCGACGAAATGCTGCTCGCCGACGGCAGATTGAAGCGACTTGCCGACGTGGACGCGCTGAAGATCGAAAAACGCGGCGCAGCGGGCAGCGACCGCGTGCGCAGAGATCCGCGACTGTTCGCCGACCTCGCGCTCGGAGCCGCGTCACGCGACGGCTAGCTGGGAACAACAGCTAGCCCGTGCGCAGAAGCCGAACGACCCAGCACAACGCGACCTTGCGTCGATGTCAAACTGGCCGTTGTGAGATTGCGCGATTTGAATGGGCGTCGGATCGCCCTCTGGGGTGCCGGCTGCGAGACCAGCTCATTGGTCCGGTGGCTGGACCGCGAGGGATTCTCCTACGAGCTGACGGCGCTGGTGATCGACGAACCGCGCGACAGTCCGAATCAGCGCGAGCTCGCTGGTCGAATCGCGATCAGCTCTCCGGCAGAGGCGCTCGAAGGTCTCAGCGACGCTGATCTGTTGGTGCGGTCGCCGATGGTCTCGCCCTATCGCCCCGAACTGCAAAGCCTCAGCGCCGCTGGCGTGCAAGTCACGACGGCGACCGCACTCTGGCTGGCCGAGCACGAGCATGCTCCGGTGATCGGAATTACAGGGACCAAGGGCAAAACTACGACCACGCTGCTGGTCGCGCACATGCTTCGTGCGCTCAACTACAACGTCGAGGTCGGCGGAAACATCGGGCGACCGCTCACCGAAATCGAGAATATGGCTTCTGTGGATTGGGTCGTCGCCGAGCTGTCGAGTTACCAGATTGCCGACATGGCCGTCGGGCCACGCGTTGCGCTGATCAACAATCTCTTCGCCGAGCACGCCGACTGGCACGGCGGACTCGACAACTACTTCCGCGACAAGATGCGGCTTGCTGCACTTCCGGGCGTCGAACATGTCGTCGTCGACGCGCAGGACCCGCGCTCCGCGCAGCTCCCGGGCGAGGCAGGCCGCCATTATTACAACGGCGACGGGATTGCCGTGGCCAATGGCGAGGTGAGACGCGGAAACGTGACGCTTGCGACGGCGGACGACCTCACGATGCCGGGCGAACACAATCTCTCCAATGTCGCTGCCGCCCTGACGGTGATCGAGGCGGCGGGACTTGACGTGATTCGGGCCGGGAGATCACTGCGTGCCTTCGAACAGGTGCCGCATCGGCTCGAAGTGGTCGCTGAGGTCGACGGAATCACCTGGGTGGACGACTCGTACTCCTCAACTGCGGAGTCTGTCGTCGCAGCGATCGAGGTGTTCTCCGAAGACGACATGATCGTGATCGTCGGCGGTCGATTCCGTGGACAGGACTACTCCTTGATCGTGCGCGAGATCGCGGCCCATCCAAATCTGCGAGCCATCGGGATCGAGGACAGCGGCAAGGTTCTGGTGGAACAAGCCGCGGCTGCGGGCGTAGCCTCGCAAGTTGACTACTGCGCAACTCTGACCCCGGCGGTTGAGTTGGCCGCGCAAATGGCGCAACCGACATGCGCCGTCGTTCTGAGCCCTGCAGCGCCGCTGATGGATCGACTGGTTCCGCCCACTGACCGAACGAAACTGTTTCGCGAGCTGGTCGATCGTTTCGCGCGCCATCAATGAGCGGCAGAACGCGAGGTTGCCGGATCGGCTCAAGCGGCGCGCTTCGGCGCCGCGCCGTCGCCGCGACCACGAGAGATGAGTTGCCGCCGGTTGCGCGGATTCCTGCCCGCGCCTTAGAATCATCAGCATGCCCGTGATTCCCGGCCGCAAACCTCGCGACGGCGGCTCCAAACCTGCATTGCTGACGCGCAAGATGCGGCGCTCCGTTTGGCTGCATCGCTCGCAGCAAATCGTCACCGACGCTCTGCTCGTCGGCATTGCGTTCTATGGCGCATTCCTACTGCGTTTCGACGACGGGATTCCCGATCGCTATCAAGACCTGCTGCAGACGCTGATTCCGTTCGTGATCGTCGGCAAGATCGTCGTCTTTGCCCTGTTCACGATGTACCAGAAGTGGTGGCGCTACACCGACGCTCACGACTTCCGCAGGATCATCCAAGCCGTCGTCCTCAGCTCGTTGATACTGCTCACGAGCGTCTGGCTCGCCAAACCGCAGGGGATTGATCTACCGCGCGGGATCGTGGCGCTCGACTTTCTCCTGACGCTGCTGGTCATCGGCGGCTCGCGATTCTTCGTGCGTACGATCGTCGAGAAGCCACTACGCGGCTACCGCCTGCCCAGCGGACGCGAGATCCTGATCATCGGGGCCGGCGACGGCGGCCAACTCGTTGCTCGCGAAATGCTGCGCAACCCGGAGCTCGGTGAGGCACCGATCGGCTTCGTCGACGACGATCCGCGCAAGAGTGGCGCGCGCATGCTCGGGTTGAAAGTGCTCGGTCGCACCAGCGAACTACCGCGAATTCTTGAAGAGACCGAGCCCGACGAGGTGATCATCGCGATCCCATCGGCACCGGGCACACTTCGCGAGGCGGTGGTAGGTGCCTGCCGCGAGCGCGACATTCCGGTGAAGACGCTGCCCACGGTGTTCGAGCTTCTGCGCGGCGACGTGAATCTGGTCAGACAGCTCCGAGAAGTTCAGGTCGAGGACATCCTCGGACGTGACCCGGTGGTCATGCAGCTCGACCGAGTCGGCGCGTATCTTGCCGGCGCCGTCGTGATGGTCACCGGGGCCGGTGGCTCGATCGGCTCGGAACTCTGCCGCCAGATCGCCCGGGTTCGACCGCGCAAGATCATCCTCGTCGATCACGCCGAGGACAATCTCTTCAACATCCGCCGCGAGCTCGAGGAGGACCGCCACTTCGGCAGCATCGAGGCCGTGCTCGGCGATTGCAAGGAACTGCCGCGGATGCAGGAGATCTTCGAATCGTTCAAGCCCGAGGTCGTGTTTCACGCGGCCGCCTACAAGCACGTAGCGCTGATGCAGGAGAATCCCGTCGAGGCGATCCGCAACAACGCGATCGCCACGCGCACGGTGTCCGAACTCGCCGGACAGCACGGAGTACGGCGCTTTGTTCTGGTCTCGACCGACAAGGCCGTCAAGCCTGCGACGACGATGGGCGCGAGCAAGGCGTTGGCCGAATGGGCGATCGAATCAGCTCAGGCGCGGCACGACGGAACCACATATTGCTCGGTGCGCTTCGGCAACGTGCTTGGATCTTCGGGATCGGTCGTGCCGATCTTTCGCCGGCAGATAGCGAGCGGCGGTCCGGTGACGGTCACCCACGCCGAGATGTCGCGTTACTTCATGACGATCCCGGAGGCCGTCCAATTGATCATCCGCGCCGGGGACCTCGGGCACGGCGGCGAGGTCTTCGTGCTCGAGATGGGGGAGCCGGTGAAAATCATCGACCTGGCTCGCAACATGATCACACTCGCCGGCCTTGAGCCGGACGTCGATATTCCGATCGTTGTGACCGCTCCGTCGCAGGGAGAAAAGCTCCACGAGGATCTATTCAATCCCGACGAACGACCGCAGCCGACGCCGGCCGAAAAAATTGTCCGCGCCGAGCGCGAGTCGATGAATCCGGCACGCGTCGAGGAGATTTTCGACGAGGTCGAACGCTTGATCACGATCGGCAAACCGCAGTCGCTGGCCGACCTCGTGCAGGTGGCGGCGGGCTTCACGATCGAATCAGCACCAGCTGACCTTCTGGGCGAGTAGCGTTTTCTCGGTACGGCTCGTGGCCCGGGCGTGTACCGGCGTCTCTAGACTGCACAGATTCTCTGCATGACCCGAATTCGGCGCCGCTCAAGACAGGCGACCGGTCGCAAGCATTCCGAACACCGTCCCCTTGGGTGAACTACAAGACATACTCGTGAACATCGGCGCGATCGCAGGCTTTGCCGCGATCGTCGGCCTCGCCGTGCTGGCAATGCTCTACTTCTCGCAGGCTCGCGACGTACGCCGACTGCGCGAGTGGGCAGGCCGCGAACCCGAGCGCGCCGGCGAAGTCGAACTTCGCGCCCAGCAGATCGCTTCCCAAGCGATCGCGCAGGCGTACGAATCGATGGCGTTGCGCCAATCCGAGGCGCAGGCCGCGGCCGGTATCGCCCAGGAGCACGGCGTCGTTCCGGTGCAGGAGGTCGTGGTCGCCGAGCAGCCAGCCGCGACTGCGGACGCACAATCCGCGGGTGCCGCGGAACAAGATGGCAATCAATTGGAATCCGTCGCCGTCGACGAACATGGCAATCCGGTCGAGCAGCCGCAGCCGACCGAGCAGTACGACGTGCTCGCCGAACAAGGCGTCGAGGGCCAGGATGTTCAAGGTCAGGATCTCGAAGGCCAAGATCTTGAAGGCCAGGACCTGCACGGCGAAGAAGTCGCCGTCGACGCGGAGCACGCCGACGACGCCGCCGAGCAGCCGCACGAGGTCGCTGCAAGCAACGGCGTGGGGGACACCGTCGCCCACCCGGCGCCGCAGCCTGGGGAGCCCGCGCTCGACCCGGCAGAGGCTGCTCGCACGAGTCACTTGGCCCCGTCGACACCGGCCGCCGCACGTGCAGCCACGCCACTCCCACCACTCCCTCCGCTGGACACTTCTGAGTTCCAGTCCGTCAATCGCCCTGCGACTCCGCCGATTCCCGACTACTACCTCTCGACCGAGGCAACCGGCTCTGGGCATTTCGAGGCGATCGCGCCGCCGCCTTCAGGCCGGAGCCGTGTTCCGTACGCAGTGGCCGGCGTGCTCGTGGCCGTTTTCGCGGTGATCCTGATCGGAACGCAGCTGATCGGCGGCGATTCGGACAGCGGCTCGCAAACCGCGACAGAACGCCGCGACCAGATCGCCGAGTCCCAGCCGTCGACCGGCGAGCGCAATCAAGAGGTCAATCGTCCGGCGGTCACGATCAGTCTGCTCAACGGTACGCCGACGCCCGGTCTCGCGAAACTCGGGGCCGACGCGCTTGCGAAGGCAGATTTCACGGACGTCACGACGGGCAACCGCAATGATGGTGTCAACTACACGACGAGCACCGTCTACTACGCGTCGGGCAGCAAACTCGAGGCCGAGGAAGTTGCCAAGGAGCTGGACATCAAGGACGTCAAAGAAGCCGACGATGAGACCCTCGCCGCCGGCGGCTCGGTCCCCGTGATCGTTGTGCTCGGCGCCGACTTCGACCAGTAGGCGTAAGGCCGCGCCGGTCTCCCGTTAGCCTTCCGCCGTGAACCGGCCGACGCTCATCTCAAGAATTGTTTTCGCCGTGCTTGTGCTGGCGACGTTCACGGCGTTCTTCGCCGCGCAGAAACTCAAGCGCACCGACCCGCTCGTCAATTCGGTGAATCTCAAGCGCTACGTGTCGCCGAACAACGATGGTCTTCGCGACCGCGCGCGGCTGCGCTTCCGCACGAAACAGGACGACGTCGTCACCGTCGAGGTGATCGACCGCAACGGCGACGCCGTTCGCACGCTTGCCGATGACAAGCGAATGCGTGCCGGACCGCACCGTTTCCAATGGAACGGTCGCTACGCGGCGGTCGACGGTGAACGCGGCGAACCCGTGCCCGACGGCGCATACCGGGTTCGCATCACGATGCGGAACGCCGGTCGCACGTTCATCCCGGACAAGTACTTCGTCGTCGATACGTCGCCGCCGAAGATTGCGGCCGAGGTGGTCGGTTCGCACAACGTCTCGTTGCTCGCGCAGCGGCCTTCCGAGGTCGGCGTGAAATACACGGGCGTCGCTCCGTCGCGACGCGTTGAGATGCTCGTCTATCGCGTGCGTGGCAACCGCACCGACACGCAACCCGTGGCCACCTTCGCGAGCGATCGCGGAGCAAATGTCGGAAGATGGAACCTGCAGGTGGACACCTTTCGCGAGCGCCGCAGTGCCTGCTTCGGTCGCTTCAAGGATCCGACCCCCGGTCGGGCGGCGCCAGCAGGCAACTACGTGATCGTCGTACGGGCGTGCGACGCTGCCGGCAACGCCGGAATCAGCTCGAGCGCATTGCCCCCGAAGCGTGGGTCCACCAACGGCAGCGCGGGAGTTGCACTGACGGGGGTCGCGATTGCTCCGCCGATGGAGCCGGCGATCGTCGGCACGACCGCTGCGTTTTCGGTGATCGCGCCACGCGGTGGCTACAGATATCGGCTAACCCGCGTGGGCGGCGAGACGGTGAAGCGCGGTCGCGAGCGCGGGAATCTGCTGCGGATCTCGGTGCCACGCGTACCAGCCGGTCTCTACGAGCTGCGCATCGATGCGCTGCGCTCGATACAGGGCGACGCCGACATCGCACGCACGCCGGTCGTGATAAACAGCAAACGTGCTCAGGACGTGCTGATCGCCTATCCGGCGATTGCCTGGCAGACGACCAATCCCGTCGATGTGGACGGCGACGGCTTCGGCGATCCCTTCCAGTCCCTGCCGCCAGGTCAACAACTGCGGGTGCCGATCGATCGCATGCTCGCATCCGCGCTCGGCCCGCCGCGCTGGCGTCTGGCCGAGGGTGCGTTCGCCGACTTCATCGCCAATGATTCGAACGTTCCTGCGGTCGAGGCGACAACTGATTTCGCGCTTGGTACCAGCGACGCGGCGGCCGCGTTGAAGGGACGCAAGGCAGTGCTGTTTGCCGGCGACGAACGCTGGATCACGCCGCAGCTCGGATCGGCGCTGCGCCAGTTCGTCGCGGGCGGCGGTCGCGTTGCGTTTTTTGCGCCGGATGCGTTTCGGCGCACCGTTCGGATCTCGGGCGACGTCATCTCCGGGCCATCGGACATCAGGCAACGCGACATCTTCGGCGAGGCAACCAGAACAAGCATCGTGGCTCCGGCGCCGCTGGTTTCGTTCGCCGATGAGCTGGGGCTGTTTCAGGGTCTGACCGGGCAGTTCACCGACTTCGAGCAGTCAGAGAGTCGTCCTCGTGCCGCGGAAGTGCTGACGGCCGGCGGACGTGAGGAGGGCAAGCCTGCGCTGGTCGCGTACCGCCTTGGCAAAGGCTTGGTGATTCGCGTTGGCGTACCCGGTTGGCAGGCGGAACTGCGCGGCAGTGGCGACGTCAACGTCGCCTATACGACGCGAGCGATTCTTGCGGAGTTGGCAAAATGATCGCGCCGTTGGCAGTCGCGCATGTCGTCGAAACGCTCGGCCTGCTGCTCGTTGCCACTGCGGCATCGTTCTCGCTGCTCGGCGGAAACGCGCGTCTGCGATCGATCGGGTCTCTGGCGGTGCTCGTGCTTGCGCCGGCGGTGCTCGCCGGTTCGGTGATTGGCGACAACGAATCCAGCTTGCCGCAGTATTCGCCCGCGCTTCTGGCAGCCGGTGCAGTGCTCGGCTTGGCGGCGGTCGGCTGCGTCGCAGCAATCTTCACGCGCTGGCCATCGCTGGTGCTTCCGGTGGCGCTCGCGACCGTCGCGTTCCGAGTACCGATCCCGATCGGAGGCGAGTCGGTCAAGTTGTTGTTGCCGTTGTACGTGGCGATTGCCGCAGCGGTACTCGCCCGCGGCTGGCGCGACTGGCGCGGTGTTGGCGGCGAGCATCCGCGGCCGGCGAAACTGCTCGACGTTGCGATCGCGGCGTTCATCGTGCTCTACGCGCTGCAGAGCGCCTACTCGAGCGACGTCAACGTTGCGACCCAGAATCTCTGTTTCTTTTACGCACCGTTCGTACTGCTCTACTCACTTGCCGCCGACGTGAAGTGGAACGCACGCTTGCTGCGGACTTGTCTGGCGACACTGGTCGGCGTGGCGCTGCTTTTGGTGTTCGTCGGCTTCATCGAGTTCGCCCGCGGTGAATACCTCGTCCGGCCCGGCGGTATCCGTCCGAACGACTTCGACCCTTACTTCCGAGTTCAGTCGCTGTTTTTTGACCCGAACATTTTCGGCCGTTTCGTTGCGGTCGTGATGCTCGTGGTCGCTGCGGTGATGCTCTTCACGCGGCGAACCGCGCGCGTTCTGCTGTGCGCGCTGGTGCTGGCACTGCTGTGGGCCGGGCTGGTGCTCTCGCTTTCACAGTCGAGCTTCGCGGCACTGCTGGCCGGGCTGATCGCACTCGCGTGCATGCGCTGGCGAGCCAAACCGATACTCGTGGCAACCGCGGTGGCGCTGGTCGCCGGCGTGGTCTTCGTCGGCGCATTCCCGTCGGTCTCGGGCATCGACATCACCTCCGAACGCGGCGCCGAAACCTCGACCAGCGGTCGTTTCGACCTCGTCACTGGCGGGCTCGAACTTTGGGGAGACAGACCGATCGTCGGCCACGGGTCCGGCTCGTTCGCGGACCAGTTCTCGAATCGTCGGCTGGCGGGCGAGTCAGCGTTCGGACGGCCGACCACGACGAAGTCTCATACCGCCCCGCTGACGGTCGCGGCCGAGCAGGGCGTCGTTGGATTGATTGCGTTCCTGGCGATGATCTACGCCGCATTTGCGGCGGTCTTCAGACGTGTCGGCCGCGAAGACGAACGCCCGGGCGTGGTGGCGAGGATCGCGGTTGCCGCGGCCTTCGTCGCGATCTTCGTGCATTCGCTGGCATACGCGGCGTTGCTCGAGGATCCGCTGATGTGGACGATGCTCGGTGCTGCGGTTTCCTTGGCGTTGATTCCCCGTGCCAACGGCGGCGTGACCGATGATCAGCGCTCCGAAAGGATCGAATCGATCCCGGACGTGGCAGAGGCACCGGCGTGATCGACTATTTGCGCCGACTCACCCGCACCGGCGCGGCCTACACGACGTCGAGCGTGCTGGCGAAGTTGATCGCGGTTTTCACGCTGCCGATCTACACGCGCTACGTCTCGCCGGAAGAGTTCGGCCAAGTCGAGATCCTTGCCACGACGGTGATCGTGCTTTCGATCTTTTTTCGTCTCGGTGCGATCGAGGCCGTCCTGCGCTTTTACTTTCTGAACGACGAATACGACCCACGGGAGGTCGTGCGTACCGGTTTCTGGGGACTGACGATCACGACGACCGTTGGCGTCGCGATCTGCTTGGCGGTCGCCGGGCCACTGGCGCAGCTGCTGCTGCGCGACTCGGCGGACGCCATCACGCTCGTATACATCGCGATCGGCTGGTTCTGGTTCGCGACCTTCTACGAACTGCTGCTCGCGCTCTATCGCGTCGAAGAACGTGCCGGCGCGTACGCAGCCGCCACCGTGATCAACGTGCTGATCACCGTACCGTTGACGATCTATCTGGTCGTCGCACGCGACATGGGTGCGATCGGGCTGTTGCTCGGCAACGCAGTCGGCACCGCGATCACCGTGACCGGCCTCGCGATCGTGCACTTGCGGGCGGGGCGAATCGCCAAGCCCGGTCTGTCGCTGCGCGCGCCGATGCTGCGGTTCGGGCTGCCTACCGTTCCGGGCGAGATCTCGCTGTACGCGCTCAACTGGGTCGACCGGTTGCTGCTGGTGAACATTCCGGCCTCTCGCTCGGCCGGTCTGGCGGCAGCAGGTCTCTACTCGATCGCATACAAATTTGCCCAAGGGGTGACGATGTTTGTGCGCGCATTCCAGCTTGCATGGCCACCGCTCGCATACTCGATCAAGGCCGACGCCGAGGCCCGCGTCGTCTACGGCCGCGTGCTGACCTACTACCTGCTTGTGACCGGTGGCGTCGTCACCGTGCTCGCCCTGATCTCACGCTGGTTGGCGCGCCTGCTCGTTTCCGATGAGTTCTTTGATGCCTACCGCGCGGTCCCGTTGGTCGCAACCGGGGTGGTGCTCTACGGCGCCTACCTCGTGCTCGTCTCGGCGGTTGCTCGAATGGGCAAGACCGGCTCGTTGTTTCCGGTTGCTGCGGCAGGCCTGGTCGCGAACGTCGCGCTCGGTCTGCTGCTGATTCCGTCTCAGGGAATCGTCGGCGCAGCTCTGGCACTGATCGGCGCATACATCGTGCTGCTTGGGCTGATGTATATCCGGGCACGTCAGACGCTCGGGCTGGTGATTGAATGGCGACGCGTCACGCAGGTCGTCACCGTCGCCTTCGTCGTCTCCTACGCGGGGGAGCACCTGCTGCCGACCGACGGCCTCGAGGGGTTGGCATTGCGGTCGGTGTGGTGGCTGCTGTATCCGTTGCTGCTGCTTCTTTCCGGCTTCTTCAGCCGGGCCGAGTTGGTGCAACTTCGCAACGCGCGCGAACTACTCAAGCGCGCGCGTGATTCGAAATCCCTGGGCGATCGCCCGGACCTGGTGCAAGAGGTGCACGGCCCCGAGTAGGCCAAGCAACGTGGCGCGCGCGACGACGCTTTCGACCGTCGAATCGCCCCATGACAGCAATATGTCGATGATCACCGCCACTGCCACGAGATTGATGAAGCCCGGGAACACGATCAACTGTCCAAAGTTCGTGTAACGGCTCCAGAGCCAGCCGCGCCCGCCGACGCCGGCCATCGCCTCCGGGCCGCTTGCCTCTGGATTGACCGCACTCGGATCGCCGCCCATCCGCGCGAGCGCCGCACGAACCATCGCTTCGCTGTTACGAAGATCTGGTCTGTCGCGGTACACACCCCACATGATGTGGTCACGCGCGCTGTAGGGCACGCGCACCAAAGAGAGGATCACGACGAGCGCCGCGGCAAGCCACCACCAGTCGCCGGTGTCGCTGAAAACTGCCCAACCGAGCGCGCCGGCCATCAATGCGGGGATGTAGTAGTGCCCGACCCAGTCGAGATACGCGCCGCCAGCCCCACCGCTGACGTCCTCGATATCGCGTTCGAAGCGCGCGATCTCTCCGTCGCAGAAATCAAGAACAAACGACAGTTGCAGCAGCAGTATCGCCGCGACCTGCGCCCAGAACTCGTCCACTGCTAGTAGCCCAGCACCGGCGAGTCCAATCAAGATTCCGAGCACAGTCGTCTGGTTGGCGCTGATTCCCGTCGGCAGCAGAGCGCGCGTGATGCGAATCGAAAGCTTGCGAACACCGCGCGCGTACAGCCTGCGCAGGTCGCGCGGTTCGTCGCCACCGCGCGTGCCTTCGCCACCGCAAATCGCCGAAAGTTCCGCGATCGGCGGCAGGTGCTTGCGTGAGATCGGCGCAGCCATCTGCGAGCAGACTAGATGCGCCGACCGGCGGCAAGCGATAATCAAAGCGTGGGCGACGAATTCGACTACTACCAAGACACCAGTGGAATCCAACCGTGGGTGCCACCGGCTGGATTTACGAATCCAGTACCGCCCGCGCGCGATGACGCGACGCCGGCCGGGCACAAGGACTCCTGGCGAGCAAGCGTCCAGCGTCACGGCTCCGACAGCGGAGGTCGCACCGGTCCGCCACGCTGGCTGCTGCTTCTGATCGGCATCGCAGTGTTTGGGATTTTCGTAGTCAAGCCCTGGGTCGACGACAATTCCGGTCGCGTCGACGAGTTGATCGATGACGCCGAGAAGATCCTCAAAGACTTTCGTGACTCGGTCGAGACCGATGCCGGAGGAAGTTCGTCGGATGGGTACGACGTCGATCTGCCGGCCGACGGCGAGTCTCAGTTGCCTGGTCGCTACGCGTCACTGCGCTACAAGATTTTGCCGGGCGAGCGGGAGTGGACCCAGCGCAAGGACGAGCCGACCCGCTTCAGCGGCTCCGACTGGGGTGTGCTGCGCGAGAACCAAGACGGCGAAAGCTTCATGGGTCTCGGCTACTACGTATTGGATCGAGAGGTTACGGACGACCACCAACAGGACGCCGCCGGACAGATTTCGAGCCAACTGTCGGCAGACTTCGGCAGAGCACCCGAATTCACGCCGATCGAGACGGACGGCCGACCGGGATTCCTCTTTCGCGGCACGGACAGCGATGGTCTGTCGCGTTTGGTCGTTTGGTATTTCGGCGAAGAACACTCGTACCGGTTCGTCTGCAACAGCCAGCCGAGCGATCCGCAGTTCTGGAAAACCTGCCGCAGCGCGTATAAAACCCTGCGCTTTCGCCGCTGACGCTTCGCCCCTAGCAGCGTTCGGGGCTACCGTTGAGTCAATGTCCGTTGAGCACAAAGACATGTTGCCCGTGATCTACCTCGCAGCCGGACGCGGCTCGCGCCTCGGCGCGACGACGGCTGATCGCCCGAAGGCGATGGTCGAGGCGGCTGGCCAGCCGCTGATCGGACGCAGTCTGCAGTATCTACGCGATGCCGGATTCTCACGGATCATCGCGGTGACCGGTCACGCTGCAGAGGCATTCGAGGCATTCGACGTCGAGACCGTGTTCAACCCCAAGTGGGACAGCGAGAACAACATCACGTCGACGTGGGCCGTCCGCGACGTCGCCGCCGATGGTTGCGTGATCGTCAACTGCGATCTGCTCTTCGAGCCGCAGCTGGCGCAGATTCTTGCCACCACGGAGGGCACAGCGATTCTCGTCGATGACGAACTCGCGGTCGACGACGAATCGATGAAGGCCTCTGTAGACGAGTCCGGTCGCCTGGAGCGACTGCACAAGACCCTGCCCTTGGAAGAGTCTGTCGGTGAGTACATCGGTCTGACCCGCATCGACCCCGCCGATGGTCCCAGATTCGCCGAGATCCTCGACGAGTTCGTCGAGGCCGGGAACGTGCATGTTTACTACGAGGACGCGATCGAGGCCTTGGCCGCAGAACGACCAGTTCGCGTCGAGCGCGTCGGCGGAACGCTGTGGGTAGAGATCGATGACCATGACGACCTGGCACGCGCGAACGATGAGATCGGGCCACAGATCGATGCAACCGAGCTGAGCGCGAACGCGGCGGCGAATCGATGAGCGAGATCGACCAACTCGTCGGGGCCCTCACGACAGGCCGGCAGATTGATCTCCCGATCTACCTTCGCGCGGTCGAGGGCGGAGACTCGCTTCGGCAGGAATTGGCGGCCGTGCAGAGCGACATGGAGATTTCCACGCCGCTGTTCGTATCGGGCACGTCGCAGTCCTGCGCCGTCTGCAACGATCTCGCTCCCGAGCGCGCAAGTCGAACCACCGTGGCCGACAACTCGCGCTCCGAAGTCCGGCGTATCGCTGATCTCGTCAACGAGAATGCCGATGCCGTGATTGCCGTCGGCGGCGGTCGGCCGATCGACGTGGCCAAGGCTGCGGCGTTGCTCGTTGACGTGCCGGTGGTAGTAATTCCGACGCAGCTTTCCGCTGATGGCATCGCATCGCCAATCGCAGTGATTCGGGAGGACGGCGGCGACGTCGTCAGCGAACGCGGGCAGCTACCCGTTGCAGTGGTCGCCGACCTCGAGTTGCTCGCCGGAGCGCCGATCAACTTTGCCCGCGCCGGTGTCGGCGACCTGCTCGGCAATCGCACCGCGCTGGAGGACTGGCGAATCGCCGCCGCAGCAGGACAGGAGCTGGTGGACGACTTTGCGGCGTTGCTCGCCTCGTGCGCCCATCTGTTGATTGAAGGTCTCGACCTCTCGCCGCTCGCACGCGGCGAAATGACGATCGACCTCGCGCGCCGCCTGCTCGATGGATTGGTGCTCAGCGGCTTGGCCATGGAGATCGCCGGATCTTCTCGACCATGCTCGGGCAGCGAGCATTTGATCAGCCACGCGCTGGATGCGCTCGAGCCCGGCACGGCGGCTCACGGCGAACAGGTCGCTTTCGGAACTCTGATCGCCACCGCTCTCCAGGGCGGAGATCCAGCCGAACCGCGTGCGCTGATGGCCGCAGCTGGGTTGAACGGCGCGCTCACCGGCTTTGGTATTTCGCCGGCGCGCATGGCCGAGGTGATCAAGTTCGGTCCATCGACCAGACCTGGCCGCTACACCGTGCTCGATCGCGAGCGGCCGTCCCTACAGAGCCTGCGAACGTTGATCGAGGGCCTGCATTCCGCCTGAAAAGCCCTACTTTTGTTGATGCGGATCCGCACAACGAAGCCTAATCTGATTGCCAATAGGTAACGCTTCAATCGGAATCGTCGGATGAATGGCCACTACGGATGGTGGCCGAAATCACTCTGACACCGGCGAAACCGCGCGAGATTGCAGGGATGCGATTCGCAATCGGCTCAAGAACAAGTGCTTTCTGGCCGACAAAATCCCTGTAACTGAGTAAGCCCGCACGAGCGGGCAGCCAAGCCATGGCAGATAGGGCAATGAAATCACCGCTTTTCAACAACGGGGACGAATGGAAGCGAACGAGGGGACGGCACGGATGCGCACACAAGTGCGAAGTTTTGGGCATTTCAGGGCAGACAACGCGAGTAGCGACTCGAATCACATTGCGCACCAATTGGGAGGCGCCGGGGTTCTAATGAACGTGGCACGGACGCCCCGAATGACTCCTCGATCCTTGACAGCCCTGGTCGCGGCGTGCCTTTTTTGCGTCGTTGCGTTGACCCTCACGACGCAATCTGCGAACGCGAACGTCACACCATCGATCACCGCCAGCTACCCGACTTCGACGACGGCCGGCGCGCATTCGAACTACCGCACGCTCGTAAACCTCACACAGAGTCCGTCCGGCGACGACATCCGACGACTCGCCTTCGACTATCCGGCCGGCCTGGTCGGTGATCCGAACGCGATCACTGCCGCGAATCGGTGCAACGTGGACTACACCGGCGTGACCGCCGGGAGCGGCAGCCCGAACTACGGTGGCTGTCCGGCGTCAAGCCGCATCGGATCGATCTCGGTGCGGGCGTCCAGCGGGCTCACGTGTAGCGACATCAATCTCAACGGCAGCGTTTACCTGCTGCGCAATCGTCCTTCCGCAGACCCCGAGGTGCCCGTCCACCTCGGAATCAGCGTCTCCGGCAACGCAAACATCTGGCTGCTGTTCTGCGTCGGCGTTGGCGTCAACCTCAACTTCACCGCCAAGATAACGCTGCGTCCCACCGACCAGGGACTTCGCGTTCAGATGATCGATGACCTCACTCGTACGGACCCGATAATCGGTGGCGCGATCACTGTCGAGCAGGTCGACTTGACCGTGAACGGCATGGCCCCGGCGCCGAGCACCAAGCCATTTCTGACGAACCCGACTCGCTGTGATGCATGGGTGACGACGGCCTACGCTCGCGCCTACGACTCGAACGGGAACGTCAACGCGGACATAGACCCCGGGATCGCCGGAAACGATCACGTGGCCGCGACCTCATCGACGACACCCTCATGTTCAGGACTCGCTGCCTACAACCCGACTTTCACGCTCACCCAATCCAACAACGAAGCCGGTCGGCCGGTAGGACTATTGGCGGAACTGGAAAATCCGGTGAGCACCACAAGCGCGCTACAGCCCGCGTACGCAAAGGTCTTCAGTATGCCGCTACCGGTCGGGTTCCGGATCAATCCCGCGATCGCAAATCGGCTCGGTGCAAACGGCTGTACGGAAGCGCAGTTCAACCAGGCGAATCCCGAAGCTGTACCGACCTGTCCGGCGACGACTCAAGTCGGAACGGTCGCGGTCGCAGCGCCTGAAATCACCGGTGACCTCGGAGGTCGCCTATATCTCGGTCATCCGCAGGCTGGCGACGTTGCCGCACGACGCTACAGGTTGTACGCCTGGGCCGCGCGTGGCGGCGTAGCCGTCAAGTTTCAGGGACGGGCGACCGTTGATGCCGTGACCGGCCAGGTCACGGTCACGTTCGGTGATTCCAGCTACAGCTCCGGGTTGCCGCAGTTCAACTACTCGAAGTTCACGCTCGACTTCGACACCGCCTCAACCGGCGTCGGTACTCCGTCGAGCGGCGCAGTCTCAAGTCCGAACGACAATCAGCAGATGCTGGTCAACCCGCAAGTGTGCGGTACCTATGCGGCCGTCACAACTTTCACGCCATGGACCAACCCGACGCAGCCAGCTGTAACCCGTAGCAACGACCTCGAGGTTGAAGCCGGCACCAACGGCGAATGCGATTTCGACAGCTTCAGTCCAACCTTCAGCGCGAGCGTGTCCGACACCGGTGCGGGTAAGCATCCCAACCTCAATCTCACTGTTACTCGCGGTGACCGGCAGGACAACCTGCGTGACATGGTGTTCACGCTGCCCGATGGCTTCGGCGGTGCTGTGACGGCAGCGACGATTTGCACCCCGGTCGACGTCCTTGCTGACAACTGCTTGTCCTCGTCGCAGGTCGGCTCTGTATCCGTGCTCGCAGGAACCGGACCGGAAACCGCGACTTTGAACGGCACTGTCTACCTGACGGAGGCCGACCCTGGCGACACTGCAAAGCTGGCGATCGTCGTGCCTGCGGTCGTCGGTCCATTCGATCTGGGAGACGTGGTGATCTACTCGAAGCTCACGATCGAGGGGTCAAGCTCATTCCGGCTCCGCGCGTCGACGCTGAACATGCCGCAGTCGATCGAGGGCATCCCGGTGCTGTATCGAAGTATCGCCTTCAGCCTCAATGGCATCGTCTCCGGCAAGCCGTTCCTGCAAAACCCGTCAAAGTGCCAAGCGCTCGATTTCGACGCGTCGATCACGTCGAACGGTGACCTTTCTGGAGATGACCCGGGTAGCGGAGCCGTGCAGACGAGCGTACTTTCCGATACCGACCAGTCGACCACAGGTTGCGCCTCTCAGACGTTCGACCCGGACTTCTCGGTCACAGCGAACGCCACGACCACGCTCGAAACTGCCAAGCCGACCGGCTTCGACGTGAATATCGGCGTTCCACAGACGACGTCCGGGGTGTCGGGATCGACGATCCAACAGTCAACGATCGACGGCGTCCAGTTGACGATGCCCGAGGGCATGGAAATCAACCCGGCTTTTGCGAACACGCTCGCGGCCTGCTCGACCGCACTCATCGACGCTGGCGGGACGGGCTGCCCGGCCGAATCCCAGGTGGGCTCGGTCACCGTCGTTACACCTCTTTTGCCCGACCCGGTGCTCGGAAAGGTCTTCGTCGAGACTCCGGGTACGACCGCAGCCGACCGCTTCAAGCTGGGACTTGTTCTGGAGATCCCCGGCGGATCCCAGGTGGTGCACGGCGTCGCCGACGTCAACGGATCCAGTGACCTTCCCGGCGGCCTTGGCTCCAAGAACACTGGCACCGGTCAGATCACGGCAACATTCAACGGACTTCCGGACGTTCCATACTCATCGTTGGTCCTGTCGTTCGATGGAACCACACCGATGTTCGTTAACCCCGAGGAGTGCGCGACGCACACCTTCGACGCGACGATCTCACCGACCAACTCAACTCTCGCCGACTCTGACCTGACGTCCGAGTACTTCGCGAGCTATGACGGCGCCGGCGCGGCCTGCCCGGGCACGGATCCGTGGAACCCGAGCTTCACGCAGTCGGTAACGACCACGACCGCAAACGGACACCCGACGCTGTCGCTCACGACACTTCGTGACGACAAGGAGCAGCTGCTCCGCGACATCGAGTTCAACCTTCCTGCCGGTCTGACCGGCGCTCCGACGGCGACGGACGAGCTCTGCTCGCAGGCGAGCGCCGACGCGGCCACGTGCGCGAGCACCGCTCCGGCTTCGATTCTCGGAACCGTTTTTGTTTCCTTCGGTAGTGGCGACAGCTCTGCTTCGGCGACCGGCTCGCTCTACAACACGGTTGCGCCAGCAGACAGCCCGGCCAAGATCACGGCGAACGTGCCAGTGGTCGTTGGTCCGTACAACCTCGGCAGCATGTCGCTGCCGGTCGACGTCGCACTGCGCGAGGACCTGGGCCTCACCGCCACCACCACCTTGCCGCAGCGCTACGAGGGCATCGCAGTTCGCTATCGCGGCTTGGCGATAGTCATCAACGGGCTGGCATCGCAGGGCACCGGTTCGGCCGCAGACGACGTTCCCTTCTTGACCAACCCCAGCAAGTGCCAGTTGAACACGACGACAGCGGCGCTCACGAGCACTGACGACAACACCGTTTCCCCGACCCAGAGCTACACCACCGACGGCTGCCCGGTCGAGTTCGGTTCGGCCCCGACCCTGGAAGTCACGCCGTCGACGACCGTTGCCGGCGACCCTGTCGGCCTGACGATCGGAATCGGCTCGGGCGCAGACAACCCAACGATCGGCCGCGTCGAGCTGACGATGCCCGAGGGTGTCGAGATCAACCCAGCTTTCGGCGACAACGTCGCGGTCTGCAGCACAGCCGAGATCGACGCTGGCACGTGCGACCCGGCTGACGCGATCGCCGACGTAACACTTACGACCCACCTGCTCGCCGCGCCGCAGACCGGCAAGTTGTACCTCGAGACTCCAGGTGCGACCGACACTTCGCGCTACCGCGTGGCGATGATCGTCGAACTGCCCGGTCGCACGCTGACAGTTCGCGGCTCGATCACCGTCGACGGCTCGACGACGATCGCACCCGGCGGCACGGGATCGATCGACAGCGGCAGTGGTCAGATCTACGCCGATTTCGATGACATCCCCGACCTCGGGTTCACTGACCTGGAGATGCAGTTCGCGAGCGGCGCGAACGCGATGCTCGTCAACCCGACGACCTGCACTTCCGCGACGTTCGACGCCACAATCACGCCGAACTCCGGCGGCGCGGCAGCGACACCATCTGACTCGTACACGCCGACCAGCTGTTCGACGGCGTTCAATCCAACCTTCTCGGCCTCGGTCAGCTCGACCCAGGCCGCCGGGCACCCAGACCTGACGCTGAACATCACGCGTCCGGACAAGCACGAGGACCTACGCGATCTCAGCGTTGACCTTCCGGTCGGGCTGGTCGCCAACACGACGGCTACCTCCACCCGCTGCGAGCAGAGCGACGCGACGGCCGGTGACTGTCAGGCCAGCGAAGCGGTCGGATCGTTCACCGCCTCGATCGGTTCCGGAACAAACACCGTCGGCCTGACCGGCGGCACGGTCTACAACGTTGTTCCCGACAGTGACGAGCCCGCACGACTGCAGGCCGTGATCCCTGTGGTCGTCGGACCATTTGATCTCGGAAAACTCAGCGTTCCGGTTGCCACCAGCCTGCGTTCTGACCTCGGCGTCACGGCGACAACGCAGCTGCCGCTGCGCTACGAGGGCATCGCCGTACACATCCGCAGCCTCAACCTGGTGCTCGACGGAATGGTTGGCGGCAACCCGTTCGTCACCAACCCGAGCAAGTGTCAGTTGAACACGATCTCCGGCGAGATGACGTCGGACGACGCGTCGAGCAACACCGATAGCTCGTCCTTCACCACCACTGGCTGCGACACGCTGACGACGGCATACGACCCGTCCGTCAGTGTCAGCGTCGACCCGAACACGGCCGGTACTCCGACGAACTTCAGCTTCGACCTCGATCTTCCGGCAGAAAGTTCATCGACGAACCGCGTGCGATTGACAATGCCCGAAGGCATGGAAATCTCACCCGGCGTCGGCGACGCGCTCGTCGCCTGTTCCGAAGCACAGATCAACGCCGGCGGCGCGGCCTGCCTGGCGACAACCGCGAACTTGGGCACGGTCGAGCTGACTACGCCGTTGCTGCCTGGCACGCAGACCGGCAACATCTTCCTCGAGACCCCCGGCACAACTGCGGCGACGCGCTACAAGCTGGCGATCGTCGTCGATCTTCCGGGTCAGCTCTTGATCGTGCGCGGTGGCGCGCTGATCGACGGATCCAGCGAGCTCGTCGGTGGCCTGGGCAGCAAGAACACCGGCACCGGCCAGATCGTTGCCGACTTCCCGAACTTGCCTGACCTCGGCTTCACGAACCTGTCGGTCGCCTTCGACACTTCAGGCAACAAACTGCTCGTCAACCCGAAGACCTGCGCGACCCATAGCGTCGGCGCCGAGATCACGCCGAGTTCGTCGAGCACGGCCACGACCCGTAGCGCGAGCTTCGACACGGTCAACGGAACCTGCGACAACACCGACTTCGCGCCTGTCTTCAGCGGCTCGCTCTCGACTTCGATCAGCGGCAGCAATCCAGACCTCAACCTGTCGATCACCAACCCGAACGGCACGCAGGAACTGCGTAGCTTCGCGGTAGACCTTCCGGTCGGGCTGGTCGCCAACACGACGGCCGTCGATCGCTGCTCACAGGTGGACGCGAACGCTGGCAACTGCGCTCCGGAGAACGCCGTCGGTACGGTCACGACGACGATTGGTTCCGGCAGCGAAACACTCGCGCTTCCGGGAACGATTTACAACGTCACTCCAAATGCCGACCAGCCGGCCCGATTGCAGGCGATCGTTCCGGTCGTCGTCGGTCCGTTCGACCTCGGCAAACTGACGATTCCGGTTCCGACGTCGCTCAACCAGGATCTATCGGTCAGGGCGTCAGCCACGCTGCCGCATCGTTATGAGGGAATTGCAGTTCGCGTGCGTTCGCTCGCGATGGCGATCGAGGGCGAGCCCGGCGGCGACAAGTTCATGGTTGCCCCGAGCGAATGTGGCGCAAAGACCGTCAATGCTTCGATGACGTCTGATGCAGACGAGACTGCCGTCGGTAGCTTCGGCATCAACATCACTGGTTGTCCGATCGACTTCGGCTCGGCTCCGGCGTTCGAAGTGACGCCGTCCACGACTGTGCGTTCGACTCCGGTCGACCTGACCTTCAAGGTCACATCGTCCGCGAGCAACCCAACGATCAACCGTGTCCAAGTTGCGATGCCCGAGGGCATCGAGATAAACCCGGCCTTCGGAAATGGTCTTCAGGCTTGTGACGCGACCGCGATCGACGCGGGCGGCGACAGCTGCCCAGCCGCATCGCAGGTTGGTACCGCCTCGCTGAAGACGCAGCTGCTCGATCCGACCGTCGATTACACCGGAAAGGTCTTCCTCGAGACGCCGGGTACAACGGCCAACACTCGCTTCAAGCTCGCACTCGTCATTGAATTGCCCGGTGCGGATCTCGTCGTGCGCGGCAAGGTGCTGGTCAACGGCTCCAGCGATCTGGTCGGCGGCGTCGGATCGATCGACAGCGGAACCGGTCAGATAACCGCTGACTTCGACGACATTCCGGACCTCGGATTCACCGAGCTGGAGATGGCCTTCAGCAGCGCGACCCCGATGCTCGTGAACCCGACGACGTGCTCCAGCAACGTTTTCAACGCCACGATCTCGCCGAGCTCGGGTGGTGCAGACTCCACGCCATCCTCCGCCTACTCGACGACACCGATCGGTTGCAGCACCGCGTCGTTCGCATCGAACACTTCGTTCAGTGCGAGCGTCGACGACACGACGGTAGGGGCGCATCCGAACTTGACCCTCTCTTTCGACCGCACCAGTGACGATGCCGAAACGCTCGCCGACTTCGACCTCGAACTGCCGGTTGGACTGGTTGCGTCGACGACCGCCACCGACCACTGCTCGCAGGTCAACGCCGCGCTGGGCAACTGCTCGGTCGATGAACAGGTCGGAGAGTTCGCCACGACGATCGGTAACGGCGCAAGTGGCCTGAGCCTCGTCGGCCAGATCTACAACGTTGCACCCGACGCCGATGAACCGGCGCGACTCGCCGCGGTCAGCAACGTCGTTGTCGGCCCGTACGACCTCGGCAAGCTGGTGATTCCGATCTTCACGGAGCTGCGCAGTGACCTCGGCGTGAACACCTTTACCGAGATCCCAAGCCGCTACGAAGGCATCGCCGTCCGTATGAAGTCGATGGACATCGAGCTCTACGGCTACGCCGGCCCAGAGAGCAAGCCATTCATCAGCAACCCGAGCAAGTGTCAGAGCAACACGATCACCGCGCGTCTGACGCCGCTGACTGGATCGCTGGTCTCCAAGACCGACGCATTCACGACCACCGGCTGCCCGCGAGACTTCGACGTTGCACCGACCGTTGGTGTCGTCGTCAACCCGAGCGAGACGACAGTCCCGACCGCGCTTGATGTGACGATCGGATCAGACCCCGTCAACCCCACGATCAGCCGCATCCAGGTTGCGTTGCCGTCGAGCATGTCAATCAACGCCGCGGTCGGCAACGGCCTTCAGACGTGTTCGACAGCGCTGATCGACGCCGGCGGCTCCGGCTGCCCGGCCGAGTCCAACCAGGGCACGGTTGAGCTGACGACCCCGTTGCTCGGTGGTACCTACAGCGGAAACGTCTTCCTTGAGGACCCAGGCAGCACCGCAGACACGCGTTACAAACTTGCGATAGTCGTGCAGCTACCGGGCGCCGACATGATCGTTCGCGGTGCCGTAAAGATCGACGGATCGACGACGATCGCAACCGGTGCAACCGGCTCGGTCGACGGCGGCAGCGGCCAGATCACAACTGATTTCGACAGCGTGCCCGACCTCGCATTCAGTGAGATGAATGTCAGCTTCAACACCGGACCGCGCGCGCTGCTAACTAACCCAGACGAATGCGGCACACACACCGTCAACTCGGTGATCACCCCGTCAAGTGGTGGTGCCGACGAAAACATCGCGTCTGACTTCGAGACCAGCTTTGACGGTGCCGGCGCGGCCTGCCCGGGCACGCAGCCATTCAGCCCGAGCTTCACCGCGACTGCCGCAACCTACGCGAGTGGTGCAAATACCGATCTCGAACTGACGGTGGACGCCGGCGCCAAGGAGCAGGCACTGCGCAACTTCAACCTGCAACTTCCGGCCGGTCTGGTCGCCGACACGACGGCAACGCCGCGCTGCACGCAGGTCGACGCTGCGGACGGCAACTGCGCCGCCAACACGCAGGTCGGAACGCTCGCGACCGCGCTTGGTACTGGAAGCGAAACGCTCGACCTTGCGGGAACGATCCACAACGTCGAACCGAACGCTGACGAGCCGGCGCGTCTAGCCGCAATCCTTCCGGTCGTCGTCGGTCCGTACGACCTCGGCAAGCTGAGCATCCCGGTTCCGACGGCTCTGCGCGCCAGCGACTATGGCGTGAACGCCGAAACGCAGATTCCGCTTCGCTACGAAGGCATCGCCGTGCGCATCAAGCAGATGGTGATGGACCTCGCGGGCGAGGTCGGCGGCAACGGATTCATCAAGAACCCGAGCAGTTGCGATGCCGGCACGATCACAGCAGATCTGATTTCGTCCGAGGGCGCGAACGTCTCCGAGAGCAGCGCGTACACAGCCACTGGCTGCCCGCTCGACTTCGCCGTCGATCCGACGATCACGGTTTCCGGAACTGAAGCCGAGACTGCGGTTCCAACCGGACTGACGCTTGACATCGCCTCCGACCCGAGCAATTCGTCGATCAGCGCGATCACCACTACGATGCCCACCGGCATGTCGATCAATCCGGCGGTCGGCAACAATCTCGATGCCTGCTCAACCAGCGACATAGACGCCGGTGGCGACGCCTGCCCGACCGAAAGTCAGATTGGCACAGTCGAGCTGGTCACGCCGTTGTTGCCGGGCACGCAGCTCGGCAAGGTCTACCTCGAAACACCGGGCGGCACAGCGGCCACGCGCTACCGGCTCGCGATTGTCGTTGACCTACCGGGCACGAACCTGATCGCGCGCGGCACGGCAACGGTGGATGGTTCGAGCGATCTCGTCGATGGACTCGGTTCCAAGAACAGCGGAACCGGCGACGTCGTTGCCAGCTTCCCGTCGATCCCTGACCTCAACTTCACGAGCATGCAGATTGCGTTTGCGAGTGGCCCGGACGCGTTGTTCGTGAACGCAGAAGCCTGCGGAACGCAAACGGTCAGTGCCGAGTTCTCACCGCACTCCGGCGGCAGCAACGCGACCGACAGCGACGACTACACGACCAGCTACGACGGCGTTGGCGCGGCATGCCCAGGCACCGAGCCCTTCAGCCCGACGTTCGACGCAGCGGTCTCGACTACGCAAGCGGCGGGCAACCCCGACCTGACGCTGACAGTGACGCGCCCGGACAAGAACGAGCAGTTGCGCGACTTCAACCTTGACCTACCGCCTGGATTGGTCGCCGACACGGTCCAGACGCCGCGCTGCGAGCAGGCCGACTCGCTTTTGGGCAACTGCGCCGCGGACTCACGCGTGGGTACGGTGACGACCGCAATCGGCACCGGATCAGAAACGCTCGCCTTGAGCGGTGCGCTCTACAACGTCGTTCCGGACAACGACGAGCCTGCGCGTCTGGCGGCCGTGATCGATGTTCAGGTCGGCCCGTATGACCTCGGAAAACTGAGTCTCCCGGTCACGACCGAGATCGTCACTGGCGCGCTGCCGAGTGACCTCGCGATCAGCACCGAGACGGCGATTCCCGAGCGATACGAGGGTGTGCCGGTTCGCATCCGCGAGATGCAGATCCAGATCGACGGCATCGCCGATCAGGGAACGCCAGAAACCGACGATGACAAACCATTCATGATCAACCCGTCGCAGTGCGCGACGCACACGATCACCGCAAACATGATCTCGACCGAGGACACGGCGGCGGCGGAGTCGGACACGTTCACCACCACCGACTGCGACAACGCTCCCTACAACCCGACGATCGAGGCAGACTTCTCGACGACCGAAGTCGGCAAGCCGGTCGGACTCGACCTGGCGTTCGTCTTCGCGGGCAACTCGTCCTCGACGAAGAGCATCACAACCTCCTTCCCCGAAGGCATGGAGGTCAACCCGGGCGTCGGAAACGGCCTCGCGGCGTGTGACCCTGCGGTCGTAGACGCCGGTGGCGGCGCCTGCCCGGCCGGAAGCGAGTTGGGAACCGTCAAGCTCGACACCCCGCTCCTGCCGACGCAGCAGACAGGAAAGATCTATCTCGAAACGCCAGGTAGCACCGCCGACACGCGCTACAAGTTGGGAATCTTCATCGACCTGCCCGGCAGCGGCGACCTCGTCGTGCACGGCCGCGCATTGGTAGACGGGTCGAGCGAGGTCGTAGACGGCCTCGGCTCGAAGGACACCGGCACAGGTCGGGTCACGGCTGAATTCGACGACCTTCCCGACCTCCAGTTCAGCCGCCTCGAGATCAACTTCAACACGACCGGCGGCAGCGACCATGCGTTGCTGACCAACCCAACCACATGCGGCACGTTTGACGTCGACGCAGAGCTTTCGCCGTGGAGCCGTCCGCTGACGACCGAGTCGGCGAGCGACAGCTTCACCACCGACTACGACGGTGGCGGCGCGGCGTGCCCCGGCACGGACCCGCAGAATCCTTCGTTTGCGGCAACGCTGACCGACTACACGGCAGGCGCGAGCGGCGACCTGACGCTGACCATTTCGCGGCCGGACAAGGACCAAGGCATCAAGAAGGTGAAAATCCTGCTGCCTCCGGGCCTCGTTGGATCCGCAGATGCTGCACCGACCTGCGGCCAAGCATCTGCAGACTTGGGCACCTGCGAAGACACGCAGCCGGGAAGCAAGATCGGCGACGTCGAGTTGCAGATCGGCGACTCGAGCGATCTCTTCGCGATCACCGGTGGCCTTTACAACACCGTCGCGCCGAGCAATCGCCCGGCGAAGTTCACCTTTGCCGCTGACGTCCAAGTCGGCCCGTTCGACTTCGGCAAGATCGCCGTTCCGGTCGACGTGAACCTCGACGCCAATGACTACAGCCTGTACGCCGAGACCGGCGACATGCCACAGCGCTTCGAGGGCATCCCGGTGCGAATCAACCAGATGGTGATGCAGCTCGACGGCATCGCCGATCAGGCCACCATCGATACAGCCGATGACAAGCCATTCCTCTCGAACCCACGCTCTTGCTCGACCACGCTCAGCGTCAACGCCGAGATCACGTCCCCGAGTGACAGCACAGTCGACGTCAGCGCGCCACTGGCGGGACCATTCACCGGCTGCGAGAACCTCAATCTCGACGACAACACGATCGCGATCGAGAACGTCAACAAGGACGCCGAACAGCCCACAGCCTTGAACGTCGAGGTCTCGCAGGGCACTTCGGGCACACAGGCAACGATGAAGGATCTGAACCTCGCACTGCCGGGATTCCGACTGAACGCGCCAGCCGCCAATGGGCTTGCCGCCTGCAGTGCGTCGCAGCTGGACGCCCAGAACTGCCCCGCGAATTCCGAGGTCGGAATCGCATGGATCGACACCTCTCTGCTGCCGAAGGATCAGGTCAACCCCGACGACGGTGGAGACCCGAACCTGCACTCGCTGTGGGGCAAGATCTACCTCGAAACGCCGGGCAACGCGCCGGATGGGTCTGACCGCTACAAGTTGGCGATTCAGCTTTCGGGCAAGACCCTGATCACGATTCGCGGCGTCGCCAGAGTCAACGAGACCACGGGCGAGATCACAACCGAGTTCACTGATCTGCCGGACATCCCGTTCGAGACTTTCCGCGTAGAGCTGACCGGCGCAACCAATCCGCTGCTGCTCAACCCGATCGGCACGGTCGGCGCGGCCAGCCAGGTCACGGCGCAGACGACGATGACCTCGCACGCCGGAACGGCGCCACGAAACATCGGCACGCAACTCGACGTCAACGCGGCGAGCGCCAAAACCTTCTCGCCGACCACGGCCGTCAATCTCTCGACCACGCAGTCCGGGGCACACCCGAACGCACTCTTCACGATTGCGCGTGGGGACGGCCAGGAAGACATCAGGAACGTCGACATGTCGCTGCCGGCCGGCTTCCTCGGGAGCGCGGCATCCGTCGTGCAGTGTCCGCTCGCCAACGCAGCGGCGGGAAGCTGTTCCGCGAGTTCCAAGGTCGGTACTGTCCAGGCCAAGATCGGACAAGCCGGTCAGGTGCTGACGCTGCCGGGCGAGGTGTTCCTGACGGCAGGCGCGTACGGCGACATCGCCGGCATGTCGATCAAGGTACCGGCGATCGCGGGCCCGTACAACCTCGGTGACTTCATCACCCAGGGCCGGATCATCGTGCGCCCGACCGACCACGGCCTGACGGTCAACTTCAGCGACGTTCCGAGGCTGTTCAAGGGTGTACCGACCCACATCCAGGAATTGCAGATCAACCTGCCCGGGATCGCCGCGGCCACCGGAAGGCCGTTCCTGTTCAACGCGTCTTCCTGCACGCCCTTCAACATCGTCAGCACAATGGCGCCGTACGCCGGAGCGAATGCCACCAGCACCGTTCCGTACCAGGCGACAAACTGCCCTGTGCGTGCATTCGCTCCGAGCATCTCGTTCGCCGCCAGTGGCGGCAGCGAGACCGACGCTCCGAGCTGGACGATCAAGATCAGCGGCCGCCCGAACGATTCGACGCTGCGGTCCGCCACCGTTCATTTGCCGACGATCATGACCGTCAACATTCAGGGAATCGGCACCGTCTGCGAGGCAGCACAGGCCAACGCCCGCGCATGTCCGGCAAATACACGCGTAGGTTCGGTGACGATCCAGACGCCGTTGTTGACGGCACCCGTCGTCGGCAACGTGTTTGTGGCGCGAAGCGTCAGCGGATCGACGCTGCCTGACCTCCTGATCGAGATCCCGCCGCCGATCAACATGCAGGTTCGTGGCGCGAACCGCTTCATCAACCAGATCCAGATCGAGAGCACCTTCCAGAACCTCCCGGACCTGATCTGGAGCGACATGACGATGCAGATCGCCGGTGGCCCGACGGGTCTGATTGGAATTCGTGACAACGGCGATTGCGGACCGGCAATGAGCAGCTTCGGCAGTCACAGCGGTCAGGTTGCCGGTGGACCGAGCCCGGTCGTCGGTATCGACTTCTGCGGTGCCGGACTGCGCAAACTCTGCGAGAACCCGAAGGTCGCCATCTCGACGAGGGGTGTGCGCAAGCGCAACAACAAGAAATCCTCGACGTCGATCACGTTCTCGTCCGATCGCCGCTGCGCCGGCATCAAGAGCTTCAAGGTTGTATTCCCGAAGGGCTCGAAGCTCAACAGGAAGCAGATGAAGTACAGCAAGAAGAAGAAGCTGCGCCGGAAGCTGAAGAAGAACCTCAGAAACGTCGTCGGCAAGTTCGGCAAGAAGCGAATGAAGACAACGGACTTCAAGGCGTACGGCCGTAGAGGCCTGCAGCTCAAGGGCAACCTGCCGAAGGATGTCAACGTCGTGACGATGGCGACGAAGAATTCGACGATGCGGCTGCCGTACAAGACCTTCTGCGGAGCGGTCAAGGGCAAGAACAGGAAGGCGAAGTCCAGAGCACTCAAGCGGTGCAAGAAGAAGAAGGTCACCTTCGTCTTCATCGTCTCCCGCTACGACGGAACGTCGTTCCGTTACAACTACAAGGTCAAGGCAGGCGACAGGCGCCTCAGGTAAGGCTTCCACGGTCGGCTGTGGGGAATTGGGGCCCCGCAGTCCGACAGACATGGGGAAACCGCGGCCACCGTGAATCGGTGGCCGCTTTTCTTTCAAGAACGTTCTTGGCTCTCCTCTAGGTACCTCAATACCGCCAAAACTCGACGGTGATCGTCCGGCTTGGACTCCAAAGCGAGTTTTTCGAAGATCGCGCCGACGTGCTTCTCGGCGGCTCGGACAGAAATGAACAATTTTTCAGCGATCGCTCGGTTTGTCCGGCCCTCTGCCATCAGCGCGAGAACTTCAAGCTCGCGATCGGTCAGGTCGTCGAGTGCGTGATTGCGCTTGTTCACGCGAACCATCCGCGTTACGACGCTTGGATCGATCGCCGAACCGCCGTTCGCAATACGCCGAAGTGCATCGACGAACTCCGCGACATCGATCACGCGTTCCTTAATCAGGTATCCGAATCCCGAAGCATCGTCCGCTAACAATTCGGAGGTGTACAGCTCCTCTGCGTACTGCGAGAGGATCAGCACTGCCATGTTCGGGTTCTCCGCGCGTAGTTGCTTTGCCGCAACCAGCCCCTCCCGCGTGTGGGTCGGCGGCATCTTCACGTCGATAATGGCCGCATCGGGTTTGTGCGCACGAACTTTGCGCACCAATTCTTCGGCGTCGCCGGCTTGCCCGACAACCTCGACGTCCGATTCGTGTAGGAGTCGAACGATTCCTTCGCGGAGAAGCACAGAGTCATCCGCGACTACGACGCGAAGCGGCGGAGAGTTTGACGCCGGAGCAGTCACGCTTCGTTACCGTGCAAGCTTAGATTTGGTGTCCACATGCGAGTCGCTCAAAACCGTTACTCGTACGTACCGATCGGCACACTGTAGCTCGCACCCGGTTCACATCCTGAACGGCGGTGCGTCGAGCGAAGCCGCTGCGGGAAACCGAATCAGATCCATGCGGGAAACCTGACCATAGATGACTGGCATGCCGCACCATTTCAGGCAGTTCAACTAGGCACACTCAGCTCCACCGGCATTTCGCACCCAAATGGAGGCCAGGCTTGCGCTCGCTATTCAACGATCACCGCCGTACATTGGCAGTTGTAACGACCGCCCTATCACTCGTCTTTGCGGCGGCGATTCTCGCAATCGCCCAGTTTTGGGCTCCTAACGGTCCTGCGTCTCCAGCAACTGATCTGATCGTCAAATCACCGACGAAGGCCGGAAATTCGTCAAAGCCGTATCCGCCAGAGCTCGCGGCGTCCACGAAGCGGCACGACCGACTGAAACAAGCGAGGCAGCGCCGAATCAACACTCCTGCGGCCAAGGCAGAGCGAAAGGCCTCGCGCAAGCGATACAGAAACCTCGGTGATCGGGAATCTCGAAAAGTCCTTGTCTCCAAGCAGGCAGGCTTTGCCGAGCAGCCACTCTGGCAGCCGCCGACGATGCAGGGCACCTCGAAAGTTCTCAGCTATCTGAGCGAAACCACAGCCGTCGTCGATGTTCCGCGTTCGAAGCACAACGCGATCGTGGAATCAATCGGTGGGCCAATTGCAGTCAAGGATGAAACCGGAAAGCCCAAGGGGATCGACACGACACTCAAAGAGTTGGACTCAGGAGATTTCAGTGCGTCTGAAACCGCTGTGCCGACCAGATTTCCGGCTGATCTGGCAGACGGGATCAAGCTGGGAGAGCTCGATGGACCCGGCGGAATGTGGATCCGCCCTGGTGCCGGCGGTTCTCTTCCGACTCTTCTCGACGGCGGGAAGAAGCTGTTCTACGCGAACACTGCACAAGACACAGATTTGATCGCTGAGGCGGTCGCTAACGGTGCGGCAGTATCGTGGTCGCTCAGGTCGCCGAAATCACCTTCGCTCCTCGCACTGGACATGTCGTTCGGCGTGGGCGTCACGCTCCGTAAAACCGAAGATCAATCGGTCGAAGTGCTGTTTGGCGACACCGTCATCGCACTGATTGAACCGGTGAAGGCTTTCGATGCTCAGGGAACCACGGTGGCGGCTGAATACCGAATCGTTGACAATCGACTCAGCGTCGCAGTTCTTCACCGGAAACAAGATCTCGCGTATCCGATAGTCGTTGATCCAGTGACGAACTTCTGGGGGGTTCCGGCGTACAGAGATGAGTTCGGCGGGTCGACGCCGGTTACAAACACTCCAACCGTTGCGCCATGGGCGTTCCATCGGCCGACTGCGGCTATGGAATATTCCGCAACGCCGGAGAGCAGCGGGTATCGCCTCAAGCTCTACAACACCCCTGCCGCCACCGGACCGGGTTTTTATCACGCATACCTTCAGTATGCACCTCCTAACGCATCCACGGTCTTCCGCGCCGAAATGATCTCAGTGACTCAGGCTCCAGCGGCGCACGCTGTTCTGAATATCGGGCTCGTGAACGGTGCGGGTAGTTTTGAGACCGGTTGGGGCGCGACTGTCGGGGGAGCGTGCGTCGAAATTGCGCCTGGCAATGTCCCTGGTTGTCAGGCGTATGGCACTTGGGGTACGACGTCTGGCTATGGACCGCTTCACACTGTCGTATGCGCAACTACAGGCTGCGGTATGGCGGGTTCGCCCGGCAATCGCGTTCGGTTTCAAGAAGGCTTCAATTTGGCTGCGGGCCAGAGCACGAACGGAACAGGAAATGCAACGACGCGCGGTGGGTACATCTACTTCTCAGATTACGACGCTCCGACGATTTCTCAGGTCCCGACGTATCCGAACTGGATCAATTCGGTGGGCCCGATCCACCCACGCGCCGATGATGCTGGGGTAGGGCTCGGTGGATCCGGGCATGCCGATCACGCGATGGTCGTCACGCGAGACGGGTCTGAGGTGTACCGCGGCGGGCCGGCTTGTGGGGGCGGAGTTGGGAACCCGTGTTACACCGCGTTCATTGCCGGCGCGGTCACGCCAATTGAAGGCCAGCGCGACTACAGCTTCAAGGCAACCGACATCATCGGTCGTACAACCACCGCGAATCGCACTTACAAAGTCGACTCAGCGGGACCGGACATCAGCATCTCCGGGCGCCTTGGTGCATTCGCGCTCGACAATGCCACACTCGGCACCGCCCAGCCAAGGACAATGGTCACGAACACGCCGTTCGTGATCCAGGCGCTGGATGGCCGTCGCAAGCGTCCTGACGGCCAGGATGCACCCAATTTGGATCGTAGGTCGGGCGTCAAAGAGATCTCGGCGAAAATTTACGGTGCGCACGCCAACGGCACGATCAATACTGCAGACCTCAAACACAACTTCGATCCGAACAACGTCCCCAAGCAGAACGATCACCAAGCCTGCGATCAGAACCAGTTTCCGAGCACCGCACTAGACAGTTGCAAGCTCTCCTACTCGGGCACCTTTGATGCCGAAACGCTCGATCCGGGAATCTACTTCTTCCGCGTCGTCGCGCAGGATTATGTCGGCAATACAACCGTGAAAGACTTCAAAGTTGGTGTGGGCTCGGCATCGCTCGAAACCGTTGTTGAAGGGCAGGCGAGTTCGCGTTACGTTCCGATTCAGGTCAAGCGTGAACGCGGATCGGCGACTTCGGCATCGCTTCAGTATCGATGGGCCGTCAACGGTTTGTGGTGCGCGGTGCCGCCGGTTGCCACGCGTATTGAATCGAGTCCTTTTACCGAGGCACCTGCAAGTCTCGCACTGGATTCCAACGCTGAAACACAGGTCGTCGTGGTCGACATGGATGCACTTCGCCAGCTGGATCAGACCGGAGGCAGTGCGTGTAGTCATCAGGATTCCAAACCGCGGCTTGCGGACGGGCTGGTCTATATGCGAGGCCTGATGGCTGGAAGCGATCCAGAACCCGTTAGGGCCTCCGAGGACGTCGCGGTGCGATTTGAGCGCGGCGGCCTCGGCACGCAGAATGACTCGGCCGAGATCGGCCCCGGCACAGTCGATCTCGTGTCCGGCAACTACAGCATGTCTACGACCGACGTGTCAGTTTCCGCGTACAAATCCGACCTAACCGTGACCAGGACATACAACTCGCGGTACTGGCAAGGCAGCAACGGAGTGTTCGGTCCGGGCTGGAGAATCGGCTTGCCGTCGGCATCAACGGGCGCCCAGTACATTGGCGTTTCCGACTACGCCGACGTGGGAATTCCGGAGGACGAGCGGTACGCCACGGTGGAAGTCGATACCGCAGACGGCGAGTTCATCACGTTCGAACTGAGCGAGATTGATGGAAAGTACGTTCCCGAAGCGGGATTCGAAACCCTCCAGCTCGAGCGTATCCCAGACGCCTACGACGCAACCAGATCGGCTGGGTTCAAGCTGATCGACACTTCGACCGGCGCGGTCGCGAGCTTCATGACTCGGCATCCCGACAGCTGGCCCGGCGAGTACGACCTGACCGAGGTTTATGAGTCGGGACCGTCGGAGGCAACCACCTATGCGTTCGGTCACGACGAGGTGATCGGTTCCTATCCCACACACGCCTTCTCCCCTGCGGCCGGCGTTACGTGCAGGGAGGAGAATCACACCGCAACGCAGTCCTACGCCGCGCTCCCGCAGGGTTGCCAAGCATTGAATTTCGGCTACGCGCAAGTAGCAGGACAACTACGTCTCACGACGATCAAGTTGAAGACGTTTGATCCGGAAATCGGCCAGGACGGAGCGATGCGAGAGGATGTCGTGGCTCAGTACGCGTATGACGCCAACGGGCGCCTCACAGAAGCATGGGATCCGCGGCAGTCGACATTGCTGCCGACACCAACGCACCTAAAAACCACGTACACCCACCTCACCGCCGCCGATCACAGAATTGGAACCGTGACGCCACCTGGACAGCAGCCGTTCACCATCACCTACTCGAAACTGCCAGAGGACAGCACCTACGGTCGTCTGAGCACCGTCACCCGCACCTCACTCTCCGCCGGCATGGCCACGTGGTCCGTGCGCTTCTTCGTTCCTACGTCCGGCTCCTCAGCTCCATTCGACTTCAGCGTCGACGAGACGAAGAAGTGGGGTCAGAATCGCCCGCCGTTCATGTCTGCTGCCGTTTTCCCGCCGGATCAGCCGCCAAATGGCACGCCGGCAACCAACTACGACCGAGCGTCAATGAGTTATTTGGACCCGATGGGTCGCGAAGTGCTTGCTCGCGAACCCGGCGACCGCGTCAGTGTCACCGAGTACGACAAGTGGGGCAGCGTCGTGCGCACTCTCACTCCAACGAATCGCGATCGCCTGAAAGCGCTGCCGCGAACAACTACTGAGGAAATCGAGTTTGCCGAGGCCGCCGACAAGAAATGGTCCACCGAGAACCATTACGACGACGTTCCCGGCTCGCCCTCCGGCGCTCGACACCTGACCGAGACCCTCGGTCCTGAGCGCTCGGTGAGGCTTGACAACGGCACAGCCGCGGAGGCGCGAACCCGAACGCGCTACTGGTATGACGGTGAGGACGACCCAGGCGACGGGATAGATCCGGTGGATCCGATTGATCCGGACACTGTTACTGGAGAACCATTTGATCTCGTGACGATGGTAAAAGTCTCCGCGCTGGTCGAAACGACCGACCACGACGTCAGAACAACCCTGTCCAACTACGGCAGCACAGAAGCACAATGGAAACTCCGAGTGCCGCTTGAGACTGTCACCGATCCCGGCTCCGGCAATCTCCAAATAAAACGAAAGGTCGACGTCAATGCTGACGGTATGGAAACGGCTCGTTACCAGCCTCGATCGCAGAATCTCGCCGAACCGAGTACCACCAGAACGGTCTACTACACGGCCGAGGCGAACACCGAGCACAGTGAATGTGGCGGTACACCCGAGTGGCGAGGACTCGCCTGCAAAGTGTTTCAAGGCGCGGACCCGTCCACGAGCGGCCTGCCGAAGCTTCCGACTCAACAGTTCACCTACAACCATCTGCGCCAACCGCTCACTTCAGTGGAGCAGGTGTACGACAGCAGCAACGACCTGCAAACTCGCACATCGACCGTGACCTACGACGAAGCCGGCCGCGTAGTCACCGAGTCGGTCAGTGGCTCGGTTGGCGAACCGGTGAAAACCACGAAGCACATCTACAGCCCGACGACCGGGCAGGAAGTAGAAACACAATCCCTGAACGCAAACGGATCGGTCCACAAGACGATCTCGCGCACCTTCGACGCGATCGGCCGCCAAACCAACTACACCGACTCCGAGGGCCACAGCTCATACACGGTCTACGACCAACTCTCCCGAGTCCAACAAACAGGAGACTCCAAGGCCACAAGAATCCACTCATACGACCCGATCACCGGCGACCTGACCAGCATCAACGATTCGGGCACCGGCGTCTTTTCCGCAACCTACGACCAGGACGGCCGCGTGGTTTCCACGTCGATGCCCGGCGGCATGATCAAGACTTTCAATTACACCGCCTCGGGCTTTCAGGACTACGTCTCCTACTCCAACTCAAACGGCCTCGTCTTCGAGAATTGGGCAACGGAGTCGGCCCACGGCCAGATCCGCGAGCTCTGGCAGAAGATCAAGCCGCAGGGCCAGTCGATCAAGGAAACCGCCTACGAATACCGCTACGACAAGGCCGGCCGCCTCACCGAAGTCGGTGACTGGCGCAACGACTCGAGCATTTGGAAGTGCAACGTGCGCGAGTACACGCTCGACGAGGACTCCAATCGCCTAGAAAAGAAGACGATCGCCGACCAAAACTACTACTGCGATTTCGGCGGGAGCGGCACCACCACCACGAGCGCTTACGACAACGCCGACCGCACAACAGACTCCGGATACCAATACGACGCCTTCGGCCGAATCACCACCACGCCTCAGGCAGCAGCAGGCGGCACCGGCGACTTCAACGCTAGCTACTACGTCAACGACCTCGCACGCTCGGTGAGCCAAAACGGCACAAGCCAAACGCTCGATCTCGATCCCAACCAGCGCATGTCGGTCAAGACCAAGGTGACCGGAGGCAACACGACCACCGAGAAGTACGCCTACGTCGACGACACGGACTCTCCGGCTTGGATCCAGACCGGAACCTCGACCTGGCAGCGCTACATCGGCGGGATCGACGGAGCCGCAGGCGTGCAAGACAATACGGGCAGTGCCAAGTACCACTTTGTCAACCTCAGGGGCGACGTGGTGGCGAGTGGCTTCCCTGATCCAGTGGAGTCAGCAGAGATCGATGAGTTCGGCGTGCCAAAGACCGACTTGCCGGCAGACCGACGCTACGGCTTCCATGGGTCCAAGCAGCGCGAGGCGCTTACGAGCCAGGGAATGATCGCAATGGGAGTGCGGCTGTACGCGCCTCAGACTGGTCGTTTCTTGCAGGAGGATCCGGTGCTCGGAGGGACGGCTAATCCGTATGAGTATCCGAGTGATCCGATTAACTTGAGCGACGTGACTGGGATGGCCTCAAGTCATACTTTCACGTTGCGAAAAGTCGAACATGTTCGCTACTACAACCAGACTCAATCTTGGACGGTCTACAAACAAAAGACTGTACGCAAGCGTGGTACAAAAAGAAAGGCTGTGTGGAAGAAAATCGCGAACTTCGGCTGGAAAAAGTTCATTGCCGTTGTTCGTGTTGTGAGACTGATTTACAACACATACAAGTGCACTAAAAAGGAACGAGCGACATGGCAGGTCAGAAAATACACATACAAAAATCGGAGAGGCGATGTTTCAGTCGTCTACAAACACCGCAAAGTCAGTAAACGGTGGGAGAACGTTGGTGGGTGTATCCTCGATAGCTCGATTCCCGGCGGAGTTGAGGAGGCCCATTGAATAGACGGAGGCTTGCAGTTCGCATCGCACGTGGATCTCTCGCGTTTAGCTTGATCTGGTGGCTGATCCCAATCCTGGGAATTCTTGCCGTCGGCTTCATTTTGGCCGGAATCGCGGAGCAGTCGGCACCGTTGCTAATAGCTGCTGCGGCGGCTACGATTGCTACGGCTGTATCCGTGTACGCGGCAATCAAGCTCTAGCTCACTGGCTCAGTTGCAGGCAATGGCTCGCGAGTAAACGCTGTGACAACCGGGATCAGAATCAACGATCGACCTAATGTTTGTGGTCTTACCCACTTGTCGGGTGCCTATTACCCTGACAACTCAGAAACTGGAATTCCCCCGCTCCCGAGGACTCGCTAATCAAGAATCAGGCAGCAAGCTGGATTGATCGAGGTTGAGCTTCCGATTCAATCAGCGTCGACATATTAAGACGCTGCGCAGGCCTAGTCTCGGTTCGGGTTTATGAAATCCGACCAAGAGCGCATCTTTTGGCTCCGGAGGCCGCTCGGCTTGAACCTGGCCTTGCTGTGCTCAAAGACAAAACGCAGGCGCTGGTAGCTGATGTAACTCAGAATGATTCCCGTACTGGTACCAAGGTTGAGACTCTCGACGATGCCGCCCATCGGAATTTCGATGCAGAGATCGGCGCTGCCAACGGCTTCGTCTGAAACTCCCGACGATTCATTGCCGAACCACACGGCGAGTCGTTTCTGGGTGAAAGTGCCTTCGTAAAGCGAAACATTTTCCTTGTCCTTTACGTGAGACGAGGTGACCGCGATCGTGAACAAGTTTTTACGGAGATGTTCAACACAATCGGCCGCTGTGTCGAACCGCCGCACGAACACCCAACGATTCGCACCGACGCTGATCCTTCGCAGGTGTTTGTGATTTCTCGAGGTTTCGAAGTCGCTGACGACCGGGTTGTCGCCGATCACGTACAACTTCTCTACGCCAAACGCCGAGATGTTCCGCATCGCAGAAGCGATGTTCACGATGTCCCGAGGGTTCTCAAGCACGCAGACAAAGTTCTTGTTCTGCAGGTGCTTGACTTTTCGGATTCGGTCCCTTACCGCTGGCTTGACCCCATCTTTTGGTCCACCTCAGAAAGCCCTTTTCTGTTGAATTGAGTGTTCTGGTGTGACGGTGATCGAACTCATCGCCTCCAAACCGTAAAGGACCTGAGCCGGCGTGAGATTCCCGAGCCCTGCGTGCGGTCGGTCGTGGTTGTAGTGGTCGATCCAGTCAAAGACTGCGACCCGCGCCTCCTGGAGCGTGAAAAGCAGCTCCAGGCTGAGTAGTTCGTCTCTGAGCTTGTCATGGAAGGTCTCGACGTATCCGTTCTCCCAAGGCGATGCTGGCGCGACGAAGGCGCAGCCCACTTCCAGCTTCTTCAGCCAGCCTGTCACCTCTTGCGCCGTGAACTCCGAGCCGTTGTCAGAGCGCATGATCCTCGGCGCCCCATGCAGCAGGAACAGCTCGGCCAGGTGGTCGATCACTGCTTCAGCCGGGATTGATCTGGCGATCAGCGGGCGCATCGCATGACAAGGCAGGCCGCCTGTCTGCGGCTGGCGACTGGCGCAACGATTCAGGCACCTGGAAATGCAAAGTCCGCGAATACACCCTGGATGCCGACTCAAACCGCACCGCAAAAAAGTCAATTGCAGAGAACGACTACTACTGCGATTTCGGCGGCAGCGGGATTACCGAGACCAGCACCTACGGCAATGCCGATCGCATCACTGACACAGGATACGTCTACGACGCCTTCGGCCGCATCACTACGACTGGAATCCCCCCGCCCTTGTGGACACTCGCCTTTTGGGGTCTACTCGAATTGATCGGGAATGCCGTCACCCAGACGCGTACCCTATTGGCGCGCGATCATGGGAACCCAACCGCCGCAGCTTTCGAAGTTTGCACTCTCATTCTGGGCGTGGCTAGCCGGGAGAGGACCCGTCGTCGGACTCCTCTTGATCTGTTCGGGGGTTTTGATCGGTCTCGCAGCGTCCGCAACTTTGGTGACGACGGTGATCGTGGCGGTGATTCCGATCGCCATCCACATTGGCCTCAGACAGCGCGGATTTGCGCGAGGGCTGGCCCTAAAAAAACTTTCGTCGCGAGCGTCTTGCGAAACGGCGAGCCAAGCTGAACTGCGAGAACTGCTCGCCAAACTGCTTGGCGATCCGTCGGTTGAGATTGTCTACTGGCTACAGGAGAAAAACAGGTTTGTGACCGAATGTGGTCAAGAGTTTGATGCGGCAGCGGAGGCACGCAACCGCGTCGTTCATCCAATCGACGACTTGAATGAGTGCGTTGGTGCGGTCGTGTACTCGTCCAACGCGAACGACCGGTCGGACCTTCTCGGTGCCGCTGAGTGCGACATCGGACCAGCGATGCGTGATTCGAGACTTGAGGCAGAACTTCGTGCGGAAATCGCCGAGATCAGCAGTTCGCGGCTGCGATTGTTGGCATCGGCCGACGAAAAACAGCGGCGAATCGAACGCGACCTTCACGACGGAGCTCAGCAAGGTCTCGTCTCGATCGCCCTGGATCTTGCACTCACGGCTAACGATCCCGCGATAGACGAAAGGTCACGCGCTGCGTTGGTTCGATCAGCGGCTGCGCTGACAACCATCACGGAAGAACTCAGAGAGCTTGCACGCGGTGTTCATCCCGCGATTCTCTCTGACGGCGGTCTAGACGGTGCGATCAAGTCGCTCGCGGACCGCTGCCCGATACCAACCAAGATTCGAGGCTCCTGCGATGAAAACCTTCCAAGAGCAGTTGAGTCGGCTGCTTACTTTGTCGTCGCTGAGGCGCTTACGAACATTGCGCGAGGTTCGCACGCCGCGAACGTCGAAATCTCAGTCACCATCGCAGATTCAAAACTTGCGTTGATTGTTAGCGATGATGGCTGTGGCGGCGCAGATCCCTCAAAGGGGACCGGATTACACGGATTGGCGGACCGAGTCGACGCAGTTGGCGGCAAATTTGCGATCGAAAGCCCTCAGGGCGGCGGGACAAGAATTTTTGTGGAACTGCCTGTGCTGCGCGAAATCCTCGATCAGTTGGGAGAACTGAACGAGGCACCATCGGCTGCGGCGCTAAAGGCGCACACGACGTCGCTGTCTTCTGTGTAAACGGCAAGTGTTCGAGTTTCTGGCGCTACTCGAATTCGTCCAGCCGATCATTGAAGGAGGCAGCCGCTTCGCGAAGACCGTCGCCGCGCGCCGGAAACAGAGCCGCGCGGGCGTGCCAGAGGAAGCGCCTCGGCTCGTGTTTACGAGTCAGCAGCGCCGCGCCTGCGCGTTCGAGGTAGGTGATCGAAACGAGAACGCGAACGGCCGCTGCCTGCACCGCGCCGTGGTGCTTGCGCATGTAGAGGTCACGGCCGCGGTGGAACTCGACGATTCGGCGCTTTGCCGATGCGCCGTGGCTGAGCCCCTCGCGGTGGAAAACCTTCGCCGAGGGCACGTAGAGCGTGTGCCCACACCGAATTGCCAGCCGCTTGCAGAAGTCCACCTCGTCGCCGTAGACGAAGAAGTCCTCGTCGAGATTGCCGATCTCGTTCGCCGCCTCGCGGCGAACCATCAGCGCGGCCGACTGCGCCCAGTCGACGCGACGGGTTTCGGTGCCACCGCTCTGCACGGTGAACCGGCGATGCAACCAGAACACTCCCGCCAGCGCCGTCGCGACGCTCGTGAATCGCCAGGCGCACGGTTGCGCTGCGCCGGCGTCGTCGAACAACTGCGCGCCCGCCGCCGCCGCGTGCGGATCGCCGCGAAGAGCGTCGAGCAGGGCGGCGACGGCACCATCGGTCAACTCGGAGTCTTCGTTGAGCAGCAGGCAGAACTCGCCACGGGCTTCACGCAGCAGGCGCGAATCGTTGGCCGCCTTGCCGGTTCTGCGGTCCAGCTGAATCAATCGCAGGCTGCGTCGCCCATCGGCGTGGGCGGGTGAGCCGTCATCGGAGGCGTTGTCGAGCAACAGCGTTTCGTATGTCACGTCAGTCGGCGTGAAGGCCTCGATCGAATCGAGGCATTTGGCGAGCAGATCGCCGCCGTTCGTGTTGACGATGCAGAAGCTGACCAGTGGCGGATCGGTCGACATGATTCGCGCCAGCCTACAGGCCGCCTATTCGAACGCGACACGGTCGCCGCCGCCAGCGGTCCTGTCAGCATTGGCCTTTGATGCGCGTCCGAATCGTCGATCCGCCGGCATACACGCCGCCCTACGACCACGCGCTCTGCACGGCGCTGGCGGCCGGTGGGGCAGGCGTGGAATTGGTGACCTCGCCGTTTCGCCACGGCAGCAGGCCGTCTCCCGAGGGCTATGCGCTGAACGACCATTTCTATCGCGTCGCCAGTCCGCTGCCATTCAAGGTCGCGCAGCACCCACTCGACATGCTGCGGCTGCGCCGACTGCCGCCGGTCGACGTCACGCACTTTCAATGGCTGCCGATCCAAGCCCTCGATCGTCACCTCCTGCCGCCGGGGCCAACGGTGTTGACCGCGCACGACGTGATCCCGCGCGAGCCGCGGCCGGGCCAGCTCGGGGCACTGGCCAAGACGTATCGCGCGGTTGACGCGGTCGTCGTGCACAGCGAACACGGTCGCGGTGTCTTGACCGACACTCTCGATGTCGCTGCCGAGCGAGTTCATGTGATCCCGCACGGCGTCTTCGACTATCTCAAGCGGGTGCCGCACGCGAAGCCGCTTCCACCCGAATTCGCTGCCGTCGAGCGGCCAGTGGTGCTGCAGTTCGGGTTGATGCGCCCCTACAAGGGCATCGACCTGATGCTCGAAGCCTTCACGGCCGCCGACCCAGACGCAGAGCTTTGGATCGTCGGCATGCCGCGGATGCCGACCGAGCCGCTGCAGCAACTTGCCGCAGACCTTGGAGTTGCGGATCGAGTGCGCTGGTTGCCGCGCTTCGTCAACGATGACGAGATCGCCGCGTTCTTCGAGCGGGCCGACGTAGTCGCTCTGCCATACCGCAAGATCGACCAGTCCGGCGTGCTGTTCACAGCGCTTGCGTTCGGCAAACCGTTGCTGCTCACCCGTGTTGGTGGATTCAGCGAAATCGCCGATCGTCACGGCGCGGCGGTTTCAGTCGAGCCCGGCGATCTCACTGCGCTCGCCCGCGGGTTGACGGAGTTGCTCACAGACCCTGCGCGCAGCAGCGAGGTCGCCGCTGCGGCAGCAGCACTGGCCAACGGCGAGTATTCGTGGAGTTCGATCGCCGACCGCACGCTGGAGCTGTACAGCTCGCTGCTCTGAGCAGCTGGGCGAACCGGTCGCGACCCGCGATAATCCTGCCTCCGATGCGGACCGCACTCGAAATCCTCTTCTGGCTCAGCGCGGGCCTGCTGGTCTACAGCCAGTTCATTTACCCGCTGCTCGTCGCGCTGCTCGCTCCGCGCTCCCGAGACGATGCGGTAACGCTGGCTGACGTCGAACTGCCGACGGTCTCACTGATCGTGGCCGCCTACAAAGAAGAGTCGGTGATCGCCGCAAAGGTCGCCAACTCTTTCGCGCTCGACTACCCGCGCGAGAAGCTCCAGCTGATCGTCGCCTGCGACGGCTCGCCCGACGCCACGGCGCAGCTCGCCCGCGATGCCGGCGCGGATCTAGTGCTCGAACTGCCGCACGGCGGGAAGATGGCCGCACAAAACGCAGCAGTCGACGCGGCGACCGGAGACGTGCTTGCGTTCAGCGACGCGAACACGATGTGGCAGCCCGAAGCGCTTAGGCGATTGGTCGCGGCGATCGCTGCGACCGGCACCGACTACGTCTGCGGCAACGTCAGCTTTGTCAACGACACCGGCACCAACCAGGAAGGCCTCTACTGGCGCTACGAGATGTGGCTGCGCGAGCGCGAGTCGCGCCTGCGCTCGGTGACCGCGGGGAACGGGGCGATCTACGCCGTTCGCCCGGATGCCTACGCCGCAATCGCCCCGACCACCGGCCACGACCTGACGCTGCCCTTCAGCGTCGTCAAGCGCGGCGGCCGGGCCAGCTATGAGCCGTTTGCTCGCGCCAGTGAGACGATGGTGCCGAGCGTCGAAGGTGAGTTCAAGCGCAAGCGACGGATGATGACCTTCGCCTGGCCGATCATCCTCCACGGCGGCATGCTGAATCCGCGCCGCTACGGATTGACGTTCGCGTGGATGATGTTCTCGCACCGTGCTCTTCGGTACCTCGCACCACTGCTGCACCTCGTCGCGTTGGTCACGTCAGCCGCACTTGCATTTGAGTCGACGACATACGCCGTGCTGCTCGGCATGCAGCTCGCGCTGATCGCAGCCGCGCTCGTCGCCCGTTTCGTCCCACTCCCACCGCTTTTGATCGCGCGTTACTACGTGCTCACAACGACTGCCGTCGCGCTGGGCCTTTTCGACTACCTGCGCCAAGGAACCGAAGCAACTCTCGAGGCTGGGTGGGCACCGCCAGAAGGAACTCGCTAGACCTCACCGCGCATCTCTTCGAGTGAAGCGATGAAATTCGGAATCTCTTGCTGCATCGTGCGCTCGATGACGTCGGGTGAGACGAACTCATAGTTGTGCACGATGGCGTTTCGCATCGCGCGAATCAGATGCCATGTTTCTCCGAAAACTGCGTCGAGAACGTCGTCGTCGACGGGTGTGATTTCTTCGATGGCCGATGAGAGCCGCTGGCAGACTGCGTCGAACACCAATAGATCGTCGAGCGAACCACGATCGAGGTGCGAGCGAGCAATGTCGATGTGTTTGATTGAGATTTCGACTCGGTCGGCGTTGCTTCGATTCATAGCGCGACCGCCTCGGTGAGTGCTGTTTTCAAGGCGCCCCGGCGCATGTCATTGGCTGGCACCACGTCAACGGAATGATTGAGGATCTTCCGAAACTCGACTTGTATGGCGGCCAAATCCATCAGCGTGTACTTCGATGGCATGTCAACGAACAAATCGATGTCACTGTCGGGGCCGTCCTCACCGCGCGCCAGCGAGCCGAACACGCGCACGTTGGTTGCGCCCTTTTCCTCGGCAGTGCGGATGATTTCTGCTCGCTTCAGTACCAGGTGAACACCGAGTGGACTGGACGCGCGAAAGCGAGGGACTGAGAGACCAAGCAGTCGGGAAACCTCCGGTTGACTGCGGCCCAACGATTGTGAAATCTCGCGTTGGGTCATTCTGAGCTGGTGAGCGTCGGCTACAGCCTCGACCAGGAGCGAGCGAGCCTTTTGGCGGAGTTCATCGGCCTTCGCAGACGATTGAGCCAGCGCCATCCGCGCTATCGCGAGCTTCGCCTCAAGCGCCTGGTCCGACCCCTTGATGTGTTCCACCGCAATCATGAAGAAGAATATAGCAAATGCTATCAACTTGCGTGCGCGATAATCCCGGCACCGATGCGCAGGCTCCTCGACATCCTCATTTCAGCGACCGCACTGCTGTTGACAAGCCCGATCCTCGCGCTCGCGAGTGTCGCGATCGTGGTCGAGTCGCCCGGCTCGCCGATCTATCGCCAGCGTCGAGTCGGCAAGGACGGCGAGCAGTTCATGCTGGTCAAGCTGCGCACGATGGTCAAGAACGCCGAGAGCATCGGTGCCGGGTTGGCGGTCGACGAAGACGACCCACGGATTCTGCGCTCGGGCAACTTCCTGCGTCGATTCTCGATCGACGAACTGCCGAACCTGATCAACGTGCTCAGAGGCGACATGGCGATCATCGGCCCGCGCCCCACGGTTATGGCGCAGGTTGAGAAGTACGACGATCGTCAGCGCGGACGATTGACTGTCAAACCGGGGATCACCGGCTGGGCGCAGGTGAACGGCCGGGCCTCTTTGCCTTGGTCCGAGCGCATCGATCTCGATCTCTGGTACGTCGACAATCGCTCTGCGCTGATCGATCTGAAAATCATTCTGCGGACCATCAAGTTGCTCGTCAGCGGTGACAATCTCTACCGCGGTGACACCGGCGGCTGGCGCTGATCAGCGACGAGATGCGGCGGGCGACTTCGCGCGCCGGATCTTCGGCGAGTACTTCCAGCGCGACCTGACAGAGCGCAGCGCATCGTCACCGGCGAAGTGGCCTCGCATGTAGTAGCGATTCCTCGGTGCGACGACGACCCGCCAGATGCCGGCCGCGTCGGTCGTGGTTTCTGCGATCGACTTCCAGCCACGACGGGTGAACACTTCCATCGCGACCGGTTTGTTCGCGGCTGGCTCTCCAGCGGCGGTCATTCGTCCAGTCACCTGAACGGCCTGCCCGTTGCCCTGCCGCACGCGACGCAGCCGGGCGGTCAATCGCGCGACAGTCCGAGCCTCGCCGGTGAGAAAGCTCTGAATCTCGTTGAGTCGCGCATAGAGGTTGTTGCCCGGGCAGTCGGTGAAGTCGAGGTCGCGGTGGCCGGCTACCGGGCGGACGAAAACGAGACTCCCGTTCTTGTGGCGATTGCTCGATCCGCCGGTGGAGATCAGCGCGACGCGCTCGTTGCGCGAGACTTGGGCAAGTGCCAGCTTCCACTGGAGCACCTGCCGCAGCGACTCCAGCGTTGCCACCGGCGGGCTCGTGCTCATGAAGCTGCCGATCAGCGAGATACCCGTGGTCTGCCCGTTGTAGCCCTGTGCGTGAGCTCCGATCACGGCCTTGTCGACTCCACCCGCACGGCCCTCGAAGACCGTTCCGTAGCGGTCGATCAGCAGGTTGTAGCCGACGTCATTCCATTTTCGGCTGTAGCGGTGGTAGCGACAGATTCCGAGCACAACCGAGGCCGAACGCGCTCGTGAGTAGCTGTTGGTGCTAACCGTGTGATGAACCACTGTGCTCAATACCTCGCCGAGCGCTGGTCGCCCCTTCGGCCTGCAGCGATTCCTTGGGTCCCACTGCTTGCGCCTGACGATCGCCGGGGCCTCGACGTTTGCGCGATTGCCCTCGCCACCGGATCCCGGAGTGGCGGCGCCCGCACTGGTGCGAACCGACCGGGGAACTGCCGAGCCCGTGACTCGAACGAAGTGAGCGCGCAGTGCGCTGAATCCGCGACCGCTCACCTTCACGCGTATACGGCGCGAGTATCCAGTCCAAACCGGCTCGGAGCTCTTGACCGCACCTCTGTCCACGCGCGAATCTGGATCAGGACCGTCGATGCCGGATACCTCTGGCTCCTCCCAGACACTCCAGCCACGCGGGCCTTCCGACTGGATCATGATCTTCGGCGTGCCCGATCCGCGCCAGCGAAAACCAACCAGATCGAATGAGCGACGGGGCGCGATTGTGATCGTACGGCTACTCGCCGACGCGGCGCGCTCTCCCAGCCGCGCACCTCGCTGTTCGCCTGGCACCGCGACCGAGAAGTCGCGTGCGTCTGGCGCACCAGAGCCGGTGTGCGCGCCGGCCCCGGCGGTCGCTGCCAGCGCGAGCAGCAGAACGCTCGCTGTGAGCACGGCAAGGCAGATTCGCACCGCCGGTTTGAACGGCGGTGATGCTGTTGGGTGAAAGCGCACTGTTGCATGAACACTTCATGCAGGCAAGCGTTGCGCCTGCATATCGCATACAAATGTGCGTGCAGGCGCTCCTACCGGCGGCTACGACTGCTTACCCGTGCGGCGGCCGGCCTGCTTGGTTGCCGCACGGCTTGAGCTGCCGACTGCGCGCGGTCGCCAGCATTGATCAACGTGCTCGATGATCGAGTTGGTCAGCCGCTTGGGCATCAGTCGCAGTTCGGCGATCGACCGCGCCTCGATGAACGTCGCGTTCGGCATGTCGCCCGCCAGCTCGACGGCGTCGTCGTAGGGGTGGACGGGGTCGAATTTATGCCCGATGATCAGCGCGGGGGCTTCGATGTCCATCCGTTCCTCGCGCGGGGGAGCCAGTCGCCCGAAGTAAATGCCCTGCAGCACGTGACTGGTCGTGCGCGGATCGCGCTTGAGTACGTCGAGCACGAGGTTGGCCGAGTACGGCATCGACCAACGCGGGATCAGACGCGCCGCCCGCGAAGTCACGTCGGCCACCGGCGTCAGGTACTTGGCGGTCAGCATGATCGGCGTGAAGATCGCGCTGCCGCCGATGATTGCGCGCTCAAGAGCCGGCATGTCGGTGATCAGGCCGCGCACGCGTTCGGGAAAGTGCACTGCGCATTCGAGGCCGATGTTGGCACCGAGCGACGTGCCGCCGATCACGGCCTCCTCGATCTCGAGCTTGTTCATCAAAGTCTCGACGGCGTGCGCATAGCGCGGCATGTCGAAGCGATCGATCGGGCCGTCGGAGTCGCCGTGGCCGACCATGTCAACAGTCACCACAAAGTTTCCGTGCTCAGCGAGTTTCTTTGCGAGCGGCCCATGCAGGTCCTGATTGAACAGCAGGCTGTGAACGAGGATTACCGCGCGCTTGCCACTGCCGTACGTCCTGTAGGCGATCTTGTGGCCCTCAAAGCGAAAATGCTCGACGTCCATGTGTACGTCCCTTCTGATCCGACTGGCGAGTAACTACTACAACCTCAGTCTAGATCCGGGGGTCGAGGGAACGCCAGGTTACGACGGTGAAAATCAGGTAGACGTCTTGCGTGAGTTCGTCTTGCGCGAGTTTCTGGTCGGCTTGTCGATGTCGACCACGCGCGGCTTGAAGCATTCGTCGACGAAATCGATCACTTCGTTGGTCAGGCGCTCCGGGGTCACGCGCAATTCGGCTATCGAACTGGCCTCGATGAAGCGGCTGTTGGGAAGATCGGCGGCGAGTTCTTCGGCGTCCTGGATCGGGTGGATCGGGTCGTAGCGGTGACCGATGACCAATGCAGGCTGTTCTATCTGCTGACGCACTTCGATCGAAGGTGCGATCGGACCGTAGTAGAGGCCTTTGAGGATCTCCAGCGTCGTGTTCGGGTCGCGCTTGATCAGATCGACGACGATGTTCGCGCTGAACGGCAACGGGATGTCCGGGATCAACCGCGCGGTGTGCGAAATCACCTGCGCCACCGGTTCGGCCCATGCGGCCGCAGCCGCGAATGGGCTGAAGAAGATCGGACCGCCGATCATCGCGTGTTCGAGCGCCGGCATTTCGGCGACGACTCCGCGCACGCGATCGGAATGCTCGACTGCGAGCTGAAGAGCAATGTTCGCTCCGAGCGAAGTGCCGATCACAACTGCCTCTTCAATCTCCAACTCCTCGAGCATTGCGTCAAGAGCGCGTGCGTAACGTGGGATGCCCCAGCGTTCGAGCGGCGCATCCGACTTGCCGTGGCCGGCGAGGTCAACTGTGATCGTGTGATTTCCCTGCTCGGCGATCGCTTTGGCGAGCGGCTCCTGCATGCGGCGGCTCATCAGCAGCCCGTGGATCAGCAACACGTTGCGCGGGCCTCGACCGTACGTCTCGTACGCGAGCTTGTGTCCTTCGAAGGTTGTGAATTGAGCAGTCATGCCGTGAGCCTAAGCGTTGACAAACCACCGATCGGTGGTGTTGATCACATTTCTATCGCGAACTGCCACGCGACGCGCGGCGATCAGAGCGGCCAGCTGAAGCCGGCGCGTTCGCCCGGCGGCGGAACTGGCAACGGCGAGGCAGGAGCATTCGCCACCGGATCGTTGCCGTGGTAGTGAACCGGGGCCGCGTCATTTGGCGTGTTCGGAAAGAAAACGCTGGCGATTGCGTGCAGGTGAGCCCGGCCCACCGACAACTCAAACTGACCGCCGGAGTACATCTCGATGTCCCGCTCGGCGCAGTACTCGATCGCCGCGAGCAGTTCGCGCAGCGAGCCGAAGCGCGATGGTTTGATGTTCATGCCCCGTGGTGGGAACTCGAGCCCCTCGATGTCGGCGACTGAATGGATCGGCGCGTCCCAGGTGAGCCGCTCGAGCACGCTTTCGAGGATCGGACGCGTTTCTTCGGTGAATGCAGGATCCTCGATCCAAGCGTCCGAAAAACACTCGACGACGTCACGGTAGAGCCGCTCGGTCGGCGGATTGTCGACCTCGGTCCCGACGTAGAAGCCCTTCAAGTCCACCTGCCGGACGAGTCCTGTGGCGGCCAACTCCTCGATCAACTCACGCGGCCAAGAGTTCTCCGCGTCGAGCTTGAACTCCAGCCAGGGGGCAACGTCAAGCCAGTTCTGCACGCGCGCGATATCGGGTGGGTCGCCGAGGCGAATCGACAGAATGAAGCGAACTGGCTGGGGCTCGATTCCGAGCGCGCTTGCGAAATCCGTGCCGTTCTGGCGGAGCGCGAGATCCAGCGCGGCACTCTCGAATCCCCACGTGCGGTAGTTGATGCTCGGCTCGCGCACCGGCGGGGCAATCCAGATCGGCAACGTCTCCAGGTGTCTGGAGAACTCATCGAACGTGCCCTCGAACGTGAGGTCGAGCGGCGTGTCCTTCTGCAGCACATCGTGGTCGAGCGTGTCGTAGGTGACGTCCTCGCCAACCCCGCTCTGCCCGGCGCCATGGAGCACGATCTCGGTCGTGACGCGGTCGAATCCGCTGGAGACCGCCAATTCGTGACGCAGGAACTCGTGGCCTTCGACCTTGATCGGCAGATCTTTGAACGCGTCGTAATGACTCATCGCAGCGACGATCCTATTCGTTGAGGAGTTTTCCGGTCCGGTTCAATAAAGTGGCGCCTGATGAAACTTGAGGGAATCCACCACATAACCGCGATCACCGGCGACGCACCACAGAACGTCGAGTTCTACGTTGGCGTGCTCGGACTAAGACTCGTGAAGAAGACCGTCAACCAAGACGACCCGACGGTCTACCACCTCTTCTACGGCGACGAACGCGGCGACCCCGGCGCGGATCTGACCTTCTTCGAATACCCAGGGGTGAAGCCCGGCCGCCCCGGAGCCGGCATGGTTCACACGATCGGCTGGCGCGTTGGGTCGGCCGAGGCGATCGACTTCTGGGAGCGACGTCTTGCGGACGAGGACTGCGCGAGCGAACGTGTGGATGACGGGCTCGCCTTTGCGGATCCGGAGGGGCTGCGCCACCACCTGAAGGTCTACTCGGGTGATCAGCCTCCGCTGATCGCAAGCGCGCCCGACATTCCCGACGAGCACGCTCTGCAGGGTTTTGACGGCGTTTATGCGTATTCGGATGACCCGGCGCGCAGTGCTCAGATGCTCGGCGAGACGCTCGGGTTTACCGAACCGGCCGAGGCTGACGGCTCGCCGACGAGTTGGCAGGTCGGCGGCGACCAACGCTCGTCGTTCTACGTCTACGAGCAGCCACCGACCGAGCCGGGCATGCACGGTGCGGGAAGCGTCCATCACGTTGCCTTCGCCACTTACCCCGAGGACCAGGAGAACTGGCAGAAGCGCATGACCGAGGCCGGCTCACATGCCACTCCGGTGATCGATCGCTTTTATTTTCGCTCGATCTACTTCCGCGAGCCATCCGGTGTGCTCTTCGAACTCGCGACGATGGGGCCGGGGTTCACCGCCGACGAACCGCTCGAAGAACTCGGCCAAAACCTCTCGCTACCGCCGGACTACGAACATCTCCGCGACCGGCTCACCGGTGTTCTGACGCCGCTGCCGAATCCACGCGTCACGCGACACCCGCAGGTCTGATCGGAGGATCGTTGCCTACGCCGCAACCGCGGTGACCGGGCGCCCGTTGGGCGACTGGTGCGTCGACGGTCCGTCGACGTAGTCCACGAGAAAGACCTTCATCGCCTCGACGCATTCGACGTCGAGGCGGTCCGGAGCATCGCCTTCGATGATCTCGACAACGGTTTCGGTCGGCAGCGAATCGCGATAGGGACGATCGGCCATCAATGCCTCGCAGACGTCTGCCACCGCGAGGATTCGTGCCTGGCGCGAGAGCTGGGATGCGTCCAGACCAAGGTGATAGCCGCTGCCGTCGAGCCGTTCGTGGTGCGCGGCGGCCATCGGACTGAGCTCGCTGAACGCGCTGATGCGACTGAGGATCTCGGCGCTGTAACGCGGGTGCTCGCGCATCACCTTCCACTCTTCGGCGGTCAATTTGCCGGGCTTGTCGAGGATCGTGTTGGGCACGCCCAGTTTGCCGATGTCGTGCAGCAAGCCCGCGCGCCACATGTCGCGCACGTTTTCGTTCGGCTCATCCATCACGCGGGAGATTCCGACGGCGATCGTTGCAAAGCCGAGCGAGTGGCTGGCTGTATAGGGGCTCTTGGCGTCGATCACCTGCGCGAACGCTTCGGCGACCTTGTCGAGCTGCTCGTCATCAGCAATCACAACTCGGTCCGCAGGTTCGAGCGGGCGGACGAGCGAACCGACGCTGGAGATCTCGAGATTGCGCCAGAAAGCAGCATCGATTCGCGTGTTCAGCAGCGCAGTGACGAGTTCCGGGTCAAACCAGCTTCCGCTGCGCTCTTCGACCACGTCGAGCGCCGCGTCCACGCCACTGAGGCGGTAGAAGATTTCGGTCGACTGGGCGAGATTGAGGATGCGCGCAAACAGCGGTATCTGGTCGCCGACCAGACCGTCCGGATACCCCTTGCCGTTCCAATGCTCATCGAGCGAGTGAATCGCTTCGGCAGTTGCGTCGGTGAATCCCAGCATCCGCGCGATCGCAGCACCGCGCTCGCAACGCGTGCGAGTCAGCGCACGGGAGCCGTCGGTTCCGTGGCGCACGATGTCCTTCAGGTACATGGCTCGCCTGAACGCAGATCCATCGGGCTGGATGTTGCGCGTGATGTAGCCAAGTGCCTCTTTGAGATGGTGGTAGTTGACGGTCTTCAGATCGGTTTTGATCGCAATGTCGTCGTGGCCGAACATCGCGCAGACGCGGGCCGAGTTGCTCGAACATCCGGCGTCCTTCATCAGCAGCGCATAGAACAGTGCCGACCGATCGTCCGGGTCGTGGACACCGATCTCGTCGGCGATCCGCATCCCGATTGCACAGGCGCGTGCGGTATGGCCCATCGGCTGGCCTTCGGTCAGGTCGAGTGCCTGGCTGAGCGCGGCGAGCACTTCGGACAATCGAACATGCAACTCTTGCGTCGGGGCGAGCGGCTGATTTTCCACGGTGAGAAACGTCCTTGTTGAGGAGGGTCGAGTAGGCGGCGGGCGTCCATGCCCGGTTCGACTGCCAACGCGTTGGCTGTCCTAGTGGTTTCGGGTCGATCGGCGAGCTGGATGCATCGCCGGCTGGACGATCGTTCGATCGATCGAATTTCGTTCACGATTGGCAACGAATTCAGGCATGGATTTCTGTAGATTGCGGGTAATCGTTTCGGTCGACGGCTCTCGCGTTGGTCGCACACGCATCGGCAAAGGAGACAACAATGGGCTTGTTCAAGCAGATGAAGGACATGAAGAACGTCGTCGAGCAGGCGCCGGACATGATCGACCAGGCGCAGCAGATGGGCGCGCAGGCACAAGAGATGGCCGCCGCGCAGCAGGCGGCAGCGATGCAGGCGCAACAGCAGGCGATGGCCGGGGCAGCAGCTGCCCAGGCGACCGGCGAGGGTGACTTCTCGCCGATCAACGGAGTCACGCTCGAGCAGTACGCAGCGATCTGCAAGCAGCTCGGACCGAGCGCTGCCGACCCGACCGCGGCGCACGCCGCTGCATCAGCGGCCGGCATCGACGCCGCTGACTGGGACGCCGCTTCAGCGGGCTGGGGCCAGCGCATGCAGGGCGGCACCGCCGTCGGCCAGCGCTTCAATCAGCTCTACCAGGGGGCGTGAGCGATGGGATTCTTCAAAAGCATCAACGATCTCAACAAGCAGGCCAAGGAGATCAACAAGGATTACGACCCGGGCCAGCAGATGAAGGACGGCATGGCTCAGATGCAGGCCGCCAACGAGATGATGGCCCAGCAGACGCAGGCCGCCAACCTCGCGGTCTCCGGTCAGGACGCCACGGCCTCGATCGTCGGCGTGCAACAGACCGGCGCGATGGTCAACTTTCAGCCGACGATGACGATCGAAATGACCGTCTTCCCGGACGGCGGAGCGCCGTATCCCGTCAGCGTCACCCAGGTCGTCGAGCAGATGTACTTGGCCAAAGCCGTTCCCGGCCAGCAGGTCAAGATAAAGGTCGATTCGAGCGATCCGAGTATCGCGTGGATCGACTGGGCCGGGTCGATGGCGCTCTGACGAGCGCGGTCATGGTCGGATGAGCGAATCCGAGCGCAGCGGTGGCCCGCTCGCAATTGTCGGCGTTTTCATCGGCGCGGCGGGTTTTGCCGCGTCGCTGACTGTCGTATACAGCGGTATGCGCCACCTGATGTACACGACGGGTGGTGCCTGTGCGAGTGGAGGGCCGTATGCGATCACGCAGCCGTGTGATTCGGCGAGCACGACGCTTTTGGTCGGTGGAATCCTGGCGATGCTGTGCTTCGGCGCTCTGCTGCTCGGCGCAACGTCTTGGCATGGCGGAGGCACGACGCTTGGCGTCGGTCTGCTGATGTGGGGAGCGCTGTTCGGCGCGCTCGGATTCAATTTCATCAGCCTCAGCGTCAATCCGCCGGAGATCATCGACAACACCTCTGGCTGGGTGATCTCAGGTGTCGTGTTCTGGATGATGGCGCTCGGCGGTTTGGTTCCCGGCTTGGTCGCTGCTTTTCACGCTGTACGCGGCAAGGACGAGTTCGGCGACGAGCGCGACGTAAGTTTCAGCCGCCCGATAGTGCGCGCGAACGTGAATTTCGAGCGCAGCATGCCCGGCGACCCGGCATTCGGAATGACCGATCCGTCCGAAATTGCCCGCGCACAGGCTGCGTCGTCGTCACCGAGCGAAACCGCACCGCCACGACACGTCGACGCCAGTGAGGAATTTGTCGATCCCGTGACCGGCGAGCGCATCAAGCCGGGCGGTGGCAGCGATGCGTAGCGGCGGTACGTGGTTGGTCGCGACGCTGCTCGGAAGCGCGCTCGGCGTCGCTGTCGGCCTGGCGATCGCCAACGCTGCTATCTAGCTTCGCGATACCGCTCGACGTTGGGCGCGTCCGCACGCGACTCAAGAAACGCGTCGAACGGATCGATAAACCTTTACACTGTTTGATGTAAAGATCGAACCCTTCCCCGTATTCACCGAGGTTCCCAAGATGGCCACTCCCCCGCCTACAGCCACCACCGAAGAGTCCGCCGCAGCACCATCGGATCTGATTTGCGAACACGCCGAGTCTCCGGCCGGTCCGATCGACGAGGCGACGCAGCAGTCGATGCCGGGTCCACCCGAAATTGATTTGCATCGATCGCTTCAAGTACTGCGCTTCTCCCAGCGCCAGGCCGAGTTCGTGCTCGCCGCCAAGCGTCGCTACGGCGATGTTTTCCGTTTCCATGGACTGATCCCCGGCCGACCGGCGATCACCAGTCATCCCGATCACGTCAAGTCGCTCTTCACCGCGAAACCGGAACTCGCGCCGTCGCTCACTTCCGAGTCGCCGCTACGGCCGATCGTCGGCAAGGACTCGGTACTGACCGCGCAGGGTGCGCGGCACATGCGCCAACGCAAACTGCTCTTGCCGGCCTTTCATGGCGAGTCGATCGCGCGCTACGTGCAGATGATCGAGGAGGCGGCGGATCGCGAGATCTCGAAGTGGCCCGTCGGCAAGAAGATCGAACTGACACCGCGAATGCAGGCGATCACGCTCGACGTGATCATGGCGGGCATCTTCGGCATCGACGGCGAGCCGTCGCGCGGAACGCCCGAATACCAGTTGCGCCAGGCAACAAAGGCACTGACCGAGGCGTCGACCTGGCCGATCGCGCAGGTAGCCGAGTTGGCCAACATCGGGCGTAGCGAGCCGGTGGGCATAACCAAGGCGGCGCTCAAATTGCTCGATCGCCCGACGTACGAAGTGATTTCCCAGCGTCGCGCGACGGCAGACCTCGAGGAGCGTGCAGACATCCTCTCGATGCTGCTGCAGGCGACGACCGAGGAGGGCGAGTCGCTCTCTGATCGCGAAATTCGCGATGAGCTGCTGACGCTTGTACTGGCCGGGCACGAGACGACCGCGAACACGCTTTCGTGGGCGTGGGAACGCTTGACGCGTAACCCCGACGCGTACGGCGTTCTCCGCGCCGCCGTGCGCGGCGACCACGCCGACAAGGAGGACCAAGTCGAATACGTCCTCAACGAGACGATGCGGTCGCGCCCCGTCATTCCAATGGTTGGCAGACGCGTCACCGTGCCGTGGCAGCTGGGCGAGTACGCCGTACCGGCCGGCACACCGATCGCGATGAGCATCTTCCTCGTTCACCATCGTGAGGACGTCTATCCCGACCCCTGGCAGTTCCGCCCGGAGCGCTGGGTTGGTCACAAGCCGGGCACCTACACCTGGATTCCATTCGGCGGCGGCACCCGTCGATGTCTCGGCGCGTCGCTGGCGATGGCCGAGATGCGTGTCGTGCTCGAACACATGGCAAGCCGTCTCGACATCGAACCCGATCGCCCAGAGGCCGAACACGTGATGCATCGAAACGTCACGATGATCCCCGCCCGCGGCGGCCGCGTTGTGATCACCCGCAAAGACTGACCCCCAAAAACCCCGCTATTTCCGACCAACCTGTGGCACTCGGTGCCACAGGTTGGTCGGTATTTGCGTGAATTCCATGTAACTTTCCGGCGCGATGGGTAAGACGCTTCAGTTGCTCAGGCATGCGAAGTCGGATTGGGACGATGCGGCGCGGCAGGATGACCAGCGGCCATTGTCCAAGCGTGGGCGCAGGGACATCGCCTTGATGGCAGTCAACGCGGCCGAACTCGGATCCTGCAACGCGGTCGACCTGGTGGTCTGCTCGCCGACCGTTCGCACGCGCGAAACGCTTGCGGGATTCGCGGAGGCGCTGCCAAAGGGCGCGAAAGTCGAGTTCGACCACCGACTCTACGGAGCGTCCAGGAGGATCCTCTATGAGGTCGTCAACGGTCTACCTGAATCTGCCGACCACGTTCTACTGGTCGGCCACAACCCCGGCTTTCAGAACTTCGCGAACGACCTGCTTGACCGTGCAAGATCGGTGGGCGAATGCCGTGACAACGTGGCCGCCAAGTATCCGACTGCGGCGCTCGCAACGTTTGAATTGGATGACGGTTGGATCGACGTCACTGAAGGCTCGGGAGCGCTCACGGGCTTCAGTCGGCCGCGTGAGCTTCGCTGACACCGCCGAAAGGCAATTATGCTGGTGGGATGAGCGTGAAGCAAGACGACCAGTTCGGACTGCGCGGTAAGGCGATCGAGGAAACGCGTCTCCCGGCCGTCGGCGTAAGGCACGACTTCGAGACCATCGGCGAACGACGCATCGGCATGATCACGCAATACAACGGGCGCCGGAAACTGCTCGTATATGACGAGCGCGATCCCGACTCATGCCGCGAGACCGTTGACCTCAGCGAGGACGACGCACGCACGCTGACCGAGATTCTCGGTACCCCGCAAGTCGTGCAGAATCTTCAAGAGGTGCAGCAGGCGATCGCCGGGCTGACAATCGACTGGCTCCGGTTGAACGACGATTCGGCCTACGCCGGGAAAACAATCGGTGACACCCAGATGCGCACGCGAACAGGCGTCTCGATCGTCGCGATCGTCCGCGCCGACGGAACGACCGAGCCGTCGCCGGCACCGGATAGCCGGATCGAATCCGGTGACACTCTCGTGGCCGTCGGCACGCCAGAAGGAACGCTGAAGGCATCCGAGTTGATCGGCCCCTCCTGACCGGCGTCCGCTGATGGGTCCGGTAGCGGCCGCTTCAACCAACGCGACCCTGCTCGTGGAGCTCGGCGCGGTCCTGCTGTTTCTTGCCGTCGCCGCCCGCCTTGCGGATCGACTCGAGCTTTCGCCGATTCCGCTTTACCTGATCGTCGGGTTGGCGCTGGGAAATCTGATCGAAGAACCACGGGCGTTCTCGCCCGATGTCGTCGAAACCGGCGCGCAGATCGGCATCGTGCTGTTGCTTTTCATGCTTGGCCTCGAGTACTCCGGCGATGATCTGAAGACGACAATGCGCAGTGGAACGCGCCCGGCATTCGTTGATGGACTGCTCAACTTCACCCCGGGTTTTGTGTGCGGACTATTGCTCGGTTGGAGCGCGACCGCAGCCGTGTTGCTCGGCGGCGTCACTTACATCTCTTCGTCGGGCGTGATCGCAAAACTGCTCGCCGACTTCGGCCGCATCGGCAACCGCGAGACACCGGCGATCCTTTCGATGCTCGTGATGGAGGATCTGGTGATGGCGCTCTACCTGCCGCTCGTGACCGTGATGGTCGCCGGTGACGGGTTGCTCGGCGGCTTGGACGTTCTGCTGCTGTCGATGGCCACTGCGGTATTCGCGCTTGTGGTCGCGATTCGATTCGGTCCGCTGTTCAGTCGGGCACTGCACCATCGATCCGATGAGGTGCTGTTGCTCACGGCGCTCGGCGTGGCTGTCGTTGTCGCTGGCGCCGCCGAGGCGGCGCAGGTCTCGGCTGCGGTTGGCGCCTTTCTTGCGGGCATTGTGTTCTCGGGCGCGATCGCCGAACGAGCCAGCGAGCTGCTTGCGCCACTTCGCGATCTCTTCGCGGCCGTCTTCTTCACGTTCTTCGGCGCACAGATCGACCTCGGCGCGGTGCCGGCCGTGCTCCACATCGCGATACTTCTCGCGGCTGTCACGATGTTCACCAAGTTCATCACCGGCTGGTACGCGGCCGGCACGGTTGGTGCCGCCGAGCGTGGCCGGTCTCGAGCGGGCACCGCGATGATGGCCCGCGGCGAGTTCTCGATCGTGATCGCGGGCATCGGTGTGGCCTCCGGAGTCGAACCCGAACTCGGGCCGGTGAGTGCCCCCTATGTTTTGATCACAGCCCTCGCGGCCTCGGTGCTCACACGATGGTCGAACGAGATCGCCGCACTCGCTTCGCGAATGCGCCCTCGGGCCACCGTCGGCTAATTCAACGCTCAATCGCTTCGAGCCACTCCTTCAGAGCCTCGACGCCGATCCGTTGAGTCTCGCCGCCGCCGAGCTTGCCGATCAATCCACCGTCACCCTTCATCATCGAGACCTTCGTCTTGCGCCCGTCGTGGGTGCGAACTTTCAACTCGATCCCGGCCCAGGCGGCGATAGTCACCGTCGAGTCGTACCAACCTCCTCCGAGACCGGTCGTGCGCAGCTCGGTGATATCGCCTCGCTTGATCGAGATCGCTTCGCCCGTTGGCGAGAAGTCGCGGGTGATCGGCTGAACAACAAGCCGGTCGTCGGTGATCACCAACACGCGCAGCCCGCCCTTGAACAATCCGCTCTGCGTCGCGACGAGAAATCCGTTCAATTGTTCGCCGGGTGTGAGGACGGATTCGGCCGCCGGCCGCAATCGATTGTCGAGGTTTTCGCGATGGTCCGCCACTGCGAGGAAACACTACGGAACGTTCATGCAGCTATTGTTCACCGCGGTCAATAAGCCGCCCCTTCGCGGCGCGGCAGTCACGGGAGCAATCAGATGAGCGATCGCCAGTACGACCTCGTCCTGTTCGGTGCCACCGGCTTCACCGGTGGCTTGACAGCCGAGTATCTAGCCGCCAATGCGCCCGATGGTCTCAAGTGGGCGCTTGCCGGCCGCAGCGCGAAGAAGCTCGAAGCCGTTCGCCATCGACTGGCCAATATCGATCCTCGCCTGGCCGACCTTCCGCTGGTCGAGGCGGACGTGACCGACCAGGGCTCGATCGAAGACTTGGCGAGTGCAACGAAGACGATCATCACGACGGTCGGGCCTTACGCGCTTTACGGTGAACCGCTGGTTGCAGCGTGCGCGAAGGCCGGCACCGACTACGCGGATCTTTGCGGCGAGCCGGAGTTCGTCGACAACGTCTGGCTGAAGTACGACAAACCTGCGCGCGAAAGCGGAGCACGTCTGGTGCATTGCTGTGGTTTCGATTCGATCCCACACGACCTCGGGGCCTACTACACGGTGCTGCAGTTGCCGGAGAACTCTCCGCTTCGCGTCGAGGGCTTCGTCAAGTCAGGTGCGCGATTCTCGGGCGGGACGTTCTACTCGGCACTTACGGGATTCTCCCGCGCTCGCAAAACGCTGAAGGCGGCGAGCGAGCGGCGCAAGCAGGAGCCCCGCCCTGACGGCCGCAAGGTCGGCTCGTGGATGCGCCGAGTTCGTCGCCAGCCAGTTGCCGGTGGTTGGGTCGCCCCGCTGCCGACGATAGATCCGATGATCGTGCTGCGCTCGGCCGCGTCGCTCGATCGCTACGGACCGGACTTCAAATACGGCCACTACATGACCGCTCGCAGGTTGTTCACGATCGCTGGCCTGGGCGCGCTGGTGGCCATTCTGTTCGTGCTAGCTCAGATCCCGCCGCTGCGCAAGCTGTTGCTGCGCTTTCTTTCGCCGGGCGAAGGCCCGTCCGAGGAACTGCGCGCCAAGAGCTGGTTTCGCGTTCGCTTCATCGGCGAGGGCGGGGGTAAGCGCGTTGTCACGGAGATCTCCGGTGGAGACCCCGGCTACACCGAGACCGCAAAGATGCTCGCCGAGAGCGGCCTCGCGCTCGTCGAATCAAACGGCAACGGCGATTCGGGTCAGATGACGCCGGTTTCCGCGATCGGCGACGCGCTGCTCGAACGCCTGCAGGCGGCGGGCATCGAACTGCGCGTCATCGATTAGCGGCGGCCAGCAGGCGACCGACTAATCCTCACCGATAGTGGCGCGAATGCGGTCCTCTTGCTCGCGAAGCTCCGGCGTGAATGCTTCGCCGAAGTCGTCGGCCTCGAAAACCTGACGAATCTCGAGCTGCGTACCGGCACCGAACGGAGCCTTGCGGATCCACTCGGTCACATCGTCAAGTGAGTCGCATTGGAGGATCCAGTAGCCGGCGATCAACTCCTTCGACTCGCTGAACGGACCGTCAATCACGTTTGCCTCGCCGTCGGTGAACTGAATGCGCCGACCCTTCGAGGTCGGGTGCAGTCCGTCGCCCGACACCATCACGCCGGCTTCAGCGAGTTTCTCGTTGTAGGCACCCATCTCGGCTAGCTGTTCCTCGGTCGGCATCACGCCAGCTTCTGTGTCGGCATCGGCCGGGACCATAACCATGAATCGCATTGTGAACTCCTTGAATCGGTGGGCCGGGCTAACTGCCCTTGCGCGCGGTTGCGGAGGGCCACCCTGACCAATGTTCTATCTGAAAGACGAACAAATCGACGAGTTTTCGACAATCGTCACGAAAAATTCTCTTGCGGCTGCCCGCCGGTCAGACCGGCAGCGGCGCTCCAGCCAACGCGACCAACGCGCCTCCGCCCGCGGCGAGCAGCAACGTTTCGACGACGCTGCGCTTGGCCACAAATAGCAGGAACGCGCCCACCACGAGCGCGCCTAGTTGCCAGGTTTCGCCGAGGGCGAGCGTCAGTGGGATCGCCGAGCCGAGGATCGCTCCGATCGCTGCTGGACCGGCACCGTCAAGGAACGCACGGGGGTTTGGATCCGTGCGAAGTCGGTCGAAGCGTTCGGCACCGAGTCCGATGAACCAGAAAGATGGCGCGAACGCGACAAACGCTGCCAACAGCGCCCCGCCCAGTCCATGCGCCGCGAAACCGACCACTGCCACTGTCTGGACGACCGGCCCGGGCGTTGCCTGCCCCAGTGCGACGGCGTTGAGAAACTCGCCGTTGGTCATCCATTCGTAGCGATCGACGGCATCGGCCTGCATCATCGGGATGATCACGAAGCCGCCGCCGTACGACAACGCACCGACCTTGAAGGCCGTCCAGCAAAGCGCGGCCAAACCGCCCGCGCCGGCGGCCACTGCAACCAACGGAAAGATCGCGACGCTGGCTGGTCCTTCGCTGCTGCGGACGCGACGAAGCCCGAGTTCGACCAATCCGCAGGCCAGCAGCACGACGACCAGCCACGGGCCAAGGAAGGCGGTGGCCAGCGCACCCGCCGCGACGTAGCCCAGCCAACGCCGGGTGTTCGCCAGCTTTGCGCGCGCCCAACTCGCCGGCACCAACCCGATCCCCGCCTGAACCGCCACGGCCGCGACGACGGAACCCGCACCGGCCCCGACGCCGCGTACCCAGTCTGGCGGTGAGCCGAGGAACAGCGCTCCCAGCGCGATGATCAGAATCAGCCCGGGGAGGATGAAGGCGAGACCGCCGACCAATGCACCGGCAATCCCATGCATACGCCACGCGCAGTAGATCGCCAACTGCGTTGAGGCTGGACCGGGAAGCAGGTTGGTTGCGGCGATGCCGTGTTCGAAGTCCTCTTCGCTCAGCCAACGCTGGCGCTCCACGCATAGCTCCCGCAGCAGCGCGATGTGCGCGGGTGGCCCGCCGAAACCGACGCAGCCGATCCGCCCCCATTCGCGCAGGATCGTCGGCAGCGAGACTGGCTCCGCCATCAGCGCGTTACAGCTTTGTCTTCCGGCAGAGTTTGTTGGTTGGATTCAACTTTGAAGTGGGCGAAATCCGGACGCGAAAGCATTCGTCGCATCGTCGCGCGGTCGAACGGCCAGAGGTCGACGGTGCCGTCATCCTTCAGGTACCAGGAGTTGCATCCGGTGTTCCACACGGTCGGACCGAGCGCAACCTTTACGGCTTCGTTGAACTGCGCCGTCGCCTGCTCGGTCGGCTCAATCGACTCGAATTCGCCGCGGCCGAACGCGTCGAGCCACTGCACGATCCACTTCGACGTCAGCTCCGCGGAGTACTGCAAAGAGATCGAGCCGGTCGGCGAGTTCGGTCCAAGCATCGTGAAGAGGTTCGGAAAGCCCGGGATCGCGGACATCCGGTACGCGCGTGGTCCGCCGCTCCAGACTTGGTCGATCGTCGCTCCGTCACGACCAGTCAGGTTCATCGGGCGCATGTAGTTGTGCGCCTCAAATCCGGTGGCGTACACGATCACATCGAGTTCGTGCGTCGTACCGTCTGCGGTCACGATGCCCTCGGGTCGGATCTCCCTTATTTGATCGGTGACCACGTCCACGTTCGGCTTCTGCACAGCGCGATAGAACGTCCCGGAGACGACCTGTCGCTTGCACAGCGGCTGGTAGTCGGGTGTCAGCTTGCGACGAAGTTCGCGGTCCCGAATCGTCAACAGGTGGGCACGCGCCATGTTCTGGACGAGCTTGCGCTTCCAACCCGGTTTGGTCGTGATCTCGGCGAGAATTCCCGACGACTTCAGAAGTCGGCGATAGATCCGATCGTGTGTTTCGGGGTTGCGCCGTAGCCATTTTGCGACCGCTGACGGCTGCCTGATTCCGGTTGGCGCCCAGACGACCCACTGCGGGCTGCGCGAGAACAGCCTGACCGTGCTGGCGATCGGCTGAAAGGCAGAAACCAACTGCACACCGGTCGAACCCATCCCGATCACCGCGACGCGCTTGCCGGTGACGTCGATCTCGTCGTCCCAGCGGGCGCTGTGCACGGATCGGCCAGCAAACGTTTCGCGCCCGGGGATCTCCGGAATCTTCGGGTGGTGCAGCAGGCCGGTGGCCATCACCACGAAATCTGCGGACAACTCGTCCCCGCTCGCCGTCTCGACGGTCCATCCGGGCTCGTCCCAGCGTGCGGCGGCCACCTCGGTTCCGAAACGGATTTTCTCGCGCAGCCCATAGTGGTCGACCACCTCGGCGTGGTACTGCTGAATCTCATCGCCGCTGGCGAAAACGTGTTTCCAGTTCGGGTTGGGTCGAAAGCCGTACTGGTAGATCTGCGAAGGAACGTCGCAACTGAGGCCGGGGTAATGGTTCCAGTGCCACACCCCGCCTACGTCGTCACCCTTCTCGAGGATCTCGAAGTTCTCGTAGCCAGCTTCACGCAGCGCGACGCCCATCGCGATTCCGGACATGCCGGCACCGACGATCAAAATGCGCGGTTCACGTCTGCCGTTCTTGCTCACGCGGCGACCTCGAAACAATCTCCGGTCGCGACGTTGTCGCGGGTGACCATGCGGTCATCGTAATGACCCCGCGCGGCGAGGTGGTTGATGAGTCGAGACTTCACGCGGCCGTGGCGATCGAATCCGGCCCGGCTACCGGTGGCGGCGGGGCCGGAAGCGCGTCGTTGACCGTCAGCGGCGTGCGCGATATGTCGACCGATGGTTTGCCGAGCAGGTATCCCTGCGCCCCCGTGATCGGCGGGTCGCGCATGATGTCGAGATGGTGGGCGTTGCGCACGAACTCGAGGATCTCCGGCGTCTCAATGCCCTCGGCGATCAGATGCGCATCGACGCGAAACGCGAACAGCGCAATCGAGATCAACACGGCGCGTGCCTGAATGCTGGTGAGCAACTGCGAGATCACCGACTGGTCGAGCTTGATGTAGCTGACCGGCATTTCGCACAGCATCGCCAATCCGGCGTTGCCGGCACCGACGTCGTCAAGCGCGAGTCGAAAACCGTGGTCGACGAATCGATTTGCGCGGTCGACAACGACGTCGAGCCGTGCGTCCGACTGCTCCGTCACCTCGAGCACGATCTGACTCGGCTCCAACCCGGTTGGTTCGATTCCGGCGAGCAGAAACTCCGGCGTCACCGTGTCGTGCACCAGGGATTGCGGGTTCACGTTCAAGAACAACTGCGCGCCGGGCGGCAGTTCCCGCGCGCGCGAAAGCGTCGCCGAAACGCACATCGCATCGAGCTCGTGGGCGCGACCGATCTTCTCCGCGATCACGAACATCTCTGCCGGGCCTTCGAAGCCATATCCCGACCATGGGCGAGCGAGTGCCTCCATTCCCAATAGACACTCGTTGCCGAGGTCCCAGATCGGCTGAAATGCGATCTCCAATCGCGGTTCCGCGAGCAGGCTGCGCAAAGCCTTCACCTTCGATGGCGTCACGACCGTGACGAACTTCGCGACGTCGCTGTAGATCACGATCTGACCGCGCCCTGACCGCTTGGATTCACTCAGCGATGCCGAGGCGCGCTCCCAGAGCACCGATGGGTCATCGCCGTCGCCAGGCACATGCGTAGCGATTCCGGAGGTGAACGAAACCGATGGCTCGGCTTGGCAAGCGCGGTCCAGGCGCTCGGCTAGAGCCTGTTTGGCATCGTCTTCGCCGCGGCCCGGAACCAACACCGCGAAACTGTCTCCGCCAGTTCGAAATGCCATCCAACCATCGGCGGCATTGGCGAGCGCGTCCGCAAGCTGACGCAGCACCAGGTCGCCGTGCGGTTTGCCGAAACAGTCGTTGAAGATCTTCAGTCGGTCGACGTCAATCATCGCGAGCGACAGTGCCTCACCGCACGCGTTGGCGTGCTCAACGGCGGCCGCCAATTCGACCTGCGATGAGCTGTAACCAGCAAGCCCGGTGAGTGAGTCGGTTCCGGTTGCGATGGCTGTGGGATTGACGGTCATTGCTGAGGTAACGATTTTCAGGCTCCTCACCTGAGTCGCGCGCCCTCTGCCGAGACGCCAAACACTTTTGCCGAATGCCGTCGTCCGAACGGTTCGGCGTTGATTCACTGTCTTGATTATCGGCTCGCCACCCTACTCCAAACAGTTACCCGCTTCCCGCCGTCGAACGGTCGTCCAAGGCAATTTCGATGAGCGCCGACCAAACACTTTGAATAGGATCTCGCTGCGACCAAGCACATCGGGCCAAACACCGCGAGCGTCGGCATTGGTGGGCGAGCAAGACGTCTGAATTGCAGAAAAGGGGCACCAATTGCTGCGTGGCTGGCCAAAGAAAGTGGTGAGGGGTCTTTTGCCCTACGGCGTGGTGATGCTCTACCGACGGCTCCGTGACAAGCGCGCTCTCAACTATTGCCCGCTGTGTGAGAAGCAGAGTCTGTTTCAACCAATGGTTGCCGGTGACGGGTCGTCCAGACCAAATGCGATATGCGCGAACTGCGGTTCGCTTGAGCGGCATAGGCTGCTTTGGCTGTTCTTGACCAGGGAAGTGGACGTTGAGAACACCGCGAACGGCGGATCGATGATCCACGTTGCCCCCGAACCGTCGTTGAGGCAAAAATTCGCGGAATTGCTCGGTGAGAACTATTTGACCGCAGATCTTTACGACGAGTCGGTGGACGAGAAGATGGACATCACCGCCATTGAACGACCTGACGAGTCCGTTGACTTCATCGTCGCAAACCATGTTCTCGAGCACATCAACGACGATCGCACGGCCATGAAAGAGCTGTGCAGAGTGCAGAAACGAGGCGGATGGTCGATCCTCCTTGCGCCAGTCGCCAATATGGAGAGCACTTACGAAGACCCCTCGATCACCTCAGAACAAGGTCGTCTGGAGGCGTTCGGCCAGGTCGATCACGTCAGGCGGTACGGCGCGGATTACGTGGAGCGGCTGCGCGGCGCCGGCTACGACGTGAACGTCTACACGGTGAAGGGCCTGGCCTCAAGAGGCGAAGCAAAAAAGATGTCTCTCAAAGAAAAGGGAGACTCAGGCGATGCCGTCCAATCCGAAATCTATTTCTGCACGAAGTAGCGCGAGCTGAAAGCTCTGATGCTGGCTAGTCCCGGTTTGGATTGATGAAGTCCGACCAAGAGCGCATCTTCTGATTCCGCGCGCCGCTCGGCTTGAATCTGACCTTGCTCCGCTCAAAGACAAAACGCAATCGCTGGTAACTGATGAAACTCAAAATGATTCCCGTACTGGTACCAAGGTTGAGACTCTCGACGATGCCGCCCATCGGAATTTCGATGCAGAGATCTGCGCTGGCAACGGCCTCGTCTGAAACTCCCGACGATTCATTGCCGAACCACACCGCGAGCCGTTTCTGGGTAAATGTGCCTTCGTAAAGCGAGACGTTTGTTTTGTCTTTGACGTGAGACGAGGTGACCGCGATCGTGAACAAGTTTTTACGGAGATGTTCAACACAATCGGCCGCTGTGTCGAACCGCCGCACGAACACCCAACGATTCGCACCGACGCTGATCCTTCGCAGGTGTTTGTGATTTCTCGAGGTTTCGAAGTCGCTGACGACCGGGTTGTCGCCGATCACGTACAACTTCTCTACGCCAAACGCCGAGATGTTCCGCATCGCAGAAGCGATGTTCACGATGTCCCGAGGGTTCTCAAGCACGCAGACAAAGTTCTTGTTCTGCAGGTGCTTGACTTTTCGGATTCGGTCCCTTACCGCCATCGAGGAACGGTAACAACGCAAGTCGCCGCAAGAGCGGCGAAAGTCAAACGCAGTGGAGCTAGCCGGATTCGAACCGGCGACCTTTCGATTGCGAACCGAACGCTCTACCAACTGAGCTATAGCCCCGAGCACTGATATTCAAACAGCTGCCGAAATACGTATCAGCGGGGTTAATCCTATCTTCGATCTGATCGCTGCTTCCGCTGGCGATCGTAAGATGTCGTTGATGAGTGAGAACGACGAAACGAGCGACGACCTTGGCGGCTCGCTTGCCGATGCGATCGCTGCGCATCTCGAACTGAAGAAGGAGCACGGGGCGGATCCCGAGGAACTCGACCGTGAGTTCGAGACCGCGCTCTCTCCGGCCAATCGTGATGAGGACGACTCGGTCGACCTCCACCCGGCTTCCGAGGACCTACCTCCAGAGCCTCTGCCAGAGACTGCGCCGGCTGAGCAACCTGCGGCGGTCGAGCCCGATCCAGCTCCGTCAACCACCGCGGTGATCACACCCGAACCCGAAGCTGAGCCCGAGCCAGATCCAGATCCGACGCCCGAGCCCGATCTTGATTCGCATCCGGAAGCGGCCTCCGAAGCCGAACCGGCACCTGCCGTCGAACCAGAAGCCAACTCAGCCGCGCCGGCAACAGAACACGCCCCGGGTGAAATCACCGGCACGATCGAGTTCGAGTGGGACAAGGAGGCCGAAGAGGCCGCCGCCGAGCAATCAACCACCGAAGCCGCCGAGCACGATCTCCTCGAAGACACGCCCGACTTCTTCGAAGAAACGCCCGAGCACGACAAGCTCTGGTTCGACGAAGCGCCCCCGCGCAAGTTCGACTTCTGATCTGACTGTCGGCGCCTTCGCGCCGACGCGTTGCACGCAGCTTTCGCCTCGGAACTGCGCGGCAAAGCCACGAAGTTCCGAGTTTGCTTCGCTGAGCCGGGGACAGCCTCAGTAGACCGGCTTCGCTTCTACGCGCGCGAGCACCGCACCACAGATTGCGCCGGCGACGATGCCACCGAACAGCGTCCAGGCACTGGCCGAGGCAGTTGCGATCGGTAGCGCGCAAAGCACTCCAGCTACGGCGCACAGGCCGAGCGTGTCATGGTCGCGCAGGTCCTCCTGCTTGAGCACCACGAGCATCCAGGCGACGAATGCGCACGTCGCAGCCCCGTAGGCACCGAATGTGCTCGGGAAACTGACGATCAGGCTCTCCGCAAGAATTCCGAACGCGCCGCCGATCAGCCAGACCAACAACACCGCCCACCAGCCGAATCGCCGTTCGACCCCGCTGCCGAACATCGCGAATACGCCGAGGCTGATGAAGCCGTAGCCGAACCAGTACTGCAGAAACGGCGCGGTGAAAATCGTCCAGACGTCGGTGCCGCCGCCGCGGTAGTACGAGAGGTTTTCGACCATGAAGTCACTGACGCCGCCGATCCCGCTACGCGCGATCAGTGACGCAACCACCGCAACCACCACGAGCGCGATCGTCATGCGCGGGCGAGCGGGCGAATACAGGTAGGAGGCCGAGCTTCCGCCCTCGTACTCGGCGCGCAGCCTGGTGCGTTGTTTGGCCGCGCGCTTCTCGTCGCGCTTGGCCTGCTTCTCGTCCTGCTTGCGCTGCTTCTTGATGTCCGGCGCACGCTTGCGCAGGCGGTGACCGCAGTACGGGCATTCGGTCACATACGGGCTGACCTCACTGCTGCAGTTGTTGCAGATCACAAATAGTTCGCGTTCGGCCATCAGCAGCGCAGCGTATATGTCGCCTCCCACGTCCGAACGCGTATTCGGCTTTGCAATGCGGCTGGATATGCTCTTTCGACGCGTTTCGCGACCCCAATTTCACGACCGCAAGGAGTCCTCCCCGGCAATGGCCACCACCGCTCAGAAGTCTCTGCTCGATGTACTCGCACCCGGCAAGAAGGCGCGCCTTCACCGCATGCTCTACAAGTTCGGTCCCGGCGACGGAACATTGATGTTCCTGCCGATCGACCAGGGAATCGAGCATGGTCCGCGTGACTTCTTCCCCAACCCGGCCTCCAAGGATCCGGACTACGAGTTCCGCCTCGCTGCGGAAGCCGGCTACAGCGCGATCGCCTGCCAGATCGGTTTCGCGACCAAGTACTACCCCGACTGGGCCGGCCAGGTGCCGCTGCTGCTCAAGCTCAACGGCAAGACCGACATTCCGCCGAGCGACGAATCCTTCAGCGCCGTCAACGCGAGCGTCGAAGACGCCGTGCGCCTCGGCGCCGACGCCGTCGGCTACACGCTCTACGTCGGTTCACCACGTCAGGATGAAGACCTCAAGCAACTCGGCGAAGTCCGCGCCGACTGCGACAAGTATGGGATGCCGCTGGTCGTTTGGTCCTACCCGCGCGGCCGCGACGTGTCCAAAAAGGGCGGACAGGACAGCTTCTATGCGATCGACTATGCCGCTCGCATGGCAATGGAGATGGGCGCCGACATCGTCAAGATCAACATGCCGAAGGTCGGGCTCGACTCCGACAAGGATTCGCCCGCTCCATACAACGAGATGCAGGTCGACCAGGCAGAAGCGATCCGTCAGTGTGTTGAGAGCGCCGGCCGTTCGTTGGTGGTGCTCTCCGGTGGGTCCAAGGCCGATGACGAGCAGGTGCTCGGGATGACCAAGATGATCATGGAGGCCGGCGGTTCGGGAGTGATCTTCGGCCGTAACATCTGGCAGCGCGAGACGGCGGCTGCGCACGAGATCGTCGGCAAGATCAAGGAGACGCTGGTCAGCAGCGTCGTTCGCAAGCCGTAGTCGAAAATGGGCACAGTCGACGCAACCGGATGGGTGGTTGCGTTCGCTGTGCTCGTGTTCGTCGCCTACTCATTCGTCGATCCAGACAACGAAACCGAGCCGCCGAGTGCGCCGTCGTCGTCCCAAACCGTGCGTCCGGCAGAGGGCGTCTCGCGCAACGCGCGAGTGCTCCGCGTTGTGGACGGCGACACGATCATCGTGCGTTCGGTCTCGGAAGCCGGCGGCGAGGCGGTCGGCAAGCCCCGGCGCGTCCGGTACATCGGGGTCGACACGCCCGAGTCGGTCAAGCCGAACACGCCGGTTGAGTGCTACGGAAAGGAAGCCGCAGCGGCCAACCGCGAGCTTGTCGATGGCGAGTACATCGAGCTGATCTCCGACAAGGAGCGCTTCGATCGCTTCGGTCGAGCGCTGGCATATGTTTACGTCGGAAAGAAACTCGTCAATGCCGAGTTGATCAAGAATGGCTACGCAGAAACGCTAGAAATCCCGCCGAACACCGCCAAGGCGGAAGAGTTCGCGGAGCTGGAGCGTGTAGCAAAGCGCACAAACAAGGGACTTTGGCAGGCCTGCGACCGCTAGGATGGGGAACGCTATGAAGATGAGGCAATCAGTTGCCGAGTTCGAGCGTGCATTTCACGAGCACACGCACACGGACCGCAAGCGCAGGCACGAGGTTCGCAAAGAAGCGATCCAGCGCACGAAAGTACGCCACCGCGAACGCCACGTACAGAGTCAGTTTCGTCGTTTCGTGACCTTGATGGTCACGCTGGTCGCAACGGTCGTGGTCGTTGCCTACGCGATGTTCCAGATCCTCGCCTGGATCATGGCCTGACGACCACAGGGAAGTTTTCTACCGGCTAGCCGTTCTCGGCGATCTTGCCCAAGGCGGCATCCACCGCTTCTGGCGTTGCGTCTGCGGAACCTGCCTGTTCTTCAGCACGCTCGCGCTGGATCTGCAGGTAGACCTCTTTGCGGAAGATCGGGATGTTCTTGGGCGCCTCGATTCCGATGCGCACCTTGTCCCCAACTATGGAGAGCACCGAGATCTCGACGTCGTCCGCGATCATGATGCTCTGATTCGATTTCCTGGTTAGCACGAGCATAAAAGCGCCTCCAAGCACTTAAATGGGCGATGGCCACATTAGGTATTCCCTGAATCGTGCCTGCCGAGTTCGCATTGCACTTCGCCGTCCGACCAACTGGATGAGACGGCAACCGCTCGGGGCTGAACGGCGATTCTACCTAAAAATCGCTACCGCGTGGAATATCCGAATTCCACAATTGCCATAACCATACTGGATGAGTGGCCAGTTTGTCTATACCCCACAGTGATTACCCCAAAAACCAATGCTGGAGCGGACATTCGCGGTGATAGTGTCAGCGACCATGTCAACAAGACCGCTCAGACCACATCTGAACCAGATCCGCGTCTGGGTGCGGCAGGGCCGCACAGACGCATGGATCGCGCATCAGCTTGACACCACGGCGGATGAAATCGCCGCGTTCAAGCGCGAGCAGTCGCTCGATGCAGACGACCAGACGGCGGCCATCGCCCCGACCGACACGCCGGGGGCCGAAGAAGAACTTGACTTGCGAGCAGAAGACGACGCGTTGATCGCGGCCGAATTAGAGGCCGCGCTCGCCAAACGTGAAGCAGAGGCCGCGCTGGCCGGTGACGATTCCACGGGCGATGCCCCTGGCCGCCGCCGCCGCCGCGGTCGACGTGGCGGCCGAGGCCGTCGTCGTCCCGCATTCGAGGCAACCTTCGACCACGGCGAAGAGGGATACGGGCTATGGCTTGACCCCGCGATCGTCGACGACTCCGTTTACGCCGAACACTGGGCCGGACACCGTCCGATCTCAGTGACCATTTCGGCCGACCAGATCGTCATCAACCGCGCCAGCGAAGAAGACGCTGCAGCTGCAGACGAATCGGCAACCGACGAATCCTCGTCATCTGCCGACGAAGCAGCAGACGCAACTCAGCAGGCCGCGTAACCAGGTTCACCGGACGTGATTCCGGCTCGCGACGCAAAGTCGCGGGCCGGGCGCTCCGGAACTATCGAGTCACAACGAACGGACGCTCGTCCGGCTTGACCATGCCCAACTTTCGGGCCTCGAGCTCAATCGTCGAGTCACGCTTCAACGCCTTGGCCCGCGCCTTCAGAGCACGGTTCTCTTTGCCGAGTGCCTGGAGATTCGCCTTCGCAGCGGTCGTTTCCGTGCGCTGTTTGTAATACCCATGCAACGGCGGCACATACAGCACCCCCATCACCAAAAGAATCACGACCAGCCAGCTACCCGGCAACCGGTCCCAGCGAATACCTCGCGCAATCGGACGCCCCGACGACTTATGCGCGACACGAGCCTTCGCAATACGCGCAGCATTCTTCTTCCTCTTCCCTGAGCGGCTCGAAGCCATAGCGATTGATTTCGATCAGCCGCGATGGACCCCTGCCCGATCCTCTACATCTGCAAGTACGGACCCGTCGAACTCGTCCCCGCAGGCGGCCCCCCGCCGAGGAGACGATTTTGACGGGTCCAAGTCACTCCAGCTAAGTACTAGAAAGCGCAGAAAACGCCGAACGACCGGGGTAAACGGCCTTATCGCCGAGGGCCTCTTCGATGCGGAGCAACTGGTTGTATTTGGCAACGCGATCCGATCGCGAAGGAGCACCGGTCTTGATCTGGCCGCAGCCGGTTGCAACTGCCAGGTCGGCGATAGTCGTGTCCTCGGTTTCGCCGGAGCGGTGGCTCATGACTGCTGTGTAGCCGGCCTCGCGGGCGATGCGGACTGCCTCTAGCGTCTCGGTCAGTGTTCCTATTTGGTTGACCTTGATCAGGATTGAGTTGCCGACGCCGCGCTCGATGCCTTCGGTGAGGCGTGCGGGATTGGTTACGAAGAGGTCGTCGCCGACGAGCTGGGTGCGCGTGCCGATGCGGTCGGTCAGGAGCTTCCAGCCGTCCCAGTCGTTTTCGTCGAGGCCGTCCTCAATCGAGACGACGGGATACTTGGCGGTGATTTCGTCCCAGTAGGTGACCATGTCTTCGGAGCTGAGCTTGCGATCTTCGTGCTTGAGGTCATAGATGCCGTCGGAGTAAATCTCAGAAGTTGCTGGGTCGAGGGCGATGGCGACGTCCTCGCCGGGCTTGTAGCCGGCCGACTCGATGCCGGCGATCAGTTCTTCGAGCGCGGCTTCGTTGGACGACAGGTTTGGGGCGAATCCACCTTCGTCTCCGACGGCCGTTGAGAGGTCCTTCGACTTAAGGCTCTTTGCGAGGGAGTGGAAGACTTCGGTTCCGACGCGCAGTCCCTCGGCAAAGCTTGGTGCGCCGAGCGGGACGATCATGAATTCTTGGAAGTCAACCGAATTGTCGGCGTGCGAACCGCCGTTGAGCACGTTCATCATCGGCACCGGCAAGACACTGGCCTCGTCGCCTCCGAGGTAGCGCCAGAGCGGCAACTCGCGCTCGGCAGCAGCGGCCTTTGCCGCCGCCAACGAAACACCCAGCAGCGCGTTTGCGCCCAGGCGTCCCTTGTTCGGCGTGCCGTCGAGGTCCAAAAGGCGCGCGTCGAATTCTTCTTGATCCACTGGATCGATGCCGATGATCGCGGCTGCGATCTCGCCGTTCACGTTGGCAACGGCCTTCGTCACGCCTTTGCCGCCCCAGTCACTGCCGCCGTCGCGTAGCTCAACCGCCTCATACTCGCCGGTGGACGCGCCGCTCGGCACTGCCGCGCGGCCGGTGGCTCCGGACTCAAGAGTGATTTCGACCTCGACGGTGGGGTTACCACGACTGTCAAGGATCTGTCTTGCAATGGTGCTTCGAACGGCCGTCATCAAGGTCTCCGTATTGCTGGATCGAGTGGGGTTGGGACGGGCGCAAGCTTAGAGCGTCGCCCGGGTTCGACCCGTACGCGAAACTGGTTAAAGCGAAACGCCCGGCGCATCGCACCGGGCGTTTCGCAATTCGGATGTTGCGTTAGGCGAGAATTATTGCCCGCCGGATTCGGCGCCGGTCTCTGCGGTCTCGCCTGCTTCCGGTTCAGGCGTGTTGCCACAGACCGCAGGCACCTTGTAGAGCTCGGCGCACTTGGTCTTCTTACGCCACTTGGAGCGGAAGTTCTCCTGGAACTCGGCGGCCGATTTCTGCTGACGCTCAGATTGCAATGTCTGCTTGATCTGGGCCTCCGCCTCCTTCAGCGTCTGCTGTTTGCCCTCGGTCACCTTCGTGACCTCGAACACGTAGTAGCCGTACTGAGTCTTGATCGGACCGACAACTTGGCCCTTCTTGGCCTTGAACACTTCGCCGTCAAGCGGGTCCGGGAACTGACCCTCGGTCACGCCGGGGAACGCGCCGCCATTCTCCTTTGACGCGGTGTCCTGCGAGTACTCGTCAGCCACGCTCTTCCAACTGTCGCCGTTGGCCAGAGCCTGCTTGGCTGCGTCCGCCTTGGCCTTGCTCGAGTTGAAGACCAAATTGATGTCGCGCGATGCGGGCGTTGCGTACTTCTTCTTGTCCTTGTTGTACGCGTCCTCCACCTCGCCGGTCGACGGGGTCGGAGCGCTGTTGACCTGCTCCTGCACCTTCTCCTGGATCATGCTGGCCCGAACAAGCTGAAGGATGTCTGCTTGAGTCTGACCGGTGTCCTTGAGGAACTTCTTGTAGTCCTCATCCTTCGGGAAGGACTGCTGCTTGAGCGGTTCGAAGCGCGCTTGGACGTCATTGTCGCTGATGTTGATCCCGCGATCCTGCGCTTCAAGTTCGTACCACTCCTGCTGCACGAGCGAGGTCATTATCTGCGTCTTGGCCGTGTCCCAATCCTGCTCACACTGCTTCTTCAGAGCGCTGTTGCTGAGCTTCTTGGAAGATTTCTTCTTGTTGGCGATGCACTTGGTGAAGGTCGGCGGGTCAGGAACTACAACGTCGCCGTCCTCACCTGCGGTTTGCGTTGAGTACGCCACCAATGTCTTGTTGAACTTCTCGATCGGGATCGCTTCGCCGTCCACGGACGCGACAGCGTTGTCCGGGACACCTCCGCGGAAGACGATGAGGATCAGCGCAACGATTCCAAAAACGACGAGCGCGAAGCCCGGGATGAAGTATTTGTTCGAAGTTATGTTTTTCACAGCCTGTGCTCTTTTTCGTGGTCAGAAGCGGGTCGGAACATATCAAGTGAAAACACCTGAAATGTCGGATTGGACGTTCCTTCAGCGACGCTTAACCGCCGCTCAAAACCTGTATCTAGTCCGGATCGGGCGCGATTGCGACCGCTCCGACGAGCGCGTCCGCCATACCCGCCAGCGCAGCGAACTGCTCCTCCGGCTCCCCATCGGCACGCAAAGCCAGCGTGCGCTGCCCACGATCGTAGATGGCTGAGGGCAGATCTTCGCGCAAAGCGCCGAATTGGGTGGCGGAAAGGTCGAGCGGGGCAACGACCAGACGGCCGCCAGTAAGCCCAACGGTGCGAGCACCGGCTCTTCCGAATTTGAGTCGCGCCTCCTGTAGTTGGAGCAACCGTTCGAGCGGGTCGGGCACCGGACCGAATCGATCCTTCAATTCACCACGCAGGCTGCCGATGTCGGCGAGCTCCTGCGCGCCGGCGATGCGACGGTGCAGTTCGATCTTCGCCTGTTCGTAGGTCACGTAGTCGCTCGGCACATACGCGTCGACCGAAACGTCCAGGCGTACAGGTTCGTGCGGCTCCGCGCTGCCGCGACCTTCGTGCTCGGCCACAGCGGCGTCGATCATCGAGACGTACAGGTCGAATCCGACTGCCGCGATGTGTCCGGATTGTTCCTCGCCGAGCAGGTTGCCCGCGCCGCGGATCTCGAGGTCGCGCATCGCAACCTTGAAGCCGCTGCCGAGTTCGGTGTAGTCGGCCAGCGTCGCCAGCCGACTGGCCGCCACCTGCGTCAGCCCAGCGGCACCGGGATAGAGAAAATACGCAAATGCGCGCTCGCGGCCACGACCCACGCGACCGCGAATCTGGTACGCCTGCGAGAGCCCGAGCTTGTCCGATCGCTCGACGATCAAGGTGTTCGCCGCAGGGATGTCGAGGCCGGACTCAACGATCGTCGTGCAGACAAGGCAGTCCTGCTCACCGCGGATGAACTCAAGCATCCGCTCTTCGAGGGTGTGCTCGTCGAGCTGGCCGTGCACCACCGAGACGCGAAGCCCCGGGACCAACGCCCGAACGCGATTCGCCGTCTCGTCGATCGTTCCGACGAGGTCGTGCATGTAGAGCGATTGGCCGTCGCGTTCCTTTTCGCGTACGAGCGCCTGCTTGATGACTTCCTCATCCCATTCGCCGACGTGCGTGCGTACCGGGCGACGCCCCTCCGGAGGCGTCGTAATCACAGAGATCTCGCGCAGGCCGGCCATTGACATCTGCAAGGTGCGCGGGATCGGTGTGGCGGAAAGGCTCACTACATCCGTCTTCACGCGCAGCTGTCGCAGCAGTTCCTTCTGCTTCACGCCGAAGCGCTGTTCTTCGTCGACGATGATCAGCCCAAGATCCTTCGGCCGTACGTCGGCGCTCAGCAGCCGGTGTGTTCCGATCAGGATGTCCACCTCGCCCTGCTCGAATCTGGCGAGCGTCTCCTTCTGCATCGCCTTGCTGCGGAAGCGACTCGCGAAGTCGACGGTGACCGGAAAATCACGCATCCTTTCGGAGAAAGTGCCGAAGTGCTGCTGGGTGAGGATCGTCGTCGGCGCCAGGACCATCACTTGCTTGCTGTCCTGAACTGCTTTGAACGCGGCGCGCAAAGCGACTTCGGTCTTACCAAAGCCGACGTCGCCACAGACCAACATGTCCATCGGCTGTGTTGCCTCCATGCCCGCTTTCACGCGCTCGATCGCGTCGAGTTGATCGCGCGTCTCGGTGTACGGGAAGGCAGCCTCGAACTGCAACTGCATCTCGCTGTCGGGCGAGAATGCGAAGCCGATTGCGCGTTTGCGTTCGGCGTAAAGGTTGATCAGCTCGCCGGCCATCGCGTGCGCGGCCTTCTTGGCGCGGGCCTTCAGCGTCTCCCAAGCTTTTCCGCCGAGCTTGCTCAGCGTTACGCCGTCGACACCCGCTGCGCCGAAGTATCGGCTGATCTTGTGCAACTGCTCGGCCGGCAGGAAGACCTTGTCGCCGCCGCGGTACTCGAGTGTCAAGTAGTCCCGCGTAACGCCGCCGACGGTCTTCGTGTCGAAGCCGCTGAACTGTGCGACGCCATGGTCCTCGTGGACGACGTGATCGCCGACGGCAAGGTCGGCGAAGCTGGCAATTCGACCACGCTTGCCACCCGCAGCGGCAGCGTCTTTTCGGCCGGCGGTGCGGAGTAGCAGTCGATCTGGGATCACCGCGAGCTTCAGTGCCGGTGAGACGAATCCCTCGCGAAGATTCTCCTGCACGAAGTAGACGCCGGACCATTCGCCGATCGCGTCGCTTTCCTCGACTGTTTGCGGCCTGACGCGGGCGAGGTTGTACTGGGCGCGTTCCAGTTCGGACTGTCGGTTCCAGACGATGACGGTGCGGTAACCGCTGCGAAGGAGCTTCTCGATCTCGACTTCGGCACCCTCGAAACTGCGGGCCATGCTCGCCGGCCGCTCGGCTCGCAGTTCGGCAGCCCCGGGTGGCACGGAGAGATTGCTCACCACCAGATCCGCGTCCACGTTCAAACGGTCAAGCAGCTCCCCGGGAGGTACGTAGAGACCGTGACCGGCCGGATCGCGATAGGTGGCCTCGATTTCTTCGCCGAGCTCTCCGAGATTCGTTTCTACTTCCTCCAGTGCAGCGACGGCCAACCAGCGGTTGGTCGGCGCGAGCTCGAGGAACGCGTGAAATCGATCGATCGGCAGGAGATCGGTGATGTCCTTCGGCGCGGCCTCGTCGTCGACTTCGGCGAGGGCCTCGGCGGCGAGCGCGCTGTGCTCTGCTGCGAGCTCGGTGGCAGGTTCGATTTCGACGCTTTCTACCTCCTCCAGTGATCGCTGCGTGAAGGTGCTGAAGCGACGGATCGATTCGATCTCGATGTCGAAAAGTTCGATTCGCACGGCGTGGTCGCCGGTTGCCGGAAAAACGTCGAGAATGTCTCCACGGCTGGCGAACTGGCCGCGGTCCTCTACGCGATCAACGCGTTCATATCCCGCAGCCACCAGGTCTCGAGCCAACTCATCGAGTTCAACGAGGTCACCGCGCGCGACCGAAAAGCCGTGCGGCCGCAGCACGGGGTCGGGAATTCGCTCGGCCAACGCGCCGGCGCTGGCGACGACCACGGCAGTCGAATCTTCGCCTGTCAGCGAATCCAGTGCCGCGATACGCAGACCGACAAGATGCGGTGGCGGGGCCAGATGAGACTCGTAGAGGACTCCGCGCGCCGGGTAGTACTTGACGGACCGTTCGGGCAGGTACAGCGCGAGGTCGGCGGCAAGGTCGCGAGCGGTCGTGTCGTCGGCCGCCACGACGATCGCGCTGCGCCCGACGGCGCCGCGCTCGATCGCAACCGCGAGCGCAAAAGGGGTGAAGGCCTGCGAAATGAATGCGCGCGCGTGCCGTTCGGCCAGCGGGGCGAACAGATCATCGTCCTGCGTCTGGCGTACTGGGTGGTTCAAGGCGCTCAATGCGCGCGAAACTTTATGCGGTGAGATCTTCTCTACAGGCGAAACGATCTGCGACCGATGGTGTTTACATAACCAGACGACCGGGCAGGAATTCGCAGACGGCCGTCGAAAGACCAGACACGAACATATGTTCTGTCTGGGGCCAGGCGTACATTTGTTCGTATGAGCAAAACGACGACAAAAAATCGACGCTCAGGCAAGCCTTGGACCGGCGCGGATCTCCTTCGGCTGAAGGTTCTCGCGGAGCATCAGATACCGGCAGCGCGCATAGCGCGCAAACTCGGCCGCACCGAAGCCGCGGTCCGTGCAGAGGCCACCAAACAGCGCGTGATGCTCGCGCCACCGGACAAGGCGTCAACTGCGAACGTGCACCGCAAGCTGCATCCGACCGAGAAGCAGCCGTACGGCGGAATCAAGATTCGGGCTACGCGGCCAGACACCGATCGGTCAACCGCTTCGCGTCGCCAAACGCCGTTTCAGAACGAGACTTTGTTCTAGCCGTTCTCAGCCGATGCGTCGGCACCCGCCTCGACCACCGCGAGTGCCGTGCCAACCGCATCGTCGATCAGGCGTTCTACTTCGGACTGCGGCTCGTCAAACGGTCCCAGGACCCAGTTCGAAACGACCTCGGGGTCGGTGGAGTCAGGTCGACCAACGCCGACGCGCACACGACGAAAATCGTTGGTTCCGAGCTCCTTCTGAATCGATCGCAGGCCGTTGTGGCCGCCGTGGCCACCGCCGAGTTTGTCCTCGATTCGGTCGAACGCGAAATCGATCTCGTCGTGGATTACCAGAACATGGTCGGGAGCGACGCGCAGCTCGCCGCGCGCGGGGCCGACGGCTTTGCCGCTCTCATTCATGTAGGTCTCGGGAATCAGAACGGCCACGCGCGGTCCGCCCGGCCCGATTCTGCCCTCCGCGAATCGCCCTCGGTAGCGTGTCTTCGGCTTGCCCAGATCGAACTGGTCGATCAACCGCAAGGCGGCCATCTCGCCGATGTTGTGGCGCGTATGCGCGTAGCGCTTACCCGGATTGCCCAGGCCAACGATCAGCCAGTCGACCGGAACTGGAGGTCCACCGCGTTTGAATAGCTTCGCCATAACGTTTGAAGGCGGCTGGGCTTGCCGTTGTCCGGAAATGTAACGACCGGGGCTCAGCAGGCTGTGAAGCGACCTACTGGAAGACGGGGAGTTACTCCTCGTCGCCTTCCTCGGACTCTTCGCCTTCGCCCTCGGCACCCTCTTCGCCCTCGCCGACCAACTCGGTTTCTTCCTCGACCTCGTCGACGGGTTCTTCGGCCTTCGAGGGCGGCGTGATCGTCGCGATCACTGTCTCGTCCGGGTCGTCGAGCACCGTCAGGTTTGACGGGATCGTGGCGGAGGACAAAAGGAAAGTCTCGTTCAACTCAAGTGCGGACACATCGATCACAACCGAGTCTGGAATGTCAGTTGGCAGTGCCTCGATGTTGAGCTCACGAGTGACGTGGTCGAGCACACCGCCCTGGACGACGCCCGGAGCCTCTTCGACACCGGATAGTTCAAGTGGTACGACCGACTGGATCGACTGCTTGAGGTCGACTTCGAGCAGGTCGATGTGCGTGAAGCCACCGCGCACTGGGTGATGCTGCTGATCCTTGACGATCACCGGAACCGTGTCGCTGCCAAGCTTGGCGTCGAGCAGGGCGTGACCGGCCTTCAGCGCGGCTCGCAACTCACGTTCGTTGACGCTGAAAGCCTGCGGATCGCGGCCGCGTCCATAGAGGATGCCCGGGAGATTTCCGCTCTTGCGCAGGCGGCGTCCCTCGCGTGAACCGCGTGATTCGCGGGTGCTGAGCTCGATTGTTGCGCGGTCATCTGCAGACATGAGGGCGGGATTTTAGCGGGTGGGATGGGTCGCTTCGGGTCTAGGCTTGATTCGTGCCCGATAACGACGACCGCTCGATCTCGAAAAGCCGAATCGGCCGCGCGGCGCGTGTCGGCCGCGCTTTGGGCGGACAGGGCATCAAGATTGCCGGCACAGGAGCAACGAATGTGCTGCGCGGTCGCGAGGGGAGCCAAGCCGCGCTCGAGAAGCGCCACGTCGATTCCGCCGAGCAGATGGTCAAGACGCTTGGCAGCCTGAAGGGCGTGGCCGTGAAAGTCGCGCAGATGGCATCGATCATCGACGTCGACCTCCTGCCCGAGGAGTACCGCGAGATCTACCAGCGCGAACTCGGCACGCTGCGCCAGAACGCGCCGTCGATGTCCTGGAAGAAGGTCGAGAAGGTTCTCGACGACCAGTGGGACCGTCCGTTGGCGAAGATCTTTTCGGAGATAGATCACAAGGCGACGGCCGCAGCCTCGATCGGCCAGGTGCATCGTGCAACGCTGAAAGACGGCCGAGATGTGGCGGTGAAGATTCAGTACCCGGACATCGCCGACGCGCTGCGCGCCGACGTCGAGAACGCCGCTCTGTTCCTCCGGCTTGGCCGGATGATCGCGCCGGGTCTTGACGCTCGTGCCGTCGCCAAAGAGCTGAAGGCGCGCGTGCTCGAAGAACTCGACTACGAATTGGAGGCGCAGAACCAGCGTCGCTTCGCTCGCGCGTATCGAGGTCACCCATTCATCTGCGTGCCCGAAGTGGTCAGCGAACTTTCACGAGAACGAGTGATGGTCAGCGAATGGGTCGAGGGAATGGCGTTCGACGAGGTGACCGATCTGCCGCAGTCCAAGCGCGACCGATTCGGCGAGATCATCTATCGCTTCGCCTTTGGTTCGATCTACCACCTCAATCAGCTCAACGCCGACGCGCACCCCGGCAACTACCTGTGGATGGAAGACGGCCGCGTCGCGTTCATCGATTTTGGCATGACCAAGCGTCTCGCCGAGCGTCAGATCAAACTTCAGGTCGCAGCCGTGACGGCCGTGCTCGACGAAGATCCCGAGACCTTCGGCATCGCGATGGAGGATCTGGGCTTCATTCGCGACCGCGAGAAATTCAACGTTGAGCTGCTGATGGACCACGTCAGGCTGGTTGGCGGTTGGTACCTCTCTGGCCGAAAGCAAAAGATCACACGTCGGTATGTGGCCAAGGCCTTGACCGCGATCTCCGATCCGCGCGGCGAGTACTTCGAGCTCGTGCGCACAGCTTCGCTGCCGGCCGATGAGTTGATGGGTCGCCGGATGGAGACCGGCATCCTCGCCGTGCTCGGCCGCTTGGAAGCCTCGGCCAACTGGACCAAGATCAGCCGTGAGTGGTGGTTCGGAGAGGCACCTGCAACGCCACTCGGCAAAGCGGAATGGAAGTTCTTCGAAGAGCGCGGACACTCGCGGGCACCGATGGCGACCAGCGATTGACCGCACAAAGTTCGCAGTCGTTTAGATAGCCGAACATCTATGTAATTGCTACGCTTTTACATAGATGCCTGTCGATCTAACACTCGCCCCCAAAGAAAAGCGCGCGGCCGGCGACGTCTGCTGCGAACCGATTGCATTGCCCGACGTTGACGTGGCACAGGCTGAGCAACTGTCGAAGCTCGCCAAGGCGCTGGGCGATCCGATCCGCCTGCAGATCGTCGACGTGCTGCGCTCGCACGCCGGCGAAGTCTGCGTGTGCGAACTCGTCCCGCTGTTTGACGTTTCGCAACCGACGCTTTCGCATCACCTGCGCAAGCTGCGCGAGGCAGGCATCGTCGACTCGGTCAAGCGCGGCCTCTGGTCGTACTACTTCGTGAAGCCCGAACCACTCAAGGAGTTGAACTCATGGCTGTCCTAAGACCTCACCTCGCGATCAACGTCTCCGACATCGGGACATCGATGCCCTTCTATACAGCGCTGCTTGGCGTCGACCCGGTCAAGGTCAAATCCGACTACGTCAAATATTCAGTCGACAAGCCTGCGCTCAATTTGTCGCTGAACCTGCGCCCACGCGATGAGCAGCTCGGCGCCTTCAATCATGCCGGCATTGAAGTTGAGACAGTCGACGACGTGCTCGCGGCTCGGCTTCGCCTCAGCCAGGCCGGGCTGGCGACGTTCGACGAGTTGGACACGAGTTGTTGCTACGCAAAGCAGGACAAGATCTGGGTACATGACCCAGACGGCACGCCCTGGGAGATCTTCACCGTCAACGCCGACATCGACGACTTCACCGAACAGCCGCCGACAGCCGGGGAAGAACGCGAGCAAGCGCCTTGCTGCCAACCAGCAACCTGACGTGACGTCCACCAGTCCTCCACTCGGCCGTCGCGCCGCGGCAGAAGGCCTTGCAGCATTCGCGCTTGTCTTCGCGGGGTGCGGAGCGGTGGTCACAGCCGCGGAGTACGAGTCTTCTTTGGGAGTGGTCGGCGTCGCGGCCGTGTTCGGACTGATCATCATGGCGATGGTCTACGCCACAGGACATCTCTCGGGCGCACACATCAATCCGGCGGTCACACTCGCATTCACGATGACGCGTCACTTCCCCCCGCGGGACGCCGCTGCCTACGTCGCAGCGCAAGCGTTGGGCGCGATCGTCGGCGCATTCGCGTTGTTGGCGATCTGGCCGGGCAAACCCGGCGCGCTGGGGGCAACTGTCCCCACGATCGGCACCGGCGGCGCGCTCGTCTACGAGGCGGTACTGACGGCGTTTCTGATGTTCGTGATCATGGCTGTGGCCACCGACACGCGCGCAGTCGGCGCAGCAGCTGCGATTGCGATCGGCGGAACGGTCGCCCTCGATGCCGCGATCGGCGGACCGGTCACCGGCGCGTCGATGAACCCTGCTCGCAGTTTTGGGCCGGCACTGGCGGCGGGTGAATGGAAGGACTTCTGGATATATATCGTCGGCCCCGTCACCGGAGCGGCGCTCGGCGCCCTGGCCTATCAACTGGTGCGCGGTGAGCACCCAGAAAGCCAATAACAACACGCCATGGCGCACGCACTATTTGTCTGTCTGCACAACGCCGGCCGCTCGCAAATGAGTCGAGCGCTGTTTGAGCTTGCGGCCGCTGGTCGTCACACCGCCGAGTCCGCAGGCACCACTCCGGGGGACTGTGTTCATCCGGAGGTCGTCACCGCGATGGCAGAACTGGGCGTCGACGTCGCGGAAATCCAACCCCAGTTGCTCACCAGTGAGCTGGCCGAACGCGCCGACGTCGTCGTCACGATGGGCTGCGGCGACAGCTGCCCCTATATCCCCGGCAAGCGATACATCGACTGGGATCTGACCGATCCGAAGGGACTGCCGATCGAGCAGGTTCGCGAAATTCGCGACGACATCCAGAGGCGTGTGGCAGAACTGGTGGCGGAACTCGATAACGGTTGACGCCGTTCGACATTGAATAATCCCAGAATGGTCAACCTCTCTGGGCGACGATGGAAGCCGTGGTTTTTTGCTTCTGTCGACGGCATCGAGCCAAAACTCGCGATGCAAATACCGACCGCGTGGCTCTTTGGCAACAAGCAGGGGTTCGTGCGGGTCGGCGACCGCGAATTCGATGTGCGTTCAAGGCACAATCACATTTGGCTGGTTGACGAGGACGAAAAGGTGATCGGAACTGCCGAAACTCGCGGCATCAGATCAAAGATTGAGATGGGCGGCGAAGAATACGAGCTCAGTCGAAAGAAACCCGATGACCAGCTTGCAGTGCTCAAACACGAGGGTCGCAGGCTCGGCGCGGTCCGGATGAAAACCGGGCGCGCCCGCGGACTCGAAGTCGACGTCCCGGAGATCACCGATACAGCCGAACAGTTATTCATCGCCGTAGCGACGATCGTCAGCTGGCAGGACCTTTTGTCGATCCTGACCTATGACGTTGGGCGAAGGCAACAACTCCAGTCCGGCGGCGGGGGCGAGTGGTTCGGCGGCGACGGCGGCTCTGCGGATGGAGGAGGAGGCGGCGGAGGCGGCGGGGGCGGCGGCGACTGAGCCGCCGCTCAGTAGACCCCACCAAGCTTCCGGTGGTCCCAGCTCACAGTCCGCGTCTTCGTGAACCGCATCACCACGCGCTTGGGTGCCTGCGCCTTGATCATTTCGATCACCGGCTCTGCCGGATAGTTGCCGTCGCCGTACTTCGTGAACAGCTCGATCCCGAGCTCCTCGACTGCTGCAACGTCGGTAATCAGTTCAACATCGCATTCGAACATCACTCCGCGCAGCTTGTCGTAGGTGACGCCGTCTTCGAACAGCAACGTGGCGCGCGGCTCTCGTTCGAGGTTCTTTGCCTTCTGAGATTTCGCGAAGGTCCAGCCCCAAACTTCTTCGCCATGCATCACAAACCAGAGCGGCATCATGTGCGGCACGCCGCGCGGACCGTTGGTTCCGACGATCACGGTCTTTTCGTCGGCGAGGTAAGCCGCAATCTCGTGATCGGTCAGCTGTATCTGGTCTCGTCGTCCGGCCATCGTCCTGCAACTCTACGCCGGTTGACCAACCGGGATCGCTAGCCGGTGGTGACGGGCTCGCGCTTGGAGCCAGACGACGGCTTCGCGGCGGCGGCCTTGACACCGCCACCGGCAATCTCTGCCTTGAGCGCCTTTGCGGCATCGCGCACCGCCTCGCGCGCGTCGGCTGGCTCGAGCACAACGGCGTCGCCGGCGAACTTGAAGACCTCGGTCACCAGCCAGTTCACTCCGCCATACGGAAGGTCGATCAGGATCGCTCCGTCCTTCAGCTCCAGCGACGGCTCGTACTCCTCGCGGGCGCGCGGCGCGTGTTCGGGATCGATCCAGATCTTCGCAACCGTCGAAGCGCCGACGGTGCCCGTGCGCGGCCAGCCGTCGAGGTCAGGAACCATGCCGTCGCGCGGCTTGAACGTCTCGTTCTGCACCTCGATGCTCTTGATGCGGTCGAGGCGAAAATCGCGTGGCGCTTCGCGCGAAAGATCCCAGGTGTGTACGTACCACCCCTCGCGACCGTTCATCAGTGAATACGGCTCGATCGTGCGCTCGGTGAAGGTGTCCTGGTCTTCCTTGTAGTGCTCGATCTGCACCAACAGGTTGCCCTGGATCGCCTGAGAAATCGCGGTCGCGATCTCCGAGTCGTTCACCTGGGTAGCGGCGATCTGCAGGCCGCTGGTGGCCGGGTCCTCGCCGAGCGCGGTCACAACTTTCTTGCGGGCGCTCAGCAACGAGTCGTTCGGGAAGTACTCACCGAGCAGATCGATCGCGGCGATCAAGGCCTTGGCCTCCAGCGGGAGCAGGCGCGCGGGGCGAGCAAAGTTGTCGCTGTAGGGCTCGCTGTCGACGGAGATCTCGTCATCTTCGATCTGCGCGAACAACACGTAGCTGCCACCGCCAAAATTGACGACGTTGAGCACCTCGATGTCTTCCTCGATCTCTTCTCGCGAGACGTTCAAGTCGGTGGCGAGCTTCGACATCGAAACGGTCGCGCCAGTGTGCGTCGCGCCGATCAGGATCCCGGCGAGCGTGATCAAACGTGCGAAGCGCTCGGGTTTGATCGAAGTCTCGTTGGCATCGTTGGACACACTGGAGCTCGGCCCCCGCCTGCGCGCGATCTTCGGTGCTATCTCGAATTCGCCGGTGTGCTGGCGAGCTATCCGAGCGACCCGCTTGGCGACGTCGTTCGCGACGGAGGAGGGTTCGAGCACGCGTGCACGCGGACCGTGGCCCAGCACCCATGAGATCAGCGGGGCGGTGTCGGTGAATTCGGTCTCGAAGATCACGCCCTTGCCGGGCACTGCCTCGCCGCGCTTGGGGGTGCGGATCCTGCCGGCCTTGGAAAAGTGGCGCTCGACGAGCCATGCGATGCGCTCACTGATCCAGATCGAAGCCGTTTGCGACTGCTGCCCGAACTGCCACTCGGCCATCGTCGCGTATTCGCGCGGATCGAAGTCCTCAGGCGGAGGAAAATCATGCTCGGCCTTGCTCGCGTAGCTGATCTTGCCGCGGATCCGCGAGAGCTTGAACATGCGTTGCTCTTCACGCTCGTGGGCGTGGCCAATCATGTAGAACTCGCCGCCGCGATAGAGCAGGTGGAAAGGGTCGACCTTGCGCTTCTCGGTCGAGCCTCGTCCGATCGTGAAATATTCGAAGATGATCGTCTTGCGACGGAAAATCGCATTCTCGATCTTGCTCAGACGCTGCGAAAGTTCGCGGCCTTCGACGTCAGGACCCACGGCGACGTGGATCGACATCTCGTCCGGTGCCGAGAACGGCGAAGGCCGACCCCAGGTGAGCTGTTGCAGCGCCAGCCGCAGCGGCTCGGCGTAGGCGAACTGGCCATCCAGCATCTTCAGTGCCGTCGTTAGCGAAGCGAGCTCACGATCGGTGAACTGCACGCTCGGCAGGTAGAAGTTTTCGGGCGGTAGTGAGTAGTTCTCCGCCTCGTAGAAGCCGTCGACGGCGCGATCGACGCGCAATTCGATGCCGAGCGCCTCCAGCTCGGCGCGGTCCGCGTAAAAACGACGCGCGAAGGCGTCGTCGTTCATCTCGCTGTAGCCCTCGACGTCGCGCTTGATCTCGAGCGCGGTCACCGGGCGACGCTTTGCCATCAGAAAGGAGATCAGCGAGAGCTGTCGGATCAGTTTTTCGGTGTCTTTTGCCACTCGCGATGCAGCATACGCAAGGACCGGCTGCGAATTGCGCCTTCCCGCGAAAGGCGTTTCCGCCTGCACGCAAATTGCGGGGTTTTGAACGAGCGACCGGGCGCAACTGCTGCCGGCCAGTCGATCAAGTGTCCGGTGCGGAAACGGTTCACGGCAAAAAAAAGCCAGGTGGCCGACTGAGCGGCGGCCACCTGGCCATGTACTCGACTCACTGTGCGGAGACGGAGCCCTTCCCGGGGGCCGGGAATTGGACTCCTTGAGTCGGGGTGTTTTTGCGTCAGATCTGTTCTAGGAGGAAACGAGACCTGAAGGGACCAGCGGGCATTGGCTGGCTGTTCAGCCAGTATAACGAGTATTCGGGATGCTGGCAAACAGGCGCATCCGGATATGGACATCTGGCCTATTCACGTGTGCTGTCGACCGGCTCAGCGCGGTGCGGTGAGTACGTCAAACACCAGCTGCAGAGCGGCGTCGCGCGCCTCTTCGGTGGATACTCGCTGGTCGTCCTCGAGCGAAAGCATCACCAATTCACAGATCCCCGAGACGACCGCAGAGGTCATCGCGTACGAAAGTTCGTTGATCTCGGGCTCGTCAGCTCGAATTCGACGGGCGATCGCGAGCAGCTGCTCGGAAAATCGGTGCTGGATCTCGCGGAACTTTCGGCCTCCGGCTTCACCCATCCCGAAGATCTCGAACAGAAAGCTGCGTGTGAGGGCCGGCTCGGCGGACATGAACGCGAAATAGGCGTCGATCGCATGAACTGCTTGCTCGCGCCAGGGCAATGCGGGATCGGCCGCTCGCTCGATCAAGTCTCGCGCGGTAAGGGTCGAGCGATCGCAGAGCTCGAGAAAACAATCGCTGCGGTCGGAAAACTCCTCATAAAAAGTGCGCCGCGACACTCGAGCGATGCGGACGATGTCAGCGACGGTGGTCTGGTCGAGGCCCCGGTCGACGATCGATTCTGCCATCGCAAGCAGCAGGCGGTCACGCGCGACTTCTTGATCGAGTAAGCCGACGGAGGGGATTTGTTGCGCGGTGTGAGAGGGGGCGGACGACATCTGCTTGACAAAGATGGTACATGTGTGTACCATCTTCCGCAAGTTTGGTACGTCTTCGTACCAGCGGCGGCTCGAGAACACAACCCCCCGTCCTCGGGCCGCCGCACCATCGTCCCAACTGCGGCCTCGGTAGAGCGTTGCATCGCCAGAGCGAAGAAAGTCGGCCCCGAAGATGACAGTCACAGAGACCCCGCCGGTAGTCAGCCGTCCGGACGCCACAGCGCCCACGACACCGCAGCCCAAATACGGCCTTCCGCCCGGGCCGCGCATGCCGAAGAGTCTGCAATCCGCGGGTTTCATGGCGCGCAGCATGCCGATGCTCAGGCGCGCACGCGACAAGTACGGCCGGATGTATTCGTTCAACGTGATCGGCTTCCCCGACTTCGTGATGATCAGCGACCCGGAATTGATCAAGCAGACGCTCACAGCGGATCCAACGGTGCTTCATGCCGGCACTGGCAGCCCGCTCGGTGCCGTGCTCGGGGCAAACTCGCTGCTGGCCATCGACGAGGACATCCACCTGCGCCAGCGCAGATTGCTGTTGCCGCCGTTTCACGGCGAACGTATGCAGTCCTACGCCGATGTATTTGCTGAGATCGCCGACGCCGAAATGGACGCCTGGCAGACGGACGTGCCGATGCGAACACTCGAGCCGATGCAGCGGATCACTCTGCGCGCGATCCTGCGCACGATTTTCGGTGCGCATGACGAATCGCTCGAAACACTCGAAGAACTGATCCCGCGGATGGTGAATCACGCAACTAAATACCTGTTGCTGCGATTCCTGCACTACGACCTCGGACCGCGCAGCCCGTGGGGCAAATTTCTGCGTATGCGCCGCGAGATCGACGCGCAACTCGATGCTCTAATCGCCGAGGCGAAGGCCGATCCCGAGCTTGAGGACCGAGCGGACGTCCTCGCGTTGCTCGTGCAGGCCACGCATGAGGACGGCACGCCGATGAGCAACGAAGAGATTCGCGACCAACTCCTGACGATGATGGTCGCCGGTCACGAGACGACGGCCTCGACGCTGGCATGGGCGGTTGAGCGGTTGACGCGAAACCCGGAGGTGCTGACGAAACTCACCGAAGAAGTGCGTCGCGGCGACCGTGAATACCTCAATGCCGTTTTCGACGAAACCCTTCGCGTTCGCCCAACAGTCATATTCGCCGTTCGCAGTGTCCAGAAGGAGCCCTATGCGCTCGGCGAATACCTGCTCCCAGTCGGAACCCGAATCGCATCTCCAGCACCCCTGACGCACGACGACCCGCGCCTGTTCAAGAATCCCGAGCTCTACCGACCAGAGCGCTTCCTCGAGGAACGTCCGTCGAACTACGCGTACATCCCGTTTGGTGGCGGCGTGCGTCGTTGCATCGGCGCGGCGTTCGCGAAGATGGAGTTCGCGGTGGTGATGGAACGGATGCTGAACCGCTTCGACATCGATCCGACGACCGAGAAGTTCGAGCCGTGGGACTTTCGCAGCGTGACGTTTGCCCCCGGTGGCGGTGGCGTCGCCACGTTCCGCCAGCGGAGCTAGAAGTTCGGGTCTGCCGCGCCGCTTTCGACTCCGGCAGTGTTCCGCATACGGTTGCCGGCCAGGTCCAGTGCAACTGTGCCCGGGCGCCAGCGCAGCTTGGCGTTGTTTGTGACCGTGTTCACGGCTCCGCTCGCGGAGCCGAGCGTGAGGGTCAGCGTGTTGCCCACCATCAGCATTGTCGAGTTGCTGAACGTTCGGTTTGCGGTGACGTAGTTCCTGCCGGTGCGTACGTGGCCGATGTCCGCAGCCGTCGCGTTCGCCGCGTCGTAGATGAACAGCCGATCGTTGTTGGCCTGGTTGTTGAGTCGAACGGTGACGGTCATCGGAGCACCGGTGAACCCGGTGAGGATCGTTGAGGGCTGTATTTCCTCGGAAAACGTATAAATCACCTGGTCGCCCGCCTCTGGTCTGCCCAAAGTGCCGTTGTTGACCGTCTGAACGTCGGCCGCGGTCGGACGTGTGTTGTCAATGCGGACCGGTGTCCACACTGCCGAGTATCCGACGTTTCCGGCTGCATCGGTGCTCGTCGCGCGCAGCTCGTAGTCGCCCTCGACGACGGATGTCGTGTTGAAGTTGCAATTGACGACTGTCGTCGCCGATGAGCAGACGGTCGTCCAGGTAGCACCGCCAACCGGGCGGTACTCGATCGTCGATGCAATGACGCCCGATCCGCTGTCGCTCGAGGTCCCGGAGAGCGTTACGGTCGCGCGAATGTGGCTTCCCGGGTCCGCCATCGTCGCGGCCGGTGTGGTGTTGTCGATCAGGCGTGACGTCACCACCGCCGAGGCGGCCGTGTTCCCCGAGAAGTCGCTGGCCAACGCACGGAAGTCGTAGAGGCCGTCTGCTGTGCTGGCCGTGTCGAAATCACAGTTGAAAGGGGCAACGGCTGCAACGCATCCGGTTAGCCACGTCGACCCGGCCGTTTGCCTGTATTGAAACGTGATCTGCATGACGCCGGAAACGGCGTCGCTGGCGCTTCCGCTGAGGTTGATGGAGCCGCGCAAAAGGGCGGCTGGGCTATTGAGCGTCACCGCCGTTGGACTGGTGGAGTCCGAGAGCGCGGAGTCCTCGAGGCTGTCGGCGCTCTCAATTTGCTGGCTGGCCCCGCCAATCACGAGGGCTCGCGCCAAGTAGTAGTAAGTCGTACCGCTCGCAGCCGTCGCGTCGGAATACGTGTTGCCGACGACCGGCGTACTGCCGTTGAGCGGTGCGCCGAAGTTGAACACGCCAGCCGTCGTGCTGCGATAGATGTTGTAGCCGCTGGCTCCGGGACTCGAGTCCCAGTCGAGCGTAATCGCCCCAAGGGGCTGCGGCGTTGCCGAAAAGTTTGCCGGCGGTTCCGGGGCGACCGTCGTGACCGCGCTCGGCGACCCCTCGGTCCCTGTCCAGCCGAAAAGCACCGGCGTTGCCGTATACACCCACTCGCCCGGCGGAGCGGGCGTTTCAACGCAACTGATCGCCGCGCTCGAACCGGAGACGAGCGATCCACACGCGCCGTTCGGCGTCGTCGCAGCGCCGCCCGCGGCCGGGTATCGACGGATCTCGTATCCGCCGCCGAAGGCACCGAGATACTGCCCGCCGATCGTGTTCTGACTCCAGTCGAGAGTCACGGCAGGCACGGTCACTGACGCCGTCGGCTGGTCGGCCGTCGGCATCGTGTCGGTATAGCCAATACCCGATCCCGTTCCTGTTGCGCCCCAATACGCGGATGCCACGGATACCTGCGCGCTGAAAGCGACTAGCGCGATGAGGATCGCCTTCAATGACGATGGCCACCGATTCATCGGCGACTCCGCTTCTTCTTACGTTTCTTCGGCCGTTTGGTGGTCGCCTTGCCCTTGAATTTGAGCTTGAAAGTGGCACCCTTGCAGGCGTCCTGGTTGACACCCGCGAGATTTCGCATCGTCACGAACGGACGCCCTTTGGTTTTCCGTTTCGCAAGCGCTCGCCAGCGAAACGATTTGGCGTTGACCCAGCCGCGACGAACTTTGATTTTCCTCTTGGCCGGTATCCGAATCGGAAAAGTTCTTCGAGCCAGCTGAGCGATTCTGAAGTCGCGCTTGATCGAGCAGCCGGCCCTGGCGTGCGCTCGATCCACGGACATCTTGAATCGCAAGCGCTTCACCCAGATCGGAACCTTGCGATTGTTCGCGATCGAGATCGTGAACTGTGACGTGACTCCGGGAGAAAGTCTGCGTTCGAGGCTGCCGCGAACGACGAATGTGCTTACCGCACGACCCTTGCGTTTCGCCGATTGCTCGGCCTGGATGGAAGCGAACGCGAACGCGCCTCCTGCAAACAGCAGCAGGCACGCGGTGGCCGTTGCCACCGATTTGATCGGTCGGCCGTTGCCGCCGATGCGTCGCATCCAGTCGTCTCCCTGACTCGTTGTGAAGATCAGACGTCTGCGTGCGATCGGGCGCTCGGCGCGCCCGATCGCACGGCAATCGTCAAATCCTCGCTGGTTTGCGGTGTTCGACTATGAAACGGTGTAAGCCAAGTTGACCGTCGCGCCCTTGCAGCCGTCCTGGTTGCTGGCCTTGTTGTTGAACTGGATCGTCGCTCCGGTGAAAGAGCCCTGGCCAGTGCCCGATGCAACCTGAGCGTTGACCGGCATCGTTGCACCGCTCAGCGTGAAGTCCGACGCGTCGCACGTTCCGGGAGCCGAAACCGAAGCGATGCTTACGGTCACGCTGCCGATGAACACCGCCGCGCTGTTGGGATTGTCGAAGTTCCCGGAGATCGTCTGAGCTGAGTCGCCGGGGTACATCGGCGTCAGTGCGGTGGTCTGGTTCGCGGTCACGGCCGAAGTGCTGGCGGCCGTTGTGCCGCTGCCGGAGCCGGAACCGTTTGCGGTCCAGTACGCGTATGCGCCGGTCGCGAGTGCAAGGGTGAGAATTACGCCAAGGGCAATGCCCCGACGCTTGTTGAGCATGGTCATTTGAGTGTCCTCCAACGGGATTGATTGTCTGCCTCGCACGGTGTCCTAAACCGTGCGACCAAACCCCAATCGGAAAACTAGGTAGAGACCTTGAGCGCTTACAACTGGAAGTTCGCCGGGGCCTGCTGCGCAAAGGCTCGTTCCAGACCAATAAGTGCGGTCAAGTGGCGAGACCCGGATTCGAACCGGGGACACCACGATTTTCAGTCGTGTGCTCTACCAACTGAGCTATCTCGCCGCGCTCGGTGATGGTACAGGCATGAGGAGTCTCAGACTGGATACCGCAGGATCGCCGCGGCGCTCGAGCCGCCTGGTATCTCCTGCTGCCGAACCGCCAACACTTTTCCGCCGGAGAGCATCACTCGCTTGGCGATCTCGTCGACGACTCCGTAGTTGCTTACGGTGTCTGTCTCGTCGAGTTCCAACTCGCCGGTGTCCGTGTCGACCGTGCCCGAGATCATCACGTCGATATCGACGAGCAGCGTGTCGACTGCGCCGAATGTTGCGGCGCGGGCCACCCGAGCAAGATCAGACGTTGCTCGATCGTCGTTTGCGCGGACCTCATAAAGCTCTGCTATTTCGGCCACCTGGTGGGCGTAGACATCGTCAAGTACTTTGCGCGCGCGTTGGTCCAGTTGCTCGTCGGGGATCTCGTCGGGATTTCCCTCGATCACCAGATTCGCGAGTCCCGGGTAGGTGGTCGTCGCGCGATAGATCGATTCGAGTGGCTCAGTTGCCGCCAGGATCAGCGGAAGATTTCGCCCGCTGAGGATCGGACGCAGCGCGGATTCGACACGGCGGGCGTACTGCCTGAGGCGAAGCTTGCGCCCTGCGTCACCCTGTGTGCGCGAAGTCGGTGCGTTGTCCTTGAGTGACGTTCGCCCGACGGCGGACAGCGCATCGGCTGGCATGTTCGGAACACTGACCAACTTCGCCGGTGGCTCGGGGGAGATCTGTAGCAATCGAACTCCGTTGACCGACAGCGCGAGTACGAATGCAGCCTGCGGGAATGCGACCGTGCGTAACAGCGGCTTCACGAAAAATCGGTCGGCGACCTCGACGGCCGAACTCAAGTTGTTTGGCAGACGAAACGCTCGCAATCCGTCTGCGGTCGCGAAGACAGCAAGACTTCTGGCCTGCAGGCGCCAGAAGTCCTCGTCGTGTTCGAGTTCGTCGAAGGCTTCGGCGATCGCGTGCACTTCGTGCTTGTCCGCGCCGGACGCGGTCAATCGCTCAACGGCCGTGTGGGCGAGATTCTTGTATTCGATCCGGTTCGCTTCGGCCTCAGTTGGCAGGTTCGAGGTGGGGAGATAGAGCGAGGCGCATGTCCGGGCCGGCGAACTCATCAAACTGGCGACGTCGGCCTGTGTTGGAATATCCGTATGTGTGGGCATTGCAGGATTTATATCCGCGTAGCGGCCTCGGCTGCTCAGTAGTCCGCCGAAGATCGACGAGTTCAGCTACCGAAACTCAGGCGACGGCGGTCTGCACTGCCACGTCATCGAACAGCCGTGGATCGTTGCTGACGACGCCATCGACGCCCATCGAGAACAGCCGCTCGATCGTTTCGCTGTCGTCGACGGTCCAGCTGTAGAGCTCGCCACCGGACTCGTGGACGGCTTTGACGAGCCGCGGTGTGACCACTGCATGAAACGCCATTACGGCGTCGATCTCGCCCGCCTCAAGCAGCTTCGCCACGCGAGGCGGCTGGCGTAGGCGGTGCTCGATGATTCCGGCGGCGAGGATCGGTTTGACCGCTCGCGGCATGTTGAGCCAGTCGCGGGACACCTTCGGGATCGTCAGTCCGAGCTTTACGTTCTTGGTGTGCTCGCGGATCAACCGCAGGCTCTCGAGATGCATCGTGGTGATGATCGTGCGATCCATCAGGTCACGCGATTGAAGGGCGTCGATCAACTGCAATTCGAATCCGCGGTGCTTCATGTCGACGTCGAGATCGATGTTCGAGAACTGCGCGCTCGCCAACAGATCGAGCCCCTGCTCCATCGTCAGCAGGCTGGTTTCGGCGCGGGCAGCCGCATCGTCGGGATCATGCGCGATCACTAGTTCGCCACGATCGCGGTCCTCATACGGATGTCGCATGATGTCGAACTCGATCATGTCCACGCCGAGTTCGCGCGCGACGTTGAAGCTCGCGACGGTGTTGCCGTGTTCGACGGTGTGAGCACCCTTGTGGCCGATTCGTTTCATCGCTCCAGCATAAGCACGGCACTCTGACGGAATGTCAATTGCTTGTTTAGTTGAGTGCCGACAGTGGGTCGCGCGGCGCTCAGGAATCCCACTCGGACGGCCAGAGCACCGGACCGGGACTGATTCCGGCCGGCGCGAGCTCGGCGACCTGAAAAACCTCGTCAGGGAGCTCCATTTCGGTCGTCAATCCTCGTGCAGCGGCCGGCCTGAATCCGCAGGAGGCAAGAAACGCCGGTGGCCCGATCGCCACTACGCATTCAAATTTGAGGCCGCGGGCGCGCTCGAGCCCCATTCGCACGAGCGCCGTCCCCAGACCACCGCGCTGGTGGTCGGGAAGGATTGCGATTGGGCCGAGTACGAGCGCCTCCGACTCTCCTGCAGTCACGCGCGAAAACAACGCGTGGGCGACGAGCTGTTCCTCTTGCTGGACCACCAGCGACAATTCCGGCACCCAGGCCTCGCTGGCGCGTAGTCGCGAGACAAGATCGGCCTCCGAGGCGTCCTCGAACGCAGCCACGTGAATCGCGGCGATCGCCGGCTCGTCGCCGGATTGTTCTGGGCGCACGATGGCCATGGCCAAAGCCTACGTGAGCGACTCCGAACGACTGGCTACCGATTGACAGGTTGGTCGTTGCGCGGATCGAACGAGTCGTGATACGAGTGGTCGTGCTCGTGGATTGACGAGCGAGTCAGGCCATGGCGGGCGAGCGACGATTTTCGGGAGATCGACGATTTGCGGGCGTTATTGGCGCTACGGGCGATTCCGAGCTGCGTCGCTCCCCCGGGCGCCGATGCGAACCAGTTCTTGAGCAGCGGCAATGGGTCGACCGGTTTACCACCGAACTGCCAGGGGCCGCCGGTCCAAATTTCGAAATGCAGGTGTGGTCCGCTCGATCGACCGGTCGAGCCGACCCGGGCGAGCAACTTGCCGGTCGGTACGACGTCGCCCTGCTTGACGTTGATCGAACCCTTCTTCAGGTGCATGAAGACGTAGTCGCGGCCGTCACGTCCATCGAGCACGACGTAGTAGCCAGCCCCGTCGGCCTGGTAGCGAACCCAGGCGATCGTTCCGGCGTGCGGTGCGACCAGCGGCGTGCCTTCATCGGCGACGACGTCCTGGCCTTGGTGTTTGTGGCCCGGTCGTCCGGCGCCGAAGCGCGCGTCATCACCACCGAAACTGAACAGTCCGACCACCGGAAAGCGGTGGGCGGAGAGCGTGAAGCGAAGCCACGGACGCACACCGGCGGCGCGTGCCGCCTTGCGACCGCGACCGTCGCGCACGACCAGTCGAAGCTTGTATCGGCCAGCCCTCTTCACACCGAGCTCTTCCTGTGTGAGCTTGGTGGTCTGGAGAACCGCCGTTCGATGGACGCCGAGCTGCGCAGTCTTTACGTATTTTCCGCGGGCAGTTCGGATGACCAGCCGCACTCGTACGCGCTTTGCACCGGCCCGAACGCGGTATCGCAACGTGAGCGGTCGGCCGTGAGCGAGCAGTGTGGTCGAGCTGAGTTTGAAGCCCGTCAGCACCGGCGCGCGCCGCGCCGCCGCGCGCTTGCGTTTGGCTTTTTTGCGTTCATTGGCGGTGGGCACGGCGGGCTCGACTGGATTCGAGCCACCTGTGCTTGCCGACCAGTACTTGGCACCGCCTGTGTCGGCCGATGCCTTCGCAGTCAGGCAGGTCGCGAGCATGGCCAGCGCGCAGGCGCAAATCACCGCCAAGTGCTTGGTCAGATCAGGTCGTGGTTGTGAATTCGAGAGCTGCATCCGAGTTCTGCGGTCAACTGCCTACAACACGATTGTCGGCCAGATGCAGCGGCCGGATTGGCGGTGGGAATCAGCTTGCAGCAGAAGCCGCGGCAGTAAGTGCCGAGAGCAGGCGTTTGGCACCGGCCTTGTGCAGCGGCTCGTTGAGGTTTCCGCATTTCGGGCTCTGCACACAGCTCGGGCAGCCGCTCTCGCATTTGCATTCACCGATCAGACGTAGGGCGTCGGCGGTGAGCCGCTCGAACTGGTCGTAGCCGCGTCGCGCAATGCCTACACCACCGGGGTGCCCGTCGTAGATGAAGATCGTCGGCTGTCCCGTCTGGGGATGAAAAGCGGTCGACAGTCCGCCGATGTCCCAGCGGTCGCACATCGCGATCAGCGGGAGCACGGCGATCTGCCCGTGCTCGGCGGCGTGCAATGAACCCTGGAGCACATTGAGCGGTAGCTCCTCCGCAATCGGATCGTCGCCGATGGTGTACCAGAGCGCCTGCGTGAAAAAGTTCTGTGCCGGCAGGTCGAGTGCCTCAAGTGCCAGGACCTCGTGATCGCTGATCTTCTTTCGCTGAAAGGCGATCACCTGCTCGCTCACCGAGACGTGGCCGAAGTGCAGCGTGGCGTTACCGATCCGCCTCGTTTCAAGAACCTCCTCGATGAACGTGTCGATCTCGAACTTCGGCTGGGTATACCAATCTCCCTCGAACGGTCGCGCGACGACCGTGCGAGCCTCGACGTCGAGCTCGTCGATCTCGAACGATCTCCCGACGTGCAGATAGATCGCGCCGGGGTGCGTCGTGGTGAACGCTCGTTCGGCCTCGACCGTGCCGATCACCTCACCGTTCTCCGAGTCGACGATGTGAAAGTTGTCGGCGCTTGCCGACCGCAGTGCGATGCGAGCGGCCGGGAAGTCCTCGCCGCGCGGCAGGTAGCGGCCGCCGTGCTCGCGCAACACACCGGCTGTGACCAAGCGATTGGCGAATTGGTCCATCGTTTCGCCGAAGAACTCGACGTCGCTGCGGCGCAACGGCAACTCGTAGGCCGCGGCATGCAGGTGGCGCATGTGGATGGTGTCGTTGAACGGGTCGAGAATCGCCGCCTCGACCGGCCGAGCGAGAAACTCATCCGGATGGCGGCAGAAGAACTGGTCGAGTGCGTCCTCGCCGGCGACGAAAACCGCCAGGCCCTCGTCATCGCGACCGGCGCGTCCCCACATCTGACGCAGCGAGGCGACCGTGCCGGGAAAGGTCGTGCAGATCGCCGCGTCGAGCGAGCCGATGTCGATACCGAGCTCGAGGGCACTGGTGGCCACGACCGCCTTCAGCTCGCCGGCCATCAGCTGCTTCTCGATCTCGCGGCGTTGACCGACCGTGTAGCCGGCGCGGTAGGGCATGATCGCCTCGGCAAGGTCGGGACGGTCGGCCAGCGCTTCGACGGCGAAGCGCCGGATCAGCTCGACGCCGCGGCGCGACTTCATGAAGACGATCGTGCGCACGTCGCTGCGAACGAGCTGCACGAGTAGCGACGCGGCCTCGCCGAGCGCACTTGCGCGACGACCGCTCGCCTCGTCGAGCAGTGGTGTGTTCCAGATCGCGATCTCGCGATCGGCGCGCGGGCCGCTGTCGCGGTCAATGAGTGCGAAGTCCTCGCCGGTCAGATTTTCGGCCAGCTGCAGCGGATTGGCGATCGTGGCGCTCGTCAGGATGATCCTCGGAGCGGTTCCGTAGGCCGCGGCAATCCGGCGCAGCCGTCGCAGCACGTTGGCCACGTGTGAGCCGAATACGCCGCGATATACGTGCGCCTCGTCGACGACGATCCAGGCGAGATTGGCGAAGAACTCGGCCCACTGCTTGTGGTTGGGGAGTACACCCTGATTGAGCATGTCCGGATTGCTGAGCACGAGATTCGAACGCTCACGGATCGCCCGTCGCTCTCCACTCGGTGTGTCGCCGTCGTAGATCGCATGACGGACGATCGGCGTCTTCGCGCCGCGCCTCATCCCGGTGCCGAGTTCGCCAATCTTGCGTGCCTGGTCCTGGGCGAGCGCCTTGGTCGGGTAAAGGTAAAGCGCGCGGGCCCGCGAGTCGACTGCGAGCGTATGCAGCACCGGCAAGTTGAAGCACAGCGACTTGCCGCTGGCTGTGCCGGTGGTGACGATCACGTTGCCCCCTGGTGAATCGCCGACGCCCATCGCCTCGTCGAAGCACTGCAATTGGTGGCCGTATAGCTGCGAGATCCCGGCCGCGGCCAATCCGTCGGCCACCGCCGGGTGTAGCTCATCCGGCATGTCGACGAGCAGGGGCGCCTGGCCGTCCTCATGCGCCAGCTCTACGAGCTGCTCCGGGCGCGTGCCGCCTTTGGCCGCGGCGCTGCCCGCGACCAGGTGCTCCCAGCGGCTGCCTACCACGCGCCGAATAGTACGCTCGCCGAGGTTTCCATGGGTCGCACGCAGCAGCAAGAGGGGGAGCAGTACATCGCGGCCGCCGGTCAGCGAGCGGCTTTCGATCGCGCGCGTGCGTGGGCAACGACCAACTCCTTCGCGGCCGAGAATTTCAGCGCCGAGCAATTCAGCGCCAAGCATGCGCAGGCGCGCCCGTCGATCAGTGTGGTGATACCGGCCAAGCAAGTCGCCGGCACGATTGAGGCAGTCGTCGCTGAGTGCGTCGCACTTCACGAATCTGGCGCGGTCGACGAGGTCGTGGTGGTCGACGCCGGGTCCACTGACGGCACCGGAGAGCTCGCAGCAGCGGCCGGAGCAAGCGTTGAGGACGAGGCGGACCTGCTGCCTGGCGTCGGTGAAGTGCTCGGCAAGGGAGACGCGATGTGGCGATCGCTCTCTGCCACGACCGGCGAGATCGTCGTATTCGTTGACGGCGACACCGAGGGTTTTGATCGGCAGTTCGTCGTCGGTCTTGCCGGCCCGTTGATCGCCGATCGCCGACTGCAACTCGTGAAAGGTGCGTTCAAACGACCTTTTGTGAGCGGCGCGTTGCGCGTCGAGGGCGGAGGCGGACGCGTGAACGAACTGATGGCCCGCCCGCTCCTGAACATCTTCTTTCCGGAGTTGTCTGCGCTGCGGCAGCCGCTTGCGGGGGAGTTCGCAGCGCGTCGTTCTGCGCTGGAGGCTCTGCCGTTCTGCACCGGCTACGGAACGGAGATCCAACTTCTGGTCGACACGTATCTGAAGTTCGGGCTCGACGCGATCGCTCAATGCGATCTGGGCGAGCGCATCAACCGGCATCAGTCGCTCGCTTCGCTCGGACCGATGGCGTTCGCCGTTGCTCGCGCTTTACTCTCGCGGGTGGATCGACTCAACTTGGAACTCGCGCCGGGCAGCGACGACTTCATGGCGCTCGTGGGTTCGCAGCAGGAACTGAAATCCGTTCCGCTCGTCGAGCGCCCGCCCCTGAACAGCCTGGCGAAGGTCGGCGATGGCACTTAGGTGCGTATACGTCGACCTCGATGGCACGCTGCTCGGCTGGGGCGCGTCCTTGTTTCATGATGGCGAGGGCAACATCACGACCGACGGCGTACGCGCGATCGAAGCCTGTCTGCGCGCCGATGTCGAGATCTGCATCTTCAGCGGACGACGTCAGGCACAGGTGCTCGAAGATGCACGCCTGCTGGGGCAGCGCAGCTACATCTTCGAAGTCGGCAGCGGCATCGTGATCGACGACGACGTCGAATGGTTGACCGGCGGTCTCGAACCCGACGAGACCGGCAACATCTACCAACAGATCGAGGCGGCGGGTGTACCTGCGCTGTTGCTCGAGGAATTCGGTGATCGCCTCGAATACCACGCGCCCTGGCACCTCGATCGCGACGTCTCACATCTTTACCGTGGCTGGGTCGACACTGCCGAGATCGACGCCTTTCTGCGCGACGCCGGCCACGGCCATCTTCGGCTGGTCGACAACGGTCGCATCCGACGCAAATCGGAGAAGCTCAAGTTTGAGCACCTGCACGCGTACCACCTGATTCCGCACGCCGCGAGCAAGGCCAATGGCGTTGCCCGCCATATGCAGATCCGCGGATACACGCGCGAAGAGGTGATCGCCTGTGGTGATTCACGCGAAGACCTCGAGGTCGCAGCCGTCGTGGGGCAATTCTTCTTGATGCGCAACGCCGTTGATCGAAACCCGGATCTCGGCACGGTTGCCGGCGGCTTCGACAACGTCACCGTCACAGAAGCGACGCACGGCAGCGGCGTCTACGAAGCGGTGATCAGCACGCTCGTCACCCGCTGAAATCATTCCGGCGTTTTCAGCGACCGCACTGCGATAGGCGATTCCGCCGCATGCCCTGTCCATGCAGTGCGCCGCATGGACAGGGCATGCGGCAAAATGTGGCTTGTCATCGCGGGGCGAGCTGGCCACCGAGCGCGGCTGCCGCGGTTGAGATCGCATCGAGCGTCGTCGCGTCGGTCCAAGATTCAAAGTCGAGGATGCGTGCGTCGAATTCGGTCATCCCCATCTGCCCAACGATCGCATGGCAGGGCACGCCGGACTGTCGTGCCCGCGTGGCGACCTCGCCGACGGCTTTGCCCAGCAGCGTTTGGCGATCCAGTGAACCCTCGCCAGTGATGACGGCGCGCGCCGAAGTCATTCGCGGATTGAAACCGACCTGGTCGAGTACCCATCCGGCACCCGATTTCAACGCCGCGTCGGCGGCGGCCCACAATCCTCCAGAAAGTCCGCCTCCGGAGCCGGTCATCAACTTGCCGCGCGGGTCGCTGGGCAGCGTGCGAGCAAACTCGTCCATCCGCATCGAAAGCAGCTTCACTTGCTCAGCGCTTGCACCTTTCTGAGGCGAAAACACCGTTGATGCCTGTTCCCAGGCTGCGCGCACGTCGCACAGAACTGTCAGACGCGGGCACCTCTTAAGCGGCCCGCGCTTGCCGATCAGTCGCGCATCTCGCATCAACTCCAGCGCGCCGGCTCCACCGTCCGTCGTGGCGGTTCCGCCGATTCCGACGAAAAGGTCGCGTACTCCGAGCGCAGCCGCTCCGGCGATCAATTGCCCGGCCCCGGCCGAACTCGCGGCGACCGCGTCGCGACGTTGATGTGGAATCTGCGCAAGACCGATCGCGTCGGAAACTTCGACCAACGCCGAGTCGCCGTTTTCAAAAACCAACACGCGAGCATTCGCCGGATTGCCGAGCGCGTCGACCGCCTCGACCTCCGTCAGTTCACCCTCGACGACCTCGCGCACAACGTCGATCGTGCCTTCGCCACCGTCGGCAATCCGGCAAATGTCGGCCGACACGTCGATGCGCGTCAACCCGTCCGCGACCGCATCAGCCACCTCCGCCGCCGAAAATGTTCCCTTGAATTTGTCTGGCGCAACGAGCACCGGTCGTGGATTCATCGGGCGCCAGCGTAACCGCGTCGGCCCGGCATCGTCGGCAGCCGCGGCTCGCAGGGGCTGCGGTAGGATGCCGCTCGATGTCGCACGATCACGCAACAGTCGCTGAGGAGGAGTACCTCCAGACGATTTTCTGGCTTCAGGAAGCTGGGCTGCCGATAACCGGCGCCAATATTGCCCGTGCGATGCAGCTCTCCGCTCCGACGGTTCACGAGATGGTCGCGCGACTCGAGAACGACGGTTACGTCAGCCGTCGCCCTGACAAGTCGTGGCAGTTCACCCAACACGGCTTGGCGCACGCCGAAACGATCGTGCGTCGCCACCGACTGATCGAGCGCTTCCTCACCGACGTGCTCGACATTCCGTGGGACGACGTTCACGAACAGGCCGAGCTGATGGAGCACGCGATGTCTCCGTTGATGGAGGAGAAGATGCTCGCGGCGATCGGCGACGCAAAGACCTGCCCGCACGGCCACCCGATCGACCCGGCAGATCGCATCCAAGGGGTACCGCTTGGCGACTGCGCCGAAGCGGCGAAGATCACCGTGCTGCGATTCGAGAACGAGGCCGAGGATCTGCTCCATTATCTGAAGGACGCTGGCGTCGAGCCAGGGCAGACCGGCGAGATCACAGCCGTAGACGAAGCAGAGATCACTTACATGTCTGAAGATGGGTCGCACACTCTGACCCGATCTGTCGCCGAAACAGTCTCCGTACTCGCGGAACCGTCGCCGCCGCCGCGCACCGCGCTGCCCGAGCAGCTCGTACTTGCCAAGGAACGTTACGGCCGCTAGCGAGCGTCACCGGTTGATGTATCGCGCGTCGGCGATAGGTTGCCGCTCGTGAGCGACGATTCCGCGAACATCGACTTTCAGTCCGAAGGGTTGCTCGACGACGTCGTTGGCGACGAGGCGCGCGAGGCGCGCAAGCGCCTGCTCGACTACCTGGTTACCGAGGAGGGGGTGGAACTTGAGGAGATCAAACTCGCCCACTCCGAGAAACGACTGTTCTTGTTGCCGGTCGAGCGCGCGCTCGGCGGAGAGCCCAAATACACAGCGGCAGAGGTGGCTGAACTCTCGAACTTCGATCTCGAATTGTTTCTCGAGCTCCGCCGCTCACTCGGCCTGGCGGACCCCGGGGGAGAGATCAAGTACTACAGCGACGAGGACGTCAAAACGATGCAGGCGGTCCGTTGGAACATGGAAATGGGAATGTCGTTGGAGAGCATCCGTGAGATCAATCGCGTGCTCGGTGCCTCTCTGTCGCAGCTGGCGGTCACCGTCGAGCGTCGGTTTCTCACCACCTTCATCGATCCCGACGAGGACGAAGCCGAGATGGCCAAGCGCTACGCGGCGATCACTCGTGCCACTTCGCCGGAGTTCGCGTTCGTGCTCCAACACCTCTTCAACCTGCACATGCGCGATTCGCTGCGTACGGACATTCTCGGCAATGAAGCGGTAATCGACCTGTTGTCCGACACCCGCGAGGTCGCAGTTTGCTTCGCCGATCTAGTTGGGTTCACCTCATTGGGAGAACAGATCCCGGCGGACCAACTCGGCGCGATCGCCGAGCGATTGAGCGCGATCACGGTCGAGTTGATCGAAGCACCGGTGCGGATGGTCAAGACGATCGGCGATGCCGTGATGCTCACCTCCCCAGACGCAAAGTCACTGCTTGACACCTCGCTGGATCTGGTCGAGGCGATCGAGAATGAGGGCGAGGGATTTCCGCAGCTCTCGGTTGGCCTCGACTTCGGCGAGGCGCTCGATCGCAGCGGTGACATCTACGGGCCACCAGTCAACCTTGCAAGTCGATTGAGCGACGTGGCTCGGGCCGGCGCGGTGCTTGTCTCCAGCGAACTTCACGACCGCTTCAAAGATGACTACGACTGGACGAGCATCGGCAGGCGCCGATTCAAGGGGATCGAGAAGCCCGTTTCGATTTGGCGTGTGCGCAAGCTGGGCGCGCGCAAGGTCGAACGCGAACAACGCGAGCGCCGCCGCCAGAGCAGCGAACGCGCGTGATTCTCAGCTATCCGTTGACAATGCCCGCGAGCCGCTCGACGCCCTCGCGGATGTCCTCGGGCGTGGCGCTGCTGAACGACATGCGCAGGCTGGTCGTGCCGCCCTCGATCATGAAGTCGCTGCCCTTGGTGACAGGAACGCCGGCCTCGGCAGCCTTCGCTGCGATCTCGTCGGTGTTCACGCCCTCGCCAAGGTCGACCCATAGGAAGTAGCCGCCAGCGGGCACGACGAACTTGGACTGGGGTAGAAACTCGGTCAATGAGGCAGTGAGCGCGTCGCGGCGTTCGCGCAGCGCGTTGCGGATCGTCGTGATCGAGCCTTCTAGCTTGCCCGAGCGCACGTAGTCGTTGAGGATCGCCTCGCTGGCCTGGCCGGGCGAGATATAGGTGTTTGTCCCCGCGATGACCATGTCCTTGGTGATCGCCGTGCTGGCGATCGCGTAGCCAACGCGCAGGCCGGGACAGACGGTCTTGGTGAACGAACACATGTAGAAAACGCGCTCACCCGATGGGTCCATTGACAGCATCGTCGGCAGCGGTTCGCCCTCGAACGAGACATCGCGGTACGGGTCGTCCTCGACGATCAGGAAGTCGTACTCGTTGGCGAGTGCAACCAGGCGCTGACGCTTCTCGAGCGGCATCGTGCAGCCGCCGGGATTGTGGAAGTGGGGGATTGTGTAGACGAACTTGGGCTTGAGGCCGCCGTTGAGCTCGGCTTCGAGCGCGTCGAGGTCGAAGCCGTCTTCCTGTAGCGGAAAGCCGATCAGGTCGGCACCGCGCTGGCGCAACATCAGTAGCGAACGGTCGTAGAGCGGCAACTCGATCGCGATTTTGTCGCTCGGCGCGACGAGACGGTCAAACATCAACGCGCAGGCGTGCAGCGAGCCATTGGTGACGATCACGCGGTCGACGTCGACGTCGTGCTGGTCGGCGATCCACTCGCGCAGCGGTTGGTAGCCGACGGCGGTGCCGTAGCCGAATGCACCGGCTGGGTCGTTGGTGAAGGCGCGATCGGCAGACTGCTTGAGTTCCTCCACGGGAATCAGGTCGAGCGACGGCGCGCCGCGGGCAAAGGAGATTGTCTTCACATCGGTGGTCATGGGCGGGCAGACTATCGAGAAAGTTCGCTTAGCCAGGCGACAAGACCGGCCTGATGAAGCAGCTCGGCCAACTGGTCGTAGCCGCCACCCTGAGGGTGCGAACCGTCGCCCGCGGCGGCTTCCTCCGACCACGCCCCACCGGCGGCGAGCGAGCCGTGCGTTTCGGCGAACGGCACCTCGCGTTCGGCGCAGATTGCCGCGAAAGCATTTGAAAGCTCGACCAGTTTCGCGTCTGCGTCCGGCAGGTCCCCGACCGGCGGAGGCCCGACCACAAACGCGGGCAACGACAACTGACCGGCAAGATCGAGCGCCGACCTCAGGCTCGCCTGTGACTGCTCGGCAGTCGTCTCCGTGATGACGTCGTTGGTGCCGAACGACATCACGACGGACTCGGCTCGATCACGCAACTCCGGTGGATCGATCCGCGTGTTGAAGAACCGCGCCACCGCCTGCACCGACGTCTCGCCCGGCACGCCATGATTGGCAACCTCGATCGGTGATCCTGCCTCGGCGCAGCGCGCCGAGATCCGCCCAACCCATCCTGCGCCGAGCGGATCGCCGAACCCGGCGACAAAGCTGTCGCCGTAGAAGTGGACTCGTGAGTTCAGGCCGATTTGTGCTGCTTCTCGCAGATCGGGCAGTCGTCTACGACTTCGTGGTTGGCGACCGGGCTATCGATCGGAACAAGACGCACCACGGTGCCGTCGCGTCCCTCGGTCTCGACGGAGCGACCCAATTCGGCCAGCTCGACGAGTGTTGAGAAATTCTCAAGGGCGTTGTCGAATCCGACTCTCATCCGGCCCACTCTACAGACATGCTGAGTGAGCGAAAAGAAACGGCGCACCCGAAGGCACGCCGTCTCGAATCACTTCGATGTAGGGGGGAGATCAGGCAGGCGCGCCGATCAGCTCCATCGCGATTTCGGCCGTCTGCGTTGGCGTGTGGCCGACGCGAACACCGTTGGCTTCGAGTGCCTCGGCCTTCGCCTTGGCGGTTCCGGCAGAGCCAGAAACGATTGCCCCGGCGTGGCCCATCTGCTTGCCTTCTGGCGCGGTGAAGCCCGCGATGTAGGCAACGACGGGCTTGCTGACGAACTCGGCGATGTAGTGGGCGGCCTCTTCTTCGGCCGAGCCACCGATCTCACCGGCCATCACGATCAGCTCGGTCTGGTCGTCCTGCTCGAACAGCGAGATGATGTCGACGAACGAGCTGCCGGGAACCGGGTCGCCGCCGATGCCGACGATCGAGGAGTTGCCGAAGCCCTTCTGCGCCAGCTCGTTGCCGATTTGGTACGTCAGCGTGCCGGAACGCGATACCACGCCAACGTTGCCCTCCTTGAAGAACGACGCCGGGATGATGCCGACGTTGGCCTTGTCCGGCGAGAGGATGCCCGGGCAGTTGGGTCCGATGATTCGCGTATTCGGGAAGTCGGCCTGCACACGGTTGTAGAGCTTGAGTTCGTCGTGTGCGGGGATGCCCTCGGTGATGATCACGACCAACTCAACGCCGGCCTCTGCGGCCTCCAGTGCCGATTGCGCGGCGAACGGCGGTGGGACGAAGATCATCGCCGTGTTGGCCTGAGTCTCTTCAACGGTGGTCGCCCAGTCGGCGAAGACCGGGATCCCCTCAACGTCGGTGCCGGCCTTCTTCGGGTTGATGCCGCCGACGACGTTGGTGCCATAGGCGCGGTTGTTGAGCGTGTGGAACGAGCCTTCGCGGCCGGTGATTCCGGCAACGGCCAGGCGGGTGTCCTTGTCAATCAGGATCGACATGACTAATTCTCCTTTGCGAGGGCAACCACTTGCTCGGCGGCCCCGTCCATCGTCTTGGCCGCGTACACATTCGGCAGCGCGGCCGCTTCAAGAATTTCGCGACCCTGTACGTCGTTGGTGCCGTCAAGGCGAACCACGAACGGGACTTCGGGCTTGAGGTCTTCGAACGCAGCGACCAATCCGTTGGCGACTTCGTCGCAACGCGTGATGCCGCCGAAGATGTTGAACAGCACTGCGTCGACGCTTTCGTTGCTGAGGATCAATTCAACGGCCTGCTTGACCTTGGCCGCGTCCGATCCGCCGCCGGCGTCGAGGAAGTTGGCGGGCTCGCCGCCGTGTTGGGCGACAACATCAAGCGTGCTCATCACCAGGCCGGCACCGTTGCCGAGGATGCCGATGTTTCCGTCGAGCTTGACGTAGACGACGTCCTGTTCCTTCGCCTTGACCTCGATCGGGTCGGCGTTTTCCTGGTCGCCGAGGCCTTCATGCTCGGGGTGGCGGAAGGCGGCGTTTCCGTCCAGCGAAACCTTCGCGTCGAGCGCCTTGACCTCGCGATCCGGCGTGATGATCAATGGGTTGATCTCTGCGAGCGTCGCGTCCTCCTCGATCCAAACTTCGTAGAGCGCGACCAAAGCGTCGGCGACGCCGTCGATCACGTCGGCGTCGGCCCTGCCATCAGTTGCGATGCGGACGGCCTCTTCCTTGGTGAGGCCGACGAGCGGGTCGACGTGGTGCTTGATCAATTTCTCGGGCGTGTTCTCGGCGACCTCTTCGATGTCGATTCCGCCTTCGACGGAGAACATCACGAGCGGGCGCTTCTCGGAACGGTCGAGCAGGACCGAGGCGTAGTACTCGGTGTCGATGTCCGACGCGTGCTCGATCCAAACGGTGCGTGTGACGTGGCCCTTGATATCGAGCCCGAGGATGTTCGTGGCGTGCTCTCGCGCCTCTTGCTCGTTGGCCGCCAACTTGACACCGCCAGCCTTGCCGCGGCCGCCGATCAAAACTTGCGCCTTGACTACGACCGGGTAGCCGATTTCGTTGGCTGCAGCGACGGCATCATCGACCGTCGTGACCGCCTTGCCGTCGGAAACGACCAAGCCGTGTTTGGCAAACAATTGCTTGCCCTGATACTCGAGAAGATCCATCTTGGAGATACCTCAGTTAGGTGAAACGCGAATGCGGTATGCCGAAAGCAATTCGTAGTATGTAGCTCAGCTCCGGCGCGCGCAGAACCGTATCAGGGCAACATCGCCCATTCAATGCACCATCCAGCTAGGAATCAATGGCACTACCAAAAGACATCAAGTGGGTCACGTTCGACGTTTACGGCACCCTTATCGACTGGGAAACCGGCGTGTACGAGGCTTTTCAGGCGGAGGCGGAGCGATCCGACTTCGCGCTTCCCGACAAAGCGACGGTGATCGAGCTTTTCAACACGCACCAGGCTGAGATCAAGTCCGGCTCCTACGAGCTCTACGCCGAAGTGCTTCGTCGTATCGCGTTGAAGGTTTCCGAGGATCTTGAGTGGGATCTCGAGCCGTCACGCACTAACTTCCTGCCCGACAGCGTCGCCCGCTGGAAGCCGTTTCGCGAGGCCAACGCTGCGCTCGACCGCATCGCCAAGAAGTATCAAGTGGGACTCGTCGTCAACATCGACGACAAGCTCCTGGTCGCCAGCCGCCGCCACATCCGCAGCGACTTCGACATCGTCGTAACCGCGCAGCAGGTCCGCAGCTACAAGCCGGAGGCCGCCCACTTCACCGAGACCGCCCGCCGCATCGGCGGCAAGAAGGGCTGGATCCACGTCGGCAGCTCGTACTACTACGACGTCGGCCCCTCGCTCAAGGCCAAGCTCCCGACTGTATGGGTCAATCGCAAGAAAGAGAAGCTCCCCGAAGCGAAGTCGAAGAAGCCGGATCTCGAGGTCAAGAACCTGCGTGAGCTGGCGGACAAGCTGAAGGCTTAGCCGCTTTCGTATAGCTGGAATCTGCCGCATGCCCTGTCCAAGCGGCGCGCTGCATGGACAGGGCATGCGGCAATAACACGCCAAGCTATGCAGCTGCTGTCGGAGCGTTCGGGCGTGACGGCACGCGCGACATCACCCAAGCGCTGGCCGCCATTCCGATGATCATCCATGCGCCGAGTGCTCCGTAACCCGCGAGGTCGACCACGACCCCACCCGCGGCGGCGCCCACGAGGTAGCCGATCTGCACCGCGAACGTGCGTGCGGCCATCATCGCGCCGGGTTGGTCGGGGATCTGGTCGAGCGCGAGGGTGCTCGACGAAGCGGCACGCAGTCCGGCAAACACGCCCATGATCAGGCCGAGACTCACCGTGATGCCGACCGCGGGATGGAAGTTGAAGATCAGCGCCGCCATCAGGCCCATCCCGACCGAGGAAACCAGCAGCGTCGTCCGCCTGGAGAAGCGCCGCGCGGTTCGTTCGGCGATCGCCGATCCGACCAGGAAGGCGAGTGAACCCGTCGGCAAGAGCAGCCCGACGACTGCGGTGCTGAGATCGAACGTTTCGATGTAGAACGCCGCGATGTAGGTGATCTCGCCGGTCCACACGCCGAAGGCGAGCAGTTCACCGAGTGTCCACCTACGCCCGTTTCGGTCGGCAAGCACCGCCAATAGCCCGGATCGCTCGTCGATCGCCATTGGCCGCTTCGCGACCTTCGGCGCAAACAGCATCGCGCTGGCAGCCGCGATCAGGCAGAACGCGATCGGAACCGCGAATCCGGCGCGCCAGTCGAACGCGTCGGCGAGCAGTCCCACGAGCGGAACACCGACGATCCACGCCAGTGATTGAAGCGCGACCACCCAGCCGATCGCCCAGTCACGGGCCTCAAGCGAGAAGAACTCGCCGGCGCCTGCGAATCCCGAGGACAGCAAACAGGCGATACCGACACCGACCACCGCCTGTCCGGCACCGAGCACCAACAGTGAAGGTGCAAGTCCGCTGATCAAGGCTCCGGTGGCGGCAAGCAGGCCCCCGGCGATCATCACCACGCGGGCGCCGTGTCGATGGATCCAACCGCCGACGAGAAGGGCAGTGAGCACCGCCGAGAAGGCACTTACGCTGCGAACCTGCCCGACCGTGCCGATCGACGCGTTGAATTCGCTGCCGATCCCGACGAAAAGCGGCGGCACGCTCGCCATGCTCGACTGCGAAGCGATCGTCGCGATCGGTAGCGGGAAAAGCAGGCGAATATCGCGATCTGGGCTGCGGCTCACCGGCGAAGTTTGGCGTAGTCGAAGCTTCGGTTTTTGGTTACGCATTTGAGGAATACCGAAAATTGGCCGACAACTGCGGTTAGCGATGTTCTTACCGCTCAAGGACAACCTGCCCAAGGCCAGCTTTCCGATGATGACGTTCGTGCTGATCGCGCTGAACATCGCGGTCTATCTAATGGCCTCGAGCACGCCGATGGCAGCCACGAACGCAGCAATTCTCTACGGGGTCATTCCGTATGAGTTGATGCACAGTGGCGTGCAGTGCGTTCCGGTCGAGAACATGACGGCGATGGCATGCGGCACGACGGCGGAGATTCAGGCGATCTATCCGGGCATCGATCTTCCGCCGACCTGGCTGACAGTGGGAACGTCGATGTTCCTCCACGGCGGTCTTGCCCACCTGATCGGAAACATGCTCTTTCTGTTCGTCTTCGGCGGCGCGTTGGAGAACGCACTTGGGCGGCTCAGCTTCCTGCTCTTCTACGTCGTCGGCGGTACTGCTGCAGTACTCGGTCAGACGCTGTGGGACACGGGCTCACCGATCCCGATGGTCGGCGCATCGGGCGCGATCGCGGCAGTACTCGCTGCCTACTTGGTGCTCTTTCCGAGCGCCAAGGTCTGGTCGTTGTTCATCATCTTCCCCGTTCATATACGCGCTGTCTGGGTGCTGGGCACTTGGCTCGTCATGCAGATCCTGCTGGCCTGGGAATCCGCCGGGGCGGGGCAGTCGGGCGGCGTCGCAGTATGGGCTCACCTCGGGGGCTTCGCCGCCGGTGCGGCACTGACATACGTTCTCGTAAACCGCGACGAGATTGCCGGGTTCAGGCGGAGCGCGCGAGTTGCCGGCGGATTGTTCGTCGATCAAATCGATCCACCGCACGGATCCGCCCAATCACCCGAAGTTGCGGCAGTTCCGGCGGGTCAGCGCTACGTCGCACCGCACCCGGCGCAGCAATCGCAGCCCGTCCAGCCGCAGCAGTTCGTTCGCGCGCCGATGCCGGCTCGCGATCCATTCGCGCCGCCGCAGCAGGCTTCGCAGCAGGCAACCGGCTAGCTGACCGGCTTGCGTAGAACGTAGACGTCCTGGTTGCGTTCGTTTCGGCCCGACGCGTACTCAGCCACTTGCCACTTCGGTCTCAGATTGTCGAGCATCCACTCGGCACTCACGAACGAAGTTCCCCAGTCGGAATTGACGACGCCCCAGTCGCCGGCTTCGCCGAACTCGGCCGCATACCAGTAGCCGCTTCTGTACATCGCGTCGAGAATCTCACTGAGTTGGTTGGTCGTCCGCAGGCCTTGCTCGGCGTAGAACGCCACCGATTCCGGACCGTGTGTCGTCGAGATCAGATGTCCTCCCGGCTTGATCACACGGTGCATCTCGTCGTACCACTTCAGCGCCAGTCGCTCGGAGTAGTGAGACCAGATCGAGACGCCGAAGACCGCGTCGAAGTGGGAGTCTGGATAGCTGAGCGGAGGATCGTTCTCGCTCTTGCTGAACTCGGCCATTGGCAGATTCGCCGCCGCCCATTCGACCGCCGGACCGTTCGGGTCGCAGCCAAGGATTTTGGCTTCCGGATAGGCCGCGGCGAGGGCACGCGCGACGCGGCCCGATGAGCATCCAAAGTCCAAAACGCGTTGCCCTTCGGCAATCGGAGTGCCGACCGATTCGAGTGCTCCGGCGATCATGTCCGCTTGGTAAAAGCCGCCACCGGCCGCGAACGGCGTGTGCGACATTGCGTGGATCTCGCTGGGCGGCTGCGCGGTGCTCAGCCCAGTTGCATCGAGCAGTTCGGGGACTTCGAGGTAGGCGCCCAAAACCAGATCGAGACGCATGCGCTCGATCCCGGTGGCGGCGCTCCAGTGCTCGTTCAGTGAAACGCGCTTGGGCGCGGCACCGGGCGGCACGGGAAGATCCACCTCGTCGTCCGCGGCACCGATCGCCGATTCAATTGCAGTCAGCGCAGCATCGTCCAGCCGGGCGTGGATCAGCTTGGTCGCCGGGTTCTTGTCGATCGTGTAGTCGCTCGGGCCGATCTCACGCGTGAATTTTCCGTCGTAGGACTCGTCGGAGGGGAAGAGCTCGGCCTTGGCGTTGAGCAACCGACGCTTTGCCACACCGGCCTTGCGTCGTAGCTCGCCCATGGTGCTACTTGATGATCGCGAGGGTGTCGCCGGCCGACACGGAATCGCCTTCACCAGCGCTCAGCGACTCAACCTTGCCAGAGCGATGGGCGGTGATCTCGTTCTCCATCTTCATCGCCTCGATGATGAAGAGCACATCGCCCTCCGATACGTCGGCGCCGACTTCCGTCTGCACTTTGAAGACCGAGCCTTGCAGCGGCGAAGTGAGGGCCTCGCTCGAAGCACCATTGTTGCTGCCCCCGGCACGCTCGGCACGCTTGGGTGCCTTTTTCCCAGAGGGAGCGCTGCCGCCACCACCGAATCCACCGGCCTCGCCCTCGACCTTGACGTCGAATCGTTTGCCAGATACTTCGACGGTGTACGTCTTCTTGACGAGCTCGGCCGGCTCCTCGCCGTCGGCCGGTGCGGCCGGTTTGGGCTTGGCGAACTGCTTGAGCCACTTCTTGTCCTCCGTGAGGTCCTTGCAGGTTTCGCCGTTGTTCCACTGCTCGCTTTCCAGCAAGCCGATGTGGAACGGGATCAACGTGGTGGCATCGATCTTGTATTCGTTGAGCGCGCGGATCATGCGCTTGGTCGCTTCTTCACGCGACTCGGCCCAGACGATCAGCTTGGCTGCCATCGGGTCGTACAGCGGCGAGATCTCGCTTCCGTTTGTCACGCCCGAATCCACCCGGATGCCAGGACCACTCGGCTCGACGTATGCGCCGACGAAGTTGCCGATCTTGCCCGGAGCGGGCGCAAAGTTCTTGGCGGCGTCTTCAAAGTTGATGCGGCATTCGATCGAGTGGCCGCGCAACTCGACGTCCTCCTGCTTGACCGACAGCGCTTGGCCGGATGCGACGCGAATGCCTTCCTTGACGATGTCGATGCCGGTGACCTCTTCGGTCACACAATGCTCGACCTGCACACGCGTGTTCATCTCGAGGAAGTAATACTCGCCGTCCTGCAGCATGCCCTCGATGGTGCCTGCGCCGCGGTAGTTGACGGCTTTGGCGGCATTTACGCCAATTTCACCGATTCGCGCGCGCATCTCAGCGTCGACGGCCGGGGCAGGTGCTTCTTCGATCAGCTTCTGATGGCGGCGCTGCACCGAGCAGTCGCGCTCGCCGAGGTGGATGACGTTTCCCTCGTTGTCGGCGATGACCTGGACCTCAACGTGGCGCGGGTTTGGCAGATAGCGCTCGAGGTACACCGTTCCGTCGGCGAAGAACTTCTCCCCCTCGCGGGAGGCGCCCTCGAAGGCCTCCTGGAGTTCGTCGGCCGTCAGCGCGACACGGAAGCCCTTGCCGCCTCCGCCGCTTGCGGCCTTCACGGCGACCGGGTAACCGATCTCGGCGTCGATGAGCGCGCGCGCGTCGTCAACGGTGTCGACGGGCTCGGTCGTGCCCGGCACGATTGGTACGCCGGCCGCAGCCATCAGTTCGCGGGCGTTCGTCTTGCTTCCCATCGAGTCGATGGCGCTCGGCGGCGGGCCGATCCAAACGATTGCCTCGTCTTGGCAGCGCTGCGCGAACTCGGCGTTCTCTGCGAGAAAGCCGTAGCCGGGGTGGATTGCCTCGGCGCCGCTGCGTTTCGCGACGTCGATGATCTTGTCGATCACTAGGTAGGTCTCGTTGGCTGCGCCTTCGCCGAGACCGTAAGCCTCGTCGGCGTGCTGGACGAAGAGGGCGTCCTTGTCTGCGTCTGAGTAGACGGCTACGGACTGGACATCTAGTTCTTTGAGCGCACGAAAAACGCGAATCGCGATTTCGCCGCGATTCGCGACCAAAACCTTCTTAAACATGAGGGCGGGAGTCTAGCCAGTTGGCGGTTGTGCGGTCTCTGCGGGCGGAAAGATTCACGTCCTCGGCGGCAGGGGCCGCCTGCGGGCGTGAATGCATTCCACCCGCGCGCCGTACGACCGAGATTGCGCGATGGACTGCGCGCCTTCGGCGTTGGGGTGGGTGGGGGGCCGAAAGGGGTCGCGTTTCGTGAGCTGGGGCGGTAGCCTGAGGGTCTTATGAGCCTTTTCAAGAAGATGACTGACCCGACGCCGGGGGGTGGGAAGACTGGCGATGGGCCTGATCCGATCGGTGCGGGTCCTGATCCGCGGGAGCAGGTTCGGTCGGCGATGGCAGCACGGAAGGATGCTCCAGGCGCTGGCGGGAAGATCGTCGACGCCACGGCACTGATCATGGGCGGCGTTGCAGCGTCTGGAACGATCGATTCGATCAGGCGGGCCGCTCAGGAGATCAATTTGCAGGACACTTTTGACGTTGAATTGACCGTGGTTCCTGCCGAGGGCGAATCGTTCACGGCCCGCGTGATTCAACCCGTGGCCGAGCAGTACGTTGGCGTCGCGGTCGCCGGCCAAAGCGTGAAAGTCAAGTTCGACCCCGAAGACACCTCGCTCGTCTGGATCGACTGGGCCGGTTCCGCCCACCGCTGACCACTGCAAGGTCCGAGGTTGCAAGCGGATTCTCTGCTGATCCCGCTTGCAACCTCGGACCTTGCAGGGAGCTAGCTTGCTGCTGGGCTGTGCCGTGGGCCGGTGCCGAACTCGGACTCGAGTGCTGCTTCGAGAAGCTCGTCTTGGTCGGCGCCCTTCTTCCACGGATTTGCCAGCTTGCCGCGCTTCATCGCAGCGAGGAAGGTGATGAACGCGATTGCCGTGGCGGCGATCAGCACGTTCGGAACAATCGGGACCTCTGCCTTGGTCAGCGTGGCCGCGGCCGAGGCGATCAGCACCACGCCAAGCGCCGTGCGAAGCGTCGACTCGGGCACCTTCACAGAGAAGTTCGAACCGATGTATACGCCTGGGATCGAGCCGATCAGCAGCGTGCCCATCAGGCCGAAGTCGATGTTGCCGCTGGCAAAGTGCGCGATACCGGCGGCCCACAGCAGGATCGCTGCTTGGAAGACGTCGGTGCCGACGACGAAGCGCGGCGGCAGCTTGAAGATCGCGATCAGGGCGACGGCGATCACGGTGCCGCTACCGGCAGAGGTGATGCCGATTACGAAGCCCGTGACTACGCCGACGATGATCGCGACGAGCTTCTGCCATCCCTTCAGCTGAACATGGTCCTGACCCTCGCTGGAGCGGAACTCAGGAAACAGCAGTGACCGCGTGAGCGTGATGATCCCGACCAGTGCCAGCACCGCACCGAGCGCGATCAGCGTGAAGGTCTCAACATCGTCACCCCAGGCGCGCGTGAGTAGCCGGATCACCCAAACGCCGAAGATCGCGCCGGGAACGCTGCCAAGCGCGAGCCAGATGACCGCGCCGAAGTTGACGGTCTTCAGCTTGAAGTGCTTGAAGCCGCCGACGGTCTTGGTGATTGCCTGGTAGCCGATGTCGGTACCTACGGCGAGCGTCGGCTTGACGCCGAACAACAGCACGAGGAGTGGAGTCATCAGGGATCCGCCGCCCATGCCGGTCATTCCGACCATCACGCCGACGCCGAAACCGAATGCGATGAGCAGCGGATCCATGACTCACATTTCCTTCTGCCTCGCGATAGCGAGACTTACGCGGGAACCTCCGCGCCAGCCATTGCCTCGATCAGAACATCTGCGACTTCGGGACGGGTGAACTCGACCGGCGGGCGTTCGCCACGCGTGAGCATTTCGCGAACAGCGGTGCCGGAGAGGAAAACCTTGTCCTCCGGGCCGGCCGGTGACGTCTTGCTCGTCGCCATCGAACCGGTCAAGTTGCACCAGAAGCTGTGCTCGAACTTCAGCGGCTCGATGCCCAACTCGCCGGGCTCGAACTCGTCGAATATGTGCTGCGCGTCGAAGGTCCCGTAGTAGTCGCCAACGCCTGCGTGGTCGCGGCCGACGATGAAGTGCGTGCAGCCGTAGTTGCGACGAACCAGCGCGTGGAAAATCGCCTCGCGCGGACCGGCGTAACGCATCGCCGCGGGGTTGACGCCGAGCAGCACGCGCTCCTTGACGTAGTAACCGTCGATCAGCACCTCGTAGCAACGCATACGCGTCTCGGCGTCGATGTCATCGCTCTTGGTCTCGCCGACAAGCGGGTGCAGGAACAGCCCATCGACACCCTCGAGCGCGACCTTCGTGATGTACTCGTGCGCACGGTGGATCGGGTTACGAGTCTGGAAACCGACGACCGTCTTCCAGCCGCGCTTCGCGAACTCCGCCTTGGTCTCGGCCGGAGTGAGCAGGTACGGCTTGACGATGTCGATGTGGTCCGGCAGTGTGTTTGCCTCGATCGGACCGGCGATCACACGCGAGTTCTCGCTGTAGAGCGCGGCCACACCCGGGTGCGCGTCGTCGGTCGTGCGGTAGACCTTCTCGGCCTCGTTCTTGAGGTCGCGCTCATAGACCTCTTCGATCGTGATCGTGCCGAGAGCTTCGCCCTGGCTGCCGATCAAGTCAACGGTCTCGCCGACTTCGCCGGTCTCGGCGCCGAGCACAACCGGGATCGACCACGGAGCACCGTCTGCGAGCCGCATCGTTTCAACAACGGCGTCGTAGTCGGCCTTTCCCTGAAATCCAGTCAGCGGCGCGAAGCCGTCGTTGGCCAGCAGCTCAAAATCGGCAGTCTGCTTGGAAGAAAGTTCGATGCTGGGCATTACGCGACAGCTCCCTCAAGCTCAGACGCCAAGAAGCCATTGGCCTCGAGGTACTCGAAGATCTGGTCGGCCGACTCGTCGGGCGTGGAACCCTCGGTCTGGATCGTGATCTCCGGGCTTGTCGGCGCCTCGTACGGGTCGCTGATGCCGGTGAATTCCTTGATCTCGCCAGAACGCGCCTTCGCGTAAAGACCTTTCGTGTCACGCGCCTCGCACTCTTCGAGCGACGTGGCGACGTGGATCTCGATGAACTTCTCGTCACCGATCAGGTCGCGAGCGGCGTCGCGGGTCTCGGCGTAGGGCGAGATCGCGGCGGTGATCACCGGCACCTCGTTTCGCGCCAACAGGTTGGCTACGAAGGCGATGCGGGCGATGTTCGTGTCGCGGTCCTCGCGCGAAAAGCCGAGGCCCTTCGAGAGGTTGGTGCGCACGACGTCGCCGTCGAGAACTTCAATCTTGCTGCCGCGATCCTTGAGGCGTGCCTCGACGATGTCGGCGATCGTGGTCTTGCCCGCGCCGGAGAGGCCGGTGAACCACAGGACGAATCCCTTTTGGTTGTTGCTCATTCTTGTATTTCCTTGGATTGGGGTTGGAGTCAGCCGTGAAGGCCGCACTCGGTTTTGTCACTGCCGGCCCAGCGACCCTCGCGGCCTTCGCCGGGTTGGGTGCAGTTGGTGCAGCCGATCGACGAGTAGCCCTGGTCGTGCAACTTGTTGTAGGGCACGTCGTTTTCAAAGATGTAGTTCCAGACGTCGCGCTCGGTCCAGTCGGCCAATGGGCAGACCTTCCAGAGACCGTTCTTGGCATCCCACTGGACTTTTCTGGTTTCTGCGCGGGTGTGGCTCTGCTCGCGGCGAAGCCCGGTGATCCAGGCGTCGGTGTCCAGCAGAGCCGCTTCCAGCGAAGCGACCTTGTAGGGACCGCAGCAATCGTCCGGCGCACCTGCCCACGCGTTCTCGGCTGTGGCCTGCTCACGGATCGCAGCCGGGGCGAGCTCGAGCGAGCGAAAAACCTCGATCTTTGTGTCGTACTTGGCCTCGATTGCACGCCAGACTTCGAGCGTCTCCGGGAAGAGGTTGCCGTTGTCGATCGTGAAGAAGCGCTGGTTCGGGTTGATCTTGATCAACATGTCGAGGATCACCGACGCCTCTTTCTGGAACGAGATCGCCTGGACCAAGCGGTCGCCGGGGTGCTGGTCACTGAACTGGTCGACGGCGTAACGAAGAATGTCCTCCGCCTTGCCTGCGTCGAGGTCTACGGTGGGACTACCCGGCACCTCCGGCTCGGCGTCGAACAACGGCGTCGTGAGCTCCGGCTCGATCGCCTCGATCTCGGAGAGCTGCAGCGCGCTCGCTTCTGACGGGTTCATACCGCGCACTCTCCTTCGCCGCGCTCCATCTTGTAGAGGCCGGTTCGCTGCCAGTCGACAAACAGCTCCTTCGTGTCTTCGTTGAAATCGACCGCCAGAGTGAGGTCCTTTGCGAGGTCTTCGAACGGTTCGGTTCCGACGCGCTCCACAAAGTCGCTGAACTGCTCGTTTTCCTGCCGGTCGCTCTCATAGAAGCGCAGCCAACGCTCGACGGCGTCGGGGACGCGCTTGGCCGGCAGGCGCAGCTTGAGCCGCTGGCCGAAGTTGACCTTGCCCTCGGCACCGCGGCCGCCGACCTGCACGAGGTAGGCCGGGACCTGCTTGCCGTCGAACTTCATCGACGCGCCGTTGAAACCGATTGAGGCGATGTGGTGCTGCGAGCAACCGTTCGGGCATCCGCTCATGCGAACGACAGCCTTCTTGGTCAGCGGGTCGGTGATGTTCATCTCTTTGATCCGCTCGTGCACCGCCGCGTTCAGACCCATCGAGGCTGTGATGCCCAGCTTGCACGAGTCGGTTCCGGGGCAGCTGACGATGTCCTGGAGCGTGTCTGCGCCCGGGTCTCCGAGATCAAGCTTCAGCAGTTCCTGCCAGACCTCGTAGAGCGCCTCATCGGGAACGAACCGAAGGACCAAGTTTTGAGTGACCGTCGTGCGCGCGAAGCCGCTGGTGTACTTGCGCGTGATGTCGGCAACTCCGTGCCACTGCTCGGGCGTGAGGTCGCCACGATAAACCTTGAGCATCACGGCGCTGTAGCCGTCCTGTTTCTGCTCGAACACGTTGTGCTCGCAAAAAGCGTTGAAGTCGGTGAGGTCGCCGTTCGGGCTCGAAAGACCGGTGACTTCGGTCGGCGCGCCGGCCTCCTCGTCCGGGACGAACAGCAGCGGCGTCGGATCGAAGTCGCGCTCGTTGATCCAGTCGCCCTTCATCTCCTCGATCACTTCTTCACGGAAGGCGTCCATCCCGATGCGGTCGATGTAAACCTTGATGCGCGCGCGGGCGCGGTTCACGCGAAGCTCGTCGCAGCGGTTGAAGATGCGCAGCACCGCTTCGCTTACCTTGAGAAACTCGTCGAAGCTGACCCACTCGAAGAGTTCCGGCGCGAGGCGCGGGAAGATCGAAGTACCGCCACCGACGAGCATGCGAAATCCCTGTTCACCGTTTTCGTTGATCTTCGACTCGAAGGCGATGTCGTGGATGTCTGTCAGTGCGCGGTTGTCGGGGTACCCGCTGAAGGCGACCTTGCATTTGCGTGGCAGCAGTTGCGTTGCCTCGTTACGGACGAAGTAGCGCACGAACGCGCCGGCCCACGGCGACGGGTCGAAGACTTCGCCTTCGAGAATGCCGGCGAACGGGTCACCGGTCACGTTGCGGACGGTGTTGCCGCAGCCTTCGCGACTGGACAGTCCGCTCTTGCTGATGTGGCGAAGAACCTCGTGCATCTTTGCGAGCGGGATGTGGTGGATCTGCACGGCTTGACGCGTCGTGATGTGCGCCTTTTTCAGCGGGGCGTGTGTCTCGGCGACGTCGCCGAAGGCGTCCATCTGGTCGGCCGTGATGCCACCGAAAGGCAGCTTGACGCGAGTCATGTTGACGCCCGGCTGGCGCTGACCGTAAACGCCCTGCTTGAGGCGGAAGCCGATGTACTGCGGCTCCTCGATCTCGCCGCCGATGAAACGATCGGCCTCGTTCTCGAAGTCGTCGAACTCCTGGGCGATGATCGGGATCACGTGTCCGGGGACGTTCTCGAAGTACTCCGGGTTCTCGACGGTTCCGAGCTTGTGAGTCTTGGTTCCTGATTCCGACGTCAGCTGCATTGCTGGCCTGTTGCTCCTGATGTGAGGGGGTCTGATGAAGATTCTGTAGCGTCAAATCCCTAAACCCGACTTAATCGACCGGTTTTAGGGTATTTACAGCATAGCGAGATTGTCGACATTCCGCCACGTTTTCTCAAGCGGTGTCCGGTACTCTGGATTTCTGATGTCCGCGGACGCCAACTACTCGCTATTGCCAAACCCCTCGCCCGAGGAGGCCGCGGCGGCGATCGCAGCGATCGAGCGCTTCCTGGCGGACACGAGTTCGCCCGTCGGCGAGGCCGACGAGGTCGTTTCCGGTTGGTTGCGCGCGGCGCTCAGCGAAGGGGTCGGCGCAACTGACAGAGACTCAGTCTGGTGACGTTAGAGGTCGAGCGCCTCTGAACGAAACAAGCCGGAGTTTCTCATTCGGCTTTCGGATGCGCTGCCGTGATCGAAGGCTTCAAAAAGGTCTTTGGCTTCGGCCTGTTGTGAGGTCGTCGGGCCGTCCATGATCTCCAGCGCCGGATCGTCGGTGCCGAGGGTGAGGAACGGAGTGAGTGTTGGGCTCATGGAATCGCTGGCCTCTTCGAGAATGCCGTCCATCATCTCGTTGGCCTCGAACTCCATCGCTTCGTCGAATGCGGTCATGCGTAGGACCTCCGGTGCGTGTTTTGACGATGCACCTCCAACGTAGCGAGAATCGACAACGGGCGTGCTGCTCTTTGTCCAAACTTCTGGACGGCCGATTGTGCACGCGGCCAACACAGTTGAGACGGTCCGCTGAGCGAGCGTGCCGCAGCAGGGTGTATGTCAAACTCAGGCGCGTGCGATCGGCCACCGAATCTCCGGCGATTGCGACCGAACTGTTCAACCCCGGATCCCAGAAAGGGCCGCCATGTCTGACCAACCCGATGCAGTAATCGGCGAGATGAACGAAGAGAGCGCCGGGGGTTGCCCCGTTGCCCACGATCGATTCCCGCACCCCACGCAGGGCGGCGGCAACACCACTTGGTGGCCGAACCGACTGAACCTGAAGATCCTTGCCAAGAACCCCGCCGAAGCGAACCCGCTCGGCGAAGACTTCGATTACGGCACGGCGTTTGAGTCACTCGATCTCACTGCCGTGAAGCAAGACATCGAAGCGGTCCTGACCACGTCAGTCGACTGGTGGCCTGCTGACTTCGGGCACTACGGCCCGTTCATGATTCGTATGGCGTGGCACAGTGCCGGTACGTACCGCATCTCCGACGGTCGCGGCGGCGCCGGCGGCGGCCAGCAGCGCTTCGCGCCGCTCAACAGCTGGCCCGACAACGGCAACCTCGACAAGGCCCGCCGCCTGCTGTGGCCGGTCAAGAAGAAGTACGGCCAGAATCTCTCCTGGGCAGACCTGATGGTCCTTGCTGGGAACGTCGCGCTCGAATCGATGGGCTTCAAAACGTTTGGTTTCGCCGGCGGTCGTGCAGACGAATGGGAGCCAGACGAAGACGTCTACTGGGGTCCGGAAACTGAGTGGCTCGGCGACGAGCGCTACAAGGGAGACCGCGAACTCGACAACCCGCTGGCCGCAGTGCAGATGGGCCTGATCTACGTCAACCCCGAGGGCCCCAACGGCAACTCCGATCCCTTGCTTGCTGCGCGGGACATCCGCGAGACATTCGCTCGTATGGCGATGAACGACGAAGAGACGGTTGCGCTGATTGCAGGCGGGCACACGTTCGGCAAGACCCACGGCGCCGGGGACCCGGACGCCGTCGGTCCGGAACCAGAAGCCGCACCGCTCGAAGCCCAGGGTTTGGGCTGGCTCAGCTCGTATGGCAGCGGCAAAGGTGCCGACGCGATCACGTCCGGACTCGAAGTCACCTGGACTTCTTTCCCTACCCAATGGACGAACGACTTCTTCGACAAGCTTTTCGGCCACGAGTGGGAGCTTGAGCAGAGTCCTGCGGGCGCCAATCAGTGGATTGCCAAAGACGCCGAGGCGACAGTTCCCGGCCCGGCATCCGATTCGCCGCCGCGCAGGCCGACCATGCTGACCACCGACCTGTCATTGCGGATCGACCCGGAATACGAGAAGATCTCGCGCCGCTTCCACGAGAACCCCGACGAGTTCGCTGACGCCTTCGCGCGCGCTTGGTACAAGCTGACGCACCGCGACATGGGTCCGATCGACCGCTACCTCGGACCAGAGGTTCCCGACGAGGTGCTGATCTGGCAGGACCCGCTGCCCGCACGTGACCACGAATTGATCGGCGATGCCGAGATCGCGGATCTCAAGCAGCGGATCTTGGACTCGGGCCTGAGCGCCTCCCAACTCGTCGCAACCGCATGGTCATCGGCGGCCTCGTTCCGTGGCAGCGACAAGCGTGGCGGTGCCAACGGCGCGCGCATTCGCTTCGCGCCGCAGCGTGATTGGGAGGTCAACGATCCCGATCAGCTTGCTGCCGTGCTCGGCACGCTCGAGACGATCCAGCAAGACTTCAACGGCGCGCAAAACGGCAGTGGCAAGCGCGTCTCAATCGCCGACCTGATCGTCCTCGGCGGCTGTGCGGCGGTTGAGCAGGCCGCGCGCGACGCCGGCTTCGACGTCGACGTACCGTTCACACCCGGACGCGTCGATGCGCTAGAGGAGCAGACCGACAGCGACTCCTTCGACGCGCTTGAGCCGTCGGCCGACGGCTTCCGCAACTGGGTGCGCGAAGGCCACCCGCTGCCGGCCGAGTACTTGCTGATCGACCGCGCGAACCTGCTGACACTCAGCGCACCCGAGATGACCGTGCTCGTTGGCGGGCTCCGCGTACTGGAGGCCAACCGAGGTGGATCGAAGCTCGGCGTCTTCACCGACAAACCGGGCAAGCTCACGAACGATTTCTTCGTCAACCTGCTCGAGCTCGGCACGACATGGGTGCCGACCTCTCCATCGGCCGACGCGTTCGAGTCGTCCGACGGCAAGTGGAGCGGAAGTCGTGTCGACCTCGTGTTTGGATCCAACTCCGAACTGCGCGCGCTCGCCGAGGTCTACGCGAGCGACGACGCGGGAGAGAAGTTCGTGCTCGATTTCGTCGCCGCTTGGGACAAGGTCATGAACCTCGACAGGTTCGACCTCGACTAGTGATTTGATTTCTGGGTCGGCCGCCTCGCGGTCGGCCCAGAATGTCGCTCGGCCTCGCACGCGCCGCGCGAGCAGAGGAGTTCTTAGAGCGGAATGTTGCCGTGCTTGCGCTTCGGTCGCTCGACGCGCTTGTTCTGCAGGATCTCGAGCGCCTTGATCAGCTTCGGGCGCGTCTCGTGCGGGACGATCACGTCGTCGATGTAGCCACGCTCGGCCGCGCTGTAGGGGTTGGCGAAGCGCGCCTTGTAGTCGTCCATCAGCTTCGTACGGCGATCCTCGGGAGTCGGCGACGACGCGATGTCCTTGCGGTAAATGATGTTGACCGCGCCCTCGGGGCCCATGACCGCGACTTCGGCGGTCGGCCAGGCGTAGTTGAAGTCGATTCCGAGGTGCTTGGAACCCATGACGTCGTAGGCACCGCCGTAGGCCTTGCGCGTAATCACCGTGATCTTCGGCACCGTCGCCTCGGTGATCGCGTAGAGCAGTTTGGCGCCGTGGCGGATGATGCCACCCCACTCCTGGGCCGTACCCGGCAGGAAGCCCGGGACGTCGGTGAAGGTGATGATCGGGATGTTGAAGGCGTCACAGGTGCGGACGAATCGCGCACCCTTTGCCGATGCATCGATGTCGAGCACGCCGGCCATCTGGCTCGGCTGGTTGCCCATGATGCCGACCGGCAGGCCGTTGAGACGGGCGAAGCCGACGATGATGTTCTTGGCGTGGTGTTCATGCACCTCGAAGAAGTCCTCGTCGTCGACAATCAGCTTGACGACCGAACGCATGTCGTACGGCTTGTTGGGATTGTCCGGAACGATCGAGTCAAGCGCGAGGTCCATGCGCTCGGGGTCGTCGGACGGCTGCACGCGGGGCGGCAGCTCCAAGTTGTTCTGCGGCAGAAAGCCCATCAGGTACCGGACGTCTTCGAGGCAATCCTCCTCGGACTCCGCGGCGAAGTGCGCAACTCCCGACTTGGTGTTGTGCGTCATCGCTCCGCCGAGTTCCTCGAACGTCGGCTCTTCACCCGTCACCGTCTTGATCACGTCGGGCCCGGTTATGAACATGTGGCTGGTCTCTTTGACCATGAAGATGAAGTCGGTCATCGCGGGCGAATAGACCGCGCCGCCGGCGCAGGGACCCATGATCACGCTGATCTGTGGCACGACCCCGCTGCTCTGGACGTTGCGGGCGAAGACCTCGCCGTAGCTGGCGAGCGAGACGACGCCTTCCTGGATGCGCGCTCCGCCGGAGTCGTTGATGCCGATCACCGGGCAACCGATGCGCTCGGCCAGGTCCATGATCTTGCACATCTTCTCGCTCATGACTTCACCCAACGATCCTCCGAAGACGGTGAAGTCCTGGCTGAACACGCAGACCGGGCGGCCGTCGATCAAGCCGTGGCCCGTGACGACGGCGTCGCCCCACGGTCGGTTCTTCTCCATACCGAAGTCGTAGGTGCGGTGGCGAACGAAGGTGTCGACCTCTTGGAACGAGCCCGGGTCGAGCAGCTTGTGGATGCGCTCGCGGGCGGTCAGCTTGCCCTTGGCGTGCTGCTTCTCGATCGCGACTTCGTCGTGGTGCGCGCTGGCGCGCAACTCGTCGAGTTGTTCGACCTTCTCGTCGTATGTCTCCGGCACTTTTTGGCGCATTGATCGTTGCGCGGGTGTCCACCGCGCGGCGCAGATCATAGGTGGTCAGCGCGGTCGGGTGCGTGCGCTTGCACGAAATGACCGATCGTTTGCCACAATCCGCAGCCTCATGGTCGCCCTGGCACGCCGAATCGCCGAATCGCAACGCTTCGACTTCCTGACCGTCGGGGTGATCATCGCCAACGCGGTTGCACTGGGGTTGGGCACGTTTGATCGGCTGGACCGTGACTACTCCAGCGAAATCACGCTGATCAACGAGCTGTGCTTCGCCTACTACGTGGTCGAACTGACGATCCGAATAACGGCGTTCTTCCCGAAGCCGTTCTCCTTTTTCAAGAGCGGCTGGAACGTCTTCGACTTCGTGATCGTCGCCGTCGGCTTCGTGCCCGGGTTGCGCGAGAACGCGACGCTGATCCGCATGGTGCGGCTGTTGCGAGTGACTCGCCTCTTCCGCCTGCTGCCAGACCTTCGCGTGATCGTCGCCGCGGTGGGCCGGTCGATACCGGGAATGTCATCGCTCGCCCTTGCCTCTGTGATGCTCGTCTACATCTACGCGATGGTTGGATGGGTGATCTTCAGCGAGAAGGATCCGGCGCAGTTCGGAAACGTCGGCGAGGCGATGCTGACCATGTTCCAGGTGCTGACGCTTGAGGGGTTGCCGGAGTTCCTGGCAACTGGGCGCGAGTCATCCGATTGGGCAATTCCGTTCTACGTCTCGTATGTGCTGCTCGCCAGTTTCCTGGTGTTCAACCTTTTCATCGGAATCGTCCTGACATCGATGGAAGAAGCGCGCGCTGCTGAACTTCGCCGCGCCGAGGCAGAGATCGCCGACGAGAACATCAAGCGTTCCGATGAGGAAGCGGCGCGGCTAGCCGTTCGCGAGCGAATTCACGGGATTCGCGAGCACCTCGACAACATCGAGAGTGATCTCGAAGCCCTGCAGCGGGCAGAAGCAGCGGCTCGTGCCGAGGGCTAGCGGCTAGTCGTTGTGCACGAACGGCCGCTTGTGCGCCGACCCGAGGTGGTCGAGCACTGAGGCCAGGCGTGCCTCGTAGTCGATCGGTTGCGGCGAGTCGATCGGTTCCGATTCAGCCTCGGCATCCTGCTCAGGTGCGGGTTCCTGCTCAGGTGCGGGTTCCTGCTCAGGTGCGGGTTCCGGCTCAGGTGTGGGTTCCGGCTCTGGCTCTGGCTCCGACTCCGGCTCCGGTTCCTGCGCCAGTTCTGACTCGGCCCCTGCGTCGGGTGCTTCTGCGACGCCGCGGTCTTCACGGGCTTCTTTCTCGTCGAGGACTTCCGCCTGCGAAACCGGATTCGAAACGAACACTGCCTTCATGCGCGCCACGAAGCCGAGCTTTTTCTCGGGTTCGCCGACGATTTCCGCCGACGGTGCCGCGTCAAAGCCCGTCGAAGGCAGTTCGTCAACGTCTTCGTCGACTGGTTCGGATTCGACTTTGGCGACCGGCTCCGGCTCGGGCTCCGGCTCGGGCTCAGGCTCTGATTCCGGCTCCGGCTCCGGCTCAGGAATTGGCGGCTCGGCGGCGATCGTCTCTGCGGTCAGCCGTACCTTCGTCCCCCATCCCGACGCGGCTATCTCGATCGTTCCGTTGGCAGATTCGCCCTGCCACTCAATCTTGGTCTCCGGCTCGCTGCGGGTGATCTCGATCGCGTCGTCGCCGAGCAATTCCGCAAGTCGTTCGACTTTCTCAAGTTCAGCCCAGACTTCGGGCTGCGATTTGACAAGCGTGCGTGAGACGTCGTAGGCAGGCATCGCCTAATCACTTCGCTGACGCGTGCCGCGACCCTTCCGCCCAGCTGGTTCGCAAGTCACTGTTCAGGCGACAACAACGACCAACCGCTCAGAACGGCTTGGCTTCCATCAAAAACGTCGTCACGATGATGATTCCGCCCATCAACGGACCGAGCTTGGCGTTGCGCTGGATCAGGGCGATCATCTCCTGCGGCGGCGGTCCACCGGCGGACTCGCGGGCGAGTTCGAGCGCGCGCCGCGCGCCGGGCGTGGTGATCGCACCGAGAATGCCCATGTAGACGATGAACAGCGCGAAGCTGATGTCAAGCCAATGGTCATCGCCGAAGCTGTAGGGGCCGTCGAACACTTGGTAGAGCCCGGTGATCAAGATGAGCACGGCCATTGGAGAAATCCACTTCTTGATGATCGTGTAGTTGACCTCGAGTGCGAACGTCGTGTGCTGCGGATTCTTCTGCGCAAGCGCGCCGATGAAGGGGAACGCGAAAGCAGAACCCAGCCCGATCACGGCAAAGATCACGTGCAGTGAAACGATCAGGCTGTAGAACGTCAGGTCGAACGCGAGCGGGACTGTGGACATGCGTCACCTCCAAGAGGGGTCAATCGTTGACGGGGGAACGCGCCTAACTTACCGACAGCGCAAGCAGACCGGATTCGACTGCATCGCGTTTGGCGTGCCATGCGGCGTCCGAGGTGCCGCTCAAGCGACCGTGAACGACAAAAACAATGCTGCCGCCTGACACGTCGAGCACGCGCAGGCGCAGCGTGTCGGCGCTGCCCAACTCGTCGACGACCTCCACCTCGAGCGAGCGCGATTCGGCGTCCGCGGCCGGGTAAAGATCTGCCTTTTCTTTCGCGGGGCCGGTTGCCGTGAAGCGATCATCATCCGCAACCACGGCGGCGATCCAATCCGGGAACAGTCGCGGCCAGTTCGCTACGTCGCTGACGAAATCCCAGATGGCGTCGCTCGGCGTCGAAACGAAGCCACTTGCCACCGCGATGTTTGCGGGCAATTCGGCCACGACGCCCGTCCTAGAGCTGCTCTCGGAATTCGCCCCAAAGCCCCTTGAGAGCGCCGCAGACTTCGCCCATCGACGCACGAGCCTTCAGCGCCGCGCGCATCGGCACGAGCACGTTGCCGTCGGTCTTGGCGACCTCGACAAGTTCGGCGAGCAGTCGGTCGACCTCGGCCTGGTCGCGGTCGGCCTTGAACTTCTTCAAGCGTTCGACCTGCGCGTCCTCGGTGGCCTGTTCGACTTTCAGCAGGTCGATGTCGACCTCTTCGTTCTCGTCGATGAACTTATTCACACCGACGACGATGTCCTGCTGCGTCTCGTAACGCTTGTGGTATCCGAACGAGGACTCCTCGATCTCCTTCTGGATGAAGTAGAGCGCGTTGACCGATCCGCCGAGCTCGTCGACCTTGTTGATCAGGGACCAAGCGCCGTCTTCGAGTTCCTTGGTCAGAGCCTCGACGAAGTAGCTGCCGGCAAATGGGTCGACGGTGTCGGCGGCGCCGCTCTCGTAGGCGATCACTTGTTGGGTGCGCAGCGCGATCTTCGCGGCACGTTCTGTCGGCAATGCGAGTGCCTCGTCGTATCCATTGGTGTGCAGCGACTGCGTGCCGCCGGTGACGGCGGCGAATCCCTGCAGGGCTACGCGGACGATGTTGTTCTCCGGCTGCTGGGCGGTCAGCGTGACGCCGCCTGTCTGGGTGTGGAAGCGCAGCATCAGCGACTTTGGATTCTTGGCGCCGAAGCGATCGCGCATCACCTCTGCCCAGATCTTGCGGGCGGCGCGAAACTTGGCCACCTCTTGGAAGACGTTGTTGTGACAGTTGAAGAAGAAGGCCAGGCGCGGTGCGAAGTCGTCGACCTCGAGGCCGGCGTCGAGCGCGGCCTGCACGTAGGCGATGCCGTTGGCGATCGTGAAACCGATCTCTTGGACAGCGCTACAGCCCTTCTCGCGGATGTGGTATCCGCTGATGCTGATCGTGTTCCACTTGGGCACGTTCTCTTTGCAGTAGGCGAAGAGGTCCGTGGTCATCCGCATCGAGGCCTCGGCCGGGTAGATGAAGTTGCCGCGGGCGATGTACTCCTTGAGAATGTCATTCTGGACCGTGCCGCGCAATTTGTCAGAGCTGACCCCCTGCTCCTCGGCGACCAATTCGTACAGCAGCAGCAGCACGCTGGCCGGCGCGTTGATCGTCATCGAAGTCGATACCTGATCGAGCGGGATGCCGTCGAACACTGTGCGCATGTCGTCGATCGTGTCGATCGCTACGCCGGTGCGACCGACCTCGCCCTCGCAGAGTGCGTTGTCGCTGTCGAGACCGAGCTGCGTCGGCAGGTCGAAGGCCATCGAGAGCCCGGTCGAGCCGTGCTCAAGCAAATACTTGTAACGAATGTTCGTCTCGTGCGCCGTCGCGTAGCCGGCGTACTGGCGCATCGTCCAGTGGCGCGAGCGGTACATCTCGCCGTGCACACCGCGCGTGAACGGGAACTCGCCCGGTACGCCGAGGCGCTCGGGCAGATCGAGCTCGGCGATGTCGGACTCGTCATAAAGGATCTTCTGCTCGATGCCGCTGTCGGTGAAGCGACGCGGGTCGTCGGGACCGACGAGGGGAGCAATCGTCGGAAGGGACTGAGTGGGGTGGGTCTTGCTTTCAGGGGTGCTGGACATGCATGTGATCGTAGATCACGCGTCAATTCGCAGGCAGTGAAAATTCGCCGAAAGCGCTGATCAGCTGCCGCTGGCGGGCGCCGCTGAGGTGGCGCAATCGAGCGGCGCCGCGATCACCTCAGAGACGATCGCTGGGCCGAGTCCGCGTTTGAACGTGAACACGCGTTGCGTGCTGCGGGCACCCCCGGCAGTTATCCGTCCTGCGTAACGCGGGGCGAGGGCGAAGTCGGCCTGTTGGCGCGCGGTTTCTGGCACGAGGGTTACGACCGCCACCTCGGTGTCCTTTGTTTTACGGTCACGGGTGATCGCAAAGCAGCCGCGGTCGGTGTTGATCGTTTCAGAGACGAGGCTGGTCTGGTCGACGTCGATCAGACTGGTCGCGCCGATCGGGCTGAGGTAACCGCGTGCGGAGTCCTCGAGCGAGGTCGACCAGTAATTCGCGTATGCGAACGGGCCGAGGAACAAGATCACCGCAGGGAGGATCATCAGGTAGCCCCAATTGCGGCCCATTCCGCGAGCCGCGAAAACGATCACCCAGCCGATTCCGATCGAGATCAGCGCAGGCACGATCGGCCCGGGCCCTGCAGCCTCACCTGTCGCACGACTCATCGATGAGCTGAACGCAATCCCGGCCGACACAAGCATTGCGAAAAGGGTCCAAGCTACGCCATAGGTGAGCACGCTGCGGTCGCGCTCGAGTTCGGGGATGCCGTCGTCGCTGCCTGAGCGTTGGCGTAGAGGCTGCGGCGCAACGTTCGCGGCGCCCGCCAGCTCTTCGGGACTCACCCGCTGACTGACCGCATTGGGCCCGGCGGGACTGCCGCCAAACGGGTCGATCTGTCGAAAACCGAAGTCGGTCGGGGCAGCATTCGGGGCTCTGGCCTGGCTCGCTGCCGGCTGATCATCCGGTACGGGCAGTGGTTTCGGACCGGTCGACGCCGCTTCGACGGGCTGCTGGGCCTGCTCACCGAAGACGTCGAGCCCGAGTCGCGCTCGCTGGGCCGGCGACAGCTCGCCGTTCTTGCCTGTCGGCAGCGATGGCGCCGGCGTCGCCGGTGCGCCGTCGTCGTCAGGAACGGGTAGAGCCGAAATCGGCAGCGGATCGCCACCGGCGCGGTTCTCGCCGTGCGGTCCGCCGGGTTGCGGAGTGCTCGCCATCACACTTGCAGGCGCCCGTGTCCTGAGGCCTGCGGAGGCTCGCTATGTAAAGTTCGTCCAATCATGTCTACCTGTTTGGTCACCGGCGGCGCCGGATTTCTCGGTTCTCACCTCTGCGACGCGCTTTTGGCACGCGGCAATCGCGTAATTTGCGTCGACAATCTCGAGACAGGATCGCTCGAGAACATCGCGCACATCCGCGACGAAAACTTCGATTATCTGAATATCGACATAACCCAACCCTTTTTCATCGACGGGGAAGTCGATTTCGTTTACCACTTGGCTTCGCCTGCAAGCCCGATCGACTACCTGCGACTGCCCCTGCACACGCTCAAGGTCGGGTCTTATGGCACCCATCACGCCTTGGGACTGGCCAAATTCAAGCGCGCACGCTTTCTGATCGCCAGCACCAGCGAGGTCTACGGCGACCCGGAAATCCACCCGCAGCCCGAGAGCTACTGGGGAAACGTCAACCCGATCGGACCGCGCGGCGTCTATGACGAAGCCAAGCGTTATGCCGAAGCTCTGACGATGGCGTATCGCCGTCAGCAGGGTGTCGATACCGGCATCGTCCGGATTTTCAACACCTACGGGTCGCGCATGCGCCCGCACGACGGTCGCGCAATTCCGACGTTCATGCGGCAGGCATTGCAGGATGCGCCGGTGACGGTCTTTGGCGATGGGTCCCAGACGCGATCGTTCTGTTACGTCGACGATCTGATCGCGGGGATCATCGCACTCGCCGAGAGCGGCTACGGCGAACCGGTCAACATCGGCAACCCGACCGAACTTTCGCTGCTGGAGATGGCGAAACTGGTCATCGAGGTGACCGAATCGCGCAGCGAGATCGTTTACGAACCACTACCGATTGACGACCCCAAGATCCGCCAGCCGGACATCACGCTCGCCAAGGACATTCTTGGCTGGGAACCGAAGATCGATCTGCGTGAAGGTCTCAAACTCACGCTCGATCTCGCCGGCGTCGAACGCCTGGCTCGCTGACGACGGACCGACGCTGCGACGTCGAACGCCGGCGTCCAGAGATCACTCCCAGTGTTCGAGAGGGCTCGCCGACTCGGGAATTGTCGCGAGCTCTTCGGCGCTGACCGCCTGCAGGTCGTCCCAGGCGAAACCAGCGCGTTCGAACTGCTGGGAGGATCGAATAGCCACCCGTTCGCCACCGTCGAGGACCGCCCAGACCGTTTCGTCGCCCTCCGCTTTGACCACGCGCTGCTTGCCGGTCAACCGACTTCTGCCGGCCTCGAAGAACCCGAACAGATCGCGGTCTCGCGTGACGTTGTAGTAGCGCGAATCCCGGCCGGGGAAGTCATCGATGACGTCGAGGGTTTTCATCCCGGCGGCCGTCGCCAACGCGCGCATCTGGCCCTCACTCATGAAGTAGACGTGTCCTAGTCGCTCCGAACTGTCGAATGCGAAGTCCCAGGTGTGCGCGTAGTACTGGGACAGGAAGTGATCCATGCCGCCAGGAGAGTCAAGCTTGATCTGGTGCAACATGAACACGCCGCCGGGACGCAGCACGCGAACGGCGTCTACCAAGTAGCTGAAGACGTTCTGGGGCTGAAGGTGAAGCTGCACGTCGTAGCTGAAGATGAAGTCGGCGCTGTTGCTCTCGAGCCCGGTGAAATCAATGCCGTTGAGCACTTCGAAAGAGACGTTTTCGTCGACGCCACGATCGGCCAGCTCGCGTTTGGTCTGATCGATCATCTGTGGCGAGATGTCGCAGCAGGTGAGCGACTTCACGCGCGGTGCGATGCGTTGGCTGAACTTGCCGCCACCGCAACCGAGCTCCACGACGTCCGTGTCGGGCGTCAGATAGTCCGCCACGAGCTCGTCAACGATCAAGCTGGCGAACTCCGGACCACCCCACTCCTCACCAAGCGTTTCGGAGCCGAGGTTCAGGTACTCGTGTTTGCGCCACTTCGCCGGATACGCCGACCATTGGCTTTTCAGGCCAGAGACGGCGCGGTGTGATCGGCGTCGTCTCAACGTGCGTCGGACCTTTTCGGTTAGAGGCATTTGGGGCTGATTCGACATCGATCGGCAGTCTAGTACTGAATATTCGCTCCGCTAGTAGGCACCGTGTTTGCGCAGCACGGCCGGAATCGTGCGCAGCATGATCACCACATCGAGAAACACGGACCAGCGTTCGATGTAGAGGAAATCGAGGCGTACGAGGTCGTCGAACTCGAGTTCGGAACGGCCGGAAACCTGCCAGAGGCCGGTCAGGCCCGGGAGTACCAGGTAACGCTTCTTGTGCCACTCGTCGAGCTTGTCGAAGTCGCGTTGCGGCAGCGGCCGCGGTCCGACCAGGGACATGTCGCCTTTGAGCACATTGAACAACTGCGGAAGTTCGTCGAGTGACCAGCGGCGTAGAAATCCGCCCGGGCGCGTAAGTCGCGGATCGTCGCGGATCTTGAATATCGCGCCGTCGGCCTCGTTGAGATCTTCGAGTTCGTCCTGCATCGAGTCGGCGTTCGTCACCATCGTTCGAAACTTGATGCAGCTGAACGGGTCGCCACCGAGGCCCGGTCGGGGCGAACGGAAGAAAACCGGTCCACGCGATGTCAGCTTCACGATCACGGTGATCGCAAGAAGCAGCGGCGAAAATGCGATCAGCAACAGCGTCGAAACGACGATGTCGAATATGCGTTTGGCAACGAACTGCGCACCCTCGAACACCGGAGCCTTCAACTCAAAAAGGGGCAGCGTTTCGCCGGGAACGAACTCGGCAGCGTCGGCGAAGAGGATCTCCATAGTCGTAGGTGCGACGCGCAGGCGCACGCCGTACCGGTGACAGCGGTCGACAAGCACGACAGCTTCGTTCTGCGGGAAGAACGGATCGGCGATGATCACTTCATCGATCTCGTCGAAATGCTGTTCGATGTCATCGATGCTGCCGAGGTCCTTCAATCCATTTGCTGGGCGCGGTTCGAGTGAAATGAAACCGACCGGCTTGCTCTTGATGACCGGAGCTCGTGTGAGCGCCTCGGCGACAGCTTCAATTTGTGCATTGCTGCCGACGATCACCGCGCGCCGCTCGTGGCCGAAGGCGCCCTCGACTTCTTCGGCGGCGCGGTCGTAGAGGAAACGCGCTGAGATGATCAATCCGGAGGCGATCGCAAACGTTGCCCAGAAGACGTAGTAGCTCGAGAACTGCTGGCCTTCGATTTCGGCGAAAATCAACGTCACGATCGTCACCTTGAACAGGGCACCAAGGATGCGAGCCGATCCGGGCCTTAAGTTGCGCGGCTTGTAGAGCCCGTCGCCGGCGAACAACAACAGCATCACCAACGCGGCGAACGGTAGAACTTCCACGGCGTAATCGAACGACTGGTCAAACGTCGTCGGGTCCACGACCAGCAAGGTCTTCACGCGCAGCGCGATCAATAGTGCGCTGAACAGCAGCACCAGGTCCAGTAATGCCAGAACCACGCCGTTGACGAATCGCATGACGAGGCGGCGATCGAACAGCATTCGCAGCATGCTCTTGCGTTGAGCACGGACGTCGCGACCGTTTGCTTCGCGAGAAAACGTGGCACTCTCGGTCGCCATTCTGGCGAGCGGATCTTCGATCTCCGAGTCGGCCTTCGGGCCGCGCGGATTTGAGCCTGGCGGATTCTTTACGGTGCTTTGAGTCATCAGATGATCGAACTGCCGCCGAGCGACGGCCTTCGTTACATGCAGAACACAAACTACTTGCGGGGGCGAAAGTCGCGCTTTCCGCGTTGGGTGGTCTACCGGTACGGTACCTGTCTGATCGCCGCAGTTACTTCTGACCTCGACGGACCATGGCATGTCCAACGCATACGACGATTCGATATGGGAGCTGATTCCCGCCGTTGACCGCCCGTTGGACGATGGGCTGGTCGAACGCGCGGACGTATTTCTTGATGGTGCTGATTCGGTGCTCGATCTCGGATGTGGTGACGGTCTGTATTTGCCGGTGCTGCTCGGTCACTGCCGCGAAGTTCACGGCGCCGACCACTCCCAAGTCGCGCTCGACAAAGCTGCTGCGCGCGCGCCGGGAGCAAGCCTCTCGTTGGTCGGCGACGACAACCGCCTGAAGTTGCCCGACAACTGCGTGGCGCGCGTTTGGTGTGTCGACACGATCGAGCATGTCGTCGATACGCAGGTGTTTCTCTCAGAGGCTCGCAGGGTGCTCGCGCCCGATGGACGCATGCTCGTGTCCACTCCGTCGCATTCGTTGAGACTGCGGCTGAAGCTTGCCGTCAGTGGCTGGTCCGAGCATTTCGATCCATTCGGGCCGCATCTGCGTTACTACACGGCACGGTCCCTGCGCTATGCGCTGACCGAATGCGGTTTCGAAGTCGATGACGTCGACGCAGCAAACGGAGCGCTCGTGGCCGTTGCGACGAGAAGTTAGGGAGCGATCGGTGCCGCGAGCTCCTGTTGTTCCAATTCTCGTTGCAGCTTCTTCAACTCACGCTCGAGTTTGCGACGCGCGCGGTCAGCTTCTGCGGTGAGCAGTTCGTCGATCCGCGCCGCCTTCGCGAGGTCAAGCAATACGATCCCGCGCTGGTTGTTGGGGCTTTGGTAGAGCAACGGCAACAACGCGCTGATCGCGCCGCTCGGGTCTGACGTGACGTCCAGGCGAAACTCGGCCAATCGCAGCCATGTCTCGGGATTGCCCGGCTGCTCAGTGGCAACCACCATCAGCGTTCGGTCGGCCGCCTTGGACTGATCGAGATTGTTCTGGGCCGTAGAAATCAGAAAGAATGCGTCGGCTGACGTTGGGTCGAGATCGTGTGCATCCTGGCCGAGCCCAAGTGCCGCAGCGGGGTTCGTCGAGACCACGTCAAAGCCGGCGTTGACCTTCTTCTGCGCGCGCACCGGTTGGTACACGGCGAAGGCAACCGCCACTCCTACGAATGCGATGGCGACTGCACGAGCGGCACGCCACCGCTCTCCCTCGTCGATCGCAGAGGCATCGGAATTCGGATGGGCCGAGCGCGACCCTGCGACCCAGCCGGCCGCGATCAGCCCGAAGAGTGCGACTCCGGGTATGAACCATGTCCAGTCGATCGCCGATTGAACTCCGAATGCCACCGCCACGAGCAATATCGCGATCTCGGCCAACCTTCGATCGTCCGCGTGTTCAAGCCATTTTGTTGGGCTGGCGCGTCGTGCACCGGCCGCGCGAAACGCCAAAACCAACCAGGACAGCGCGAGTGCAAGCGTGAGCAGCAGCCCGACCACGCCGAGATCGGAGAGCACTTGTGGGACGAATCCGTGCGCGTGGAGCACGTCGATGATGTCCGTTCGGTACGGAAGTCGCGCGACCGAGTACGTGTCTGCGCCCGTGCCTTTCCATGCATGTTTGTCGTAGACCTTGAACGCGTCGTTCCAGTACCGGGCACGCAGAGAAGTTGTCTGCGTCAGCCGGTCCGGTGAGTTGGTCGGCGCTGTCGCCGTGCCTTCGAACAGCGCGCTCGCACGGTCGGGAATTGCACCGATCCCGTTGTCGGCCGTGACGGCGATGCCACCGATCAGCGCAAACGGCGCTATCGCCAACGCGATCAACAGAACCTTGCCCACCGCGTATCGACGAGCGGGCGGCAGTGCGACGGACGTTCTCCGCCGCTCGACCGCATAGCCGATCGCAGCGAGTACTGCCGACATCAGAACCAGTGCAACGGCCAGCACCCGACCGGTGCTTTGGCGATCGCTCAACACGACGGCATCGAGCGAAAGAGCGGGCTGGCCGAATGCCCACGCGACCACGATCGAGCCGACTGCGACCACGGCTACAAGCCATGCCGTCGAACGCAGACGTCGGTCGACGATCAATAGCCAGATCGCCACACCGAGGATCGCGGCCAGCAGCGCACCGCGCGATTGACTGAGCATCAGCGTGACAAAGAAAACTCCGCCCAACGGGTAAGAAGTCACCTGCTGCCAGCTCGCTGCCGATCGCTGGGTGCCGAGCCAGAGTGCGCCCAGCAGGCCGAACGCGGCGACTGAGCCGACGGCGTTCCAGTATTCGAACGGCATGCGCAGTCGTGCAAATGCGTCGCTCTCGGGGAACCAGCCGGGCATCACGCGGCTGAGCAGGGCGTATCCAGAAATCAGTGCTGCGGCGATGACGATGCCGGCGATGATCTCGCGCGTACGGTTCGGCAGCAGCTGCGCGGCCAACGCCGCCGTCGCAAGTACTGCTGTGTAGGCAATCAGTCGAATCGCATCCAAGTACGAGTCGTTCGGCAGCAGGGACCATCCGACCGACAGCGCCGCCAGCAACGCAAACGCGGACATCAGCATCAGTACGCCAGATCCGTTGAACGGTCGCGGCAGCGTGCCGCGATATGCCGCTCGTCCGAATGCCGCTGTGGCGGCCAGCACGAGCAGCGCGAACACGGTCCCTGCGCGAACACCGGTCGGTTGACCGCCGATTGTGAACGCGGGCACGGCAAGCAACAGTGCCGTGCCAATCAGCGTCAGAACTGAGTCACGATCGAACTGTTGGGTTGATTTGGGCTTCGACTCAGCCGTCGCCACGCCGACCGGTTTTCGGCAAGAGGTTTTGCACGCGGGGCATCTTGCCAAGTCTGCCAGCCAGATCGATGCCGAAAAGCAAGAGCAGTCCCAAGCCAGCGATCAGCAGGGCCAGTGGCACATCTGGCGATTTGCTGGACTTCAAGGTATTGCCGGGGGCCGTCTTGATCGCCGGACCACCGGCGGCGACGATCGATTCGCCCGGTTCGAGCGTTGAGTCGTCATCAACCTGCTCGCGAATGTCACGGCGCTGCTTGGGGGTCGTCAGAGCATTGATGCTTGCTGACTTCCCTTTGGCGTTGCCACCCTTCAATTTGGGCGAAGTGTTTTTGGTGACCTTCTTCAGCAGCGCCTGTCTGATGACTGATTCGCAGTTCGAATACTGCTTGAGGTCGGAAGGTATGTTGTCGAGCGCGTCCTTGAGTTGGGACGGCGAGTATTTGCCCGACAGGGCGCCATCGTCGTTGCAATCGCGAAGAATCGAATCCACGGACGCGCCAGCAGGCGACGCGAGCGCCGAAAAGGCGACCGTGAGCATGGCGATCACAGCTGAAAAGCGAACTTTTGTCAAGTTGGACATCTCTCGGCAAGCTACCAAAGCGTCCCCCCTTCAAAGCACCGAGCGGAGCTGGTTCTTGTTTGAACACCGATTGTTGGTGCAAAGTTTCTGCGGAGCAACGTCGCGATCGAGGAATTAGACGTTACAACCCCAGTTCACTACCCCTTTGGAGTACAAAACAAACATGCAAGATGACTTGTCGGCCGCACGTCTCTAGGATGCGGCCACGATGCGCACGGGAGAGCGGAGCAGCGAGATCGGCATGAGTTCACTTGGCGAGCAGCGAGTACTCATTCTGCACAACCGCTACCGACAGCCCGGAGGCGAAGAGCGGTATGTCGAACAGTTGGCGGACCTGCTCCAGCGCGAAGCGGAGTTCTCGGCGCTGCTCGAGCGATCAAGCAGCCGGTCCGGCGCAGTCAAGGCGGGTTCCGCGCTGGTACGAGGCGGATTGAACGCGGACGAAGTTGGCGACTTTGTTCGGGATAATTCGATCACGGTCGTCCATGCCCACAACATCCTGCCGAGCTTCGGATGGCGAGGACTCGCGGCGGCCAGCGAGGCCGGTGCGGCGGTGGTGCTTCACCTTCACAACTATCGATTGTTCTGCGCAATCGGCACCGCATTCCGCGACGGACACGACTGCACAGAATGCGCGCCCAAAAATACCGGCGCGGGCAAGAGCACCGGCGCAGGTCTCCGGCACAACTGCCGTGGGTCGTTGCCGGAGGCCGCCGCCTACGCATACGGCCTCGGACGCTGGCAGAGTGCGACGATCGAGAGCGTTGATCGTTTCGCGGCCCCGGTCAGGCAGCTCGGCGAGGATCTGACTGCCCTCGGTATCGATCTCCCGGTCAGCGTGCTGCCAAGTTGGCTGCCCGACAGCGAGTTTGCGAACACCTCCCAGGCTGGCAGTGGGGAATACGCACTCTTCGTCGGCCGAGTCACCGAGGACAAAGGAATCTTTGTGGCGATTGAAGCTGCGGCCGCATCTGGCGTGCCACTTCGCGTCGCGGGCGACGGCCCCGACATCAGGCGCGCGCAGCAGCTCGCTGCGGAACGAGCCGCGCCGGTCGAGTTCCTCGGCAGGATCGACGGGCAGGCGATGGTCGCGGCAAGGATGGGAGCGGCATTCGCGGTGCTCCCGTCGATCTGGCGCGAGGTATTGCCACTGTCTGCTCTCGAGGCTCTGTCGGCCGGACTACCGCTTGTCACCAGCGACCGCGGCGGCCTGCCGGAGCTGACCGAACCAGGGCTCGTCTTTGCGGCGGGTGACCACGAAGCGATGGCGGGCGTGATGACGCGGCTGTTCGCCGACAGCGGTGTGCGGCGGGCAGCCGGTTCGGCGGCACTCGATCGTGCGCGAGCCGTATACAGCGAGGCGGCCTTCGGGCCCAGGCTTGCGGCCCTCTATGACGACGCTATCGCTGCTCGCGCTGCGCGCGTGAATTCGGCCTAGTTCTGGCGCTGGGCGTCGAGCCAATCGGCGATCGTCTTGCCGATCAGTTCGCCCTGGTCCTCTTGCAGGAAATGCCCTGCCTGGTTGATCGGTACCGGAGGCGGGGCACCGATTCTGCTCGCAAGCACTTCGCCAAGATGCTGTGGCAGAACAGGATCGCGATCGGCCCAGAGCACGAGTTTGGGCCAGCTCGCGTCGATGAACGTCTGCAGCACCGAGCGGCCGACCACGGCGTCCGGGTGCTCGGTCGTTCGTGGAATCAGCGGTGGAAAGGCGCGCGCACCGGCCTTCGACTCTGGGCTGGGAAATGGCGCTTCGTATGCGTTGAACACGTCGTCGGTCAGATCGTTGGCGACGGCGCCTTTGATCAGAAACCCGATCGGCAGGTCTTCAGTGCTGATGACGAAATCGTGAAAAGCCTGCCAGTTGTCGCTCATCTTGAAGTCGCCGGTGTTGAATCCGGTGTCCATCAATGCGGTACTGGCGACCTTCTCAGCGTGTTCGGCGGCCACTCGTGTGCCCACCGGTCCACCCCAGTCGTGCAGAACGAAGTTAATCTCGTCGAGGTCGAGGTGTTCGATCACTTGCGTTATCGCAGCTGTGTGGCGATCGAACGTGTAGTCCTCAATCGCCGTCGGCTTGTCGGAACGTCCGAAGCCGATCATGTCGGGCGCCACGCAGCGGTACCCGGCGTCGAGCAGCGGCACCATCACCTTGCGCCAGAGGAAGCTCCAGGTCGGCATGCCATGAAGCAGAAAGACGGTCGGTCCCTCGCCTTCGTCGATGTAGGCGAGGCGCAGGCCCTCGTGCTCGGTGTACTTCGGCTGCCAGGGAAAGTCCGGCAGGTTCGCGAAGCGTTCTTCCGGCGTCCTGAAAACGCCGACTGTAGGTGCGGTCCCCTCCATCGCTGCGGACTCTACAGAGAATGCAGCCTGTTGTGGTGACCGACCTAGAAGAGCTGGTTCTCGCCGGCGAAGATTTCGCTGACCGAGTCGTCGCTGAATATTCGGCGGATCGAGTCGGTGAGGATGTCGGCGACCGTGATCACCTTGATTTTCTCCGGCGCGCCTGGGCGCATCGGGATCGTGTCGGTCACGACGATCTGCTCGAGCGGCGAGCTGTCGAGGTTTTCGAAGGCACTGCCACTGAGCACGGGGTGAGTCGCTGCGGCGATCACACGGCTCGCTCCCTCGTCATGGACGGTTTGAGCCGCGGCGCAGAGAGTGCCCGCGGTATCGATCATGTCGTCGACGAGGATCGCCGTCTTGCCCTTTACATCTCCGATCACGTAGCCGATCTCGGCGACTTGGTGAGCCGGGCGCTCCTTGTTGAGAATCGCCAGTTCGGCACCAAGCTTGCTCGCGAACTTCTTCGCCAGCTTCACTCGACCGGCGTCGGGCGAGACGACGACAAGGTCGTCGCCGATGTGCTGGTCGGATATGTACTGGGTGAGGATCGGCATCGCCGTCATGTGATCGACCGGCTTGCTGAAGAAGCCCTGTACCTGACCGGCGTGGAGGTCCATAGTCAGCACGCGATCGGCCCCTGCGCGTTCCATCATCTTCGCGACCAGTCGCGCCGTGATCGGTTCACGTGGTGCGGATTTCTTGTCCTGACGGGAGTATCCGTACCAAGGAGTCACAGCAATCACGCGGTGTGCGGACGCGCCGACGGCTGCGTCGATCATCACCAGCAGTTCCATCAGGGCGTCGTTCGCGCTGATTCCGGCGGCCTCGTTGCCGCAAGTCGACTGAACGATGAAGATGTCGGCTCCGCGGACTGATTCTTCGTATCTGCAGTAGACCTCGCCGTTGGAGAAGGTCTTCAGGGTCACCGGCGACAGCTCTACGTCGAGCCGATCTGCGATCTTGCCCGCGAGTTCTTGGCTGGCTCGCCCGGAGACGACCATCAAGCGCTTGTTGCCCTCTCGGATGACGCTCGTCGCTGACTGCGCCTGCATCTCGATGCCCTGCTCTGGACTGCTCACGGTGGTCGGCTCCATTACCCGTTCCATTTCGCGCGTTTGCTCTGAACTTACTCGAGCTACGCGCGTCGATTCGCGTAGTTCTCGATGATTTTCTGGCGCTCCCGTGCCACCGCTAGGGCGTCAGCGGGAACGTCTCGTGTGATCACGCTTCCTGCTCCAGTGTAGGCACCGTCGCCGACAGTTACCGGAGCGACCAGCGTCGTGTCCACGCCGGTGCGAACTCCTGCGCCGATCGTTGTTCGGTGCTTCTTCTTGCCGTCGTAGTTGGCGGTGATCGTGGCGGCACCGAGATTGCTGCCTTCGCCGACGTCTGCGTCGCCGATGTAGGACAGGTGCGGCACCTTGGCACCTGGGCCGATCACGGAGTTCTTCACCTCGACGAACGTGCCCACCTTGCTGCCTTCGGCAAGTACTGCACCGGGTCGTAGGTATGCGAACGGTCCGACGCTGGCACCGGGGCCGACGACTGCCTCGGTCAGATACGAATGGATCACGCGGGCGTCGCTCTCGATCTTGCTGTCGATGATCGTGCTGCCCGGTCCAATCGTTGCACCGTCGGCGATTTCGGTGGTCCCGCGCAGGTAGGTGGCCGGTTCGAGGACGGTGTCGGCACCGATCTTCACCGTCGCCTCGATCCAGGTTGATTCGGCATCGATCACCGTCACGCCGGTGAGTTGGTGGTCGCGCACGATGCGGTCATTCATCAACTGCTGGACGAGTCCGAGGTCGGCGCGGTCGTTCACACCCAGCATGTGATCGGGCGATGCAAGTTCGTGGGCGATGACGGTGTCGCCCTGCGCGCGCAGGATCGGAAGCACGTCCGGCAGGTAGTACTCGCCCTGCGCATTGTCGGACTTGACCTCCGCCAACGCCGCGAAGAGCTTGTCGCGATCGAACACGTAGATGCCCGAATTGACCTCATCGATCGCGAGCTCCGCAGTACTCGCGTCGCCGGCGACCTTGGTCTCGGCGACGTGCTCGACGTGGCCGTGGGCGTCGCGCACGATCCGGCCGTATCCAGTCGGGTCGGCGAGACGCGCGGTCGCTATAACCATCGCGGCACCGGATTCGGACTGAGCCTCGGCGAGCTCGGTGATCAGATCGGAGTCGATCAACGGGGTGTCGCCGCTGAGGACGATCACGTGGTCGGCGCCGACGGTGGCGGATTCCGCGGCCTTCACGGCATCGCCGGTTCCGAGTGCTTCGGCCTGCGTGGCTGTAGTCGCACCGTTCGGAAGGATGTCTGCGAAATCGTCTTCCGGGCTGGTGACCACGACGACTTTCTTGGCGCCCGCCTGTTGAGCCGCCAACACGGGGTAGACGAGCATCGGCAGTCCGGCCACCGGATGGCGGACCTTCGTGACATTCGACTGCATGCGAGTTCCCTTGCCGCCAGCCAACACAACCACGCAACTGGCTTCTGCTCCGACGCGCGACATGCGAGGCATCCTAACCGCGTGCCGCGATTGTCGCGAAGCGATGCATTGGGTTGCGGTGTCCAATATCGTGCGCAGCTATGAATGACTCAATCGATCTCGACTTCAGCGAACTCTCGGCAACCTTCATCAACTGCACACTCAAGCGGTCGCCCGATGTATCGAACACGCAGGGCCTGATCGACGCAAGCGCCGGCATCATGGCCAAGCACGGGGTGTCGGTCACTCAGATCCGCGCGATCGATCACAGGATCGCCAGCGGCGTGTATCCCGACATGCGCGAACACGGTTGGGAGGAAGACGCGTGGGTTGATCTCTGGCCCGGCATCTTCAGCTCCGACATTCTCGTATTGGCGGGCCCGATCTGGCTCGGCGACAACAGCTCCGAGATGAAGAAGGTGATCGAGCGTCTCTATGCGCACTCCGGCGAGCGAAATGAGGAAGGGCAGTGGGCCTACTACGGCCGCGTGGGTGGCTGCCTGATCACCGGCAACGAAGACGGCATCAAGCACTGTGCGATGGACATCCTCTATTCGCTGCAGCACATCGGTTACGTGATCCCGCCGCAGGCGGATGCCGGTTGGATCGGTGAGGCAGGACCCGGACCGTCTTACCTGGACGAAGGCTCCGGCGGACCAGAGAACGATTTCACCAATCGCAACACAACGTTCATGACCTGGAACCTCCTGCACCTCGCGCGCATGCTCAAGCGCGCCGGCGGAATCCCCGCCCACGGCAACCAAGCCGCCAAATGGGAAGCAGGCACCCGCTTCGACTTCAAAAACCCCGAATACCTCTAGGCCGACATATTTCTGCTATTTGCCGCTCCGAGACGGCCCGGCCCTGATGCGGTCAATAAGTTCATACACGTTGCTGCTCGGATTTGAACGTGGCGGCGAACCATCGCCGTCGTGCTTCTTGTCCAATTCAATCGCACGGCTCTTGGCATCTAGGAACTTGTCGACTAGCTGCTTGGTTGCGCCTTCCGTTAGTCGCTTGTCGCAGCGAGTTACTTCCTTCGAGAGTTTTTGAGCTTCCTCACGTTCGAGGTATGCCGTCTGAGGGCGGAAGTGGAGGAGAAACCACAGTTCTACGCAAGGATTGGTAACGGCGACTCCGATCCCGTTCGCGCTGGCTTTGTCGAGCGCTTCTGGAATCTTCACATGGTCATCGATGTCAAACATGCACCAGTATTCGTCATGCGCGGGGCCTTCGCCGCGCTTTTCCGCCCTCGCCTCCTGGCGCTTAGCGACCGCGGCAAGGTCGACTAACGTCGACGGCACTCCGTGCTCTTCACTAACAGTGACGGTTACGTCTTGGCGGAACTTTCGGTGCCACGCCTTTAAGTATGAAACCTCGGTGCTCCTGCCCTCAGTGAAAACGAGTATTGATCGCAGTTTTGGCTTGGTTCGCGCGTTTCTCCTGGGTTTACCTGGTCCACGTCGACGTGCCACGAGTTCTAACCAATCACGCTTTGGCGTGCGGATTCAGCGAACTCAGCCGGATCGAGAATCGGCACGGCGCCATATCGACCAGCCAAGTAGCGTTTTGCGATTGCTTCGTCTTTTCGTGGGCCGAAATCTGACAGCGGGTAGATCCGCGTTGCTCCTTCATGGTGCTTTTCTGTGAACCAAACCTGGTCGCGACCGAGAAGCGTTGAAGTCGAATCTTCACCCAGCATCGATACATCATGGGAGTTGAACAGAAGTTGCGCGCGGTTCGGATTTGTCTCATGGTTCTGGAACAACTCGACGACACGTGCAGCTAGCGCAGGATGAATACTTGCGTCAAGTTCGTCGGCGAGCAGTACGGCACCGTCGCTGAGTGCTTGGATGACAGGACCAACGAGGCCAAACCACACGAGAGTGCCCAGAGACTCGTCCTCGAACGGAAACTCCACTTCTTGGTCTGCTCCGCGATGCGTTAGCGCTACTCCAACGGTGTCAACGGGCGGCACGTCCAGCTCTGGATTGTTCTCGAGTTCCTCGCTTATTAGGACTCTCATTGCCTTCTCAACCTTTTCCGCGAACGCGGGATCCGGCTCCTCGCGCCGGGCGCCCGTGATTCCTAGATCTGCTGATTTCATGAGCGAAAGCACTGAATCTCGCAGCCGAGAGTCTTCATCTAGGAGCCGAGCGCTGAAGACCTGCCGGGCGTTTCTTGTTCTCACGTCCGCCAGCAGCAGGTTTCTGCTGAACCATGCATACAGGGGAAGCAGAGCAGAATGATTTGCGGATGCGGCGGTGGACAGGACGAGCGCGTTTGGACGAAGGATCGACTTGATGGAGCGAGCTTTGCCGCGATCCGATGCGCCGAACTCAACGTTGTCTCCATCACGGCGAAAAATATTCTTCGGACGCCCCTTTGGGTAGTGAAACGCCCACTCTTCAAGAACACGTTCGTCGTCGAGAATGAAGCCATAAACGTGGCGAACTCCATTCACGATTAGGTCGACTTCATAGCTTGAAGGTGCACCTCGCGAATTCGGGTCGAGTCTGAATGGTTGCCGGTCAAGGCCGCCAGCCGGATCACCATGCCGAAATGAGTGGAGCACCATCGACCGCATATCGTCAAGAAAACGGAGAACGTTCGTTTTGCCGGACGCGTTGGGACCAAAGAATCCAACGGTCGGAAGAACGCTTACCGTTGCTCCATCCTCACGCCAAGGTACGTCAACTGGCACTTGTGGTCGAGATTGCCTAGTGGCAAGAAGCGAGACGTCAAACGGGTCGCGAAACGACCGTATGTTCTCGCCATTGAATCCCAAGAGGACTGACGGTAGGTGTCGTTCAGATTCAGCCATTTTATTCATTACGGGCGGATTATGCCCGAAAAGCCACACAAACAAGCATTTAAACAGAATTTTTGCATATTAAGTTCTTTTTCGTATCGGCCCGATAGCTATCGACGTTTAGCTGAATACGAGTCCTTGCACTAGTGGACGCCAAAAAATCCGCTCGCAATGTGAGCCGCTCGCATCGGCCTGAGGTTTGCGGAAAATCCGGCCCGCACTTCGACTTCGAGAACGGCTAGCTAGCGCACGCGAGACCTACCTGGGTGGTGGCCGGCCCAGGGTTTGGCTTGCTCCAGTTGTGCTGCGAGCTGGAGGAGTGGGCCGTCGGCTCCGAGTGTGCCGACGAACTGAACTCCGAGCGGCAGGCCGGCTTCGGTCCAGTGCAGCGGGACGTTGATCGCCGGGCGGCCGGTCAGGTTCGCTAGCTGTGTGTACGGCACCCAGCCGAGATTGCCGTCGATCATCTCGTCGATCAGCGGAAGCTTGGCGAGCAGCTTGCCGGCGCGGGCAGCGACGATTCCGCGGCTGGCCTTCTGCAGATTCTCCGGCGTGTCGAGTTCGCCGATGCGCAGCGGCGGTTTCGCGAGCGTCGGCGTCAGGAAGTAGTCGTACTGCTCGTGGAACTTGGCGAGCGTGATCACGTATTCGTTGCGACGCTCCAACGCTTGCGCTGCCGGGATCACGCCGGCCGCGCGGCCGAGCTCGGCCATCACCAAGGTGTCGGACTCGAAGTCTTTGCTCGACGCCCCGTACACCTGTTTCGCCATCGCCACCTCAGCAGCTGCCTGGGCGAACCAAATGATCAGAAAGTCGCGCGCGAGCGCTGCGTCGTCGTACGGCGGATCGACTTCTTCGACCTCGTGACCGAGTTCGCTGAGCAGCGCAGCTGTGGACTCGACGGCGCGAATCGCCTCGCGGTCCGGGGACTTGTTGATCGCAGAACTGACTGAGTATCCGATGCGTAGCTTCCCCGGTGCCTGTTGGATCTGTTCTGCGAAAGGTGTCGTCGGCACCTGCGAGAGATAGGTCGCGGTCGGCTCCGGCCCGACGATCGCGTCGAGCAGGCCGGCGCTGTCGCGAACGGTGCGCGACACGACCCCTTGGACTGCCATTCCGTGCAGCGGTTCGGCGAATATCGGCCCATACGGTGCCAGGCCACGAGTCGGTTTCAGACCGACGAGACCGCAGCAGGCCGCGGGGATGCGAATCGAGCCACCGCCGTCGTTGGCACCCGCAGCCGGGACGATGCCCGCCGCAACGGCAGCTGCCGAGCCACCCGAGGAACCACCCGGGGTGTGACCGATGTCAAACGGATTCCGGCTTGGGCCGAACAACTCAGGCTCGGTTATTCCCTTGGCGCCGAACTCCGGACAGTTCGTCTTGCCGAACACGACCAAACCGGCGTCGAGCCAACGCTGAACCGGTACGGCGTGTTCCTCTGCAACGTTCTTGACGAGCGCCCGCGAGCCGTAGGTGGTTGGCACACCCTTGTATTCCTGACCGAGGTCCTTGAGCAGAAACGGCACGCCCGCGAACGGTCCGGTCAATGGTCCGGCGGCACGAGCCTCGGCAATGTCATCCATCGACCGAACGATCGCATTGATTTTCGGATTGACCTGCGCGGCACGATCGCGAGCCAGCGCGAGAAGTTCGGCGGCCGTGACGTTTCCGCCGGCAACCTGCGCTGCCAGATCGGTCGCGTCGAGCTTCATGTACTCCTGAAGATCCATCCCCGCCGAGGATCCTAACTGCCGGGGACGGTTTCGATCGTCGGCAGGAGAAACTTCGTCACTAGGATTGTCGTTTGATCGCTGCGGCAAGCTGCCGCGGGCGGTCGATGGGGCATAGCCAAGTTGGTAAGGCTCCGGGTTTTGGTCCCGGGATCCCTGGTTCGAGTCCAGGTGCCCCAGTCAGAGTGCCTGTGTGTGTTTTTGAGCTGCGTCCTCCGCGGCTCACGGCCGAATTGGCCGCTTCGCCTTGTGCGTCCTTGTCAAAAACACACACAGGCTCTCTGACTTCGTGTTGTTCGGGTGGGTGGGGGAGACGGTTCTGTCTGGGCGAGGGTTGACTTCGTGTTGTTCGGATGGAATGGGGGTCTAGTCCGCGCCAACTTGACGTCGCGAACTAAAGGATTTTCTTCAGCCTGCGATAATCAACACAACGACGGGCAAAAGCGCGCATTGAAGCGTGCCGCCCGCGGTGGTTTATTTCGAGGAATCGCAGCGCAAGATTGCGCCAGTCGATTCCGAGCATTCTCGTTACAGCCGTGTTGTTCCAAGCGCGCGTTCGTTGTGTGAATTCACGAAAACCGACCACACGAACCGTCCACACAAGTGCCAATCGGGCACGGACAACAACCAAAGAAAGACTTTCCACGAGATGGCAAATCGCTCTCACGCGCAGTCGCGCAACAAGAACTCGAACTCCCGCAACAACTCCGGTCGCAAAGGCGCCGGCAAGCACAATGCCCGCCCGGGCCGCAACAATCCGGCGGCCGGTCGTCACCAGAGTGGTGGCGGACGTGGCAACAAAAAGAAGAAGCTGATCGACCCGGCGTTGTTCATCAACTCCGACGTTCAGCCCGCTCAGCAGACCGAATACGTCGCCAAGCACGCCTTCACCGACTTCGCCCTCGACGACCGCCTGCAGCGCAACATCGCCGCCCACGGCTACAGCTCGCCCACACAAATTCAGGATGTTGCGATCCCGCCGATCCTCGATCGTCGCGACGTGCTCGGTCTGGCCAACACGGGAACCGGCAAGACCGCCGCGTTCGTGCTGCCGATTCTCCAGCACCTGATCACGACCGAGGGCAAGAACGACGTGCTCATCGTCACCCCGACTCGCGAACTCGCCGCCCAGATTCAGGACGACTTTCGCACCTTCGCCAAGGGCCTCAAGTTCGACAGCGTGCTCTGCGTCGGTGGCACCAACATCAATCCGCAGATCAAGGCGCTCAAGAACGAGCCGCACGTGGTGATCGGCACGCCCGGTCGCCTGAAGGACTTGATGGAGCAGGGCAAGCTCGATCTCGGTTTCACCGATACGTTGATTCTCGACGAAGCCGACCGCATGCTCGACATGGGCTTCATCCGTGACGTGCGCTACATCTGCGACGCCGTCCCGTCAGAGCGCCAGACGCTGACGTTCTCAGCGACGATCACGCCGGAGATCGAGAAGCTGATCAACGGCTTGCTGCGCAACCACGTCGTCTGCTCAGTCCGCACCAACAGCAACAACGACCACATCGCGCAAGACGTGATCGAGGCCGGCGGCAAGGACCAGAAGGTCGAACAGCTCCACGACGTTCTCAACCGCGAAGACGTCGAGAAGGCGATCATCTTCGGTCGCACCAAGTGGGGCGTGCAGAAGTTGAGCGACCAGCTCAACAAGCGTGGCTTCAAGTCAGAGGCGATTCACGGCAACAAGTCGCAGCCGCAGCGCCAGCGTGCGCTGAACGCGTTCAAGGCCGACAAGATCGCGATCCTCGTGGCGACCGACGTCGCAGCGCGCGGACTCGACATCCCCGACGTCAGCCACGTCATCAATTACGACGAGCCGGAAACCTACGACGACTACATCCACCGCATCGGTCGAACCGGTCGCGCGGGCAATGGTGGCAACGCCATTACGTTCATCGTCAAGCGCTGAAGCGTCTCTAAAGACTCTGCTGCGCAGCTAAAGATTCTGCACGCGCGCCAGGTGCGCGATTGCCGTGGCGGCCGTTGCCTGCCACGGCAAAAGCGTGTCAAGGTCGCGCGCCCGGCAGTGCTTCTCCTCGATCAGCCACCATGCGCCGTCGTAGTAGCGCAGATCCGGGATCTCGAACTGGCCGGCGACCGCCGCGCTGATCGTTGCAGGATCGAAGATGCGACGAATCCAGATGTCGTCGGCGTGGTCATCGATCGTCAAGTCAAATAGCTTGTTGAACTCCACGCTTTCGAGCTGGATCGGGCGTTCCGGCGTCAACTTTCCCTGGAGCTTGTCGATCGCGGCGAAGCGGTTCATGAAGCCGCGCTTGGCGATCGACAGCCGATCAATCGGCAGCGTCGTGCCCATCAGCCGCATGATCTTGTAGGGGTGCTCGGTCTCGGTCGAGTTGCCGTCGCTGTCAGTCGACTCCGTCCAGTAACTGAAGTTGTAGAACAGCGTGGTCAGGCCGCCCAGTTCGCCTTCGATCGCGCGGTAGGACTTCTGGCGCTTTCCGCTGTTGGCGTATGGGCCGTTCGGCGGTGAGTAGTCGTCGCCACGGTCGGTCAGCCCGTGCTCTACGCACCAGTCGGCGGTGTACATCTTGTCCGCGGACGTCTGTGAACTGTGGTGCAGGATCAGCCGGTAGATCACGAAGGCAACGACGAAACCGGCCACCAGGCCCACGAACCCACCGAGTCCTTGCGACTGGGGGCTTGTGCCGGCACCGACCGCGACTCCGATGATTCCGAGCAGCACACCGAGGATCGGTAGCCACTTCTTGTGTTTGGCGTAGGCCTCGGCGTCGGCGAGCCGCTTGTATTCGTCGTACGAGCGCATCGGATCAGAAACCGACCGGCACCGACGTACGTTCGGCGAGCGTCGCCTCGAAATACGGTCGAGTTTTGAACCCGAGCGATCCGGCGACCACCAGCGCGGGAAACGATTGCACTTTGTCGTTGTAATTGCGCGCGTTGCCGTTGTAGATGCTGCGAGCTCCGGCGATGTTCGTCTCGATATTGGCGAGTTCCTTCTGGAGCTGCAAGAAGTTCTGGCTTGCTTTGAGATCCGGGTACTGCTCGGCGACCAGGAAGAGTCCGCCCAGTGAACGCGTCAGGGCGTTCTCGGCTCCGACTGCCTGACGGGCTCCGCCCACGACGGCGGCTTCAGCGACGACACGTGCCTCGGTGACAGCGTCGAGCGTTTGGCGCTCGTGCGCCGCGTAACCCTGCACGGTCGTAACAAGGTTTGGGATCAGGTCGCGACGACGCTTGAGTTGGACGTCGACGCCCGACCAGCTCTCGTCCGTCATGTTGCGGGCTTTGACCAGACCGTTGTAGATCAGCAGAATTGTGATGCCGATGAAGGCGATCGCGAAGACGATGATCAGCGGCAACGTGTTTCCCATGCGGGAAAACTATAAACGCGCACTGCAGCGGTTAGCCTGCCGACATGAGCGATCCGCTGCCGACCACACCGATCGACGTGCTCGACGAGGTCTTCGGATATGACAGTTTCCGCGGGCGGCAGGCTGAGATCATCGAGCAGATCAGCGCCGGTGGCGACGCGCTTGTACTGATGCCGACAGGCGCGGGCAAGTCGCTCTGTTACCAGTTGCCCGCGATTCTGCGCCAACGCGCGGGCAAGGGCCTAGCCGTCGTGGTCTCACCGTTGATCGCGTTGATGCGAGACCAGGTGCTTGCGCTCCACGAGTTGGGCGTGGAGGCGGCGTTCCTCAACTCTGCACTGTCGTCGGAGGAGTTCGAACACACTCGCAGGCGAATGCTCTCCGGCGAGCTGACATTGCTCTACGCCGCACCCGAGCGCGTCACCAACGCGAACTTTCTCGCCGACCTCGCGATGCTCGACGACGCTGGCAAGTTGAGCATGTTCGCCATTGACGAGGCTCACTGCGTTTCTCAATGGGGTCACGATTTCAGGCCTGAGTACCAGGCGCTGACGATCCTGCACGAGCGCTTCCCGGCGGTGCCGCGAATCGCGCTGACCGCGACGGCCGACGCACTGACACGGCGGGAGATCGCCAGCCAGCTCGACCTCGACGACGCGCCGCTCTACGTCAGCAGTTTCGACCGACCGAACATTCGCTATCTGATCGACGAGAAACGCGACGCGAGAAAGCAATTGCTGCGCTTCATCACGCAGTCCCACGCCGGCGAAGCCGGAATCGTCTACTGCCTCTCGCGCCGCAAGGTCGAGGAGACCGCGAAGTTCTTGAACGACCAGGCCATCACTGCGCTGCCCTACCACGCGGGACTCGACTCGGCGGTTCGCCAGCGCCATCAGGATCGCTTTCTACGCGAGGACGGCATCGTGATGACGGCGACGATCGCGTTCGGGATGGGCATCGACAAACCCGACGTGCGCTTCGTCGCGCACCTCGACATGCCGAAGAACATCGAGGGCTATTACCAAGAGACCGGTCGCGCCGGTCGCGACGGCGATCCGGCAGAGGCGTGGATGGCCTACGGCCTGCAGGACGTGGTCATGCAGCGAAACCTGCTCGAGAACGGCGATGCCAATGAGCAACACAAGCAAGTGCTGCGCGGCAAGCTGGATGCCCTGCTCGGGCTCTGCGAGTCGACCGACTGCAGGCGGCAGCGGCTGCTCGCGTACTTCGGTGAGGACTCGGAACCATGTGGCAACTGCGACAACTGCATCTCGCCGCCGGAAATGTGGGACGCCGGCGAGCAGGCGCGGATGTTGCTCTCGTGCATCTATCGCTGCGAACAGAACTTCGGCAGCGGCCACATCTTCGATGTCCTCCGCGGCAAGGAGACAGACAAGGTCGCTCGCTTCAACCACTGGAATCTCTCGACCTTTGGCATCGGGGCAGAGTTCAGCGACCAACAGTGGCGAGCAGTGCTCCGGCAACTGATTGCGCGCGGGATGGTACGCGTGGACAGCGACCACTTCAACGTGTTGCGGCTGTCGGGCGAATGGCGAGATTTCGTCAAGAGCAGCGACCCGCTTGAGCTTCGTGTGGCGGTCAAACGCGCGGCACCCGCGGCCAAACGGGCGGCGAGAGTGCCCGACGACGAACCGGAACTCTCGCCCGACGACGAGCGACTACTGGAAGAGCTGCGTGTGTGGCGCAAGCGTCTGGCCGATGAAAAATCGCTGCCCGCATACATGGTCTTCGACAACAAGACTCTGCGGGCGATCGCACGCACTCGCCCAAGCACGTCGGACGAGCTTGCCGATGTGCGCGGCGTCGGGGCCGCAAAGCTCGAGAGCTACGGCGCGGCCGTTCTAGAACTGGTTGCCGACGACGTCGAGACTGTCGCTGGCTAGTGATGAGCGAGTCCGTAGCGTTTTCGATCGAGCTCAGACTTCTAGCTCCAGACGTCCTTAGCTCCAGACGTCGTTAGAGCCAGGCGTCATCGTCGATCGGACGCGCTTGTTCGACCTGTTCGGCCACCTCGATCAGGTTGCCGTCTGGATCGCGAAAATACACCGACCGAAGCGCCTTGCCCTGTGCGCCCTCGCGTTCGACCGGCCCCTGTTCGATCGCGATTCCCAAATTCTGCAGATGCAGAACCGCTTGGTTGGCGCTGCCCTCGATTAGGAAGCAAAGGTCCGCAGAACCGGCGGTTGCAGTGCCCGGTTCAGGTGAAAACGAATCGTCCGTTTGGTGAAGGTTGATCTTCTGCTCGCCGAACGCCAATCCCTGCCGTCCTGCACCGAACGTGATCGGCTGCATACCCAGCGTCTGCGCGTAGAACTCCAAACTGCGCTCGACGTCTGCAACGGTCAGGACCAAATGGTCCAGCGTTCGAACTTCGATTTGCGCCGTTTCCGCTTCGCCGTCCGGCAACCGCAACGCACCTTCCAACGTAGACATTTCCGTAACCCCTTGCATCCGTCCCCCAAATCGAACCGCGTCTGGATATGACTCCTAGCTTCCCAAAAATCAACTTCGCCAAACATGAGGTGCAGCTCGAAGGGGCCAGCACGCTCAGCCAGGAGCAATTCATCGCCAGGCCACGCGACGAAGTTTTCGAATTCTTCAGTGATGCCCAGAACCTCGAGCGGCTGACGCCCCCATGGCTTAACTTTCGGATCGTCGAGATCCCGGAACGGCTGACCGAGGGTGCGTTGATCCGCTACAGGTTGGCGTTGCGCGGGCTGCCGCTGCACTGGACGACGAGGATCGAGGAGTGGGTACCGGGCGAGCGCTTTGTCGACGTCCAATTGTCGGGGCCGTACTCGCTGTGGCATCACACTCATGAGTTCGAGGACGCCGAAGGCGGCACTTTGATCCGCGACGTCGTGCGCTACCGCGTTCCGTTCGGGCCGATCGGCGAAGTCGTGCGCCGAACCCTTGTCGCCCGCGACACGAAGAAAATCTTTGACTTTCGCCGCGAGATGATCGAGCGGGAGTTCGCTTCAGCCGGTTGACGGCACACGGCCGCCCTCGACCCCGGCTTCCTGGGCCGGACCGCCGGGATTTGCAATACCGAGCACTCGCATCGATTTCAACCCAAGACTGAGCCGCTCGCGGCCATCCGTCGACGAGCAGTCGAGTCCGGTGAGGTCCTTCACGCGCTCCAGTCGATAGCGAATCGTGTGACGGTGCGTGAAAAGGCGTTGAGCGGTGCCCGCGACGTTTCCGTCGGCGGCGAGGAAGGTGTCCACGGTCTGAACGAGGTTGGTCTCGTATTGGTCGTCGTAGGTGACCAGGGGTTCGATCGTCTCGGCGAAGAATCGGCGAAGTTCAGCCGGGTCATCGCAGAGAGCTGGCAGCAGCAGTCGGTATGCGCCGGTGTCCTCGAAACTCATCAGGTTGCCGGAGCCGCTGGCCTCGGCAACGTTCACCGCCAGCAACGCTTCCTGTCCTGCGCGATAGAGGTCGGACGGCTCGGTCGTGTTCCGGCCGAAGCCGACGGTGAAACTGAACTCCTCGAGCGTGGCCTCGAGTTCCTCACGAATTGCGCGCGCCGCCTTCTCTACCGACTCCGATTCGGCGCTGGGAATCATCACGAAGACTTCACCGGTCTTCGAGCCGTCACGTTCGACCTGCGCCGTGACCACCCGGGGGTGGAGTGAGCGAGCCACGCGTTCGACCACGAGCAGCAGTCGGGCACGCCAGTCATCGCCCACCGGTCGACGCGGAGTTGCACGCGCGAGCACGAACGCGCAGCCGCGCTCGACATCAATGCCGAGTTCCTCGGTACGTGCCGTGACCGCATCAGCTTCTTTGGTGACGCCGTTGATCAGATCACCGATGAAACCGCTCGCGACTTGTTGGTCGGCGCGCTCCGGCGCGAGCGTGCGCTCGACCTCAAGGGCGATCAGCGTTGTAACCATGCGAAGCGTGGCCACGTCGACGCCGTCCTTAACTCTCGCTCGAACGCGAAGACTGCCTACGGGTTTCTCCGCGACACGCAGTTCGTGCGTCTCGGTGCCCCCCTCGCCGGCGAGCAAACGTCGTTCGTCCTCGGGAGACGCGGCGGCGACTGCAAGCACCGCGCTGCGGCTGTCGATGACGGCGAGCGAGGATTCGAGCGCCGCCGCCGCCGCTCGCGTGACCGCCGTCAGGCCGGTGCCCGACTCCACTGCAGCCGAAATGGCGTCAAGCTTCGCCAGCCTCGAGATGGCGCTGTCGGCGGACTTTGAAGTGGATTCCGTGGCTTTAGGCACTTACCAAGCATAAGAACGCAAAAACGCTTCCGCGTGCGCGAAGTTTGGTCGCGCGGCGTTTGGCTAGATGCGCTCGCCGAGCAGAGCAAAAACCGCCAGACCGATCAGGCCGCCTACGCTGAGCATCGCGATCAAAACGTACAGCGAGAGGAACAGCGCGGACGCGCGCTCCCAGTTGCGGCCGTACGAGTTCCAAGCCGGCCACGCGATCAGCGAAACGAAGGCAATCAAGACGATTCCGGCGCCGATTGCGCCGACCCCTTGGGCGATCTGTACGAGCGATGAATTGGCTAGGAGATGCATTGGCGAGGACGATTACGACGGGGAATCCGAGTCACCCAACTGTACTCGCGCCGCTGACGTTCGCCTCCGGCTGCCGCTCTTTGCGCAGCCGTCGGAGGTGACTTATCAGCAGGGCCAGCGCGGCGAAAAACGCGAGCAGCGAGAACCCCAGAGCCGTGCCGCCGATCACGTCGCTCAGATAGTGGACGCGCAGGTACACGCGGCTCAAAGCAATCGCCCCGCCGAGAATGATCGCGCCGATCACCAGCACGGTTTTGGTGAAGATGTCGCGAATTCGCTCGAGCGAAATCGCGATCGCCACGTAAGTGACGGCGTATGCGGCGTGGCCGCTCGGGAACGCCCACCCTTCGCTGGTGATCAGTGGGTCAACGGGCCGCGGTACCTCGGTCCAGTTCTTGATAATCGCCGTCAGCAGGCTCGCGAGCAGCAGGCTGATCACCATTACGTTCGCCTCGGCCACGCGGCGTCGGGCAAAGCAGTAGCCAGCAGCGACCACCGTGAACGCAGCCGCGACAGGGAAAGACCCGAGCAACGTGATCGCCTCCGCCAACGTGTTCAGCCACTCAGAACGGATCGACTCGACGACGCGGAATGCCGCATCGTTCAAGCGATTGACGAACTCATTGTCAGGCCAGTCGAGCGCAGCGATCAAATAGAAGTAGAGCGTGTAGCCGGCAACTGCCAGGACGGCCATCACGGTGGTGAATTCGAGCCCGAGGCGGCCGGGTGTGAAGCGTTCCCAGGCAAAGCGCAACTGCGGCCCGAAAAAGTTGAGAACGGGCAGCACGAGCTTCTGGACGGTTCGCCGGATCGGCACGATCAGCAGCGCGCGACGCGGGTGCTGTTCCTGCGCGTCGAGCCATGCGCTGACCTTCGCTCGTTCCTCGGGTTTTCGGAACCGACGGATCAGGTAGACGACCACCACGATCGTGCCGATCGTCCAACCGAAAATCAGAACGCCGCGCTCGGTGTAGTCAATGACGGCGGAGAGGTTGTTCGAGAACACGTACCCGAGTAGGCAAAAGAACGTTGCCCATAGGCCGGCCCCGATGATGTCGTACGGCATGAACCTTCGGTAGGGCATCTTCGATGAGCCGGCAATGAACGGCGCCAGCGCGCGGACGAGTCCGATGAAACGACCGATGAGGATCGTCTTGCCGCCGTGATCTTTCATGTACCGCTCGACCTGCACAAGGCGTTCCTCGGTGATCATCACGCGCCTTCCGTGCTTGATCATGAATTCTCGGCCCAACCGCCTGCCGAAGTAGAAACTGACCGAGTCGCCGGCAAACGCCGCGAACCACACGAGCCCGATCAACAGACGAATGTCGATCTCACCCTGGCCGGCAACCACTCCGCCGACGATCACCGCTGCCTCTCCCGGCGCTATCAACCCGACGAAGGCGCCCGTTTCGAGGAATGCGAGCACGCCGACCAACAGGTACGTCCATTTGCCGAGTGTTCCGGCGATGTCCTCAAGCACTTGTTGCGGTTGCGGCAGACCGCTGAATGCGCCCGCGGCAAAAAGTGAGAGGCCGAGAATGCCAACTACGGAAATGATCTTGCGTTCGGTGTTGAGCTCGCCGCGGCGCAGACGAAACACGGCGATCACGAACCAGATCGCGGCGGCGATCGCCGCGGTGAGATGCGCGCCGGTTGACGCGATCGGCATGTCGATCATCGATTCGCCGCCTGTAGATCGCTGACGGCGGCGAATTCGGCTCCGACTGGTTCGGCAACGAGCGCGATATGGCCCTCACCGATCATCGACTGCGCGACACGTTCAGCCGTCGGCCGATCGCCGAACACGCCGAAACAGGTCGGCCCAGAACCTGTGATCGCCGCAGCGGTGGCCCCTGCGTCGACCAGCGCTTCGATCACGGTTGACAGCTCGGGTCGCAAACCGACGATCGCGCCGGTCAGGTCGTTCTCGACCAAACTGCTCAGCTCGCTCGTGTTCGGATGCGTCTCGATCGCGGCACGCAACTGATCGATCTTGGTTGTCAAATCCGATCGACCCAGCGAGTCGGCGTCGGCTGCACGAAAGACATCGGCGGTCGAGAGGCCAGTCGCTTGCGCGACGATCACATATGCACGCGAAGCTCCGGCCAGCTGGTCGTCGACCAGACGCTCAACACGTTCGCCTGCGCCGGTGACGAGCGACGCCCCCGGCGTGAGCTGGCTCGGGACGTCGGCGCCGAGTTCGAAGGCGAGTGATTCGAACCCGTCGATCGCGACGCCCTGATCGCTGGCAATAAGCCGCAGGGCAGCGGCGGCGTCGGCGCTCCCGCCGCCCATTCCGGCAGCGACCGGAATGCGCTTCTCGATCGTCAACTCCACAGGTTCGCCGCGAAGCAGCCCGGATGATCGGGCCATTTCGAGCGCGGTCAGTGCCAGATTCTCTCCCGCTACCCGTTCGCAGAGCACCGAGTCCGTTGCGGCGTCGGGCCGGCGTACAAGGGTGACCGTGTCATGCAGCGAAACCGATTCGAACAGCGAGACCAGGTCGTGCAGACCGTCGGCGCGAGTAGGACCGAGAAACAGGCATAGATTGAGTTTGCCTGGTGCCTTGCTGGTCAATCCGTTCATCCGCGATCCTCGGAAATCAGCTCGTTCAGACGTAGAAAGTCTGTGGCAGGGAGCTGCTCGGCTCTTGTGTTGGCGTCATATCCCAGTTCGGCCAGCGCGGCGACGGCGCGCTGTTTGATCGTGTCCGCATCGTCATGGCCGCGACGGATCAACGCGAGAGAGCCCGCGAGTGGTTTGCGTCGATGCGCGAAGGCACCGTGCACCAGTGCGTTGAACTCGGGAGGCGGATTCTCAGCGGTGCGTTTCAACGTCACAAGCGAAGAGTCCACGTTCGGCACCGGATGGAAGATGTTGCGTGAGAGTTTGCGCGTGGTCGTGTTGTCACTGATCGCCTGCACCAACACCGATGTTCCGGCGTAGAGCTTGTTGCTTGGCTTGGCAGTGAGTCTTTCGCCGACCTCGCGTTGCGCCATCACGCAGCAGAGTTCAAGCGCGGGCAACTCGTAGAAGGCCTTGATCACGCAGGTCGCCGCGACGTTGTAGGGGAGGTTCGCGATCAGTTTGGTTGGCTTCGGATCCAACTCGCCGAAGTCGATGTCAACCGCGTCGCCGTAGTGCACGAGCACGTTCTCGAATCCACCGACCGCGTCGTCTAGCGCATCCGAGAGCTTGTTGTCGATCTCGATCACTTGCAGTTTGCTGACGCGCGCGGCGAGAAACTCAGAGAGCACTCCGAGGCCGCCGCCGACTTCGAGCACCACATCGTCAACGTGCAGATCCGCAGCCGTGGAAATCACGTCGAGAATGTTGTTGTCGATCAAGAAGTTCTGACCGAGCTTGCGCCGCGGGCGAATGTCGAAGCGCCGCATCCGTTCGATCGATGCCTGCTGCTTGGGGTCGGCCATTGCCGTCAGCTCACCACTTGAAGACGCGGCGCGCGTTCTCCGAAACGATGTCGTCGAGCTCCCCGTAGCCGATGCCACGAACCTCGGCGACGGTCTCGGCCGTCATCGTGACGTAGGCGGGCTCGCAGCGCTTGCCACGGACCGGCTGCGGAGCAAGGAATGGTGAGTCGGTTTCTACCAACAAGAGATCGTCCGGTACACGCGCGGCGGCGTCGCGCAGGTCGGGCGCATTCTTGAACGTCACATTTCCGGCGAACGAGCAGTAAAAGCCGGCATCGACGGCGCGATCCAGCTGGCCAGGATCGCCAAAACAGTGCAGCACGACTGCCGGAAGGGCGCTGCCGTGCTCGATCAAAATGTCGATGCACTCCGCCTCGGCGGCTCGCGCATGGATCGACACCGGGAGACCGCGCTCGGATGCGATCGCGATCTGTGCAAGGAAGGCGCGCCGCTGATCGTCTGGCGGAGCACTGTCGCGAAAGAAGTCGAGTCCGGTCTCGCCGATCGCTCGTACCCGCGGATGTGCTGCGGCCTCCTTGATCAAGCCGATCTGTTCTTCGCCGAATCCAGTCGTCTCGTTGGGGTGCCAGCCGACCGCGGCGAAGACCTCTTCATGCGCCTCCGCGATCGCGAGCGTCTGCGCGAACGTTTCGCCGGTCAGCCCGATCGAGAGGATGCGGTCGACGCCGACTTCGCGGGCGCGAGCGATCACCTCGGCAGGGTCGCCTTCGCACATTTCGATGTGGGCGTGGGTGTCGACCATCGTTCAGTTCTCGACACTCTCGAGCTTCGGGAACAAAGGTTCCAGTTCGCCGATCGACTGCCCGCCGTCGCCGAGTCCGAACTCTGCGAGCGAGAAATCGTCGACCTGTTCGGCGCAACCGATCGCTGCCATCAACTTGGCCGTTGACTTCGGAATGTACGGGTGCAGCAGAATCGAGACCGTTCGCAATCCTTCGGCAAGACCATAAAGAGTCGCGTCGAGTTCGCCAGCACGCGACTCGTCTTTCGCAAGCTTCCAGGGTGCCTGCTCTTCAACGAAGCGGTTCAGCCTGCGCACGAGCAGCCAGATGTCGTCCAGCACGCCAGAAAGTTCGAGCTTGTCGAACCTCGCCTGCGTGGATTCACGAGTGCCGGCGAAGTCGCTTTCGAGTCCTGTCACGACTGGTTTCGCTGGGACGATTCCATCGCGGTACTTCTTGATCATCGCCAGGCTGCGGCTGGCGAGGTTGCCGTATTCATTGGCCAACTCGGTGTTGTAACGAGTCTCGAAACCGGCGGTCGAGATCGAGCCGTCGTTGCCGAAGCTGACTTCGCGGAAGCAGTAGAAGCGCAGCGCATCACTGCCGAACAGCTCAACGACGTGGACCGGATCGAGCACGTTGCCGAGCGATTTCGACATCTTCTCGCCGTCCATCAGCAGGTAGCCGTGCACGAACATCCGCTCCGGCAGCGGCGCACCGAGCGCCATCAGCATCGCGGGCCAGTACACGGCGTGAAACTTGATGATGTCCTTTGCCATCACGTGGACGGAGGCCGGCCAGAACTTGCCCGAAAGGTCCTCGCCGGGCCTGGCGATCTTTGGCGCAGTCCAGTAGTTGAGCAGCGCATCGAACCACACGTACATCACGTGCGACGGATCCCAAGGAAGCTCGACGCCCCAACTGATCTTCGAACGGCTGAGGGCGACGTCGCGCAGACCACCATCGATGAACGAGAGCGCTTCGTTGTAGCGGTGGCGCGGGAGCACCCACTCGGGGTTGTCGGCAAACAGTTTCTGCAGCGGTTCCTGGAATGCCGAGAGTTTGAAGAACCAGCTCTCCTCGCTCTCGCGATCGAGCGGAATGTGGTGGATCGGACAGCTGTTGTCCTCACCAATCTCATGTTCGGACTTGAAGTCGGCGCACTTCGGGCAGTACCAGCCCTCGTACTGACCTTTGTAGACGTATCCGTTGTCGTGGATCTGCTGCCAGACGTTCTGAACCTCGGCCATGTGGGCGGGGCTGGTCGTACGGATGAAGAAATCGTTGGAGACGTCGATCGTCTCGGTCAACGCCTCGAAGCGCGGGGCATTGCGATCGACCATTTCCTGCGGCGTCGTGTTCTGGGCCTCGGCGGCGACCACGACTGGTTCGCCGTGCTCGTCTGTGCCCGTCACAAAGAAGACATCCTCGCCGCGTTGCCGCATGTGCCGCGCGATCACGTCGGCACCGATCGTCGAATAGGCGTGCCCGAGGTGCGGCTCGGCGTTGACGTAATAGATCGGCGTTGTTACGTAGAAAGACACGCGCCGATCCTACCCTTGGCCCCACTGGGGCCGGTTTTCAGTCCGCAACCTTCACCAAGTTGTCGCGCGTCGCGATCCTTCTGGTTTCCGACTCGAGCCTTCGATCACTTGCCGCTGACGTTCATCGCGCTCTGAAAATCCAGCACTTCAGCGGTGTCAGCGAGTTCACCTGCTGCGCTCGGATCGGGGGATGGCGGCTGCACGACGCGTCGTGGCGGATTCCGATTGAGAGCCAATGCGCTCAGCGCGATCGCGGCGAGTGCGATCAGAGCTGCGCGGAAGGGGGGTGGTCGTTCGGAATCGGCCTGCGCGCTCGCCCCCGGGACAGTTTGAGCGCGCGATGGTTGAGGATCGATTGCCAACGTGTCCGTCGCAGAGTCAAGTGCTCGTTCGGTCGAAATCGAAAGTGGCGGCGGAGCCTTCTCGGCGACCGGAATCGATCGATCGCTGCTGCGCGAATCGCGGGCTACGGCCCGGACGCTGTTGTTTGCAGCCGGGGATTCGATGGCTTCGACTCTTGGCCGGGATCGCACCTCGATTGGCGCAACGCGCGGCCGAGTTGCCGACGCTGGCCGTTCCAAACTTTTGATTTCGGCTGGAGCCTCAATCTTTGTTGGCGCTGGCGAAGCGGCTGGCCGCTCAGCGACCCTCGGCGGGCCGAGCAGGCCGAGCGGATCAACGTAGCTCTTCGTGCTCGCAATTCTCACGCTCAGATGAAGGTGTGGCTGCTGCGACGACCTTCGTCCGGTGGCGCCCACGCGGCCAAGCTGCTCGCCGACGGTGACGGTCTCCGCTCGCTTCACCAGGCGTGTCTCGAGGTGCAGGTAGCTGACCAAGTGATCGCTCTCAGCACTGCGAATCGTGATCGTCTCGCCGCCATCGGGAAGGCGCCCGCTGTAGGAGACCTTTCCGGCGACGATCGCACGCGCCGGCGTTCCAGCCGGCGCGGCGATGTCGACGCCTCGGTGTTGACCCGCGGCATACGGATCGCTGCCGTTCTTGTACTGCGTAACCACCTCGCCCAGCAACGGCCATGGCCATGAGCCACTTTCTGCCCTCGCCGACTCGGTGGCAGCCAGTTGCAATAGCAGTGCGACAGCGCAGAGACAGCACGTGACGGTCCGGAGAGCCCGTGTTGTCGTCGCGCATGTCCTTTGGATCAACATGGCCGCCAAACTAACGGCACAGCGCGGCTTCGTGGGGGCGTTCCCGGCGGTTTTTACAGATCCCGAACCGAAGAATTACGCAGTCGATGCATTCGTGTGCACTGCGTAACTTTTTTGGCGGCGCGAGTCAGTTCGGCTGGTAAAGGTCGTTCGGGCGAAGACCCGTCAATTCGGCGACGACCTTTGCTGCCTCGCGCGGCTTTGAACCGGCCTCAACGAGGCGACGCACGGCATCTTCGGCACTGGCAACACGCCCGGCCTCGCGCGCCTCCTCGGAGGCTGCGCCGACTACGACGACGATCTCACCCCTGACGTCGTCCGCACCGAAGTGCTCGGCGAGTTCGGACGCCGTTCCCCGCGCAACCTCTTCGTGCAGCTTCGTCAACTCCCGGCAGACCGCGGCCGGGCGGTCCGGGTCGATTGCGGCAAGGCGCGTCAGTGTCGCGGCGAGGCGCTTTGGTGATTCGAATGCAACCAACGTCTCTTCGAGCGTCGTGAACAGCTCGTCGATCTCGCTGGCCTTTCGCGGTACGAAACCCGTGAACCGCCAGTGGTCACTCGGCAAACCGGCAGCTACCAAGGCCGCTAGAACGGCCGATGGCCCGGGGAGCACCTCCACCGGCAGGCCGGCGGCAATACACGCCTGCACGAGCACATAGCCCGGATCAGAAACCAACGGCATGCCGGCATCAGAGACCAGCGCGACGTTTGCGCCGTCCGCCATCTGCTTGACGAGCTCGCCGGCGCGCTTGCGCTCGTTCTGCTCGTTGTACGAGATCAACTTCCCGGACACGCCGAATCGCTCGAGCAGTTTCCCGGTGCGACGAGTGTCCTCACAGGCGATCAGGTCGGCCTCACGGAGTGTGGTCAGCGTACGCAGCGTGACGTCCTCCATGTTGCCGATCGGGGTTGGGCAGACGATCAGCCGTCCTGGCATTTTCAGGAGACCTCCAACGGTTCGCCGAGTGGTTCATCAAGAGCCTCTACGAAGGCCAGAGCGGCCGCACCGAGCATGCCTGCCTCGGCGCCGAAGGCGGCCGGAATGACCTGTGCCAACTCCTTGTTCGGAGACAACCCGAACTTGGCCAGATGCTCGCGCGCCGGGCCGATCAACAGATCCCCGGCCGCCGCCGCGCCGCCGCCGATCACGATCGCCTCGGGGTTGAAAATGTTCGACAACGAGACGAGGCCGGCGCCCAAATAGTGACCGGCCTTAGCCAGAACGGCCTTCGAGTCCTGGTCGCCGTCGTGCGCCAGCTCGGTCGCGGTCGCACCGGTAACGATGCGGCCGGCGGCCAGTTCCTGCCCGAGCAGGGAATCGGGATTCGCCTCGGCGAATTCATTTGCGAACCGTGCAAGCGCGGTGCCCGAGGCCATCGTTTCGAGGCAGCCGAGGTTGGGGCAAAAACCTTGACACGGTGGTCCATCGGCCAGAACCGTGATGTGTCCGAGCTCGGCACCCGATCCAGTCGCGCCGCGAAAGATCTTGCCGTCGAGAACGATCCCGCCGCCAACGCCAGTGCCGAGGGTGAGCAGCACGACGTCTTTCTTCCCGCGCGCTGCGCCGAATCTCTGCTCGGCAAGAGCGGCAACGTTACCGTCGTTGTCGAGCGCTACCGGCAGTCCGAGGCGCTCGGTCATCAAGTCGCGTATCGGAACGTCGGCGATCGGCAGGTTGACCGACATCACCGCGCGTCCAGTCGACTGATCGATCAACGAGGGGATGCCCATACCGACGGCCTCGATTGGCGACTCGCCCTCGTTCTGAAGTTTCAGTTCGTCGACGACCTCGACAAGTCGGTCAAGCACTTCGCTCTGGCTGGCCCCGCGCGAGAAGCGGTGAGCCCGGTGATGGACGACGAGATCGCCAGAGACAACCCCGGCGGCAAGCTTGGTCCCGCCGAGGTCGATGCCGATCACCCGTCTCTCCGCTGTGCTTACTGTCATTGTGCGCATGCTAATCCGGCAGGACGCCGGACCGGTAGGCGGAAACCATTGAGCACAACGATTGTTGATAACCCCTGACGGCCGAACTCGATTGTGTTTCGGCCGCGCCACCACCAGATGAGCCAAGACAAACTCCCCTTCAAGACGTACCGCGCCCGCAAGCGACCCTGGGACCGTTTCAGGCGTTCACGTTTTGACAAGCTCAAGTCATCGCCGCCCCCGCGGCCCGGCGATTCTGATTTTCCGGCGCCACCACCGTCGGTCTCGCGCGAAGACGTCGGTCTGCAACCAACTCCGCCGCGCCGCGAAGCCCCGCGTCATGAAGCTCCGCGCCGCGAAGCGCCGGCCCAGCGTCAACCCAAACCGCCGAAGCGTCAGCGCACGCCGAAACTCGGCGGCGGCGTTCCTTGGTTGAAGCTCGGCAAATGGATCGCGGTCTGGGCAGTCACATGGGTCGCACTCTCGGCGGTGCTCTTCTTCGTGAGCGCGACCATGCAGTCGAGCAAGATTTCGGACGGCACCAACGATGCGCTCGGCGGCGGGGGCAATCTGCTCACCAGTCCCGGCAATGTCCTGGTGATGGGACTCGACGAACGACCGCGCGGATCGAAAGAGCCCGGCGCCGGAGGCCCTGCGCGAACGGATTCATTGATGTTGATCCGCACAGGCGGCGGTGAGAAGCAGCGGCTCTCGATTTTGCGCGACAGCTACGCGGCGATACCCGGACATCTGCCGCAGAAGATCAACGCCGCGTACGCACTCGGAGGCCCCGCGCTGACGATTCAGACGGTGGAGAACTTCTTCGGCGGCGGGATGGAAATCAACCACATGATGATCGTCGACTTCGAGCGTTTCCCGGGTCTGATCGATGCGATGGGCGGCGTGAAGGTGGACGTCCAGCAGCGCTGCATCCGCAGCACGTTCGGCGGTAAAACTTTTCGCCTCCGCCGTGGCGAGCACAAACTCAACGGCGAACAGGCGCTGCGCTTCGCCCGTGTCAGAAAAAACCTTTGTGACGCGAACGAGGACGATCGCGCCCGCGCCGCACGCCAACAACAGGTGATGTCGGCAATGAAGCGTAAGGCGTTCAGTCCGATCACCTTCGTGCGGCTGCCGTGGATTGCGTGGGCTGCGCCGAAGGCAATCGTCACCGACATGAGTCCATTCACGCTGATGGGCTTCATCGCCTCGATGACCTTTGGCAGCGATCCGAAGCCGCAGGTGCTCAAGCCGAGTGCGGCCGGTCCGGGTAACAGCCTGATCGTGCCCGAGAGCGAACGCGCCAAATGGGCGCGTCGTTTCTCTGACTAGTACTGCGGCGGGTTCTGCGGCGGCGGTGGCGGCTGATTCGGGTCTTGGTAGCCGGGCGGCGGCGGATTTTGTTTGTTCGCCTGCGCCATGAAGAACAGCCCCAGCAGCAGCCCGATACCACCGGCGACCATAAGGATCACGCCGACGACTTGAATGTCGATGCCGACGACGGTGTAGGTGACGGCAAATTTGAGGATCGCACCAACGGCGATCAGGAATAACGAAGCTCCAATAGTCATGCCGTCATTCTGACGACTTCTTCGGATTGCTGTCGCCAGTCTTTTTTGAATCCGACTGCTTGCCTGAGTTTGTTCCTGATTTTTCGGACTTGCTTGACGCGTCGCCGCTCTCGCCCGGACTCGAGCTGGACGCCGACGCAGAGGCTGAACTCGATGAAGAATCGTCGCTTCCGGCCTTGGGCCTGCGCTTGCTGCCGTAGTCGGTGTTGTGAAAGCCCGACCCCTTGAAATGGATCGCCGGTGCCGTGTAGACGCGTTCGACCGGCTCGCCAGTCTCGGGGTCGTTGGTCAACGGATCATCGCTGAACTTCTGGATCACCTCGAAGGTGGTTCCGTCGGCGCGTTTGTATTCGTAGATCGGCATCCGCGGTTAGGGTAGCTTTACGACCCGAAGATGGAAGCCTCCGACACAGCGGCCGACGCCGCCAGCACTGCCGCCGAAGACAGCGTGACGATGGACAAGATCGTCGCGCTTTGCAAACGACGCGGCTTCATATTTCAGTCCTCTGAGATCTACGGTGGTCTCGCGAGCACGTACGACTACGGTCACTACGGCGTTCTTCTGAAGAACAACGTCAAGCACGAGTGGCGGCGGGCGGTGGTTCAGGAACGCGACGACGTCGTGCTGCTCGACGCCGCGATCCTGATGCACCCGAAGACGTGGGAGGCCTCCGGTCACCTCTCGGGATTCTCGGATCCACTCGTTCAGTGCATGGGTGAGTGCAAACGTCGCTTCCGCTACGACCACCTGGTCGAAGACCTCGAAGCCGGGGGCAAGCCCACCGATCACGTCGTCTGCCCAGTCTGTGGCGGCGAGTTGTCAGAACCGCGCGAGTTCAACTTGATGTTTGAGACCAACATGGGTCCGGTCAAGGACGATGCGTCAACGATTTTCCTGCGTCCAGAGACCGCGCAGGGCATCTTCGTCAACTTCAAGAATGTCATGCAGTTCGCGCGCAAGAAGTTGCCGATGGGAATCGCCCAGATCGGCAAGTCGTTCCGCAACGAGATCACGCCGGGCAACTTCATCTTCCGCACCCGCGAGTTCGAGCAGATGGAGATCGAGTACTTCTGTGCGCCGGCCGAGGCCGCGGCAAAACACAAGGAATGGATGGACGCCCGTCTGCAGTGGTACATCGACCTCGGCATCCGGCCCGACCATCTTCAGATGCGCAAGCACGAGGGCGACGAGCTCTCGCACTACAGCTCCGCGACCAGTGACGTCGAGTACCTCTTTCCGATGGGCTGGAGCGAACTCGAGGGCATAGCCAACCGAGGTTCGTTTGACCTCACCCAGCACGCGCAATTCAGCGGCGAGAAGCTCGAATACATGGATCCTCAGACCAACGAGAAGTACGTCCCGCACGTGATCGAGCCATCGGCTGGTGCCGACCGCGGCACGCTCGCGTTCATGGTCGACGCCTATGACGAGGAGAGCGTCGAAGGTCGCGAGCGCGTTGTCCTAAGACTTCATCCGCGGCTGGCACCGGTCAAGGTCGCGGTGCTGCCGCTCTTCAACAAGGACGGCATGCCCGAGAAGGCTCGTGCGCTGTACGAGGAACTACGGGGCGTTATGCAGGCCGAGTATGACACCGGCGGATCGATCGGCAAGCGCTATCGGCGTCAGGACGAGATCGGAACGCCGTGGGGCGTGACGATCGACCATCAGACATTGGAAGACGACACCGTGACGCTGCGCGATCGCGACACACTCGAACAGACGCGCATCCCCATCAATGAGGTAACCGGCGAGCTCGTCAAGCGACTCGCCGCCGACTGGAAGACTCCGAAGCTGACCTGATCCGCCAGCGGATTCTTTTAGACGCGCTCGGCGCCGAGCATGTACAGCGCTGCGTCGACGTCGGCCTCGACGCACGCGTCGTGATCGCTGACCGGGTCCTGGAACATCTCAAGTGCGAGGCCGTTCGCCATCGCAAGTAGTGCTGATGCGGTGGCCAGCGGCGAGTGCCGAAGGCTGATCGATCCCTTCTGCTGAAGTCCCTCGAGGATCTCCGCAAACTGTCCACGGGTGCGCCGGTTGTATTCGGCGACTTCGTTCCCGATCTCCGGGTGCCGACGTGCTTCGCCGATCAGTTCGAACGCGAGCAGGTAGAGCTCTGGCTCGTTGTCGAGAATGTTCTGAAGCTGCGCCAGCAGGACGTTCACCAGTTCTTCGGCCGAACCGGCGTGCTGCGCTGCCAGCTGGATCGTCTCGACCAGGCGTTCGGTCTCTTTGCGGACGACCTCGATAAGCAGTCGCTCCTTGGACCCGAAGTAATAGTGCAGCAGTCCGCGACTGACTCCCGCCTCACGCGCCACATGGTCAAATGTGGCGCCGGCGGCTCCATAGTTTGCAACGCACTGACGCATCGCGACGACGATTCTCGCCGCCTTGTCGTTGGTCAGTGCCTGCTTGGGTTTGGCGGTATCTGCGGAGGACACTGGCAACGAAGTGTACGGGCAACTGACCACGGAGTAATCGACGATTTGCGGTAATCGGCTGAAATGTCCTCGTCCACAACGCGATTCCACCAGTGGCTACGCGGTTCCACCAATGGCTACGCTTGCACCCGCAATGCTCAAGATCACGATCGAGGATGGGGAACTTGTCGTGCGCCCGATCGGAATCAACCGAGTCCGTGCTGCGCGCGACCAAGTGCGAGTGCCGTTGGCGCAGATTCGCGGCGTCCGTATTCCGCCGCCGACCAAGGCACCCAAGGCGATCTTTCGCCACCGCGTCGGTGACGCCGACGTCCCAAGTCCCTCGGCCTTCGGACCAATGCACCAGAGCAGAGGGCAAACTTTGATCGTCGAGCTCGACGATCATCAGGCCAATGAGCTGGTCATCCAAGTGCACGATGCGCTTGCCGCGGCGTCCCTGATCCGACGCGCTGTCGCCGCGATCGAGCAGAAATAGGTCTGCGCGACTGGACTCGGTCTAGTCGACCGGCGAAGGCTCGAACGGCGGATAGTGCCCGGGGATGATCTTCGTCGGGTTCAGTTCGCGAATTTTCCGCCATTGAGCGAGCAATGTCTCGCGTCCGGGAAAATCCGCTGGCAGCTCCATGCGGTCGAAGTACTCCGGCAGCGGCCCCACGCAATCGCTCGGTATGGCGACGAGTCCGTCGTCGGTATCGACCAGCAGTGTGATCAATCCGTCGGCGTGGCCCGGCGTGAGCATCCAGCGCAGACCTGGTTCGAGCTCGCCCTCGTCGCCGTCGAGTTCGATGATCTCGACCATCTCAAGCAGGCCCCTCTGCATGTGAGCGTAGGGAGCGTCAAGCTCAATTCTGTGCACGAAGCACCGCCGTCCGGGGAATTCCATCAGTGCACCGACGTGGTCGAAGTGCAGGTGGGTGAGAATCACGTCCTTGACCTCGAACGGATCGACGCCGAGGTTTCCGACGGCGGACGAGTAAGGCGCGCCCTGCATCGCGACGCCCGGGTCGACGACATAGTTTCGCGACGCCCGGATCAGACAGGCGTTTGGGATCACCAACATCGCAGCGGCGTCGCCGCTGTGTTGGATCTCCTTGTAGCGCGAAAAACCACTCGGCGAATCGGGCGTTGACTGCAGCGTCGCGCTGCCGGCACCGACCTCGAAGACGAGTCGCTGTTCGGGGAAAAGCAGGTCGACCGAGTGCCCCACCAAACCGCTCCTTCGCTCGCTGTCAGCCGACGACCGTTGTAGAGGTCAGGCTGCGCCGTTGGTGCTGGCGCCGGCCGGAGTCGCGTTCGAGGTGTACTCAAACTCTTCTTCGGCACCAAACAGCGCGTCAAGCAACGCCTTGCGGGCGTCCTCGCTGATCACGAGAGCAACGATGCCGCCGATTATCGCGAACACGAGCAGCTTGCGCAGCGGGTGGCGCTTCTTCTTCGGCTTCTCGCCGGCCGAAGCTAGGTCTTCCTTTGTCTGCTTGAAGCCGTCGGCGGCCTGCTTGAGCTCCTTGCGGAGCTTCTTGTCTGTGACGAGGTCGGCCTTGTCCCAGCCCTTCTCGTTGGCGCGGTCGAAGGCGGCGCGAACGGAGGCGAGGGCGGCGACGGCGTTGTCACGCAGTTCCTTGTCCTCGATGATCTTCTGTAGGTACGGGTTCTCCTTGGCCTGTTCGGTGGCCTCGGTGATCTTCTCGTTGAACTTCTTGGACTTGACGGCTGGCATCTTCTGTGCTCCTTGAAATTTTTTGCTGCGGTGGTCCGGGTCGGCGCGGGCGATCAGACCCTAATTCGTGAATGGCTCGGTCTCAGCGCAATATGTTCAGGGGTGAGCCTATTTGTTCAGGCCTTGGCACGCGCTGATCCAGTCGTGCGCTTCTTCGACTTGCCCGACTTGCCGGCTGCTTTGCCGTTGCTCGACGCCTTTGACTTCGTCGGTCTCCCGGACGGCGCCAGGGCAAGCTTCAGCACCTGCTCGACTGAATCGACGAATTCGAACTTGATTTTCTTGAGCAGAGCCTTGGGAATTTCTTCCACGTCGGCGGCGTTGTCGGCGGGAGCGATCACGAGTTTCATTTCGGCCTGCTGGGCGGCTAGCGCCTTTTCCTTCAGTCCACCGATCGGCAGCACTTGACCGGTCAGCGTGATCTCGCCGGTCATCGCGACGTCGCTGCGGACGTGTCGTCCGGTGAGCAGTGAGGCGAGCGCGGTGGTCATTGTGACGCCAGCACTCGGTCCGTCTTTGGGTACGGCACCGGCGGGAACGTGAATGTGGATGTCGTGTGTTGCGAACCAGTCGTCGGGCACGGTGGCACCGAGTTCCTTGACGTGACCCTTGACGTATGAGAGCGCGGCCTGTGCCGACTCGCGCATGACGTCACCGAGCTGGCCGGTGATCTGCAGCCCACCCTTGCCGGGGTACGCGGTTGCCTCGATGTAGAGCACATCGCCGCCGACCGGGGTCCAGGCCAGTCCAGTTGCCACACCTGGTTGCTTGGTGCGGCGCGGCGAGTCGGGTTTCACCTTGCGCTTGCCCAGCAGGTCTGCGACCGCGGCTTTGCGAATCGTGCGTTTGCTCTTGCGCGTGCCTTCGGCGAACTCACGGGCGACCTTACGGCAGATCGATCCGATCTCGCGCTCGAGACCGCGAACACCCGCCTCGCGTGTGTATCCAGCGATCAGCTCTTCCAGCGCGTCGTCGGCGAAGGCGATCTTCGACGCGGTCAATCCATTGCGTTCGGTCTGTCGCGGCACCAGGTATCGCTTGGCAATCTGCAGCTTGTCCTGGGCGGTGTAACCAGAAAGCTGGATCACCTCCATGCGGTCTCGTAGGGGACCGGGGATCGGCTCCATCATGTTGGCCGTCGCAATGAAAGTGACGTTCGAAAGGTCGAACGGCAGGTCGAGGTAATGGTCGCGAAAGTTGCTGTTCTGTTCTGGGTCGAGAACCTCCAGCATCGCCGACGACGGGTCACCACGAAAGTCGTTGCCCATTTTGTCGATCTCGTCGATCATCAGCACGGGGTTGTTGCTGCCGGCGTCCCGCATGGCGCGGATGAATGTGCCGGGCATCGCGCCGATGTAGGTGCGACGGTGACCGCGGATCTCTGCCTCGTCGCGAACTCCGCCAACGGAGATGCGCTCGAATTCACGCCCCATGGCGCGCGCAACGCTGCGGCCCAGTGATGTCTTGCCAACTCCGGGCGGCCCGACGAGGCAGAGGATCGTGCCGCGTGCGTCCGGCTTGAGTTTGCGAACCGCAAGAAATTCGATCAGCCGATCCTTGACCTTCTCGATGTCGTAGTGGTCCTCGTCGAGAACCTTGCGCGCGTGCTTGAGATCGAGATTGTCTTCGGTGTGTTTGTTCCACGGCAGCGAGATGATCCACTCCAGATAAGTACGGATCACTCCGTATTCGGCAGCGGCGGCCGGGAGGCGTTCGAGCCGCTCGAGTTCGCGGTCGGCGGCCTTGCGAACCTCCTCCGGCAGATCGGCCTCTTCGATCTGCCGGCGCAGGTCTTCGGCCTCGGCGGCGTCGGGGTCCGTCTCGCCCAGTTCGTCCTGGATCGCCTTGAGCTGCTGGCGCAGGAAAAACTCTCGCTGGGTCTTGTCGACCTCTTCCTGGACCTGATTCTGAATCTTTGTCCCGACGGCGATCACGTCCGCTTCGCGCGCGAGCAGCCGCGCGAGTTTGCGCAGGCGTTTGGAAACGTCTGCCTCCTCAAGCAGCTCCTGTTTCTCCTCAGTCTTCAACCTCAGCGACCCGGCGATCACATGAACGAGCGCACTAGGGTCGTCGACGTTGGCTACGGCGATCATCAACTCTTCGGGCAGATAGGGCACGTTCTCGACGATCTGCGTGAACGAGGCCTGCACCGACCGAACAAGCGCCTCGAGCTCCGTCGACTCCTCGATCAGATCCGGGAGTTCGTCCACGCGAGCGACCAGATAAGGCGTTGTGCTCACGTAGTCAGTCAGTCTGATGCGTTGAGAACCTTGTACGAGCACTCGCAGCGTGCCGTCGGGCATTTTCATCATCCGGGCGATCGTGCCGGCGACGCCGATGTCATAGAGCTGGTCGGGTCCGGGATTTTCGTTCTCGGGATCACGACTGGCGACCATCGCGATCATCCGATTGCCGGCAAGTACGTCGTTGACCAATTCGACCGATCGTTCCTGGCCGATCGCAAGCGGAGTCAGCGTGTCGGGGAAAGTGACCGTTTCACGCAGTGGCAGTACCGGCAGTGCATCGGGCAGAATCGAGTTTCCGAACTCGACCTGCTGCGGCTCGCCCGAAGAGATGATTTCGATCAATGAATCTTCGTCTGCCATCACTTGTCGGCCTTTTCTGCTGACGATCTCGCGGCCTTCTTCACCGGAGTTAGCGAGATCTTCTCGGGTTCGGCCAGCGGAAGCTCAATTCGCAGGAGGCCGTCCTCGTAGGTTGCGCTGGCGGCATCGGCGACGACGTCGGCACCGAGTTCAATCACACGCCGGAAGCGACCCTGCTCGATCTCGATCTGCTGGTAAAGCCGATTGGTCTCCTCACCTTGTGCGCGCTCTCCACCGATCACGAGCCGCCGCCCCTGGATTTCGAGAGCAACATCCTCGATCGCAATTCCGGACAGATCGGCGGTGACGATCGCCTTCGGTGGGTCGCCGCAGTAGTAGACGTCAACCTTCGGCGAAAACCCGCGACGTTTGCTGCTCGCGACGCCGACGCGTTCCCAGCTGTGACCGAACAGCTCATCGAGCTGGCGTCGCATGCGTTCAAAATTTGCGAATAGGTCGTCGTCGCGCATCGGACGAAAAATAGCGATTCACGTCCGGTCGAGGGCGCATTCGTTCGCCCGGCCTGGCCGTATGCTGTTTCGCCGATGCAGCTATTGATCCAGCCGCGACTCACCGGCGAGCAGTTGGCCGGAGGTATCTATGGCGTTGTCACTGCGATGGCCGTGATCGCAGTGCTCGCCAGCGGCAGCGTGCACGTCGCCTATATGGTCGGCGCGGCAATTGCCACTTCATTCGCGCTGGCGCTGACCCACGTGTATTCCCACTGGATCGTGCACAGTCAAGGAACGGCCCCGCACGAGGGATGGCGGCAATTGTGGCGAGAGCAAATCCCTACGCTGTTCGGCCCACTGGCGATCGGCGTAGTGATGATTGCGGTCAAACTCGGCGGGGCCAGCAACGTCGAGGCGGCAGAAGCGGCAATGTGGTTCGCCGTTGCCACGCTGTTCCTGCTGGGCTTTCGAATCGCGCGCCTGTCCGAGCGTTCGTTGTCTAGATCTTTCGTTCTCGGGCTCGTCGACGCCTCGATCGGTGCCGCGATCGTTCTGGTCAAGGTGATCGTCCACTAGGCACATTGACCCAGGTCGGTCGGCCCTTTCGGTCCGCAGTGATGAGGGCGCCGTCGTCGGCGGCAAACGTGTTCTCGCCAAGCGGCTCTTCGACCAGTGTCTTGCCCGAGGTGCCGTCGACCACAGTGACGATGCCGGAGGCGGCAGAGCGGACGACCAAGTTCGCGGCATCCGCATCGCTGAGCAGCCGTGCGTTTCCGAGATCGCGTCGCCAAATCTGCTTTCCATCGAACGCGTAGCGAACGGCAGTCACCTCGTCGTCCTGATCGGACGAAATGATCGCGACGGTGACGCCGCGGCTGTCGATCGAACAGGTTCCGCGACTGATGCGGCTGCCGAGCGTGATCGACGGGGGCCTGCCGAACCGCGCGACGCGAACGCGCGTGCTGGCAATCGCGGTCAGTTTCCCATCTGCGGAGATACACGCGTTGGCGCTTTCGATTTCCGGAATCGAACGACCGGACGACTTCCATACGTCGCCGGTCGCCTGCAACCAGCTGATTCGCGCGGCGCCGCTCGGCGGGTCACCGCCGATCGATCCGACCACGGCGCGACTGGCCTTCGCAGCCACGCCGACGTATCCCGGTCCGGCAATCGGAATGCTGCGTTCCGTCGGCGCGCTCGGTCGCTGAGTATCCGTCGCGGTCAGGGTGCGCAGCGCTGTGCCGGTTTCGGTCGGCGCTGCGACAAAGACGGCGCTGGTCGAAATCGCCGTGAGTAACTGCATCTCGCCATCGGTCATCGCGCGCGCGAGTGACTGGGCGCGATCGATCCCGCCGAGCGACGAGTAGCCGGTCGGCAGGCGAACAAATGCCTGCGGACACCGTTCGACGCAGATTGCACGCGCGTCGAGCAGCACCCGGTTGTTCGGTTCGTAGCGGTCGAACCGGCGCTCCCAAAGTTCTTCGCCGCTGCGGTTGAAACCGCGAACCCTGCCGTTCGCGGTGAGCGTGATCGCACCATGGCGGTCGGCGTCGAGAATCTCCGCGTCGTTCTCGATCGCGTCCGTGATGGTCGTGAAACGCGGTGCTCGTTCCTCGTCGGACAGCACCAGGCCAAGCACCAGACCAACCAATGCGACCGCCGAAAAGACCGCACACACAGCGAGTAGCCGATTCATACTGGTCGATTCATCGCGACCTGCTCAGAGCACGTATACCGAACCCTCGGCGGCCACGCCGACCGAGCCACCGAATGCTGTTTCGGCCTCCGATTTCGCCCAGAGTGGATCCAGCTCATCCGAGATGTGCGTCAACAGCAACTGCTTCGCGGCGGCCCTCCGTCCGTGGTCACCAGCTTCACTCGGCGTCAGGTGGCCACGGTCGCCGTCGCGCTCCGGGCGTGGCAGCGTTGATTCGATCGCGAGCAGATCGGCGTCCTTGGCGAAACCGACGATCTCGTCGTTGGGCCGAAAATCAGCACCGAACACAAAGCGCTTGTTCGCTGCATCGCGTAGGCCGATCGCCCACGTCGGGACGTAGTGCGGCACCGCCTGAAAGTTGAGTTCAAGGGAGCCGACCGCCAGTTGAGCGTTCGGGTCGTATTCGGATACGTCGAACGCATTCTCGATCAAGTCCGGCACGTCGATTGCGTCGACGATGCGATTGATCACGGCAAGCCCGCCGGGTGGCAGGTACAGCAGCGGACGCGGCGGCGGGTCAACGCCCTTCCATCGGGCGATCGGAACCGGCTGCTGGCGCGGTGCGTACGACAGCGCAAATGCATACGGGATCAGATCGAAGAAGTGGTCCGAGTGCATGTGGCTGACGACGATCGCGTCGGTCGACGTGTAGTCGCGGACGCCACGGAGTTTGGCAAAGACGCCGTTGCCGCAATCGACCAGCACGCTGGTGTCGCCGTCCTCCACCAAGTACCCGGTGCAGGCGCCGCCGGCATCCTGCCAGGAAGGAGATTTTCCGAGCACAGTTACGCGCATCGGTTCAGTGTCGTATAGCCATCACGTGTCAGTGAAGTGTTGCAGCGTCAGTTGCGCTGTTGCAAGAGCGTCAGCGCTGATCTTCAAAGACCCATGCAGAGCGTGTGCGCTCCTGACGGAACACAAAAGACAGCTGCTGCGGCGGAGTCAGGCCCTGCTCATGGTGCCGAAACGTCGGGCACGGCTTGTCCGCGTCAAGCGCGCACAGCAGGTTCTTGTGGAAGTAGCAGTCCTCGCAAGTCACTTTCTGGGCCGCGGGCTTACGTCTGCGCGGAGCCACAGGCGATGCTGCCGGGGCGGCGGTGCTCGCCGGGAAGATCGGGCTTTCTACCAGTGAAGTGGGGCTGCTCAATTTATTCGTCAATCTGAAGGCGTGCGGGCACTGTCGGCTGCACGGCAGACGTATGCGTCAGCCAGCGACCAGCACCTGCACAAATGGAGAGAACGGCCGAAAAATCTTGCCGCTCTGCGATCGGTCTCCAACCTAGCGCACAACCCGCCGGGGCTTGATCGGCGTTGTCGCAAATCGCAAAGATTTTGTTTCTCGTCCGTAACGCTGTTGTTGCAAAGAGCGAGGAAGTTGGCGACGTCTGATCAATTCAATGGCCAGATCCGCGCGGGACGATCCACTGCGTTGGTTGGCCGGTGACTTCTGCGATCACGTCGAAGTCGTGGTCGTAGTGCAGAAGAGGCACTTCATGTACTGCCGCGGCAGCGGCAATCATCACGTCGGGAGTTGGCATACGGTGCTGGCCTCGTTTGGCGAGCCCCCATTGCAGTTCCACCGCAAACTCAGATACTTCGCGTGTGATGTCGAGCCATTCCAGACTCGCAAAGCGTCCGCGCTCGCGCTCGAATTCATTCTTGTTCCGCGTTGAGTACAGAACTTCGAGCATCACGGGAACACAAGTTGCGATCGGATGACTCACCGCGATTCGCTCGAAGATCGCCAAGGCAGATTCGTTCACACGAGTTTGAGCAAAGGCTGACGTATCAACCAAAATCAAAAGACCGAGAAGCGCCTTTCATAATTTTGGGATCGGCAAGGTCTTTCGAACCAGTCGCGATGCCCAACGCGGCCTCCAACTGCTTTTCCCGCTTCGCGACATCCGCGAGCGCGGCATTCACAGTTGCGACTTTGGTCTTTGTGCCCAACACACGAGCGGCGGTCGCCAGGGCTTTGTCGTCAATGTCAATCACAGTTCTGGTCACGAATCTACCTCCTGTTGATATCAAAAGTGTAACGATTTGATATCAACTTTGCAACGATTTCGTGACCACGAAACGGCTCAAAAAAAGCCCCGCCACCTCAGCGTTTCAGCGCTGTGGAGACGGGGCCGGAAACAACTTCTAACGGGCTAAACGCGCTCGAGAGCCTCGACCAATTCAGTTACGGCGTTGGCCGAGTTCTGCAGCTGGCCCTTCTCGTCGTCGGTCAAGTCAATCTCGATGATCTCCTCGACGCCAGCGGCACCGATCTTCACCGGAACGCCGACGAACAGACCCTCGAGGCCGTACTCGCCCTCGCACAAGGCAGCGCACGGCAACACGCGCTTCTGGTCGTGGACGATCGCGTCGCACATCTCCACTGCCGCAGCGGATGGCGCGTAGTAGGCGCTTCCCTTCTGCAGAAACTTGACGATCTCGGCGCCACCGTCGCGGGTGCGCTGGACGATCTCTTCGAGGCGACCGGCCTCGATTTTCTGACTGACCGGGATACCGGCGACGTTGGTGTAGCTGACGACGGGGACCATCGTGTCACCGTGGCCGCCGAGCACGAAGCCCGTGACGTCGGCCGAAGACACGCCGAGTTCCCAAGCGAGAAACGTGCGGAAGCGGGCAGAGTCGAGCACGCCCGCCATGCCGATCACGCGCTGACGCGGGAAACCGGTGACGTCGTAGGCAACGTGGCACATCGCGTCGAGCGGGTTGGTCACGACGATCACGATCGCGTTCGGTGAGCGCTCGGCGACTTCTTTGGCGACGCCGCCGACGATCTCCTTGTTCTTGGCGAGCAGGTCATCGCGGCTCATACCGGGTTGGCGCGGAAAACCAGAGGTGATGATGACGATGTCACTGCCGGCGGTCTCTTCGTAACCGACCGTGCCAACGACGTTTGGCTCGTAGCCGACGACCGGGCCGGCCTGGTTGATGTCGAGGGCCTTGCCCTGCGGGATGCCGTCGACGATGTCGACGAGAACTACGTCGGCGTAGTCGCGTTCGGCGAGACGCTGGGCGCAGGTCGCGCCTACGTTGCCGGCGCCTACGACCGTGATCTTCTTTCTGCTCATGACGGAAAAAGACTCCTTGTAAGTCACATGCGCGAGCCTCGCGCCCGCTGTGAATCGATGATCTGGGGATGGGACGTAACGACGGCGCCAAAAAGGCGGGTCACCGGCGGCCCACGAAATGATGGGACTGTCCGGCCTGAAAAAGTAGCGGCCGCGAGCCGTACTGTCGAGACCGAGTCGCCGGCCTGACAAAATGGGGGAATGTTCGGCGGCGCACGCACCATGCCCCTCTTCCGGGTTTCCGGAATCCCGGTCGGGGTCGATTGGACTTGGCTGATCGCCGTCGGATACATCGTCTTCGTCCTTTCCAACGATTATCAAACCTTGCTTGGCCCCGAAAAACAGGTCGAGGCATTCGGATATGGGGTGGCAGTCGCGTTTTTGTTCTTTGCGTCGATCGTGCTTCACGAGTTCGGACATGCGATCGTCGCCCGACGCAACGGAATCGGAATCCTCGGCATCGACCTGTGGCTGCTCGGAGGATTGGCAAAAATGGATCGCGACCCCGACTCACCCGGTGTCGAGTTTCGCGTCGCGGCGGCGGGGCCGCTCGTAACTCTGGTGATCGCCGCCCTCTGCATCGGGGCAGCTTTTGGCGTTGACGCCGACCAGGCGAGCCACCTGGTGCGTCTTCAATCGGAAGCCGGCGACGACGCTTGGATGGCTGCGCTTACGACGCTTGGAACGGTCAACGCGTTTCTGCTCGTTTTCAACTTGATCCCGGCGTATCCGCTCGACGGCGGGCGGATAGCGCGAGCGATCGCGTGGAAGGTCAGCGGAGACCGTCGAAAGGCGACGCTGCTGGCCGCGAGTATTGGCCGCGTTTTCGGCTACGGGCTGATCGGATTGGGGATCTTCCTGATCGGTCGCGCACCGGTCTCGGGCGTGATCTTCATTTTCATGGGCTTCACACTTTCTCAGGCGGCGCGTGGAGCGACGATCCAGGAGGGCATGCTTGGCGAGGCAACACTCTTGACCGTCGCCGACGTGATGGATCGCCAGCCTGTCGTCATGAACGGCGACGTCACAGTCCAGCGCGCGCTCGACGAGTACTTCTGGCGCTACCGCTGGCCGTGGTTTCCGGTGGTCGACGGATCCGGACATTTTCTTGGCTTGATCGAACAGCACGCCGTCGACCGCATCGACGAATCAGATCGAAACCAGCGAATCGCCCAGGATTTGATCGCCCCGCAGTCGGGCGACCGTCGCGCTGTTCGCGAGGACACACCTTTGACCGCCGTCATCGCGAACCCTGAGATTCGTGACTACGGCGCATTGATGGCGATCGATGAACAGGGGCTTCTCAGTGGAGTGGTGACGATCGAGCAGGCCCAGCGTGCGCTGCGAGATGCGATTTCACGCGCTACAGCTACGCAGCAACAGACGACGCCTGACGTCTGATCGAGTCGATTGCCGCAAGCCGTCGGACGATCGCTCGACTCGCGGCGCTGATTAGGTGATGTTTCGTTCCGGCCGATTGAACGCGAGCAACGTCGGCTTGAATTCAACCGGACGAACTTCGGGAAACACGCCGTGGTCTCGGACCACACCCGGTCCGGCCGGAACGATCCGTTCGCGCATGAAGTTCTGCGAATCCTCGAGTGTTCGCCATACGGAGATGGTGCGCATCGTTGGTCCGACCTCGTAGGCGAGATGCAACATCAGCCCCTCCGGCATGATCTCGGGGAAGCGCATCTCCTCGCAGTAGTTGTCGTAGATCGCCTTTCCATCGACCGGGATGTCGACTGTGAATGCGACGCAATCTGGGTTGAATTGCGCCAACGCGGCCTCGTAGTCGCTTACGAGATCGCCGATCTCCACGCGGCTGGCCCTGCGACTGATTCGCTCGACGGAGGCTTCCGGCCCGAACGTGTCAGTCAGTGACGCGACCGCGCCCTTGATCTCCTCGAAGGCTTCACGGGCGTCACGCTCGCTGCGCCAGATCCCGGTGAAGATCACGCGTTCGGAGGTCGCTCCAGAGACATGCACCAGGTTCGACGGCTTGATTGATCGCGGAAAATCCAGCTCGCTGTAGATCGCAGAGATCACGGCGAGCGCGGCGTGGCCCGGCGCGTGGATCTCGTAGTCGACGACCTCCAACTGATCACGCTTGAACGGATTGCGAATCGATGGGCGGCGGACTATGTCTGTGAGCTTCCTCATCAGTTAACCGATTAGTTCCGCCTCTGACGCCGGACGCCTGTTCGGGAATCGGCGATGAAGAAAAAGAAAATCCAGAACTAGGTAGCTACTCACCACGCAATCTACGCCACTCGATCGCGCGGCGAGACACCGTCGCGGGGCCGAGTCAGGCCTAAAAAGATCGGCCGTTATACTCGCCCCGCCTTGCCAGAGCACGACGTACTTGTAATTGGGGCCGGACTTGCCGGCCAAAGAGCCGCCCTCGCTGCTGCGGAGGCTGGCGTAACCGTCGGCATCATCAGCAAGATCCACCCGGTGCGCTCTCACAGCAACGCCGCGCAGGGCGGGATCAATGCCGCACTTAATCCCGACGACTCCTGGGAATCGCACGCGTTTGACACCGTCAAGGGATCCGACTACCTGGGCGACCAAGATGCGATCGAGATCATGTGCAGCGAGGCACCGGAGGAAATCCTCCACCTCGAACACCTCGGCGTCACCTTCCACCGTGACGACAAGGGCCTGCTCGGTACCCGTGCCTTCGGTGGTGCCTCTGCCGCCCGCACGTATTACGTGGCCGACATCACCGGACAGGCGATCCTTCACGTTCTCTACGAGCAGATGCTCAAGTACAGCGATCAGATTGATCGCTATGAGGAGTGGTTCACGGTCGGGCTCGCGATCGGCGAGGACGGGCGCTGCAACGGCGCGATCATGCGCAACATCCGTGACGGCGCGCTGGAGATCTTCAGCGCGAAGACCGTGATCCTTGCGACCGGCGGTTCAGGACAGATCTACAAGCCAACCACCAACGCTCTGGTCTGCACGGCCGACGGTCAGGCGATGGCCTACCGCGCCGGCGCCGCGCTGATGGACATGGAGATGATCCAGTACCACCCGACGACGCTGCTGGGCAACGGACTGTTGATCACCGAGGGCGCGCGCGGTGAAGGCGCCCACCTCTACAACGCACTTGGCGAGCGCTTCATGGAGAAGGACGCGCCGAACAAGATGGAACTGGCTTCGCGCGACGTCGTCTCGCGCGCAGAGCAGACCGAGATCAACGAAGGTCGCGGATTCCCGGACGGGTCGGTGCACCTCGATGTCACCGTCGTCCCGAAGAAGCGCATCCACGAAGCGCTGCGCGAGATCGTCATGGTCGGCCGCGACTTTGCAGGTATCGACATCACCAAGGAGCCGATCCCGGTCAAGCCCGGCCAGCACTACATCATGGGCGGAGTCAAGACCGACGTCGACGGCCAGACCGACATCCCGGGTCTGTACGCGGCGGGTGAAGTCGCGTGTGTCTCGGTACACGGCGGCAATCGCCTCGGTGCGAACTCGCTGCTCGACACGCTGATTTTTGGCAAGCGCTCGGGCAAGCACGCCGCAGACGTCGCCAAGAGCATGAACATGCCGAGCGTTGAAGTAGGTCAGCTCGATGACGTGCGCGACGAGATCACAGAGATTCACCAGCGTTCGAAGGACGGCGGTCGCCGTGTCAGCGAAGTCAAGGCAGAGCTCGGCGCGATCATGGACGCGAAGGTCGCTGTCTACCGCGACGAGGCCGGACTGCAGGAAGCTCTCGAAGTCGTTCGTCGCCTGAAGGAAGAGGCAAAGACCGCCTATATCGACGACCAGGGCACAGTTTTCAACCAGGACGTGCTCGGCGCAATCGAGCTCGGCTACATGGTTGACATCGCCGAGACGATCGTGCTCGGCGCAATCGAGCGAAAGGAAAGCCGCGGCGCGCAGTTCCGCACGGACTTCCCCGAGCGCAACGACGAAGAATGGCTCAAGCACATTGACATCAAACTCAAGAATGGCGAGCCGACGATCGAATACAGCCCTGTGAAGATCACGCAGTGGCAGCCACAGGCCCGAACGTATTAGGCCGCGCAGCTACTAGGTTTCAGCAAGTAAGGAACGCAAGATGCCGAACTACACACTCAACATCCGCCGCTTTTCGCCAGAGTCCGGCGAGCCGGCGTACTTCGAGACTTTCGATGTTGAGATGGAGGGTCACCGCCCGGTGCTCGACGCGATCCTCGAGGCGCGCGCGGCGCAGGACGGTTCGATCGCCATCCGTTGCTCATGTCAGGCCGCAATCTGTGGCTCCTGCGGTGTTCGCATCAACGGCAATCCCGCCCTCGCCTGCAACACCCTGCTCCGCGATGCAGTAGCCACGGCCGACGACGGCGTGACGATCGACATCGAGCCGATGGGCAACATGCCGGTGATCAAGGATTTGATCGTCGACATGGACGCCGTCCACTGGAAGAAGGTCGACCGCGTCGTTCCGTGGTTGGTCCCCGCGGGGGATCCACCCGAACGTGAGTACGTGGTGCCGCACGAAGCGATGGTCGACGTCACCCAGTCGATGGCTTGTATCCACTGCGGCGTCTGCGTGTCGGACTGCCTCTCGATGGAGGCCGACCCAGAGTTCATCGGTCCGGCCGCATCGGCCAAGGCCTACCGCTTCGTCGGCGATCCACGCGACGCAGCAACGAAGGACCGGCTGGTTCACCTCGCGAATGACCCGTCAGGAATCTACGATTGCACGCACTGCTTCAAGTGCGTCGAGGTCTGCCCGAAGGGCGTCGCTCCGATGAACCAGATCATGCGACTGCGCCGACGCGCGACCGGCGACTACGGCATCAAGGATCACAACAATGGCTACCGCCACGAGAAGGCATTCGTAAGCATCATCGAGAAGTGGGGCACGCTGCATGAAGCAAAGCTGCTGCCTGACTCCTACGGCGAGGGCATCATCGGCAAGCTCAATCCCGATGCCCAGAAAAACCTGATCGGGTCGCTGCCGACCGCGCTGCGCGGACTGGCGTCGGGCAAGGTCACGTTGCCGAAAGTGCTGCACCACCACAAGCTTGAGGGCCAGCAACAGGTCAAGGACATCTACGAAAAGGTCCACGCCCGCGAGGAGCGGATCGAACTCAACCTCTACATCGTTGGCGACGACGCCGACATGCTCGAGGACGAGCCGGTGGCCGCCGCAGCGGCGGCCCCTGCTGACGCATCAAGCGCCAGTGCTGTAACAAGCACAGAAGAGGGAGTTTCCTGATGAAGGTCGCCTACTGGCCCGGCTGCGTCTCGCGCGGCTTCACACCCGAACTGCACGGCTCGATGGATCTCGTCGCCGGCAAGGTCGGCCTCGAACTGGCAGAGCTCGACCGCGCAAACTGCTGCGGTGCGGGCGTAATCGCCGAACACAACCAGGAACTCGCCGACACGCTCAACGCCCGAACGTTCGCAATGGCCCAGGCCACCGACGGTGCCGAGCTGATGATGAACATCTGCTCTACCTGCCAAGGCGCGCAGAGCGAGTGCCAGGAACGCCTCGACGCGTCCGCCGAATATCGCGACCTGATCAACGAGAACCTCGCTCCGGAAAGCCTCAAGTACGAGCAGGGCGTGACCAACAAGAACTTTCTCTGGGTGCTCGTCGAGGACATCGGCCTCGAAAAGCTCAAGTCGTTGGTCACGCGCCCGCTGACCGGGCTGCGCATCGCACCGTTCTACGGCTGCTACATCATCCGACCGACCGACCGACTCGGCTACAAAGAATTTCCCCAGCGCGACCAGTATCTCGAGCAGGTGATCGAAGTGATCGGCGCCGACCCGGTCGCCTACACCGGCAGCCACAAATGCTGCGGTTTTCCGGTCATCACGATGAACAAGAAAACTTCGCTCACACAAGCGGGTCGTCATCTAGGTGATGCGATCGACGCGGGCGCCGATGCGCTGGTCACGCCGTGCCCACTATGTCACCTCAACCTCGACATGCAGCAGCCGGAAGCGGCAAAATATGTGGATAGAGATTTGGGCGTTCCCGTATTACACTTCCCACAGCTCATCGGTCTCGCATTGGGGTTCGAGCCGAAAGAGCTGGGGATGGGCAAGCACGTTGTCTCCACCAAAGAGGTGGCCACAAAGGTCACAGCACTGGCGGCATCAGCGTAGTTATTGCCCGTATTGCTCTCAGCGCCGACATGGGGGAGGATGCTGAGGATCCGACAAAGGCCGCGACAGCGGCCTTTGTCATTTAAATCTCGACCGGTTTCATCCGCCGGAGCGCCATGTTGAATCTGCGTCGTGAATGATGCGCAACACAGCCAGGGAATCGCCGAGGAGCTTACGCAGCTCGAGCAGGCGGGCCGCGTCTCCGCGCGCGATCATCGGCCGGTGCACAAGGATTTCGGGTTCGCCTCGATCGCGCCGTCCCCACTGAGCCAACCAGAGACGTCCGCAGCCGTCTCGATCGCCTCGCCGACCAGCGCAGCGCCCGCGCCGCAGCCAACGATCGCCGGGCAGATCGACGACGCTTGGTCTCGGCTCAAGCAACGCATCGAACCGAACTGACCGGTGACCGGTGACAACCGGTGATCCACTGAAGGCGGAGGATCTGATGGCCGAGCTCAACGCCCTGGCCAACGACGAGAACGCCGCGTCGATGCGATGGTTTTTCAAGACTGGCCCCGGCGAGTACGGCGAAGGCGACAAGTTCATCGGCGTCAAGAACCCGGCGGTACGCAGCGCCGTGAAACCCTTCCGGTCGATGCCGCTCGAAGAGGTAAGCGAGCTGCTTGCGAGCGAGATTCACGAATATCGCTTGGCCGGGGTCGTAATCCTCAGCGAGCAGGCGAAGCGCGCGGCGCGCAGAGGAGAGTTGGCGACGCAGAAGCAGCTCTACGACTTTTATCTCGGTCATACCGATCGCATCAACAATTGGGACCTGGTTGACCTCTCGTGTCGCGACGTTGTAGGTCTGTATCTGCTGGCGAAGCAGGACTATCGGCCGCTCTATCGGCTGGCTAAGTCCAAGCTGATGTGGGAGCGACGGATCGCGATCGTCAGTACCTGGACGTTGATTCGCGAGGGCGAGCTGATGCCCACGTTTGAGCTCGCCGAGATGTTGATCGATGACGACCACGAACTGATGCACAAGGCAACTGGATGGATGCTGCGAGAGGCGGGTAAGCGTGACGAGGTTGCGCTTGAGCGATTCTTGAAGAAGCACGCCGACGAGCTGCCGCGAACCGCGCTGCGCTATTCGATTGAAAGAATGTCCAAAGAACGGCGCGCCTACTGGTTGGCGTACAAATCTTGATCAACAAAACTGAGCAGAGGAGCGGTCAGTGACCGGAATCGTCAAGGAGTTCAAGGAATTCATCGCACGCGGCAATCTCGTCGACCTCGCCGTTGCGGTCGTGATCGGCACAGCATTCGCGGCGTTGGTGCAGTCGCTGGTGGAAGACCTGGTGACGCCGGTCATCGCGGCCGTGTTCGGGCAGCCGGATTTTTCGAACCTCGTCTTCACGATCAACGGAAGCGCCTTCAGTTACGGCAATTTCATCAACGCCGTCATCACGTTCGTGCTCGTCGCAGCAGCGGTGTTCTTCCTGATCGTGAAACCGATGAACCTCTTCCAGCAGCGAGTCAAGCGCGGCGAGGATCCGGACGTCAAGGACTGCCCCGAGTGCCTGTCCGAAATCCCTCAGGCAGCGACGCGCTGCGCTCATTGCACGACGAAACTGGCAGCCTGAAGTGACCGTTCCACCAGAACTTCGCTCGCCGCTCTCGGCGGACGATTTCGACGCGGGCTTCACGGTCGTGCGAAAGCTCGCACGCATGGTGTTGATCTACGTCCTCGGCGCGACCGCGGTGATCGCTGTGTTCAAGCCGTCGACGCTGCCGTTCGCGATCGCCGCGGCGGTGTTGGCGGTGATGGTCTACGCCACGGTCGTGACGCGACTGCGGCAGCGCTTCGATGCGGCAAATGAAGAGATCGCGTCACGCGGCTCAAAGCCATTTGAACCCGGCGACTTCTCAGACGAGGAGGGGTGGCGCTGAACCGGTTAAACAGACAGTCCCACGCTTTCAGTTTGCCAGTGGAATCGTCCCCTCGCTGACGATCTTCAGGTATGCGGGATAGGTGAAAACTCGGTTCCTTGAGTGGCCAGTTACCTCTTCAGCAATGCCGAGATTCTCCAGCGACTTGATCGCACCATTGACGGTTGGCTCGCTCAGCGCAAGTTCCTTGGCTGTCGCGGGCCCGCGAATCGCCAAATCGCGCGAAAGCACATCGAGTACCCGCAATGCGCTCAAGGCCCCGCGACCCAGCGCACTCACGCGTTCTCGGTCTTCCGCGGTCAGGTCGATCAGCTGCTTAGTAGCGCGCGTAACCGACGTGGAAACTTCGGCCACACCGCGCATAAAAAATTTGAGCCAGCCTTCGAATTCGCCGTGCGTTCGCACTCGTTGGAGCAGGCGGTAGTACTCGTCTCTGTTCTCCTTGAAGTAAAGACTCAGGTAAAGCATCGGTCGTTCCAGCACGCCTTGGTCGCAAAGAATCAGCGTTATCAACAGCCGTCCGATCCGCCCGTTTCCATCCAAAAAGGGGTGAATGGATTCGAACTGCGCGTGAGCGATAGCTGTTGTGATCAGCGGCCGAGCACGACTGCTGTCGCTGTGAACGAACTGTTCAAGGTTTGCGATGCATGTGGCAATTTCGTGGTGCGGCGGTGGAACAAAGACGGCGTCACCGGGCATCGTCCCGCCGATCCAGTTCTGCGACGTACGGAATTCGCCCGGCTGCTTGTCAGCGCCACGAGTGTTCGATACCAGCCTTGTGTGAAGCTCTCGCAAGAGACGGCTGGAGATCGGCAATTGGCCTGAACGAATCGTCGCGAGTCCGTCGTGGATTGCACCTAAGTAGTTCGCTGTCTGTCGTACGTCGTCGGCCGGAACTCCTGGCGCAGCATCATTCTCGAACAACAGGAGCTCCGAAATCGACGATTGCGTTCCCTCGATTTGCGAGGAAAGAACTGCCTCCTTGCGTATGAACGCATAAAGGAGCGCGTCTGGATCTGGCAATGCAACCGTCACACCGTCGAGTTTGCCCAGCGCGTGATTTGCAGAATCGATCAGTTGTGCCAACTCGCCGTCAAACTCGATTGGAGGATTGGGGGGCAGCGGATTGGGGAAAAACGCTGCGTAGCCGTCCGTTCCGGACTGAACCGTAACCACACGCCCTGCTCTGGCTGAAACAAACTGACTTGCATCCATATAACTAAAGGATAGCGGCTAAACCTTTAGATAGGACTACGCGAACTAAAGGCTCCTTTAGTTACGCAGATCAAACCAGCTTGCGCTGGACCAAGGCTTCGGCGATCTGGACCGCGTTGAGCGCGGCGCCTTTGAGCAGGTTGTCGCCGACGACAAAGAGGTTCAGGCAGTTCTCGGCGGAGTCGTCCTCGCGGATGCGACCGACGAGCACGTCGCCGTCGCCCTCGGCGTCGATCGCCATCGGGTACTTCGCGCCCGCGGGGTCGTCCACGACGCGCACACCGGACTGCGATTCGAGAATCGCGCGAGCCTGGTCGGCACTGAGCGGGCGTTCGGTCTGAACGTTGACCGATTCACTGTGGCCCACGAACACCGGAACGCGGGTGCAGGTCGCGCTGATCGAAAGATCCGGTAGCGACATGATCTTGCGCGTCTCGTTGATCAGCTTGCGTTCTTCGTCCGTGTAGTCGTCGCCGTCCTTGAACGAACCGGCCTGAGGCAGCACGTTGAACGCGATCTGGTGCGGGTAGCTGCGCGGAGCCGGCAGGCTCTGGTCGTTGACGATCGCGGCCACCTCGGCGCGCAACTCGTCGATCGCGGCCTTGCCGGTACCGCTGACCGATTGCATCGTGGTGACCACGAGGCGCTTGAGACCAGCAGCCTCATGAATCGCACGCAGCGGCACAATCATCTGAGCGGTCGAGCAGTTCGGGTTGGCGATGATCCGCGAGTGGCCTTCCGTGGCAACGACGTCCATCGCGTCGGCGTTCGCCTCGGGCACGACGAGTGGGATCGAGTCGTCCATCCGCCAGCACGACGAGTTGTCGACGACGATCGCGCCGGTGGCGCCGAACTTCGGTGCCCACTCGCGCGAGACGGACGCCCCAGCTGAAAAGATCGCGATGTCAAAGCCGTCGATGTTCCCGTCCGCGAGTTCGACGACCGTCAGCTCACCGCCGGCAAACGAAACCGTGCTTCCAGCAGAGCGAGCCGATGCCATCGGCACGACCTCGCTCGCAGGAAATCCGCGTTCGACGAGCGTGCGCAGCATCTGCGTGCCGACCACTCCGGTGGCGCCAACGACAGCGACTCTGAAAGAACTCATCCAGGCCCAACTTCCTAGGGGGCGACCGGGCGGAAGTCGCCGGTTGCCTGCTCTTCGGCCACGCCGAGCTCAAATGCATCGTGCAGCGCCTTTACGGCGTCCCCAACGCGTTCGCCGTCGATCACGCAAGAGATCTTGATCGGCGAGGTGCTGATCATTTCGAGGTTGATGCCCTGCTGGCCGAGCACGGTGAAAACCTTTGCGGCGACGCCCGGATGTGAGCGCATGCCCGCACCGATCACGCTGACTTTGCCCATTGAGGGGTCACTGTCGACGTCATCGAACTCGCCCATTGCGTGGAGCGTGTCGAGTGCGACGGCGAGGTCATCCTTGGGCACCGTGAAGGTCATTTCGGCCGGGTGGTCCATCCCCATCGACTCGTTCTGAATGATCATGTCGACGTTGATGTTCGCGTCGGCGAGTTTCGTGAACAACTCACCGGCGACGCCTGGACGGTCGGGAACACCGCGCACGGTCACGCGCGCCTCGTTGGTTGCGTGTGTGACTGCTGTGACTAGTGGCTGCTCCATCGTTTCCTCCTGAGAGACGACCATCGTACCTGTGCGGTCGTGAAAACTGGATCGGCAGTGAATCCTCACTCCGTGATTTCTGGCGTACTCGATTGAGCGCAGCTGCAGGACGCCGGCGCCCGACGCGCTCATCTCGAGCACCTCTTCAAAACTGACGACTGGCAGCATGCGCGCGTTCGGCACGATCCGTGGGTCGGCATTGAAGACGCCATCGACGTCGGTGTAGATCTCGCAGACGTCAGCCTTCAGCGCGGCGGCAACTGCGACGGCCGTCGTGTCGCTGCCGCCACGTCCGAGCGTGGTGACGTCCTTCGAGTCGGTCGACACACCCTGAAACCCGGCGACCAGCACGATCTTGTTGTCGTCGAGCGCTGCGGCGATGCGGTCGGCGCGCACATCGACGATGCGGGCCTTGGTGTGTGAAGTGTCCGTGAGGATTCCCGCCTGCGACCCGGTGAGGCTGATCGCCTCGTGTCCGAGGTCGTGGATCGCCATCGCCGCGAGCGCGCAGCTGATGCGCTCGCCGGTCGAGAGCAACATGTCCATCTCGCGCGTAACCGGGCGTTCGCTTATCTCGTTGGCCTGCGAAACGAGCGCGTCAGTGGTCTTGCCCTGGGCGCTCAGAACCGCGACGACACGGTTTCCGGCCTCGCGCGCAGCAACGATCCGTCGGGCGGCGTTCTTGATGCGATCGGAATCGGCAACGGACGTGCCGCCGAACTTCATGACAATCGTTTCTCCCACGGAACGTGAGATTAGAACGCGTAGTTCACCAACCGCGGCTTACTGCGTAGCGTGCCGTCGGCCGCGGCAGGCAGTTCGGCGATCGAGACCGTACGACCGACGCAAGCCACGCGCAGGATCAAGGAGTCGCCCTCTGCTCGTTTCTGTCTGCCGAGAACTTTGCCGGATGCGTCTCGGAAAACAACCGCCGAAGTGGAGGAGAGTGACTCGCGTACCTGCGCGATCGCATCCGGACACAAAGCAAACGTGTGTATTTCGCGCGAATCATCGAATACGAATTGTCCCGTTCGCGCGCCAGTGTCGAGCGAATACACGCGGAGCTGTGTGCCAGCCGAATCACTGGTGTAGAAGGACGAACGAATCGCGAAGCTGCCGAATGGGCTGGTGATTAAACTCGCGAAATCGCCAATGTCAGGTAGGAAACTGACGGTACCCGTCGACAAGTTCTTTATCGAAGCCCGACGATTCCCCTTATAGTCATCTCCAAGATCTATGAGCTTGCCCTGTCGAATGGCGGCTTGAAAGCTGGATCCAGCTAGACCCAGATTCGCCGGTGTCGCCGATCCAGGTTTGAATAAACGAAACCTGGGGAGAACTGCCGAACCGCGGCAGCGGAGCGTGCGGCTGATGGTCAGCGTTTGACCGGTATCGGAAACGTCAACAAGCATCGGCAAGTTGCCGCAGGTGCGGACTACATCTGTGACGTTGCGTCGTCGCCGGCGTCGTAGCTCGAACCGCGAGACTGCCGAACCCGACACGAGTGCTTTTGGCCGCGGATCGGTTGCAGCCATCGAGAACACCGTCGATTTCGTGGTCACCAGCTTCCCGCCTTGCCTCGATCGCTGGCGACGATGGGTTGAGTACGAGACTCGGCCAGCGTTCGCGTGGACGCTGCCGAACACGCCATTTCGTACCGTGGCGATCGTTCGAACTTTGCCGGTCGAGATCGTCATCCGGCGCAACACCCAGATTGATTGCTTGCTTAGCGGCCGCTTCCCCGTGGGTGTGGACCAATAGACGAAGTCACCATCCATCGCGGAATCGGTGTTGCTGATCGTCCCGATGTCGATCCGACCGACTGAATCGGTCACCTGTCGATCCCACGAACGAGCGGCGGCATCCGCCGTGGACGCAGAGACGGGCAACAGTATTGAAGCGAGCGACAACGTAACGACAATCGCGGCGGTTCGTGAAATCGACATCCCTGTTCCCCCCATGATTATCCCCCAGAATCGGGACAAGCCTACACGACCGATCGGTTCCGATTCAGATTACTTTCAGAACGAGAGTAGGAGCAACGAATTCGTTGGAAGCAGTTTGCCAGTTTGTTTGAAACCAGTCTTGAATCACAACAAATCGATCTACATGCTTGTCCGATATGACGTTTTCCCGTAACATCGAACAGATGGCAGATCTCGAACTGACAGTTCGCTACCAGGACATCGAAGACGGCTGGGTCATGGCCTCCGTAATCGAACTTCCTGGTGTTCATACCCAGGGCGCGACGTACGAAGAGGCTCGCGAGAACATACTCGATGCCCTGAGGACGGTTCTCTTGGTGAAGGCAGAACTGAATGATGAAGCCGACGGAACTGTCGGCGTGCGTCACGAGAATCTGGCATTTCAGTTGACCGCTTGAAGCGCCGCACGTTGGAGCGTGAACTGAAGCAGCTTGGCTGCTGGTTCGTCAGACATGGTTCGAGCCACGACATCTGGCTGACGCCTCACGGGCTCATTCTGTCGATCCCTCGACATCGAGAAATCAAACAACCGTTGGCTCGCGCGCTACTCAGGGACGCCGCGAAGAAGTAGGGGCGACTAAGGCCCAGTCGCCCCGGTTGCGCCGGGCGGTTTTACGATCACGGTGCGACCGTCGTTCAGCCGGTAGACCTCGCCGAGCTTTTCTCCGCGACCGACGACCGTCTCGCCGGGCTGCACCTGAATCTGCTCGATCGTGTCATCGGGCGACGTGATCACGGAATCCTTCGGGACGTTCTGTGGCGATGAGGTCTTGTTCTGGAGAACGTCGGTCGAAAGGTTCACCGACGAAAGCGCGGCCAAAAGGAAGGCGACCGCCAGCACGATTCCGAGGTCGAAGAGGTTGACCAAACCGTCGAGCGGGTCGCCGCCGCGGTCTTCGCGGGTGCGGGCGCGTGACGAGACCTTGACGCTCATCCGGTGACTCCAGTCGCGGCTGCGTGCGGCTGGCTCGCGTGTACCGCGGGCGGTGTCGGCAACTCATCGAGTGCCGCGGCCACATATTCCACATCTGAGAAATCCTGCGCGTAGAGCCGGTCTCGCACGAGCGAAACCGCGAAGGCGATCATTCCGACGAGCAATCCGGCGACGGTCACGCTGAAGGCGACCCGCAGGTCGTCGGTCAGACGCTGGACGTCGCCGTCGGCCAGCGCGGCCAGCGCCGGTGAGAGTGGGATCAGCGTTCCCATCAGTCCCAGGGCTGGGCCCATGCGCACGAGAATGCGCGTGCGCTCGAGTCGCTTCAGCGAGCGGTAGTCGTACTCGGCGAGTCGCTTGGCGATGCGGTCTTCGGAGTCCGGCAAACCACGCTGCATGATCAGGGCTTCGAGCGCCTCCTGCATCGACTTGTTGTAGCCGAGCGTGCGGATTGTCGTGAGCGCGGATTGCGTGTCGCCGACGCCCAAGTACGCCTTCACATGGGCAATGCCGAATTCGAGCCTTTCGACACCGCGTCCGCGGCGACGATACGCCTCACCGGCGAGTGCGCCCAGCTCGACGAGGACGATCAAAATCGCCAGCAGAGCCGCAATCAGCACTGGGTAAAGCAGCACTTCGGCCACTTCGAATAGAAAGTCTTCGATCCGCATCGTTAGGTGAGGGTAGGGATTGTGAGAACAGCGGGGCTAAGAACTTAGGCTACCCTAATGACCGATTCGAGTTGGTTCCAGCGAACTACCCCCGCGCTCTCGAGATCATCCCCGAAGGTTCCCCATGAATTCACGTATGTACCCGCACGCCCAAGCAGGCACCCCGAACGATCGCGCGCGTCGGCTGACGGTGCTGGCTTTCGCGATCGCTTTGGTCGCGATTCTCGCGATCCCATTTCTGACGGCTGAGCACGCGGACGCCGCTTCAAAAAAACGCATCGTGGCGCTGACCGCATTCAGCGCGAACACGCTCGCAAATGTCGGCGCGCGTCCGGTGGCGATCGGTCAGATGGCGATCGGCAACAAGGGCATGTCGCGGCGCCTCAGGCGCGTCAAACAGCTTCCGCTCAGCCATCCCAACGGACCAAACATGGAGCAGATCGCCACAATCGATCCAGACGTAGTTCTGACCGCACAGGCGTGGCGCAAGGGCTCCAAGACGATGCGCGACCTTGCAATTACGGTTCGCGAGATGGATGCCAAGACGGCCAATCAGGTTCCGTCACGGATTCGCTCGATCGGACGGGCATACGGCAACAAGCGTCTGACGGACAAGTTGGTCAAAAAGGTCAAGCGCGAGATCAAATACGCGAAGACCCGTAGACCGATCAAGAAGCGGCCGACGGTTTTGATGGTGCTCGGCGTCGGCCGTACGCCATACGTCTTCGTCAGCAACAGCTGGGGTGGATCGATCGTCAAGGCCGCAGGCGGCAGACTGCTCGGCGGCGAGCTGCGCGACTCCGGCGGATTCGTGAAGGTGTCGGACGAGTACGTCATCCAGAAGGATCCCGACGTGATCATCGCCGTGCCGCACGGCAACGCTTCTGACATTCCATCAATCAGTGACCACCTCAAGAGCAATCCGGCCTGGAGCACGACGAAGGCAGTCAAGATGGGTCGCGTCTACGTGACGCTCGACGATGCGTTTCTACAGCCGAACATTGACGTCGGCCATTCGATCAAGCGTGTACGTACGCAGTTTCTGAAGAACTGGTAGTCATCAGGCCGTGGCGCGCAAGTCGGGCGTAGTCGTCGGATTGGTCGTCGCGGTTTGCGTCGCGGTCGTTGCTTCGCTCGCCTACGGCGCGGTGAGCATCCCATTCGGCCAAGTGATCGACGCACTGACCGGCGCGTCCGAGGTTTCGGAATCCACGTCGAAGATCGTCCTGGATCTCCGGCTTCCGCGCTCGTGCGAGGCGATCGTCGTAGGTGCCGCGTTGGGGGTTGCAGGTGCGCTGTTACAGGGCGCGCTCAACAACCCGCTCGCGTCACCGGACATCGTCGGCGTGACCGGCGGCGCAGGATTCGGCGCGGTGTTGATCCTCATCCTCTTCCCCGCACAGGTCGCGCTGCTGCCGGTTGGCGCACTGTTTTTTGGACTGCTGGCCGCAGGGCTGGTCTTCGCCGTTGCCTGGTCGGGCGCCAATCGCGGGTCGGTCAGCAAGTTGATTCTCGCGGGAATCGCGATCGGTGCGATGTTCGGCGCCGGCACCACCGCGATCCTCACCGCCTATCCCGATCGCGTGCCGTCGGTGCTGTTTTTCATTGCCGGCAGCCTGACCTCAGACGGATGGGGCGATCTAAAGGCCGTCTGGCCCTATTTTGCGATCGGTTTCGTCCTCGCGATCGGACTGATGCGTCCGCTCGACCGGCTCTCGCTCGGCGATGAGGTTGCGGCTTCGCTCGGTACGAAGCCGCGATTGATTCGCCTGATCGCGGGGGTTGCCGCAGCACTGCTCGCAGCCTCGGCGGCGTCCCTGGCTGGTCTGCTCGCCTTTCTCGGGCTAGTGGTTCCGCATTTTGTGCGCATGGCTGCGGGGACTTCCAGTCACACCTACGTCGTCCCCGTATCTGCGCTCGCAGGGGCGACGCTGCTGCTCGCCGGAGACACACTTGCGCGCGTCGTCGCTGCGCCGATCGAGCTACCCGTGGGGCCGTTCATGGTGTTGATCGGTGTGCCGATGTTCCTCTACCTGTTGCGTAGGGCTGGTTGATGGACGCGACCGAGCAACAGACGGTCACGACACCTGCGCTCACCGCCAGTGGCGTTCAGGTGAAGATCGGCGACAAGCAGATCATTCACCACGCAGACCTCAAGCTTGAGGCGGGCAAGTTGGTCGCGCTCGTCGGGCCGAACGGTGCGGGCAAATCCACTCTGGCCCGTGCGATCGCCGGCATTCAAGCGATCTCCGTCGGCGACGTGCGCTGGTTCGACAAGGACGTCGCAGAGATGAAAGGTCGTGAGCTCGCACTCACGCGTGCTTTCGTGCCACAGCGCGCTCTCGTGCCTGCGGGTGTCACGGTGCGCGACGCGGTGACTATCGGTCGCTCTGTCCATATTCGCCCATGGCAGCGTCCCGGCGCAGCGGATCGCGAAGCGATCGACCAGGCGATGGAACGCACAGGCGTCTCGGTGCTGTCTGAACGCGATCTCACGACTCTCTCCGGCGGCGAGATGCAGCGCGTACAGATTGCAGTCGCGCTTGCCCAGAACGCGCCGGTATTGATGGCAGATGAGCCGACGTCGCAACTCGACCTCGGTGCAACTGTTTCGATCGCCAAGCTGCTCCGAGGTTTGGCGGACGACGGCTACGCGGTGCTGTTGGTCGTCCACGACCTGTCGCTGGCAGCAGCCGTGTCGGACGAAGTCGTCGTGATGTCCGATGGCCGTTCGGTTGCGAGCGGCGAGCCGCTGAAGACTCTGACCCGAGAGCGGCTTTCCGAGGTGTGGGGTGTTTCAGCCTCGCTGGAAGTTTCAGGCGACGAGCGCACGGCTCTGCATGTGGCCTGGCTCGAAGGCGAAGACCGACCGGTGCGTGACGCAGGTCACAGCGGCGAAGATGGCTAGCTGAGAAGCTTCTTAGGGTCACCTAATAAGCTAATAACCGACGTCGCGGCTAGGAATTAGACAGGCCGCTCGAACACCACAAGGATTCAGCCTCATCGCGAACACGATCACCATGCATTTTTCGCGCAACACTCGCCTAGTCGTGGCGGCCGTGTGTGCGCTGGCGCTGATGCTCGTCATGCTCGTGTCTGTGGAGTCGGCCTCGGCCGTTCCCACACAGAAGGGCGATCGAGTCTCGATTTCGCTCGGTAAGAAGGGCAAAGGACTTCGCGTTCGCGGGGTCAGGATCCGAGCAATCAAGCCCGCAAAGCTCCGCGGGACAAGATTGGTTCTCCCGGTGTCGGATGTCGCGTCGCCGCGAGTCAATCGCTCGCAGCTGGTTCTCCCGGGCGGAATGACGCTCAAGAGCGGCAAGCGACGCGTGAAGATCCGAGGCTTTCTCGTCAAGGTGACCGGACGACGCGTCAGCGTTACGGCAAAAGTTGGCCGTTCGCGCCTCACTGTCTTCAGCGGGCGCACCGATTCGCGAACGAAGATTACATTCAGTCCCGCAGCGCTGAAGCTTTCCGTAAGCAGACTGAAGCTAACGAGGCGCGGGGCTTCGAAGCTGAAGAAATCGCTGGCGAATCGTGGGATAAAGGCTCGCGTGCTCGGCAGAACGACCGGGAAGGCGAGCGCGTTCATCGCCCCATTCGTGCCAGGCGCCAATACTGGAAACAACGGCGCGAACAATCCGTCCAACGCCGCTTTGCCCGAGGCCGCGCCGCCGATCGCACGACCTGTATCGGCCGTGAACATCACTGGCGCGAACGTTCGCTGGTGGGTTCGCGACTCGTGGGTGACCTATACAGCGGAAGGCAGTTTCGAGCCACAGGTGATCGCGCCAGCGACCGCGTACCCCGCGCAGACCGAGGGGTCACATCACTGTTCTGACGGTGGCAGCAACCCCAGCGCCGAACACCTGTTCAGCTTCAACCTGCCGTTCGCGCACGGTTGGTACGACGCCGCATCGAGCACCGCTGCCATCTACACGGCCGGCGGCGTGCGGTTCTATCGACCGGATCGAGGTATCGACATCACCTCGACGCAGGCCGAACTTGAGTTCAACGGTGCCGCATCCCGCTCGGTTCTCACGTTTACTGAAGCTGGGCTGTACGCCAACAGGCGCGGACTGCTCGGCGCGCTCACGCTCGGCTCCTACGTTCCCGCTCCAGGTGGCCCAAACACATTCCGCGTCGTGCTTCCGGCTTCGGCGGCTGCGGGAGTATTCGCTGGACAGTATGCGCCCGGTGTTGGATTCGGCTGCTTCGAAGTTTCGTTCACTGCATGATGAATCTTCTCGGCCGCATGGTGCCGGTTGCCGTGGTAATGGCAGTCTCGGCGTTGATGATGGCGTCAACTGCCGTCGCTGGCGAAGTCACCGTTGAGTTCCCCCGCGAGAGCGGCAGCAAGACCGTTTCGCTCGCATCGCTCACCGGTAGCTTCGACGTTGACCAGGATTACGAAATTCGCGGCGCGTCGGGCTCAACGCAGAGCGAGCGCATTCGCGGAATCTCGCTCGCGGCGTTGCTCACCGCGGTGAACGCGGACCCCGTGTACGGCGGAGTGGAAATCGTTCGCCCGAACGGCGGCACGGTGCTGATCAGCAAGGCTCAGATTCTCGCTGGCTGGCCCGCTCCGGTCGTGTACGAATCCGCAGGAGAGATGCGATTCCTGCGTCCTAGCTACGCGGCTGGTGACGCGAATGCCGGCGACATCGTCAGCACCACCGGCACGCTCGTTGTGAGGCAGACCGACGCCTCACGAATTCAAGTAAAGGCGAAGGTTTCCAAATCCAAGGTGAAGGCGCGCGAGCTCGTGCGCTTCACGGCAATCGTTTCCGGGATCGGCGCCGGCGAGCAGTACAGCGTCGAGTGGAACTTTCGCGATGGCAAGAAGTCCACGGGTGAGTCGGTGAGCCATCGGTTCTCGAAGCGCGGGAACTACGTGGTGCTCGTTACGGTCAAGACCGAGGGGTCCGATCGCTCTGATCCGACCACCGTCGCTGTTCGGGTCGGAGATCCGGCCAAAAACCAGAAGCAGCGTTCTGGCGGCGGCACAAACGAGGTCGTCGGCGCCCCCGACAGCGGTGCGTCCGATGGAACGTCTGGCAGCGGCGAGAATGCGGCGTCGGAGGATGCCGACTCGGAAACCGACAGTCAAGAACAAGCGAAGGAGCAGCCTGCGCCCGAGCCTGAGCTGCCGCAGATAACCGGCCGGTTGCTCGATCCAAACGTTGCGGCCGATCCGCAGGCCGCATCCACTCTTGCTGCGCGGTCCGGCCAACAAGTCGAGAACGACAGCGGCACTATCGGTGTTCCCGGCGAGGCTCTGGGCGTGGCGGCAACGTTCGGATTGCTCGGACTCGGATTCTTGCTCGAGCTGGGCACGTTCGGCCGGTTTCGCTCGCGCTTGACGCTCGGTGGGTAGTGCATGCCGCGGGTAGTGAAATCTCGGGGCGAGGACCGTCGAAGCATGCAGGTTGGGGCAAAAAACCCCCGCACCGCGGCGCGGTACGGGGGTTTCGAATGTCTTCGGTTATTCGATTCGGCGAACTAGCCGAGTCTGACCAGCGTCCTACGCTTCTTTCCGCCCACTTCGTACAGGCGGTAGCGACCCTTCAATCGCTTGGTCACGTGAACGACGCGAACCTTCCGACCGATCACGGTCGCGTATCCGATCAGTCGCTTTCCACGCACGACCTTCGCCGTCAGTCGCGAACGCTTCTTGAAAGCTGCCCGCTTGAGAATCACGGTTTTGATCGTGGCGGCCTTGCCCACCGGCCCTGCTGGCCCTGCAGGTCCCGCCGGACCTTGTGGGCCGGGTGTGCCAACTGGTCCCTGCGGTCCTGACGCAGCCGGAAAGTTCAGTGCCATCGTGCCGAAACGATGCGGCAGTCGGTCTGGTCCGACCCCGGCACCGTAAGAGCCACCAAAGGGCACTATTGCCGTGGTGTTCGGGGTCGCAACACGCACGATGATTCCGGTCAAGCTGATTGACCCGTCCCAGTTGACCTGCCATTTGGCAGCGTCCCATCCAGCCTGGTAGCCCGGCTGCGATGCGGAGGCACCACCGTCGGCGGGCTCACCATCGAGATCGAGGTCAAACACTGGGCCGGTGCTGTCGTCATAGCTGCCGCCCAAAGAACTCGTGCCCGAGGCATAGAGGTGCCCCGTGCCGTCGCCGTTGAACACGACGCGAGGGTCGACGAAGGTCACGACCAGGTTGTGACCTGGGGCCGTCCAGGTGATCGTGCCCTTGAACTGGTATTCGCCCTCGGTGGTTGACGGGTCGCCGAAAGTTGACGATCCGCTCTGGGCGGGGAACTTGGCGACGTACTTGGTGTCCGCGCCACGCGGGCTCGTCGGAGTGACCGTGTCACCGGCTGCGCCACCGCTCGGCGTTTGTGTGCCGTTCGGTATCGGTCCGATCGGGTTGGGGCTGGTGACGTAACCAAGCCAGGTTCTGTCGTATCCGGAAGCGGCGCCGAGGTCGTAAACGGCGGCCTGAGTCCAGTCGAGCGTGACCGGTGATGAGCCGTTGGCGATGGCGGACGTTGCAGCAATCGCCCCACCGGCGACAACCAGTACCGAGAGAATCAGCGCGCGAGCAATACGCGCACGCGCATGGATTCGAGAGGTTGACATTTGGTAAATCCTTTCCAAACAGATGTTTGTATTCAGGGGGAACAATCTGTCGGTCCGGCGAGCAAGACCAGCCGACCGACCGGCGAATCGAGTGATTTAGCCGGTCACGAAGGCGGATTCCGTAATCCGTGAGGTAGCATATTAGGGAACCCTAAAACGATGATAGGCGGTCGAATGAAGTCCCTCCGTACAAACTGCACCGTGGTTACCCTCCCTTGCCGATGAACGACGCCGCGAAGACCTTCGTACCGCGCGGAAACAGCGGTCATCAGATACCCGACGATTCGTCGCTGAAAGAGACCGAGACGCTGCTGGCCCCGCTCGTCGAGGTCGAGAAGGCGCGGACTGCCACCGCTGCCGAGCACGCACGCACGATCATTGAGGGATCGAACATCGGAACGCTCGCATCGCTCACACACGACGGTTCGCCGTGGGCATCGATCGTTCAGTACGGCGTGATGGAAGATGGCTCGCCGGTGATTCTGGTTTCGAAACTGGCGCTACACGGCCGCAATCTCGACGCCGACAAGCGCGCGAGCATTGCCGTCGCCGCACCGGTTCCGGAGGGTCACGACCCCGGAGACAGCGCGCGCGTGTCACTCGCCGGTGAGGTGTTCGAACCCGGCGGAGACCAGCGAGATGCCGCCAAACAGGCATTTATCAAGGAGTTTCCAGAGGCAGAGGCATACGCCGAGTTCGGCGATTTCGACCTCTACGCGCTGAAGGTCGAAAAGATTCGCTGGGTTGGAGGCTTCGGTCGCATGGCCTCGGCCACTCCTGAAGCGTTCGCCGAGGCCGAACCGGACCCGGTTGCGCAGCAGGCTGAGTACGCGGTGAAGCACATGAACGAAGACCATGCGGACGCGATTTTGGCGATGGCCAAAGCATGCGCCGGGTACACCGACGCGACATCGGCGACCGCGCTACGCGCCGATCGCTATGGCATGGACATCGGCGTCTCCACGCCTCGCGGCGAGACGATGGCCCGGGTCGACTTTTTGGAACCGATCGCCGAAGCGGGAGGTTTGCGCAAAGCAACCGTCGAACTCACGCACAAAGCACGCGAGATCCTCGGCGAATCAGCACCGGCTGCGCACTAGTCGAACCTAGACCGCGATCGACTCCGCTGCGGCGACCAACTCGTCGCGAAATTGCGGGTCGGATATCGACGCCAGCGCCCGCGCACGTTCACGCACAGTCATCCCGCCGATTTCCACGGTGCCATGCTCGGTCACGACGTAGTCGAGTTGGTGCCTAGGGGTGGTGATCACCGACCCGCCCGGAAACCCAGCCACGATTCGACTGATCCGTTCGCCGTTGACCTCGCAGGTGGAGTGCAGGCACAGCAACGATTTACCGCCACGCGCATAACCGGGGCCAGACACGAAGTCCTCGGCACCGCCGACCCCGCTGTAGTGCTTGCCGCCGCGGGTGTCGGCCAGCACCTGGCCGTAGAGGTCGAGCGCGAGGGCGCTGTTGATCGTCACGACGTTGCGGTTCCTGTCGAGTAGGTACGGATCGTTGACCTGCTCGACCGGTAGGTAGGCAACTTCGCGGTTCTCGTGCAACCACTCGTAGAGATCGCGTGAGCCGAGCGAAAACGTAGTGATCGACACGCCGTCGTGCAGACCCTTTCTGTTTGTCACCTTGCCGGATCGGTGCAGCGCCATCATCCCGTCGCCGAACATCTCGCTGTGGATTCCGTAGTCGCCGCCGTCGGCCTCGGCGAGCAGGGCCATGATCGCGTCGGGAACGGAGCCGATCCCGGCCTGCAACGTCGCGCCGTCCTCGACCAGTCGCACGGCCTCGCGCGCGATCGCCTCGTCGACGTTTGTCACCGGCCGATCGGGAATCGTTTCTGGCTTTTCATCAGAACGTACGAGCACGTCGATTTCATCGATGTGCAGCGCGTGGTCGTATTCCGGCGGAATGCCGCGCGTCCGCGGAAAGCCAGACGCTGCTTCGACGATCAGCAGTCGATCCGGATCCGCAGCCGCGGCGCGCAGTTCACGATACGAAGCCCCAGAGTGCAGCGAGAGGCTGCAGTTGCCGTCGGCGTCCGGCGGTGCGGCAGCAGCCACCATCACTCGCGGTTTGGCGCTGGCCAGTATGTGGCCGAAGCGGCGGAAATCCGCCGGCACATACTGCACGTCTCCGCCGGCTTCGACCGCTGCACGTTCGTGGGAACTGAAGAAAGTCGCTCGAAAGTGGACGCCCGGGCGTGTGAGCAGCGGCGAGTCGACGGCAATGTGGGCTCCGTCGATTCGCAGATCCTCCCAATCGTCGCGCTCGCCGAGTGCCTTGATCAGCGCTGGTGGCCAGGCCGCGGCGAGGCCTCCGCCCAACGTGTCGGTCGACTGCAGCAATGCAGCAGCGTCAGCAGCGGACAGTTCCTTCGACATCGATTCAGCCGACCGTGCGCCGCGCCACGATCGCGCGACCGAGTGTGACTTCGTCGGTGTATTCGAGATCCGCTCCGACCGGCAGGCCGCTGGCGGGGCGCGTCACCTTCAGGTCGGGCCGGCGACGAGCGAGTTCGTCGCCTATGTAAAGCGCGGTGGCTTCGCCGGTCGTTGTCGGGTTTGTGGCGAGCAGCACTTCGCGCACGTCGGGCGATTCGGCACGCTTGAGTAGCGCAGCGATTTTCAGATCCTCTGGTTCGATGCCGTCGATCGGCGAGAGCGCGCCGCCGAGCACGTGGTACTGGCCGTCGTACTCGTGGGTGCGCTCGACGGGGATGATGTCGCCCGGCTCCTCGACCACGCAGATCACGCCTTTGTCGCGACGCTCATCGGTGCAGATCTTGCAGACGGGTTGGTCGGTCAGGTTGAAGCAGATCTCACAGAAGCCGATCTTCTCCTTCACCTCGCGAATCGCGTCGGCCAGAGCAAGGCCCTCTTCTTCGTCGACACGGAGTATGTGAAACGCCAGGCGCTGCGCCGTACGGCGGCCGATGCCGGGCAGCTTCGACAGTTCAGTGATCAATCGTTCGACGGGTGGGGAGAACATCGTCCGTGCATTGTGGCGCGCGCGCCGGTCGCGCGACCCATCAACGCTGCTTACGCATCAATGCATCACAGCGATGATGATATGATGCATACATGGACGTACGCACCACAATCACGATCCCTGAATCGACCCACAAAAAGCTGCGGCGCAAAGCCGCTGATGACGGAACCACGTTCAAGGAAGTCGTTGCTGAAGCGCTACAACGAGGTCTCGAACCAGACCAGCCCAGCCCGAGGAAGTTCAAGACGAAGACGGTGAGCCTTGGGAAACCGCTGGTGCCGCTTGATCACACCATGCGTCGGCTCGGCGAACTCGACGAAATCGAATATCTACGCAAACGCGACATGGGCAAGTGAAAAGCTTGGTCGTCGACGTGAACGTCCTCATCTATGCGATCGATCACGACGCCCAGCTTCACGAACCGGCAATCCGGTGGCTGGATGAGGCACTCTCGGGGACGGACACCGTGTTGTTTCCGCTCTTGACGTTGATTGGCTTCGAGCGCTTGACGACGAGTCGGTCAGCGATGTCCAACCCGATCGGCGTCGACGTGGCCACCGACTACGTCGAACAGTGGCTGGGAGCTCCAAATGCGAGTATCCCGCAGCCCGACTCAAGGCATTTTGCTCGAGTGCAGGGCATGTTGAATGAGACCGGGACGGGCGGAAATCTCGTAAACGACGCTCATCTCGCCGCGCTGGCCCAGCAATACGATGCGCCGGTGGTTTCATTCGACAATGACTTCGCGCGATTCTCTGGCGTGGACTGGCTGAGGCCGAGCTGACATCGCACGATGGATTTTCCGGAGTTGGAACCGCTCGGAGAATTTCACCGATCAATCGTTGAGTTGATCGGTGACTGCACGAGAGCGATCCGCGACCAAGCGTTGGCGACTCTGATTTCGTGGGAGAACGAACAGACTGCGGGTCTTGAGTTGGTGCCCGCCAATCCAAACGCATCTCGTTTACACGTGATCCTCGACTACCCGACACTCACGTTCGGGAATTCGGAGGCCGGCGAGACCGGCGAGATGTTCGGCTCTGACGATGAGATTCTTGTGGAGCTTCGGCAGATCATCGCGGACGTGATCGCCGGGCGCGTGGAGGTGGGCTTATATGAGGAGCGTGGCCTCCTCGGACTGGGCAAAGTCGGAATCACCTACGTGAAGGTTGGTGATCCGGACGATCCAAGCTATTGGTCGACGCGCGGTCCGGAAGGGTCGGGCTACGTGCCGTTCGTCAAGAATTTCGAGCCTTACTGACGGCTCTACATCCCCGGCAATCCAAGACCGCCGGCGATACCACCCAAGCGCTGCTCGGCGAGTTGTTGCGAGTTGCGCAGCGCCTCGTTGGTGGCTGCGAGCACCATGTCCTGAAGCATTTCGACGTCTTCCGGGTCGAGCGCCTCCGGGTCGATCTTGACTTCGGTCAGCTGAAGGTCTCCCGACACCTTGACCTGAACCATTCCGCCACCGGCCGAGGCCTCGACGATCTCGGTCTTGAGTTGCTCCTGCGCGGCGGCCATCTCGACCTGCGCCTGCTGGAGCTGCTTCATCATCTTGTTGATGTTCGGTTGCTGCGCCATGGTGGCGATCCTTTCGAATGGACGGTTGGGTGTCGGTCAGCTCTCAGTGGCGGTCACTACTTGGCGCGGTCGTCGGCCAGTTCGGTTGCGTCAAACTCTTTCTTCAGCCGAGCCACGAGTTCGTCTTTGTCAACGCCACTAGGTCTCGCTTCCGACGCCGGTGAAAACTCCTCCTCAGAGATCTGCTCGGTGACAAGCGTGAAGCGAAAACCGGTCGCCTGTTCGATGTGGTCGGCGATCGTGTCGCGACCTGCGGCCTGCTCGGCGGTTTTGCGCTGAAAGCCGGCGGATCCGGGGAATCCGAGTACGAGGCGGCGGTCCTCGATGCGCAATGGCTTGCAGCTCTCGACAACGGCGCCGAGGCGCGGGCTGGTGTCGTTGAGGGTGAGGATCGCGTTAGGCCACACCGATTCGACGATCTCGATTGTCGGGACCGCAATCGGGTCGCTGTCTGCAACGGCCAGCGCAGGGGCTTGCGTGGCAACTGCCTCCACAGCCGGTCGGGCTTCAACATCCGGCGACGGTTGCTGGCTGGCAGTCGTGTCGGGAGCGCGACCGGCCGTTGGTTCCGAATCGGCCACCTCGGTCGGCGGGATCACGGCCGGTGCAACGGGTGTGGCGACGGCGCCGGCGGCGCGCTGCTCCAGCGATTCGATGCGCGAGAGCAATGCCTCCGGTCGATCGTCATCCTCGGGGCGAGCGGCCTTGAAGAGCGCCAATTCGAGTTGAAGTCGCGGGTCGCCACCCGAACGGGCGGTCTGGATCGTTCGCGAAAGCAGGTCAAGGGTGTGGGCGGCACGTTCAGCGCCGAATTGTGCGGACTGTGCGACCAGACGCGCCGACTGCTCCTCGGTCAGACCGATTGAAGGCGGTGTCTCGCCCAGCGTGTTCGCTACCAGCAGATTGCGCACATGAACGGCGAGGTCGCGAGCGAACGCGGTGAGGTCGCGGCCTCTGTCAGCGAGTTCGGCGACGACGCTCAACACCGCGCGACGGTCGCCAGAGGCAATCGCGTCTGCAGTCGAGCAGAGCAGTTCGAAGTCTGCGACGCCAAGTACAGCCTGAACATCCTCCGCACCAACCGACGTGCCGCCGTAGGTCACGAGTTGTTCGAGCGTGCCGAGCGCATCGCGGAACGAGCCGGTCGCCGAGCGAGCGATCATCGCCACGGCGTCGTCCCCGATCTCTATCTGTTCGGCATCGGCGGCGCGACGCAGCGCTTGTGAGAGTTGCTCGACCGAGGGACGACGAAAGTCGAAGCGATGGCAGCGGTCGGCGACCGTCGGCAGCACTTTGTTCGCCTCGGTGGTGGCCAGCACGAAGACGGTGTTGGGCGGCGGTTCTTCGAGCGTTTTGAGAAACGCGTTCCACCCCTGCGTGGTGATCATGTGCGCCTCGTCGAGGATGTAGACCTTCCAGCCGCCGGTCGTGGGGGCGAGGGCGACGCTGTCGATCAAGTCGCGGATGTCGTCGACGCCGTTGTGTGACGCCGCGTCCATCTCGACGACATCCATCGAGTTGCCGATCGCAATCGACTTTGCGGCCGGGTCATCGGCGTTGAAGCTCGAGGTAGGGCCGCCCTCGGCATTGAGTGCGCTAGCCAGAATCTTCGCCATGCTCGTCTTGCCGGTGCCGCGGGAACCGACGAATAGGTATGCGTGGTGGACGTTCTGCTGGTCGACGGCGTTGCGCAGCGTGCGCACGACGTGCTCCTGACCGATCACGTCGTCGAAGGTGCGCGGGCGGTGGCGGCGGTAAAGCGAGTTCTGCTGAGGCGAGCCTGGATGAGGTTTGGGTGCTTCGGCCATCGCGGTCGATCATATTGGTCTGGGCGACTAATCTCGCGAGCCAATGAGCAGGCTCTCCACTCGATTCGACTGGCGGGGATGGCTGCCCGGACTACTCGTGATCATCGGTACGCCGCTGATCCTGTTTCTCGTATACGGACCGCCGTACCTCAACTACGACGCTTCGTACTCACTGGTCTGGGCGCAGGACATCGCCAACGGCATCACGCCCGACTACACGGGATTCATAGCGCCGACGCCGCATCCGCTGCAGACCTTTGTCAGCTGGCTGGCACTGCCGTTCGGCGATTCGGCTGCGACGGTGCTCGCTTGGATGGTGATGCTGACATTCGGTGGGATCGTCTGGTTGGTCTATCTGCTCGGTCGCGACCTCTTCAATCCATGGGTCGGTGCGCTAGCTGCAGTGATCATCCTCACGCGCCCGGCATTTGACCGCAACGCTCTTGCGACATACCAGGACATCCCGTTCGTGATGTTCGTGATCTGGGCATTACTGCTTGAGGTTCGACAACCCCGACGCGGCTGGCCGGTGTTGATGCTGCTGACGTTTGCCGGGTTGCTGCGGCCCGAAGCATGGGTGCTGGCCGGGCTGTACTGGCTATATCTCTTCCCAGCGCGTTCGTGGAAGGAGCGCGTCTGGCTCGCCGTGCTGACTGCAGCTGGCCCTGTGCTCTGGGCTTTGAGCGACTGGGCGGTGACCGGCGATTTTCTGCACTCATTGCATGGGACATCCGACCTCGCTGCCCAACTCAACCGGCCACGCGAGCCGCTTGAATCGCCGATCTGGACCGCGCGGTTCTTCGGCTTCACGCTGCGCGAGCCGCTGATCGTCGGCGTACCGATCGGGATGTTGTTCATCGCGCTGTGCATGAAACGGCAGGCAAAGATCCTGATCGGCGTCGCCGCGATCATGACCGGCGTCTTCATGCTCAGCACGATCGCGGGCTTGCCGCTGATCGCTCGCTACGTGCTGACGCCGACTGTGTTGCTCGCCGTGATCTACGCGGCAGGCGTATTCGGTTGGCGCTCGCTGCCAGTGGACTTCGTCAGGCGTGACACGTGGAAGTGGGTCGGTATCGCGTCACTAGCGCTGTCGTTGATCTGGATTCCGTGGCACGTCTCACTGGTGCGCGAAACGAAACAGAAGATCAATAACTACGAGACGATCTCGAAGAACCTGCGCGAGTTCGGCTCGTCTCCGGTTGTCGCGCTGTTCTATGAGAAGTGCGGCCGAATCTCGACAACCGACCACCGCCCGGTGCCGGCGTTTCGCTACGAACTGGACGGGCCACCGAACTCGATCCAGTCTGTCGGAGACAAGAATTACCCGCTCGCCGAACTGGCCCTCTACCCGGCAAGCCGCAGCGTCGCCGAGCGTTTCTACAGCGAGGTCCCCAGCCTCGACGCACCGACCACTGCAGACGGCGAGCCATATAAGACGGTCTACGCGAGCTGGGCCTGGCGGCTCTACGCATCACCCGACTGCGCCGCCGCCGTCGAAGCCGGTAGAGCGCTGCCCGGCGCCGAGCCCAACTAGCCGTTTCACCGCACCCGCTTTCCCAAGCCGCAAAATGCCGCATGCCCTGTCCATGCAGCGTGCCGCATGGACAGGGCATGCGGCAAAAAGGCTGATCGGAATCAAGGGCGCCCAGACCGCACCCAACTGACGCGTCCGCATGCGAGCACCAACTCCTGCCAGGCGAAACCACGGCGCCCGAACGACATCGCTTAAGGCTGCTTCCTTCCGGACCTGACCTGGTTCACAAGTGTTCGCCGCGTGGGACCCGGCCGTCAACGCCGATGCCCGCATGCCGACGCGCCAGCGCGTCTTTGACAAGTCTACGGCGTGTTCACGCCTCGTCCACGGGTCCGGCGCTTGATTGCCTGCGCCATCTGTTCCAGGGCCACATTCCGTCGATCTCAGCCTCAAGCGAGAAGCTCAGCACGATCCGGATCAGCACGATCGCGCCCAGCACGGCGACGCTCTCCAGTGTCGGGTCGACGACGATCGTCCGGACGATGTCACCGATGATCAGCACCTCGAGGCCCAGCAAAATCACTCGCCCCAGGTTTTGTCGCAGCTTGCTGTAGGCGTCGCTTGCCCGACGCGTCAATTCGCGGAAATACAGCGCGAACGCGCCAGCCGCGCCGACCACGAGAATGGCGACTCCAACCGCTTCGACGACCTTCGCGATGTCGCCAACTGTCTGTTCATAGGTCATGCCGCCACACTAACGGCAGCAGTCCGCGTCGCCGCGTCGCCGCGACGGCGGCGACAATCAAACAACCACACTGTCCGCAATCTCACGATCCGGGGGTTTCCCGCGGATCGTGAGGCCAAGCTGCGTGCAACGCGTCGCCGCGACGGCGGCGACAATCAAACCAGCAACTCCGAAGCAAACTCAGGACCGCGTGGCTTCGCCGCGCGGTCCTGAGGCAAAGCTGCGTGCAACGCGTCGCCGCGACGGCGGCGACAATCGAACATGGGCGCGGCGGGTTTCGAACCTGCGACCTCTCGCGTGTGAGGCGAGCGCTCTCCCACTGAGCTACGCGCCCGAGTTCAATGCCCAGACGGCATTGATCGGAAGTGGCGAGTCTAGTTGGCTTGTTTGGCCGAACGATCTTCACTGCGCGGCGAACAAGTGGTATCTATCTCCTGCGCAATGCTCTCCGACCTCAACTGGAAACGCGCCAACGTGCGCACCGAGACCAAGTGCTCACGATGTGACCGCACGTTGCTCGCCGGACAACAGTCGATTCAAATCGATCGCTCGCGCGTCTGCATCAGATGTTGGGATGAGGTTCGGGCGGATCCGACAAAGTCGGCGCGGGAATACAAGAGTGAACTGAGGATCGGAAGTGGGTCGACCCAGAGACGCACAAGCACCGGCACCGGCAGCAGCCACGCGAGAAAACCCACGCCCAGCCTGCAGCCAACGCTCAGTGCCTACGATGCCTCGCTGCTCGTCGGCAACGCGCTCGATCGCGCAGCAACCGAGGCGCCGGCCCAAGTGCTCCCCGCCGGCGACCTTCCGTTCTTCGAGCCCGGTTTCGATCACTTGGTCGTCGGTCGATCCGGGGTGACGATCGTCGGGTCGAAGTCCTACTCGTCCGCCGTGCAGATCGAAGCGCTCGTAAGTTGGGCTTCCACGTCGATCCCGACGAACGTTCTGATCGCTGGCCGCAATCGTCGCGATCTGGTCGATCTCGCAGTCGAGCAACGCGAGGCGCTCGAAGCTTTGCTCGCACAAGCAAAGTTCAAGTTCGACGTACCGGCTGCGGCCGCGCTCTGCTTCGAGTCTGTAGACGGCATCGATCGCACTCCCGCACGAGAGAGCCTTGGCGTTCGCATAGACACGGCCGAGAATGTCGCTGCCCACGCGACCGGTCGCGGCCCGCTGTTCGAAGGTGAGATTGAATTCGTCGCAACGTACCTGCGCGAAGCCGCGCAACAAGCACAATCTCTTACGCCAGCGCCACCATCTCCAGATCGCCCTCCTGCCAGTGACTGAAGTCTGCCTCCGGCAGTACCAGTGAAAAGTCTGGGCTCAATGCATCGATGAACTCCGTGTCGTGGCTGACGACGATGATCGTGCCCGACCAACTGTTCAGAGCCTCCGCGACATAGTCACGAGAGGCTGGGTCGAGGTTGTTCGTCGGCTCGTCCAGAAGCAGAACGTTGTGCCTGCCGGCCACCAGCTTGGCCAGCGCCAGCTTGGTCTTCTCTCCGCCGCTCAAGGTCAAGACGTTCTGGTAGACCGTGTCTCCGGTCAGCTGGAACTTGGCGAGCAGGCTGCGCGTCTCGGGGTCAGAGAATCCGCTCAGGCCTTTGCGCGCATTCTCGATCACCGTTTCGCTTGCGTCGAGATCACCGTGCTCCTGGTCGTAGTAGCCGACCGAAACACCGATCCCGTACTCGACGGTGCCGTGCGTTGGTGCGGTCAACCGCGCTATCAGCTTGAGCAGCGTCGACTTGCCGGCACCGTTGAAACCGATCAGGCACATCCGTTGCCCGCGATCCAAAGTGAAGGTGAGATCCTCGAAGACGTCGTTCTCGTCATATGACTTGGCGAGGTCATCGACCATCAACACGGTGCGATGGCAATGCGGCGGATCGGGAAACTTGTAGCTGGCCTCCTTGCGCCGAGCGACCGAACTCGGCGCGTCCTGTTTCAATCGCTCAACGCGTTGGTCCAGCGCCTTCGCTGCCTTCGCGCGCTTGGCGCTCTGCCCACGCATCTTGTCGGCCAGCGTCTTCATCCGGCGCATCTCGGACTCGCGCTGGGCATCCTCCTTTTCGCGACGAACCAGATCCGCTTCGCGGGATCGCACGTACTGCGAATAGGTGCCCTTGTATTCGAAGGTTTTTCCTTCGTCCAAGTGGACCACGCGCGTGATCGACTCGTCGAGCAGCTCGAGATCGTGGCTGATCACAATCAGACCGCCGCGGTAGCCACGCATGAAGTCGAGCAGCCAAAGTCGGGCGTCGGTGTCGATGTGGTTCGTCGGTTCGTCGAGCAGCAGCGCGTCAGGCGATCCAAAGAGAATCCGTGCGATCTCGGCCAAGCGCAGCTCACCTCCCGACAGCTCAGTCAGCGGCGCGTCCACGCGCTCCTCGCGCAAACCGATTCCGATCGCGAAGCTCTTGGCCTTCTCCTCGGCGGTGTAGCCACCGCGGTCGGCGAACTTTTCTTGCGCGGCCGTAAAGCGTTCAATCGCACGTTCGGACGGGTCGGCCTCCATCGCGGACTGCAGCTCGGCCAAGTGATCGCGATCGGTGTCGAGGTTCAACGAGGACAGCACGTGATCGCAGACGGTCTTGGTCAGGTCAACGCCGTTCTCGATGCGCGGGTCCTGCGGTAGGTAGCCGACGTTGCCCCAGTGCCGCACGGCCATAGCGCCGGCCTTGCCGCCGCCACCGCGTTGTCTGTCAGTTGCCTGCGGTTCGGCGATCAGCTTCATGAACGTTGTCTTGCCAACGCCGTTGCGTCCGACCAGGCCGACCTTGTCGCCGGGATAGAGCGTTAGGTTGATGTCCGCAAACAGCGTGCGGGTACCGATCGTCTTCGTGATGTGTTCTGCGCTCAGCAGCAAGGTCGGTCCATCCGTGGTTCGAGGGTGAGCTGTCGGCGGAGATCGCTGCGCAGTCCACTGTTGGTGGATCGGGCGAGCGGTGATGACAGTCTCGTACTACGGACAGATCGTACCGGCCAGCGCACCGTCGGCAGCAGCCGGCTACCCAATCGGGACGATCAACCGCAGCTGATCGTCCCGATACAGGTCATTTCAAACAGGTGAACTCGACAGTTCCTGGAGTTGAATCCCGGTCTGCGGTTCGCCGAGCAACTCACTCAGTGGCGTTTCGGCAGCTTCGGCGGCCGGTCGCGACAGATAGAACTCGGTGTGAAACCAACCGTCGTCCTCGCGCCCTGCGGTGTCGAGGCCAGCCGATTCAAGGTGCTCAAGCGTGAATTCGCGCTCTTCGTCGGACGCGAATGACCGCTGAGGAAACGTCGTGCCGATCAGCCGCTCAGTTACGAACCCATGCTGGGCGAGCGCGTCGGCAATGTCGTTGTACGAGTAGCGGCGCAGGGCGAACGCTGCGAGCCACGGCTTGACCTCGCCAGCGGATTCGAAAATCCGTTCGAATGTCGTCGCCGTTACGTATCCGATGCCGCCGGTCACGGTCACCAAGTCGGTGTTTTCTATGTGCTCTGTCAGTTCGAGCGAAGGTGGCGCAGCCTCAAGATTCTCCGCGAACGCCTGATCGAGCAGCCCGACCTGCTCCGCGTAATCGACCGCATTTGCCGCGATGTCGAGCCCGGCAACGGTGGGCGCGTCAGGCAGGCTGTGGCGTGCATAGAACGCTCGATCGGCGTCGGCAAGTTCGTCCACGGCAACATTCGTGTTGTCGCTGTCGCGATAGTGATTTTCGAGCTCTGACAAAGTCAGATCGCACTTGAGTAGTGCCGCGTTGACGCCGTACGAACAACAGACGTCGAGCACTTGAGAGGGCTCTTCAGATCGCTGCTCCGCTTGAGCGGCGAGGACCGACCGAAACATCTGCTGGCCGTGGTGCGGGATCACGTAGTCGAGTGAACCAAGTTCCTCAAAATATCCGCGGGGATCATCTGCGTTGTAGACATCATCGAACACGGCCTTGCCGTCGTCGAGTTGATGCTCGAGTAGTAGATCGCTGATTTTTATCACCTTCTTGGGTTGTTGACAACTAGCTCGACAGGGGTGCTCACCACGTCGCTGTGCTGGTGGTAGGCGAGTGAGGTGCCCGTTCGAACCGTCCCAAAGGCTAGTCGCTGCACTGGCGCAACGCCAATCGAAGCTATTTACAACTCCACAACTGTGAAGTTGTGGTATAGTTCTCGACATGTCAAAGACACTCACATTTCAGTCGCCGATATCCGACGGCGTCGTCGAGCTGGTCGCCCAGAGATTTCGAGTGATGGGCGAGCCGATGCGAATCAAGCTGCTCGACTCTCTGAGGCAGGGCGACAAGACTGTCGGAGAGCTCGTGGAAGCAACCGGAGCCAATCAACAGAACGTCTCCAAGCACCTCGGTGTGCTCCACCAATCGGGAATCGTCAAGCGCAACAAAGAGGGCACTCGGACGCGCTACTCGATAGCTGATCAGTCGGTGTTCGACATCTGCGAAGCGGTTTGTGGCGGACTACAGCGCCAGTACGAAGAACTTGAACAGATCCTTGAGGGAGGCTCGCAATGAATGACTCGCTGATCACCAACTGGTCCCACAGGTGGCCACTCGAGCGCGTGCTGTTCGCGATGGCAGGCACTGTGACGTTGCTGTCAATCACGCTCGCGGCCGTCGTATCGCCGTGGTTTCTGGTCCTGACCGCAGTTGTCGGCGTCAGCCAGTGGCTTTACGTCCTCGTCGGTGCCTGCCCGGCATCGCTGATCATCGGCTCGGTCTTCGGTGTGCGCACCGGTTGCGCAGTGGAGCGTCCGCAATGAGCGAGCACCCGAATCCAACAGACCTCGAAGCCGCCGCGAAGGTCGGCCCACTGGGTCGGCTCGGCCGCAAGGCAGCCAACAACGCGGGCACAGTGTTCGCGATCTGGGCACTGCTCGCGGTCGGGCTCGGTTTCTTTGCCCCGAAGGTCGAACACGCGCTCTCCGGCGCCGGTTGGGAGGCCACCGGCTCCGAATCCGTCACCGTTCGCGACGCCGCTTCCAAGGAGTTCGGCGGGATGTCCTCTTACGGCCTGATGGCCGTTGTCCACTCGGACACACACAAGTTCGGCGATCCGCAGTTCGATGCATCGGTCGACGAGGCCGCCGCGCTGCTCAAATCAGATGCACGCGTTTCGCAGGTCGTCTTGCCGCAACCGGGCATGTCGGTCAGCGAGGACGGAAGCGTCGCCGTCGTGCGCGCCGGAGCCGGCGACAACCCGACCGAGATGGTTCGTGCTGCGGACGACTTGAAGGAAGAGCTGCCCGCTGCCGACGGCGTCGAAGTCGTGCTCACCGGCGCCTCCGGAATGTGGAGCGACTTCAACGTTGCCAACCGCGAAGCAATGATGAAGAGTGAACTGATCTCCTGGCCGATCACGCTGGCGATCCTCGTGCTTGCATTCGGGTCCGTGGTTGCGGCCGGACTGCCGCTCTTGCTGACGATTCTTTCGCTCGTCGCATCGGCCGGCACGCTCTATCTGACGACGAAGTTCTTTGACGTCTCGATCTGGGCGATGAACTTCGCCCTGATGTTCGCGCTCGCGCTGGGAATCGACTATGCGCTGTTCATCGTGATGCGCTTCCGCGGGGCGCTGTTCGGATCTGAACTACCGAAACAAGACGCCGTGGCGTTGACGATGGACACCGCCGGAAAAGCGGTTCTGTTCTCCGGAGTGACCGTGCTGATTTCGCTGTCCGCGGTGATGCTCGTACCGAGCCCGGCCTTTCGATCAATGGCGCTCGGGATCATGGTCTCGGTGCTGTTCGTGCTGGCCGCCGCGTTGACGCTGCTGCCTGCGGTGCTCGGAAAGCTGGGTCACAAGATCGACAACGCGTCGCTGCCGTGGGTTCACTCCGGTGAACACCGTTCCGCTCGTTTCGAGCGCTGGGGCGAAAAGATTTGGCGTCACCCCGGCTTGGCCATCGCCGGATCTGTCGCAGTGCTTCTGCTGCTGGCAATTCCTGTCTTCGGCCTCCAGACCGGCATGCCATCGATCAAGGTCGTCCCCGAAGAGGATGGCTCGCGCATCGGGTATGCGCTGGTGCAGGAGTCCTTCGGCACCGGTGCGCCCGGCGAATTGCAGGTGGTCGTCGACAAGTCCGATGCCGAGGCCGCTGCGCAAGCCGCGCGGGCAGACGAAGGAGTCGCGGCAGTGATGCCGGCCGTCCGCGGCTCGGCCGACCGCGCGTTGATCGGCGTGATTCCCAAGACCGACCCATCAGACGTGGCCACCGGCGCCACGATCGAACGGCTGCGTACTTCGCTTCCGACGTCCGCGATCGTCGGTGGAGCCGCGGCCGAAAACTACGACCTCGAGCAGTCGCTGGCCTCTGCCACGCCGCTCGTGATCGGCGTCGTGCTCGTGCTCGGATTTCTGTTGCTCCTGGTGGCGCTGCAAGCGCCGATCATTGCGATCGTCGGAGTGCTCACGAACCTGTTGGCAGTCGGTGCCGCGTTCGGCGTAGCGAAGTTGGTCTTCCAGGACGGGCACGGATCCGGTCTGCTCGGTTTCGAACCGCAGGGGTTCCTTGACGCCTGGGGGCCGGTGTTCTTCTTCGCGATGATTTTTGCGATCTCGATGGACTACACGGTCTTTCTGCTGAGCTCCGCCAAGGAGCACTGGGATCGCAGCCACGACCCGCGTGAAGCGATGATCGGTGGACTCGCGCATTCCGGACGAGTGATCTTCGCCGCAGCGGCGGTGATGGTCGCGGTGTTCTTCACGTTCGCGCTTTCAGGGCCGTTGCCGCCAAAAGAGATGGGCGTGATCCTCGGCGTAGCCGTGCTGCTCGACGCGGCGCTGGTTAGGTTGATTCTCGTGCCCGCGCTGCTCCGCGTGCTGGGCAAGTGGGCGTGGTGGCTACCCAAGCCACTCGACCGCCTGCTCCCGAACGTGAGCTTCGGGCACTGATCCAACGCGCTGCGCAGCCGCCACCCCATTGCCGGACGAGCCGGTAGTCGTCCTGCAGCGGCCGTAGCTTCGGAGAGTGGAAAATCGCATCATCCACGGCGAAAACCTCGCAGTCCTGCCGACGCTGCCCGACGCGACCTTCCAGCTGGTCTACATCGACCCGCCGTTCAACACCGGCAAACGTCAGAACCGGCGAACGCTGAAGACCGAGGAATCTGTGGACGGTGACAGGGTGGGCTTCGGCGGCCGCAGCTATGCCACCAAGCTGCTCGCTGAATCCTCCTACGCCGACGAATTTTCCGACTTCCTCGCGTTCCTCGAACCGCGCCTGAGGCACGCGCGCCGATTGCTCACCCAGTCCGGCACGCTCTACTTCCATATCGACTACCGCGAGGCGCACTACTGCAAGCTGCTGCTCGACGAGATCTTCGGGCGCGAGAACTTTCTCAACGAGATCATCTGGGCATACGACTACGGCGCCCGCAGCAAGCGCCGGTGGCCGGCAAAGCACGACACGATTCTTGTCTACGTGAAAGATCGCGACAACTACCACTTCAACAGCGAAACGGTGGACCGCGAGCCGTACATGGCGCCCGGCCTCGTGACTGCGGAGAAGGCCGCGCGCGGCAAGTTACCGACCGACGTCTGGTGGCACACGATTGTGCCGACCAACGGCAAGGAAAAGACCGGCTATCCCACCCAAAAGCCCGAAGGGATCGTCAAGCGGATGGTGCTCGCTTCGACAAGTGAGGGCGATGCCTGCTTGGACTTCTTCGCCGGCAGCGGCACGCTCGGCGCCGTTGCGTTGAAGACCGGTCGCCACTTCACGTTGATTGACGAAAACGACGAGGCGATCCGCGTTTGCCGGGATCGCCTCGCCGCTCTCGAAACAGAACTTCTGACCCGCTGATCCAGCGGCTTATTTGATTTCCTCGAGGTCAACGACGAACATCAGCGTCTCATTGGCCGGGATCGAGCCCTGGCCTTGCGCGCCATACCCGAGGTCCGGCGGGATGATCAGAAGGCGGCGGCCGCCTTCTTTCATTCCGACGACGCCCTGGTCCCAGCCCTGGATGACGTTGCCACCGCCGAGCTCGAACTCGAACGGGTCCTTGCCCCACGAGGTGTCGAACTCTTCGTTGTTCGACCAGTTCTTGCCTACATAGTTGACGGAGACGGTGTCGCCGTCCTTTGCTGCGGCGCCACTGCCTTCCTCGATGTCCTCCTCGATCAGCTCAGTCGGCGGCTCGCCGCTGGCCTCGGAGATTTCCGGCTTCTCGTCGGCTCCGCCGGAAACGGTCGGAGTCTTGCCGGGTTTGGAGTCGGACTTTTCGTCCGCTGCCTCTTCGGTGGCTCCCGCGTCGGGAACCTTCACGTCGTCGGCCGACGGGTAGCCAGCGCCGTCGCCACCACAACCGGTGGCGAATGCGGATACTGCGATCAAACAGATGAGTGCAAATAGTGATTTCAGTTTCATGGCCGTAATTTTTGCGCATCCGCGTCACATCCCTGCCCGACAGAGGCCAATTGCTCAAGCTGCAAGCGGGTGACTGCCGACATTCTCGATGTGCCTCCTCGTCCTTCGCGCCCACAGAACTCTTATTGGCAGCCGATTTCAACGATCGGATTCGTCGCCACGTTGGCCGGCTGCGGCTGGCTGTTCTTCTTGCTCGCCAACGACGAGGACAGCTTCTTGATGGTGCTCGACAGCGTCAATCTCGTGACGCACGAGTTCGGTCATCCACTGCTGGGGATATTCGGCGAGTGGCCAATGTGGTGGGGTGGAACGATCATGCAGCTGCTCGTTCCGGCCGTGGTCGCTTTCGCGTTCTGGTTTCAGCGGTCGGCACTGTCACTTGCAATCGCCGGGGTCTGGTTTTTCGAGAACTTCCTCAACATCGCTCGCTACATCGCCGACGCCCGTGCACAGGAGCTACCGCTCGCCGGCGGCGGCGAGCACGACTGGACGGCGATCCTGACCAAACACGATCTGCTGTTCAAGGACACGCAGATCGCGGACACCGTCAACGCGATTGGCTGGTTGGGGATGTTCGGATGCGTTGGTTTCGCGGCAATCGCCTGGGCGCTGCAACAGCGGGCCAAAGAGCCGGTGGTGCTGACGGCGCCCTACGACGCGAATCTGAGCGAGCTCAGACGACGTTGACAACGCGACCGACTCGCGCGGTGCCCTTCGCCGTGCTCTTCACAGCCATCAGCGCGTCGTCGGCCGTCCGCATCAAATCGTCCAGCGTCTCTCCGTGCAGCGGGTGCAGCGCGAATCCGGCACTTGCCGTGACTGACGCGCTCACCTGGTCACCGCGTTGCTTGGCGCAATCCTCGACCGAGGCTACGAAGCGCTCGGCCAAAGCGCGCGCGCCGTCAACGCCGGCGCCAGGCAACACAGCGGCAAACTCGTCGCCGCCGACACGCGCCACGCAATCTCCATCGCGCGCGGCGTGGACGAGTGCGTCGGCGATCGAGACGAGCAGCTCGTCTCCGGCTTGGTGACCGTGCGCGGTGTTCACGTCTTTGAAGTTGTCCAAGTCGATCATCACGATCGCGAACTCGCCGGTGCCGTCGGCCTGCTCAAGTTGGATTTCGACAAACTCATTGAAAGCGCGACGGTTGGGAACCCCGGTGAGCGGATCAGTGTGCGCCAGGCGCTTCGCTTCCTCGTTTGCGCGGCCGGTCGAGAACTGGTTCAGATAGAGACTGATCGCCAGTATCAGCGCCGTGCCCAAGGTCGCGTAGAACGAGGCCACGCTGACGGCGCCGTTGCCCTCGCCAGTGAACCCTTGATATGCGATCGGTGCCAGCACCACGAGTGACAGCGCCACGAGTCGCCAGACGACTGCATGACTTCTCCAGAACCACGACTGGTGGATGATCAGCAGGTAGACGAGCGGCGCGGCGGGGCTCGTCTGTCCACCGGACAACGCGGCGATGACGATCAACGCACCGACTGCGAATCCGTCGATCACGGAGTGCTGCAACGGGCGATTCTTCGGATTCCAAAAGAGCACTGCGATCGCGAAGAGCGGCCCGACGAGCAAGGCGATGTACGACTCGGCTTGATACGCGTTGTCGCCGCCCGTGATCGCGAAACTGATCGCCAGGGCCAAGCTGCTGACGACGAATCCGAGGAAGGTGTAGAACGCGAACTCTGTGCGTGACCGGAAGAAGCCTCGCCCGGGAATTTCAAACCGCGAGTCGTTTTCGGCGCCGACTTCCTGACGCTGCCATGCGATTCGCGCCAGTGCGACTGCTTCGGACTGTGTTCGCGCATCCTGGACCGCATCATTCTGCTTCTCGGTCCTGGACAGGTGCGTTCTCTTCTCTGCGTACATCGCCGACTCGGCGGCAGTCATCAGGACTTCCAGTGATTCTCCGTCCCGCGGTGCGATCGCGTAGCCGACGCTCGCGTCGATGCTGATCCCGTCGAGTGGAAGGACCGACTCGCTGCCACGCACGGCACCGCGCACGAGACTGGCCAGTTCATCGAGTTTGTCGGGCGATCCAGCGGGCAGCAGCACGGCAAACTCATCGCCACCGACGCGCGCCGCAACCGCGTTCGGAGGCAGCACTCGCATCAGTTGTTCAGCGACGCATCGCAACGTGAGATCGCCGCCGAGATGGCCGTAGGTCGAATTCGCCTGCTTGAAGTTGTCCAGGTCGATCATCATCAGGGTGACTTCGGTGCCTGGCCCGCGTCCGCAGTTCGCGAGCAGGTTTTTGGCCCGCATTCGAAGCGCGCGATGGTTGGCGAGGCCGGTCAGCGGGTCTGTGTTCGTTCTTCGGGCGACGTCCTCGTTTGCGAGCAGCAATTGACGCTTCTGCCAATGCAGCGCGAACACCATCGCCCATAGCGCGGTGACGTAGGCAGCAAGTCGAGCTTCCAGGTGAGCGGTCTCTGCCGCGAACGGCGACGTCAACGAAGAGAGAGCGACTGCTGTAATGAAAATCAGCAGGGGCAGCATCTGCCGCATACGCATGAAATAGCCGCTGAAGATCGCCGGAACCATCAGCCCCATCAGCAGCGCCCACATACCTGGCGTGATCTGCAACAGCACGATGAACACCGCAGTTCCGAGATAGGCACCGACGACCGTCGCAACATATGACTGCTGGTCGCTCAGGTAACGACCGGCCGGGATGTGCAGCAACACGAAGATCAGGGCTGGGACGCCAAGACTTATCCGCCAAAAGTTGACGTGGTCGGGGGCCAGCTCAGCGTTGAAGGACAGCGCGATGATCGCGACCGTCATCGACAACCACATCAACGCGCCGGTCCACAGACGAAGACCGTGTTCGGTGCTCGGCAGCGCGTCGAGCAAACGATCTTTGAGTGCGCGCTCCGAAGGAGTTGTCGGTGCGACGTCCGACCGACGTCGATTTGAGTCTGAAATGCCCATTCTTCTCAGTTGTCGCCTACCAATGCCCTGCAAAGACAATCGGCCGCTCAACTAACCCAAACGAGCCACCGCGGACTCGTTGGACGGATGACCGATGCGAATCACTACGATGCGCCTCTGTGATCGAGAAACGCGCGTTTGATCGCGATCACGGAAGTCGGCTTGACATTTGCGTCAAATCTGGCTAAGCTACGCAGAGCGTAAGTAACTATTGAGTCACTTATGTCCGGGGACTTCCCAGGAAGACGTCCCCGTCGTCGTGCGGGCATCCAAAGGTGCCCAGTCGCGCGACACCAACCCAATCCACCTCGGGATCAACCCACGACCTGAAGGCACGTGGCTGAGACATTGACTAAAAAATCAGAAAATGGCGTCAAGAAGACACCTGCTGAGAAGGGCATGGGCGCGGGACTGCGCTTCCTCAACAATCTCGCTAGCTCTTCCACCATCGACAAACTGAAACTGCGGAAGTCGACCGAAAAGGTCGTCTACCACGGCTCAAAAAACGGTTTCAAGGCAGTCGGCGCAGTCGGCCGCACATTCGCTTCGAAGTCCAAGCAGGACAAGCCCGCGCGTCAGCCGAAGGTCGGCGGCACCGGCGCGTTCGACCTTACGCCGACAGACGAGCAGCAGATGCTGGTCGAAGCCTTCGGCGAATTCGCGACCAACGAGCTGCTGCCGATCGCGACTGAAGCGTCCAACAACTGCGTAACTCCTTCGGAAGTTCTCAAACACAGCACTGAACTCGGCGTGACGATGATCGGTGTGCCCGAGGAACTCGGCGGTGCCGTCGAGCAGCGCTCGGCCGTCACCTCGGTGCTGATCAGCGAAGCGCTTGCCAAGGGCGACCTCGGACTGGCAGTCGCAGTGCTCGCGCCGGCGGCCGTCAGCACGGCGATCGGCCTCTGGGGCGACGCCGACCAACAGTCGACCTACCTACCCGAGTTCGTCGGTGAGGATGTTCCCGCAGCCGCGCTCGCGGTGATCGAGCCCAAGCCGCTGTTTGACCCGTTCAAACTCGACACCAAGGCGACGAAGAACGCTGACGGTGGCTACACCCTCAACGGTGTCAAGTCGCTCGTCCCGCGTGCCGCCGAGGCCGAGCTGTTCGTGATCGCCGCAGAGCTCGACGGCAAGCCCGCAATGTTCATCGTCGAGAGCAAGGCCGGCGGCATTGGCGTGACGCCGGAGCCTGCGATGGGAATCCGTCCCGCCGCGACGGCAACGCTCTCGCTCGAAAACGTTGCGCTTGAAGCCGGCTCGCTGCTCGGCGGCGCCGACCCAGAGGTGTATGCAGAGATGGTTCGCCTTTCGCGTATCGCTTGGGGTGCGGTCACCGCAGGCACCGGTCGAGCAGCGCTCGACTACGTGATCCCATATGTGAACGAGCGCAAAGCCTTCGGTGAGCCGATCAGCCACCGCCAGGCAGTTGCATTCACGGTCAGCAACATCGCCATCGAGCTCGATGGAATTCGACTGGCCACACTCCGCGCCGCGGCGCTCGCCGACCAGGGCAAGGACTTTGCCCGGGAGTCAGCAATCGTCCGCCAGCTGACGCAGAAATACGGCATGGAGATTGGTTCCAACGCCGTGCAGATGCTCGGTGGCCACGGCTACACGCAGGAATATCCGGTTGAACGCTGGTACCGCGATCTTCGCGCTGCCGGCCTGATGGAAGGAGTGCTGCTCGTTTAGGTCCGTCCTACTCGATTCAGCATGCTCGATTCCAACCACTTTCCGGAAAGGAACATTTCTTATGTCCATAAATCTCGAAGATCCCAAGAAGTTCAAGCCACTGATCGGCCAGGCCCACATGGTCGCCGAAGAGTTGCTTCGCCCGAACTCGCGCAAGTACGACAACTTCGACCATGAGTACCCGGTCGAGCTCGACATGCTGCGCGCGTTGATCGACGGCATGGAAGAGGGCGCGGGCCAAGCCGCCGGTGCCACCGGTGTCGGTCAGTCCGACACGATGAAGCAGGACGACAAGGATGGCAACAAGAACGGCACCAACCTGTCGACGATGCTCTCGGTGATCGAGATGTGCTGGGGCGACTGCGGTCTGCTTCTGACGATGCCCGGGCAGGGTTTGGGCAACAGCGCGATCGCTGCGGTCGCCAACGAGGAGCAGCTCAAGCGCTTCAAGGGCAAGTGGGCCGCGATGGCCATCACCGAGCCAGAGGCCGGGTCCGACTCGGCCGCAATCCGCACGACTGCGGTCAAGGACGGCGACCACTACATCCTCAATGGCGAGAAGATCTACGTCACGTCCGGCGAGCGCGCCGACTTGGTTGTGGTTTGGGCCAACGTCGACCCGTCAGCGGGCCGCGCCGGCATCAAGTCGTTCGTCGTCGAGCGCAGCAACCCCGGAATGAAGCTCGATCGCCTGGAGCACAAGCTCGGCATCCGCGCCAGCGACACGGCCGCCTTCATCCTTCAGGACTGCAAGGTGCACAAGGACAACCTCCTCGGTGACCCGGAAGTTCGTACGGACAAAGGCTTCGGCGGCGTCATGCAGACGTTCGACAACACTCGCCCGCTGGTCGCCGGAATGGCGCTCGGTGTGGCGCGCGCAGCTCTCGACGAGACGCGCACGTTGCTCGAAGAGGCCGGCTTCACGATCGACTACGACAAGCCGACTGCTCACCAGCCGGGCGCTGTCGCCGAGTTCCTCGAGCTCGAGTCGGACTGGGAGGCAGCCAAGCTGCTGACGATGCAGGCCGCGTGGATGGCTGACAACCGCAAGCCCAACTCGGTGCAAGCCTCGATGGGCAAGGCCAAGGCCGGGCGCTGCGGTACGGACATCACGCTGCGCTGTGTCAAACTGGCTGGCGCTGTCGGCTACTCGGAGAATTCACTACTTGAGAAGTGGTCTCGCGACAGCAAGATCCTCGACATTTTCGAGGGCACTCAGCAGATTCAGTTGCTGATCATCGCGCGACAACTGCTGGGCAAGTCCTCGTCCGAACTGAAGTAAAGCGGGCCCTCCGCAATACGTCCCACCCCCAATCCCGACCTCTTCTGAAGGAGACCATCTGATGCCAGCCAAGGCTCCGCGCCCCGTATGGGTGATCGGCGGAAACCGAATCCCGTTCGTTCGCTCGAACGGCCCTTACTCGCACGCCTCAAACCAAGACATGTTCACTGCAGCGGTCGACGGCCTCGCCGACCGCTACGGCCTCGCAGGTGAGCCGGTGGGTGACTTCGCTGGAGGTGCCGTGCTGAAGTTCGCGCGTGAACTGAACCTCTCGCGCGAAGTCGTGCTCGGCTCCAAACTTGCGCCGGAAACGCCTGCATTCGACGTCGGTCAGGCCTGCGGCACAGGGCTTGAAGCAGCCATTCTGATCGCAAACAAGATCGCCCTCGGCCAGATCGACAGCGGCATCGCCGGTGGAACCGACACCACGTCGGATGCTCCGATCGAGCTCAATGAAGACCTGCGCCAAACGCTGATGGACGTCAATCGCATCAAGGATCCGAAGAAGCAGGCGTTCACGCTGCTGAAGAAGTTCCGTCCCGGCATGGTCAAACCGGAGATTCCGGTCAACCGCGAGGCTCGCACCGGCCTCTCGATGGGTGAGCACACCGCGATCACGGCCAAGGAATGGAACATCACCCGTGAGGACCAGGACCAGTTGACGTTCGAGTCGCACCAGAAGCTCGCCGCGGCCTGGGACTCGGGTTGGCAGGACGACCTCGTTTCGCCGTACCTCGGTGTCGAGGTCGACGGCAACCTGCGCGCCGACACGTCGATGGAGAAACTCGCCAAACTGAAGCCGGTCTTCGGCGGCAAGGATGGCACGATGACGGCCGCGAACTCGACGCCGCTGTCGGATGGCGCATCTGCGGTGCTGCTGGGCACCGAGGAATGGGCGAAGGAACGTGGCCTGACGCCGCGCGCACGCTTCGTGGATGCCGAGACCGCCGCGATCGACTACATCGTCAAGCAGGAAGGGCTCCTGCTGGCCCCGGTATACGCCGTTCCGCGGATGCTCGAGCGCAACGGCTTGAAGCTTCAGGATTTCGACTTCTATGAGATCCACGAAGCCTTCGCCGCGCAGACGTTGGCGACGCTGAAGGCATGGGAAGACCCGGCCTTCTGCAAGAGTCGCCTTGGTCTTGCCAAGCCGCTCGGTTCGATCGACCGTTCGAAGCTGAACGTCAAAGGCGGATCGCTGGCAGCAGCGCACCCGTTCGCAGCAACCGGCGGACGGATCGTGGCGAACCTTGCGAAGCTGCTCGAAGAGAAGGGCTCTGGCCGTGGATTGATCTCGATCTGCGCAGCCGGTGGCCAGGGCGTCGTCGCAATCTTGGAACGATAAACACAGCCGCGAGCGGTAAAACACAGATTCCTCAGGAGCTCAGAAACATGGCAACAACCACAGATCGATACGCAGATTTTGTCCGCGGACCAGTCGGCGGTTTCATCGCCCCGAAGGTCGGCCTTCCACAACCATTGAAGCTCGACCGCTACAAGCCCGGTGGCGAAGTCGTCAGCGGCAAGGCACTCGTCGGCGCAGCCCCGGGCGGACGTCTCGCTGACGCAATCGCTGCGGCGCTCGGCGACGCCTCAGTCGACTTCGACAGCGCCGAAGCCGGCACCGAGCCCGAGGGCGAGGATCGCTTCAAGGCTCTTGTCTTCGATGCCACCGGCATCAAGGACTCGACTGAACTACGCGAACTGTGGAAGTTCTTCCACCCGACGATCCGCCGCGTCCGGTCGAGCGGCCGCATCGTTGTGCTCGGAACCCAGCCGGAGTTGACCTCCGGTCCGCGCGAAGCGACGGCGCAACGTGCGCTCGAAGGATTCGTACGCGCCGTCGGCAAAGAGGTTCGCAAGGGATCTGCCGCCAACCTCGTCTACGTCGCGCCCGGCGCCGAGGATCAACTCGCCTCGACGCTGCGCTTCTTCGTTTCGCCGCGGTCCGCATACGTGTCGGGCCAAGTCGCGCGCCTGGTGCCCTCGATCGGCGGTGACGCTCCCGAGATCGACTGGAAGATGCCATTGGCTGGCAAGGTCGCACTCGTGACCGGCGCCTCGCGCGGAATCGGCGAAGCGATTTCCCGCGTGCTCGCCCGCGACGGTGCGCACGTCGTTGGTCTCGACATCCCGCCGCTCGCCGAGGATCTCGAAAAATTGATGGCCGAATTGGGCGGCTCTTCAATCACTGCGGACATCACGGCCGACGATGCCCCGAAGGCGATCTGCGACGCGTTGGCCGAGAAGCATGGCGGCGTCGACATCGTCGTGCACAACGCCGGTGTGACCAAGGACAAGACGCTCGGCCGTATGGACGCTGACCGTTGGGATGTGCTGCTGAACATCAACCTCAGCTCCGAAGAGCGCATCAACGATGAACTGCTCGGCCGCAAGTTGCTCAACGCCAACGGCCGCGTGATCTGTGTTTCTTCGATCAGCGGCATCGCCGGCAACGCCGGTCAGACCAACTACGCCACCTCGAAGGCAGGCGTGATCGGGCTCGTGCAGTCAATGGCACCAGAGCTGGCCAAGCACTCGGCGACGATCAACGCCGTCGCCCCCGGCTTCATCGAGACGCAGATGACCGCGGCGATCCCGCTCGGCACCCGCGAGGCCGGCCGCCGCATGAACAGCATGCTGCAAGGCGGTCTTCCGGTCGACGTGGCCGAGGCAATCGCCTGGTACGCGAGTCCGGCTTCGACCGGTGTGACCGGCAACGTCGTTCGCGTCTGCGGCCAGAGCCTGATCGGAGCCTGAGGCGATGGCCAACGTTGAATTGAAAAGACCGCCCGGTGCCGGTGGCCTCTACCTGAAGGCGGCGATCGGCATGACCCCACTGGCTGGGAACCGTAAAAAGGAACTGCCGGACACGGTCTTCTCGCTCGCACCGAAGGCCGTCGACGTCGACAAGCTCTCGGGTTTCTGCCGCGTCACCGAGCATACTTTGACCGGCACGCTGCCGCCGGTCTACTTCAACGTCCTGGCCTTCCCGCTGCACATGGCGCTGCTCACCAGCAACGGCTTCCCGTTCCCCGTGATCGGGCTCGTGCACGTGCAGAACAAGATCGAACAATCTCGCCCGGCGGACGTGTCGGAAGAGATCGGCCTCCAGGTCAGCGCGACGAATCTGAGGCCGCACGCCAAGGGTCGTCAATTCGACGTGATCACCGAAGCACGTGTCGGCGATGAGTTGGTTTCGAAGGCCACCAGCACCTATCTGCGGATCGGCGGAGGCGGAGACAAGTCACTCGCCGACGACAAGTCGGCCGGCGTCGACTATTCGACGTTGCCGCAGGTTTCGGAGTGGCGCCTCGCCGGGGATCTCGGCCGCCGCTACGCATCGGTCTCTGGCGATCGCAATCCGATCCACATGCACGACCTGACCGCAAAAGCCTTCGGCTTCCCGAAGGCGATCGCTCACGGAATGTGGACAAAGGCACGTGCTCTGGCGGCCATCGACAACAAGCTGCCGGACGCTTTCACCGCCGATGCCGCATTCAAGCGCCCGATTCTGCTGCCGTCGAAGGTCACGTTCGGTGTCGCCGAGCGGGCCGATGGGCTCGACTTCACCGTGCGAAATGCCAAGAAGGGCACGCCGCACCTCGACGGGTCGATCGTCAACGGCTGAGCCCAACCCGGCCCTGCGGGCAAGCGCGTCATTGCTGCCCGACTGTCAGCCCGGCGTCACGACGACGCCGCCCGTGCTCGCGTCGAGGCGATCGGCCTTGGCAGCCATCAACGCTGTATCCGCAGCACGAATCAACTCGTCGAAGGTCTGCCCGTGGTCGCCGAACAATGCAAATCCTGCACTGGCGCTGACGGCTCGACAGGCCTCGAGCGACGAGGTGGAGGTCGCGCGAGACACAGCGCTCACGTAGCGCTCAGAAACCCTTCGTGCGCTCTCGGCATCCGCCGCTGGCAGAACGACCGCGAACTCGTCGCCACCGACGCGTGCGATGCAGTCGCCCGTGCGCGTGGAGGCGGCGAGCTCGGCAGCGATCGCTCTTAGAAGTTCGTCGCCGGCGGCGTGCCCGTGGGCGGAATTCACCGACTTGAAGTTGTCGAGATCGAGCATCACGATTGCCGGAGTCTCGTTCGAATTCACCCCACGCGCCGCGAATGCAATTTCAACCTGGCGTTCGAACTCCCTCCGGTTCGCCAGCCCGGTACGCGCGTCGATCGTTGCCTGCATCCGCGCCCGGCGCTGCGCGCGCTGCATGTTCACCTGGTTGTACGAGAGCAGGAATGTCAATCCAAGTGCAACGAGTACCCCGCTGTACATTGCGGCACCGTCGGCGCGGGAGATCTCGCCACCTGTCTCGTATGTCAGCGGCAGGAGGATCACGACGACAGGCCCGAGCGCCCTCAGTGTTATGCGCTTCCAGCCGAGGTACCACGCCTCGTACGCGATGAACAGGAAGACCAACGGCCAGAGCGGGCTGTCTGCCCCTCCGGTCAAATAGGCGATCACCGCGATGCCTGAGAGCGTGAAGAGATCGTTGAAGACGTGCCTTGGATGCTCGACCGGGGGTGCCGTGAAGTATGCGATCACCGCGACGAGGTAACCGCACAGCAGAGCCAGGGTTGCCAGCCCGACGTATTGATGGTCTGCGTCCGGCATCGCGAGGCTGATCAGTCCGATCGTCACGCCGATCGCCCAGGTCAACGCCGCGAACTTCGCGTTCTCCGGTCGCGTGTTCTTGGATTCAGCGACTTCGCCGTCCACGTCGCTGCTGCTCGCGAGCACCCACTTCGCGGTTGCGCGTCGGCGTGCCGAGACGTCCGGCAACGACGAGTCGGCGATTCCGTTGCGCCCTGGCCTGACGTGCTCGGGGCTGGCCTTGACGGCATACATCGAGCGATCGGCAGCGGTCATCAGGTCGCCCAGATCGTCTCCGTCACGCGACGCGATAGCGGTACCAACACTGGCGTCAACGGCGATACCCGGCATCTCAGCGACGCGCTGCGAAGACAGCACGGCCTTGCGGTAGCGAATCGCCTGGTCGGCGATGTCGCCGGCGGTCGCGTGCGCAAGTAGCACCGCGAACTCGTCTCCACCGATTCGGGCGACCAAGTGATCGTCACTCGCCGCTCGCGCAAGTGACGCCCCGACCGTCTGCAGCAGGTGGTCGCCGCCGGCGTGTCCGTAGAGCGAGTTCGCATCTTTGAAGTGGTCGAGATCGATCAACAGCAGGCCAGTGTCGCCGGTCAAACGCGCGTTGCGCTCGTCAAGTAGTTCTTCGGCGCGCTGCCCAAATGCTCGAAGATTCGCGAGTCCGGTCAGCGGATCGGTCATCGCGCTTTGCTCGGCTTCGTCGAGTGCACTCTGGCGGTTTCTGCGCAACAGCCAGACGGCCACCACGCAGACCCACATGATCGGCAGAAAGGCAACGATCCGCGAAAGCATGTGCCAGCCAGCAAGGTCGCTGGCGTGCGCGGCGAGCGGAGTGGCGATCGCGATCGTGATCAACGTAGTCTGAGCCACGACTTCGCGTCTGCGAAAGAAGTGGGCCGCGAAGGCGGCTGGGGCAAGCAAAGAGATGTACAGCGCGGCAATTGACTGGCGATTGGCAACCATCAGACCGACCGGCAGGATGATCTGCAGCGAGCACCAGAAGTTCGCCGCCCAGTACACGCGAACGTCGTCCAGTCTGCGCATCCAGGTCAATTGCGACACGATGCAGACCACGGCCACGGAGCCGTAGCTGATCTGCCACTTCCATTGGTTTGGTGGCGCGAGTTCGGGCGAGACCATTCCGGCGATCAGGATCCCCAGCATCGTGCCGGTCCAAAGAAAGGCAGCCGAATACAGCATCGCTTTGCGATCGCTGAAGCGCGGCGTCACAACGTCCCCGCGAGTACTTGTGTGTTGGTTCGTCTGGGCCAATCCGATAGGTCCTGAATGCAGTTTGCGCTCGGCACCTCGTGCCGGAAAAATCCGCGCACCTATGCGTCGGCGACAGACCGATTCAGCGATACCCCGAAAACACCAACTGGACGATCGTTCGACCCAGTATTCGTACGGCGTAGGCGCTAGAGCGAGACGACGAAACTACTTACGCGGTCGCCACCACGGCCAGACGTCTTAGCGGCCGTCAGCGCGACGTCAGCGGCGGTGACCAGTTCTTCAAGCGTTCGGCCGTGCATTCCGTATAGCGCGAATCCGGCGCTCGGCGATATGTGTACGCCGGTAGGAAGGTCGCCATCGGCGATCCGATCGTCGACGGCCTGGATGAACCGCTTCGCCAGCCTTCGCGCCGAGTCGGCGTTGACGCCGGGAAGGATGATCGCGAACTCGTCGCCACCCAGCCGTGCCACGCAATCTTCCGAACGGGAAGCGCGCTGCAGCGCTTCGGCCACCTCTCTGAGCATCTCGTCGGCTACAGCGCGGCCCTTCTCGGCTGTCACCGTCTTGAAGTCGCCGAGGTCCAGCATCACGATCGCAAGCGCATCGATGTCGCCGTAGCTGAGCAGGTCAATTTCGTGGCATACGCGGTTTTCGAACTCACGCCGGTTGTGGACGCCGGTTCGCGGATCGATCGACTCGAGCCGGCGCGTCACAGTTTCGGCTCTCAGCAGATAAAAGTGGTTGTAGAACATGATCATCGCCAACGCGATGCCCACGCCGACGCCGCCGAACAAACCAACACGGTCGAGGATCGTCAGCTCGCCCGGGTCTTGGTAGATGAGAGGCAGAAGAATCGTCGTCGCCGCGACAACGCTGAGTGGCGCGATCGAGCGTAGATCCATGAACCAGCCAATGTAGATCAGCACCAGAAGCGTCGTCGGCCAGGCGGGGCTGCTCGCGCCGCCGGTCCAATAAGTCAGCATCGCGATCGCGATAAATGCGAACAACACGTCGATCACCTGCTGCCAGTTCCTGGTCGAAGGCGGCAAGCCATAGCGAATCAATGACATCGCGAACACGAAGCCGAGCAAAGCCACCACTGCCGTAGTGTTGGAAACTTCTGCGTCGGGCATCGTCAAGGACAGCGCAACCACGATCACGTAAAGCGACCACGATGTGGTCACGTAGCGAACCTGAACCGGTCGGTTGTGCCAGCGGAGGGCGTCGCGCCACGTACTTGACGCCGGAACCGGCCCGTCGGTTGGTTGATCTCGGCCGATGTCGGCCAGTGAAGGTGCATCGTCCGCCCCGGCTCGCACCTGGATCGGCGGCGGGTTGCGTTCGTGCTCGGCCTTGATCTTGTACATCTCGCTATCCGCGATTGAAACGAGATCGTCGAAGGTTGCCGCGTCGGGTGAGCTGATCGCCGTTCCGACACTCGCGTCAAGCGCAACCGACCACTGGCCGAGGTCGTTCACGACGCCACGGACGGCCGTTCGGTAACGCCCGGCCAATGCCGGCATTTCGTCGGCATTCGCGTTCTCGACCAGCACCATGAACTCGTCGCTGCCCGTACGCGCCACGGTGTGCAATGGATCTGCTTCGGCCAAAAGTCTGTCCGCGATCATGCACAGCAGGCGGTCACCGTCGCGATGGCCTCGCAACACGTTTGTCGACCTAAAGCCATCGATGTCCAACACGATCACGCCCGCCGGGCGGTTGATCCGCACGTTGCGGGGAGCGAGAAGAGCTTCGGCGCGACGACGCAACGCGCGAAGGTTCACCAGCCCGGTGAGTGGATCACCGTAGGCATACGACTCGACGTCGAGCAACGCCCGCGCGCGATCCTGTCGCAGTATGTAGACCGAAAACGCCACGCCCCACATGACCGGGACCAACGCGAACACGCGCGCCAGAACGTGCGGCACCAGCGGATCGTCGTACTTGAGTACCACCACGATCGCCGAAAAGATCGTCAGCAATGCGAGCTGAAAGACGATTTCGCGCGGACTGAGAAACTGTCCGCAGAAAATCGCTATGGCCGTGTACGCCACGTACATTCCAGCGACCGCTCCCGGCCCGTAGCCGCTGAGAATGAACTCGATCGTGATCGCCAACACCACCATCGCGCTTGTCAGTCGGTAGGTGCGACGGTCGTCGAGTTCGCGTACCCACGTCAGCATCGAGACCGCAAGGGCAACACATACGCCGCCGATCACGAAGCGCGCCGACCATGCGGCCGTGGACGCCGCCTCATCGACCAAGGATCCAGCCGCCAGCGCTTGAACGGCGATCAGGAACCAGGCGACCGTTCCTATGTCGAGCATCAATTCGCGCTGGCTGAGCGGCTCGATCGATCGAGGGGATTCGTACGTGTCGATGTCGGCGCGCCCGTTCATTGCCAGTCCCGGACCCCGCGTTGCTGCGGATCAGCGTGCGCGGTATCCGCTACCACCGTATCTGCCGAACGAGAATCCGGCTACGTGCAGTGTTTATCGACGTATCCCTACGCGGTCTGCGCGAGGGCCGCGCGTGGAGGCACCGGCAAAGCTCGTCCTGCAGCCGCAGATCGCTTGGCACCCGCCGAGATCTCCTTGCGGACCGCCTGCCGATACTCACGAAAGTCCACCTGCATCGTGTGGCGTTTCGATCTTGTGTAGCGCCTGAACATCTTCTCGCGCTCGCGCTGCATCTGGCTGCGCATCTCGGCCTCGGGCGGCAGCGGTGCCCGGCCCTCGAGGTAAGCGCAGATCCATTGCGACTGGACTTCCGACAGCGGCATGATTGCACCGAGTGGCTGCAACAGGCCGACAAAGAAGAGATTGTCGATTCCCGGTTTGAACACGCGCCGGTAAAGCGGAAGGTCATTGTCGGGTGCCGAGATGAACTCCTCGTCAAAGAAAGGAAAGGTGACCTTGTAGCCGGTGCAATAGATCACCGCGTCGGCCTCGACGCTGCTGCCGTCGACGAACTCGACCGCCTTGCCACTGAAGGCCTTGATGTTCGGCTTCACCTTGACCATTCCGTGCCCGACCTTGGCGAAGATGTCGCTGGAGACTGTCGGGTGCGCCTCGCCCACGCCTTGCGCCGGTTTCGGCAGGCCGTAGTCTTCGACCTTGCCGACGGTCAGGCGAATCGTCGTCTCGAAGATCTTTTTCTTGATCGGCCAGGGCAGGGTGATCGGTGGCTCAAGATGGTCGAAGGGCTTTCCGAATGCGTACTTCGGGATCACGTGCACGCCACTGCGCGCGGCGAGATACACATTTTTCGCAACGGAGCTGGTCTCGACAGCAATGTCCATCGCGCTGTTGCCCATGCCGAGTACGACCACGGTCTTGTCGATAAAATCCGTCTGGTCGACATAGTCGTGCGCGTGCATCTCGACGCCGTCGAAATTACCGGGAAACGCCGGTTCTGGCCACCTCGGGTTCCAGTGGTGACCATTTGCGACGATCAAGGCGTCGTACTCATGCTTGGTGCCGTCGTCAAGAATGATCTCCCAGATCCCGTCGTCTCGGCGGCTCGCGTGTTCGACGGCAGTTCTGAGTTTGACCTTTTCGGCGAAGCCGAAGTGATCGATGTAATCGGCAAAGTATTCAGCTATCTCCTCGTGGCCGGGATAATCGGGATAGCTCTCGGGCATCGGAAAGTCCGAAAACTCCATGATCTGCTTCGACGTGTTTATGTGCAGCGAGCGATAGGCGGCGTTGTGCCCGGCGTCGTGGCCGAAGTTCCAAAGACCCCCTACCTCGCTCGCTTTCTCGTATGTGTCGAACGGAAATCCGTGTTCAAGCAGCTGCTTGGATGCCGCGATCCCCGAGGATCCCGCGCCGATCACGCAGACTCTTGGCAGTTCTTCGTTCGATGCGGCGGTCACGTCACTTCCCCCAAGTCGTCGCATAGCAATGACATTACTCCTCGGTAGGCGTTGCGGCACGATACCGCGTGTGAGTGAGGTCTGCGTCGCGGACATACAAGCGCTAGTTTGGACGGGATGAAGATCGGAATTCTCGGCACCGGAATGGTTGGTCGTGCGTTGGCACGGCGCCTTGTCGAGCTCGACCACGGGGTGATGGTTGGAGCCCGGTCGAAAGCGTCGGAGAGTCTGGCGAAGCTCGGCGAACTCGACGGCATCGAAACCGGCTCGTTTGCCGATGCTGCTGCCTTCGGCGAGCTACTGATCAATGCGACAGGCGGCATCCACTCGATCGACGCGATCGCCAGCTGCGAACCGAGCGACCTTGCGGGCAAGACCCTGCTCGACGTCGCAAACTTGCTCGAATTACGGCCGACAGGACCGCCCGTGTCGCTGGCAAGCGTCGACAACTGCCTCGGGGTGCAGATCCAAAAGACCTTTCCCGACAGCAAGGTCGTGAAGTCGCTGAACACGATGAACTGCAACGTGATGGTCGATCCGTCGCTCGTAGAGGGCGACCACGTCGTTTTCGTGAGCGGTGACGACTCGGCGGCGAAGGGCGCAGTCGTCGGACTGCTTCGTGGTTTCGGATGGCGCGACGAGCAAATCAACGACCTCGGCGGGATCGAAACGGCGGCAGGACCTGAGATGATCATGCCGCTCTGGCTGTCGGTGATGTTCGCGCGCGGCGGATTCGACGCAGGGCCGTTCAACTTCGCTGTCAATTCCGGCTGACAGGCGGCTCGATCGTTGCGCGCGTCAGTTGAGCGTTCCGCGCAGCACCGAAACTCCTGAGTGTTCCGGTTTGCCGTTGACTTCCTGAAGTGAGATGTCGACGATCGGGAACGCATCGGTCCCGACCGGCACCGGTAGGTCAAGCGTCGCTTCACCGTTCTCTTCGACGCGGAAGGTTCCGATCGCGACCAGACCGTTGTTCTCGTCCATCAGCCAAGCCTCGTAAAACTTGTCGTCGTCGGTCGGGTTCAGCCCGCTGACCTTCAGACGGATCACGCTGCCGTCCTTCTTGACGTCCGCGACGCCGGTGGCGGCTGCGTCATCAACACCGACGGGGGAGAGCTGCGCCTGTTGAATCGTTGCCGTGAGCGGCGACGAAGAGTCGTCGCTGCCACCGGTCAGCGTGCCGACTCCGACGCCCGCCACGAAAAACAGCGCGACGGCGGCAAACGCCACGGCTGGCTTGACGGCGAAGCTGTCGGCGAACCACTTTTGTAGGCGGCCCTGCTTCTTCGGCTGCTGCGTACGGTCGGTATTCGGACGCGTTTCGTCGCTGGCATCGAGCTGCCGCGCGGCGGCCAACGAAAATGGCGGCGGCGTCTCGGGCAGCCAGACCTCGTCAGGGAGTGAGTCGAGTGTGGTTACCAGATCTGAGAGCTCACGCACCTCAGCTGCGAGCGAGGCGTCGGCCGACATCGCGCGCTCGAAGTCCGCCCGAGCTGTCGCATCGAGTTCACCGAGCAGGTAGTCGCTGATTTGTTCTTGTCGGTCGCTCATCGTCGTGTTTGAGGATTGGTCGCGAAAATCTGGTCGTTGCGTTGGTTATTCATGCTGTTGATTCGTGCGTCGGCTCGGAATCGATCAACTCGCGAAGCCTGCGCAAACCAGAAACCATGCGCATTTTGACGGTTCCCAGGGCGACTCCGGTCTCGTCGGCGATCTCGGACTGGGACTTTCCTTCATAGAAACGCGCCCGCAAAAGGTCAGATTCCTCGGATGGGAGTTGCTTCAGCAGGTGCGCGATGTGCCACTTGTCGTGCATCTCACTGGTGAATTCGTCGGCAGTGGTCGAATCGGTTGGGGTTTGTTCGTCGATGTCGACCGGGTCCGGGATGCGCTTTCGTAGTTGATCGATCGCGCGGCTGCGCGCAATCTGCATGATCCAGGTGAGCAGACCGGCCCGCTGCGGGTCGTAACTGGCGCCGCGTTTCCAGACTTCTAGAAACACCTGCTGCTGGACGTCCTCGGCGGCCCCGCGGTCACCAAGAGTCTTCACGAGGTAGCCGAACACGGTTCCGCCGAACTCGGCGTAGAGCTTTTCGACCGCGTCTTCATCGCCCCGTTGAAGTGAAGCGAGCAGTTGCGGGTCGATACGTCGCGGCTCTGTTTGTTGAATCGGTGTCACTGGTGGATGCAGATCAATATGGGAGTGTTCTGGCCCGATTGGTGTTCACCCTAAGGCAGCGACCATACACAGAGTTTTTACAACCGCTTCCGGAACTCGCCTCGAACGTCAGTCGCAGAAGGCGATCAGCCTTTGAATCTATCTGGAGGTAATTGAAATGCTCGGCAAGAAGAAAAGTTCGCGACTCGGTCTGGCAGTGATGGTCGCTGCGATCGTTGCAATGTTCGCATTCGCGCCAGGCGCCAGCGCTGGCGGAAAAAGCAACACGACGCTCAAGCTGGATCCGGGAACGGCCGAAGCGCTGACATCGCTCGGCGTGTCGGTAGCTCCTGTGGCACCGGCAACTGCTGGGCCGTCCGGCGTCGCCTTCCCGGTGACCGGTTTTGGCGGCAGTCTCTTCCCGCTGGCGCTTGACATCAAGCACTCGGGAGGCCTCGCGCTGTCGGCCGGGGCTACGACAGTTGCGTTGACCGACTACACGATTCGGCTCGGCAAGAATCCGCGCTTGATCGCCACCGTCGGCGGTGCTCGCGTAGCAATCCTCAAGCTCGACCTGCGCAAGGCGCGGATCCGCTTCGGCTGGCGTTCGGTCTCGGTAGGTCCCGTGAAGGCGTCTTTGACGGCTGACGCCGCCGGGGCTCTCAACGGTGCATTCGGTGTATCCGCGTTCACCGAGGGACTCGTACTCGGCACAGCCACCGTGAACCTGAAGCGATAACTGGGCGAATCGGTAAAACCCCGGTCGACGCGATTCAAATTCGCGAAGACCGGGTAAGGAACGATCGAGGCCGGTCCGTGTCTGGTGGTGCGGACCGGCCTCGAATCTCTTCGCGGCACCTCTTGGGGCGGCCGCTCAATGGATTGCGACGTTCGGCATTCGCCGATCGAGCCATTCGGGCAACCACCAATTGGCGTCGCCGAAGAGGCGCATCGAAGCGGGCAGCAGGATCAGCCGAATGATCGTTGCGTCGATCAGAATGGCGACTGCCAGGCCGAGGCCCATCTGTGCATTGCTGACGAGTTCCGACGCAAACGCCATCGCAGTGAACAGCACGATCATCACGGCGGCCGAACCGCTCACGACGCTCGCTGTCTTGGCGATCCCTTCGCTGATCGCGGCTTCGTTGGATCCGGTTTGCACATAGGCCTCGCGCATCCGGTTGATCATGAAGATTTCGTAGTCCATCGACAGCGCGAACGTGGTCGAGAACACGACGAAGAACGATGTCGCCTCCATCCAGCCTGGCCCGCCGAAGATTGGGTCGACGCCTCCGAAAACCAATCGCACGACTCCCATCGCCGCGCCCACGGTGATCAGGTTGAGCACCACGGCCTTGGCCGCGAGAAGCACCGACCTGAAGATCAGCAGCAAGAACAAGAAGCTCATCAGCGCGAGAGCAGCGATCAGCGGCCAGATCCGGGATTTGGTGAACACGTCGTAGTCGTGGAACGTCTGACCCTGGCCGCCGACGGAGACCTCGGCATCGAGCTTCTCGCTCAACGCCGTAGTGCTGGCGGCGAGCCGGTCGGCAAATGGCCCGATCGACTTGGCGGTCGGGTAGCTGTCGGTGAAGAGATAAATTCGCGACGCGCCGCCGCCGCGCTCTTCGTTGAGAACGAACTGCAGGTTGCGCTTCTCCACTGGCGGAGCCGCGCTCAGCAGAGCCATCGTCAGATAGGCGGACTTGCCGACCTCCTTCAAATCCAGTTCGGCGCCGTCGGCGCCGCCGGTGGCCTCGTTCACCGCGCCTTCGAGCCGACCGATTCCGCGCTCCAGCTTGCGCGATCCCTGTACTCCGGCCGCGAGACCGTCCTTCAGCGAGCTGCTGCCCGAGCCGAGTGCGCCCAGGCCGCTTGCGAGCGAGGACGCCCCGCTCTGGAGCGGTCCCAAACCTTGGCGAAGTTGGGTGCTGCCACCTGCCAGTTGCGAAAGGCCCGAGCTGAGGCCACCGGTCTGCCGCGCCACCTCACGCAACCCACCGTCAAGCTGGCCAACGGCGGAGCTCAATCGGGCAAGGTCGCTCGACGCCGTCCTCGCTTGCTGCACGCCCGAGTCGAGAGCAACCGCGATCGATCGATACTTCGAGAGCACTGTTCCGGTTGAGTTGGCACTCGATGCACTGACGCCGTTCTGCGCGTCCGCGATCGCAGACAGAGCGCTCTGAATAGCTGGCTCGCCCTGAACTGCAGGCGGAAGCGAGTCGAGCGAGTTCTTCGCCGACGTGAGGCTCGACATCGCCTGGTTCGAGGGCTGGCCGGCCGCGGCCAAGGTGCCGTTGGCTTGGGCTAGCTCCTTCTGTAGAAACTCAGAGCCCGACAGGATCGATCTTGCGCGGCTGCGGCCTTCGTTGGTCGCCGACCGCAATTGGCTTGCCCCGCGACTGAGTTTCGCCAGAGCGGCGTCGAGCTTCTTCGATCCGTTCGCCGACTGGGCGAGGCCTTGATCGAGTGAGCTCGCGCCCGAAGCTGCAGCAGCAAACCCGGCCTGCAGCTGGCGCGCTCCAGCCAGCGCGGCGTCGTTCGCGGCGGCCAGACGTTCTGCGCCTGACGATCCTTCACCGATCCCGCGCCTGACCTTGCTCGCGGCGGTCGACGCAGCAGCCAGGCCGTAGTTGAAATCGGCAACCTCCGACGTTCCCTTCTCGGCCGATTCGGAAACGTTGCGCACTCGCGAGATTCCCGGTCCGAGTACGTACTTGACCTCTGGATCGCCGGCGAGTTGTTGCTGGAAATCCTCCAAAGCACGGATGTCCTTCGGCGAGGTGATCGGACCGTTCTTGGATTCGATCAGCACTTGGTAGGGCGCCATCACGCCACCTCCGTAGGTGCTCGCGACCGCCTCGATGTCGATGCGCATGTCGTTGTCCTCGCCGAAGACCTTCGGGTCGGGACCACCGGTCTGAAGCGAGAAAGCCGCTGCGCACAGCAGCAGCAACGGGATCAACGTCGCGATCGACGCGACGGCCGGTCTACGGATCAAGCGGTGCACAGCCGGCGCGAGGCTCGAATGCGATCGAATCTCGCCGATCGGCCAGCGGTTGACGTTCTCGCCCAAAGCAGCGAGACAGGCGGGAAGCAACGTGAAGGCAGCCAACACCGAGAACGTGGCCGCCGCGATCACGCCGATCGAGCCGGTGGCCATCGACGCCCAACCGACGGTGACCGCGATCACCAACAGGCCGGCCAACGCCAGTATTCCCCCCGCGAATGCGACAGTTCGCCCGGCTGTGGCCATCGATGCGGCCACCGCCTCGTCGACCGATTTGCCTGCTCGAAGCTCGTCTCGAAAGCGCGCCAGGAGCAGCAGTGAATAGTCGACTCCCAGGGCGAGGCCAATGATCGATCCGCTGGCCTGCGCGAGCACGTTGACCGGGAAAATGCGACCGAGCAGCGTTACGAATCCGGTAGTCAGCGCGATCACCGCAACGCCCTGCACCAACGGAAGCGCGGCGGCGATCGGCGCACGGAAGATGAACAGCAGAATCAGCAGTAGAAAGGGGAGTGCAATCAGCTCGGCCTTCAGTGCGCCGCTGAAAACGAGATTCACCAGCTCCGTCGAGAATCGCGCCTCGCCTGCAACTCTCGCCTCGATCGTGCTCGGCAGTGTCGATTCAAGCCGCGCGTCGATCTCGGGCAGTACATCCTTGCCCGTTTCGAAAAGCCCTTGGTCGACGACAACGAGTAGCAGTGCCCGGCTCGGCTGCTCGCGCAGAAAATCCGGAGCTCCCTTCGACCATGGGTCGCTGACATTCACGCCGTCGATCGCCGTCAGCGACTTGACCGCCTTCGGGCCGTATCGATCGAGCTGCTTGGGCGGGCCTTCGAGCAGAACCACCAGTGGCGACGATTCGCCGAAGCTCTTGCGTTCCTGCTCAACCGCCTTGGCGCTAGGCGTGCCGCCGATCACAAGATCCTCGGCCTTCAGCACCTGCTTGGCCCACAGGCCAGCAATGCCGAAAAACGCGATCGCAATCGCCCAGACGGCGATCACCCGCCGAGGATTGCGAGTAGCCGCGTCCACAGACGCGTCGAGGATCGTCTTTCGCTTCTTGTACACCGATTTCAGCCAGCCGAGAAAGCCCGCCGGTGGCCGCAATCCATCGCCACTGTGCGGGCTTAGCTACAGGAATTTGAGTATGACGAAACGCGCGTCGCGCGTCAAAACTCGCCAGTAACCTTGCGCGGCGAAACCCTGATCGGAATTGTCACGCTGCAAACCAGCTCGCCGGAATCGTCGCGGATCTCGACCTGCACGTCGACGTCGAACTTCTCGGCGGCGAAGTCCGGGATCGGATCGAGCTTGGCCTCCGCTGTCAACGAGCTCTCTGCGCGCGCCAGGTACTTCGCCTCGATGCCGATCGGGATCCAGCGGTGGGTAGGCGGCACGGTCGCCTCGGCGACCAGGCCCATGGCGAGCTCGGCCAAGTTGCACATCGCGATCGCATGGAATGTGCCGATGTGGTTGTGCACGCGCCAGCGCTTCTTTGCCCAGACCAAGCTGCGGCCGGGCTCGAGCTCGCGAACATGCGCCCGAACCGTCAGGAAGTACGGCGCCTTGAGTCCGACGCCGAGCGAAAACAGCCGACGCCCGAGCGCCGATCCGCCGAGCCGTTTCCAGAGGTGAAGAGCGTTTGCGTTCATCAGCATTTATCCGGCACGTTCAAACGGCCCTATTGGGATGGCTTTCGAACCCGGACTTGCTGAAACGGCTTGATCAGCCTCATCGCGGCTAAAAGAACATTTCCGAGAGGCCGTGGACTCCGCGATTCTCAATGTGGCTTCTCCGGTTCCGCAGTTACTCTCGAGAAAGAGGCGCTCATACCCCTGACAAACAGACCAATAAGCAGATACATCATCTGAATCTCGATCGTGAGCGGCAGAATCACATCAGAGATTTGATGAACTAGCTCGGATTTTGATGAACTGACGGCGAGTATCGCAAGAAGCTCGCCAGACACAGCGACGAGTCCAACTGAGAAAGCGAACAGTGCCATCGTAAAGCGGTCGTCAATCCGCACTTCTGCGCGATCTGTTTCGGTGTCGTCAACGGGTTCCTCAAAGGAACGGATCATCCATACGGTCTCGACGATCTGCGCAATGAACAACGCAGGGATTATCTGCGCGTAGAGAGCAGGATCAACATTCGCAAGGCCTTCGCCGAAAATCACCTGCGAAACAAACGCGAAGTCCACCATCACGAACAGCGCGCCAGCTAAGAAGTAAAAGACGATTGCGGCTCTAGCCGGTGGTGCCGCCTGCCGCCAAACCAACGTCCAGAGATGTTTGAGGAGCCGAACCGAATCCTTGAAATCCTCGGTCGAGTCCTCGTGTTGGTTGGGTCGATTCATGGGCTTGACCGTAGGGGTTGCGCAGGATGGCCGAGATTCTGCTCAGTGCGAAAAAACAGACTTCAAGACAAGCACAACCCCGGCCTGGCTTTTCGACGTGTCCCGACACGCTGCGGGGACGCACGCGGAAAATCTTCACAGAGTCCGGCATGGGTACGATTGGTGCTGTGGCCGGGCGCACGCGGGAGCAGATACTTCTGGAGATAAAGACCACCGCTCAGCTGAACGGTGGAAAACCCCTAGGGCAAAAACGATTCGTACGCGAGACCGGGATTCGATCTTCAGAATGGCTTGGTCGCTACTGGATCAAATGGAGCGATGCTGTCGCCGAGGCAGGCCTCAATCCCAATGCTTTCAACAGCGCGTTCGACTCTGAATGGGTGCTTGAGTGCTTTGCTGAAGAAACACGCAGACTCGGTCATTTTCCGTCTACCGCTGAAATCAAGTTTCGACGACGCGACGTGCCGAACTTTCCAGGCGAAACCGCTGTGCGAAGTCGGGGCGGTAGGGCGGCGTTCATTCGTGAACTTGCTGAGTTTTGCGAGCGCAGAGGGCAGTTCGACGACGTGTTGAAGCTAATTCTCCCGGAGCTTTCCGAAGAACTGCCCAACGTCCAGCCGGAAAATGACACTACGCAGCACGGGTATGTCTACTTGATCAAGGCTGGTCGCCACTACAAGATCGGTCGCACAAATTCTCTCTCGCGCCGAGGCAATGAGATCGGGCTACAACTACCTGAGCCAGCCGAACGCGTTCACGCTATTCGCACGGATGATGCTGCGGGGATCGAGCACTACTGGCATCGTCGCTTCGCAGACAAGCGACGCAACGGGGAGTGGTTTGAGCTTTCGCAGTCCGACGTAAGGGCGTTTCAAAGCAGAAAGTCGATGTGAATTGCTTGGCTCGTCGCGAGAAGTCTGGTCTGATGAAACGACGCGAAAGTCCTAGTCAGTCCTTTCCACAAAACGCAAAACGCCCGATTCTCACGCAGTCCGTAGCGAATTCGACTCGACGCGACCGGACGAGCGACCGGACATCGAGCTGACTGTTGCCATCACGGCGGGATCGGTAGGATCTGATCTCATCCACACATGAGTTCCGAAACCGTCGCATTGATCACCGCCGTTCTGGCCTCGCTGACCGCGTTTGTTGCGGTGTTTCTAGCAGGCTGGGTTGCCCGTCGCGCGTCGCAGGATCAGCGGAGAAGTGACAAGAGGATTGACACACTGATCGAGGCGTTTCGCAAGCTCGACCAAGCCTCAAACCGGCGGATTGGCAACGACGAGATCGGCAGGATGGTTGAGTCTGCGATTTCGGATGTGATCTTGCTGGGCAACGAAGACGAAGTTCGGGCAGCAATTCAGTTCGCCAACGAGTTTGCAGAGAATGGATCGGCAGACCTAACGAAGCTTCTGCGAGTTCTGAGGTCCAGCTTGCGGCAGGAACTTAATCTGGAGCAGATCGACGAATACGCCAGTCTCCGGATCTCGGGTTGAGCCGCTGACAAACGGCAGAGAGTCCTTGTCACAATTCGCCAGAAGGCCGCTTTCCACCTGGCGTGGCCAAGTTTTTGACTCGACGCGAGACGACGAGCGACGCGACATCTGAGCGACTTCAGAATCACCGCATTCTCGCGGCTCTCAACTGCCCCCTGACCGACACCTCTGTGATTTCAGCCACAGTCGGCGCGGTGAATGATGCAGGAAAGCCCTGCAAATGGCCGAAAACGTCCCGATGCGGCGCTCGGATTGTTCTCAACGACCTAACACGGAGAACATCCAACTAGGAGTAGGTTGAACGTATGTTCGATTACCCCAAGGGATTCAAGTTGTGCGCTCAAATGCCGTTACTACTTGACGGTGGTCTCCTGCTCATGAGACCATGATGGGCAGTATGGAACATAAAGGACGTAGCGCCATGGAAGGCGAACGGGAGAAAACCAGCACAGAACAAGCGTCCAGCGCTGGTTTGAGTAGATCAAACAGTGATGCCTCGCCGCCGGCTCGAAGTGAGCTGACTCACCCGGAGGGTCATAGTCAAGTCATCGCCAATTGGATGAGGACTTCAGTCCGCGCGTTCCTCATCCTTTACGCAGGCGGGTCTTCCCCGCAGCGAAGTGCTTCAACCAGGGCTGGACGAAGCGTCGGTCGCTAGAACATTCTTGATAACCAATGCCGAGGCAATGGCGTCCGCGGTCATTCCCCAAATGATTCCATCTTGCCATCGGACTGGCTGCGAAACTGCGCTTGCGATCACCGAGACGACCGCGAAGAACGCTAAGGCCACAAGTGCTATCCCAGCGAGTTTTGCTTTTCGCCCATATCCGAGAGTGTCGAATAAAGTGAATATTTCTTTGGAGCGGGCCTCCAACGGCGAGCGAAGACCAGCCGGCATGAGGACGAATCGAAGAAACGTTGCTGCCAAAACTCCCCCAAATGCGAGCCCCCAAGAAGCCCAAAATCCCAACTCTGGGCAAATCACTGCCAGTTGCGGCACCACTGTCCCGGCCTACTTGTCGCTGTTCCAACTCGCGCCGGCATACAGCGCCAGAAAAACCTGCGTAGAAACCCTGAACCAAAGGCCCAGCCTGCGGAATCTTGCGAAGTGTGATTTCGGAAGGCTCTGCTCATCGGGGGTCGCATTGGCCGACTTCCGATGAACAGGCCGCTTGCGAATCGTCCGCGCCAACTCTGGCTCATACCAAGCCCCCGAACAACACTGCACTACATATGCGCCAGCATCGAGCATGGCCACAAACTGTTCGTAGTTGGAAACGCCACCACTTGCGATGATCGGCAAATCGTCTGAGCTACGTCCGGCCTCCTCTCGAAGTTTGCGGAGGTTGTCAACGACTTCGAGCGCGAGGTTAAAAATCGGAGGACCAGACAGTGCTGCTAGATCGGCCTTGCGTTCAGGGAAGAAAGCGACTCCTTCTCCCGAATCATCCGTCCCGCTTGACACTGCCGAAACCTTGACACCGTTGATGGCGAAGATGGCGTCAAGCAGCTCATGGCAAGCAGTGAACCATTCACGGAGACGATCTTCGGGCAAATATCCGATCTTTGCAGCCACGTATTTACGTTCTTCGTAGCTGTCCGCGACGCCACGAACTTCAGCGATGACCTTGGCGCAATCTTCGCGGCGTTCGAAGAACATACCCTCTTCGACGGTGGGTAGCGACAGATTTAGTTCTACGGCATCTGCGCCTTCGTCAAAGGCGATCATTGCCAGTTCACGCCAATTGGTATTGCCATCACCGTAAATGCTGACGCTGAGCATCTGACCCTTGCGCGATACAGCCATACGGATCATCTGAATTTCGTGCCGAATGTCTTCCGCTGTTGCCCCAGGTGCGCCGATCGAATGAACTAGCCCAGGCTGCAAGCCCTTTGGTCGGTAGGTTGGGTCAAAAGTTGGCTTGACCGTGGGGCGATCATCGAGTGAATAGCTCTCGAGTGTCTCGCCATGGCACACCGCCACATTCGGTGCTGGGTGGGGCGGGTGCGCCTTAGCGTCACATCGATACGTTCGCGTGGAAATTAGATCGAAACCGCAGTCAGCGAACTGAGCAAGGTGATCTTTGCCAGGAATGTTTGTTGAAGCGAAGCCAAGAGGGAAGTTCAGCTGCTTGCCGAAGAGAGAAACCGGAGCAGTCGGGAGTGCGTCATAGTCGATATCCGAGTGGAGGTCGGACTGCTCCTTTACGACCTTGCCCCACCACGGATGGGCTTCGAGCAGCTCGGAGTATGCAATTGAGGTGTCGTCGGACGAGATCCTGAGATGGTGAAGTGCGACGAAATTGAAAAGTATTTGAAATGACTCATCACCTGATTCAAGGGCTTGCTGGGCTGTCGTCTCGGCAGACTCTGGGTTGCTTGGATCAGCAACCTTCGATACATAGTCGCTTGGCACATCATCGATTGATTCGCCAGTTGACTCAACGAACGCATGGGCAAGCTGAGCGACTTGATACTTCTTCAAGCCACGAAGATCGTCTTCGACCAGCGTGAGCTGAGCACGCTCCTCCCGCTTCTCGAAGGGACCGTCGTTGACTTCCTGAGTGTCGTTTACTTCAAGCCTGACTGTTGCCATCGGCGATTACCTTTGGGAGGTGTTATTGCGGGACAAGTTGGGAATGCAGAACAACGCGCAACTGCGGCGCGCCGGGTCAAACTTGGGCTTGAGTGTACAGATCCGCGCGACGACATACCTGAAATTGCTACCCCTTGCCAGGTGGTGGCAAGCTCGCTTCGGTCGCCAGCTCGCCTTGACTCCAGAGCCCCGCAACGGTATGATGAGTAAGTAATCAAGCTCATGCAGACCCCGCCTTAGGCGTTCCCCAGTTCTGCATGAGCAGAAAGGAGTTCGCCTAATGGACAAAGGCAAAGAGACTGAGCGTGGCAAGGCGCTGGCTGCCCTCGTCAAGTCCGCCCGCGAAGAAACCGGGATCTCGCAACGGGCTTGTGCTGCTGCCACAGGAGTCCAGGTCAGCTGGCTTCAACGTATGGAGCTCGGCCAGTTCGACCGACCAGATGCCAGCCGGATGGCGCGGCTGGTCGGGTTTCTTCCGATCGACCCCGAAAAGTTGCTGGAGATCTCCGGCGACTACATCCCCAATGAGCTTCCAGATCCTCGCGCGTATTTGCGCACCAAGTTCAATGCGACGGACGAGGAGATCTCCCAGTTCGACGAATACGTAGCGCAGATCGAGCGTGGCCGCGAGTCGCGGAAGGCGAAGCCCAAAGCGCGCAAAGCTGCCAATAAGAAAGTGGCGAAAACATGACTGGCGTCGTCAAATCCACAACGATCAGTTCGGAGCGTTCCAAACGTGCCTTCATCTACCTCCGCGTCTCGACTGACCGCCAAGCCCAAACAGACTTCGACAACGACGGCTACTCGATCAAAGCTCAGCGAGAAGCCTGCCAGCGCAAGGCCAAGGAACTCGGAGCCAAGGTCATCGCCGAGTTCGCAGACCGGGGCGAGAGCGCCCGCTCCGCCGACCGGACGCAGTTTCAGGCGATGGTCGAGCAAGTTGTTGCTGGCGGAGACATTGACTTCGTCATAGTCCACAAGGTTGATCGCTTTGCCCGCAACCGGGTAGATGACGCCCTGATGACCATGACCTTGGAGCGAGCCGGTGCTCGCCTTGTCTCGGTCTCAGAGAACATCGACGACACGCCTTCCGGCGCACTGCTGCACGGCATCATGGCCAGCATCGGCGAGTTCTACTCCAAGAACCTCGCAGCCGAAGTCCGTAAGGGTTTCGAGCAGAAGGTCAAGGCTGGCGGTACGCCAACGAGGGCGAAGCTCGGTTACCTCAACCAGCGCCACACCACCCCTGACGGGCGCAACGTCGGCATCGTCGTTGTCGACCCTGACCGCGCCCCGCTGATCCGTCTGGCATTCGAACTCTACGCCACTGGCGAGTTTTCTTTCGCCTCGCTCTGCGAAGTACTCGATGCTCAATGCCTGCGCACTCGTCCGATGAAGAAGCACAACGGCAAGCCGATAACCACCAGTCAGATAGATCGCATCCTCAAAGATCCGTACTACATCGGCATCGTCACCTATAAGGGCGTGCAACACCAAGGTTCACACACGCCTCTGATCGAGCCAGAACTGTTCGAGAAGGTGCAGGCTGTCATCACAGCTCACGGGACTAGCGGCGACAAGCGCCGAACTCATCACCACTTCCTCAAAGGCAGTTTGTTCTGCGGTCGCTGTGGCCAGCGCATGATCTTCACCCGCGCCAAGAACCGCCACGGTCGCACCTACGACTACTTCTACTGCGTTGGGCGTCAACACGCCCGCAGCAACGCGTTTGAGGCGAAGGACGAGCATCTACTCGGCTCGGGCGAAGCCGCCGCCGACACTGCGCCTCAGCGCTGCACCTTGCCCTGGCTGGCAGCGCACGAGATTGAAGACTTGGTCGAAGAGCACTACTCGACGATCCAGTTCTCGGAGGAACGGCAAGACAAGATCGAGGCTGACCTTGGCAAACGCCTAGATGTGATGGAGGCCGTGGCCGAAGATGAAGCGATCAAACACGAAGGCCGCATCCGTGAGATCGAAGCTGAACAGCTACGCCTCATCCAAGCTCACGGTGCAGGTCTGGTGCCGATAAAGCTGTTGGCGATGGAACAAGAACGACTCGGTCACGATCTACGAGCAGCCCAGAATGTCGTCAAGGTCGCTCGGAGTGATTGGACAGTCGCCCGATCAAACCTGACGAAGGCACTGGCTCTACTGACCGACGTCCAAGCGGCCTACCGACTGGCGGATGGTGATGTCAAGCGACTTTTCAACCAGACATTCTTCTCTCGGCTGTTCGTCGATGTCGACGACGATGCCGGGTCAAAGAGGGTCAAGGCCACTCGCGTAACCAAAAGCGATGTCACCGACGGTTGGAGCCAGCTAATGGCGGATGAACTCTTGAGCGACTTGGTCGAGGTAGAAGTGTCGCCCACAACGATTGCTGCTCAAACGAAAAACAGCTCTCCCGAACCCCAAACCGCCGTTTTGGCGGCAAAGGGTTCGAAAGAGCTCAAACTGGCGGACAGGGAGGGATTCGAACCCTCGAAACGAGTCAACCCCGTTTACACGCTTTCCAAGCGTGCGCGTTCAACCGCTCCGCCACCTGTCCTCAAGCCGCCCAAAGGCTACCCCGCCCATTTGTAGAACAAGATTCCCCGTTCGGCAAACCTTGTTTTTCGGGTGTGTAACTCTTTGGTGGGGCCATGGTTGACCTGATCTTGTATGCAATTCCGTTTTTTGTTGTCCTGCTGGTGGCAGAGATGATTTTGCTGCGGCATGTGCACCATCACCCGGAGGATGAGGACGAGGCGCTCGATCTGGTTGCTGGGATCGATGGTCCGATCGGCTACGAGCTGAATGACACGCGGACGAGCTTGGCGATGGGCATCGGCAACGTGATTATCAACTCGGTATGGAAGTTGGCGCAGATCGCCGTGTTGGCAGCGATCTATACGTACATCGCGCCCTGGCATTTCCCGGTCGACGCGTGGTGGACTTACGCCGCGTTGTTCTTGGCAGACGACTTCGCCTTCTACTGGTACCACCGCGTGCATCACGAGGTGCGGCTGTTCTGGGCGCAGCACGTCGTCCACCACAGCAGCCAGCACTTCAACCTCTCGACGGCGCTGCGGCAACAGTGGGTGCTGATGACCGAACTGCCGTTCTGGATCCCGCTTGCGTTGATGGGCTTCTCGCCGGCAATGATCGTGGGCATGCACGCCGTCAGCCTGATCTACCAGTACTGGATTCACACCGAGGCGATCGGCAAGCTGCCGCGCTGGTACGAGTTCGTCTTCAATACGCCGAGCCACCATCGCGTGCACCACGGCAGCAACCCGCAGTACCTCGACCGCAACTACGCGGGCATCCTGATCATCTGGGACCGCATGTTCGGATCGTTCGAGCCCGAAGGCGAGCGGGTCAAATACGGGCTGACCAAGAACATCCACACGTTCAATCCCTTCAAGGTGTTTGCGCACGAGTGGGTGGCGATCTGGCGCGACGTTCGTGCGGCCAAATCCTGGCGCGTCAAGTTCAATCACATGTTTCGCGGCCCGGGCTGGACGCCGAATTCTGAAGTGGACAAACGCGAACTCGAACGCGAGATGCCGATCACGGAACGTGCCGCGGACCACTCCGCGCAGCGCGTGGTCTGACCCTCAACCGGCCGTCACCGGAACGATCGGCCAGGCCTGTTCGATGTGCTCGTCTTTGCCCTGCGAACGGAAGTAGGCCTCCAGCGACGCTGCCTGTTCGGCTGCCCAAGCCACCTGCAGCCTGTGCAGCTCGTCGAGCGGAACGGCGAGTTCTTCGAACTTCTCACCCAGCCGCCAGGCAACGCGAGCAGTGGCAATCGCATCGGCATCGGCGGCGTGTGCGTCATTCAGCGTCACGCCATAGATCGCGCAGACGTCGGTCAGAGTGCGCTTGCCCTTGCGGAACTTGTCGAGCTGCTTGTCGATCACCAGCGGGTCGACGACAAACAAGGACTCTGCGCCGACGCGTTCAATCAGCGGCTCGACGTCGTAACGCCGGGCCTCGCGATCGAGCATCGTCAAGTCGTAACGCGCATTGAAGGCAACGATCGGCACGCCCTGCGCCGCCTCATGCGCCAACTTGGTCGTGATCTCATCCACGACTGCCGCCGCTTCACGGCCTTCGGCGCGCGCCTGTTCTGTTGTGATTCCGTGCACATTCGTCGCACCTGCAGGAATCTCGATTCCGGGGTCAGCCAGCCAGGACACGCTGTCCTCGGGAGCACCGCCGCCGACAACACTGACCGTCGCCGTGACGATCCGGTCGGTTTCCGGAAAGACCCCGGTGGACTCGATGTCAAACGCTGCCAATCGACCGTTGTGCCAACTCATCCGCTGACCGTAACGGTGGGCGCAGACACGCTTCCCGACGTGTGAACGGATGAACTGAAATCCACCGAACGGCATCCAAACGATCGAAACAGCGGAGAGAGAGGGATTCGAACCCTCGGATGATCTTACGACCATCAACAGTTTTCGAGACTGCCCCGTTCAACCACTCCGGCACCTCTCCGCTGTCAATCCTACAAAGCCGAAAACGAGTAGGCGCAATCAGCGACGCGCCACAAAGAACTGCCGCAGCAGCTCGCCGCACTCCTCCGCGAGCAGGCCGCCCTCGACGATTGGGCGGTGATTGAAGCGCGGTTCGCCGGTCACGTCGAGCACACTTCCGCACGCGCCGGCCTTCGGGTCGGCGGCGCCGTAGACAACGCGTGGAATTCGCGAAAGCACGATTCCGCCGGCGCACATCGAACACGGCTCGAGCGTGACGTACAGAGTCGCGTCCAGCACTCGCCACGTGCCGATGCTTTCGGCGGCCTGTCGCAAGGCGATCAGCTCGGCGTGTGCTGTCGGGTCCTGCAGAAGCTCGCGTTCGTTGCGCCCGCGACCGATTATTTCGCCCGCCAGTGCGACCACCGCACCGATCGGCACGTCCTGGTGCGCAGTTGCGGCATTCGCCTCTGCGATCGCCTCGCGCATCATCTGCTCGTCGAATTGCGTCCAATTCATCGACTTCTACCGTAGAACAGGAAGCTAGACCTAGAGCACGAATTGTCGGATGGCCACGACTTATTGCCGACTACCGTGTTCTTTCTGCAGGCAGCTCGTGATCGAGCGCCGCAAACTTCCACCAGTTCATTCACTTCAAGAACTCGAGACCAACCTTGTTCGCCTCAAACTCGCGCAGCATCTACGCCGTCGCACTCACCATCGGCAGTCTGTTCATTGTCCTCGCGGCGGCGCTTGTTGCGGCGTCATCGGCGACGGCCGCAGGTGAACTCAAGGGATTCGAGAACGCCTCCTCTTCCTACAAGAGCGACAGTCTGGTCGTCGGATTCGACCCTGAAACCTCGGCCGCAAGCGGTTCCGAGCGGCTGAAGGCGGCCGCTGTCGGCAACGTGACCACCGGCGGACCGCGAAGTGCAGTGGTCAAGGTCAAATCCGGTACATCGCTGAAGTCTGCTGCCCGCAAGTTGGCCAAGCGCGAGGGGGTGCGCTACGTCAAGCCGAACTTCATTGCGCGCGCTTCGGATGCCTTCGTCCCCAACGACCCGGGTGTCGGCGGTCCGACCGGCTGGCGTGCGGTGCAGTGGAACTTCGTCGGCAAGTACGGCGTGAACGTTTTGCCGGCGTGGGGTGCGTTGCGTGACGTCGGCGCGGAAGGCGGGCGCGGCGTGACCGTCGCCGTCATCGACACCGGCGTCGCCTATGAAAATCGCGGCCGATTCCGTCGATCACCGGACCTCGTCGGAGTTTCGATCTCCAGTCCATACGACTTCATCTCTCGCCGCAAGACCGCCAATGACCGCAACGGTCACGGTACGCACGTCGCCTCGACGATCTTTCAGACGACCAACAACGGTGTTGGAGTGACCGGAATCGCATATGGAGCGACCTTGATGCCGATCCGCGCGCTGAACTCCCGTGGCCTGGGCGATGAGATCACAGTTGCGCGCGCGATTCGCTACGCAACCAATCGCGGCGCGAAGATCATCAATCTCTCTGTCGAATTCGACGTCCGACTCAATTCCCGAGACCTGCCCGCGATCACCGCCGCGATGCGGTACGCCCGCGTCAAGGGCGTGCTGGTGATCGCCGCCGCCGGAAATCAACAGGCTCGACGCGTTGCTTATCCGGCGCGCAGCAAGTACGCACTTGCGGTTGGTGCGACGACTGCAGGCGGTTGTCTCGCCGAGTATTCGGACGTCGGCCGCGGACTCGACATCGTTGCGCCGGGCGGCGGAGCAGATTCGAGCGTGATCGACACGCGTCCGGGCAGCAGCGATCGCAGCAACTGCCGCTTCGACAACTCCTCCTTGCCGATCCGACAAATCACGTTCGGGCGGAACGTCAAGAAGTTTGGTCTTCCGGGCAACTACCAAGGCACTTCGATGGCCTCTCCGCACGTCGCTGGCGCAGCGGCACTTGTGATCGCCAGTGGCAAACTCGGCCCGTCGCCGAAGCCGGCGTTTGTCGCCGCTCGGCTGCAGTCGACCGCGCGAGACCTTGGCTTTCCCGGGTACGACACTCGCTACGGCCACGGCCTGCTCGACATCGGCGCAGCAGTGACCAACCCGTAGCGGAACCGTCCGGCCGCATAGCGCAGCCGGGCGTCGCAGTGGCGCTAGGTCGTGCGAACGATCAGCACCGAGCAGGGCGCGTGATGCGAGATCTTGTTCGGCACGCTTCCGAGCAGAAAGCGACGTGCGCCAGCCATCCCCTTGTTGCCGACCACGATCAGATCGGCGTTCTGCTCCTCGGCGACATCGAGGATCGCGTCGGCCGGGTTTCCCTGACGGGCGGTGACGGACACCTCAATATTGCGCTCCTCAAGCGGCGCAGAAATCTGACTGAGCATCGCGTCAACGTCCTCACGCTCGTTGATCGCCCACTCGACGTCCTGCGGCGCCTCTGCCTTCTCGTCTTTCAGGCGGGCCGATGACACCGGGTCGAAGGCGCTTACGATCACCAATTTCGCACCCAATTGCTCTGCGAGCTCCCCGGCCTGGATTACGGCTTGCGCGGCTGTGTCGGAACCGTCTGTTCCAACGACGATGGTCTTGATCAACGTGACCTCACTTGTCAAAAACTGGCTGCTTGCTGAATACGTGCCGGTCGATCATACGGCAGGGCGCCCCCGGCATCGTTGCGATGCATCACGGTTAGCATGCCACCCCGTGCAACGAAATTGGATCGTCATGCAGATCGTAATCCTGATCCTCGTCCTCGCGAGCATCGCGATTGCCGCCAGCAAGCTCTGGCTCTGAAGCCACGCGCGCCAACGAAAAGAGCCGCGCCTGACCAGCAGACGCGGCTCTCGCCGAAAATCTATGACGGGCTGGCTACTTCTTGACCGTCAACTTGGACTCGAAACCCTTTTCGCGATTGTCCTTGTACGAGTCGAAGATCGTGTACGTACCTTCCTTGACCGCGACCGTGAGGCTCGTCGAACGACCCGGCTTGACCGGAGCTCCCTTGACGTTCTCGTAGTCACCGCCGGTGATGCCAACGCCGTGCTCGCTGCCGGAGTTCGTGGGATTGGTAACCGTGATCTTGATCGTTCCCGGCTTGGCGGTCACGGAGCTCTTGTCGAAGCCGGACTTCTCAGCGGTCAGGGCGATGTCACCAGAAAGTTTCGGCGGCTTCACGCCAGGGGTGGCACCGTCACCGTCATCACTGTCGCCACATCCAGCCAAAAGACCGATTGCTAGAACTGCGGCCATCAGACCGGTCGCGCGAGTTTTGTAGATCACTTTCAATTACCTCCCCGGTAACTACCCCGGTAGTGACCCTGTTCGCAGGGCCCCCCAGTTGACAACAAGACGAAAAAATTACTCGCGCAAGAGTACTGCGGATAAATCGCTCTGCTGACTTTCGTAACAGTCTCCTAATCCGGCGATCACACGGCTTTACAGCGGTTTCGTGGCTTGAATGTCGTCGAATAGCGCTGTAGCCTGCCCGTCATGAACGATTTGAACCCCGTCGAGGTACGGATTCTCGGCTGCTTGATGGAGAAGCAGCGGACAACTCCGGACACCTATCCACTGACGTTGAACGCATTGCGACTTGCATGTAACCAGTCGACGAACCGCGACCCGGTCGTCGACTATGACGAGGAGACGATTCACGACACGTTGCAGCGCATGCACCGTCGCGAGCTCACGCGCGTGGCCAGCGGCCATGGCAGCCGGTCGTCGAAATATCGCCATCTGGTGCCCGAGACGCTCGGGATCGGCGACTCCGAGCAGGCGTTGCTCTGCGTGCTCCTGCTGCGTGGCGACCAGACACCGGGCGAGCTGAAGACGCGAACCGATCGCCTCCACGGCTTCGCGGATCTTGAGGCCGTCGACGAGACGCTTGACCGGATGATCGCGAGCGGTCTGGTGCGACGACTCGAGCGCCGACCAGGTGAGAAGCAGGTTCGATACCGCCAACTGCTCGGGGGAAAAGCTGCCGTCGAAGGCGACGCGGCAAACCACGCCGAGGCGGCAGTCGAATCGCCATTCGAAGCGAACGCGGAAGTTTCGATCAACGGAGCAGCGTCAATCAGCCCAACAGACAACGAGGAGATCGCCGCGCTGCGCGCGGACGTGGCATCACTGCGCGCCGAGGTCGACGAACTGCGAGCTCGGCTGGACGGCTGATTTGCTCAGATGTCGGCGCGTGCCAGCACGTCTGTCGTCGGTTGAGCGGAGCCGCCTGCAGGCTCACGGGTGATCATCACCGCTTCGGCGTCGCTGATGTCTTCGTCGACGACGGAGTTTCCGCGGCCTTCTGAGTCGACGGAGAAAAGCGAAGAGGGCGTGACAACGCCCTTCTTGAAAACCCAGACCTGGTAGACGTCGCTGCCGATGTCAGTGTCGAGACCGGCGACCTCAATCACCGCACCCTCGGAGCCACCATCGATAGAGCGAACCGTTCCGCTCACTGGTTGCGACGTCTGCGCGGAGAACGAGGCGGTCAACGATTCGCCGGATGGCTGGTCGCTCACGTTCTGCCCGACAAAAAATGCACCGACGGCGATCACCGCAGCGAGCCCGAGCCCGATTGCAGGCTTGAACAGGCGAGAAAGCAGGCCGGGCTGCGCGCGCGACACTTCCGAGCCGGCACGCGGCGATTCGAGCAACTGGCGCACCTCAAGGTCGCGCCGCGCCTGGTTGATGATCGCGGTACCGATCGCGTCTGGAACGGTGACCGGCGGCGCGGACGCGAGCAGCACGTCGCCCACTTGTTCGAGCTGTGCGACGTATCGACCGAGCTCGCAATTCCTCATCATTTCGCGGCGAAAGGCCTGCGCCTCGATCTCGGGAAGTGCTCCGAGCACGAACGCCGCCGCATCGTCGCGAAGACTGTCGTTGAATCCCATGTCGTCGTTGTGTGACATCGCTAGCTGGCCTCCTGAAGTTCGAGCACGCCACGCATTTTTTCGAGTCCGAGTCGCATCCGGCCCTTGACCGTGCCGATCGGCTCGTTGAGCATCTCCGCAATCTCGGAGTGGGTGAAACCGTTGAAGTAGGCGAGTTCGATGACGGTGCGTTGCTCACCCGGCAAGTCGACGAGCACCTCGCGGACGTTGTCCGAAAGTTCCTGCTGCAGCGCCTGCGTGTCGGGTGCGGGTTCACCGGACACGACGTCATCGAGCAGATCCTCTCCATCGGCGCGACGTTTCGAATGCACGGTCTGGGAGCGGAGATTGTCGATCGCTCGGCGGTGGACGATTCGCATCAGCCATGTCCGCACGCTCGCTCGCTTGGGGTCGTAGCGCTCGATCGAGCGCCACACGGAGATGAAGGTCTCCTGAACCACGTCGTCGGCGTTCCCGCCGGACCCAACGATGCGGCGTGCGAGTGAGTAGGCAACGCGTTTGTGACGCTCATACAGCAGCTCGAAGGCCTCGAGATCGTCGCGCTGCGCGAGCGCCATCAAGTCTTCGTCGGCCATCTCGTGCAGGCCGGAGTCGGATCGCTTGGCGGATGCCATGGTCAGGAGTCCCATCGTGTAGTTCTACGCAGCTGGGCGTTCTCCGGATCAATCTGGAGTAGGTTGGTGGACGCACCGTTCGCGCTCGTCGGGCGCACGTGACCCCAATTTGAATGTGATTCATCTCACTTGCAAAGGGTTTGCGGGCGATGTAACATCTTTCGATGTAAAGGTTTAGGGGAGAGCTTTCAATCGTGACAACGACAATCAACGGCAACGCAAACGGCAGGACGAACGGCGCAATTGCCGACGTCGGCAAAGCTAAGGACCACGTCCACATCGCGATCGTCGGCAGCGGTTTCTCCGGTCTGGCGATGGCGCATCGGCTGAAAAAGGCCGGTCGTTCGGACTTCGCGATCTTCGAGAAGGCCAACGACGTCGGCGGCACGTGGCGCGACAACACCTACCCGGGGATAGCCTGCGATGTGCCGTCGAATCTCTACTCGTTCTCGTTTGCTCTCAACCCGAATTGGTCGAAGAGCTACTCGCCGGGGCGCGAGATCAACGACTACATCCGCGCGACCGCGAAAAAGTTTGGCCTGCTCCAGTTTGTCCGCTTCAACACTGCGGTCGAGCACGCCGAGTGGGATGAGGCGAGCAATCTCTGGCGGATCGACACGAGTCAGGGTCCGGTCACGGCCGATTTCGTGATCGGCGGCATGGGCCCGCTTTCAGAGCCGCAGATCCCCGATCTTCCGGGCATCGAGAAGTTCAAGGGCCGCACCTTCCACTCGCAGCAATGGGATCACGGTTACGACCTCACGGGCAAGCGTGTGGCGGTCGTCGGAACGGGCGCGTCGGCGATCCAGTTCGTGCCGCAGATCCAGAAACAGGTTTCCGAGCTGCATCTCTACCAACGCACCGCACCATGGGTGATGCCGCGATCCGAACGCAAGCTGACCAATTTCGAACGGCGGCTCTACAAGTACCTCCCATTCACCCAGCGACTCGTTCGCGGCGCCGTCTACTCGATGCTCGAACTGCGCGTGGTCGGCTTCGTCAAGTATCAGCGCATCATGCGCATGATCCAACCGATCGCCAAGGCCCAGATTCACCGCCAGATCAAGGATCCGGAGTTGCGCAAGAAGGTCACGCCGGACTACACGATCGGCTGCAAGCGCGTATTGATGGCGAACAACTACTACCCGGCGCTGGAGAAAGAGAACGTCGAAGTGATCACCGAGGGCGTGACCGAGGTTCGCGAAAACTCGATCGTCGCCGCTGACGGCAGCGAGCGCGAGGTCGACGCGATCATCTGGGGCACCGGTTTCTATGTCACGTCGAATCCCGGATGGGATGAACTGATTGGGCGAGACGGGCGGTCACTGACGAAGACCTGGGAAAGCACCGGGATGGAGTCACTGCTCGGCACGCTCGTGCCCAACTTTCCGAATCTCTTCATGATCGTCGGGCCCAACACCGGGCTCGGACACAGCTCGATGGTCTACATGATCGAGTCGAACGTCGATTACATCGAGCGAGCGCTCAAATTCGCCGAGCGCGTGAACGCAGGATCGATCGAGGTCAAGCGCGAAGCGGTCGACGAGTTCGAGCGGACGGTCATGAAGCGCATGGACGGGACGGTCTGGATGTCGGGCGGTTGCGCGAGTTGGTACCTCGACGAACGTGGACGCAACACGACGCTGTGGCCCGGCTTCACGTTTCAATTTCGCAAGGCGTGTCGCAATTTCGACCCAGCGCAACTCAACGTCCGCGATCGTGACGGGAGCGAGTTGGTGCCGACAGTCGGCGCTGGCGACGCAGTCGCAGCGAGTGCCTGACAACGTCGCTCCGCGCCAGTCGGTAGAACTGTCCGTGTGTGCACTGCGGCTCCCTACGGCCGTCAGTGCCGACCAGCGAATTTTCTGACGCAAAATGGAGCAGACATGACCGAGAGCACGCCGCCACCCGGCTCCCAGCCACCGCCACCGCCACCGGGCTCGGTACCCCCACCGCCGCCGCCTCCCGGTTCGGGCACGCCACCACCGACGCCACCACCTGCCGGACAGCCGCCCGCGGCGGCGGACGACTACCCGACGGACATTCAAATCGACTTCCCAGATCGCGAGCTCAATCGCACGACCACGTTCTTCCGGCTGATCTGGATGATCCCGATCGCGATCATCCTCAGCGCCATCGGCGGTGCGTTCTACGCCTACGGCGGCGACGGCGCCGGTGCGGGTGGTGCCACAGCCGGCGGACTGCTCGTGCTGCCGACAGCGCTGATGATCATCTTTCGTGAGAAGTACCCGCGCTGGTGGTTCGACTTCAACTACCAGTTGCTTGCGTTCATGAATCGTGTCGGCGCGTATTTCTTGCTGCTCAGCGACCGCTATCCGTCAACCGACAGCGACCAGTACGTGCATCTCAGGCTCGAGTATCCGAACGTGGATACGGACCTCAACCGCTTCATGCCACTGGTCAAATGGCTGCTGGCGATCCCGCACTACGTGGCATTGTTCTTTTTGGGCATCGGCGTTTTCTTTGCGACAGTGTTTGCCTGGTTCGCGATCTTGTTCACCGGCCGCTATCCGCAGGACGTCTTCGATTTCGTCGTCGGCTACATCCGCTGGTACAACCGCGTTGCCGCGTACGTGCTCGTGTTGACCACAGACAAGTACCCGCCGTTCCGGCTGAGTCCGTAATTGGTGGGCAGCGAACCCATTCAACGACTAGAACTGACCCTGCTTGGTTCGGAGTAGATCGGCCAAGCTCTCGATCACTGCGCTGGCCACGATCGCGTGGCCGCGCATGTTCGGGTGCTTGAGATCCGCGCTGTAGATTGAGCGTTCGTCGCCGAACGGTCTGATCGCCAGATCGGCGAGCGTCACGCCGACGCGCGCGGCCAGGTGACGAATCATCGAGTTCAGCGCGCCGATCCGCCGCGCCAGGCGACCGTCGCCGAAAATTGAGCTCGGGTCCATCAGCGTGAACGCGACCACGTCCGCACCGGACTCGCGCGTTCGCCGGTAGATCGACTCAAGCGCGCGCTCGGTTTCGTAGAGATCGGGGTCGGCATTGAGGACGTCATTTCCGCCGGCAATCACCGCCACCAAATCCGGCCGCCAGGCCACGGCTTGCTCCAGCTGATCGCGCGCGACCGCCCTCGCCGTCAAGCGCTCGGTTCCAAGATTCAGATAGGCCGGCACCCCCAGCTCGGCCGCGACGCGGTCGGCCCAGGAGAGTGTGAAATAGCCATTCGTGGTGTCGCCGACTCCTTCGGCGAGGCTGTCGCCGAGAACAGCGAAGCGCTTCCATTCCGCTCCGGCGAGCAGCGAACGGGCCTCGTTGGGGCGCAGCACATAGGGGTCGATCGACTCGGCGCTGCTCGGCGACGAGGCCGAAGTCGAGTTCTGGATCGGTGGGGAGATTGTTGCCGGGGGGTTCATTGCTGGTCCTTTGTTCGGTGGAGTCGGGACCGTGTGGGAGGCCGAAGTGGGGGCTGCGGCGCCCGGTTCCCGCTATACGAACGATCGTTCGTTCTTATTGCTGAATCACTATACACGAATTGCCACACGAACGTTCGTGCTTGGAAGTCGTTTACTATGTAACAAATGGCCGCACCGACGAAAACAAAAGCCGACCCGCAGTCCACCCGCGACCGGATCCTCGATCACTCCGTCCAACTGGCGTCGGCGGAGGGGCTGGAGTCGCTGACGATTGGTCGCCTGGCGACCGACCTCGGCTTGAGCAAGAGCGGATTGTTCGGCCACTTCGGTTCGAAAGAAGAGCTGCAACTGGCGACGATCGACCTCGGCAGCGAGATCTTCGCCCGCACCGTGATCGTTCCAGCGCTCGGCGAACCGGCCGGCGCGCCGAGGCTCTCGAAGCTGATCTACAACTTTCTCGACTACTTGGAGCAGTCGACGTTCGAGGGCGGCTGTTTCTGGGGGTCGGTGTCAGCGGAGTTCGACAATCGTCCCGGTCCGATCCGCGACTCGATTCAGCAAAAGCTCGGCCATTGGCTCGACGTTCTGCGTGAACAGGCAGCGGCAGCCGGGGCAGAGGACCCGGAGCAGATGACCTTCGAGCTCCACTCGATCGTGCAGGGCGCAAACTCGGCCTACCAGTTGTTCGGTGATCCGGAAGTGTTCAATCGTGCGCGCGTCACGCTCGCGCGCATGCTCCCGGACGGCTGACCGAACGGTCCTCCCGCCGAACCCGCGATCATCGTGGGTGGGAGCGATGTCGAACACCAGTCAATCCATGCTTGCTCGCCTGCAGGGGCTCGCGCCAATCCTCTTGTTCGTCGCGGTCCTGGCCGCGCTGCCGAGCAACGCCATGGCAGGTCCGGGCACTCCTCCGGTGGTGACGATCAACGGCTATCCGCCGTCCAACAGCACCGCAGGCACGTTTGTCTTCAGCGCCGACGAACCGGTGCAGGGATTTGAATGCAAATTCGGTGCGCTCGGGCCCTGGTTTGCCTGCGTGTCGCCGACGTTCGTGAGTGGTCTGACCGAGGGCTCGACATACGAGTTCCGCGTCCGGGCCACGGATATCGACGATGGGTTGACGAGCGACGAGGCGTTCTACACCTGGACCGTTGATCTGACGCCGCCAGCCGCTCCGTCGATAGTCGTCCCGACCAACGGGACTTGGACCAATGACAACACGCCAGCGATCTCGGGGACGTCAGAGCCAAATATTCAGGTGCTTGTGTTCGACGGCGGAACTCAACTGGGCGCTACGAGCGCGGACCCCAGCGGCGACTGGACTTTCACGCCGAGCAGCAGTCTTGTCGACAACACGTATTCAATTCGCGCACGCACGCGCGACGCCGCGGGCAACAACAGCGTGTTCTCGACGATACGTATGCTGAATATCGACACCGTCGCTCCGGCGGCCCCGACGATCACCGCACCAAGCGAGGGCGAGTTGACCAACGCCAACGACCTCGTGTTTGGCGGTTCCACGGAGGCGCATTCAACTGTCTCGCTGGAGGTGGACGGTTCGCCGTTCGACGACGCGACCGCCGGCGCATCCACCAATTGGTCGCTCGATCCCGTGGCGGCACCGGTCGACGGGGCACATACGGTTGCGGCCTTCGCCACCGATCGCGCGGGCAACGTCGGCCCGACGACGATCGCCGTCAATTTCGATCTTGAATCGGTTGCGCCGTCACCGCCGACAATCGACCTGCCGATCGACGGCGCCGAGCAAAATACGTCGCTGGTTGAGTTCTCCGGTACGGCAGAAGCCGACGGCGCAGTGAAGTTGTTTCGCGACGGCAGTGAGTTTGCCGAGGTATCTGCCGACCCGAGCGGCAACTGGCAGGCCTCCGAAAGTCTGCTCGACGGAAGCTTTTCGGTGACCGCTACGACCACGGACGCCCATGGCAACGAAAGCGACGAATCCTCCGCAGTTGACTTGAAGGTCGACACAATCGCTCCGACCACCACGATCACTTCTTCGCCGACCGCCCGTACCAACCAGACGACCGCAGTTTTCGAGCTGCAGGCCGATGAGGCGAGTGTCACGTTCGAATGTTCATTCGACGGACAGCCATGGTCGGCGTGCCCTGAACTGGCGAGTGAGCCCGGACTCGCTGAGGGCGAGCACACTTTCATCGCCCGCGCCACGGACGAACTCGGCAACGTCGGCAATCCGACGGACGAGTTCATCTGGGTAATCGACCTCGTGCCGCCAACGACAGGGTTCACCGGTGGACCGGCTGGGTTCACGACGCTTCAATCGGTACAGATCTCTTTCGTCGCAAGCCAACTCGGCTCGAGTTTCCACTGCAGAGTGGACTCTGCCGTTTGGGTCGCGTGCGCAAGTCCCTTCAACGTCAACAACCTTGCATATGGCCCGCATTGGTTTGAGGTTCGCGCGATTGACCCGTTCGGAAACGTCGAGGCAGCGCCAAAGCGCTATAGCTGGCGACTCGGGCAAGTCACTGCGGCCCCACCGCCGGGGCGGTGCTACTTCCGCGGACGTTTCAGCGGCGATCCGAGCAAGTTGAGGCGGGTGAAACTCGCCAACAGGTCGCGCGGTGTCAAGCGCGTTTCCTTCAGATCGACGAAGAAGGGCATCGCTTTCGTCGCGATCACTCGCGGCAGACGCGTGCTGGTCAAACGGTCGGTCGCGCTTCGCAAAGGCTCCAATGCCATGACCCTGAAGACCAGCGCTCGCCGACTTGGGCGCGGTACCCGATCGCTCGTCGTCGACACCGTGACCGAGGAGGGAGGGCGTGGAACGTTCAAGTCGTCCGCACGCGTTTCGCGAAGTGGCACGGTGAGGCTCACCGGCAGGCCACGCAGGGGTGAAGCAAACTGCAAAACCACGACCGGTACCAAACGCGCAAAAACGAAGGTCACGTCGATCCGGCGATCCGGTAACACCGTTGCGCTGTCGATCACCAGCAATCGACTAGTGCTCGCCGCGCTGCGGGTCGAGGATCCGACGGTTAGTACGAACGGTGCGATCGTGCTCGTCCGTCCGCGGCGAACCACGCGCACGTCGATTCAGTTGCTGCCCGGCACGGGTGCGGATGGCGGCCCAACCGTGCTGCATCTGACCGCATTCACCGCAGGATTCCGCCAAACAAAGCTGGCGATTTCGGTTCCGCCGCCGTAGTAGCCCGGTTGGTGCAGAAAGTTTTGTCCCAATCGCTTGACAATCGCTGACATTGCCATACACTGGCGGTGATCGCCGTTCAGAACAACGGAAAATGTTCTGGCGTTGAGCGGTTGCCGCGGGCGTGTTGCCCGCTTTTTTTTGCCCCAAAACCCCCAAGCATTTCAAACACTCAAGTAATCAAAGGATTGATTAGAAGTGAATTTCGAACTCGGACTCAATACATCGCAGAGCACGACGCTCTCCAAGATGTCGAAAGTCATTCTCGCTGTGGCAATTGCCGCCATCATGGCGCTGCTGCAGTTCTCCGCATTCAGTCCCTCGGCAGAAGCTGCATCCGTCACCGGCGCCCCGGTGAAGTCCAGCAAGCTGCGGATCACGAACTGCGACCAGGCGATCTCGGGCATGAACAAGTCGCTCTCGCTGATCGCCAAGCGTCGCATCGGATTGCGCACGGCCAAGAAGACCCGCAATTCCAAGAAGGTCCGTCGCGCCAAGAAGCTCCTCAGGAGTGCGCAGAAGCAGGGCAGGGACGTTCGCAAGGCGATCAAGCAGCTTTGTTTCGGTAGCGCGTACGGTGCCCAGAACGCTCAGTGTTCGATCACGATCACCAAGTACGAGTCCTTGTTCAACCTGCGTTACTCGCGCACCCTCCAGTACAAGAAGCTGAAGAAGCCCAAGAGCAAGAGCAAAAAGGCGTTGAAGCGCTACAAGAAGCGCAAGCGCACGATGAAGACGAAGCTCAGGAAGCTCGGCCACCAAGTGAAGGCGCAGCACCGGTCCTTTGCAAAGGATTGCGGCGCACCCGCCGGCAACGGCGTGACCGGCAGCGGTTCGGGCCCGACCCTGACGCCTGAAACGAAGGACTCGACGCCCCCGGGCTCGGTCACGATCAGTGGCCCCGGCAGCCTTACCAACGATTCCACACCGACCTTCACGATCACGCCCCCGGCCGGCGAGAACGGTGGCAAGGTTGAATGCAAGACGGACGACGGACAGTTCACCGCCGTGACCGGCAACGGCGCGGTTCAATACACGACCGACGAACTCTCCGAGGGACAGCACACAGTCACATGCCGCTACGTCGACGAGGCCGGCAACCCCGGCTCCGCAACGACCGTCGTGATCACAGTCGACACCACGCCTCCGGGCGCACCGACGATCACCGGTCCGTCAACGACCAACAGCACGACACCAGAGTTCGCACTTGGTGGCGCAGAGGACGGCGACACCTACCAGTGCAAACTCAACGAAGGCGGAACGTACTCGCCCACGAGTTCGCCCTACAGCATCACCGTCGACACCGAGGGTGAGTACACCGTGATCTGCCGTCTGATCGACGCAGCAGGCAACGCCGGTCCCCCGGCCAGCCACACGGTCACGTACGACACGACCGGTTCCACCGAAGGCCCGGACATCGATGTTCCCGGAACTGGCCCCGGCGGCGAGACCAATGACCCGACGCCCGACGTGATCGTCACCCCGCCAGACGGCGAGACCGGCGGCTACATCGAGTGCAAGATCGAAGGATCTGGCTACAACGGCGAGTACGTCGGCTACACGACGGTCACTTCACCGTGGACGCTGCCGGAGCTTCCGGAAGGCACCTACACGATCACCTGCCGCTATGTCGACGAATCCGGCAATCCCGGCGAAGAGACGAGTTACACGATCGTGATTGACCGCACTGCGCCGGGCGCACCGACCGTCGCTGGTCCGGGTAACCCGACGAACGACACGACCCCGCTTGTCACCGTCACCCCGGCAGAGGCCGGCGGCACGGTCGAGTGCAAGGTCGACGATGGCGAGTACTTCTCTGTCGAAGGTTCTTTCTCGACCGAAGAGCTGAGCGAGGGCGACCACACGGTCAGCTGCCGCCAGACCGACAACGCCGGCAACACCGGTAGCGAGGGCGTCACCACGATCACGGTCGACACTACGGCTCCTGGTGAAGTCACGATCAGCGGACCGAGCGGTCCGACGAGCGACACAACGCCTGCATTCAACCTGTCTGGCGCACAGCCGGGCGACATCTACGAGTGCAAGGTCGACGACGGCGAGTTCGCCGAGACCGGCAGCACGTTCGTCGCACCTGAGCTTGGCGAGGGCACGCACACCGTTACCTGCCACCTCGTGGACGAGGCCGGCAACATCGGCCCCGACGCCACTGAAGAAGTCGAGATCGACCTTTCGGCCCCCGACTCGGTGACGATCACCGGCCCGACCGGCCCGACCAACGACACCACGCCGACGATCGAAATCACCACCGACGAGACCGGCGGCTACATCGAGTGCAAGATCGACGAGGGCGAGTTCCAGACGGTCACTTCACCGTGGACGCTGCCGGAGCTTGGCGAGGGTACGCACACCGTGACATGCCACTACGTCGACGGCGCGGGCAACCCGGGCGCGGACTCGACGATCACGATCGTGATCGACACGACTGCGCCTTCCGCAGTGACGATCGATGGCCCCAGCGGCTTGATCAACACCGCGACCCCGACCTACACCCTCACCGGCGGCCAGCCCGATGGCAGCTACCAGTGCAAGGTCGACGGCGGCAGCTACGCAAGTGCCGGCAGCACGTTCACCACGTCAACCCTCTCGCAGGGCGCACACAGCGTCACCTGCCAGGCGATCGACGCAGCGGGCAACACGACCGCGCCGGTGAGCAAGAACGTCACGGTCGACACAGTCGCCCCGACGCTCACGATCACCGACGGCGCTCCGCGCTGGGACGGCACGCACGAGTTCAACTTCGGACTCAGCGAGTCTGCCGAGATCAAGTGCGGCATCGACGGTGCCAGCCCGACGACTGCCACGTCGCCGTTCGCCACGGGCGTTCTGAGCAACGGAACGCACAGCCTCAGCTGCACCGCAACCGACGCAGCCGGCAACGTCAGCTCGCCGGTCGTCAAGAGCTTCGGTGTATTCAAGGACCCGGTCGTCAGCGCCCGCAGCGGCGGCTTCCAGTGGGGCCTCGGCTGCACCGGTTCGGCGCTGCTCAACTGGGCGCTCGGCTGCCCGGACGACACGCTGACCGTGACGATCCCTGCAAACCCGAACGGCTTGACCGGTAACTACCTGGTCGACCTGAGCGGCGAAGTCAAGGGCCTCAGCAGTGTCCTCGGCTTTGGCAGCAGCTACACAATGTTTGTCAGCGTCGACGGCGCCTCGGTCGCCTCCGACAGCGAGACCGTGCTGTTCGATCTCTTCGGACTGTTCTCGGCGAACCTCTCGGCAACAAAGACAAACCTCTCGCTCTCGGCGAGCACCGCTCACACGATCAAGCTGAGCCTGAAGACCAGCTCATTCGTAAGCGTGCTCCCCTCGGCCCAGAGCAGCAAGCTGACGGTTTCGATCCACCACTAGGAGGAACGAACCACCGATCGGACGATCGGGGGCAGATCAGTACTGGGGGGTATATGAAGCGGCCGGGGCGAGAGCTCCGGTCGTTTCAGTTCTGGATCGGCGGCCCTGAGCTTGATTCTCGCGATCCCAAGCGCTTTCCAATTCCCGCCAATCCCCTGCCCGATACGCAAGGGCCAAAACGCCGCATGCCCTGTCCATGCAGCACGCCGCATGGACAGGGCATGCGGCAATATCACGCACAGTTACGGGCGATGTCCAAGCAAGCCCCTGGCCAACAAAACACCTACATCACCGACGGCACGGGCAATCACTCGCCACACGCTCGCCGGCTACGTAATCAGACCCCCAACGTCTTACCGAGGATCTCCTTCATGATCTCATCGGTACCGCCGCCGATCGGGCCGAGGCGGGCGTCGCGTAGCGCGCGTTCGATCTTGTATTCCTTCATGTAGCCCCAGCCGCCGTGGATCTGTAGGCACTCGTCGCAGATGTTGACGAGCAGGCGCTGGGTGAAGAGCTTGGCCATCGTCACTTCCGATAGCGGTTCCTTGCCTTCAACGAAGAGGCGCAGCGCGTTGTAAGTCATCGTGCGGGCGGCCTCAATCTGGGTGGCCATGTCGGCGAACTTGTGACGGATCACCTGGAAGTTGCTGATCGGTCGGCCGAAGGCGTTGCGTTCGTGGGCGTAATCGAGCGTGGCCGCGAAGACGTCCTTCATCGCGCCGACTGCGCCGAGGGCCATCATCAGGCGCTCCCACTGGAAGTTGGCCATGATCATGTAGAAGCCGTGGTTCTCTTCACCGAGCAGGTTCTCTTCGGGCACGAAGACGTCGTTGTAGCCGATCTCGGCAGTGTCAGACGCGTGCCAGCCAAGCTTTTCGAGCGGCGATGAAGTCACGCCCTCGCCGCGCTCGACGATGAAAAAGCTGATGCCGTGGTGACCGCCTTCGGGAGTGGTCTTGGCGGCGGTAACGATCGTATGCGCGCGGACGCCGTTGGTGATGAAGACCTTCGAACCGTTGAGCAGGTAGCCGCCGTCGACCTTTTCAGCCTTGGTCTGGATACCTGCCACGTCGCTACCGGCACCGGGCTCGGTGATCGCCAGCGCAGCGATCTTGTCGCCGGAAACGCCGGGCTTCAAGTACTTGAGCTTCTGCTCGTGGCTGCCGAACTTCCAGATCGGCGTGAGCGCGATGCCTGCATGCGCCCATATGCCCGCCGCCACACCGCCGCTGCCGCAGGCGGGAAGCTCTTCCAGCTGGACCGCGTCGGCAAGATATCCCTGCGCCGGGTTCTCCAGACCGCCCTCGTTGGATCCGCCGTACTCCTCTTCGAACTTCAGGCCCAAATAGCCCTGCGAGGCCACGGTCTTGAAGACCTCATCGGGAAAGTGCTTCGACGCTTCCCACTCATCGGCGTGGGGAGTGAGGTTCGCCAGCACCCAGCCGCGTACGGACTTGCGGAACTCCTCGAGTTCCTCGGTGAACGGCGGGGTGATGTCCTTGGCCATTCCTGAGGGTTTGGCAGGACGTGTTTTGGCGCTGGCTTCCATCGATTTCCCATCCTATGTGATGATTTTCGAGTTCTGTACCGATCGGTGAAGATCGACGAAACGCTAGCCGGTCGGCGTGGCCAGTCGTGTCGGCTCGCTTCGGCCGCGCACTACGACCGCTTCGCCAAGCTGCCAGTGCTTCGACTCTTCTTCGCCAGCGGCCTCAACCACGCGCGCGGAGGCGACCAGGCCACCCTCAACCGTCTTCGCAATTTCAGTCAATCGCGCCGCCTCATTCACCGGGTCGCCGATCACCGTGTACTCGTGGCGTTCTGAGCTGCCGACGTTGCCGGCGACGGCCGGGCCGGCGCTCACGCCTACACCTGCCGCCAGCTCTGGCAGTTCGACTGCGAGTCGCTTCACCATTCTGCGCGCAGCCGCGAGCGCGTCGCCGGCAGCATCGTCTCGATCGAGCGGGGCGCCGAAGATGCACAACGCAGCATCGCCCTCAAACTTGTTGATCGATCCGCCGTGAGAGTTGACCACGTCAACCACCACACCGAAGAATCGGTTGAGCAGCTCGACGACCTCTTGGGGAGGCAGCTTCGTCGCCATCTCGGTCGAGCCGACGATGTCGATGAAAACCACCGCCACCTCGCGAACCTCTCCGCCGAGTTCTGCGCCAACTTGAAGGGCCTGTTCGGCGACGTCCTCGCCCACGTGCCTGCCGAACAGGTCGCGCACGCGTTCGCGTTCGCGCAGTCCGTCGACCATGTCGTTGAATCCGGACTGCAGCAGGCCGATTTCGCTTGCGTCGTATACCGGCACGTTTGCCGTCAGGTCGCCCGCGCCCACGCGGTCGATGCCGATGCGCACGGACTTGACCGGATCGGCGATCGAGCGCGAAACCAAGAACATTGCCTGTAGCCCGATGAATAGCGCGACGCCGCTGATTGCCATCGCTGCATAAGCGAATTTTTGAGTGTCGGGCGGGAGGATGTCGAGCGCTACGCCACCGGCCATCAGCGCGACGCCGAGAATCGGAACGCCGGTACTGATCGCCCAGGTGAGCATCACTCGAGTCGTCACGCCGGGCACTCCGGGGTGTTCTTTCGGCCCTTCCTCCAATGCGCGACGCGCAACCTCGCGAGTGGTGCGCTCGGCAACGAGGTAGCTGAAGGCGCACGTGCCAAGTCCGCTGAACAGACCTGCGATGCCGACGACCAACGCGAGTCGCGGCGAATAGGCAAAGTTGAGCGCGGTGAAGAGGATCAGCCCAAAGCCCCAAAGCATCGCCATGCGCACAAGCAGCCGGCGCGGCCCGAGCAGCGCGAGTGCCTGCTCCTCTGGCGTTGGCGGCCTGTCGAGGTTGAGCCAAACGATCACCGGACGGAGATCCTTGATCGTCTTGAAGATTCCGATCGTCAGCGCGAGGGCCGTGTAGGTGACCAGGGCGACGACGTTCACGGCACGGATGCGGTCGTCGTCCTCGAGTTGCGGAACGGGAATCACCCATGCCATCAGCGAGTACAGGATCATCGCGCCGATGATGTTTGAACCGATCACGCCGATGCCGAGCGGCGGCGCGGCTCGCAGCAGGATCGCGCGCCCCGAACGCCGTTGGCCAGCGGGCATCGGCCTGAAGAAGTCCATCCACATGATGCGAACCTATTCGCCCGCCGATGCGGCAATCCCGCCGTCGGTCACCAAACCGTCAACGCGCGCAACATTGCGCCCTCGGCACCGATCAGCTCGCGCACCTCTTCGGGCGTCTCGCAGACGTGCAGTCGCTGAAGGTCGGCAGCGTCCACGTTCGCGTTTTCGAGCATCTTCTCGCGCAACCAATCAACGAGTCCACCCCAGTAGTGGCGACCCACCAGCGCGACCGGAAAGTGCTTGATCTTGCCGGTCTGGGCGAGCGTCAGGGCCTCGAACAACTCGTCCATCGTTCCAAAGCCACCGGGCATCACGACGAAGGCCTGCGAATAGCGCACGAACATCACCTTGCGCGCAAAGAAGTGGCGGAACATCAACTGAATGTCTTGATAATCGTTGGGCTTCTGCTCATGCGGGAGTTCGATGTTCAGTCCGATCGAGACGGCACCGGCGTCTCTCGCGCCGCGGTTTGCGGCCTCCATTATTCCCGGCCCTCCGCCGGTGATGATCGAGTAGCCGACGCGACCGAGCTCGGCGGCGACGGCGCGGGCGAGGACGTAATCGGGATCGTTCGGCGGGGTGCGCGCCGATCCGAAGATCGAAACCCCTCGCGGCACCTGCGCCAAGGCCGTGAATCCGTACTCGAACTCTGCGGCGATCTTCTGGATGCGCTCGGGGTCGTTGGAGGTGTCGAGCGGAACGTCAAGTCCGACCCCGAGCAACAGGTCTTCGTCGAAAGTCGAGGCGAACGGTGGGAGGTCTGGTTCGTTTCGGTCGGTCATGGGATCGTGCGTACCGTATCCTCGCGGCGATGAACCTGCGCATCGGAACTCCCGGATCGCCACGGGCGACGCGACTCGTGCTGCTTGGGTCCGGTGAGCTGGGGCGCGAAGTGGCGATCGAAGCGGTGCGGCTTGGCTGCGAAGTGGTGGCCTGCGATCGCTACGACGACGCACCGGCGATGGCGATTGCCCACCGCCGTCACGTGCTGAAGATGACCGACGCGGAGGCGTTGCGATCGATGCTTGAAGCCGAACGCGACATCCCGTGCGAGCGCTTGATCGTTGTGCCCGAGATCGAGGCGATCGCAACCGACGTGCTCGCCGATTTCGAGGAGCTGGGCGTGAAAGTCGTGCCGACCGCGCGAGCTGCCCGACTGACGATGGACCGCGAAGAAATCCGTAGGCTCGCGGCCGAGCAGCTGGGGCTGGCGACCTCGCCGTACAAGTTCTGCGAGAACGTGGACGAACTGCGGGCCGCAGCGAACGAACTCGGGCTGCCCTGTGTGGTCAAGCCTCTGATGTCCTCCTCCGGCAAAGGCCAGTCGACGATCAAGACGGTTGACGACGTCGACGCGGCGTGGACCTACGCCCAAGAAGCCGGACGCGTCGGCGGCACCCGTGTGATCTGCGAGGCGTTCGTCGATTTCGACTATGAGATCACAATGCTGACCGTTCGCCACGCCGCTGGCACGTCGTTCTGCGCGCCGATCGGCCACCGCCAAGAATCGGGCGACTATCGCGAGAGCTGGCAACCGGCACCGGTTGACCAGGCGGTGCTCGATCGCTGCCACGAGATCGCGCAGAAGATCACCGACGAGCTTGGTGGCCACGGCATCTTTGGCGTTGAGCTGTTCGTCGCTGGCGACGAGGTGTTGTTTTCCGAGGTCTCGCCGCGGCCGCACGACACGGGGATGGTCACGATGGCAAGCCAGGATCTGTCCGAGTTCGCGTTGCACGTGCACGCGATTCTCGGGCTGCCGGTTCAATCCGGTGAGATTCCGTTGCGGTCACCGGCGGCGAGCGCAGTCGTGCTTGGCGACGACGATCTGGACGCCCCCGCCTACGACGGAATCGACAACGCGCTGAGCGTTCACCGCGATACCGAGCTACGGATTTTCGCAAAGCCGTCGAGTTCGAAGGGTCGACGTCTTGCCGTTGTTCTCACACGCGCGGACGATGCTGAGGCCGCACGAACCCACGCGTTTGCCGCAGCAATGCGCATTCGCGCGGTCCCGCAATAAGTCCACCAATCGGTGAAAAAAACACTTGGCGTTCCGGTCTGCGGCACGATCTGCCGTTAGACTCGCTCTATGGAAAATTTGGTATCGACCGAATCGACCACCGCGCGTGCCGACGCGCTCGAAGCATTCGGAACGGCTTACCAGCAAGTAGCGCGTGCTCAACGCAGGCTCCGCGGTCGCGATGCGATGCAGCCGGGGCGGCTGACCGCACCGCAGGTGAATCTGCTCCAACCGTTGCTCGAAAACGGTCCGATGTCGTCGGGCCAGCTCGCCGAAGCCGCCGGTCTTACTCCGGCAACCACGACGCACATGCTCGATCAACTCGCGGTCTCGGGCGTGGTCGAACGTGAACGTCAAGTCGAGGACAAGCGCGTCGTCATCACGCGCTTGACGTCGGACGGCAAGGAAATGCTCGAGGCGCGTCGCGACGAGATGCGCGAGGCGTGGGATGCGGCGCTGGCCGAGCTCTCGATCGAGGAGCTCGAGTGCGCGACCAAAGCGATCGCAGCCGTCTGCTCGTTTGTCGACGACCTATAGGGCGACGGCCTCCAGGTCATCGACAAAGCCAACTCGTCAGGGAACGAGCACGAGTTTGCCGGTCGTGTTGCGGGCGCGAAGGTCCTCATGGGCGCGTCGCGCCTGATCGAGCGGGTAGCTGCCGCCGGCAACGACCGTCAGTTCGGTACTGACGATCAAGTTCAGAAGATCCTCAACCGCCGCGTCCATCATCCCCGGCTTGGTCATGCAGTGGACCAGCCAAAAGCCGATCACGGAACGTGAAGTTCCCATCAGCATTCCCGGGTCGATTGGTTGCGGCGGTACGCGCCCGGCCATCCCGAAGGCGACCAATCGACCGAACGGCGCGAGCGCCTTCAGCCCGCCGTCGAAGGTCGGGCCGCCGACCATGTCGAGAATCACGTCGACCTTTTGGCCGTCGTTGGCCTCGCGAAGCGAGCTGCGCATTTCGTCGGCCGTATCTACGCGCGAGTCGATCGCAACGTCGGCGCCGAGATTGATCGCTTGGTCGCGCTTGGCCTGTGACGAGGCCGTTGCGATCACGCGCCCGGCACCCCAACGCTTCGCCAACTGAACGGCGATCGTGCCGACGCCTCCACCGGCCGCGTGTACCACGACGGTCTCGCCCTTCTCCAGGCGCGCAGAGGTCTTCAGCAGGTGCCATGCGGTTGCCCCCTGGAGCACGACAGAGAGCGCTTCGGCGGCAGTGACTCCCGACGGAACATCCCAACACATCTGCGGCCAGGCGACCGTCTTCTCTGCGTAGCCGCCGCCGCTGAGCAGGGCGACGACACGACGACCATCTGGCGTGATGCCAACGACTTCGGCACCGGGAATCAGTGGCAACTCGGCAGGGGCGAGATACGAGTTCTCGGCCTGGTGTGTGTCTGCGTAATTGACGCCCGCGGCTTCTACATCGATCGCGATCGCGCCTTCGGGTACCTCCGGCTCCGGTAGGTCGGATGCCACCAGAACCTCCGGTCCGCCGAACTTCGTCACCTGGATTGCTCGCATCGGTTCAGTCTCTCACTTTTGGGTTCGGTCGGCGATCAGTCGCCCAGACCGGGCAGTTTGTTGGCGTCGGCGTCGCGCAGGTGGGCGAGAGCGGGTGCATACAGGCGCTGCTTGATCGTCGCCAGCGTCGCTGGGTCTTTCTCGGCAAGCGCGGCGGCGCGCTCGATGGCCGCCGCGATGACTCGGTCCTCGGGGACGGCCTGTTGAACGATTCCGGCAGCGACTGCCTCGGGGCCGCCGTAGCGACGACCGGTGGTCATCGCCTCGTGTGCGACCTGAGGTGCGAGTCGGCACTTGATCAGCGCGTCCATACCTGGAGTGAATGGAATGCGGATGTCGACCTCGGGCAGGCAGAAGTATCCGCGATCTTCGCGCATGATGCGTTCGTCTGTGGCGAGCGCAAGCATCGCTCCGGCGGCGAATGCGTGGCCCTTGATGGCGGCGATCGTCGGCACCCCGAGCGACAGCGTTCGTGCGAACAGTTCATGTACGTCGAGCAGAAAATCGTTGACGTTCTCGACGTTGGCGGCGAACCATTCAAGATCGAGCCCGTTGGACCAGATCTTTCCGGTGCCCGCGATCACGAGCCCACGCGGAGCCTCGCTGGCCTCGACTTCGTCAAGCACGGCGTTGATGCTCGCGACCCATTCCGGGTTGAAGCGATTCTCGTCCTCGTCCAATTCGACAAGAAAGACGTTTCCGTCACGGCTTAGTGAAGGCACCTGCGACTCCTTTGATCGGCCCGATTCAGTCGGGCCCCGTTGTACGGCTGATGTGTGCGCGATCATATGGCAGCCGATGCCGACTCGTAGCGAAGAAGCAAGTCAATCGCAGCTCTATGTGGCCGTCTTCCTCGGCGGTGCCATCGGTGCGTTGACTCGCGCCGGGATACTTGAGTTGTGGCCGGTCACGCCCGGGCAGTGGCCGTGGGCGACCTTCCTCGCCAACGTTTCCGGCTGCGCAATCCTTGCGTTCGTGATCAGCCATCAGCGCGTGAACGGCTGGTCGTCTGCGCGGCTTGCGCTGCTGGGGAGCGGCTTCTGCGGTGCGCTCACAACCTTTTCGACGATCCAGCTCGAGCTCTACGAAATGATCGATTTGGGCGACATCGAATTGGCTTTGATCTACGCACTGACCAGCTTGAGCGTTGGGTTCCTCGCAGTCAGCACCGCGCGTCGGTTCGTAGACAGTGGGCGGGATCTCGCATGAGCACGGTTTTCTTGTCATTCGGCATCGGCGCGCTCGGCGGGGCGGGGGCGGTCGGTCGCTTTTGGATCCACAATCGCGTGGTTCAGGCCGACCCACGCGATTTTCCGCTCGGGACGTTCATCGTCAACATCGTCGGGTCATTGGCGCTTGGTCTGCTCATCGGCGCGGGTGCGACCCACGATTTGCGCCTGCTCGCTGGCACCGGGCTGCTCGGCGCGTTCACGACCTTCTCGACCTGGATGTTCGAGACCGAGCGATTGGTCGCTGACGGGGCTTTACGCAGCGCCATGACGAACATTGTGGTCAGTCTCGGCCTCGGCCTCGCCGCATTTTCCGTCGGCTTCGTACTGGGCAGCGCGTTCTAAGCCCTATCAAGGGTTTGAATGGCGGTGCAGACTTCGGTGATCGCAGCGTCGGCGGCTGCGCTGAGCGGGCCGAAGCCAAAAAACCCGTGGGGGAGCGTCTCGTAGTGCAGGTGCGTCGTCGAAACTCCGGCATCGCCGAGGCGGCGTGCGTATTCGATGCCCTCGTCGCGAAGGATGTCGAAGCCTGCGGTGGCGACGACGGCGGGCACTACTTGGGCCACTCGGTCTGAATGCATCGGAGAAATCCGAGGAGCGAAGAGGTCGTCGTTCTCGTCCAGATACAACTCGCCGAACCAACGAGACACCTCGCTTGTGAGGACCGGTCCGTCTGCGTGCGCACTGCGTGACGGGTAGTCGTTCGCAAGGTCGAGCACCGGGTAGAGCAGCGCTTGACCGCTGAAGCCGACCTCTCGACCGGCGGTTTCCTGCGCGACGATCGCCGCGAAGTTGCCGCCGGCACTGTCGCCGCTGACAATCGTGCGCGAGGCGTCGCCGCCCAGGCTGCCTGCGTTCGCGAGAACCCAGTCGGCGATTGCCAGGGCGTCCTCGACGCCGGCGGGAAACTTGTGTTCCGGAGCCAACCGGTACTCAACGCTCAGCACGGTCATACCGGTGCGCTCGGCGATCGTGCGCGCGGTCAGGTCGTACGACTCCAGGTCCCCGACCACCCATCCGCCACCGTGAAAGAACAGCATCGTCGCCGATGGTTCGTCGGCGTGCGGGCGATAGATGCGAGCCAGTTGATCCGCTGTCGCGCCGGGAACGGTCGTGTCTTCGATCGCGGCGAGGTTCGCGGGAGCTTGTTGATCGCGTAGCGCGACAGTCAATTTGCGAAAAAGGTTGCGTGCGTCGACCGGATCGCCGATCGGCAACGCGATGCCGTTCGGGAGGTTGTCGACAAGAAGCTGTATCTGCGGGTCTAATGGCATGGAGGGCAGTTTGTCAGAGATGTCGCATTGTTCTGGGCATGCGCACTTACAGCTCGTGCTGTGACCTGATGGCGCAATCGAGCGTACGGATGCGCGGAGTTGCACTCCGCGAGCGCGACGATTCGAGTAACTTGGCCGACGGATGCCCGTTGCGGGCAAAATTCACACGGGAGGTGAGCGGTGGCGATTTCGACCAGTGATGAGGCAGGCGAACTTTCGACGCGCGCGCAGAACGCGCAGGGTCAGGATTTCCAGGAACTGGCCAAACGTCACCTCTGGATGCACTTCACGCGGATGGGGGCATACGACGATCACGACATCCCGATCATCGTCCGCGGCGAAGGTTGCTACGTCTACGACGACAAGGGCAAGCGCTACCTCGATGGCCTGTCCGGGCTGTTCTGTGTGAACGCCGGGCACGGTCGCAAGGAGATGGCCGAGGTCGCCGCAGAGCAGATCCAGCAACTTGGCTTCTACACGAACTGGAGCTACGCCCATCCGCGATCGATCGAGGCAGCGGCGAAGATCGCAGAGCTCGCGCCCGGCGATCTCAATCGCGTCTTCTTCACCTCGGGCGGCGGCGAATCGGTCGAGTCGGCTTGGAAGATGGCCAAGGCCTACCACCAGATGACCGGCAACGCGCGCCGCACGAAATTGATCGCGCGCGACCTCGCCTATCACGGCACGTTTCACGGCGCGCTCGCGGCGACCGGCATCACCGCGCTCCGCACCGAGTTCGAGCCGCTGGCTCCGGGCGGACTGCACGTCCCTAACACCAACGACTACCACAAGCCGATCGGGCACGACCCACTGCTTGCAGCCGATGCGATCGAGGAGATGATCGAATTCGAAGGCCCAGACACCGTCGCCGCGGTGATCCTCGAACCGGTGCAGAACGCCGGCGGATGCTTCGTCCCACCAGACGGCTATTTCCAGCGCGTGCGCGAGATCTGCGATCGCCATGGGATTCTGCTGATCAGCGATGAGGTGATCTGTTCGTGGGGGCGCCTCGGCCACTACTTCGGCCACGAACGCTTCGACTACTCGCCCGACATCGTCACGACTGCCAAGGGCATCACTTCGGGCTACGCCCCGCTCGGCGCGGTGATCGCAACCGACGCGGTCGCCGCCCCGTTCATGGAGGGCAACCGCGCGTTCAACCACGGCATCACGTTCGGCGGGCACCCGCTCGCTACGGCGATCGCGCTGAAGAACATTGAGATCTTCGAGCGCGAGGATCTTTGCGGTCATGTGCGGGCGAAGGAGGGAGAGTTCGCGGACATGCTCGAAGGTCTGCGCGATCTGCCGATCGTCGGCGACGTGCGCGGTGCCGGGTACTTCCACGCCGTCGAACTGGTCAAGGACAAGGAATCTCGCGAGTCGTTCAACGAACAGGAGTGCGACGTCCTGCTGCGCGGCTTTCTCTCGAACGCGCTGTTCGAAAAGGGATTGATATGCCGGGCCGACGATCGCGGCGATCCGGTGATCCAGCTCTCGCCGCCACTGATCGCCGACGGCGAACAGTTCGAGGAGATCAACGGGATCCTCCGCTCGGTGCTGACGGAAGCGTGGGAAAAGGTTGTCCGTTTTTGAGTCGGCAGCAGCGCGCGGCAACACGCTGAGCGTCGCGATTCTCGGCGCCGGTGGGACCGTTGCACCCGCCATCGTTTGTGACCTCGCCGAATCGCCAGAGGCAAACGAACTCGTCCTGCTCGACATCGATCTGGCCAAAGCTCAGGCTACTGCCGACAAATTCGGTGGCGGCAAGGCGATCGCCATGCAGCTGGACGCGCGCAACCCTCGGGCGATGGCCAATGCCCTCGATGACATCGACGTGCTCGTCAACGCGGCCGACCATCGCATCAACCCTTATGCGATGCGTGCGTGTCTTGAGGTCGGGTCGTGTTACATCGACCTCGGCGGGCTGTATTGGATGACGCAACAACAGCTCGGGCTCGACCAAATGTTTCGCGACGCCGGCCTGTTGGCGTTGCTCGGGATGGGAGCTGCGCCCGGCATGACGAACGTGATGGCGGCCGTAGCCACTGCCGCATTGGGCGGGATCGCCGAACGCATCGACGTGACCGCGGGCGCTTGCGACCTTGAGTCGCCGAACGGATTCGCACCGCCGTACGCGGTCGAGGCGCTGATCGACGAACTGACGCAGAAGCCCGTTGTGCTTCGCAGCAGTGAGCCGCTCGAACTCGAACCGCTGACCGACGCGGGAATCGTTGACTTTCCTGAACCGATCGGCGAGGCTCCGGCGATCTACACGCTGCACTCGGAGCTGTTGACGTTCGGGTCGAGTTTCGGCTGTTCCGAATGCAGCTTTCGGCTCTCACTCGATCCGGCTTTGCGCGCCCGGATGATCGAGCTGGCCGAGGCCACCGAGGACGAGCGACGAGCGGCCGCCGACGCGGCGAGGCCTTCGTCGAAAACGGTCTCCGTGCACATGGTCGACGCGTACTACGCGGACCGGCACGCCCGCGTTGCGTGCAAAACCTCGCCGGTTGAGCGCTGGGGCATGGGCGGGAGCATCGTGGCCACCGCCGCTCCGGCCGCAGCAGCGGTTCGGCTACTGGCGAGAGGACAGCTGCATTCGACTGGCGCGTTGCCGCCGGAGGCCTGCGTCGACGGCGCAGAGTTGTTCGTCGAGCTGGAAGGCCGCGGCGCCGAGTTCAGCGTGGCGGAGTCCGTTGGGCGCGCGTAAGGAAGTTGTGAGTGTTCAGCAAGCAACAGGGAGATAAGTCGTGAAGATCGGTGTCCCTTCCGAGATCAAGGCGGACGAATACCGCGTCGCGCTGACGCCGATCGGCGTGCGCGAGTTGGTCGAACGCGGTCACGAGGTGGTGATTCAGACGGGGGCGGGCGAGGGCAGCGCGATACCCGACGGCGCATACCGCGAGCAGGGTGCGCGCGTTGCCGCAAACGCCGCGGAAGTCTTCGGAGAGTGCGAACTGATTCTCGGAGTCAAGGAGCCGCAGCCCAAAGAGGTTGCGATGTTGCGCGAAGGGCAGACACTCTTCACGTATCTGCATCTAGCGCCGGTTCCGGAACTCGCCAGAGGACTTGCCGATTCGGGCGCCACTTGTATTGCGTACGAAACGGTCGAGGACAAACACGGCAAACTGCCGCTGCTCGCACCGATGAGCGAGATCGCCGGCAAACTCGCCACCCAGAGTGGTGCGTTCATGCTCGAGAGCCCGCTGGGCGGGCGCGGACTGCTGCTCGGCGGTGTGCCGGGAGTGTCGGCGGCAAACGTGATGGTGATCGGTGGCGGCGTGGTCGGAATGAATGCGGCAATCATCGCGATCGGCATGCAGGCCGATGTCTTCGTTTTCGATCGATCCATCGAACGGCTGCGTGAACTCGAGGTGATCTTCGACGGGCGCGCTTCAACGGTCTACAGCTCGACGCTCTCGATCGAGCAGATGCTGCCGTTCGTGGACCTCGTGATCGGGGCGGTTTTGGTGCACGGTGCTCGCGCGCCGCACGTGATCAAACGAGAACAACTAGCGCTGATGAAGCCGGGCGCAGTGCTGGTTGATGTCGCGATCGATCAGGGCGGCTGTTTCGAGACCTCGCGGCCGACGACGCATAGCGACCCGACATTTGAGGTCGACGGAATCCTCCACTATTGCGTCGCCAACATGCCGGGTGCGGTGCCGATCACTTCGACTTTCGCACTGACCAACGCGACTTTGCCTTACGTGATCGAGCTTGCCGATCACGGTCCCAAGGGTGCGGTCGAGCGCGACCCCGGCCTGCTGCCCGGCGTCAACATCGCCTCCGGGACGGTCACCAATCAGCCGGTCGCCGAAGCGATTGGCGAACCGTTCGTTTCGCCAATCGCGCTGCTCCGTTGAACGCCACTCTGAACTAGGCAGGCGCTGGGCCGGTCGGTTCTTCGCCGGTGGCCAAGAAGTAGTCGGCCTCGGCGGACCACTCGCCGTCGCTGCCGATGTCGGCCTGTTCGTAGTGGCTGATCATGTCGTCGCGAAGCGCGTCAAATTTGCCGAGCGGTTCAAGCACGGACTTGGCCATCACGACCGGGCCGAGTTTGTCCTCGTTGTAGGCGACCCATTCGGTCGCGCTCGGAGCGCGGAAGTCAATGTGCTCGGTGGCGATCGCCATGTCCGGGCCGAGGTCGCCGAAGCAAGAGCGCAAATACGTCTCCTCACCCCAGTCGACCGGCGATGGCATCGGCTCGGGGGGCGCGGGCAAGTGCTTGCCCAACACTGTGAACAGCGTGCCGTTGAGCCCAGTCTTCGTCCATGCGGTGATCGCGATTCCGCCGCCTGGGCGACACACCCGGCGCATCTCGGCTGCCGCACGGGAGTGCTGCGGGGCGAAGATCATGCCAAAGCACGAGACCACGTGATCGAACGAGTCGTCATCGAACGGGAGGTCTTCGGCGTCGCCCTCGATCCACTCGACCGTCACCCCCTCGGCCACCGCGCGTTCACGCGCGACTTCGAGCAGCCGTGGGGTCAGGTCCAGCCCGACGACATCCGCCCCGAGCTTGGCGGCCGGTATCGCGAGATTGCCCGTACCGCAGGCGACGTCGAGAACGCGGTCGCCGGCCTCGATCCCCAGTGCGTCGATGATCGCGTCCGAGGCTGGCTGGATCAGCGTCGCCAGATCCGGGAAATCTCCGATCGTCCAGATGTGCTTCTGGCCTTCTTTGATCGCCGTTGGATCCATGTTTTGGCAGTCTAAAGACTTTGCTCGGTGGCTGGTGTGTCGGTAACGGCTTGCGGCGGCGAATCGTGCGGCTCTACGTTCACGCGCGGGATCAATCGACCGAGCCAATCGGGCATGTACCAGGCCCTCTTCCCGAGAATCGCCATAACGGCCGGCACCAGCGCAGATCTGATCACGAAGGCATCGAGGAAGATGGTCGTGGCGAGCGACACGCCGAACAGCTTCGTGACGAGATCGTTCGAGAGAAACGCGAACGACGAAAACAGCGCGATCATTATGATCGCGGCTGCGGTGATGACGCCGCCGGTGGCAGAGACGCCCTCGACGACGGCAGCGTCGGCGTCCTTGCGCTTCTCCCACTCCTCGTGTACGCGGCTCATCAGGAAGACCTCGTAGTCCATCGATAGGCCGAAGACGATCGCAAAGACCATCACCGGCAGAAAGGCGATGATCGGACCGGTCGAATCGACGCCGAACAGGCTCGCCGCCCAGCCCCATTGGAAGATCGCAACGGTCACCCCGAACGCAGCGAGGATGCCGAGCAGGTTCATCACGATCGCCTTGATCGGAATCAAAATCGAGCGGAAGACCATCATCAGCAGCAGCGCAGAGAGCAGCACCACCGCGCCGATGAACAGAGGCAGCTTGCTGGATATCTGAGCGGAGAAGTCGTCGAAGATCGCGGTGATGCCAGCGACGTGCGCCTTGCCTCCGCTGGCATTGATCTCCGCCAGATTGTCGGCGCGTATCCGATGCACAAGATCGTTGGTCAACGTGCTTTGTGGCGAGGTCGTCGGGAACACGTTGATCAAGGCGATCTCTCCGTTTGGACTCTCCTGCGGCGGAAAGGCCTTGGCGACGCCTTCGTCCTCGGAGATGTCCTCGTAGAGCTGATCGAGTTTCTCCTGCCCGACGGAGGTGTCAACGACCACCTGCAGCGGCCCGTTGAAGCCGGCGCCAAAGCCGGCTGCGAGCAGGTCATATGCCTGACGCGTCGTCATTTCCTTCGGGTCGGTGCCGGAGTCGGCGACGCCGAGGTTCATCGAGAACGCCGGGATTGCCAGCACGATCAGCAGCGCGGTGGTGATCAACGCGACCGGCCAGGGGCGACGCTGGACGAAACTCGACCACGCGTGCCAACGGGGATGTGCGTTTTCGCCCTCATCTAGCTGCGCGTGCGAACGGTGTGGCACTGGGATGCGGAGCAGGCCGAGGAACTTCTGCGGAATCCAGATCACCAGCAGATAGAGCGGCGTGGCCAGAACGAGCAGAATCGCTTGGAACGGAATCAACAGCCAGCCTGTCAGCGCGTCGGGCAGCGAGCGCTCGCCCTTGCCGCTGGCGTTCGTTTTCAGCGACGCCAGCATCGTCTTGAAGAACGGATCGTTGATTCGCGCGCCAGCCGAGACGAGCATCGCTGGCAGCAGGGTCAATGACGCGACCATCGTGAATAGAACGGTCATCGACGCGGCAAGTGCCGGACCGTAGAGAAAGTTCATTCCCACGAGGAACAGGCCGAGCAGGGCGATCATCACGGTGACGCCCGCAAACAACACCGCGCGGCCGGAGGTGTCCATCGCGGAGATCACGGCCTCTGTCGGCTCGACGCCCATGCGCATGTTCTGCCTGAAGCGCGTGACCACGAACAGGGCGTAGTCGATGCCCACACCCAATCCGATCATGATCGAGAGGAACGTCGCGAACTCGGCGGTGTTGATGACGTTCGAAAGCACCGCGATCATCGATGACGAAGACGCTACGGCGATCAAGGCCGTGATGATTGGCATCCCCATCGCGATGAAGGTTCCGAACATGATGAACAGCACGATCATCGCTGCGATAACGCCGATCACTTCGGCGCCTCCGCTCTCGGACTGCTGAGCGAACTGACAGGGACCGCCGCCACACTCCACACGCAGACCTGGCTCGCGAGATTCCTCGACGATTTCGATCACCGGATCAACCTGCGTCTCAAGCGTGGTCTGGGTGACGAACTCACTCCAGTTGATCGTCGCGAAGGCGGTTTTACCATCGGGCGAGATCTGTCCCGCTCCCTCTTCGCTGTAGGGCGAAACGACCGTTCCGATGCCCTCGACCTTGGCGATCTTTGCCAGCGCGTCCTCGACCTTCTTCTTCGTCTCGGGGTCGTTGACGCCGGACTCGCTCTTGAACACGAACTGACCCGTGTCGCCGGCCTGCGCCGGAAAGTTCTTCGACAGCATGTCGTAGGCCTGCTGCGAATCAGACTTGGGCGGCTTGAAGTCTTCATTGAAGTCAGAGCCGATCGAGCTCGCTAGGAAGCCGGTGATGATCAGCACGCCAAGCCACATGAACACTGTGAGCTTGCGGTGGCGCGAGATCCAAGTGGCAAATGCACGCATTGGGAAATTCTCCTGGAGGGGCTGGGGCGAGTGGTGAGCTTAAAAGGTTAGAAAGCAAACACTCTCGGCAACTAGGCGGGCACGGGCAGGCCTTCGAGCTTGCCCGACTCGCGCGCGAAAACACCGATCAACAGACCAACTATGGCCGCCGCAGCGAGAATCCCGGTCTGCACGTAGAACGCCGCGTGGAATCCGTTCACGAGCGCATCGAGCCGCTCCGCACCGAGCGCCATCTCATTGTTGGTGGTCGTCGTCGCGATTGTGACCAGCACGGCGATTCCGACGGCGCCGCCGATCTGCTGTGAGCTGGTGAGCAATCCAGACGCGATTCCCGAGTTGCGCTGCTCGACGCCGCCGGTGGCGATTCCCAGAATCGGCACGAATGCCAAGCCGAAGCCAGCCGCGACAGTCACGAAAGCCGGGACGAGTGTGGTCAGATATCCACTCTGCGCGTCGATTTGTGCGATCTGCAGCATGCCAGCCGTCGCGACAAGTGCGCCGATCGTCAGGAACGGGATCGCGCTGAATCGTTCGATCAACTTCGCGGTGATACCGCTGAAGATTCCCAGGGTGATGCTGAACGGAAGCCACGCGGCACCGGCCTTGAACGGCGAGTAGCCGAGCACGTTCTGCATGTAGAGCGTTACGAAGAAGAACATTGCCAACAAACCCGCTGCCGCAAGAAACATGTAGACGTTGCCGAGCGAGATGTTCGGCCGCTTGATCACCGCGACGGGAACCAGCGGTTCGCTGCTGCGCGATTCACTGACGAGAAACGCGATTGCGAGCAGGGCAGAGATCGCGAAGCCGCCGACCGTCCGTGCGCTCGTCCATGGGTTGGCGGCGGTCTCGACGATCGTGTAGACGAAGGTCAGCAGCGCGGCGGTCCCTAGCAACGCGCTCGACAGTCCGGGCGCGCGGGCAAGTTCATGGCGACCACCGACGGGGACGTACCGAGCCGCAGCGACCATCGCCGCGATGCCGATCGGCAGGTTGATCCAGAAGATCCAACTCCAGTCGACGAGTTCGGTCAGCGCGCCACCGAGTAACAGCCCGGTAGCAGCGCCGAGCGCCGTCAATGAACTCCAGGCGGCGAGCGCGCGGGTGCGTTCCTTCTCGGCGGTGAACGTCGCCAACAGAATCGACAGTGCCGCCGGCGACATGAACGCGCCCGCGAGGCCTTGTGCGCCACGCGCGCCGATCAGTACTTCCGAACTCTGGGCGAGTCCGGCGATGATCGAGGCAAGCACAAACGAGCCCATTGAGATTTGGAAAACGCGTCGGCGTCCGAGCAGGTCCGCCATGCGGCCGCCGATCAGTAGAAATCCACCGAACATCAGCAGATACGCGTTCGGTATCCAGGAGAGGTCGGCTTCGCTGAGGTTCATGTCGGCGGCGATCGAGGGGAGCGCGACGTTGACGATTGTGTCGTCCACGAGCAGCATGAACTGTGCAACGCAGACCGTCACGAGGATCGCGATCGCACCCGCCGCCTGGAAAGGCCGATCAGCTGCGGGGGAGGACTCCGGAAGATTGGTGGCTTGTGCTTTGCGAGACATCTTGTACTCCTGATTCATGCGACTTGACAACTGAAGAACAATCTTCTACAGTTGTAGCAGAAAGCAAAACGTTTGTCAAGTAAGCTCCTCCATCCGAGGATCAGGGATAATCAAATGAATATGGAAGCGTCGCCAAAACCCGAAACCGTCGACCGCCGCGATCTTTTGCTCGAGGCGGCGATTCGAGTCATCGCCGATCAAGGCATGCGCGGGCTCACACACCGTGCGGTGGAAGCCGAGGCTGGCGTACCGCACGGTTCGACGACCTACTACTTCGGCACTCGCCACGAGCTTCTGACTGCGCTGATGGCATACATGGCAGAGCGCGGTCGTCGCGAGACCGAACCGATCGCTCACGCGATGACGCTGCTGCTGGCCGATCGCTCAAAGCCGATCGACATCGACAGCATCGCCCATGCCTACGTGGCTTTCATCGATGCCTCGGCCGAGCTGGAGCTTGCGCGCTACGAACTCCAGGTAACTGGTGCCCGCGATCCCGAGATGAAAAGGCTGATGACCGAGCAGTGCGACGTCTTTCGCCGCATGTGTGAGCCGATCGTGATCGCCTGTGGGTCGACCGACGCCAAGCGCGATTCGCGGATTCTTCAGGCGGCGCTGGACGGCTGGATGTTGGACCGCCTGACTCACGACGGCGCAAGCGACGACACGATCATCGAAGGGATGAAGATGTTGCTCGGCGCGATCGGCGAGCGCTAGACCCCGTTGCGGCGATAGCCTGCGCCGCATGAACGAAAACGCGAAGGACCACCAGACAGTCTCCACCGAACGCCGCGGCCACGTATTGCTTGTTGGCCTGAACCGCCCCGAAAAGCGCAACGCGATGAACCTCGCGATGCTCAAGGACCTGGCGATGGCATACGGGCAGATCGAACGTGACCCAGAGATTCGGGTTGGCGGGG